>NZ_MUZV01000001.1:0-605868 GCF_002000025.1 Cognaticolwellia aestuarii
CGCCTCTTCGACTTGTCCCGAAGAAGTGGAGCGCATTTTAGAGATTTATCGCCCCGCGTCAACCGCTAATTGCAATTAAATTGATAAAAGTGGTTCGTTTGCTTTTTTATTATACTACTGGTGTTTTTATTGAGCTAAAGGGGAGTAAAATACACTCAGGACATAGTGCATGATAGTCAAATGCTATGTTATTTATTGTCCATGTATTCTGCTATTTAATATTTACTGGTTATTATAAGGACTTAATAACGTCATTAAAGTTATATAAATGAGCACTATAGTCTCGGTTACACGACAAAAATGCTTTCGAACTATAGGTAAGGGGTACTTACCTGATTAAATTGAATAAAAATTGCACTTATAGTTGCACATTACTAAAAGGTGGGTAACATAGAATTGCAATTTAAGTTTTTATAAAATAATAATTAGGTATCCATTATGAAGTCTCCTCAAGCATTAACGCTAATTGTTGCGTTAGTATTCTCTGTTGCTATCTATTTTTTAGCTAGCAGTAATGTATTCGAGCTAACAAGTATGAGCGTTGCAGTTGTCGCTTTTGTTTGTGCATTTATCGCGCCGCTAGTTGGAAAGGCCGAGTCAAATGTAGAAGAAGCCGATGCAAGTATTACCACTCTCTATGTTGGCAACTTGCCATATAGAGCTAACGAAGCCGCTGTTAGAGAACTTTTTTCCGAATATGGTCAAGTTCAATCGGTAAGATTAATGAAAGATAAACATACAGGGAAAAGACGCGGATTTGGTTTTGTTGAAATATCATCAGCAGATGCCGACAAAGCTGTTTCATCATTAAATGATAGTGAGTTCCAGCAAAGAACACTTAAAGTTCGTGAAGCAAAAGAACGACCAGAGCAAGCTGCTGAATAAAGTCAGAGCAAATTGTTCATGAGCATAAGCCCACTTTTCTGTGGGCTTTTTAATATCTAGACATCAAATTAAGCATAACTTTCAAGCGATTATACAGGCACGCTATTTATAGTAAGCTATATTTAGCGTATTAATCATGGTCATTTTCGACTAAATGCTATGCTTGAAAAACTAATTCTTCTAGAATACAGCTATTAATTACTAGACAAAAATGGCGCACTCGCTAGAATCCTCGCCTCATAATCTGTTCGTCGTATTCACTATCAACAAGGTATTTCAATGTTTAGCCACATTCACCCCGACAATTATCAATCACAACTTGATGAAAAACAGCAAAGTATTACAGCAGATTTTGCTGAGTTTGAATTGCCAGCATTTGAAATATTCACCTCACCAACATTAAATTATCGTCAGCGCGCTGAATTTAGAGTTTGGCATGAGGGCGATGATCTTTATTACATCATGTTTGATAGTGACACTAAGCAAAAATTCAGAGTTGATGACTTTCCTGTTGCCAGTGAACTTATTAATCAATTTATGTCTGCATTATTAGCTGATATAAAAGATAAAGAGGTTTTACGTCAACGCCTATTCCAAGTAGATTTTCTTGCGACGCTAAGTGGAGAGGTGTTAGTCAGCTTGCTTTATCATAAGCAATTAGATGAGCAATGGCTTGAGCAAGCAAAACAATTAAAGGCGCGTTTGTCCGCTATTGCTCCTGTAGATATTATCGGACGAGCAAGAAAGCAAAAAGTTATCTTAGACAAAGACTATGTCATGGAAACCTTAACTGTTGGTGAAAAACAATTTCATTACCAACAAGTTGAAAATAGCTTTACTCAGCCAAACGCCAAAGTAAATGAAAAGATGTTGCATTGGGCACAACAAGCCACTAAAAATATCGGCGGAGATTTAATTGAGTTATATTGCGGTAATGGTAATTTTAGTATTGCCTTAGCAGAAAACTTTGACCGCGTATTGGGCACAGAAATATCTAAGTCATCAGTTAAATCAGCACAAGTTAACATTGCCGCTAATAAACTTGATAATGTTGATATCGTGAGAATGGCCAGTGAAGACTTTAGTCAAGCGATGAATGGCGAGCGAGTATTTCGTCGTTTAGAAGGTTTTGACCTCACCAGTTATAATTATCAAACCGTACTTGTTGATCCTCCGCGAGCAGGTCTTGATCCTGACAGTGTAGAGCTAGTGAGTCGTTTTGAACGAATCATCTATATTTCATGTAATCCAGTAACATTACGTGAAAATTTAGCCGAACTGGTTAAAACCCATAAAATAGAGCATTTCGCTCTATTTGATCAATTTCCTTATACTCATCATGTTGAAACAGGCGTTATTTTGTCTCGCCTTTAACTTTTTTACTTTTCAATTCGCTACGGTTTTCATTACGAACGCTAAACTCAAAGGCACCTCGAGCAATAAATCTTAACTGTTTAATTGTTCGTTGTGCTAACTCTGCTAAGTCATTTTTATCACAATCGAGTGCATCAGAGCCCGCACTGAAAACAATCGTCACGGCGGCATTAGCTTGTAAGTAAGCAACTTCACCATCTAATTTATTTGCTTGCTGTAAATAATCACATAGCTCTAAAGTAAAATAACGAATCTCTCGGTTCACTGCTGCCCGAAAGGCTGCAGAGGTTCCTGAACGTTCTCGTAACAACAATCGAAATATATTGCCGTTATTTTCAATAAACTCCATAAAAGTACGAACAGAAATTTGTATAACAGACCCTCCCTTCTCAATTCGTTGTCTTGCTTGCCGCATTAATTGACGCAAAGTCAGCCCAGCTTCATCGACTAAAGTTAAGCCAAGTTCATCCATGTCTGAAAAGTGTCGATAAAATGAAGTTGGTGCTAATCCTGCTTCTTTTGCAACTTCTCGTAGGCTCAAGCTAGAAAAACTTCGTTCACTGCTGAGTTGCCCTAAGGCAGCATCAATTAATTGTCGACGCGTTTTTTCTTTCTGTAGTGCTCTAATACCACTCATAGCCGGACACCTAGTCATTACTTTCACTTTATATCGAGTTGATATGATACTGAAAATAGGTAATATTACTAGTAAATTACGCGAATCTAATGACGTTGAATTTTTTATCGGGGTTAATAAATCAACATTGAATACTTGACTCGACAACGAGTAAAGTTAAAATAGCGTACATGTGTACACCGAAATTTTCGGTGATTAACTCTAGATGGAAAATAAATGAAAAAACCACCTATTATCTGGTTAAATGTTTTTGTATTCAGCATTACCTTTTTATTTGCTGCAATCGCAGTACCTTACCGCGCATTTACTCATGGCTTTGATGCCGCAGAAATCACTGTAGCAATTATTTGCTTTATCTATTGTGGCATGTCGATCACTGCGGGTTATCATAGACTCTGGTCACATAGAACTTATCAAGCACACTGGTCACTACGCCTAATTTACGCTTTAGGTGGTGCATTTGCTTTGCAAAACAGTGCACTGCATTGGTCTTCAGATCACCGTATCCACCATAAACATGTCGATAAAAACCATGTAGACCCATACTCCGCAAAAATGGGTTTTTGGCATTCTCATATCGGATGGATGATTAGAGATTTTCAACCAGAACGATACAATGATTACGATAACGTTCGCGATCTACAAAAAGATGCAATCGTAGTTTGGCAGCACAAACATTATTTACTGTTAACTATTTTAATGAATGTTGGTGTACCTTTATTGTTTGGTTTATGGCATGGCGATGTGATTAGTAGTTTACTGCTTATTGGTTTTTTACGCTTAGTGCTAAGTCACCACACAACATTCTTCATCAATTCATTGGCACACATTTGGGGTAAACAGACCTACACCGAAAAAAATACCGCTCGTGATAACGGTTTTTTAGCCTTTTTTACTTTTGGTGAAGGTTACCATAACTATCACCACATCTTTGAAAACGACTATCGAAATGGTATTCGTTGGTGGCAATTTGATCCCACTAAATGGCTTATCAAGGCCTGTGAACCACTCAAGTTAACGTCAAAATTGCGTGTGACACCTGAAGATAAAATAGAAAAAGCGCGCTTATCTATGATTTTACTCCGTAGTAAAGAAAAGATCGCTGCACACCCTGATGCTGAACAACTATTAGAAAGGCTACAACATGAATACGATGAACTCATTCATAAAATTAATGAGTTTTATGAAGCACGTAAAGCATTAATCGCAAGTAAACGTGAGCAACTAATAGCCGACGTGGAAAACTCAGAAGTAATGGCTCAATACCAAGAAATTAAGCGCCGATTAGCTGAGCAACAACGCAGCTGGCAAAATATGGTAGAAAAACTGGCATAAAAACAGTTACCTTAGATTTAATTCCTGCTAAAATTTTTAACATTGAAGCAGGAATTAAAGGGTCTACCGTTGAATATACAAGCACAAGCTGAAACCAAAAAAGTAAAAAAATCACCTAAAAGCTATGATTTCGACGCTATTATTATAGGCACAGGCCCTGGCGGCGAAGGCGCTGCGATGAACTTAGCTAAACGCGATAAACGCGTTGCTATCATCGAACGCTATCATAATGTTGGTGGTGGCTGTACTCACTGGGGTACCATCCCATCAAAAGCGTTACGCCAATCAGTTAGTCGCCTTATCGAGTATAATTCCAACCCGCTATTTAATGCTGGCCAAAATGCCAAACAACTCACCTTTCAAGATATTTTAAGTCATGCATCTGCTGTTATTCGTAAACAAGTAAATTTACGTAGCGGCTTTTATAATCGCAATCAAGTTGAACATTTTTACGGTGAAGCTTCATTCGTTGATAGTAATACCATTCAGGTATTACGTACTGACGGCACTATTGATACCATCACAGCCAAACAAGTTGTCATTGCTACTGGCTCTCGTCCTTATCACCCTGACAATGTTGATTTCTCGCATCCTAGAGTTTATGACTCAGATAGCATTTTATCACTTGAGCACTCGCCACGTCATATTATTATCTATGGTGCAGGGGTTATTGGTAGTGAATATGCATCAATTTTTCGCGGACTAAGCGTCAAGGTTGACTTAATTAATACCCGTGATCGTCTCTTATCATTTTTAGATGATGAGATGTCTGACTCATTAAGCTACCACTTATGGAACAACGGCGTGGTCATTCGTCATGGCGAGCAAATAGAACGAGTAGAAACGAATAAAGATTCTGTGATTGTTCATTTAGAGTCAGGCAAAAAAATGCGTGCAGATTGCTTATTATTTGCCAACGGTCGCACAGGTAATACTGCTGACTTAAAATTAGAGAATGCTGGGTTAAAAGCTGATGGCCGTGGTCAGTTAAAAGTTAACGAAGCCTATCAAACAGAAGTAGAGGGTATTTTTGCTGTCGGTGATGTTATTGGTTACCCAAGCTTGGCTAGCGCTGCTTTTGATCAAGGACGTATTTGTGCCAGCGCAATGCTAGATGGTGAGGGTAAAACCAAACTTACAGTTGATATTCCAACCGGTATTTACACCATTCCCGAGATCAGCTCTGTAGGTAAAACTGAGCAAGAACTTACAGAAGCTAAAATTCCTTACGAGGTTGGACGGGCACAATTTAAGCATTTAGCAAGAGCACAAATTTCAAATAACTTAGTTGGCTCATTGAAAATTCTTTTTCATCGAGAAACTAAAGAAATACTAGGTATACATTGCTTTGGAGAGAACGCAGCTGAAATTATCCATATTGGTCAAGCAATCATGCAACAAACTAATGGCGGTAATACCATTGAGTACTTTGTGGAAACAACCTTTAATTATCCAACCATGGCAGAGGCATTCAGGGTAGCGGCATTAAACGGCTTAAACCGACTTTTCTAATCACAATCCAGTATCGACAAAGCAGTGATAGCTTTGTCTATGCTTTTATATTTTAACTTCACCAAAAGCTGATAATATTATGAAATATGGTTTTCTAGCGGCACTGCTAATTTTTATCTTTCCTAGCCAAGCAGAAGATAGTTATAGTCTTTATTTAGTTAGACATGCAGAAAAACAAGCAACGAAAGACGATCCTAAACTTAGCCGATGTGGTGAACTTAGAGCTAAACAATTAGCAACCATACTCGAACATGCAGAAATAAAACATATTTATAGCACGCCGTACCAGCGTACAATAGCTACGGCAACACCTTTATCGCAGCAAAACAGACTAGCCATTAAGCAATACTCACCAGCAAAATTAGCTCAATTTTCACAAAAATTACTAAAGCAAAAGCAAAATACTTTGGTGGTCGGACACAGTAACACTACACCGCAATTGGCTGCACTACTCAGTGAAATGGATGTTGCTGAATTAACAGAAAAAGAATATCGTAATTTATATCAAATACAAGTTAGTGACAGTGGTAAAACCTTAACGCTATTTACTCAGCCACTAACTTGTCGTTAAACACTTTATCAAGTTGTGATTAATAGTGCTTACATATCAATATCATTTACTTTATTACCTGGCTTTATTAATTCAATTTCAGTAATAGTAAAGGGTGTGCCCCATTGCTGAATGGTCATGACATTTTTTACTTTACCTTTAATTCGAACAATTGCGCCATTTTGGGCAAACTCTATCGGCATATTCATTGGAAGTATTTTCTCACCAGAGTCGCTAATGATACCGTAAAAACCACCTTCTATATTTAGAAACTGTACACGACCACGTTGCCAACCACTAAATTTATCTTTCACTTGTTTCACTTCTTTTAATTTGTGTTCTTTTAAATCATCAATCGGTGTTGCAACAAGCTTAGTCGCTTCTTGTTCAGTAACTTCACGCTTAGTTTCTTGCGCCGTAGGTTCATCTACTTTTACTAAATCACTTTCTTCATTATCCTTAGAGCTGCTTCCACAGGCACTCAGCAATAAAGCAATCATCAAGGTAGATAAAATATGTTTATTTTTCGTCATTATAAAGTCCATCAATAATCCATTTATTGTTTAAGCATACCTGATAGCTAAGCGATAAAATAGTCGTTAGATTTTTGTTCACTGAATCTGAAAGAAAGATTTATTAAATAACCTGAACTCTGGATAAGCAGCACTTGCTCAATCCTCCCTTTTAAGCCACTATTTGCGTTAAAACGTCGATAAATAGCGCGTTATTGATAAACTTTTTGCCTTGGAAATGGCATAAAACCAAGCATTGACGGTGTCTATTAGTGATGTTCATCTTGCTATAGCATTTACTTTGCCACCTAAGCCTTTGATTCACTTGAATATCAAACACTCATTATCCAGAATTCAGGTTAAATACTAAAATAAAAACATGGATTAAGGCTCAGGAATGAGAACTGTATAGGCTTTTTGTTATAAATAATCTAACGTAGTTTACTCTTACGCCACCAAAAAGATTACATGATATTTCTGCTAATAAAAAAGGAGCCTAAGGCTCCTTAAATAGTGTCATCATAATCCTCTATGCAAACAGCTGTTCATAAAGCTGATTGCTGAGTATTTATTTATGAAATGGTTTACTTAAACGATGTACCGAATCAATAAAATGTCCAGCATGAGCAGGATCCACATCTGGGTGAATACCATGACCTAAGTTAAATACATGGCCTGTTCCACCCTCACCAAAACCGGTTAATATTTTTGACACTTCTTGTTCAATACGTGGCAATGGTGCATATAACATAGATGGGTCCATATTACCTTGTAGTGCTACTTTATCACCAACACGTGCTTTAGCATTTTCAATATCAATGGTCCAATCAAGACCAACAGCATCACAACCTGTTGCAGCGATATCCTCTAACCACATGCCACCATTTTTAGTGAACAAGGTTACTGGTACTTGGCGACCGTCATTATGGCGCGTTAAGCCATCAACAATTTTTGCCATATATTGCAATGAAAATTCTTTATAATCACGTGGCGACAAGACACCACCCCAAGTATCAAACACCATCACTGACTGCGCACCCGCTGCAATTTGAGCATTTAAATAGGAAATAACTGAGTCAGCCAATTTGTCTAACAGTAAATGTAATGTTTGCGGCTCGGCAAACATCATTTTTTTGATCTTAGTGAAAGCTTTTGAACTACCGCCTTCAAGCATATAAGTTGCCAATGTCCATGGACTACCTGAGAAACCAATCAACGGAACATCACCGTTCAAGGTTTTCTTAATTGTACGAACAGCGTTCATCACATATTGTAATTCGCCTTCAGGATCTGGAATACCTATTTTATCTACATCGGCCTTACAAGTAATTGGACGTTCAAATTTAGGACCTTCACCTGTTTCAAAATAAAGCCCTAACCCCATAGCATCAGGAATCGTCAAAATATCACTAAACAAAATGGCAGCGTCAAGCGGAAATCGGCGTAACGGCTGAATAGTAACTTCGCATGCTAAATCAGCATCACGACAAACACTCATAAAATCGCCAGCACCTTTACGTACTTCACGATACTCAGGTAAATAACGACCCGCTTGGCGCATCATCCAAACAGGAGTGTAATCAACAGGTTGACGCAATAGCGCACGCAAATAAGTATCGTTCTTTAATTCAGTCATGAAAGTTCTTCTCCGCAATAATATGCGCGCATTCTAGCACTTCAAATTTTATTGATCTATGTTCCAAATCAAATCTCCTCGTACTGATGGCATTGTTAACTATTTTTTTAATCAAAATACTATTTGTTAACCATTAAAAAAAGTCGTTCAATAAATCAGCAAGCTGATTAAAAAGAGTTTTTATGAAAAATAATTCAATTTTTTTTAAAAAATAATAATGTGCCGATGAGCCATCAATTACGACAATAAAGTCGAAAAACTTCACAAGTGGTACACCAGAAAAATATTCTGCTCACTGGTACTCATAACTAACCAATAAGTGCTTACAACTTGATAGATAACACTTTTTCACAATCTATTAGCACTCATATATCATTTAGCTTAGTAAAAAACACTCTTTTCTCTTAACTACCTAATTTATAAGTGTAAAATATTCTGACAGTATAAAGTTACGTAAATAATTATACGAAAATATTCGTGGAATATATGCTCTATTAAAGTTGTTGCACAGAGAAAAAGCCTTTGCTATAAATTGTCCCGCGCTAGAGAAAAACAATAATAAAAATAAAGAAATAAATAAAAAGAAGCTAGTTTACTAGACCACACAGCGAGCATTTCAAGCCTTACTTCGGTAAGGCTTTTTTATTGCCTAAAATAAAACTAAATAAGCCAATCAGCGGCCTGAGAGTGACCTTAAATGACTTGATATAAATAGCCCTGATGCTCTTAAATGATAAAACTCATATGAAATGCATGAAAGCTCTGCATATTAATGCCGCGGTATGCTTCTTCTGACAAAGACTTCGCTTCATTAACATCAGTGCGCAAAGGCGATGGCCAGTTGTCGCAGTCTCAGTAAAGTTATTTTAGTTAAACTACCTTAGGCCTGAGCAGAATTGCACGGCTGAACGTAAGCAGCTACTAAGCTGAAATAGCGAATGCCATACCAAACTGTCATTTCTAGCTAACAGGAGTTCAATGTGAAGGTATTATGGTTATTAAGGGCCTATGGCATTTATAATGCATTTAAGTATATTATCTCAATAGTTATCCTATCAATTGAGGTGGCAACAATAGGCCAAATAAAGTTTAACAATAGAGTGAATTAACAAGAGTAGACATATGATATCTGCCCCAACACTAAACCGATTTAGTAAAATAGCATTTTTGTTATGGCTTTTTGCTTTAGGGCAAAGCCTAATGGCCATGCTAGGTATTTTTACGATTAATCAAAGTGGCACCGAACGAGTGATTTTTGGCATGATTGAATTGCTCACTATGCTACTATTGATTTTAAACGCTGTTGCTATCCGTAATTTTATCGCTAAGCAAAATAGCACTAGTGCACATTTTTTCAGTAAAGTTTGCCTATATTCACTGCTCTTTTGTGCCGCTGGTGATATTGTTAATAGAAACTTTCCACAATTATTTTATCAATACGACGAAGTAATTCAGCACAGTTACTTAGCTGATTCAGTATTGTTTTTCTTTCCTGGCTATTTGATGCTAGTGATCGCCATTGCTTATTTAGCGATTAAAAATGGCTTCTCAAAAAAATTACTTATGATAAGTAGCTTGCTAGTAATGATTATTGCGTTAGCCACCTACCAAGATATGCATTTACCGACAACCAACATTTTTTTTACGTTGATAACCGCCTCCTATTCTGTCTTGGTCAGTATTTTAGCGCTATCAGCTATTTGGTTAATAAGCGCATTTAGACAACGAAAAATACCCACTCGGCTTTGGTGGGCAGCTGCCGGATTAGTGTTGGCAATGATTGCAGATGCTTTAATTGGTAAGTTTTGGATTTTTGGCGCCAATGGCCAAGGTTATTTTCCGCTAATCAGTCATCTCAATTGGATTATTTACTTCGGTTCGCAAGCCTTGATTCAACAGCTTCCTATCGCGTTATTACAGATAAAAGCTGAATTATCCCTTGAGCCGATGACAAGCAATTAAATTACAGTGGTTAGATGTTATGTTCTAACTAAAAATAAAAAACCAACCTCGCGGTTGGTTTTTTAACGATTAAAGATAAATACCTTATTATTGGTCGCCAACTTGTGGTGCCGCTTCAGGCTTAACAATTTCTAGTAATTCAATTTCAAATTCAAGTACTGAATTACCTGGAACCTGTGGTGGTTTGCCATTAGGTCCGTAAGCAAGATCTGAAGGAATAGTAAATTTATACTTAGAGCCTACAGACATTAATTGTACGCTTTCAGTCCAGCCTGGAATAACACCATTAAGAGGAAATACTGCTGGTTGATTACGATCATATGAGCTGTCAAATTGCTCACCGTTTATAAAAGTACCTTTATAGTGAACTTTAACCGTGTCAGTTGCTACCGGCTTTTCGCCTTCAGCGGCTTTTAATACTACGTACTGAATACCAGACTCAGTCACTTGTACGCCATCTTTTTTAGCGTTTTCTTCTAAGAACTTTTGACCTTCGGCTAAGCTTGCTTCTGCGCTAGCTAATGCTTGCTCTCTTTGCTTTGCTTTCATTGCTTGATCTAAATTCATCAACAAAGCTTGAATGTCTTCTTTTTCAATTTGTGACTTACCTGCCATGCTATCAGTAAAGCCACGAATGATAATTGATTTGTCTAGCGATAAACCTACTTTATCGTGCTCTTCTAAGTTGCGCTCCATGTACATACCAATTGAAGCGCCTAGACCATAGGCTTGCTTTTGTATTTCGGTATCAAGGGCAATAGCTTTTTCTTCTTGTGTAGCTGACTCTTGACAACCCATAACTGACAATAAAGCAATAGCGACTAAAGTCGGTTTAAAAAATTTCATTTACATCTCCGTTTTACTACTCAGTTGGAAATTCCCGCTAAGTCATTTAAATATGTGTGAATTGTGAAACAATGCGGCTTATACTAACGATAAATGCCTCAAGAAAAAAGTATTAATATTTTGCTGAACTGTAACTTAAAATTTCTGAAATACAATATAGTGCTTTTATTAGCCTTACTTGCCGGCTGTCAGCCTGCAGGCCAAGCACCAGTGCAAAGGTGGCAACATGCAGCAGAAGGCGCATACGCAGCTAACATTTCTAATGATGGTAAATACAGTGTCGTTTCATCAATTCATCATGGCATAACGTTATGGGATTTAGACAACAACGCGCTTAAATATACTTGGTCTCAACAACAAAACAGCGCTGATAATTTAGTTTTAGTTGCTGATATTGCAAATAATAATAGCCATGCACTGACAGCCAATCGCAACGATTTTTCGTTATGGAATATTGACAGTGGTCAATCGGAAGGCTTTTGGTCGATTTCTGAGTCAACTATTCGTGATGTTGCGGTATCAAATAATGGTGCTCACCTACTCATAGGCCAAGGTGATGGTAAAGTTGAACACATTACGCTTGCCACAGGCCGACGCCTAGAATTTTTAGGTCATCAAGAAAAAATTAATGCGGTAGACATGCTGCCCAATGGTCGCATTGCCATCTCAGGCTCTAATGACTTTGTTGCTTATGTATGGGATACCTTGTCGGGACAAGTTATTTATCGTTTTAATCATCCGAGTCGCGTCACTATGGTGGCACTTGACCCTAAAGGTCGATACGCCTTTACCGCTGACAGTAAGAAGTCAGCCAATATTTGGGACTTAAAAACCGGCAAGCTTGTGTCAAAATTAAATTATTTCAATCGCCAAGAGGTTTTTAGTGCTGTACAGTTTTCACCTGATGGCACTAAATTATTAACCGGTGCTCCCTCTCGTAAAGTCAGTATTTGGGCTATCGCAACCGGTGATCGTCTAACGAGTTGGCGCGTTTTGCCGCGAGACGATATTAGACCCGCCGGAGCTGTTGTTTATAGTGTTGCTTTTAGGGATAATAGCCAAGTAATTACTGAAAGCTCTTCAGGATACGCCGAATTATGGCAGGTAAATAAATAGTGAATACAAGTAGTGAATTGAAACAAGCGATAGAGTCGCTTGAAACTCGCAATGCATTTCAAGATGATGTTATCGAACAACTCAACCATGAGATAGCGATACATCAAAGCCAAATTGCTGAGCTTAAACATCAACTAGCCCTGTTGGCGAATAGAATCAAAGAAAACACCCCTGCTCAACAAGGTAAAGAGGAAATAGAACCCCCTCCTCCACATTATTAAGCAAGCATTACCGTTAAGCACTGCCTATCACATTCAAGGCAGTGCCTTAAATCATTCCTCTCAATAACACCATATTAATACCCGTAATTACATTATTTTTAATGCTGTAATCAATTCAAGCATACCGATGAGCAATTAGCTAAGCCAGCTACTTAAAAGCTAAACGTCAAGTATTGCTTACTCAAGCTCTTACGCTAAAAATTTACTTGATTACTCCATTCTTTCAGCAAAAACTCAGCTATTCTTAAGTTACGTTTGCTATGTTAATGATATTTAGCTGAAATTTTATTGGGTTTATCTTGAAAATACTGATCATTGAAGATTCAACTTCTCTTCGAAGAAGCCTAAAAATAGGGCTATCTAACCTTGGCTTTACCGTTGATGATACGGGAGATGGCTCAGAGGGTTTAAGCATGGCGCTTGCCGGAGATTACTCTCTACTCATTTTAGACCTAATGCTACCATCCGTTGATGGAACCGCTATTTTAAAAGCCATTCGAAAGGTTAATAAAGACCTTCGTGTGCTTATTTTATCTGCCAGAGATTTAACTGAAGACAAAATTGAAGGCTTATTAAATGGCGCCGATGATTACCTCACTAAGCCTTTCTCTTTTGATGAGTTACATGTACGTTTATTATGCTTGATGAGACGCGGTAGCTTAAATATAGATAGCACGACTATTACTATTGGAGCATTTTGTTTAGACCTACACTTAAAGCAATTACATTGCGATGGCAAAGACGCCAACTTGACCCCCAACGAATACAAGCTAGTTGAGTGTTTATTCTCTAATCAAGGTAAAGTTATTTGCCCTGAAAAACTCAGTGAATACTTAGCGGGACAGTATGATGCTGTAGCAAAAAACTCTATTGAAGCACATTTATCAAGCACTCGAAAAAAGACCAGAGCATTGGGCTACGATTTACCGATAAAAACAAAGCGCGGTTTCGGATATTTTGTGGAAAACAACTGATGTACTCTATTAAGAAAAAGCTAAGTCGTTACCTGTCGGTTTCTGTGTCAGTGTTGTTAGTGTCGATACTTTTAGCAACTGATATCAGTGTCGATACTTGGATCAGTCAAGAGTTTGATCGAGCGATGACTAATAAGTTGCACTTGTTAACGACTTTGGTAAATGAAGATAATGAAAAGGTATACTTTGATTTTGCCGATGAGTTTATGCCTGAGTTTTCTGGTGCAACTGATCCTGAGTATTTTCAATTATGGTACGACAATAAGGTTTTTGAACGTTCAAAAACTTTAGCTTTGTTTGACGTTAATAATCTTCCGCAAATTGATCTGGTATTAAATGAGGCTAAAATTATCAATGTTACCTTACCTGATGGCCGTTCAGGACGTATGATTACAACGCAATTTATACCGCAAATAGATAGTGATATACGAGAAAAATTTACTGAACCAGTAAACAACGTTACCAAACATCAAAAACCTATGATGCTAGCTTATGCGGTTAGCAATGAAAGTCTAAATCAAACACTTTGGTTTGTTGATATTATTTTTATTTTATCTTCGCTCTCAACCGTGTTTGCCGTTCACTTTATTGTTTACAAAGTAGTAGAGCGCGGCTTAATACCGCTAGATAGCCTAAATAATGAGATTAAGTCTATCAATCTTAATTCAGATATTAATGCTATTAACACAGACAATTTACCAGAAGAATTACTGCCTGTTGCCGGGGGCATTAATCATTTCCTTAAAGAAAACAAAAAACTGTATGCCAGAGAAAAAAGAATGAGTTCTGATATTGCTCACGAGTTAAAAACCCCCATTGCAGAGCTGATCAATTTAAGCGAAGTCGCGATAAAATTTCCTGAAGACAAGCAAATATCAACCTCTTTTACCACCGATGTACTCAATATTTCCGAACGACTCAAAAGTATTGTGAGCAGTATTTTGTTACTGCAAAAGAGTACTAATAATGCAGAACTTACAAAAAGCGCTATTACTATAACAAGTTTTATGGCGGCTATATTGCAACGGGAAAATAAAGCAAAACGTGACGTTTCGTTAATAATAGCGCCAGAAATTGATACCGTAATAACCAATGAATTTGCTCTTGAAACCGTATTAACTAATTTGCTCAGTAATGCGCTACATTACAGCCCTGCCGATAGCCAAGTGAACATATGGGTAAATTTCGATAGCAACCAAGAGCGAGTGAAATTTCGTCTTGAAAATACCAGTATTTATCAATATACAGAGCAAGAGCTCGGACAGTTTTTTGAACCTTTATGGCAAAAAGATCAATCAAGAACCTCTTCACAACGATATGGCTTAGGGCTAGCAATAGTTAAGTCTTATTGTGAAAAAATTGATGCCGAGATAAGAATAAACCTAACGTCAAAAAATCAACTCTCTTTTACCATCATCGTATAATCAAGCCTCGCGATACTTATCTGATAGCAGTAAAGCCAACTTTTTAATACTAGCGCTTTAATAAATTAAAATAGCATAGTAAAAGCCTTATCACTTTATCTACAACACTAGATGTTAAGGATTAGCTCAGCTTTCTCCTACCTATGCTTTACCCTAGTTTGTATGTTTTATCAGACATTTCTTGTTTACTTATAAATATTGTAACTCGTTATCTTAAGTAAATTATCAAGCAAATTTAGGTGACTTATCAGTTTATACTAAGCCAATCTTAAGCTAGCTTCAATAACATAGAAACACTTACATAAAGGTGTTTTTATGACAATGACATTTTATCAAATAGCGGCCAACACAGCGCTGAATGCTATCTACTTTTCAAACCAAGCTAACATATTACAACCAGCAACAATTAGGCAATTAAAGCGCGGTTTACCTACAGACATGCTCTGCCATGTAGCACTAATCACGATAAGCTCAATGTTACTAGTGAGTGAGCCAGCATGAGAAAAATATTCCGCTTTATTCGCGAGCAAAGCCTAACGCCAAATCAGCTGTTAGTTATAACATGTAGCTATTTAGCGCTGATATTGAATTTACCCTTTCTTACTCGGGCATCTTCAGCGATTGCGGCACTCGAAAACTACAATGTATTATTCTTGGCTTCTTTGCCGTTTTTTCTTTTCAGTTTAATGCTGCTGTTACAAGGTTTACTTGCCTTTAGGTGGATAACAAAACCCATATTAATACTAACAGTACTCGTATCAGCACTGATATTCTATGCCACTGTAACTTATGGTATTGTGTTTGATTATGGCATGGTACAAAACAGCTTTGAAACCGATACTGCAGAAGCATTAAGTTATATAAACGTTTACGCTTTAGGCTTTTTTATTATTTTTGCTATCATTCCTTGCTGGCTTATTTATTCTGTAAAGCTAACTTATCAACCGTTTTTAAAAGAATTGCTTAGCCGCTTAAAATTACTCAGCGCCAGCTTTGGATTCGCCTTTCTAGTCGCCAGTGTATTTTATTCTAACTATGCTTCTGTTGGCCGTAATAATAAAGATATTGCTAGCTATATTATTCCTTATAAAATGGTTGATTCTTCGTATAAATACATCAGAAATCACTATTTCTATCCACCATTAAAATTTCAAGTTTTAGACACAGCACCATCGATTGTTCGCGCAAATAATAAAAAACATGTGACGGTTATGGTATTAGGAGAAACTGCTCGAGCAATGAGTTTCTCACTCAATGGCTACCCTAAAAACACGAATCAATATACGGAAAAACAAGGTGTGGTATCCTTTTCAAATATGAGCTCTTGCGGAACAGCCACAGCGGTTTCCGTGCCTTGCATGTTTTCACGGTTGGACAAACGTAATTATGATAAACGTATCGCAACAGCCCAACAAAATGTCGTTGATATTATTCATTTAGCGGGTGCTGATGTTTTGTGGATAAGTAATAATAATGGCAGCTGTAAAGGCGTTTGTACTCGAGTTAAAAGCGAGCAAGTGGCAACCGACACCTCAAATCCATTATGCGACGGTGAATATTGTTACGATGAAGCCCTACTAAAGCCTTTAAGAGCTAAGCTAAAAAACCTGACTCATGAAAATACTTTAATTGTGCTACATATGATTGGCTCGCATGGCCCTACTTACTTTAAACGCTACCCTAAAAACCAAAGAGTTTTTACCCCTGACTGTCAGCGAAGCGATATACAAAATTGCACACAAGAAGAGCTGGTGAATACTTACGATAACACCATTGCCTATACCGATTTTGTGCTGTCAAAAGTCATCAATGAGATGGCAACGTTAGCCGAAGAACAAGCGATGGAAACCTCAGTATTGTATGTTTCAGATCATGGTGAGTCTTTAGGAGAAAAAGGGGTTTATTTACATGGTCTGCCATACGCATTTTCTCCTGAAGAGCAAACACATATTCCAATGATTTATTGGAATGATAAACAGCAAACTGACTTTAGCTTGAGTTGTCTCGCCCAAATGTCAGGTGCGCCGTTAAGTCATGATAATGTTTTTGATACATTACTCAGTATTATGTCAATTCAGTCGACAGCTTATATTAATGACAAAGATTCATTTATCCACTGTAAATCGCTATCGGCAATTGCTCGAACCACGACAGTTAATCAACAACATTTAGAGGCTATAAACTAGTGTTTAACAATAAAGATAAACCCAAAGGACTAAAACGTATTTATCTAGCTTCGCTAAATTCTTTTCGGGCATTTAAATGGCTGTATCAAAATGAGTCCGCATTTAAACAAGAGTTACTGTTACTTTTTTTATCAGTTCCGGTTAGCTTTCTCTTTAATATTAGTGCCGCAGAACAGGTAGTACTTGTGCTGGCAATTGTATTTATTATTTTTACCGAAGTGCTCAATACGGCAATTGAGGCTGTGGTTGATCGGGTAGGACTTGAGATACACCCTTTGTCGGGATTAGCAAAAGACTTGGGCTCTGCTGCCGTATTAATCAGCATGATAATTGCCATTATCATATGGCTGGTTATATTATGTTAATAACCTTCTTAGCAGCTTTATTTCAGTTTAACTTAAGTAAGTCTTAAGCTTGATTATTTAAGGTAAGCATTGTGTTTTATTTATTCATACCGAACAACAATGCTTACTTCAATCATTTACCTAATACGACCATTTATACTATTCGCTATAATATTAGTGCTGAGCTTATTTATCTCAAGACTTGGCTTAAGCGTTTGGCAGTTTGAACGAATAGCAAACATTGAAAGCTTAATAACATTACTCTTTAATGGTTTGAGGATTGATTTAAGCTCCATTGGCTACTTATTGGTTATCCCTGCATTGATACATCCTTGGCTCATGCTGTGGCATAAATATTCCGCACATTGGCTCACCTTACTTAGCGGGATATTTACCGCCGTATTTATTAGTGTTTTGTTTTTTGAATTAGCCACGCCAGCATTTATTAATGAGTATGGCTTTCGCCCCAATCGATTGTTCATCGAATATCTAGCTTATCCTAATGAAGTCATGAAAATGCTTTTTAATGGACATTTAGTCACCCTAATACTGGTGATTTCATTGCTGATATTCATCAGTAAAATATTTTGGCAACTAAACCACAGGTTATTTCAACGTTATCAGCAAACACAGCAAGGAAATTTGACGTCATCGGTTATCTCATTTTGTTTGCTTATTGTGGTACTTTTTGCGTTTGCTAGGGGTACAACGGGACATAGACCCATTAACCCCTCATTGGTTTATTTCTCAACCGACCCATTGATAAATTCGTTAACGCTTAATTCTATTTACAGTGTTACACACGCCTATAAACAATTTGGCGATGAAGAAAATGCCGCCAAACTCTACGGTAAGATGCATGAGCAAGACCTTATAGATATTATTCAAACTGAAACACAACTTGCTCCCCAGTCGTTTCTTGTTTCCGATCTACCATCATTAAATAAACGCTTACCTGTTTACCAAGGCAAAGCTAAAAACTTAGTTATTATTTTAGAAGAAAGTTTAGGTGCACAATTTGTTTCTTCTCTAGGCGGCATAGCATTAACACCTCAAATAGATAAACTCAATAATGACGGCTGGGCTTTTAAGAATTTATACGCTACGGGAACACGCTCAGTACGGGGAATAGAAGCTGTAATCACGGGCTTTACTCCAACCCCAGCAAGAGCTGTTGTTAAATTAGGAAAGTCTCAACAAAATTTTTTTACCATCGCGAGTTTGTTAAAAGACAACAACTATAATACTCAGTTTATTTATGGCGGTGAAAGCCATTTCGACAATATGAAAAGTTTCTTTTTAGGTAATGGCTTTGATGATATTGTCGATTTTGACGATATAGAAAGCCCTAAATTTGTTGCCTCTTGGGGTGCCAGTGATGAAGATTTATTTCGCCAAGCAAATGTAGAACTAAACAAACTACATAACGCAGATAAACCTTTTTTCAGCTTCATTTTTTCATCAAGCAACCACGACCCTTTCGAAATACCAGAAGGCGTTGTTAAACCGATTAACTATAGTCAAGCGCAGCTAGCAAAATACAATACAAAAGAATTAGCCCGCCATAAAGCAATTCAATACGCTGATTATGCTTTAGGTAAGTTTATCGCCAAAGCTAAAACACAAGCATATTGGCAAAACACCGTATTCCTGATAGTTGCTGACCATGACGCCAGAGCTTCAGGTAGCGATTTAGTCCCCATTAATAATTTTCATATACCTGGTGTTATTCTTAATTCAGGAAAAGCAAACACCCTTGACGAAAGAGTGGTAAGCCAAATTGATTTGGCACCAACCTTATTATCATTAATGGGTATTGAAAACGTCTCACCGATGCTCGGCCATGATCTTAATAACAGCCAAGCGGCAGGAAGAGCCATGATGCAATATGCTGATAACTTTGCTTATATGAAAGGTGATAATGTTACCATTTTACGTCCAGATAAAGCCCCTCTGGCTTTTAATTACAACGCTTACACCCAGAAATTAACACCAACCCCATTAAACCCACAGCAGAATAAAATAGCCTTAGCACACGTATTATGGGGCTGCTTAGCTTACGAAAAAAAGTGGTACCCTTCAGGTCAAGCTTCACGTTTCGATTTAGCGGACAGTGCACAAGATGGCTCTCTAGCACTTACCGAAGTAGTCGATTAAGGCGCAAAAAATAATAGTAATTCACGCAGTTATTAATTGGGACAAAAAATGTATACCCAAGCCACTTGACCAGGGTGAAAATAAGTAACACAACAGCTTAAGTTGAAGAAAACATTCGCAAGCAGCAATATGCCAGAGCATCGTTCTAACGACAGTAGAGGTAAGAGTCGCAGAACTTAACTCAATTGCATTTGGCCGTGCGAAATTTATTATTTATAACTACTATTAAGGTAACTGCCTTGTAATTATTGGATCGCGCTTAATGGACTCAAGCAAAGTTTACAAAATGTTAACTCATCAATATGTTATCAATGATCCACTGCATCAATTGTTTGATGCTGTAAATGCTATTTCTGTCCAAGGGTACGATGAACAACGACGTGTCATCTATTGGAATGAAGGTAGTGAATTACTTTATGGCTACAGTAAAGAAGAAGCGACAGGCGAGAAAATTGAAAATCTAATTATTCCTTATGCCCTGTGCGAAATAGTCATTGATGCACACCATAGTTGGATAACGAAAGGTATAGAAATACCAGCATCTGAAATCACCTTGCGTAAAAAAGATGGTTCTGAGATATCCGTTTTTTCAAGTCATGTTATGTTCACAAATCAATATAACAACAAGCAAATGTACTGTATTGATATTGACTTAACAGATGTAAGGCAAGCACAGGCGCAAGCGCTATTTAAAGAAGACATGCTGGAAACTATCTTTGAAGCCATTCCAGATTTATTTTTCTTAATGAAAGCTGACGGCACCATCCTAGACTACCACGCCAGTAATAAGAACTACCTGTATGTACCAGCAAGTGAATTTATTGGCAAAAATATGACCGCTATATTGCCTAAAAAAGTTGCTAATCAATTTCAAAGTCATTTTGCTAAAGCACTGCAGCAAAAAGACATAACACGTTTTGAATATGAGCTATCTGTACCTCAGGGCCTAGCATATTTTGAAGCGAGAATTAGCCATTTAAAAGAATATCAACAAATGATGGTTATTATTCGTGATATTACCGAGCAGCATAAAGCGGATGAATTAATCCGTCATCAAGCCTATTACGACAGCTTAACTTTATTACCTAACCGCTTTTTAGCGCTCGACCGCTTGTCGCAAATATTAATTGAAGCAGAGCGAAATAATGAAAAAGCCGCTGTCTTGTTTCTTGATTTAGATGATTTTAAAAAAGCCAATGATTCATTAGGTCATGAAATAGGCGACAAGCTTTTGGTAGAGTCAGCGGCTAGACTGCAACAGGTTTTACGCAAAGAAGATACTGTTGGGCGCTTAGGCGGTGATGAATTTATTATTTTACTTAGAGGGCTAACTGAACATCATAATGCGCTAGCTATTGCTGAGAATTTACTAAAAGCCTTTAGAGAGCCCTTTAAAATTGGTGGTAGAGAGTTAATATTAACCATGAGCATTGGGGTTGCCGTTTATCCTAAAAATGGTCGTTGCGCTTCTGATTTACTGCGCAATGCCGATACAGCAATGTATCAAGCAAAAGCGCTAGGGCGCAATACCTATTCATTTTTTACTAAAGAAATGAATACTTGCATGCAACGACGATTCGAAATTGAAGAGCAAATGCATGGAGCCCTTGAACGTAATGAGTTTGAATTACACTATCAAGCTCAGTTTAATGCCAAAAATGAAAATATTATTGGTGCAGAAGCCTTACTACGATGGCATAACCCTAAACTTGGTCATGTAGGCCCAGATGAATTCATTCCAATTGCTGAGCATACCGGTCTCATTGTACCTATTGGGCAATTCGTTATGAAACAAGCGTTAGGCTTTTTAGCTCAATGGCAAAGTGCTGATCAGCAGCAGTATACAATAGCGGTCAATTTGTCTCCTCGTCAATTCAGAGATGCTGAGTTACTCAATTTTATAAAAACAAGCTTAAGCGAGAGTAATATCAGTAGTAAATATTTAGAGCTTGAAATTACTGAAGGGGTGTTGATGAGCGGACAATCTTATATACACCATGCACTAGAACAAATTAATGAGCTTGGCATAAAACTCTCAATGGATGATTTTGGTACCGGCTATTCATCATTAAGCTACCTCAGGCAGTACCCGTTTGACGTACTGAAAATTGATCGAAGCTTTATCAATGGTATCACCTCGAGCAAAGCTGATTACAACTTAGTAAAGGCAACCATTGCCATGTCCCATAGTTTAGGGTTAACGGTTATTGCAGAAGGCGTTGAAACTGCAGAACAATTACAAGCACTGAATAAGTTAAAATGTGACTTCATACAAGGATATTATTTTAGTAAGCCAATACCTGCCATGCAATTGCTTGAGTTTTCAGCACGTTATTATTAATGATTTCTGTTGAATAACTGACGTTCACTACATAACAATAACTGATGATTACTTATGTCAGACGGTAAGTATGAACATATTATGATGGCGTAAATATCAGTCACTTAACAACGTTCCCTAATAGGCACTTAACAGGCCGCTTGATAAAAAGCCTTAACATTTCTGTTAAGGCTTACCTAACAATTACGCTCAAGAAAACAACATACCCGCTGACCGCTACTGGCTGTCTAAATAAGTTTCAACCGCTTGCGCACGACTCTCTGCATGCGCTTTTAGCTGTTCAATTGCTTGATAAAAGTCACTCTCACTATTTAAAAATGAATAGCCTGATAGCTCGGTTGTTGCATAAGGGGCCACCAGGGCTGCGTAACTATCGTAGGCGGCTTGCATCGTATTAGTTTCAAAAGCGCCACCTATGGCTGTTAATACGTATTCGTTATAACGCGCTCTGTAAACATCATCAGCATAAATTTTTGCAATTAACGGCCAACTAACACTATCTAAGTTAGAGAAATCTAGCGCTAAAGCACCTGACATTTTACCCGCTTGCAGTGCTTCATTGTTATCCCAAGGGATCCAAGTTAACTTTGATGTTTCAGGGTTATTATAAAGGTAGTAGTTATGTGTCATACGACCATAAGTATCCCAGTTTTGTATGATGCCATTTACCGCTAAATATTGTAAAAACACATCGACGTCAAAAACTGTTTCAAGGTTTTCTCTCCATGTATCGGGTGCCGTTGTTCTTGTTTCAGCATGCAAAGCATCAAAAAGTGCGATGATATCTGACCAGTCTTCATCGTCTTCATTAGTTTTCTTGGCAAAGCTTTCTTCATTAAAACTACCTTCAACAAAATCGGCGCCACTATCTTCTGGCTTGTATAAATTACCATTGTCATCAGCAAACTGTGTTTCAAGTACCGTATCATCAATTTCTTCTACTAAGGTGTACAAACCGAAATATTCAGGCCCATCACCATGATCTACATACACGGTATAAAAAGCACTATTAGATATTGCCATACCTGAGTTTCTAAAAACGTCAGCAGCAACTTTTTCACGCAAAAAAGAGCTGTCATCAAAGTTATTTTTCAGACTAAATTTTTTAAAACCATAAAATCGTTGGTTATCAATCTGTGGATAGTCATCTTCAAATTCATCAAAATCCATTTTAAATGAAAGTTTCAGTATGCCTTGCTGCCAACTCGTTTGTAGTGATGAATTACCTTTAAACCTAAGGCCAACCCGATACCATTGCTTATCGTTATAGTAAACGTCAGCAGGAACAAAGATCGGGTCTTCATCAACATCGCTTAAGCCAGCACTAGCTGAACGTTGACCAAATTCTCCATACAGCCCTGTCATATCATCAAGCATACTTTGCCAACGTTCAGGTGTTATTACAAAGTCGAAACGCTTAACTTGAGTACCATCAAAAACTTCAGCAAAGTTGGGTTCAGCACTTTTGCTATGCGTAGCATCAGTCCAATCCGTTGCTTCAAAATCTGTGTCAGTGATTTCAGTGCTGATAGGCTCAGCAGGTACTTCTGTCACTATTTCAACTGCAGTTGCTTCAGTGCTCTCACTACCACCGCATCCTGACAAGGTAAATGCTAAGCTCAGTGCTGACAGCAAAGTTAGCTGTTTTAGGGTTTGATTAAATTTATTACAAGACAAGCTATTCATCATATTAAACCTACTGTTAGTCAACTTTATTTTTTAAATGGTGTATTTGAACTAAGCTACTTTTAAATAGCTCAGCTCAAGCTAATGAATTAGAGCTTACCGAAGCAATGTGCAAAAAATGCGTAAACAATGAGTAAATGTAAAATAATTTACGGACAGTAAATACAGCGCTGATAATGTAGCTTTACGTGCTAAGCTAAAATTGCATATAACTGTATTGATTACGAAAAAGCGCGAAGTTAACAATGCTATGCTGGTGTAGTAAGCATTATTTATCTTCATCCATATTTTTTGCACATTGTTTTGTTATGCTAAAACAAAGAAAGCCTAACGATTGTTAAGTCTTTACCTAACAATATATAAATATGATGGTCAGGTAGTATTGCAGTCTCCATGTTATTGCGCCCAAGCGAACATAAGGCCTCATCATTTATTACATTTGAGATTAGTAAATTATCAATGAAGATTCAGAATAAATTATTTGTATTTTTGTTCAGCTTTAGCCTGATATTAGTGACGGTTCTAGTATCACTCATGCAGTGGAGCATAGATAAAGGCATGATCGAATATGTTATTTCCAAAGAAGTAGCAACACTAAAGCCTGTTTTATCTAAACTTGCTGATGAATATAAAATTGATAATAGTTGGCGCTCTATGACCGGTAAAAATCATAAATTTGGTCAACTAATTCACCAAGAACTTGCCGGTAGTGATTTTGAAATCAAGAGAAACAATCATTTACCAAGAAAAAAAGGCTTCAAGAAGCCAGAGCATATACCACCACATCTCGCCGAACGTAGGCCACCGGCCAATATTGAAAATGGCGACAACAGACCGCCACTTCCGCCACAGCGTGATGCACATTATGCCTTACTTGATAGCAAAGAAACGTTGATTGCAGGTAGCTATCCCCTGACATTAACGTATACCAAAACCCCCATTGAGTTAAATAATCAGGTGATTGGGTTTGTGGCTATTTCAAAACGTAACGAACTTACCCAGGGCTATGAAGTTGACTTTATCGAACAACAACAAAACTATTTATGGCTGATTGCCCTAATTGTTATGCTGTTAGTGGCGTTGCTGACATTACCTCTTGCTCGTCATATAGTTGAACCCATTAAATTGATCACCCGAGGCATGCATAAATTAACTCGGGGTGATTATCAGCAATCTATTGATCTGAAACGAAAAGACGAACTTAGTGAATTAAGTCGAGATTTCAATGAGCTTGCCTTAACGTTAGCAAAAAATGATAGCGCACGTAAACGCTGGTTAGCCAACATATCACATGAACTTCGAACCCCTGTTGCTATTTTACGTGGTGAATTAGAAGCAATGCTAGATAAGGTAAGGCCATTAACCTTAACTAATATTGCTTCTGCCCATGACGAAGTGAAACACTTACAACGCTTGATAGACGATTTAAATCAACTGGCAAGTGCAGATATCGGTGGCATGGGTTATCGTAAGCACGCTGAAGAGTTAGTATCATTAATCCAAAATGAAGCAGGGAAATATCGTAGTTATTTAGCCGATGCTGGCATAACGTTATTACTTGATTTTAGCGTTGAAGAAGCCAATATTTATGCTGACAAAACTCGGCTCTATCAGCTATTCGAAAATATAATCAATAACTGTATTAAATACTCAGGTGCTAGCGAGCTTAAAGTCTCATTAACTGTTGATAACGCTGACGAGCAACGTTCACAAAGCAATAAAGGCACCGTAACTTTAACTATTGAGGATAACGGTATTGGCGTTGATGAAGCACACTTAGCACACTTATTTGAGTACCTATACCGTGTGGAAGACTCAAGAAATCGTGAAACCGGCGGTTTTGGCTTGGGATTATCTATTTGCCAGCATATTGTTATTGCGCATCAAGGTAAAATAAGTGCTGTGGCATCAAGTTTAGGCGGCTTAGCATTAATAATTACTTTACCTTTAGTTTAAGGAAACTGAATGTCACATTCGATCTTGATAGTAGAAGATGAAATAAAACTGGCTACTTTATTAGCCGATTATTTTACCATGGCAGAATTTAACCCTTACTTAATTCACCATGGTGATGACGTTATTGCTTGGGTTAAAAAAAATAAACCTAAAGCTATTTTACTCGATATCATGCTACCAGGTAAAAACGGCATCGATCTTTGCAAAGAAATTAGACAGTTTTCTAACGTACCTATTTTAATGGTTACCGCAAAAGTAGAAGAAATAGATCGCTTGTTAGGCTTAGAGCTAGGCGCTGATGACTACATTTGCAAGCCTTTCAGTCCGCGTGAAGTAGTTGCTAGAGTTAAGGCTGTATTAAGAAGAACGCAAACCATTGAAAAATCTAGTGATATGATTACATTAGATGAATATCGCCTTACCGTGAGTTTCCATCATCAAGAAGTCGCATTAACCGCGGTAGAATTTCAACTACTAAAACCGTTAGCGGAAAAACCAGAACGTATTTTTAGCCGCGAACAACTGATGCAAAACATGTATTCTGATCATCGTATTGTGAATAACCGTACCATTGATAGCCATATAAAAAAATTACGCAAAAAGCTCAGCGACATTAGTAATGGTAAAGATTGGGTACAATCGGTTTATGGTACGGGTTATCGCTTGGTGCTGTAGCCCTTTTACTGTAAAAAATCCATGCTCAAACAGTGAGTTAGCGTCTACATAACAGAAACGCCTAGCAGGAAAATAATTACTAGTAACTTTCTTTTTATTTGCACATTGTTTGCAAATTCCCTTGTTAAGCTTGTGGTGAATTTAGTTTTAGCACAAGGATCAACCAAAATGATGAAGCCTCAATCAACCATAGTCATAGCGATCATACTGCTATTGATGATATTTAATCAATCTCAAGCAAAAGAGCGTAATAACGATAGACCCGGTCCACCACCTTCGTTTTCAACTTTAGATGTTAACGCTGACAATGAAATAGACTTTGCTGAATTTTCTCAGCACGCATTACCTCATGGCGAACATAAAACAATTTTTGCCCATATCGACAGCGACAATAGTGGTGTAATTAGCGAAGTCGAATTTACTAATCACAAACCGCCAGCTAAAAAAAAACCGTAAGGAATAATGCAATGATTAATAACGTTAACGCTGGCATATCTATGCCTCCGCCTCCGCCAAGAACACAGCAAAACTTAACGGAAGAGCAACAAACGTTTGTTACCGACACCTTAGCTGAGTTTGATGCTGATGAGCTAAGCGAAGAAGATGCTCTGAGTATTATTGATATGTTTTCACAAGCCGATATTCAACCCGGAGCAGCGCTTGAGAAAGTCATGTCTAGTGCTGGTTTTGATGCAAAAAGCATTGGCGACATCGCAGCAGCGGCAGATAGCAGCAGACCACCACCGCCTCCACCAAAACAAAGCAGTGATGAAATAAGTTCGATGGCAGACTATTTGGCAGAACTGTTAGAAGAAACCTTAGCGGCGAGTCAGAGTGAAAGCCTCAGTGATGAAGATAAACAAGCAATATTGGCTCAAGTTTTTGATAAGTTTAATATAGAGCCTAGCGAGTCTATCATTAACACCACTGCTTAGCCGATTCTGGCAGCACTTTATCACGCTTTTATAAGTAGCTGCGTTATTTTTGATATCAAACGTATTATCAGCTTTTACCATTAAAAATAACGCCTATTATTATCTAGCGCTGAGCTTTAACGAACCCACTAATAACAAATAGTTTTAGACTTTTTTACATTTTCACATTACTTGCACACTTCCTGCACATTGACCTTTTAAGCTTGAGTTAACTGTTTCTAACCCTAGAAATAAATCTTAAAGGAAAAAGCCATGCTACAGAAATTCAGCGCTTATCATTACGTTAAACCCTCGTTAGTAAGTTTGTTATTGCTTTCTACATTAGCCGCTTGCGGTGGTAGTGATAGTGATAATAATGACGATAGCGGTGAAGTGTTCACCACCAATACTGCACCAGTCGCCAATGCTGGCGAAGATCAAAGTGTCTTTGTTAATAGTACCGTGATACTTTCGGGCGCGCTTAGTAGCGATGCAGATGGTGACACACTGGGGTATTCTTGGAGTTTATCAACGATTCCAACAGATAGTATTGCCACACTGTCAAGTGAAAATGATGTTTCGCCAACGTTTATAGCTGATGTTATTGGTCATTACATTGTGCACTTAACGGTGAATGACGACCAAGAAAGCAGTGAAGTCGATAGTGTTGAAATTTTCGTTTCAGAAGTTTCAAATGGTAGTACGGCAAACATTTTATGTGATTATAATTACAACGAATATAACGATTCAATTTATGTGCTTGAAGACAGCATGGCACAATGGAGCTGTACCGATGACGAGCGCTTGTTAAGTGCTAATGGTGTACCAGATCACAAGGTAGGTGAGTTTCCAAATAGCAATAACCCTAATGCGATTGAATCACAAACAGTTGCCGATAGCCTAACCTTATCTCCTGTTGAGTCAACCACAGCAACAACCTTGGGCGGACCTCGCGGTGTAACAGGTTATGTGCTTAATGGGGTTAAAATTGATGCCGGTACTGCAGGTAGTTGTGACGATTCAGGCAATAACTGTAGCCTTATTGATAACAGTGGCAGTTGGAGTATCGAAGCCTTAGGTCAAACGAGTTTCAATTTTGGTACCGATGACAACAATGCTCATGTTCAACCGGGTGGTGCATATCATTATCATGGCATGCCAGAAGGTTTTATTGCTAAACAAGGTGGTGGCGATACAACCATGACTATTATCGGCTGGGCAGCCGATGGTTTTCCAATCTATGCCCGTTATGGCTACAGTATTGCCAGTGACGCTACATCACCAATCAAGCTGATCACTGGCAGTTATCAATTGATCAGTGACGTTAGTAGCTCTCGTCCCTCTAAAGATATATATCCGTTAGGTACCTTCGCACAAGATTGGCAATATGTTGCTGGTTCTGGTGATTTAGATGAATGTAATGGCCGAGTGGGTGTTACGCCTGAGTTCCCTAATGGTATTTATCACTACTTTGCTACTGAGAGCTACCCTTACTTTCAACGTTGTGTCAAAGGTGAAGTTGACGTTACGGGTGGCATGCCACCACCGCCATAACGCATGAGCTCGAATAAAAAACCATAACAGTTAAGCGCTCTTTTAAGCCTATGACTTTATAGAAACAAGCGGACCGGCTTTGATATCAAGCCAGTCCGAACTTAATACTCATGGTTATAATTTACCGGAAATAACTTGATGAAATTAAACATTAGATTGAGAAATAAACTAAAGATGAAATTATCTCTAACAGCCTTTGCCACATCAGTGGTGTTAATCACTACGCTATTTTCTTCGGCGCTATATGCTCACGTAATGGTGGCACAAAAAGGTACATTAAACGTTGCTGAAGATGGGGTTTATATGGTGATCTCATTACCTGTTTCTGCTTTTACCGCGATTGATGACGATAATGACGGCAAACTTTCTGCGGCGGAGTTTACTTCACATCGTCTAGAAATGATCAAAACAGTGCATAGCAAAATCACCTTAAAAGATGAAAATGGTCTACTCACTTTAGAAGGTATAATGCTATCGCCGGTGACCTCTCATCATTCACCTCAAGCACCCGCGTCACAGCTAGTGGTTATGGGACGTTTTGCTTTAACTCAAGCGAACAGTGCGCTTGAATATCAAGTTAACCTTTTTGGCAAGGGTGAACATGAAGATACATTAGCCATCACAGCCACACGTAAAGGTGAGAACAGCAAACACGTGTTTGAGTTGTCTGATAAAAATTCAAAAGTATCTTTATTTACCGAATAACATTATCAGAATAAAATGCAGGTTAACGGCTGTTTAATAGCTTTTAACTTGCACAATATTTATATCACTGCTTAATGCGACTTAACGACTAACTAAACACCTTTTACACTTTTAAACTCGATACAAACAGCGACCGCATCACGGTAAAATTTTCATTGGCTTAATCTTGTTTGAAGATACCAATAACCTGTTCATTAGGTCTCACTTCTTGCACCACATGCTCTTCAGGTTGCGACATTAAGTGACCACAACTAACACAGGTTACTGTCTCTACACCATTTTCTTTGGTTAGCCCCATGGTGTCCATTGCCTTGCATTTCGGACAAACTGCCCCAGCTATAAATCGTTTCTTCACGTTTAACTCAATTTTAGGTAATTTTTCATTCGTTTTAGCAAGATATCTGCCCAGTGTTTCTATTTTACCTTGAACAACCCCCCAAGGAAAAGCGACAATAGCGCCTTGCATTAAAAAGAGTAACGATAAATGATCACAGCTACAGACTTAAGTTTAGCCCGAGGTGCAAAATACCTCATAAAATCATCAAGTTTTACCATACACCCAAATCATAAGGTTGGGCTTGTTGGGGCAAACGGCTGTGGAAAATCCTCTCTATTCGCTAGTTTGCTCGGGACATTACCGCCAGATTTGGGCAACCTATCTATGCCAACAAGCTGGAAAATTGCCACCGTTAAGCAAGAAACGCCGGCGCTAGAGCAATCTGCTTTAGATTATGTCATGGATGGTGATATAGAGTTTCGCCAGTTAGAAGCAAAATTAGCCCAAGCGCGTGAAAATGATAACGGCACACTCGAAGCGACTATTATTAACCAAATTGATACCATCAACGGTTACAGCTTACCTGCTCGTGCTGCTGAGTTACTGCACGGCTTAGGTTTTATGCAAGAACAACTAGCAAATCCGGTAAAGTCATTTTCTGGTGGGTGGCGCATGCGCTTGAACTTAGCGCAAGCCTTGATCAGTCGCGCTGATTTATTACTATTGGATGAGCCAACTAACCACTTAGATTTAGATGCCGTTATTTGGTTACAACGTTGGTTGAAAAGATTTACTGGCACGTTAGTGTTGATTTCACATGATCGAGATTTTCTTGATGATGTAATTGGTCAAATTTTGCATATTGAGCACCAAGCTGCAAAATTATACTCGGGAAACTACAGTGCTTTCGAGCGCCAACGTGCAGAGCATTTAGCTCAGCAAGATGCGCAATATCAAAAACAACAAAAAGAAGTTGCGCATTTAACCTCGTTCGTTGATCGTTTTCGCGCTAAAGCCAGTAAAGCAAAACAAGCACAAAGTCGCTTAAAACGTTTGCAAAAACTACCAGATTTAGCGCCAGCACATGTTGACAGCCAATTTACCTTTAGTTTTGAACAACCCGAAACACTACCTTATCCGCTGTTAGCACTAACGGAAAGTCAGTGTGGCTATAATGATGAAGCCATTATTTTACAGAACGTTGGCATGACTTTAGTACCTGGCAGCCGTATTGGTTTACTGGGCCGCAATGGCGCGGGTAAATCAACACTTATAAAATCATTGGCCGGTGATCTAGCGCTACTTGCTGGTGAGCGTTACTGTGCACAAGAGCTCAAAGTAGGTTATTTTTCACAACATCAACTTGAGCAGTTACATATGCCTAGCAGTGCTATTGAGCATATCACTCGGGCAAAGCCTGATATTACAGAGTTACAAGCACGGTCGTTTTTAGGGCGTTTTGGCTTTAGCGGTGATCAAGCGCTAGATAAAGTCGGCACTATGTCAGGTGGTGAGAAAGCGCGCTTAGTTTTAGCCCTCATTGTTTTAGAAAAGCCACAACTGCTATTACTTGATGAACCGACAAACCATCTCGATCTAGAAATGCGTCAAGCCTTAGTATTAGCTTTACAAGACTTTGATGGCGCGATTATTCTTATTGCTCATGACAGATATTTATTAGAATCTTGTGTAGATGAGTTTTACTTAGTGGCTAATGGGCGTGTTATTGATTTTGATGGTGACATTGATGATTATCAACAATGGCTAAATGATGATAAAAAGCAATCAGTCAAAGCAAACAAAATAGTCAGCGAACCACAAATAGACAAAAAACAACAACGTAAAGAACAAGCTGAATTACGTAAAAAGGCTTCACCACTGCGTAAGCAAGCAGACAAGTTTGAAAAAATAGTACAAAAAGCACAAGATGAATTAACCGATGTGGAAGCACAGTTGGCCGATAGTGATATTTATCAGGCTGAGCACAAAAGCAAGCTCACTGAACTTTTAAAGCATCAAGCTAAGCTGAAGCAAACGCTAGAAGAAAATGAAATGCTATGGCTTGAGCTTGAAGAGCAAATTGAAGAGATAATGTCACAAGCATTATAGGTTTTATTGCTACACTTAAGTTATCGCAGCATGATAGTTTGTCACGGTTATTCATAGTGGCAACACAGACTACAGGACACCATAATGAAAAAGTTAACTTTACTCGCGCTGAGTATCGCCCTATTAGCTCAAAGCGCTGCAAACAGTGCCGATTTAGACTTAGGCATATATGAATTAAATCGAGGTGAGTTTAGAGCCGCGATAGCTGAATTTGAACCTTTAGTTGCACAAGAGTATGCACCAGCCCAATATCAAATGGGATTAATTTATTTAAACGGTTATGGGGTAATTAAAGACGCTAAAAAAGCACTTGAGCTCTTTAATTTAGCTGCTGCACAAAACTACCCTGATGCCCTATTTGATCTTTCTTTGCTTTACAGTGAAGGTGAAGTGACTAAAAAGGATCTCAAAACCGCTTATGCATTAATGGAGAAAGCAGCAAATAAAGACCTAGCTCGCGCGCAGTTTAATCTTGGTGTGATGTTATACAACGGCCATGGTGTGGAAAAAAGTTACCTGCAAGCATCACGTTGGTATCAAAAGGCAGCCGATCAAAACTATGCATTAGCGCAATTTAACTTAGCGTTAATGTATTTTGAAGGAAAAGGTCTCCCTCAAAGTACTGAGATGTCATACATTTGGAATATTATTGCTGCTAAAAACGGTTACAGTGTAGCAAAACAAAGTCGTGATATGGATGAACATAAATTGTCTGTCGATCAAATTAAAACCGCACGAGAAAAAGCTGACGCTATTTACCGAAAAATTATCGAACAACGCGAATTAAAACTTAAAAAGTTTCTTTAAGCCAATCGCTATATTTCATCCGTATCAAGACAGGTGACTTTACCAAAAAGTCTAAAATTAAAACCTTGTACTTAAGCACTGCAAGGTTTTTCATTAGGCAAGCCGCGCTTTAAAGCTTTCTTTATAACGTCGAGATAAGTTTAAGCTTTTTCCAGTCGTTAATTTTACTTCGCTATCACCTGAGCTTAATGGAGTAATTGACTCTACATAATTTAAATTAATAGCATGCGAGCGATGAATACGGCAAAACCCCTTGCTCTCTATCTGCTCACTGAGCTGTGTCAATGTTGCACGTGTCGGGTAAATCCGACCATCAATATGTAAATTAACATAATTTCCTGATGACTCTAGCCACTCAACATCTGTAATTTTAATAATAAACTCTTTACCGAGCTTTTTTACTAATAATCTATCGATATTATGACCAGCTTGACAACTATCACTTTCCGCTTCACTTTGAGCAACCGGATTTGCCTCCCCTTGTAAACGTGACAAAATAAAACGATAGCCCTGTAAAAAAATGATAAAAAATATAAATGACCAGAGATCTTTTCGATACTCATAAATCAGTTCAAACCATAAATTACCAAAATCATAACTGCGTTCAACGGTAAAATAAGCTAGCTTTCTTAGCCCTACCATCATAGCCACATGTAATAATGAAAAAATGCTTGCCGCTAAGAAATATTGGAAAATAGAATATTTTATTGCTTGCCAATTAAAGGGGGCTCTTTGTAAGAGCATAAAAATAAATGGTAATAAAACTAAGGTCGCTATTGCACTGGAGTACTCCCAGACAAAGGGCTCCCAAATAGCAAAAGGCATGACAGCATTTTCGCGTTGCGCTTCCATAATTTCTGATGTGGCTAACAAAGTACTATTAATAAAAAAGTAACTAATGAAGACAAAAGCTTCATAGCGAAGTTTATATTTTTGAAAGTGCGCTAACTTATTCATCATATTAATCTAAGGCAATATTTTTATCCCTCTATATTGCCGCTTATCCCTAGTCATTGTTTTTACAGCCTTTATGGCATGCACTTAAGCAGTGTATCAGCGAAGATATCTTTATCACAAGTGATAAAAACAATGATACTTATGTTAAAAAACCTGGCAGAAAAATTTACACCAAGCACAATACAAATGCCCTTAAGACGCTATGACCTTGACTGGCTCAGGGTGTTTGCCTTTATGCTGTTAATCCTCTTTCATTGTGGCATGTTTTATGTTGAAAATTGGGGCTGGCATGTCAAAAGCCAATATAGATCGACCTTTCTAGAAAACTTAATGCTGATGCTTTCACCTTGGCGTATGCCGCTGCTCTGGCTAATTTCAGGTATTGCCATGCGTTTCATTATGGCAAAAGTTACGGTTTGGCGCTTTATTAGTATCCGCTCACTGCGATTATTATTACCGTTATTGTTTGGCATTCTGGTCATAGTACCACCTCAACTGTATATTGAAATGACCCACAATGGTGACCTCAATGTCAGTTACTGGCAGTTTCTCACGTTATTTTTCAGCGACGATAATGGCGTTTTTGATAAATATCAAGCTGGCATCTGGCCTCACATAGATGTTAATCACCTATGGTTTTTACGCTCGCTTTGGCAGTACTCTTTAGTGATACTTTGTCTTTTGCCGCTACTCAATTCATCTTGGGTAACACGTATGGTGAGCAACTTATTCAAGCAGCACGGTGGCATCGCAATTATATTAGCGGGTCTGCCAATAGTACTTATTGAAATAACTTGGCAAATTACTGATCAACGCTACCCACTTGGTTTTACTTTTATGCTTTACGGCTACCTTATTGGCTGGCAGCATAATTTTTGGCAACGGATAGCCAAAAATATCGTTTGGTTAATATCGAGTTTTATCATTACTTATTTTACTGTACTTTATTTCTATAATGAAGTTTGGTTACTCGAACAGGCATCCCCCGGCATTAATCCTCCTTGGCTACTTGTAATAGGCACTATTATTTATAGTTTATTACGCATATTAGGTGTACTAATGCTATTGAGTATTGCCTATAAATATTTCAATAAAAACACTAGCAACTTATCTTATCTCAATGAAGCCGTTTACCCCTTTTATATACTCCATCAGAGCTTTATTGTGGTCCTAGGGTATCACTTAACTCAGTATAATTTAGGTGCCGCACTTGAGGCCGTCATTTTGATTTTAGTCACTTTCCTTGCCTGCATAGTCAGTTATGAAGTGATTAAACGTGTCAATATATTAAGACCTTGCTTTGGCTTAACCATGAAACCACCAAAGCATTTACTCAGTCAACGCATTGCCTACATCGTAGCTGCCATATTAATTATTCCTATTGCTTTAGAAATATTAATTTAGCATAAAAAACAGAGTGTAATAGCCTAGCTATATCGACTATAAACCGACACTGACAGTGATCTAAATCAACAAACTATGTAGGGTTATTATTTACAATGACTATCTAACCTATTAACTATTTTAATCTCTACTGGAGCAAATTATGGACATTATAGATATGCTACTCAACGACCCTGTTGTACTTTATTCTTTTGCTGGCTTAGCTATTTTATTAGGCATTGGTGGCTTTTATATTTATTATTTTGCCAAACACATTAGTGAAGATAAGCAATAGTTAACTCGCTATAACAACGACTAAGCAATGTTACCGGTACAGTAAAACAGGCTAAACATGGCGATTAGATATCGGTTGATAAAGTACTGAAGATAAAGACAGCTCGTTATCGGGCAAGACTGTAATCGTTGACAGTAGTACAACTTTAGTCAATTAAGTTATCACGGTGTTTCAAGGTCGGATAAAACGATATTGCTGGGTCTGTTATTTAATTTATCTTCCATAAATAATCCCGTTCGCACAAAATCGTTTTTCCAAGCTATTTGGTCGACTCAACCGCTTATGGGCATTAGCATGCTTTTAACGTACAATAACTTTTTTGTATTATTTACTATTACCACGTTATGTTTACCAAAAGTTCTTTCAGCCCTGCTTGGTGGCTAAAAAATCCTCACCTGCAAACGATTGCCGCTAAATTTTTTAGACGCCATCACACCATTGCCACAATCGACGAAACTTTAGAGTTACCAGATGGTGACTTCATTGATTTAGCTTGGACTGAAAAAGTAAATTCGGCATGTAATCGCCCAATTGTTGCGGTATTGCATGGCTTAGAAGGCTCAAAAAACAGTCATTACGCTAAGGGGATGCTGTCGGCAATCAAAGCCCGAGGTTGGGTGGGAGTATTGATGCATTTTCGGGGCTGTAGTGGTCGACCGAACCGTATGGCAAAGTCTTATCATAGCGGCCAAACTTGTGATGTCGACTACTTTAGCCAACACCTTGCTCAACATTATCCCGCGGCGAAAAAAGCCATTGTTGGTTTCTCATTGGGCGGCAATGTTTTAACAAAGTACCTAGCAGAACAAAAACAAAATATTTATCAAGCGGCTTGCGTGATTTGTGCCCCGCTAGATCTATCAAGCTGTTGCGATCGTATTAACCAAGGTTTTTCCCGCGTCTATCAAAAATATCTGGTTGATATGCTCAAAACCAGCACAATGAAAAAAATAAAGGCAAAATTGCTACACAATGTTGATGTAAAAAGTTTACAGCATGTTCGTTCAATACGAGACTTTGATCAAATGGTAACCGCGCCTGTAAATGGCTTTATTGACGCTAATGACTATTACCAACGCTCAAGTGGCAGAGATGTACTTAAAGACATCATAGCCCCTTGCTTGATCATTCATGCTAGCGACGATCCTTTTTTGTGTGATAAAAACACCACGGCTATCACTACGCTACCACAACAAATGACTTTTGAAATAAGTCCGCGTGGCGGCCATGTTGGTTTTATTAGTGGTAGTAATCCATTTAAGCCGCAATTTTGGCTTGAGCAACGCATTCCTGAGTTTTTTACGAGATACTTATGATTATTCCCTTAGAGCAGTTACCTAGCGAAACTTTAAACGCTATCATCGAAAACTTTGTCTTAAGAGAAGGTACTGAATATGGCAGCGAAGATGTTTCATTAAGCGATAAAATAGCCCAAGTACATCAGCAGTTAAAACAAGGCAGTGCGCGCTTAGTTTATTCTGAACTACATGAAACGGTGAATATTGTGCCTGCAGAGCAATTTATTGAAGGTAGTGAAGAAGAATAATGCCATGGCAAAATAACAAAGGCACTGAAACCGTGCCTTTGTAAATATAATAGCAACAAATTTAACGCACAAATGTCACCGAAAAACTTACCGGCACAACGTAGTCAATACTTGGTAAAGCAGCCAGCTCTTTCAGTTTATTAATCCCTGCTACAACACCAAACGCATCAGCTTTGATAAAAAATGGCTGACTTGTATGAACTAATATTTTATTTTCAGCCAATTTAATAACATTAACATGCATACTGATAGCTTGCTTTTGACCATGAAAATCTAATTGTCCGTCAACCGTTAACTGCTTGATATCGCCTGCTTTTAACGCTTCTAGCATAGCGTTATCAAGCTGCGCATTAAAAGTTGCACTAGCGTACTTATCGGTTTCAAATACAAACTGCTTCATGCGTTCATCACGAATGGCAATATTCGTGTTAACGCTTGCTAAGTCAACATTAATATTTACTTGGGCATTTGCATCAATGTGACCCTCAAGTTTAGAGAAATGATGATTTTCTGCAATTGTTGCCTTCTTTACCGACATAAAGGTTAACCGCGATTTGTCATTATCAAGCTGCCATGCTGCTAACACGGGTAAACTGGTTACGACACTTATCAGTAATGTTATTAAAATTAAAGCTGTTTGGCGCATTTCGCACTCCATGTTTTTGAATATACGCAACTAACAATATAATCAATAGACTTCAGCATATTGATTATTTATGTCAGTGCTTATGGTTATTAAATTGAGCGTGTTGCTCGATGTGGTTTAATAATATCATGCCAAGGAATATTATGGTTTCCTAAAGACAAAAAGTCGGGCTGCATTAATGTTTCACGTTGATTGTAAGTAAGGGGATTAAACTCACTATCAATAATACTGCCGCCTGCTTGCTCGATGATGCAATGGCTAGCACCAGTATCCCATTCACCGGTAGGCCCAACACGCAAATAGCAGTCTGCCCCACCTTCAGCGATTAAGCAGTTCTTTAATGAGCAACTCCCTAAAGCGACACGATCATAACCATAAGCATCATTTAAATACTGGCCCATTAAATTGATATCTTGTCGGCGACTTATAGCAACCTTGATCCGACGTTTACCGTCATACTCTGCAACGTGAATACGATGACTTGCCACATTATCTTCTTTAAAAGCCCCTAAGTTATTTTGCCCATAGTAGGTTAGGTGATGATCTGGTGCATGAATTACCCCAATACTCGGCCAACCATTTTCCACCAAAGCAATATTAACGGCAAAATCGCCACTGCCAATAATAAACTCCCCGGTGCCATCAATGGGGTCTAATAACCAATAACGCGACCATTTACTGCGCTCCTTCAGCGCTAAAGCACCGACTTCCTCAGAAATAATAGGAATATCTGGCGTCAGTGTTTTCAACGCATCCATTAATACATCATTAGCGGCAATATCAGCACTTGTCACTGGGCTATTATCAGCTTTCATTTCAGCCGTGTAATCACCTTTTTTATAATGGCGGCTGACTTCTTGTCCTGCTTTTTTTGCACTTTCTAGCGCTACAGACAATAACATTTCCGGGCTCATTAAATATCTCCCAAGTGATCTTTAACTAATAACAATGCGGCAAGACTACGCGCCTCATTAAAGTCAGGTTGCAGTAATAGCTGTCGATAGTCAGCTATTGGCCAAGGCACTACCTCTAAATCTTCAGGCTCGTCGCCCTCTAGCTTTTCCACATAAAGTGTATCGGCAAGAAAAATAGTCATTTGTGCATCGAAAAATGCCGGAGCCATGGCAACGGTGTGGATTGAGGTTAAGTTTTCAGCGCCATAACCGATTTCTTCTTTCAGCTCTCTATTGGCGGCTTCTGCAGCGCTTTCACCCGCATCAATTAAACCTTTTGGAAAACCTAACTCATAGCTATGAGTGCCTGCACAATATTCACGCACCAACAGCATAGTATGTTGGTCAAGCATAGGAACGATCATAACAGCCCCTCTACCTGCGCCTGGCATGCGCTCGTATTCGCGTTCAACACCATTGCTAAAAGTAAGGTCAATTTGTTCAATAGCAAATAAGCGGCTTTTCGCGACTTGCTTACGTGCAGTAATTTGCGGTAGTACTTTTTTTGTTGTCATAACGCCCTTTATTGCAGCAACTTAGTAAAAGAATGCATTAAAGTAAAAGCTAAAGTTTAACCATAGCACGATAACCTTGAATACATAGCCAAATCTCTTCGGTATAATCCTATAATAAACGTGTTCCTAGGGAAAAATCTATGCTTGATTGGTCAAAAATCTCAACTGTTTTACTTGATATGGACGGAACCATTCTCGATTTGCATTTTGACACTCATTTTTGGTTGCATCATCTGCCACAACGCTACAGTGAACTACATAACGTCAACTTAGCTGAAGCTAAGCAGTCGCTCGTTGATCATTATCAGAGAGTCGAAGGTACCATAGATTGGTACTGCTTAGATTATTGGGCCGAGCAAACACAACTTTCTATTACTGACTTAAAGCGTGAGGTGCAACATTTGATTCAGTTGCGCATCGATGCTCATGATTTTCTTTGTGCGCTAAAGTCTTCAGGGCGTGACATCGTCCTTGTGACAAATGCCCATCCTGATAGTCTAGCACTCAAAATTGAACGAACCCAATTAGATAAATACTTTGATACCCTATACTCAACGCATGAATTTGGCGTGACAAAAGAGTCTCAATTATTGTGGCAACGACTACAGGAAAAACATGGTTTTGTGTTAGAACAAACTCTTTTTGTTGATGATAGTATTACTATACTTGATTCAGCTAAAAAATATGGCTTTGAACATTTGTTAGCTGTGGCGAACCCAGATAGCCAACAAGATAGCCGGGTAATTAACCAATATCCCTCAATTACCGATTATTCTGAGCTATTAGCAGATATTAAGGCAACGCCTCAACACTAGCGTTCACAGAGCAGCTCACTTGACGAATAAAGGTTTAAACGAACATACACGGCAAGTGAGTTAAGGCTTAATGAAGCACTATATTTTTAAACGATAACGCCCCTTTCTATCAGGCTTACCTAAAAAGCTTAACACTTCTCGTAATTGCTCAGGAAATTTTTCTCCTGGGGTTAAATACCCATTACCAGCAAAGCGGCCGCCTTGCTTTAATTGTGCGCGATAGCTTAAACCTAAGTCATTATTAGGCGCTATTTCGGCAATTAATTCGCCTTTTTCACAGCTTAGCGCCGCCGAAAGGTTCCCTAACTTAACTTTTTCATCAAATGCTGAAACAGCAGCAGAGCGCCATGCAACATCGCCTTGTAATTCACCACAAATAGGTGCTCCCATCACAAAATGGCTAACATTAAGTGTTAACTGTTCATGAGCAATAATATCTATCGGCAAATTGAGGCGTGCTGCAACGGTATTAGCAGCAAGTGAAACTCTCGCATCATTAATGCTTATATCAGAGCGTAAACCGCTGATGGTTAATTGTCCTTCAGGACCATTAATGAGGGGGTCTCCAAAAGTAACATTAAGTTTAGGATCTAACATCAGTACAGAGACTAGTGACAAATGACTCTTCACCTGATTAATCACCACACCATCAACCATGACTTGTTTGACACTGGCATGCCAGATGGTACCTTCTACCGGCGTTATCGAGACATTAGTCGGTAATTTAATTTGTGCCATTAACCAACTTGCCGGCATTAACGCAATCACAAACACACTATAAAGCACAAAAAAAGTGGCTATGTATGCAAACGTCTTTTTCATTAACTCTTTCCTAACTGTAATCGACGAACACGTACTACGCCTTGCTCATCCGCTAAACTCAAATCAATATTCTTCACACGTAAGCCTTCTCTGCTGGCTAATTGCTCTAACCAAGTTAATAACTGATTAAACGATATTTCATCAATCCAAACTTGCAAATCGTCAGCCTGAGGCTGCATGCGAGTAATAATGATGTCGTTCTGCCTTGAAGTACGGTTAACGATACTCGATAAGCTTGCACCACTACGGCTACCGTTGGTTAATTTTGCTTGCTTATAGCGCTTAGTATTGTCTTCAACCCAAGACAATAAAGCCTGTTGGCGTTCAATTTTTAACTTACTACTGGCAATATTTTCATTCAATGGTTGCCAAATTAGCCCGTACAAAATAAAGACACTAATAGCTGCTGCCATCGCCATAATTAAACGCTGTTCACGAAGGTTTAACTGTTGCCACCAAGTTTTCATGAGCGCCCCTTAGCTGATGTATCGGTGATGCTGAACGAGCCAGAAATTTGTTCACCTTGATTGTTTTGTGCACCCAAATTCACGGTTAAGCCTGCTTTCTCAAGTGCTACCTTTAACTTTTCGAAATACTGATAATCTTTAGCAACTGTTTGCATACGAACTTCTTGGCGCTTGCCGTCAAACTTCAGCGTTTGTGGCTTTATTTCTGGCACACTTGCTAAGGCCGGCTCTAATTTAACTAATAGCGGTAAGAAACCTGCAGACGCTTCGCTATCACCAACTTCAGCTAATTTTTGTCGTAGTAGTGAACGAATAGTGGATATTTTAACTCGTTTAGCTGCCGGAAATGCACTTTTGTAATTAGCAATGATGTCTTCTTCAATAGTCAGCTGATGCTGAGATAGTTGATAAAATTCAATTCCTTTAAGGGTAAAGTTAAGCAACAATGCGCAGCAAGCAATACCAGCCACCCATAACCAACTTGTGCTCGTTGCTGAACGCTTTTCTTTGACTTGAAATTCACCTTGTAACAGGTTGAACTTTTTTGAGTGATGATCGGCTAAAATAGCAAGTGGCAGTTCTTCCGGTAAATATTCAACATTTAGCTCTGCCGGTACCTGTGACAAAAATGAATACGCTAATATTGAATGTTCATTGTCATTGCTAGTATTAATCTGCTTAGCAACTATAGGCCAAGCATTGTCTTCAAATGCCATGACTTGCCAAGCAGAAAGCCTTAATAACACTTGCTCTCCAAGCATTACAGCATGACAATTTTCATTATCGTTAGGCAGTGCTAACGCATCTGGAATGATGACCTTACAGAAAATATCCGCGTCAGCTAACCATTGTTGCCACTGTATTAATTGTTGGCGCTCAAGTGCAGCTAAAAAGCAGTTATGTCCCTGTTCATTTTGCTTGAGATCACTAAAAGCAAAAAACAGTTGCTCGACATCTTGAGCTAACTCTTCTTCTAGCATGTATGGTGCTGCTAAACGAATTGCTCGTTGCGACGAGCCCGGCACCGTTAAGCTTTTGATCGCGACATCACTGGCCGGAACAAATGTCACAACGTCTCTCGATAACGACTTTTCAGCTAACTGCGCTAGCGCTTTTGCATTAGGTAACTCACCACTTGCAATAATCTCTTCTTGTCCGTTAGTTTTAATCAACCAATGAATTTTATTCCCAGCTTGGCTGCCTAAACGGATAAATAACGTTTCACCCATTATTCTCGTCCTATGATGCGACTGATCACACTTATATTATTTTTATTTTCTACTTTCATAATGGTATTCAAAGCGAAATAACTATTATTAAAACTTGCTGTTGTTTTGAGTTTAAAATACTCACTTTTAACCGTAAATTGTTGCTGTTTTTCTGGTGGAATTTTCGCTTTAGTTAACTCAGGCAAAGCAAAAAAATCAGCCACACTACTGAAGCCCTCTTCCTCACGGGCAGACAAAGCTTGCACCGCATCATTTTGACTGATCCCTAACATGGCAACAAGTATTTCAGGTTTGTCTTGTGCAATGGTATTGATGTTAACCTTATTTAGGTTGTTATTGGGTAACACACAAGCATAGTCTTTGAGTTTATTGATCACCGCAATACTAAAGTGCTCAATAACTCTTAACTCACCTAAACTTGCTAAGTAATTATTAGCCGCTAAATATGGAAATTCTTTCGCAGCATAATCACTATCTTCGGCACCACCAGAACTAGAGATACTGCTATTAGCATCAAGCCAATCAGTTAAGGCATCCGCCATATATTCTGCTTCAAAGTTACCAACACCTTCAATACTTAATGCGATGAGTAACTCTTCAAAAGCAAGCCTCGCAGGAGATTTTCCCTTACTGGTATTGTCAACACCGCTAGTATCAGTATTATCATCATCGGCACGTAAAGCATTTAGGTTAAAGCAACTGTGTAAATCAGTTATTTCACCAGTTATTTGGCCAAAGTCGACAGGAAAAGTATTTTCTCCTTGTGCCCACATCTGTCCCAAATGTGTAACCTCTTCATTCTCTGTAAATGATTGAGTTAAAATGCGTTTTGCAAAGGCTTCAGCGCCCATAGCATACCAATAAGCCTGCTGATTTGAAGCCAAATTACTGGTACGTTGCATTTGCAACTGCAAGCGCGCTGTCATTTGTGTAGCTAAAGTAGCAATTAACGCCACAATAAGCATAACAGTAATTAGCGCTACACCTTTAGATGAATATTTAGTACTAAGGCGGTTACTCACGATCACTTTCCTTTTCTTGCAGACCATCACCTGCTACGAGAAATTGACGGCGAATAATGCCATAATCTGTGGTCTCTAACTCAATGGCAATAGCCATCGGCATGGTATTTTCTGCTAAGGTTTTCTGCCACTTTTTACCATCATAAAATTCAAAATCTAATTTTTCAACTTGTGAAATCAAGGGCCTTACTTTTGGCTCTTCCCCCAAAACAGCATCGACAAAATTAAAATGCACACGCTCGAGAGTATTATCGTTCAATTGGTAAGCCACTGACTGCATATCACTGCGCGGTAGCAATAAACCGGGGTTAGTCCAACCATGACGAACAAAAGCAATGGCTTGTTCAGTGCTAGAATAACTGTCGTTATCTGTATGCAAAAAGCCTTCTTGTGGAGCTTCACCATTTAGCCGTATGCTGCGACGCGCAATTTGCAACATATCACGTTCAATCATTAAAAAACCACGTTGTAATTCATTCACCCTGTCCGTGCGCTCTTTAGTGACAGTGTCGCTATTTAATACGGTTTCAAAAATACTAAAGCTTGCCATACTAATCACGGCAAATATTGCAATAGCAATTAAAACTTCTAACAGGGTAAAGCCTTGTGTATTACGGCATGCAATACCTTGTTTCTGCTGATAAGAGGCGATGTTAGTGCAAAGAGGCTTCATTGATTGGTCTTCGCAACATAAGTCATTAGGCTGCTTAAAGCTGAAGTTTCTTTCTCGTTTAGTCGTACTTCCATAACAATAGCGCGCATATCTTTGTCGGTAGTTTTAACAACTTTTTGCTGCCAAAACCATTCTTGACCGGCTAGCTCAACCTTACCTTTTTTATTGTTTTTTGGTGGCCATGCGGTATCTAACGTTACCTCTACAAGCTGATTTGATGCGACCCAGTTAGCAATAATTTTGCTCTCTAAATACCCCAAATTACGAGCATTCGTGTCAGCCGTACCTAAAATCGCAATACCTGCAATTGAAAAAACAGCCATGGCTAACATCACTTCAAGTAAAGTGAAGCCTTGTTGCCACTTTTTAACAAGACGATTAACGTGAGCTGTCATTAGCTATTGGCCCTTCTATCGTTAATGGTGTGCTATAAATACCAGACACGATAAAACTGACGTTGTCATCATCGTCAAATGTAAACTCAGCAAAAGAAAACGTTAAACTAAAAGGCGTTATGTCGCCACCCGAGAGAATGTAAACTTGTGGGGTAATTTTCTTTTCTTCGTCCTCTTCAGTAAAACTGTCATCTTCCTCTTCAATGATGAGCAGTGATGAATCAAATAATTGAGGCTCCTCGATAGGCAAATCATCAAGTTGCAGGCTAATTTCAACATTATCAGGTAACGTAAACTCTTCAAATAACGGGTTGTCTGCAATAGGTGACCATTGCACACCATCGTAGCCTAAAAATTGATAAGTATTTTCTTTTACAAACAAGCCTAACTCTACATTGTTAAGTAGGCCATACTCGGCCGCTACGTCAAAAATGCCCGCAAAGCGGGCACTGTTTTGTTGTAGTATTTGCTCTGGTTTACTACTGGAAAAGGTAAATTGTACCGCAGAAATCATCACGCCAACTAAGACAATGACTAACATGACTTCTATTAATGTAAAGCCTTGTTGCGAACATTGCCTTGTTCTTGTTGAACAAACAGTATTAAGTTGCATAATTAACAAATAATCAAATTGTTAAAGATTATTGAAAATCTCCTAAGTTCCAGTTACCGATATCATCATCAGTGCCAGGTTCACCATCAGGCCCCATAGAAAATATATCCATACTGCCATGCTCACCTGGATTTAATAACTGATACTCTTTACCCCATGGGTCGTTAGGTAAACGCTTTACATAACCACCTTCAGGAAAACGACGTGGTGCTGGTTCAATATCAGTTTCAGTCACCAGTGCTTCGAGTCCTTGCTCAGTACTCGGGTATTTATAGTTATCCATTTTGTACATACTCAAAGAAGTTTCTAGCGCGTTAATGTCTGAAACTGCCTTTTGTACATTTGCTCGCTCTTGACTGCCCATCAAGTTTGGCACCACCATACTGGCTAAAATACCTAAAATAACAATAACAACCATCATTTCTAACAAGGTAAAACCACGAACATTTTTTACTGCTTTCATTTCTAACTTCCTATTAACGTATTTAACTGAAGAATTGGCTGTAAAATAGCCATAACGATAAATAATACAATACCTGCCATCACCACCATTAATGCAGGCTCAAACGCTTTTAATGAGATGTTGACGATAGCTTCAAAATCTCGGTCTTGGTTATCTGCTGCACGACCTAACATATGTTCGAGCTGGCCACTTTTTTCGCCGCTGGCAATCATATGTAACATCATCGGTGGGAACAGCTTAGTTTGTTCTAACGATACTCGTAAACTCGCTCCCTCTCTCACTTTATCAGCGGCCTCTTTAACACTTTGCTTGATATATAAGTTATCAAGCACTTCCCCTGAGATTTTCATACTCTCTAAAAGAGGAACGGCACTTGCGGTTAAAATGCTCAATGTCCGTGCAAATCTTGCGGTATTAACACTCTTTGCCACTTTGCCAATACCCGGTAAGTTAAGAAAACGTTGATGGTATGCAAACCTAAAACGTTCTTTTTTCAATAACTGTGACCAAAGTAACATCAATGCAGCAAAAATGAGTACGATGCCTAAACCATATTCACGTAGAAAATCACTACTGGCAATTAAAAATTGAGTTGTACCTGGTAAGTTAGCGCCCATATGCTCGAATTGCCCAACAATTTTCGGCACAACCGCTGTTAACAAAATAGCAATAACCCCGGTAGCAACGATAGTCATGATAATAGGGTAAACTAATGCCTGTATTAACTGTGACCTTAGTTGTTCTCGTTGCTCTGTATAATCAGCAAGTCGATCCAATACTTTATCAAGATGTCCTGATTTTTCGCCAGCAGCCACCATGGCACGAAATAAACGGTTAAATACTTGTGGGAATTCAGCCATACTTTCAGCTAAACCATAGCCTTCGGTAACTTTGGTGCGCACCGCCATTACCATACTTTTTAAACTATTTTTATCACACTGCTCACCAACGGCCATCAAAGACTCTTCTATTGGCAAGCCCGATTCAACTAAAGTTGAAAGCTGACGTGTAATAAGTGCCAATTCTGCCGCTGATATTTTTTTTCCGCCTGCAAATAATGACTTTTTATTTTTTTGTTTATTTTTTTGTAAGCACGGCGTGACTTCGATTGGCATTAAACCTTGTTCACGTAATAAGTTACGAACATGTCTAGGCGTATCGCCTTCGATAACCCCTTTTTTGTTTTTTCCTCGGCTGTCTACTGCCTGATAATCAAATGCTGCCATAATTTACAATGTAGTCTTCACTTAGTTTTAGAAACTGCTAGCTTGTCATAACGACCGAAGTCTTAGAAAGCTAAGTCGCGCTAAAAATCAACTATTTATCCTAATTAGTCTTCACGTGTAACACGTAATACTTCTTCAATAGTGGTTTCGCCACGCATAACTTTATCAAAGCCATCACGACGAATACTTGGCGTGGACTTTCGAATGAACTTTTCAATAACTTGCTCACCTTTACCGTTATGAATAAGCTCACGAACTTTATCATCAACGACAATCAGTTCATGAATACCGGTTCGACCTCGATAACCTTTAAAGTTGCACTCTTCACAACCCACAGCCCTAAAAATAGGCGCAGTATCATCATCACTCAGTTGCAATAATTTACGTTCTTCTGCTGTTGTAGGACAGCATTCTCGACAATGTGGACATAGCGTACGCACTAAGCGCTGCGCCAATACACCTAATAAACTTGACGACAATAAGAAAGGCTCAACACCCATGTCTTCCATTCGGGTAATAGCACCAGCGGCTGTATTAGTGTGTAGCGTCGACAAAACTAAATGCCCAGTTAAACTGGCTTGAACACCAATTTGAGCCGTTTCTAAATCACGAATTTCCCCGACCATCACCACATCAGGATCTTGACGTAGTATCGCGCGTAAACCTCGGGCAAAGGTCATATCTACTTTAGTATTAACTTGTGTTTGTCCAATACCTTCAATGGCGTACTCTATAGGGTCTTCAACCGTCAGAATATTACGTTCTTTACTATCAATTTGACTTAACCCAGCATACAAAGTGGTACTTTTACCTGAGCCTGTTGGCCCTGTAACGAGTATAATGCCATGTGGCTTTTCGATTAGCTCAGAAAAACGAGCTCGGTTGCCATCAGTCATCCCTAAATCTTGTAAGTCTAGGCGTGTCGAGTTTTTATCAAGTAAACGCAAAACTACACGTTCGCCATGGCCTGTTGGCATAGTTGAGACACGAACATCAACCGCCCGACCAGCGATTCTTAAAGAAATACGACCATCTTGTGGAATACGTTTTTCAGCAATATCAAGTTTGGCCATAACTTTAATACGTGATACGAGTAAGGACGCTAATTTCCGATTAGGCTTTAATACCTCCCGTAGAACACCATCGACACGAAAACGAATTTGTAATGCTTGTTCAAAAGTTTCGATATGAATATCTGAAGCATTTTCTTTTATTGCCTCACTCAGCATGGCGTTAATTAATTTGATAATCGGCGCGTCATCTTCGTTTTCGAGCAAGTCTTCTGTTTCAGTCATTTCATCAGCAAGCGAGTATAGATCTACTTCGTTACCAATATCTTCCATCATTTGTTGCGCTTCTGAAGAGTCACGCTGATAAGTAGTCGTCAACAACTGCTCAAACTCTTCTGGACTTTTTATACTGATGGTAAAAGGTGTTTTTAATACCCGACGCACTTCCAATAAAATATTGGCATTAAGCGTGTCGATACATACCAGACGTAATGCGCCATTATCGTTTTCTACTAATACGCTATGGCGCTTAGCAAAGCCAAAGGGAAGACGAAAGCGAATACCGTCATCGGTTAACATGTCACTTTCAGCTAGCATTGATGACTCATCTTCAATGCTAGTGGTTTCACTTGCAGCAACAAATGCTTGTGTTTGTGGGTCGATATCACTCATAGCTATTCATTTTCATCCGAAGACTTGCTTTCATCACGCTTTTGCATGTATTCATCAAATGAAGGTGGCAATGATAATTCGTCATTCCATTTCGGCAATATAGGAAGTTTTTCATCCGACATTAACTCTAAGCCAGCTTCTTTCTTTTCAATTTCCAACGCTCGAATGAAGTTGTACTTTTCTTTACTGATATCATTCATCAGCTTACCATCACGCACAATGGTAGGTCGTAAAAACACCATTAAATTACGCTTACGTTTGGTATTACTCGTTGACTTGAATAAGTGACCAAGCAGTGGAATATCGCCTAGCAACGGTACTTTTTGCACACTTTCTTGCACATCTTCATCAATCAAGCCACCTAAAATAACCGTAGCGCCATCATCCGCCATGACTGTGGTTTTAATTTCACGCTTATTAATTGAGATATCAACACCGGTTGCACCGCTAACCGAGGAGACCTCTTGTTCAATAGTTAACTGTACGCCACTACCTTCATTAATTTGCGGTGTTACTTTTAATTTAATACCAATTTCTTGACGTTCAACAGTTTGAAATGGATTAGTATTATTACTGCCTGTTTGTGAGCCAGTGATGATTGGCACTTCCTGACCAACAATAAAGTAAGCTTCTTCGTTGTCCAAGGTTGTAATACTTGGGGTAGATAGTAAGTTGGAGTTAGTGTCAGAACTTACTGCTTCAATGATTGCGCCCCAATCGTTTTTCACAATACCAAACAATGTGCCACTGACTGACCCTAATACTTGGGCAGCCAAAGTATAATCACCTTCTGTATCATTTTTTCTATAACCAGCGGTAATTAACTCTCCAGTATCTGCAGCCCTGACTTCAGGTACCCATTCACCTTGTATCGTTTTGGCAGCTTCACCAGCTGCTGCAATAGAACTAATAGGCGTAACACCATTGGTAAATTGTGACATAGCACCTGATTCGTGATACCACTGCACACCTAAATTAACACCGTCGCCCTCGAAAACTTCTACAATAATGGCTTCAATAAGTACTTGTGCACGACGAATATCCAATTGACGAATAACCGCTTCAAGTGAGCGCAACATGTCAGGTTGGGCAGTAATCACCAATGTATTGGTGTCTTCATGGGCATCTATACTAACATTACGGCTTTGGTTTTTTCTTGATGAGGTCTTTGCACCCGCGGCGTCAGCTTCAATAGATTCACTTACCCCTTGTAGTACTTTAACCATATCTTCTGATTTTGCGTATTTAAGGTGATAAACACGCGTATTACCGTTGGTTTCTAATTCACTATCTAATCTTGACACTAATCTTGCGACACGTTCTCGAGCTTTTACTTCGCCACTAACAATGACACTATTAGTTCGCTCGTCAGCAACAATTTTAGGAATAAGAAAGGTTGGCGTACCAGAGCCTTTACCTTGGCTTGATTTATTCATTGCTTCGATAATACGAACCATTTCACCGGCGGAGGCATATTTCAGGCTAATGATTTGTACATCTTGGTCACCCGCTTTATCAACTCGCTCAATAATTTGTACTAAACGATTAACCACTGCAGCTGTACCCGTTAGCATAATCACGTTAGCAGGGTCGTAATTAACCACATTACCACCGCCAGCTTGATCTGATAATTGACGTAATAGCGGTGTTAACTCACGTACAGTAACATTTTTAACTTCAACAACACGGGTAACCATTTCATCGCCCGCGCCAGGGTTTTCATTGCCAACGACAGGAATTGAAGAGGTTTTTGCATCTTTATTACGAATAATTTTGACAACATTATTTTCCATTTCAACAGCGGAAAAACCATAAACCTCTAATACATTGAGGAAGAATTGGTAATATTGTTTTTCGGTCAGTAGATCATAACTACGGACATTGACTTTACCACGTACGTTGGGATCAACGATCATAGTCTTTTTTAAATTTTTACCGACAATATTAATAAATTCAGCAATTTCTGTGCCCTTGAAATTAGGTGAGTATTCAGCGGCATTTATATTTGTAGAGAGTAAAACACTATTAAGTAAAACTGCTGTAACAACCCCGGTAAGGCTACGCTTATACCAAGGTGCGCTTAATAATTTGCGCATGTATTCTTCCTTTTATTCTAATTATCTATACTGAAAAGTATTTCTGTCATGTCACCATTACGGTCAAGTAATAGTGAAACATCGCGTTGTTCTTTTAAAGATTTAAGCGCTTGTGCTGCTTCTATTGGAGCGGTTAAATCAAAGCCATTCATTTGTACTGCAACATCACCAGGCTTAAGACCAGCGTTCTGGAAAAAAGTTGGATCTTTTCCTGGCATTATTCGGTATCCAGAAATTTTTCCATTATCTCGCTTGGGTGAAATCTTTAAATAGTCGGTAATTTTCCCCGGGTCGTTATTCAGCTCTTGTTGTAGTGACTTGGTTGCTTTTGTTAACGCTTTATTATTTCGTTGGTCAACAACATTGGCAGCAGATGGTTTGTCACGAGAAACTTTCGTGGGCTGTGGCTTAGTTCGACGGCTATTTGAAATAACAGGCTTAACATTTTTATCAAAAACTAAGCCTTCAAACATAAGGGTTTCTAAACGTCCTGATACTTTTAACAAAACACGATCATTAAAAACATTTTCAAGGACAGCACGTGTGCCTTTAATATTTTCACCTACACTGTAGGTCTCTTGTTTGCCAGAGCTTTCAATAATAGCACCCGCTGTTGCCTTATCATTACTAGCAACAACACCGGTCAAGGTCAGTTTTAAACGTGTTTCGGGAGCATCCTCTATGACGACCTCTTCAATCCTTTCAACTTTATTTTGCGAAAATGCGCCAAAAAGATTCAATGATTTAATGGCTTGCACACTAACTTCTTTTTTCGGTGCTGAAGATATTGATGGAGACGTTGCTAACTTCAAGCCTGAATTATAGTTAGGCTCCGTTAACCCAAGCCAGGTTAACTGCGCAAATAAATAGGCAATATAGCTTAATAGCAATAAAATAATTACCTGAGTAATTTTTCGTTGAGGAAGCTTAGATAACTGTTCAAGCATGCTTGATAGATTGTTCGATAATGACATTTTTTATAATTTTTTTATTATCTGGAAATTTCAATTCTCTTTGATGATACTTGACCTAACGCTCAGCAACAAGACGTCATATTATTTTTTAACAAAAATTAGTTAATAAAGTGTAAACAAATGCAATCTGGCTAGCGTAAACATTGCCGTTATGTTAACTTTCGGCAATTTTAAAAGCGCCTCTATAGAGTATAAACATTACAATGGCTAAACCTAACGTTAATGATACTGAAATCAATCAATCTACCCGCTTAGACAAATGGCTGTGGGCTGCTCGATTTTATAAAACACGGGCAATTGCAAAACAAATGATCGATGGCGGCAAAGTATTTTATAATGGTCAACGCAGTAAGTCTGGTAAGGCAGTTGCTATAGGTGATCGCATAACCGTTAGGCAAGGTTTTGAAGAAAAACAAGTCACGGTTATCGCCTTAGCTGATAGGCGCAGAGATGCCACTTTTGCGCAAACGCTTTATCAAGAAACTCAAGCAAGCATTGAAACTCGTGAAAAAAACAGCTTAGCTCGTCAACAGGGTATTTTATTGAGCCCAGCCAGTGACAGTAAGCCCGACAAGAAACAACGCCGACAAATTCGGCATTTAAAAGAAAGGATATAAATAGTGACAATGCAAACTGATATCTTAAATCGATACTTATTTGATAACTTACATGCGAGAGGTGAATTGGTTAACTTAAGCCAAACCTTTCAGGAAATTGTTGCTCCGCACAACTATCCTTCAGGCGTAAAAAACTTATTAGGTGAATTAATTGCTGCAACTTGTTTACTGACTGCAACCTTAAAGTTTGAAGGGGAAATTGCCGTTCAACTACAAGGTGATGGTCCTATAGGTTACATGGCTGTTAATGGTAATAACTTACAAGAAATGCGTGGTATTGCACGTATGAGCAGTGAAACCGATGCAACAAGCCTCCAAGATTTAATTGGCAAAGGTAATATGGTTATTACTATTCGTCCAAAAAATGGTGAGCCTTATCAAGGTGTCGTGGCACTTGAAGAAGAAACGTTAGCAGAATGCCTAGCACACTACTTTGAAGTTTCTGAACAAATCCCAACAAAAATTTGGCTTTTTACCGACGAAAATACATCTCAAATAGCAGGAACATTGATTCAATTGTTACCAGATGCCGGTGATAAGGCGCAACAAGAAGCGGACTTTGCTCACCTTTGTCAATTAACAAATACTATTAAATCAGATGAAATATTTTCTGTTGACAGCCAAGAGCTACTATACAGATTATATCATCAAGAAGAAGTTAGACTATTTGAGCCACAAGCTATTAGCTACAAATGCAGCTGTTCAGAGGAAAAGTGTTTAAATGCAATTTCTCAAATTGAACCAAGCGAACTTGACAATATTATTGTCGAACAAGGCAGTGTCTCAATGACTTGTGATTATTGTTTGACCACCTATCAATTCAAACGCCCTCAACTCGAACAGTTTATCAACGATAGTAAACATTAAATTCATTGCTATTTTAGGCTTGTGACTACTACCGCAAGCCTACTAATTTTTCACCTCAATATATTTTAATCACCCTCCTCAGAAGTTAATCATTTTTTTCAATCTGTTAACAACAAAAAATAATTTGATAACACAAATGTAATACTTGGCGATTATTCAAGCTTAAAAAGCGAAAATTGTTCATCTTGTAAACACTATTTTCCACTTTCAATGCTGAATGTAAAATTTAAGCAAAGCTAGGCCGACAAGTTATTTACATTATTTTTACATGTGCTATGTTTAAGCGTCGCATTTTTGCGTTTCTCGTATTATAAGATCAGTAAAATCGTTGAAAAACAGTTTTACTTAATAAAAAGTAATAATCAGCACAACTACTTGTGCACTTAGGGAGGTTCTTTGTGAATAACAAAGTAACAATTGCTGTTTCTACAGCACTATTATCAATGGCAACTATGCAGGCATCAGCTAGCACAGTGCCAACGCAATACTCGGCAGACGTATTAAAGTCAGTCGCACCAATATCAATTAACAAAGGTGGCACATTCAACCAGACACAAGCTAAAAAATTCCGTGTTGAAAAAGATTTAGCTGATGGTGTTTATACTTATATTGTTCGCCTTAAAGACCAACCAATTGCGACTTATGACGGCTCTGTTACTGGCTTAAGTGCAACGAACCCTCAAATAGCAAAAAAATCTCTTTTCTCTTCTTTAGCACGCAGTAACAAAAGCTCAAAAGAAATCAGAAAAGAATTACGCCTTGACTTAAAGTCAGCTGAAGCTGTGGCGTACAGCAATTATTTAGAAAGTAAGCAACAAGCATTCGTAAGTAAAGCAGCCAGCAAATTAGGTAGCAGCTTAGATGTTGCATACAAATATAAAAATGCCTTCAATGGTATGGCTGTTCGTTTAACACAACAAGAAGCTGAAGCATTATCGGCTTTAAGCGATGTTGCGTACATAGAACGCGAAAAAATGGAGCACATCGAAACCGATACAGGACCAATTCATGTTGGTGCTCATGAAGTTTGGCAAGGCGAAGGTCAAAGTGCAATAAACATGGGTGAAGGCGTTATTATCGGTGTAATCGATAGTGGTGTTAACTCAGATCATAGATCATTCGCAGATGTTGGCGATGACGGTTACGATCACACTAACCCATGGGGTGCTGGTGTTTACGTTGGTGACTGTGCCGGCGATTTCGCGTCAATGTGTAACGATAAGTTAATTGGTGTACGTTCATACGCAGCTGTTACTGATAACTACGATGATACAACAGTATTTGGTGATAACCCACCAGCCAAAAACGGTGAAGATTATGGCGGGCATGGCTCACATACAGCAAGTACTGCTGGCGGTAACATTCTTCTAAATGTACCTATGGTTGACCAAGAAATTGGTGAAGAACAAGGCGACGGTATTAACTCAACAGGTTTCGAGTTTGGACAAATCTCTGGCGTAGCGCCGCATGCAAATATTGTTGCATATCAGATTTGTAACCCAGGAAATAGTTCTTCAACTGGTCCTGGTGATACTTATAGCGGTTGTCCTGGTGCTGCAATTATTGCAGCATTAGATGATGCAGTTGCTGATGGTGTTGATGTTTTAAACTATTCAATTAGTGGTGGTGGTAACCCTTGGGCAAGCTCAACTGAACAGGGTTTCTTAGCAGCACAAGAAGCAGGTATTTTTGCTGCTGTTTCTGCTGGTAACAGCGGTCCGGAAGCACAAACAACGTCAAAAAATGCTCCTTGGTATACCGTTGTAGGCGCATCAACGCATGGTCGTGAAGTTGCTTTTGATAAAGAAGTAGGTAGCTTTACTGGTGGTGACACTGACTTAGCAAATATTGAAGGTAAAAGCGCATCAGGCGGTATTACAGCAAGTATCGTTTGGGCTGGTGACTACACTAACAGCAACGATCCAGATGGTGACCCTGCACAATGTTTACAGCCTTTCCCTGCTGGCACATTTGATGGTGAAATTGTTGTATGTGACCGTGGTGCTATTGCTCGAGTAACCAAAGCAGTTAACGCAGCTGCCGGTGGTGCTGGTGGCTTTGTACTAGGAAACATTACTGGCGGTTCTGATACTGTTGCGAATGACGTATATGTTGTACCAGGTATTCATATTAACGCTGAAAATGGTAACGCTTTACGCACTTGGTTAGCTTCTGGTTCAGACCATATGGCAACGATTACAGCTGCTGATGGTGAACTAAAAATTGGCCAAGCTGATGATATGGCAGATTTCTCATCGCGTGGTAGTAACGTTACTGTTCCTGACGTAATGACTCCGTCTGTTACAGCTCCTGGTGTATCTATTTATGCAGCATACTCAGATGAGCAATACGGTCATGACGTTCTAGGTACTGATCCTGCTGACTTTGCCTTTTTACAAGGTACTTCAATGTCAGCTCCTCATGTATCAGGCGCTGGTGCTATGCTGAAATCAGCACACCCTACTTGGACACCTGATAACATTCGTTCAGCATTAATGCTAACGGCTGTTACAGATGTTCGTAAAGAAGATGGTGTAACACCTGCTGACGTTTTTGATATGGGTTCTGGTAGTATTCGCGTGAACTTAGCGACCAAAACTGGCCTATTGATGAATGAAACAGCAGCCAACTATACTGCTGCAAACCCTGCTGAAGGCGGCGATCCTAAATCATTAAACATTCCTTCAGTTTCTAATGCTAACTGTGTTGGTTTATGTGATTGGACTCGTACAGTAACAGCTACAGCCGCTGGTACTTGGACTGTTGAAGGTACGGCTATCTCTGATGGCTTAGTGATCACAACAACACCAGCAACATTTACTCTTGCTGCCGGTGAGAGTCAAACGCTAGCAATCAGTGTTGACGCTTTACAAGCTGAAAGTGACGTTTGGTCATTTGGTCAAGTTGTTATGACTTCTGCTGAGCACCCTACAGCGAGAATTCCTGTTAGTGTTAAAGCATCAAATGGTAACATCCCTGATAAAATCACTTTTGAAGCAAATCGTAACCAAGATAGCGCATTAGTTAAAGATGTAATGGCTGTTGAGATTACTGATTTTACTAGCCGTTCATATGGTTTAACTAAAGCAACTAAAACTGAAGCAACATTGACAGTTGATAGTGCAAATGGCGCATTTTACGATGACGTAACTGATGGCGTAAATGTGACACTTCATACTGTTCCTGCTGATGCAAAACGCTTTGTAGCTGAAATCCTTGCTTCTGAATCTCCGGATTTAGATCTACGCGTAGGTTTAGATGCTAATGGTGATGGTATCCCGCAAGAAGATGAAGAAGTCGGTGTGAGTGCAACGGGTACAGCACTTGAGAAAATTGACTTAACATTGCCTGCTGCTGGTAGCTATTGGGTTGCAGTACAAAACTGGGCTGCTTCTGAAGAAGGTGCTGCAGATGCTTACACATTAGCAACTGCTGTTGTTGACAGTGAATTAGCTGATAACTTGTCTGTTGAAGCTGATTCAGCGATTCCTTCATTAACTGAATTTGACTTAACAGTTAAATGGTCACTTGATGGCGGTATGACAGGTGATATGTACTACGGTGCTGTTGACATAGGTACAAGTGCTGAAAGTGCTGGCAACTTAGGACTTGTTACCGTTGATCTCGTACGTGGAATGGATGATGTATCTATTTCAAGTAATGCAAACGCTTATATGGAACGTCAAGACCGTGTAGATTATGCAGTTACTGTACAACCGAAAACTACGCCGGGTGATCGTACTTATACTGTTAAAGCAACAATACCTGCAGGCATGACACTTGATGAAGAGTCTGTTACTGGTGATGCTGTAATTGATGGCAATGACATTACTTGGACTGTTGTACAAGAGTCACTATTTGGTGCAGCTCCTTACTACACTAAATCATCTAATGTTGAAGATGCTACATGTGGCGTTCCATTTGGTGAAGGTACTTACATAGATCTAGCTGGTTTTGGTATCGCCCCTGGTGCTTTTGAAGGTGATGGTGTTGAAGGTGTATTTGATGTACCTGCAAACTTCTTAGGTACATTGTATAGTTCTCTTACTGTTTCAGACGATGGTTTTATTTACTTTAGTGGTACACGTGGAACAACCCCTTGGGTTAACCAATTATTACCTAATGCTGACGATGCTAACAACTTAGTTGCTCCATTCTGGCGCGACATGCAAATTGTTTCATCTGCTACCTCAGGTGTATCTGTAGCAACTGCTGGTGCAGGCACTACAATTATCGAATTTGATGATATGAGACATTATGAATTCCATAATGGCGATGCTACCATTTCTGATTCTGTCGATTTTGAAGTAGTATTTGACAATACAACAGGTAACTTCGCATTTGCCTACGACAACGTTTCACATGTTGTTGGAGCTGCCTTAGGCCTGACTGTTGGTCTTGAAAATGCTACTGGTACTGTTGGCAACACTGACGTATACGCACCTGCACCTTATGATGGTGCTGAAGCAGGCTCTGTTGGCGCTGTAACAGATATTCAATCAGGTTTAGTTATTTGTTACACACTAACAGCACCTGTTGTTGAATCTACAGTGTTTAATTTCTCAGCTGAAATATCAGATGATTTTGCGGGTGGTCCAACAACAGTTGTTCTTACGCATAGCACAGATGATATGAACACTGAAGAAGTTGTAAATAACACAAGTGTTGCTATTCAAGTTGAAGGCGCTCCTACTGCAATGATTACCGGTAGCACATCAGTTACTGAGAAATCAAATGCTCAACTAAGTGCTGCTAGTTCATCAGATCCTAATGGTGATGAGCTAAGCTACACTTGGGTACAGTTAGCGGGTACTCCTGTGACTTTCAGTGCAAACTCTGAAACTATTAGTTTTGAAGCACCAAAAGTAGCAAAAGATGAAACTATCTCTTTCCAACTTACAGTAGACGACGGTAACGGCAACTCAGATACAGCTGTTGCTTCTGTATCAATCGTTAATGAGAAAGAAAGTGGTTCATTTGGTTGGTTAATGTTACTACTAACACCATTACTATTTACTCGTCGTAAAAAAGTATAAGGTGATCATATAGGTTGTTAACTTAAAGCCTATAACCGTAAAAGCCATCAACGTTATGTTGATGGCTTTTTTTTATCTTCAACGATAGGTGATGATGGGGTTACTCTTGCCTTAATTATTTAAGGTAAAAAGCTGAAATCACTATTACATCAGCACTGTAACCAGTCAATAACAGGCCATAAAAAGCCTTTAAGCTACTCTCATACCTTTTAATTAATAAACCCAGTATCAACTAGTTGAGACCTTGAAAGACGGCTAAAATTAGCTTTTAAAAAATACTGCACAACCAAAAAGTTAGTCACTCCTAGCATTAAACCGCATTAGCTCGTACAGTAAAGTTTATCGTTTTTTACCCCGTACTAGCTAAGCCTGAGAAGACCGTTTGCTGACACCTACTACACCACTCAATAAGTACTGTTTTGCTGTTTTATATTTAGTTACTACAAGTATAAAAGTTATTTTCAGGTAATAAAAAAGCAGAGCCAATTGCTTAGCGCTGCTTTATAAACACTTAACTGGATATGTTAGAAATGAATAGTGGTACCAATAAATACACCATCAAATTCAATATTAGTGTATAGATCATTTAAGTCTTCTAGCTCTAACTTAACAGCACGGTAACCGAGGTTGATATTCATATCTACGGCAAGGTTATCGATAAGTTCATAGCTTACACCTACTTCGTAGTCATAAAGTGTATGATCGTCAAAAGATAGGAAGTTACCTTGCGCATAAAGGTTTAACCCTGTAAGTGGTAGACCTACATTAGTTGCGACATAAAGCATAGGTACGATATCAGTAACCGCTATACTATCTGATTGTGTAGTAGTTCCTGAGTCTGTTGTAATCTGCGCCGCTAAGGTGACATCACCATCAAAGTCACGAGCCGTCAAACCAAAATCGAATGATAATAAGTCATTATCAAATAATTCATAATATAAAGTGTAATCAACATAGCTAACATTGAAATCAGCATTAACTTGCGCATCTTCACGGAAAGTTTCATCATCGAATTCGAAATCAGCTGCTAGCGTTGTTACACCATCAGTTTCTAATGACGTGGAGGCTATCCGTAAATTAGGGATAAGCGGTAATGGGTGCTCAAAAGCAACAAAAAAACTGTTTTGCTTTTCATCAACCAAATTAAAATCTATTTGTGAGCTACCATCTCCCAATGTACCAGAGGCATGGTTATCCCATATTTGACCACCTAGATAGATACCTAAAGCGTCTGCTTGAACATTTGTTGATAAAATTGAGGCAAGCGTTGCTACTAGCGCTATTTTTTTCATGTTATTACCCTTGACTTAATAAGTCGTTTAAATCGATCAGTGCTGCATTTGCACGCGAAATATAATTAGCCATTACTAATGAATGATTCGCAAGCATGCCAAAACCATTGCCATTTAAAACCATCGGGCTCCAGATTGACTCTTGACTTGCTTCCAATTCACGAATAATTTGTTGCACACTAACTTTAGCATTTTTCTTTTCTAAAACATCATTAAAATCTATTTCTATAGCCTTTAAGAAGTGTAATAAAGCCCAACAGGCGCCGCGAGCCTCATAAAACTCATTATCAATCGCCCACCAGCTTGTTTTCAACTGCATGCTAGACACACTTGAAGTTGATTGCTGTGCGACACTATCGCCAGCAAGGTCAACATTAATTTGTTCTCGACCAACACTGGCACTTAAACGCTGAGAATAACTGCCTAAACGTTTTGTTGCTTCTTGGATCCAAGCACGCAAATTATCAGAACGCGCGTAAAATTGAGCTGATTGATTATTAACTTGCGTTAACGCTGTTCGATAGGCATATAATTCATTAATCGCTTTTTGATACTCGCCTTCAGCACTAGGAATTGCCCAACTTGTATGGTCAATATTAAACTGTGGTTGCGCTACTTTTAAGTTTTTATTTTCTGCTGACTGAGACTGTGATCGACTAAACTCCTGACGCATCACCAATGACATATCTCTGATCATCTCTAAAGCACCAAATTCCCAAGATGGAATATTATCTAAAAAAACTGATGGTGGAATGGCGTCATTAGCTAAGTAACCACCTGGCTTATTTAATAACGTTTCGGTGACTCTAATTAATGCTGTGGTAGTGGTATAACCAACCACTGGCGCTACATTTTCTGCCGTTGCAGCTTTAGTAACCTCAGCACGGATATCAAATTGTGCTGGTTCAAAGCTCCAATACACACCAAGTAAATAAAGCGCTAGCAATAGCCCGGTAATCCCTGAAATAATAGTTTTTGTAGAAATATTAACACTCATAACAAACTCCTAATGGTGGTGCTTTTTTTGCTTAAGACCTTTAATAATATAATTCACATCGATGCTAGATTGATCGTCAAAATGCAAGGTTATGGTAATGTTTTCTTTAGCCTTTAAGGGCTGTTTTAAATCAAAAATCATCAAATGTAAGCCTGATGGCTGAAACAGTACGGTATCTTTTGCTGAAATATCGACGTACTCAACTTGGCGCATACGCATTAAACCATTGGCCATGGTGTGCTCATGAATTTCAATTCTATCGGTTACCGAACTTGTCGCCGAGATTAAGCGAAGATCTTTTGTCGAGATATTATTAATAGCCATATAAGCCGAAGAAATAGACGTGCCAGGAATACTTTCCCTTGCAAAACTGCTTTGAACCAGCACTTTAGCATTGCTTTCGTTATCCACCGTGCTAGCGAACGCACTATTCACAAAAAAAATCAGTGGAACAATTGGTAAAAAAATATTCCTCATAAGCCGCTATACATCCTTTTTACTCATATTATGATTCATCTCCACCATTGTAACTAAGCTTGAACAAAATGGATAACTTAATTATTTAAAATCAAATCAATAACTCAGCCTTAGTTGATTAAGAGTGCCTGTTATCTCTATGGGTTAAGCTACTCGAAACCGGCCGTTTCAACTTAGCTGAAACGATTGAGTTATGGCTTTTGGTATAACTCAAACTCGGTATAACTCAAACTCGGTATAACTCAAACTCGGTATAACTTTAACATCAAAGCTGGCAGTACCTAAATGAAGGTGAAGATGAAGTGACGAATTAAAGGTAATCGATCAAAGATTTAATCGGGCTAAATAACAACAACCGTAGTGTAAAATGCTTTAAGACAGATAAACCTTACAGCACTGAAATTGTAACACCGGGGGTTAAAACGCAGAATATAATAAATCAAATCCTGCGCTGCTCTCATTAAAGGTATCGTTATAGCTATAACTTAATAATAATAATTAAAATAGATAAACTAGCCGGTTAGTTTTTTTAACTTTTTCTTTAATTTTTTAACTTTATCTTCTAAGTCTTCATTTTCGCTGATATCAATTTGGGCAATCGTTTCATACGCTTTAACTTGCTCTTTTTTCTGTAAGTATAGCTGCGCTAAACGATAATTTACCCAAGGTTGATATGCTTTAGCAGCCAATGGTAGCGCTTGCGTTAACGCATCGATACCTAGCTCAGTTTCCACACCAGACTCAACAGAAACTTTACCTTGTTGATATAGTGCCTCACCCTTCTTTTCATCGTCTTGGGCAAATTTAGCCGCTAAAGTTAAATCAGCTCGCGCTTTATCCCAAGCTTCATTTTTGATGTTTTGTTGGGCGCGTGAAAAATATAAAGTGCTGCTTTGTGGATATCGGTCAAAGGCTTCTGACATAGTTTTATCGGCTAATTCTGATTGCTCAGTTTGCCAATAAACTGTTGCTATTTGGCTGTAACCTAGCTCAGCGTCATAGCTTTGTAATTGTTTTGCATAAACCAACGCTTTATCTTTATCACCGCCTGCAATACCCGGTGCATTAAGGTGAAAGCCTATCAAGGTGTTGAGTGCATCTTGGTGATCGGGTTTTAATTCGACAGTTCTTTCCATCGCTTTAATAAAATCTTTGGCGTAGCTTAGTTTTGAAAAAATACTCGCTTTTTGTGCCATGATCACAGCACTAACGCCTAAGTAATAATTAATATCTACGTTGCTTACATGCTGTTTTTGCAGAGCTTCAAAATGATCAAATGCATCTTCAGTTTCATCATTTTCTAGTAACAATCGGCCTTTCAACACCTGCCCTGGAATAGCATTTTTTTCTTCTGTTGTTAAAGTATTAAAAACTTGTTGTGCTAATAAAATGTCATCCTGCTCTAAAGCATTTTGCACCGCTTGAATGTCTGCATAGCTTGTCATACTCATTGAAGCTAACAAGGTTAAAACTACTAATTTTTTCTTCATTTTACGTCCTGTATTTTTATTATAAATAATGACTAATATTGAGCTGCCCTTTTATCTCGTGTTACTAACCAAATAACGCCGGCGACTAAAAATATTGGCCAAAAAACGCCAACCAATAGCATTGCTCCACCACCTAACACTAACATAGCAACAAAAATTAATGAGCCAAAAACACTCATAGCTATTGCTAAAGCAACCAACACAAGTATAACAACCACCAGTGCTGAGATACTAATCGCTTTTAAAGGTTCAATTAATTGCTCACCTACATAAACATCAACGTCAAGTAGCTCAATAAAGCTAGTTCCTAGGACATAGGTTAAAAATATTGTTGCAAAAATAGCTAAGCATAATGATTTAAAAAATGACATTCTCTTCCCCTCTTTAATTCAGCTGATCTAGTGTCAGCTTTACAACCTTTAACCTAACAACGATCACTTCACGATTTTGTTGGCATTAACAGCGTAGCAACTAAATAAGCAACGCCTGTTGCAACGGGAAACATAAGTAGTGAGACAATGGCACCAACTCTAACCGCAACACGTGGCAAGTTATAATGCTTGGCAATACCACCACAAACACCTGATAATTTTTTATGTACCATATCTTTTGTTAAGGTTTTATTTACTGAATACTCACGGTCAAAGCTCATAACTTACTCCTCGTGCCTAACGTGGCAATTTTTACACATCAATTTGAAAAAAAATAATAATCCTGCGCTGATAAAGAAGCTAATTACGGGAGTTATAAACATAATACCCGTAATTATCCATGATGAAAGCGCCATGATATATCTGCTCTGACAACTAGCCGTTTACAACTTTTTTCTTTAGTTGCTCTAGCTCTTGTTCAATATTGTCGTCATTTTCTAACTCACGAAATTGGCTGTTTAAATCTTTTGCTGACGTCATATCATAAGCTTCAACTTCGGCTTCAACTCGGTCAATCTTTTGCTGATAACGTTCAAACTTGTTAATCGCTTCGTCAATATTATGCACCGCGGCTTTTTCACGTACTTTTAAACGTACTTCTGCAGACTGTTGACGTATTGCATAGGCTTCCTGCTTACGCTTAGCTTCAGTTAACTTATCTTGTAAACGTTGGCTGTCTTGTTGAACAGCGGTTAAATATTCATCAAATTGAGCTAACTCTTCATTAAGCTCAGTCAGCTTTTGTGTACAACTTTGCTTTTCAATCAGTGCTGACTTAGCTAAGTCTTCTCGGTGCTTACTTAACGCAAGTTCAGCTTTTTCTTGCCAATTAGCAACACGACTTTCCATATCTCGTATATTGCGTAAAAGTGTTTTCTTTTCTGCAATTTGCTTAGCGGCAGTAGAACGAACTTCAACAAGAGTTTCTTCCATTTCCTGAATGATCAACTTGATCATTTTTTCTGGATCTTCTGCTTTATCTAACATTGAGTTAATATTGGCGTTAATAATGTCAGTGAATCTTGAAAACATGCCCATGGTATTTCTCCTATTAATCTTCTGCTGTGTGTTGTTGTTTTTGAGTTAACTTAGTGTGCGTTGAAATTACGGCTACCGCTTGTGTTTTCATTGTGTTGTAGCGCATTGAAAATCGTTGCAATTCAAGCTTAATTGAATTCGATACCTGCGCAGATAAATCATGCGCAGCCTTTTCTCCTTGTGCCTGTATAGTTGCTGCTAAACTTTTCTCTAACGTGACTTCTTTTGCTGATGTGTTGAAAGTAAATAGCAGCGTACAAGATAATAAAACGGTGCTTAAAGCATACTTATTTGGTAATAGTTTCATTATTAATATCCTTATGTCAGTAACATGAAGAGTTATTATTAACTCATCGTGTTGGTATCTGACATTACTATTACAAGTGCTGTGCCAACTGATAAAAACTTTTTATGTCATTGTTATTTAAGGATTTTTGAAAAAGAACTTATAAAAAATCAATCTACGACATAATATGTCAAACTATATTTTGGTCAATATAATCATTACAGTTAGTTAAATTGACCAATATAAAATAACGTTCTTACTAGGGGGAGTGCATACCACTAAGTTAAGGATAAAAATTTGCGGGAAGTATTTGAAGAAGCGTTACCGCTAGCGATAAGCTTAATAAGACCTTAGTTATCGGTAGAAGTTTCCACAACCGTATCCGATCGCGAGCCCCACTCGCTCCAAGAGCCATCATAAACTCGTACATTAGCATAACCACAAATATTAGCCGCTAACGCCAATACACAAGCAGTAACACCCGAGCCACAACTCATGAGCATTGCTTGTTGCTTTGGATTAATAGCAGCGAAAATTTGTTGTAACTCTTCAGTCGGCTTAAGACGTCCTTGTTCGCATAAATCGGTGTAGGGTAAATTTTTCGCATTTGGCATATGTCCGCTTCGTACCCCTGCGCGAGGCTCAGCATCAACACCAATAAAGCGACGATTTGCTCGCGCATCTAGAATCAGTGCCGCTTTTGAGCGCGTAACGCGCTGAACTTCACTGCAATCAGAGAAATAATCAGCTTTCTCTTGCGCGATAAAATCACCAATAATGTGTGTTTTTTCTTCCCGGCATTCATCGAGCGCATTCACCACCGGCTTATTCAACTGTAACCAGTAAGGTAAGCCACCTTCTAATACCGCAATGTTTTTATGACCCATAGCTCTAAACATGTACCAAGCTCGGGCTGCCGAAAATAACCCTAAATCATCATAAACAACAATTTGACTTTGCTGATTAATACCGAGTTTTCTTGCCGCTAGTTCAAAATGTGCCGCTGATGGCATGGTGTGAGGTAAATGACTTTCCGGCTCAGAAAAATCTTGGTTTAAATCAAAGCGACGAGCATGAGGAATACGGAACTTTGGCCAGCTATGCTTAGGTGGCAACATATTCCCGATAGGAGGAATACTAGCATCGAGTATGACAAGATTTTTATTATCTAGCATTTCATGTAAATCTAGTGGTGAAATTGTTTGTTGAAAGCTGGTCATGATGCAAAACCTCACAGAGCAATATAAAATAAAATCAGCCAAGACAGCCTAAATATACAGTATTGCTCAAGGCTGTTCAGCTAAATTATATGTAAGTTGCGCTATCGCAATGAAATGAGGTCGTGTCTTTTAAAAATAAAGAATGCATGCGAAATAACAAACACTAATGAGCACATGTAGCGTCAAGCTATTGCAACCTGCCTGCGTACTGTAACATCAAAGCAAACGAATGCCTGCAGAGGTAATGACTCTTAATCAATGTTGCGATAATAACGCCGATTTTTTTCGCTCTAAACCTGCCACAACTAAGGACGTGGCTAGCATACAAATACCAGGTAACATAAACAGAGTAAATAATATGGTTAAGCTTGGCATCGGCAGTCTTCCTTTTTAAGTCATTTAAAGCACTACTTTTTATAGCACTATTAATATAAGTGCCATTAACGCTTACAAAGGTTGTGCCAAAAACAAAATAAAAATTAAACTATTGTTTATTAAGCAGATTAATTTAAATCACCTTTTAAGTCATCGATATAATTTACCAATACACAACATTAAAGTTGCGATATGGTGAAATTAACTAATTTATAGTCGCTTTTAACTCCCCGTCAAAAACGGTTAAAAAGCGGACGATATATTAACGTATCACTTCAACATGGAAGGCTGGCTGACACTAGCACTATACTCAGACAAGGTACTTATTTGACAGCTTGGTTTGGCTCTGCTCTTGTGCCAATCAATAACGCTTTAAACAACATTGCTAAATAGGCCATATACAAAAACTCAGGCACAGTTATCACGCATTACATTTTTCACGAAAGTCATAATTATCAAGAATGTAATAATTATCAAGAAATGCGCCTTCAACTGTAATCGCTCAGTCGACCAGAAACGTTAATATTAAGATGGCATGAGTTTTGTCCCAATACCGAACAATGCATATTGATATTGGGACTCTAAAACGTGGAAAGATAAAGTAGATGAACTCAATGAAACGGGAAACATTAAGCTCTAAATTTCATTTAAATCAGGATTAAGCTGTAGCACTCTATTAAAAGCTTGCAATAACACTTCACCACCAACGCCCTGGCCATTAGCATTCTCGCTTAAATAACGACGAAACTGTTTCGCACCAGCCAAGCCATTACACAACCCCAACATATGTCTTGCGACATGCCAGGCACGACCACCGTTAGCAACATGATTATCAATATAACTAACCATCTCATTAAGCACTTCATAGCGGCTTTTAACGTGGCTATCAGCTTGCCAAATTTCATTATCCGCTCGCGCTAGCATATACGGGTTTTGGTAAACCTCTCTACCGATCATAACCCCATCAATGTGCTGCATATGTTCATTTGCTTGAGCGAAAGTTGTAATACCACCATTTATCGAAATATCTAATTCCGGAAAGTCTTGCTTCAGTTGATAAACTCTTTGGTAATCCAGTGGTGGAATATCTCTGTTTTGCTTAGGACTCAAACCACTTAACCACGCTTTACGAGCATGAATAATAAAGTGCTGACAACCAGCAGCGCTTACCGTTGTTAAAAACTGCTGTAAAAATTCATAACTGTCTAAGTCATCAATACCAATACGTGACTTGACCGTTGTAGGGATATTTGTTGCATTTTGCATACTCGCCACACAATCAGCCACAAGTTGAGGCTCAGCCATTAAACAGGCACCAAATTTACCGTTTTGCACACGATCTGACGGACAACCAACATTAATGTTAACTTCATCGTAACCTTGCTGCTCAGCAATTTTTGCACATTCAGTCATCGCATTAACATCACTACCGCCTAGTTGCAAAACCACTGGATGCTCTTGCTCGTTATAAGCTAAGTAATTGCCTTTCCCATGTAATATTGCGCCCGTAGTGACCATTTCGGTATACAGCACTGTGTGCTTGGACATAACACGATAAAAATAACGACAGTGCCGATCAGTCCAATCAAGCATGGGTGCTATGGAAAGTTTGTGAGATATCATAAAGTTAATCAAAGGCCTTCGGATTTAAAATAAGACGATAACGTAAAAGCAATGTTTTACGTTTTATTGAATTATACGGGCTTTGCCGTCGCTAAACAAAATAATTAACTTAAGTGTTCAGCTGTTAGCTAGGCAATGATTTCAGTCATTCGCTATTAGACAGTTCAATAAGGCGCTTTTCTATCGCTGTAATACAAACACTAATACTGGCAGGTAAATGGTTATCATAAGTGTGCAAGGCGTAAATAGAGTTTATTGGTAAAGTAAGTTCTGGGAACACTTCAGACAAAAAGGGTTTCATGGTGTTGAATTGAAAATCTGGAATGACACCAATACCAACTCCTTCCTTAATTAACGCTAAGCAAGAATAAAATGAATTGGCACGGCACAGTGCATTAGCCTCATAATGTAACTTATTACCTTTGGCATCAACGAACTGGTGACTAACATGTTTACCTTGCCATGTATTGGCGATGTAAACTGGCTTATCAATGTTATCATTTTGCAAAAGCGCATGACTGCCACAAAGAATATCCCTGAACTTTCCAATTCTACGTTGTTTAATATCACTCGCTTGCGAAGGGCCAACTCTAATGGCAAGGTCGATATTATTTGCCATTAAATCTAGTTGACTATCCCCACTGATCAGCTCAGGTTCAAGCAGTGGATACTCCAGCAATAATTTAGCTATTGTTGGCGCGATAACAATATCCATTAAAGCATTCGGTGCGGTTATAGTAATAGGCCCTTGAGGTAACGTAGTTGTTCCCTGCGCTTTTTGCCAAGCAAACTCTGTTATTTTATTAATTGCCTTGCATGACTCATAAAAATCTTTTCCCGCACTGGTGAGGGTATGCTTTCTGGTGCTGCGCTTAATTAACAGCACACCAAGCTCCTGCTCTAGTAATTTAAGATGCTGACTGACTACTGATTTAGATAATTGTAATGAGTCTGCCGCTGCGGTAATTGAACCTGCTTCAACAATGTGTGAAAACACTGACATATGGCGAATTTTTTTCACCCTTATTACCCTTATAAATCGAACAGTAAGTTCTATTATCTTTATTTTTCTTAGTAATTAATAGTTATATTCTGTACCTGTGCTCGTAACTAACCTATGTAACATACCTAAGGATTTCCCTCATGACCGACAATAATATTTTAGCATTATGTAAAGCAGGCATCAGCGCTTGGCAAAAAGCATTTAATAATCAAGATGCTGCTGGATGTGCAGCTCAATACACCGAAGATTGTATTATGCAAGCTAAGCCCCTTGGTGTTTTCAAAGGCAGAGAAGAGATTTTAGCCTGTTGGCAAAACATTATAGCGCAAGGTTTTAGTAATGTTGAGTACTCAAATGTTAACTGGGAAGCCGATGAAAATGGTGGCTATATTCTTACCTCTGAGTGGAAAATGAATAAAGCATTCGGTGTTGTACATCGCGAACATTGGGTCGTTGAAGCTGATGGTAAAGCTCGCTTGAAAAGCGACTCATTTGAGATCTTGGGAGAGAAATAAAGCGCTATCAAGTTACATAATGATATCGCTTGATGAGTTAAGTATTTATTTGTTAACGATAAAAGCAAGTATGAACAACAACAAAACTGGCATTAAAGGCTCAAATATTACAATAGCAGCCTTTAATATCACTAATAACCAGATCAGAATTAAAACCTTGTGCGTAGTTTTTTAATACTGTTTCAACATAACCGTTTGATTCTGAGCAGGCTAGCCCTGCTGAATAAGGTCCGAAATATAATAGTTCTTCTACCCCACCGGTAATTAAAATTGCCGGTGTTGACGGGATAATTGTAAATAAATCAGCGGGTATATTAATGTTAACCACATCAAATCCAGCTGATTTTGCTTGTTTATTAATGGCACGCTTATGATCTTTACTATATTGAGTACATGCACATTCATGACTTGTGAAATGAACAATAGTATTGCTGAGGTTAATATTTTTAAGTGCTGAAATTTCTTTCAGCTGCTCAATCACAACACTACTGTCTTGACCTAACAACTTTCTATTTGGATCAAACGGCAGTAAGCGACCCGTTATAAAATAAACTGCCGCAGCCAATGTTAAAACAAGCCAAAGTACAAACACGGCATAATGATAGCGTGTTATTTGTTTATTTGAAGCTAGCAATACTTGCCTCTAATGATGTAATTGCACCTGAAATTTTATTAACTTCTTCCGCTAACATTTCAACCTTTCTCGCATCATCTTGCCCTAGTAAGCTCATTTTCTCTGTACTTTGCGCTATTTCATTAGTTGTAACTGATTGCTCTTCTACTGCGGCAGCAACTGAGTGTGCAATATCACTTGATAATGAAACTAGTTGTGCGGAGTTAAGTACTTCTACACTAGCATTTTCTGCCACAGAAATAACTAACTCGACAGCATCAAGACATTCGGCCATTAATTGGGTAGATGATTTTGAATAAGCCACAAGTTGAGTAAGCGTAGTTGCGATTTTATCTGTACTTTCTTTGGTTCTATTGGCCAGCGCTCTTACCTCATCGGCAACAACAGCGAAGCCGCGACCTTGCTCACCAGCTCTTGCAGCCTCAATTGCAGCATTTAAAGCTAATAAGTTAGTCTGATCTGCGATACTGGTAATTTCTGATAAAACACTGGTAATAACGTCACTAGAGCTTGCTAAAGCGGTTATTTCATCACTTGTTTTTGTTAGTGCACCCGTAAGTTCACTGTTTTTAACATTAATTTCTTCAATGTATTGGTTAGCGGTTTGAGTCGATGTACTTGCCGCTTGCATTTGTTCATTCAATTTATTGGTATCTTGCGCTATCGAAGCAACAGTTACCGCCATTTCTTCAACTGATGACACTATGATCTCTGTTTCTTGTTGCCTGTTTCTCGCCGAGCTTTCAAGCTCAGACTTCACCGACATTAAATTGTTGCGATTTATGCTCACTTCATTAGTTTGTGTTTTAACGCCCGCAACCACGTTGTCGAAAATAGATAAAAGTCGATTAAACTCACCTAATACCACATTGCTATGAGCATTAGTTCTAACTTTTAGATCGAGTGATTTTTCATTCTCAATAATCGTATGTGTAACTTGTGCAAGCTCTTTACCGACTTGGCTATCATCGTATAACGTTTTCGCGATAAAACCTGCAATGATAGCTTCGGCAATTGCATAAGCAGCATGTAGCAATACCGTTGAGAATAACAAACGATCTTCATCAAAAATATAAACACCAACACCATCTACTTGCATAAAATAAAACGACATGTGATGAAGGGCGACTAAAGCAATAGCGGAAATAAACACTTTCCAATCTTTAAATATGATCAATATCGCCATCAACATAAAAATTTCAAAATGAACCTCTATTAAGCCATTCATTTGATGGATATGTAGTGCTGCGAATATCATTGCTGATAATGCCGAGGCGTGTTTAGTTAATGCTGCATCCGGCGCTGTATTCATTAACCATAACGGTACAAATAATGCGGGTATGCCAATAACAAAAGCTTCCGCGAATGTACCATAGAAAAATGCGATAGCGATTGACTCACAAAAGAGCAAGACAAGCACACTGGAAAATACTTTATTTATTTTATTCATAATCTTTCACTATAGCCTTATGTGACATTACTAATTTTCTTTTACTTATTAAATATAGCCAATGAATACTTACCAGACGAAATAAAAGATCAATTAACCCGCATTAATAATCTCATTAAGAAATGCTCGCGGATAAATTAAACGACTTGCTTTTATATGGTAATGCCGTAATGAACTGACATTAAATTCAGACACCTAAGCATAAGCGTTAACTTCTGCTTAGGCTGAACTGAGTTGAGGTAATTAATAACTCAAGACTGAGCGCTGATGGGGGTTATTGTCTTCTAAAGGCAAACAAAGCAAATAACCCTAAGGCCAAAATAATAAAACTTGACGGCTCAGGTACAGTTACCGCTGGCTCAACCAAAGCGGGGGCATTATTTGATTGATTTGCCAGTGGGTTATCATTTATTTGCGTATTACCCTGCCAAGAGTTCGCGATAACTTGTCCCCAAATAACGCCATACGGTGCTTTAATATCAGCTTTAGGCGCTAATATTGAACCGTATAACGCGGCATTAATATTTAATGTCTCAGCTTCAAAAAAGTTAAATATTACATTATCTGACATATTTCTAAGGGAAGTAGCAGAGTTATTGTCACCGCCAAAGTCTCCCCAACTGGTCGTAATATCAGTGCCAGCGATGTTAAGTAATACCGTGTCGCCTTGGTCAACAGCTGATAGGTGGTAAACATTAAACAACATATCAGAGGCATTTAAGTTAAACACGTGCAGGTCGTTTGCTAGATCATTTTCACCTGCGCCTTTCAAGTACTGGTTAGAAGAGTAGAGATCCTTAGCTACGCCGTTTGCAGCTAACAAACCAAGATTGGCTGATAAATCATTTAAAAAAGCAAACTCAGTATCAAAATTAATGGGAGCAACCGGGGCAACAGCCATATTATTTAAGCTACCATTTGTAATAGTGCCTGATCCTGTTGGAGTATAATCACCACCAACATAGACATCGCCGGCGATTTGCCCGCTAGTAAAATTTAAATCACCGCCAACAACTAAAGCCGGCAGCACATTGGTATCAGTATATAATTGCTGTGAGTTTTTGATGTTTATGCTGTAATTACTGATACTAACATTACCACCTGCCGCGACACGTCCTTCAACATCACTACCTGTTGATGAGAAATTTTGATGAATAAAAGCATTATAGTTGCTCGCAGCACCTAAGTTAATAATGCCCGCTAATGCTGAATAGCTAAGGCTCGAAAGGAGTAAAATGGAAACAGTATGCAATAAGCGATTGACGTTCATATAAAGACAACTCTAGTAAATTTTTTGTAAGATCAAGCCATACCATGCAAAGGTCAGACCAGATTTATAAGTAACTATAATTATTAATATTTTACATATTACATCATGCAAAAACAAGTTGAGTGTAAAGTTATTAGACAACATTACTGAAAGTACTAAAGTCATAGAGATACTCGCGAATATGGCTTAGAGTACATAGCTTGCTCACTTACGCTGCAAAAATGATGCAATGCGCATTGGGTTAACTATCGCAATTACCGACTTTTCTGTGTGTTAATGCTTTATTTAATTTCCTGATATTTAATCTATTTTTTAACAAACAACTCGCTTATTATATTATTAATAATGTTCCATTACGGCATTACCTCAGATGTAAAGGCATAACAAATGAAAGTAATTTTCTCACATGGTAAAGAAAGTGGTCCTTGGGGCAGTAAAATAACGCAACTTGCCAACGAAGCTAAAACATTAGGTTTTTCGGTTGATAGCATAGACTACAGTGACATAGTAAGCCCTGATGAGCGTGTTTCAATACTCAACCATTATTTAGAAAACGAAACTCAAGCCTATATATTAGTCGGTTCAAGTATGGGGGGTTATGTATCCCTGGTCGCCGCAAAAACCAGCAAGCCAATAGCGGTATTTTTGCTAGCCCCTGCGCTTTTCATGCCTGACTATCAACACCAAACCTATACCACCCAGGTAAAAAATATCAATATCATACATGGTTGGTCTGATGAGATTATTCCGGTCGAGCATTCAATTAAATATGCACAGCAGGCAAAATGTGCGCTCCACTTGATTGCTGGTGACCACCGCCTAAACACCTCAATTGAACAAGTAAAAACGCTATTTAAAGCTTTTTTACTAAGCCTTAAAAAATAGCTTGTTCTTTGACTTTACACAAGCAAATGAAAAGCAAGTCAGTAAAGTCTCAGTACTATTTACTCGGCCACAAGCTGAATTAGCCATTAATATGCTACATCGCTTAGTTTATATTGATATGTTTAGTGCGCTAAATATTAAGACACTCAAATTAAAACAAGCTATAGAGCAAAATAAAAGCATTCAATTCAGCCGCTTAAATCAAAAGCATTATATAAAATTTAAAGCTGACAATGTGATTTACAGCATTACATTCAATGACACTTAATTGGCAAACAAAAGACCTCAATAGCGTGCTAAAAATCTCTTCTAGACTATAAAAACAACATCACACAAGGTTAGCTATGTTTTATTTTGAGTCATGTTTCGGTAAATATTTATAGCCAGTGAGCATAGCGGAAACTAAGGCTGTTTTTTCTCTGCGCTCAGCAATAATGACCCCAAAAATATGTAAAGGGATCAAAAATAGTAAACTGTAAAAAGCATACACATGGGCTGTAATAAAAGGCTTTCTTATTGCTCTCATTTGCTGATAAGCAGCCTCATCAACATTTTCTTTTGAGTAGGGCTTAATGTCTGCTACATTATTTTTATCAATGGCAATGCTTTCAGCAAAATAATCACCAAACGGTGGATAATAGATGTCTGTTCCGGCAATAACTAAACCTGAAACAAATTGCGTTGACATAAGTAAAAATAAAGCCAGCACCATTAATTTTCCTGCCGGATTATGTCCTTTATAGGCTGTTTTTTTATGTTGCTTAAATTCAAGCAACGCTTGGGAAAAACCTTGTTTAAACGGTAATATTTTACTCCATCGTTCATAGCCTTTACCAATAAAGCCAATTAACAACCTAAACAGTAAGTTAATTGCAAAAACATAACCCACAATAACGTGTATTGTTTTCAACAATATTTTACCATCAGTGCTAACACCAAATAGCTTGCCATTTAGAATAACCAAGCCAATAAAAATAAGTAGGGTTATTGCGATAACATTCACCCAATGAAATACCCTTACTTTTCGGCTCCAAACAAAAACTTGCTCGCGTTCAATACTCATATCAACCTCTTTTGATTCAATATATGTTAATAAAATCAGCTAACTAAAAAACAAGGCTAGCAGCAAATTTATATAATTCATCGTTGAATAGCCTAATAACCGAAAGTGCATACAGTCTGTGTAACAACACAACAACGGTAAGTCTTAGCAAAACTAAGTCATATCTTTATTATCAACAGTATTTGCTTTGGATACTTGCGCTAGAACAACTATTAGCATCTAAAGTAACGTATATTGGCATCCCACATCATTAGACATAAGTTAGTGTCGATGACTAACTTCATATTTTTATGGTACATATGTCTACTAACAGTATATTCCGCCGATAAATGAGAACTTTATGAGAGATAAGTTAATCACAATCATATTACTTATTATTATGTTTTTAAATTTTTTTGACGTACTTGCCGATATCTCTTTGGGAGTACCTAGCTGGCATATTTTATCTGAAAGTTTCGTGGTGATCGCATCCGCGATAGCTGCATTTTTTCTCATTAAAGATATGCGTAACAGAACAGCTAGTATCAAAAGGCTAAAACAAGCATTAACAATATCGAATGATCAATTTAAAAATATTTCTGATGAAATGCTAAACGCGCGTCATAAATATAGCACCGTGATCCGTGAGCAGTTTTTACAATGGTCACTTACCCTCAGTGAACAGGAAGTCGCGATGCTATTACTCAAAGGGTTAAGCTTTAAAGAGATCAGCGCCGTCAGAAGTACCAAAGAAAAAACGGTAAGACAGCAAGCATCAACTATTTACAGCAAAGCAAATATAGATGGTAGACACGAACTTGCCGCATGGTTTCTAGAAGACTTTATACAATAGAAGCTTTCAGTCCTGCTTTTAAGTACCCACATGTAAATATTCGACAATAACGACTTAACCTATTTTTTATGCAACTTGTCGCATAATTAGCCGCACATTACTCGCTGATAAGTTAAAAAGTGTTATAAAGATGCGTTTATTATAAAATTCATTAGGTTTTTAATTCATCAGGGAAATCATGAAATATTCAATTAAGTCTGCCTTACTTTGTTTTTGTGTTGCGGCAAGCAGCCAAGCCATGGCAAAAAACAGCATCAGTGACGATAAATTTCGTCAATTGGAAGAAAATTTACCAACACCAAACACTTACCGTACAGCGTCTGGTGCACCTGGCCACCAATATTGGCAGCAAGATGTAGATTATAAAATTGACATTACCCTTAACGACGAAAAACAGACCTTGTCAGGTAGTGAAACAATTGATTACACCAATAACTCACCTGATACTTTACGTTATTTATGGCTGCAATTAGATCAAAACAAACTAGCTGAAAACGCAAGTTCCAAAACAACCCGTACAGCACCGAGCAAGAAAGTAACTTACAGTGGCTTACGAAACGCTATTGAAACAGAAGCCTTCAACGGTGGTTACAACATTACTCAAGTCACAGGTTCAAACGGTAAAGATTTATCTTATGTGATTAATGGCACCATGATGCGTATTGATCTGCCAAAATCATTGAAATCAGGTGATAGTGTTGAACTTAATATCAATTGGAACTACCAATTACATGAACAGAAAGTTTTAGGTGGTCGTTCGGGTTACGAATACTTTAAAGAAGACGATAACTATCTTTACGAAATCGCCAGCTGGTTTCCACGTGCAGCTGCTTATTACGATGTTATGGGTTGGCAGAATAAACAGTTTATTGGTAGCGGTGAATTCACCTTAGAATTTGGTGATTATGACGTTAGCATCACAGTTCCTGCTGATCATGTTGTTGCTGCAACCGGTGTTTTGCAAAACCCAAAAGAAGTGTTAACAAAAACACAACGTAATCGTTTAGCGAAAGCTAAAAATGCCGATAAACCTGTGTTAGTGATCACCCCTGAAGAAGCATTAGCAAACGAGAAATCTCGTTCAAGCAAAACCAAAACCTGGGAATTTGAAGCGAAAAACGTTCGTGACTTTGCTTTTGCTTCTAGTCGTAAGTTCATTTGGGATGCACAAGGTTATAAGGGCGGTAAAACCGACACTATGGCCATGTCTTTCTACCCTAATGAAGGCAACCCGTTATGGGAAAAGTACTCTACTGAATCGATTATCCATACCATGGAGCAATACAGTAAATATACTTTTGATTACCCATACCCTGTTTCTATATCGGTAAATGGTCCCGTTGGTGGCATGGAATATCCTATGATCACCTTCAATGGCCCTCGCCCAACATTAGATAAAAAAACCGGTGAAAAAACTTATTCTCGTGCAACTAAATACGGCTTAATTGGCGTTATTATTCACGAAGTAGGTCATAACTATTTCCCAATGATTGTTAACTCTGATGAACGTCAATGGACATGGATGGATGAAGGTTTAAACACTTTTCTACAATTTGTCGCAGAGCAAGCTTGGGAAGAAAACTATCCTTCTCGCCGTGGTGATGCCGCAAACATTACGAGCTACATGAAAAGCAACAACCAAGTGCCTATCATGACTAACTCAGAGTCAATTTTGCAATTTGGCAATAATGCTTATGGCAAGCCAGCAACAGCATTAAATATATTACGTGAAACCATTATGGGTCGTGAATTATTTGATTTTGCCTTTAAAGAATACGCACAACGCTGGAAGTTTAAACGCCCTACCCCAGCTGATTTTTTCCGAACGATGGAAGATGCTTCAGGTATTGATTTAGATTGGTTCTGGCGTGGTTGGTTTTACACCACAGATCATGTTGATATTGCGCTAGGTAATATTCATTTATACCGCCCTAACAGCCAAAATCCAGATACAGAAGCGGCATGGGAGCGTGCATTAGACAACGAAAAGCCTGAATTTATCAGTAAAATCCGTAATAGTGGTCAATGGGTTCGCACGCATGATAAGCCTGAATTATTAGACTTTTATAACGAGCATGACAAATTCACCGCAACCAACGCAGCACGTAACAAATATAACGCGAGCAACAAAAAACTTGAGCAATGGCAAAAAGATTTACTACTAGATGAACGTAACTTCTACATTGTTGATTTTGAAAATAAAGGCGGCTTAGTTATGCCAATTATTCTCGATTTAACTTTTGCCGACAATACCGTTGAACGCGTTACTTTACCTGCCGAAATCTGGCGTCGTAACAGTAAAAATGTATCAAAACTACTGATTCGTGACAAAGAAATTACTGCCATCGCTATTGATCCCAATTGGGAAACAGCTGACGTAGATGTTAATAACAACTACTGGCCTGCACGTCCAATCAAGTCTCGCTTTGAACTATACAAACGCAAGAAAAAAGACATGATGCGTGATTATAATGTTGAATTAAAAAGCCTTGATGACGAAGACGAAAAAGCAACTAAGGTTAAGCAACCGTAATGTTGTTACGCCTAGCTAAACGTTTTTTTGTTTTGCTATTGTGTGGGCTGGCCGCAAATGCGCTTGCCCACCGCTACTTTTTTAGCATCACGGACCTCAGGTTAAATGAAAACACTCAAGCCATTGAGGTCATTCATCAAATAACGGCACATGATATAGATAATGCGATTGCTGAAAATCAACAAATTCACTTTTCGGTGGCTCACCCAAATTATGAAGAGATTATACGTCAATATATCGAAGCAAACTTTCAGCTAGCATATCAAAATAAAGCCGTACCATTAAACTGGGTAGGGTTTGAAATAAATCACGGTATCATCTTTGTTTACCAAGAAGCTGAGTTCCAGCATTCGTTGATTGGATTAAAAATAACTAATCGTTTGTTAATCGAAAATTACGAAAAACAAATAAATACAGTTAATTTTTACGATAATACGATAAAAGGTAGCCTAACTTTCAAAAGATCAGTTACTATTAATGATATTGAAATTAACAATTAATAATAGTTAGATTTACATTTTGCCCATATGCGTGCAAAATCTAATGACTAGATTACACCAAAAGGCTTTGGAAAACTTCATGAATGTAGAGTTTATAAATCCGTTTTTGTCCTCAATGCTTAATGTTATGTCAACCATGGCGCAAATGGAACTAACACCTGAAAAACCTCGTTTGAAAAAAAATGAAATTGCTCAAGGTGATGTTTCTGGCTTAATTGGCATGGTAAGTGAGCAAACTAAAGGCTCATTATCTATTACCTTTGAAGGTGAACTTGCTTTAGCGACAATGAAAAACATGGTCGGCGAAGGTCCTGATGAAATCAATGAAGAAATCACTGATTTAGTTGGCGAAATTACCAATATGGTAACCGGCGGCGCAAAACGTATGTTGAGTGAAAAAGGTATTGAATTTGATATGGCCACACCTATGGTTGTTTCAGGTAAAAATCATACCATTACCCATAAAGCCGATGGACCTATTGTCATTATTCCGCTTTCTTCTAAGCATGGTAAAGCCTTTATTGAATTTAGTTTTGATAAGTAAATCTAGCTAACAACTGTTTGCTCAGCCTCATAAAACATGAGGCTTTTTACTTTCACGCTACTTTACATGTATCTATTGCTAATCGTTAATACCTAACATTAACGGCTAATATTACTCGTTTAAATCTTAGATAACTCTACCAGATAAAACTTCGCCATCTAGTATTCCAAGATAGATATTTTTCAAGGCAGTTATATTCCAAGCATATTATTTTATCCATATCATAAGCATAATTTCCCAGTGAATACTAAGTTCATAAGTAAATTTTGCAGATATTTGCGATACCATAATTATAGCCAGTTATCATCATAGCGAAACACAACCTAAGTGTTTAGCAAAAGGCAATGACAAACCTTAGTAGCAAGCGCTGATTAATAAGTTGGCAATAATGCTATGATATAAATTTACCTATGAATAAATCATTATGTGGCAACAAGTAGAAATCACCTTAAACGCCTATTCACGTGGCTTTCACCTTATCACCGCAGATATTGAACACGCACTTAATGAACTCTCCCCGGTACGCTATGGATTGTTGCACCTGTTTATCAAACACTCCTCTGCATCATTAACCATTAATGAAAATGCCGATCCAACAGTGCGCGATGACATGGAACGTCATTTTAATCAATTTGTGCCAGAAAATGCCCCTTATTATCGCCACACCTATGAGGGGCCTGATGATATGCCAGCACACATCAAAGCTAGCACTTTAGGTAGCAGTGTTAGTGTTCCATTATCAAATGGCAAAATGAATCTAGGGCTTTGGCAGGGAGTATACCTAGGAGAGCATCGTGATTATGCTGGCTCCAGAACTGTTGTTTTAACCGTTAGCGGCGAGTAGAGACTTTTTACCTGTAAGTAATAAACTGATCATTTGAGCAATTGATCTCAAATATACCATTGAGTACAATACAGGCAAGAGAGAACAATAAATGGATATCATTGTGGTCAGTGGTCGTAAGCGTAAATTTGATGAGCAAACTGCATTACAAGCAGCAATGGAAGTGTTTTGGGCAAAAGGCTTTGTTGGTGCTTCTTTAGCTGAGCTAACAAAATGTATGAAGATTAATAAGCCGAGTATGTATAATACTTTTGGTAATAAAGAAGCTTTATTCATTAAGGCTACTCAATATTATATCGAACACAATTTAACAAGCCACTCTACTGCCTTGTATGAACCGAATACCCCTTTACACACTCGGCTAAAAAACTACATGATGTCAATTGTTCGTATGCAATGTAGTACTGAACAGCCAAAAGGTTGCTATCTTGTATTATGTCAATCAGAAGTCGCTGGCGGCGATATTCCAACTGATGCTGCCGCTTTACTTACGGAAGCTGAGGCTAGGCCAAAATTGTTATTAAGTGAGCTGTTTAGAAATGATAAAGAAGCCATTTTGTTGGGTTTACATCATAACTGCGCAGGTAACGCGCTAAGTTTATATACCGCGCTCAAAGGTACTGCTGCTATGGCACGTTCCAAAGTATCTTCTTCAGATTTAGAGTATGTTATTGATACGATGTTAACCGGCATGTTCAGTGCATCTGAAGCTCATGCCTCATCAGTACAAACCATACAGTAGAGCTGCCCCTAAAATTTAGCTTTTATCTTGAATAGCGCTAGTAAATATGACCGGAGTTACTGTGCAGGTTAATGAGTAACTAAGTTGAGTAGCCTTTAATAAACATCGCAATACTCGAGTCTAAATAACGGTTAATTTCGCTTTCTGATATTTGCTTTTTAGTATTAAACTCAAGGCGCATCCAGCACTCTCCCTTCACCATATTTAAAAACTGTAAGGCAGCAAATTTAGCTTCAGGGATTATTAGCTGCTGCTTGTTATCAAACTCAGCCATGAGCTTTGCCACATCATTGACAATACGCTCGGGACCCTCTTGATAGAATAGTTCCGATATTTGTGGGTAAGACTTAGACTCGTAAGCACAAATTTTATGTATCGCTAGTGCTTCTTTTGAGGTCAGCATAGCCAAAAAGCGTTTTGCCAAAACAAATAAAATTTCTGCCGGTTCACTAGCGGTATCAAGTGAAATTTCAGTCATTTGGTACGAGTCACATTTTTGTTTTATTGATGCGGCAAATAATTCATCTTTACTACCAAAATGGCTATACACTGTTTGCTTAGAAACACCGGCATTTTTAGCAATTAAATCCATACTCGTAGAGCTATAACCTTGTTCGGTAAACAGCAACGTTGCTGCAACCAATATCTGTTTTCTTTTACTTTCACTTTTGCTTCGCACATTTGCCATAAAGCTAGTCACCACTATCCATAAAAACTAAAAAATTAACACGATACATGCCCGGTAAGTACATCACACAGGTCAATATTAATATGAGTATTATACCCTATTAAGCTACAACTTTATCTCTTCCATAGTGTTATCTACTGATCATCATTGATTAGTGTAAAGATCTTTAACCGTGCGATAACATACATCAAAATAGACTAGACAGTCTAGTTTGAGTAAACTAGACTATTGAGTCTAGTTTGTATACTTTACTTTTAAGGCTGATTACGTGTTCATAGTCCAACGCGCCACAAAACTACTGGCAATTTATGGTTTATTATTACCTTGCGCCTTATTAAGTGCTTGCTCTGATACTGAACAAGACAAAACTCAAGCGAGTGAACTAAGCGCTAATTATCACCATAGTGCTAATATTCAAACCATCTCACCAAATTTGTCTTATGATATTGAGCGAAATTATATTGGTAAAGTTGTCAGTAAACAGTTGGCATCGCTCAGCTTTGAGTACGCCGGGAAAGTCACGAAAGTTTATGTCGATAGTGGTGACATCATTAAAAAAGGTCAACTATTAGCAGAGCTTGATACAGAATTACTCACCATTAAGCGAGAAGAAGTTGCCGCGACCATAGCGCAATTAAATGCACAAGCTGAATTGAATCGTTTAAACCTATCGCGTATTTATGATTTAAGTTCTAAAGGTTATAGCTCTAAGCAGGCATTAGATGAACTTGAAACGGAAAAAAAGATCATTATTGCTGATCTGTCTCGCCAACAAGCAAATATAGCAAATATAGCGTATCAAATGTCACGGGCTAAGCTTCATGCGCCATTTGATGCCATCATAAGCACACGCTCTATCGCCGAAGGGGAGAACTTCAGCCCAAATCAAACAGCCTTTGAGCTGATTAAGCAAAGCCATCATGAAGTTTCTGTCGGTGTGCCTGTTAACGTAGCTAGTCGCTTAACTGTCGGACAAACATTGCCCGTAACCTTAGATAAACAAGTCTTATCGGCAACACTATTAGTGATTGGAAAACAAGTACATGACATTAGTCGTACGGTTGAATTACGCCTAGCTCTGAGTCAGAAAAACCATTTTTACAATGGCCAACTAGCACAAGTAAACATTCAGCAAAAAATTGAGCAAGCCGGTTTCTGGTTACCTTTATCGGCATTAACCGATGGTATTAGAGGTCAATGGAATGTTTATCAAGTCACCCCAACAACAGCCGATTTATTCGCGATTTCAGCAACCACTGTTGAAGTAAAATATTCAACATTAGACGCTGCTTATATTACTGGTTTACCTTTAGTACCTGTCGATATTATCGTTGCTGGTGTGCACCGCTATGTCCCTAAACAAATTGTTAAGCGTGCTGATCAGCAAGTAACGCCCGTCGCCATGAAAGGGCAAAGCTTATGATACGTTCATTTGTTAAAAATGGTCGCTTAATGTCTTTGGTGATCACCTTATTAGTCGTAGCTGGTTTAGGGGCCTTAAGCAACTTGCCTCGTACCGAAGATCCTAGAATAACCAACAGAATCGCCAGTGTTATTACGCAATTACCCGGTGCAAGTGCTGAAAGAGTTGAAGTACTCATTAGCGAGAAAATCGAGCAAAAGTTACGAAAACTACCTGAAATAAACCTATTAACTTCAAACTCTCGCCCTGGTATTTCAATTGTACAAGTGAAATTACAAGATGAAATTACCGATACCAAACCGATATGGTCTAGAGTGCGAGATTTGCTCAATGATCTCAGTCCAAGTTTACCTGCCGGTACACTCTCACCAATATTAGAAGACGATAGAGGCTATGCTTATACCCAAATAATAGCGCTTAACTGGCAAGGCACAGGTGAACCCAATACCGCGACACTAGGGCGCTATGCAAATGAGCTACAAAATCAATTAAAGTTAATTTATGGAACTGATTTAGTCAGTATTTTTGGTCGAGGATCTGAGGAAGTTTTAGTCGAACTCGATCCCATGATGAGTAGCCAGCTAAAGCTATCCGTTAGTGATGTTTCAGAAAAAATACGTCAAGCCGATGCTAAAGTTTCTGCAGGGCAATTAACCAATCAATTCAACCAAATGCAAATAGAATTGGCCGGCGCGTTACATGACACTGACCGGATCAGTGATATTTCAATCAAAGCAGACAATAATGGCAACTTAATGCGCGTAGGGGACATTGCTAATATTCAAAAAACCGTCAGTTATCCACCAAAAGAAATAGCGCTGATCAACGATCAGCAGGCTGTTGTTGTGGCCACACGCATGCTACCAAACTTACGTATCGATCAATGGAGCGCTTCAGTTCAGCAAGCCTTAGCGGTATTTGCCGAAACCTTACCCAATAATGTCAGTTTAGAAGTAATATTTGATCAAAGCAGTTATACCGAAACTCGTCTCAGTGATCTAGTCAGTAATATCGCCGTAGGTTTTGCCATCATCGCAGTCGTACTACTCATCACATTAGGCTGGCAAGCCGCTTTAATTGTGGCCCTATCGCTGCCATTAACCGTGTTATTTACCTTATCTGTGATGAATTTTTACGGTTTACCGATACACCAAATGTCAGTAACTGGTCTGGTGGTTGCTTTAGGGATCATGGTTGATAATGCCATTGTCATGGCTGATACAATAAAAACCAATCGGGAGAATGGTCAACGTCGACTTGATGCGGTCTCAAATGCGGTTAACCATCTATGGCTACCATTACTTGGCTCAACCTTAACAACCATTTTAGCTTTTATGCCTATCGTATTAATGCCAGGCCCTGCCGGTGAGTTTGTTGGTGGTATTGCCCTCAGTGTTATATTTTCCCTAATTGGCTCTTATATTATCTCTCATACTATTGTTGCAGGTTTAGCCGGTCGCTTCATTGGCAAACGCAATAATACTCATGAATCACATTGGTACCAACGCGGGATCACCTTACCGGCATTAAACCGCAGCTTTGTTAGTGTTCTAAGTTGGTCACTCACTTACCGAAAAACCATCATCACTTTAGTATTTTGCTTACCGCTATTTGGCTTTATCGCGGCAAAGCAATTACAAGAGCAATTTTTCCCGGCTTCTGATCGCGACATGTTTCAAATTGAGCTTTTTTTACCGTCACAAAGTAGCATTATCAATACTCAGCGCGTCAGTTCACAGCTAACAAATTATCTGACAAAGTTAGAAGGTATTCAGGATGTTCGCTGGTTTATCGGTAATAATGCACCCTCTTTTTACTACAATTTAATGCCAACAAAAGATGGTGCTCAATATTACGGGCAAGCCATGGTTACCGCGACAAGCTTTCAAGCCGCGAATCGCTTAATTCCTGACATTCAAAAAAGTTTAGATGAAATGTTACCTGAAGCACAAATATTGGTCAGGAAACTAGAACAAGGACCCCCTTTCAATGCCCCTGTAGAGTTACGTATCTTTGGACCTAACCTAGATAGGTTAAAATCTATTGGTGATGATATACGCGCTTTTATGGCTGATACCCAAGATATTACGCATAGCCGAGCAACCCTTCAGCCGGGAACACCTAAGGTTTGGGTCAATATTAATGAAGCTAAAGCTAACCTAGCAGGTCTGTCATTAGTACAAGTAGCGCAACAACTAAACACAACGTTATCTGGTCAAGCAAATGGCTCAATTATCGAAGCAACAGAGTCTATTCCAGTTAGGGTTCGCATTGGTAATGAACAACGAGATGATTTAGCTGCTTTAGAGAATGTTAACGTGATTAACCCAACCTCAAAACAATCGATACCACTGACTGCGATTGCCGATTTAGAAGTCAAAGCTAGCCGTGGCGCTATTCCACACAGGAATGGTGTGCGCGTGAATGTCATTGAAGGTTATATTCGTGCCGGCGTGCTTCCCTCAGTTGTGTTAAATCGCGTTAAAGAGAATATGGCTAAAGCTGATTATCAATTACATCACGGTTATCGTATCGAGTTTGGTGGAGAGTCCGCTGAGCGAAATAAAGCGGTTGGCAAACTGCTGGCCAGCGTTGGTTTAATACTAACCTTGTTATTGACTGTGGTGGTGCTATCTTTTAACTCATTTCGACTCAGCGCCATTATATTTTTATCGGCATTTCAATCTATTGGCTTGGGGTTACTAAGCGTTTATATTTTTGACTACCCTTTTGGATTCACAGTAATTATCGGTTTGCTAGGTCTAATGGGGCTTGCTATCAATGCCGCGATTGTCATTATTGCTGAATTAAAAATGGATGAAAAAGCCATACAGGGTGACCAAGCAGCCATTATTCGTTGTGTACAAAGTTGTGCTCGCCATATTAGTTCTACAACGATAACAACCGTTGGAGGCTTTTTACCCTTGATTCTTGCTGGCGGTGGTTTTTGGCCGCCTTTTGCTGTCGCTGTCGCTGGTGGTACTGTGTTAACAACCATTTTATCGTTTATCTTTGTGCCAGCAGCGTTTTCATTATTTAGCCAGCGCAATGAATTTGAGTTAACCAAACAACCAGCACTTAACTTAAGCGCGGAGGAACGCTAGTACCGAAAGGTCATTAACTTTCGGTTTTTTAGTTGCCATGATAAAAAAACGCAAAGTGTTACCACTTTGCGTTTTTATTAGTCCGGATTAAAGCCATTTTTAATTTTTTCTATACGCTCTTGGTGCCGGTGGTGTGCCTTTAATGCTGCAACAGCAAATGCGCCAACGATAGCGACTATAGGAATTAGTAGCGATAATGTTTCGGGTTGTAATAAAGTTTTTAACCATTCCATCGGATAACCTATTTTTTATGTTATTTATTCTTCGAAATATGTGCCCCAACCATCATAATCAACTTTGCACTGTTTTGCTAATTCGAACATCTTTTTTGTTTCATCAAAAATAATATCAAAATCTAAAGCTTGTTCCGTGATGATGTCAAAGGCAAAGACTTTTTCGCCAGTTTCTAATTCGGCTTCTTCTGGCTCTTCAACTTCTAAGCCCATTTTAAATGCCGTAATAGCGGCTTTTTCTAGGGTGTCAAAATCAACGCTAGAAAAGTGATGCTCAATAGTATGGTGAACTTCTTCATTAGTACCATCTTCAACCAAGGCCTCTATTAACTGCTCAGTATGCTCTTGCCATTGTTGCAATTCTTCATCAATCATTTTTTATCTCACTTGGTTAGGTATTTTTTGACTTTTTATCAACGGGCAATGTTAGCTCACAGCCCGTTTCAATATTAAGTTGTTCAATTTTAGCTAGCATAGCACTGCGAGTTTGATTCGTTACCGTACGAATTTTTTCTTTATCTTCGCCTGAGAAAGTAATCGGTGCTAAAAACTCGATAATCATTTTACCGTTATCCCAACGGTTCAAATCAATCGTTTTATGGGTGTTACTAGCGCAAACAGGCACGATAGGCACCTCAGCTTTTGCTGCCGTACGAAATGCCCCCGTTTTAAAAGGTAATACACCACGACCATAGCTGCGAGTACCTTCTGGAAATAACCAAACAGAGAGTTTCTTTTCACGAATTTTTTGTGCGGTTGTATCTATGGTTCCCATAGCTTTATTTTTGTTTTTTCTATCAATTAGAATATTGCCGGTTAACCAATACATTTGCCCAAAAAAAGGTATCCATTTTAAACTTTTCTTGCCAACACTCACTGTTCCTGGTTGCACTGCGCCACTAACAGTAAAAATGTCATAACTATTTTGATGGTTACAAATATAAACTACTGGGCCGATATTTTTTGCCGAGTCGGGTATTCTAACCTCAATATCTAGCCCCAAAACTTTTGCAACTTTACCAAGATATTTAGCTGTATGATAAACATTATCGCGATGAAATGGTCGGATCAAACAGAACAAGCAAGAACAGATAGAGATGATAACTAATATTAAAGTCATCAGTATGATACGTATAACAGCTAACAAAGGGCATTCCTAAAAAATTTATAAGCGCTGATTATACCTTTAATTTATAAAATAGCTAAGCCAACAGCTTAGCTTTATAATTAAGCAATTAAATACAGATAGTTAGTTAACACTTTTATCGAGCGACTTGAATTTCACGATACTTTTTATAAAGCAATTTTAAATGCTCGTATTCAAATGCAGAACCTGAGGCATAATATCGAAAAGGCAAAGATGCTCTAGCATCAATACCATCAATTACTGACATCAATAGTTCTTCATCAGTATCTAAACCTAACTCATCAACGGCTTGTTGAAAAACCAGGTTATCAAAAACTAAACCTGTAGCATCACGAAGTGACGACGGTCCTAGCAGCGGTAGCACTAAATAGGGCCCAGCATCTACCCCCCAATAACCTAAAGTTTGGCCAAAATCTTCATTCTGCTCAGCAAACCCTATTTGCGTGGCAACATCAAATAGCCCCGCTAAACCAACGGTTGAGTTAAGTGTGAATCGAGCAAGTGTTTCGCCGGCCACAGACAACTTAAATTGTAATAATGAATTAATAAACGTCGATATTTCATCTAAGTTACTAAAAAAGTTATTAATACTTCTTTGAACAACGTCAGGAGTGATTTTTTGATAGCCTGTAACAACTGGCAATATGACATACTCATCAGCCTTAGCATTGAAATAATACATTCGGCGATTAAACCCTTCCCAAGGATCGGTATAAGCACTCATGACCCCTAAATCTTCATGGTTATCAGGTAACTGAACAATGGGGGCAATCGCATTACTTTCTAATTGGGGCACTGCTGAACATGCAATCATTAAAAAACAACACAGCAGAACGATAAATTGATTAAAAACCTTTAACATTAGTTAACGCCTCTGCTGAATATAGTCTGTAAATGCTCAACAAAACTGACCCTATCAATATTGCCACAATGACCACCACGCGGGAATATTTTGCCACGTTCAGCAAATATTGACTGTAAATATTCAACTTCTCCGGCCTTTAAAATAATATCGTCTTGATTAGTGACTAAATAAATTTTCTTTGACGTTTTTAGGTAATCCTCTATCGCATGCAAACTATAACGATAGATCAAATCAGCTTTAGTCGTTGTAGGATCTTGTCGCTGAGCTCTTGGTAACATGGCTCGATCAAAATAATCTCCGAAAGTGACATCACTCGCACGCTGCATTGAGTGAGTTAGACTTTCGAATTTATCTATCACATGATGCTTATAGGTAATTGCGCCAGTATTAAAACTAGCGTCTAAAGCGAAGATCATATCTGAAGACGACATTCTAAATGAAGCTCCAATGAGTAGCTTTAATTCTGCTTCAGTCAAATTGGCATTTTTAAACAAACTAAAGATAGAGCCCTGATCAAATGTTGATGACTCTTGCATTGAGTATTGGTAAGAAAAGCGCTCTATTATTTCATCAAACATTGCTACTGCAGCTTGACGGTTTGCACGTAAATCAAAATACTTATCAAGTATAGTCACCGAATTATATAAACTCACGGGCGGATTAATCAGCAATACTTTTTCAAAATTAAACGCTTGCTGTTCCTCATCTAATAACGCAATAAATGCCGAATGTGCACCACCTAAGCTGTAACCTGTAATAGAAAATGATGAAGCCTCTACCCCGTCTTGAGCCTGTACTTGCGCCCAAACTAAGTTCATCACATGATATAAATCTTCGGCATCATGGGCTAAATCCCCCGGCATGTAAGTCGTATTAGTTGAATTAACAATAAAATTGGCAAAGGTCGGCGATGACAAAGAAATAACATGATAGCCTTGTTGATAAAAACTCTTTTGTAGACTTAACATTTTTGCACTTTCATAACTTGCGCCTGTGCCAGCAATAATAAAAATAAGCGGAGCAGTGGTCTCTTGTTTTATTAAAGAATATTTCATCTTTTTGTTAAACCAAAAGACATCAGGTATATCTTTGAGTGGCTTAATGGTTATCTGTTTATTAATCACAGCCACTGATTCAGGTATGTCTGCAGCAACTTCCTGACAGTAGCCTGTAACCGTTGCTTGATAGCGCGAATACGATAAATCACAAACAGGTTTAACCAATGCCGCTTCATCTTGTTGAATGCTACATGCCGATAAAAAAATAATGAGTAAAGCACTCAATAATCGCACTAAATTTCTCCCTAACAGATTTATTATCTAAACCTAAAAATCATTGTATCTGCGTGATAAAACTTACTTTCACGCCATAGTAGTCAGCATTACATTCTATCTTTTGTCCAAATAAAAGTATCTAATTTATAGCGTTAATTAATTAACTGCGTTTTTTTACCATCAGTTATTATTCATTGACTATAGTTAACTTGAATCTTGGATTAACTGACACCTATTTAATATAGTTATTCATCCTACAGCTAAACACTTGAGTTAAAAGTCGTTTACGGTCAAATAAGGACTTATATGAATATTACTTTAATCATCAAATTTAGTGGCCTTATGCTGGTATTACTGCTGCAAAGTCAGGTGATGGCAGCAAACCATAAATCGAACGCAATGAACGCTCCGGTCAAATTAGACTCGACAATTCCTTCATCCACAGGGAGTTATTCGTCATTAAATTTATCGCAAGAATTAGGCTTATCTGCGCTTATAATGTTAACTAAAGATGAAAAAAATGATGACGGCGAGCAGCAAGAATTAGCACAACTATTTTCAGCGGGTAATACAAAATCATTACAAAGACATATCAATAATAGCTTTCAAACCGGACTATACAGCTTAAAGAATAGTTATATTTTATCACCAACCTATACGCCTTTATTATCTCCTCAACTTTTGTTTTCCAACGTCATTGAAAATGACTTATACCAACTTGGTCGCTTAAGCACCGAAACGGGTTATAGCCAGCAAGAGCAGTGGCATCAAAAACGTTTTAAAACATTTATACACAGCACTTATAATGTCTTACATCGTGGCAGGTTTGATTTATCATTGACCGCTAGTTTTGAAAGTACGCAAGTTCAACACAACTTAGCCCCTGTATTTGAGCCTTACAACAAAACTCAAAATAATAACCAAACAATCTCCACCACCCTAGGAATTATTGGCAGTTTTGATTTAACCGAGCATTGGAGTGTCATAGGCGCTTTCACCGCTAGCCAAATAAATAATGAGCAGATCAATTCTGATTCACATCAAAAGCATCAGCGCAATATTGCTATTATTGGTACAACCTATTCTTTTTAAAGCCTTTAGCAACTGACAATAAGCAAGCTACACTTGAACGAGTTGTAATAATTACGCGGCGGTTTCGTTTAATATATAGCCTTTACCCCAAACAGTTTCAATACGCACATGTGTCATACCAACATGCAGCAATTTATCGCGTAACTTAGCAATACGAACATCTACAGTACGCTCAACCCCATTATATTGGCGACTTAATAACGTGCTATAAATGGCATCACGTGTCATCACTTGGCCTGCATTTTGGGTTAATAGTGCCAATAATTGAAACTCAAAAGTACTTAACGGAATAATGTTGCCATTAACTTCACATTTGTTCGCTTGCGGGTACAAGGCAATGTTACCCAATTTATAAACATTTAATTGACGCACTTGCTTCACTGATTGACGACGTAACATAGCATCAATACGTGCTTTTAATACCCGAGGAGATACGGGCTTACAAATAAAGTCATCGGCACCAAGCTGAAAAGCACACAGTTGATCTTGCTCTGTTTCACGCGCCGTTAGAACAATAATCGGTTGTTGATAGATTTTTCGTAGTGTATGGCAAACATCAAAACCATCTAATTTAGGTAAACCAATATCTAAGATCACCAAATCCGGTTTATAAGTTAAAATTGCCTCTTGCGCTAAATCGCCACTAAAAACTTGTTGTACGATAAAATTAGACTTTTCTAAGAATGACTTTATTAGGTGAGATACCATGTGATCATCTTCAATTAATAGTATTTTTTTCATACTATTATTTACATCGATTGCTTGATTCAACCCCAACATAACCTCTTCCACAAATAAGCGCTAATTTTAGTTGGCGCAGTATAGTGCAATAAATCAGCAAAAAAGTATGATTATGTTGCTAGAGCAGTAACAAAATGTAATTACGGTACAAACATAGTTAAGTTGATGTTTGTCGCTAGCAACAAAACCGCAAGCTAACTTATTTTTCATGATTTTCTTATGCTGACACAATGGAGCAATCGGCCTACGGTATTATTATTGTGTGAGATAAAAAAAGTATTTTGTGAGATAAAAAAAGCCAATTCAGTACTGCTGAATTGGCTTGGTATCGTATTAACTATAAACTGACCTTAAAACAGCTCTTCATCCATATCAAACATCGCATTTTGACCCGACTTTGCCGAAGTGATCAATGACTGACAACGTGGTAATAAGCGAGAAAAGAAATAACGAGCCGTATGTATTTTACTCTGATGGAACGCACTATCTTCACTTGCTGCTAATGATACTTCAGCCATTCTTGCCCAAATATACGCCATTGCGGTGTAACCAAAAACATGTAAATAGTCGTTAGCTGCACAACCGAGCTCTTCTTTTGAACTTGCCGCCGCAGTTAACAAGTACTCAGTTAAGTCCGCAAGATCATCTGTGGCTTTAGCCAAAGGTTGAATGAACTCTTGCATAGTGTCTGCTTTTTGCTCTTCAATGTAGCTACGTACCTCTTCAAGAAATATTGTGACTAATTGACCTTTACTACCAGCAACCTTACGTGCCAGTAAATCCATTGCTTGCACACCATTGGTGCCTTCATAAATTTGTGAAATTCGGGTATCACGAACTAATTGCTCTTGTCCCCACTCTCGCACATAGCCATGACCACCAAATACTTGCTGGCCAGCAACCGTACTTTCAAAACCAAGATCGGTAAAAAAAGCTTTTGCGATCGGGGTCATCAATGCAACAAGTTGATCTGCTTTTTGCTGCGCTTCACCACTGCCGTAAGTGGCAATATCTAACTGCATAGCAATATACGTTGATAAGGCACGTGAACCTTCATTCATCGCTTTCATATTGAGTAGCATACGTCGAACATCACCATGCACTAGTAATGAATCTGCTTGTGCATCTGGCGACTTAACGCCCGATAAAGAACGCCCTTGAATTCGATCTTTTGCATACTCTAAAGCATTTTGATAAGAGCGAACTGCAGCCCCCAAGCCTTGGATACCAACACCAATACGTTCAAAGTTCATCATGGTAAACATGCAAGCTAAACCTTTATTGAGCTCGCCAACTAAATAGCCTTTTGCACCATCAAAATTCATCACACAAGTAGCAGAAGCATGGATACCCATTTTATGTTCTATCGAACCACAACTTACTTTGTTTTGCTCACCGAGTGACTCGTCTTCGTTAACATGGAATTTTGGTACTAAAAATAACGAAATTCCACGAGGTCCAGCTGGCGCATCTGGTAATTTTGCTAACACTAGATGAATGATATTTTCAGTCAGGTCATGCTCACCTGCAGTAATAAAAATCTTAGTACCACTAATAAGGTAACTATCGTCCGCTTGCGGCACAGCTTTAGTTCTGATCATACCTAAGTCAGTACCCGCATGTGATTCGGTCAAACACATGCTTGCACTCCAATCACCAGCGTACATACGCGTTAAATAGCGTTGTTTCAAGGCTTCACTGCCATGTTTAGCCAGTGATAAGCCAGCGCCGGCAGTTAAACCAGGATAAAGCGAAAATGAAATATCTGCTGAACAAAGCATTTCTTCATGAAATGCCGTCAACATTTTAGGCATGCCCATGCCACCAAAATCAGGATCACCACCAAGTGATGTCCATCCGCCAGCAACATAAGTATTAAAGGCTTCTTTGTAACCTGGTGCCGTAGTAACTTTACCATTATCAAAAGCAACACCAACTTCATCGCCATTACGTGACAGTGGTGCTATTTCCTGTTCAGTTACTTTTGCACATTCTTGTAAGATTGCTTCAGCGGTTTCGCGATCAACCCGTTCAGCTAGTGTTGGTAATGACTGCCATAATTTATCGGCATTAAATACGTCATATAACAAAAAATTCATATCTTTTAGAGGCACTTGATAGTCAGCCATTACATTCTCCGAACAGGTAATTTAAACAAATAATTAAAACACTTGTTTGAATATATATCAAACACAGTAAAAGTAAAGCGATAACTAGAAATTCGCATGCCTGTAAAATTTAACGTAAGCTTGTATTGTTACTATTGAGTTATAAAGGTTCATTGTGAAGTTTCTAACCGTTGTTGCCATCTTAATGATATGTTTTCCCAACACTGTCTGGGCAAAGCAACTCGACTTTAGTAAGCAAATTACCGACCAACAGGTGCAATTCAACTATCAATGGCTAGATCAGGCGAAGCAAGCGCAATCACTGAGTTTTTCAATTAACAGAACAACTTTATTTGATCGCTTCAGAAACTTTAAAGCCTATAAAGCAAAGCACGTCAGAAAATATGTTAATTATCAACTAAGAAAAAAATTACGAAAATCACCAATCGCAGACGTACAAGTAAAGTTTGTAAATCAAGGACAGAATTTACAACTAGATATTAGCGGTCAAAATCAAACAACTGTTGATCAAGCCTACCAAACTATTGCTCAGCTTGAGAAAGAGCTAGTAAATGAGTATTTAACGCGCAACTTCTATACTCAATTTCACTCATATAATAATAACAATGCAATTAAGCCTGACCATGTGCGTTTTGCACAAGAGTCTGTGGCGGATCTTGCGGTACTGAAACCGCTTATTTTGAATAATGTATCAATTCAAAGAATTCGAGAAGTGAGTGATTACGTACTCGGATTTATTCAAAGTATCCCTTATGCTACGTTAGAGTCGAGAGTAACCTCAACTGGCGCTGGCTTTAACCCACCACTGCAAACACTTTGGCAAAATCAAGGTGATTGTGATAGTAAAGTTACGCTCACCGTCGCTATTTTAAGAGCCTTGATGCCACGCATCAAAATGATGCTCGTTTTTATTGATAACCATGCCTTACTCGCACTCAATATTCCCAAAGAAGGTGATGAAATAACGATTACCGTTGATGGTTTAGCTTATGTGCTAGCTGAGCCCACTGGCCCTGCAATGATGCGGGTTGGAGAAGTTTCACCTGATGCTGAATTTGCCATTCGTAATGGCCGTTATTATGCTGAGGCATTTTTTGCCGAATCAGGAGAGTCAGGCGAGTAAAAAAGCTCATAACAGCAGTTAATGATTCACCTAAGCTTCATTAACTGCTTTGATGTTGCCAGAGGCAAAATTCATGCCGACTGAGTGAGTGACAAACTCTTAGCCTTTATTAAATAGCACTTTAAATGAACTCAATTCCAGTTTATATCGCTAGCTAAGTAGAATAGCTTAATCTGAATCAGAGCTAGGCAACTGCGATAAAATGCTATCGCGTAGCGCATTAAGACTAATAGGTTTAGAAATATGTAAATTCATTCCTGCAGCTAAACATTGTTGTTTATCTTCTTCACGCGCGTGTGCTGTCATCGCAATAATAGGTAAGTCATGATATTGCGGCAAAGCACGGATATGCTGTGTTGCAGTTAAGCCATCCATTACCGGCATTTGTATATCCATCAGAATAATATCAATGTCTTCTAGCGGTAACTTGTCTAAGGCCTCTTGTCCATTTTGCGCCACCACCACCACGGCTTGCATTGATTCTAACAACTTAATTGCAACCAATTGATTAACAAGATTATCCTCTACAAGCAATATTGTTAATCCAGCTAAGCCTGTTGTTGTTGAGATAACTTTCGGTTCTGCCTCAGCGGGAACTAAGGGTAAGTGTGATGATAAACGAGTAAGCTCCTTAGCTAGCTTAGCAATAACATCTCGATACAATGGCATTTCTAATAATAGGTAGTTTATGCCATGGTGATTTAACTGCTCAAGCAACTCAAATGAAATAACACTGGCTACTGGTTGACATAATGCCAGTACAGTAACTTCTTGCTTTATTAGCGCTAACTCATGATGCGTAAACCCATTGGCATAATTGCTACTTTTAATAAAGAGTAACTTTTGTTTACTCCCTGGCATATTATTTAGCTTATCGATGTTATCAATAGGAGTGATCGCTTGATTGATATCAGCAAAGTTTTGCGCTAATTTAGCGGGAATATTCACCGCTAAATTAAGCACAGTACATTGGGCAAATGGCAACCGAAACTGAGTTAAGTCATTGTTCTTGCTATCAGCTTCATGCACAACAGTGTTCGGCATATTTAAAGGTAGCGCTAAAGTAAACTCAGCACCTTGGCCTAAAGTACTATCAATAGAAATTTCGCCACCAAGCAACTGCGCAATATGTTGGCAAATTGACAAACCTAAGCCTGTGCCGCCATATACTCGAGTCATGGATTCATCAGCTTGCTTAAATGCTTCAAACAACCCTGACTGTTTAGTTTTTTCAATGCCAATACCGGTATCTTTCACTTTAAACAAAATCACAGTATTACTGCTATCAATACCTTGGTCAGACAAAGATACGTTAAGCGCTACTTGCCCCTTTTCGGTAAATTTTATCGCGTTATTAAGCAAGTTACTCAACACTTGAACTAGTCGCATAGTATCAGTGTAAATTTTTAATGGTACTTTGCTGTCAATGGCAACTTTTAGGCTTAAATCTTTACCAGCTAAAGGGGCAATATTTAAATTAAGCGCTTGTGAAACAATACTATCTAGTTCGATGATTTCTTGATGTACTGACATATTGCCTGATTCAACCTTAGCAGAATCTAGTAGTTCATTAACCAAATAAAGTAGCGTATTTGAAGCTGTTTCGGCATTGGTTAAATATTGCTCTTGTACTTTGTCTAAACGACTTTGCTGTAAGAGATAAAACATGCCCTGAATAGCATTGATAGGGGTACGAATTTCATGACTCATATTAGCCAAAAATTGGCTTTTAATTTTGTTTGCCTCTTCAGCTTGGTTTTTCGCACGTTGAAGATCTTGGTTAATTTCAAATTGCTGAGTAACATCACGAATAAGCACGATACTTCCCAGTAAAGTGCTTCCCTCACTATAAAATGGGGCTTTATACACTTCATAGGTTTTATCATCGGTTGTTACTGTTTGTTGATGAGCAACGGCTGATTGTTTGCCTGACTTGATACCAACACTGTGTGCTACTTTCTCACCTAAGTCCGTGGCAATAAAATCACTAATTTGACAGCCTAAAATATTTGCTTCTTTTTGCAATACCAGTTGTTCAACGGCTTGGTTACAACCAATTAATCGCCCCTGCTGATCGTTAAAAAGAATATAGTCAGGAATTGCATCCATTACAGAGCGAAGCAAAGCATAATCACGCTGATGTTGCTCACTTTTATAAAACAACGCTTGGGTTTTTTCTTTCACTCTCAGATCAAGTTCATTATTTTGATCTTTTAAACGTTGCATCAAACTACGGTTTTGGCCAAAAAGATCTTCAACAATTTTAAACCAATGGTGCCATTCATCTGAGGGTTTTATTTTTCCGGGATCACCCGCTGAACAGTTTTCAATATGGGCAATAAACTTTTTAGAGGGGGCGATAAAAGAATGGTAAGTTACATAATAAACCAGCCCTAACAAACTTAATAAACCAAAGAAAATACTGGCGAATATAGTTAAAAAACGCTGGTTAATGGCAGCATAAAAATTATCTTTTTGGTGATACTCTAATAAAATCCAATCATTCACTGGTAACTTTTTGAGCTGTACAACCCAATCACCAATGTCGGCACTCGGGGTAAGATTTAATAGTGCTTGATAACTAAGCTGGTTCAATTGTGCTGGTGCAGCATCACTAAAAGCAGTGCGCGTACTCAGTGTTAAATTAGCACTATTTTTATGCAATAAAACATGGCTATGCTTATCAACAATTATATAGCCACGGTCTTCATCTTCAACCTCGGGTAAATAGCTATATAAGCTAGCCGTATTAATATCAATTAACACCGCTCCTTTCATTTCATTTGCTAAATATACCCCCATGCCTAACGCTGTATTAAGACCTTTACCCGCCGAATCAACATAAGGTCGCGACCAAAATTTTTCATCACGGTATTGCGCAGCTTTAATTTTCAACATTAAGCTATTAGTTAAGCTTTGATCACTGTATTGCCAAATACTGCGAGGTACCCAAGGGTACAAATTTACAAAGCGCTGCATTGAAATGTAATATAACCAGTTGGCTTCTTTAATGGATTCTTGTGCAGTGGCAAATGCCGGTGTTAAAGCATTCGCCATAATTAGCTCACGCTTAACGGCTTGATTAAAGCTATCAATTTGGCCAATTCCGCTGATATTACCGCTCATGATACGATTATTAGTATTTAAGCTGCGTCTGGACTTATTAAGGTAAAAATATTTGCCTTCTTGATGTAATGCTGGAGTTTGAGTGGTTAACTCTTCAGGAAAACGCAGATAGTATTCTGCTAAATCACGGATACCCGTTAGTGTTTCTACTGTACTGGTCAGCTTTTTATTAAGTTGAACACTGTACTCTGTCACTTCTACGAGTTTTGCATCATGATGTGCCTGGCGAGCAAGGTAGTAATTATAGAGCGTTATAATAAAGGTCAAGAGCATAATGCCCGAGAATACGACAATAACCGACTTATTATATCGTTGGAAAAGTTGCTCTTTTGAGTTTTTTGCAAACACGCTAGTACCCTGCTAATGCATTGATTATAGAAAATTAAGCAAAGTGATTTGCCTTATTTATTACGCTTTTTATAACTAAGTGCTGCATTTTAACATCAACCAAGTTTATCATCATATACCAAGAAGATAATCACTGTATATAAAGCCTAATCATCAGAAAAACTCAATAGTATGTATTAGCCTAACCCTTACTAAAAGCATAAGTATTTTCTATTGCTACATATCGTTCATACGATCAACAGCATGTATCAAGTGTTGAGACTCTAGCGTTTGAAATTCCATTAAGTTTTTAGAAGGTCTTATTAAATTATTCAAACTGTTGGAGTAAATAGCTCTTTTTCGTTCTGCTTTACTCTTACTATGTGCAGGTTTGGCGGCATTATCCCAGCAAAAATTAATGCCGCATTCACTATCTTGCGAAACTTCAAAGGTTTGTAGCGTTATAAATTTTCTTCAGCAAATGATGCCAATCGGCTGCGTACTACACCATTTAAATTGATGGTACTACTACCAGGAAAGTCCTTAAAACGCTCCACAATATAAGTTAAACCTGAAGTTACTGCGGTTAAATAATTACTATCAATTTGTGCCAAATTACCTGAACAAACTAACTTGGTACCTTCACCACAACGGGTAATAATGGTTTTTAATTGTGAAGCGGTAAGGTTTTGACATTCATCAAGTAATACTAACGAGTTCTGAATACTGCGACCACGCATAAAGTTAACCGACTTAAACTGAATATTAGCTTTGTCCATAATATAGTTTAAGCTCCCACTCATATTCTCATCTTGTTTGTGCAGTACTTCTAATGAATCGGTTATCGCCGCAAGCCAAGGCGCCATTTTCTCTTCTTCGGTACCCGGTAAAAAACCAATTGATTCCGCTATTTCTGGCGTACTACGGGTGACTATAATCTTATCGTAAAGCCCGCGTTCTATCACTTGTTCTAAGGCTGTGGCTAATGCTAACAAAGTTTTCTCCTATGCTTCGAATCATACTCCATGCGTGTAAATACGCTTCTGAAAGGTATCGACTCATATTCACCGAAACAAAAACACCTCCAAAGTAACCACCCTTTTTCTCAAGTCCTACTAGACTGCAAATTTGACAGTCTTGATCTACAGCTCTTGGCTCTACAGCTCTTAAAAATGAGCTTTGACCTTTCTCATCAATAAAATAAGTTGTCTCGTTTCTATCGATTAAGACACCGAGTAGTTTTTTTTGCCATTCATCTAAAAAAGTATTTTGGTTACTAACATTTGAATTTTCTTGTACAAAGACTAGAGAAACTTTTGGTTTCTCTATACCAAGTTCAATAGATACGACGCCACTATTAGATTCAAGTCCTTTTAAATCAAATTGTCTTGATAAGCTCATATCGTTAATTTGGTAGTCACTTATTAATAGTTTTATCGTCGCATCAATGTGTTCAATTGCAGAAAAAGCATCATCTTTAGCATTTTTAACCGCACTTTTTTTTGATGATATGATTAAGTTTACAGTTAGCGTTGTAACAATAATTGTCCAGATCACCACAACGGTAAGTGCAACTTTCTTTAACGGTTTCATTTTAATAATCATGCTGCATCATCCAGTTCCAATAGCATCATGCAACCAAAGATAATGAATATTTGTGGACGCAAACAATTCCGTCATATGAACTAACAACTAGTAAAAATTCATCTTCATATATAACCTCTCCTGCTTCATAAAGATGAACGCACTCCACGGCTTCTATATGTTTGGCATTCCAAAAGAGGTTATTTAATCTAAGAATTAAACCCAAAAAACCAAAACTGCGAAGCTTGCTGTTAATGTCTAATGTTGGTTGCTTCCAATCTAGTATCCGCTCTCCTATATCTATTCGTGGAAAATATGAATAATCAGTTTGAGGCTTAGCATTTTTATAATGACATTCGACATCCGAAAGAAAGGTCTTTATCAAATTGACAGCTTCAATATGCATTTTGACCATTACAGTTGTGATGGATTCATTTGTTTGAATGGGGACATCAGACTGAAGAATCACGTCTCCACCATCTACCACATTCGTTAACTTATGAATTGATACACCTGAATGTTCTGGATACTTTAATAAGTACGGTAATGGAGTTGGCCCCCTGCCTTTTGGCAACCTTGATGGGTGTATGTTAATCGCATACTTAACACCTGTTTCAGGTAATATATGCAGATACTCAGCTACTATGAACATTTCTACACCCATAGAAATCAAATGTTCAAGCTCTTCACTCATAGGCTTATTTTTGAATAAGGGAATTTGATGTGTTTCGCACAATTTTGATATAGCCGAAGACGTAAAATCGGGCGAGTTAATGTAAACTCTTTCAATTTCAAAGCCGTCCTTAATTAAATATTTTAAGCACGAAGAAAACATATTATTGCCAAAGTAAACTATTCTCATAATCCGAACCTCAACTCAAAAAAAGAGGTGTGATAATTATCAATAGGACCTAAAGTGACGTTAAACTCGTAAAAATCTGAGTACTTTTTCTTCTCTATTTTTTTCACTTCAAAGTCCTATTCAATTCATTTAAAGGCTTAAGCTAACCAGTCATCATGCCTTGTAGTTTTAAACAATTATCACTTATTATCTCTACTAGAGGAGTGGGTATGCACAACCTTCCAGTTACCATTTACTTTGCGAAATAAGAATGTTTGAAATCCTTTTTTGTCGAATGTTTTGCCACTTTTATTCACTTTGCCCTTTATACGCGTGTCAGCAATTGCCCACGCAAAAGATTTATCCTCGCCCTCAAAGTGAACTTCTATTTCACTAAAACTCAATTTTAAGTATTCCAAAGCATCCTTTTCAGGCTCTACGTGATGCTCGACTAGCGAATCTAACCCTGCATTTTGTCCTCCTCCTTCGATATAACGTGCCCCCTCAAAATCTAAAAAGTTACGTCGAAACGGCAATCCATCACCATTTTCCCAGCCATACTTGATGCTTTTAATCACATCAACAATCGCCTTTTTGTCTTTATTACTATGATCTCTATCATCATGAGCCACAGCCGATATACTGATGATAAGTGCAATAAAAGTTGCAATAAATTTTCTCATTTTTAACCTCTGAATTATTATGTTTAAATTAATGGGACCAATGGATATGAGCTATTTTCCATTTCCCATCTTTTTTCAAAAGAACCATACTTTCCATGCCTTCACTGTTCACTTCTTTTCCTTTAAACTCTCCAGTCAACTTTGTTCTAGACATAGAAAAAGCTGTCTGTCCTACCTCTCTTACTTCATGTTCAAGTATTTTTACTTCAAGTTGAGCCAAATATTTCATGTCAGCCAGCATGTGGTGGTTTGCATAATCATCGGCTGAGCGTTCAACTCTACCTCCTTCATAAATGATGACATTATCAGCTAAAAATCCGCGTGCTTTACTCTTATCGTTGGCCTGTATAGCTTGATGAAATTGCATAACAACCTTACCTGCACTACTTGTTAGCACAGGCAATTCATCACGTTTATTCGCACTATTTCCTTCGCTTGTATGAGCGGTTACAACATTGCTCATGGTTAAGAACATTAACGAAACTGTGGTTAGCATTATCGAAATATTTTTCATTTTGTTTCTGTCTTTCCTCATTAGTCTATGGCTGTTAGTACTTGATATTGCTCAGGCGTTAAAGTCGGTAACCGCTTAATAAAAGCAACCATGGCCCATATTCTTTCATCACTGTGAGTTTTACCCCAAGCTGGCATCCCTGAAGCTTTTATGCCATGTTTAATCACCCAAAAATTCTTCCTTGCAAGCTCTTCATCAGTACCGTGTTGATGAGTTTCATGCGAAATACTTAAATTAGGTGGTTGAGGATACAGCCCAATGCTCATATCACTTTCTTCTAATCCAGGTTTTAGATGACAGCTTGAGCACATATATTCATAATCTGCTCCTCCCATTAACAACAACTCAGGACTTTCCAAATCAGGTACTTTGATATGTTGAGCCGATTTCTTTATGGATGCCTCCCTAGTTTCTTCAAGAAGCCAATAAACAATGTCACTGTGAGGTTCATCTGCGGCTACATTCACTATCCCTGAATACATGACAGTGGCTGCACTAGCTCCTCCCAATAGCAATAATATCAATAGAATTTTAAGAGCTTTCATAACAATTCCTTACTTTAAAAGTCACTTAATACGAGCTTCAATTAAGTGACTTTTAATATTTAATTAATGGTTCTGGTGATCATCACTATTAGCTTATTAATTTTCCTTTTTTTCCATTTTACTGTGATCCATTCCTTTCATTTTACTGTGATCCATTCCTTTCATTTTACTGTGATCCATTTCTTTCATTTTGCTGTGATCCATTTTCTCCATTGAAGATTTTGATTGCTTCATACACTTTTTCATCATTGCAACTGCAACAGGGTCTTTCATATCCATCTTGCTATGATCCATTTTGCTACAATCAGCTTTTTCTGCTTTTTTTGCATGCATTTTCGGATCATGAGCGGATGCATTCATTGATAAAGTAATTGCTGGTACTAATATCAAAGCGATTTTGCCTACAGTTTTAATAAAGTTAGTTTTCATGGTTTTCTCCTACGTTAGTGATTAAGGTTAATTTATATAAATTCATCGAATGCAATATTAGTTGCATCAACATTCTTAGTTTTCAAAAGATTTATCGTTGCCGACATCATATTCGGTGGGCCGCATAGATAAAATTCAACACCATCAATTTGACAAATCTTGTTAATATTTGATGTGAGTAAATCTTGAACATACCCCTTTGCTCCTGACCAGTTCTTATGCGGCCTAGACAAAACAGGGTAGTAAAAAAAATTTGGATATTTTCTAGAAAGCCTGTAAAGCTCATCTTTATATAACAAGTCCTCCTCAGTTCTAGCACCATAGAAAAAATAGATACCTCTAGTTTCCTTTCTTTCTTTTTGGTAGAAGCACAATTGCTCTTCAATCAATGATTTCAATGGTGCCATTCCAGAGCCTGCTCCGATAAGCATCATTGTTTTATTACTTGAAGGTTTAGCGTGAAAATCTTCAAATGGACCAGCCGCTTCTATTGTTTGCCCTAGCCCCAAATTGCATATGTAGCTAGAACCTACACCGGGATATATACTTTTATTTGGAGCATTTTGAATTTTGACGGTAAACTTTAACTCGTTAGTACCAGCTTCAATCTGCCCATCACCATTAGCTAGAGAATAGCTTCGACTACAAGCTTGATGCTCATACTCAAAATACTCAATATCACGCCAATGGTATTTGAAAGCGTCAGGAAGACGCGCTGGTATAGATATTCCTTTAGCTGGTGGTATATAGAAACGAAGATGAGCACCTGCTTTGAATTTTAATTTCTCACCACCAAGCACTTTAAAACGCAACTCTTTTATATAGGGACTAATAAACTCACTATGCGTTAATTCAAGAAGGTATTTTTTGGCTTTAGTAACGTCAATTAATGTTAGCCTCTTTGTTTCTGTTGCATCATGTTGACAAGCCAATCTGTAACCTTGTTGCAATTGTTCCTTTGTTAAAAGTACATGCTCTGCTGAAGTGACTTTAACACTGCTATCAAGACGTACTTTACATTGGCCACAAGTCCCGCCACCGCCACAGGTTGATGACAAAGCAATATCATGATCAATTAAACCGTCAAGTAAGTTGGTATTAGTAGCTAAATCGAATTCCCCGATAAGCTCCAGATCTTTATCAAATAGCGCCAAAGTTCGACTTTTGTTGCCAAAGCGAACTTTGTATTGACCATTAAAGAGCAGCTCAATAGTCCAAATAAAGCCAGTTAAGGAAAAGAAAAGCGTGAAAAGAGAAAATAAAATGATTTGAACATTATTGAAGCTTCCTTCAGTGCCATAATCCATAAAGTGAAGCATAAAGAAAATATCAACAAACCGTTTATCATCATTACTGTGTTTAATTATTCGACCAGAACCAGCATCAATATAAACGCTAGTTTGAATATAATCAGCATAGTTAACTTGCCACACTTCATTTTGCTCACGAGGTATATCTTCATATGGAGGTGATAATTTAACTGCATTTTTAATCACACCTTTACCATTGTAGGAAGACTGAGCCAGTTTTCTAACCATAGTTTCATCAATAACGACTGGCTCAGCGGTGTACGCATCAACCAAAGAGTAGTCATTGTCAAAATGGCTATATAAACCTTTATTATGAGTTAACAAATAGTAAGGGTGCTCTAATAGTGATATTTGTTTTAACGATACGACTTGTTTTGATTGAGATAAGACAAGCTGTGGTTCAACTAACCTATTAATATCAACTTGGGCAACAACGGGAGTTTGTTTATATTGATTTCCTGAAGCCTTTTGATGATCCATCAAATTAAAATATAAGCCTGTTCCTAACCATACTAGTAGTTGTAGGCCAACCAACAAGGATAGCCACTTATGTAGCTTTTTAAGGAGTAACATTATCTAGCTACTCCCATACTTTTATCTAATGTATTTTTTGCTCTGTTTTTGAAAATAACAAAGTAACTCAATACACCACCAGTAATTGCCGCAAAAATAGAAAAAAGTGTGAACCAAAAAAGTAGTTTATTACTTGGATCTTCTTCTTCGTAATCCATGACATGCAAACTAAACATCAAATCAAAGATTCGCCAAAATTCATGTCGCTTACTGACAAGCTTTCCTGTTTGAGCTGAAACATATATCGACGGACTGCCAAAATCATCAAAGTTAACCCGCCAAGCAGGTAATGCTCGACGGCTTAATTCAAACGGTGGATTATCTGTAATTAGTTCAGACTCAAGGACCGCACCATCACCACTGTAATAGTGTTTTGCAGCGCTAATAGCTACGACTTTGTTTAAGGGAGAAATCTTCTCCCCATTACTAGCATTTACAACATATTTTTCGTCATGCTCTGTAAAACGATAAACGGCTTGCTCTATAAAAACTTCAACGGCAATGTTTTTTGCGTCAGGATATTGCTTAGCTAATGCAGATAATGGGTAAGTAATTTCATCCACATTAACTTTAGCTTGGTGATTAACCACCAAACTATCACCATGGATATAGTCAATATCAAAAATAACCATATAGGCACCTGATATCGACCAAATCAAAAACTGCAAGCCTAAAAACAACATCAACCACCGATGAAGTTTCCGGCTAACCTTCAACGTTTTCATGCTCTATGCCTTGCTCGAAACATTTTTAATCGATGACGAACGCCACAAATAAAATAATGCAGGTAGAACAAGTAAAGTTAAAATCACCGCACTTAGCATTCCACCAACCATAGGTGCTGCAATACGACTCATCACTTCAGAACCAGTACCTGTGCCATATAATATTGGCAATAAGCCAACGATTATAGCTGCTGCGGTCATCATGACAGGACGTACACGTAAGCCTGCACCATGTAACACCGCTTGAAGCACATCAGCCTTCGTTGTTGAAATATCCTTTGACTGATGATCATTAATCATTTCGTGATAAGCCTGATTCAAATAAACCAACATAATCACACCTATCTCAACAGCAACCCCCGCTAGCGCGATAAAACCAACACCTACAGCGACAGAGAAGTTGTAGCCTTGGATATACATCAACCAAATACTACCCACCATAGCCAAAGGTAGAGTTCCCATGATCATTGCCACTTCAATAACATTTCTGAAGTTCAGATAAAGTAGAATAATAATAATGAACAAGGTTAACGGCACTACATAAGTCAATTTAGCTTTGGCACGTTGCATATACTCATATTGACCAGCCCACGCAATTGAGTAGCCAGCAGGAAGTTTTAACTTATCTTCAACAACCTTTTGTGCATCAACAACGTAACTACCAACATCCACACCTTCAATGTCTACAAATGCCCAACCATTTAATCTTGCATTTTCTGACTTTATTCCCGGAGGGCCGTCTTCAACGAGCACATTCGCAACATCGCCTAATGAGATCCTTTGTCCATTTGGTGTCACTATTGGTAGCAAAGATAATGTTTCAGGCGAATCACGATAGTCTTGTGGGTAACGTAAACTCACTGGATAGCGCTCTAAGCCTTCAACAGTTTTGGTGACATTCATACCACCAATGGCCGTAGCAACAACCTGCTGAATTTCGCTAATATTTAAACCATAACGAGCTGCTTTAGCGCGTTGTATATCAACTTTAACGTAACGCCCACCAGCTACACGCTCTGAATATACTGATGCTGTTCCAGGTACATCTTTCAAAATAACTTCTAATTGTTTACCGATGTCCTGAATTACCGATAAGTCAGGTCCTGCGACTTTAATACCAACAGGTGTCTTAATACCCGTAGCTAACATATCAATACGTGTTTTTATTGGCATCACCCACGCATTAGTTACCCCAGGGAGCTTAACTAAACCATCTAGCTCTTTTTTCAAACTCTCAGTAGTAACACCTTCTCGCCACTCTGAACGAGGCTTTAATTGAATAAAAGTTTCAATCATTGTTAAAGGCGCTGGATCAGTAGCAGTTTCCGCTCTACCTACTTTACCAAACACAGTTTTAACTTCTGGAACTGTTTTAATCAGCTTATCCGTTTGTTGTAACAGTTGACGTGCTTGCCCTATCGAAATACCAGGATAAGTTGTAGGCATATACATTAAGTCACCTTCATCAAGTGGAGGGATAAATTCACTACCAATCTTGTCAAGTGGATATATACCAATAGCAAGAACTGCCAATGCTGCTACTAAAGTTGTCTTTGGAAAACGTAATACCGTTTTTAGAGCAGGCATATAGATAAAGGTTAAAAAGCGATTCACCGGGTTTTTATGCTCAGGTAAAACCTTACCCCTTATAAAATACCCCATCAGTACAGGGACTAATGTAATCGCTAATGCCGCTGATGCTGCCATCGCATACGTTTTAGTAAAGGCAAGCGGAGCAAACATTCGCCCCTCTTGAGCTTCCAAGGTAAAAACAGGAACAAAACTCACCGTAATAATTAACAAGCTAAAGAATAGAGCAGGACCAACTTCACTGGCCGACTCCACTACTATTTTCCAGCGGTTTTCATTAGTTAACGGTGTTTTTTCCATGTGCTTGTGCATATTTTCTATCATTACAATAGCACCGTCGATCATGGCACCAATCGCAATTGCAATCCCTCCTAGCGACATAATATTCGCATTAAGACCTTGCATATGCATAACGATAAATGCCGTCAATATCCCTACAGGTAAACTCACAATGGCGACTAGTGACGAGCGGACATGAAATAAGAAAATGATACAAACTAGCGCCACAACGCCAAATTCTTCTAATAGCTTATAAGCTAAGTTATCAACAGCCCTTTCTATTAATGCAGAGCGATCATAAACAGGAACAATTTCAACCCCTTCAGGTAAGCCTTTCTTCAATTGCTCTAGCTTTTCTTTAACACCATTAATGACTTGCTGAGCATTTTCTCCAAAGCGCATAACGACGATACCACCAACAGTTTCTCCTTCACCGTTAAGCTCAGCGATACCTCGACGCATTTGTGGGCCAGTCCCAATATCTGCAACATCTTTTAGTAATAGAGGTGTGCCATTTTCATTGACTCCTAAAGGTATATTCTCTAAATCTTCAACACTTTTGAGATAACCAGTTGCTCTAACCATGTACTCGGCTTCTGCCATTTCAACAACAGATGCCCCGATCTCTTGGTTACCTTGCTTAATAGCCATTTGAATATGTGAAAGAGGGATCCCAAATGCTCTTAATTTTTCAGGATTAATTCTTACTTGGTATTGCTTAACCATACCGCCAAGTGCAGTAACTTCTGATACGCCAGGGACAGTTTGCAATTCATATTTTAAAAACCAATCTTGTAAACTGCGCAATTGACTTAAGTCTTGTTGACCCGTTTTATCAACTAAGGCGTATAAATATACCCAACCTACGCCTGTAGCATCAGGTCCTAATTGCGGTCGTGCATTGCTGGGTAAGCTAGGGGCTACTTGACTTAAATATTCAAGTACTCGCGAACGCGCCCAATACAAATCTGTATCTTCATCAAAGATGACATACACGTAAGAGTCACCAAAAAAAGAATAACCTCGAACAGTCACTGCGCCAGGAACTGACAGCATGGCAGTAGTCATCGGATAGGTAACCTGGTCTTCAACAACTTGTGGGGCTTGACCAGGGTAACTTGTTTTAATAATTACTTGCACATCAGATAAATCAGGCAGTGCATCAATAGGCGTTTTATTAACAGAATATAAACCAATGCCTACGAGTAAAAAGGTAGCGAGTAATACAAAAAATCGATTACCAACGGACCAACGTATTATAGAAGCAATCATAATAATCTAACTCCTATATTAGTGGTTTGAATGATCAACAACAGGTGCTTCTAATCTAGAAGTTTCACCCTGTTCATCACCTTGCCCTAGTGGGGCAATTTCAAAAATTACAAAATGTTCACCACGCACTTCAAAAGTAAACTTAACTTCCATCCCCTCAGAAAGTCCTTCAAGGCTAACATTGTGCCCTGTAATGAAATCTAAAGTAGCCGCAGGTCGTCCCCATTTTTCAATAGCAGTTCGACTAATGTTCACCATTCCATGATCGATCATTAACGAGTTAATTGTTCCAGTAACTGTCGCTGACGAGTCATCTGCCACTTCTTCAGTTACTTGGCTTGTATCACTTTCACTCATGTCGTCAGGAACATGGATGTTGCTAATTTTATAATCACCATTATCTTCTTTTGTCACTTCAACATGTAAACTCATCCCTTCACTAAGTAATGAGAAATCGACACTGTCCGATGCGATGAAATCCATCGTCATTTCTGGCCATTCCCATTCAGGTATCGCCTCATGAGCTAAAGTTAACATTTTATGATCTGCCATCATGCTCTCGATACTAGCTTGAACCCAAACAGAAGAAGGCATTGAAGCATCCGCTTCATCAACATCGCTATTCATTCGCTTGAAGTCTGAAGACTTACTCGATTCTGAATCTAATAAGAACTGTGCAGAACTAACAACTTTTTCCCCATCACGCACCCCTTCAAGTATCTCAACACTTTCGCTATCGTATCGACCTACAGATACTGCAACCGATTTAAAACTCCCCTCACCTAAGGCGAGAACAACTCTATCTTGGTTTCCTGTTCTAATAAGTGCTTCTTTAGGGATTAATAAAGCTTGTTCGTCACCTGTTGTGTGAATCGCAATTTGAGCAAACATATTTGGTTTGAATTCGCCTTCTTCATTTTTAAAACGAAGACGTACTTTCACAGTACGAGTTTTTGCATCTAGTGTTGGGTAAATATAATCAACTTTTCCTTGCCATGTTTTTCCTGGTAAGTAATCAAGAGTCATGGTTACTGGGGTGCCTGTTTTGACTTGACCCGCTTGGCGTTCAAAGACTTCAGCTTCAACCCACACTTCCGATAAATCACCAATTGACATTAAAGTAGAGCCAGGCTTAACAAAAAATCCTTCACGTATTTTTAAATTTTCCACCACGCCATTTTGTGGAGAATAAAAAGTAATTGTTTGCTGTACTTTCTTTGTTTTCTTAAGTTTTACTATTGATGATTTTGGAAGTTGTAATGCTGACAATCGATTTTCAGCAGCACTAATTAATCGGCTATTTTTACGATCTAATGCCAATAATAATTCTTCTTGGGCATTAACTAATTCTGGGGAATAAATTTCATAAAGGGGTTGCCCCTTCTTAACAGGATCTCCAATAGCCTTAACATATAGCTTTTCAATCCATCCTTGTACTCGTGGATGGATATGAACTAACTTATCTTCATCATAAGCAACATAACCGACTGTATTTATTTCAGTGTGCAATGATTTATAACTAACTATTGCTGTTCTTACACCGAGGTTATTTACAACATCAGGAGAGATACGAATTGTTCCGGGACCTTCATCAGGTCCTTTACCACCATCGTCGTAAACAGGTACTAAATCCATACCCATTGGTGACTTCCCTGGCTTATCTCTTTTGTAGTTCGCGTCCATTGGAGCTACCCAATAAAGCGGCTTCTTTTCAGCCGTTACAACAGAGCTTGCTTCCCCACTATTTGTCGGGGCCATAAAACTATAAACCCCAAATGTTAAAAAGCCACCGATAACCATGCCAATTACTATTGGCTTAATATTGTTGTTCATTATTCTTCTCCCGAAATAACAGTGAAACCACTATTATTTGATAAATTCATATTATTGTTACTAACGACAGGATCTATGCTGCCTATAAAAAGGTAATTAAGTTCTAGTAATAATTTCTGCTCTTCGACATTAAGCGTTAACTCATCTATTTCCGCATTTAATACAGCGATTCGTGAGCGAACTACTTCGGCAAAGTCACCATCATCATTGGTGTAGGCTGTTAGCGAAGCTTCAGCTTGATCATGGATTTGAGGCAGTAGCTTGTCTTTGTATAAGTTCTGTCTATCTTTCAATCGAAGTAAGCGCCCTTTTGCACTGGAGTATGATGCGAGCAATTTCCTCATCAATAATAATTTTTCAGTTTTTATAGCTTCTGTTTTTGAAATAGCTGACTTAACTTCTTTGTCCTGTCTATTATCTGTAAAAAGCGGCAAGTCAAAAGTAACCCCTACAGAGAACAAGTCCGCTCGACTATTTCCCATTGGATCATCATCACGGTAACCATAACTAGCATTAACTCCCCACTCAGGTTTGTATTTTTGCTTTGCCAATTTAATTCCAGTTTTTGTTGATTTAATTTTCTTTTCAACTGCGACAAGTGAAGGGTGGTTAGCAATATACTTTGCCAGTTCACTAGGGCGTAACCAGCTATCTGTAAGAACTATATTGCTATTTACTAGGTCAATTTGAGGTAATTGCTTAGTCAAAACGATATTATGAAGGTTAAAATCATCGTCTACATAAGTTTCACTTTGAGAACTTTTCTCTATAGAAAACTCTGTTAACCATTGAGACAACATACCTTCAAAGCGGTTTTGTTGTTGTCCTAAGACATCTAAACGATCTTCTAATCTTGTAAGCTCCAATTGCGCTCTTACAATATCTTGCTGCCTTGTTTTACCTAAAGTAGACGAATAACTTGCTTCAGCAACATCCGCTAACTGTTCAAAAAGTGTTCTGTTTTTTTCAATTAAAGCAATACTTTCTTGAACTCTGTATGCATCCAACCAAAGGCTACCAACAGTAACAGCTACTTTGGACTCTCGATCTTTTCGTTGATACGGGAATGATTCACTTTCAATCTTGAGTTGTTCTCGTTTAATCAACAATGTATCCCCACGAGGAAACATTTGAGATATGCCAACTTTCGCTTGTGTCATTCCCTCTTGTCCAAAATCAAAGCCATCTGTAGGTAAATTGGCTAACCCTATAGATACTTTCGGATCTGGTAACGTGCCTACGGCTGTACTCATCGCTTCAATAGCATTTTGCTTATGAACATTTCCCGTTAACCATGGATCATTCTTCTGCGCAGACTTGATAGCTTTTTCAAAAGTTAAGGCTGAACTAGAAGTAATAGTAGGAATATCAGCAGAATTTGCAGTTAGCACTGTTAGAGCTAACATACCCACACAGTATTTCACGCTTAAAGCTCTGATATTTTTAAATTTATTCATTAAAACTGCTCCTCATAAGATTGAACGCTAGCATAGACCTCATAAGCGCCCCCTTTCTTAAGCAATAACACTTTGTAAGGTTGAAATTTATCCCCTACTTCCATACCGGGAGTTCCCGCTGGCATTGCAGGAACAGACAATCCAATAACATCGTCAGAGTGTTTTTCTTTTAAAAATTTATGAATAAATTTGGCAGGAACATGCCCTTCAAATGCATAACCATCTTTAGATATAGCGGTATGACAAGAACGATATCTTGGCTCAATTCCTTTCTCTTCTTTAACCGCTGTAAAGTTTTGATAATTGTGGACTGTTGATTCGAACCCATGCTCATTTATATGGCTAACCCACTTTTTGCAGCAACCACATGTAGGACTCTTATAAACCTCTAAAAGAATAGGGTGAGGTTTAGCATTTTGTGTTTTAGATGAAGTCACTGAAACTTCTTCTTTTGAACAACTTGCAATAGCAATGACTAAAGTAAAGGCAGCAACAGCCTTTAACGTGAATTTTTTGGAAAACATAACCCCCCCAAAGGGATATCAATTAATATTTGAATTGATTAGGTTATTCTTGATTTTGCTTAAAATACTTAAACGCAGAGATCAAAAAGCCTAATACAGATAATTTTCATATAAGTGAGCCAAATTTTAGGCACAATTATTCTGTATTTAGCTTAGTATTGGAGGTCTATAAAGAGATGATGATGATTGACTTTGAGCCAAGTTTGAATATGAGAATATTTTTGATGATAAATCAATAAAGAGACTGTCACCTGTGTCTTTCATTAGTGCAGCGATACTTGAGCACCCCCCAGTAAAACAACTACAACTTTTCACACAACAGTCATCTTCTGCTTCATCTGAATCACCAGAGGAATGACTCATCATTGAATGGTCACTATGGTCCATCATTGACATATTTTGCATTTGTTCTTGCCCAGTATCTCCCTTCATACTCATCATATGATAAGACATAACAGTAGACGCAACCGCTTGAGCAACAAAGGTCAAACAGACTAGCAGTACCATTAATGTTTTAGAGAAATTAGTATTCACAAGTAACCAACAAAATATTTCAATTAATAAAATATTGGCATAACAAGCACTATTTTTCAACAAATTAATTTTAAAACAATGAATAAGTTTATAAGCACTTACCTGAACACACTAATGGTATGAAACTTTAATATATAGACAGAAAGCCACGATTATCATAGATATTTGAAAGCGATAGCTGTAGCTGAAATACTTTTCTTAATCAACAACACTGATAGATATTGATTTTCGTTGTGTTTTTTCATAAACGCCTCTCACAATAGCTCCCATATCTAAATCCCCTAACGCATTATTACTAATAATGCTTTGATAAGTATTTTTCAAAACAGGCAGCGAAATTGTCTTACCCGCTTTAGGGTCAACAAAAGTAAGCCCTCATTTTGACATTATCAACAGACTACTCTATTGATTTCTCTCTTAATGATTCATTCATATAGAATTCTCCAAGTAATCCATATAACAAAATGGTCGAATACTTGCGGAGAAATATGATTGATGAAGAATGATTGGGAATTTTCGTGCGTCTTTATGGTTAAGAAGTGTTTCTTTAACGCCATTACTAAATTCACAATAACTGATCATAGACATAGCTGGAGCTTCAACGTGAATGCATTCCAATACCAGTCTTTGCTGATCAAAATTAAATATAAAAACCTGTTTCTCTGGAATGTTTTTAATTGATACCTTGAGTGTTGGTAAATTACTATCGATTTCTTCTGTTAAGCTTGGAGATAAAGGAAAACCATATATCGCATACCTTTTTCCCTCAATGTTATACACATAAGGAACTTCATCATCACAAAATGAGTCAAAATTAGTAAAGAAGTTAACGCTATTTAAAAACCAACTTTTATGGTCTTCTATAAACGGAAATTCAGCTATGCCAAGTTCTGAATCTTCGTTATCCTGTTTTAGATTTTTAATTAATGATTCATCAAAATTATTTTCTCTAAAATTTTTCGGATAAAAAGTAGTGGCAATGAGTCGGTATGCAATTTGATTAATTTTGAAATCACTATAAAGAATGGCTTCATTATTGTTCAATGTTTTAAAATATGGCTTCCATTCAAGGCTAAACTCTTGTGGCGCAGCAATAATATACTTCGACTCATCTCCTAACCCGAATAACTCATAAAGAATAGAAATCAATCGGATCTTATTTACATTAATGACTACCATTCCTTCAAGGCGTTTTGCCATAAACTCAATGCTTTTGTGTAGATCATCAATAAGTAACTCATCTTCACACTCACATATTAAAAGGTACTTTAACCAATGATGTTGAATTGTCCCAAAAATTTTCGCACCACACATCTCTTGAAAGAGTAATTCAGTTAAAGAATCATAATTAGGTGTGCAATAGATTGCTCTGGCTAATAAATCCTTACCATGAGCTTGAGGTAGATTGAGTGAGTTAGCGAGAAATTTCGATTGAAGTCTCAATTTGTGATTTAAGGTTAGAGCTGAAATCATCTAGTTATCCATAAATTAAAACAAACAACAGCCTACTAACGCCAGTTTGTTAATTATGAAAACCAAATTTTTACGGATGCTCCGCTTCATCGTTCATACTTAATTATAAATATGTGTAGGCATAGGCTGTCCGTTCAGCCTTAAATGCAAATATAAATGAGTACAATGTCGTTGTAAACAGGAAGGAATTATACGTATATGCATAATTTAAAAAGACTTTAATTTATTTTCCATTTAAAATCAGTTGTTTCAATAGCAAAAACTTCAACTACGATATTTTCATTTATTTTTGTATTTTCAACTCTTTCATTAAAACGAGATAAAATATTATTCATATCAGTATTGAGGATTTTTAACAGGAAGAGTTCCGCATTTGAGTGTAAAGCCGCCAATATCAGATTTTGATTTTCAAAGGAGTCAGACTTCAGCAATGAAATTAACTGTTCATAACTATCACAGCCATAAACAACATAGGACAACATTTCTTGGCTTTGGCCAAGCGGAATAGATAATTTTTTCGAAAGCCTTTTTGACGAGTAAGTATTATTGGTACACATTCGCTACGCGAATTTACTATCTATTCAAAGTAAATCCATTTCGTTCATAATCGTGATTGCTGAACTCTTTGATGTGGCCTGACTCCACATGACCAAGCACACAAAGACTTGCCTATTATTAAACTAAATCCCACTTTTGGTAATATGAAAAACAGTTTATAGTACGTTTACTACTAAATACCTTTTTCAATTCTGCACTATAAATACAAACTAATTTAAAGGCAGTATAAATGACTAAAAACAATCCACCATTAACCATTGGCCGACTCGCAAAAGCCGCTAATGTAAATATTGAGACAATAAGGCATTATCAACGCAAAGGCTTAATTGTCGAACCTGAAAAGCCGTTAGGCGGTTTTCGTCACTACCCTGATACAAGTGTAGATCGAATTCGATTCGTAAAGCGTGCTCAACAGCTTGGGTTTTCGTTAGAGGAAATAAAGCAGTTGTTAACTTTAGGTGATCAACATTGTGGTGATGTTCAAAGCTTAGCAAAAGAAAAACGGAACGAAATCCAACAGAAAATCGCTGGCTTGCTCACGATTCAAGCTGCATTGGATGACTTAATATCAACTTGTCATACTGATGATACTACTCACTGTGGCTTCATCGATGGATTATCTCAAAAAGGCTTTTTAGAAAAATAACCTTTCTAATTCTCTTAAAAAATACCTAACACCCTCTTGACTCTGTGCTATACCCCAGAGTGTAAACTATCTTATATTAGCCTATATGAGATTTAATTATGACGAGTTCCCCCACACCTAATCGTTCTTTGCTATTAGCAATTGTTGCTGGTTTAGGTGCGTCAGCGTGCTGTATTGGCCCATTGTTATTGCTATCACTTGGCATAGGAGGTGCGTGGGTAGGTAACCTCACTGCTATGGAACCTTATAGCGGATATTTTACTGTGATAACCCTCATTATATTAGGCGTAGTTTTTTATAAATTGTATATAGCCCCTCAAAAGTGTGAGGACGGTTCAATTTGCGCTAACCCTAAAGTATTAAAGAATCAGCGTATTATGTTTTGGATTGTAAGCATAATTTTAATCGTGATGATGAGTTTTCCCTATTACGCAGAGTACATTATTGCTTAATAGAAAAGTGATTAACAAAAGTTGACTGATAACAATACGATTTAACCAATCAAGTTAATTTTGAACATATATTAAAAAGAGGCAAAACAATGAAAAAATTAATTACCGTTTCAATACTGTTAAGCTCAATGCTTATGTTTGGCAACACACTAGCAATGCCACACTCTGAAGCAACCAGTAATGTTGCTACTCAAGAAGTAGCTACTAAAGTTTTCTCGATTGAGAAAATGACCAGCAAGATGTGCAATATAACTATACGTAAGGCGATGGAAAAAGTAGATGGTGTTGTAAAAGCTACTGTTGATTATGATGAAAAAACAGCGACTGTTTTATTTGATCCTAACAAGGCCAGCATTGAAGCTATTGCGTTAGCGTCTACAAATATTGGCTACCCAGCAAAAGTAAAAACTACCAAGTAAGATTTTGCATAAGTCTGCTTGTTGATTAGTTTAGCCATAACAAATGCACCAAAGATTAATAGCAACAAAACTTTAAGGAATTATTATGTCTTCGGATCAATGCTCAACAAGCTGTTGCTCTAAGAGTGAAAGCGAGCAGCTACATGTTGCTATTATCGGTAGCGGCTCTGGTGCTTTTGCTTGCGCTATAAAAGCCGCTGAAAATGGCGCACGAGTGACCATTATAGAAGGTGCTGATGTTATTGGCGGTTGTTGCGTCAATGTTGGTTGTGTTCCATCGAAAATTTTAATTCGTGCTGCGCAATTAGCGCACCAACAACGAAGAAACCCATTTGATGGGCTTGAGAATAATAACCCTCAAATAAGCCGTGCTCTGCTAGCTCATCAACAAAAGTCTCGTGTTGAAGAGCTACGCGAAGCTAAATATGAAAGTATTCTAAAGAAAAACTCGGCATTATCTTTGATTAAAGGCTATGCGAGTTTTAAAAACGAAAGTACATTGATTATCCAAAAACCAGATGGCACTAATGAAGAACTGCATGCAGATCGAATATTGATAGCCACTGGTTCAACTCCGTCAATTCCGCCAATTAAAGGATTAGAAAATACCCCTTACTGGGCATCAACAGAAGCACTATTTGAACAAGAGTTACCTGAAAGCTTAATAGTAATCGGCTCTTCAGTTGTTGCGCTAGAAATCGCTCAAGCCTACGCTCGTTTAGGGACTCGTGTAACTGTGTTAGCACGACATACTTTATTGTATTCAGAAGACCCTCTTTTGGGTGAAAAGCTTAAACAGTGCTTTGAAAATGAAGGTATCAAAATACTAGATAATACGCAGGCAAGCATTGTAAGTCATGATGGAAGCCAATTCTCATTAGGTACTAATGATGGGACTTTAAAGGCTGACAAACTACTCATCTCTACAGGTCGTAATGCAAATACAACTAAACTTGGCTTGGACAGTATTGGTGTTGAATCAGAAAAAAATGGTGCGATCAAAGTCAATGATCGCATGGAAACATCAATAGCGAATATCTATGCCGCAGGTGATTGCTCTAACATGCCTCAATTTGTTTATGTGGCTGCGGCAGCAGGAAGTAGAGCTGGTATTAATATGACAGGCGGTGATTCTAGACTTGATTTATCTACCATGCCTGCTGTGATTTTCACTGACCCACAAGTTGCAACGGTAGGTTTAACTGAAGAGCAAGCTATATCTAAAGGACTTGATGTTATTAGTCGAGTTTTGGACATGGAAAATGTGCCGAGGGCGTTAGCTAACTTTGAAACTGATGGCTTTATTAAGTTAGTTGCTGAGCGTGAAAGTGAGCGCATTATTGGGGCACAGATCTTAGCACATGAAGGTGGAGAGTTAATACAGAGTGCGGCATTAGCTATCAGTAACCAAATGACCGTTACTGATTTGGCAAACCAATTATTTCCATACCTAACTATGGTCGAAGGTTTAAAGCTGTGTGCTCAAACTTTTAATAAAGATGTATCTGAGCTTTCATGCTGTGCAGGTTAATCAAAACAATATGGAAGAAGTTCGCCCTCTACTGTTACCTAATATACACAAATAATGAGCTTAAAGCTGAAGTGCCCATTAAAAGTATCCGATCACAAATATTGTTAGCTTTGTTATCTAATAGAAAAATGGCGATTTCCCCAACAAGATACTATAATTGGATACTAGGGGAGTATAAGTAATGTTGAGTATTAACCTATTAAGTGTCAATACAAATATAGCGGATGTAAATTCCGCTAGTGCTGGTCTGCCGTTTTTAAATACCGTAACGAAATTAAATCTTAACGTGCTTACTAGTGATTCGGTCAATATCTCTAGTATTGGTATAGAACGCTTGCATAAAGATAATGGAGCAAAAACCACAAAAGATATCGAACAAACCTCTAACGAGGCTGTAAGTGTCACTTCAACTATTGGTCAAAATAAGTCAGCAAATAATTTAAATCACGCACAAGCAAAAGAGCTGTATATTAAAATATCTTCTTTACTATAGCAGTAGATCAAACCACCTCTTTTTCCAGAAAGACAATGACCCATCTCTTACCACGTAAAATATAAAATTATTCCGCATCAGCTACGTACCTAATACGGAATAATCTAAGTTAGGCTATCTTAGTTAACGAGACAACTCCTCAATTTTTTTCCTTGAAAACCAGCGATATAAAACAGGTAATACAAACAGTGTTAACAGCGTTGCCGTTACCAAACCACCTACAATAACACTGGCAAGCGGACGTTGTATTTCAGCACCTACACCATTAGACATTAACATTGGGATTAATCCCAATGCGGAAGTTATTGCTGTCATAAGTACAGGTCTTAATCTTGACGTTGCTCCTTCAAAAACTGCCTTGGAAGCCTCTAAACCATCTTTTATTCGTTGGTTGATGCTTTCTACCATTACAACACCATTTAATACCGCTACACCGAATAACGTAATAAAACCAACGGAGCTAGGCACTGACAAATACTGATCTGTTAGATACAAAGAAAATACACCACCAATAACGGCAAGTGGCACATTCACTAAAATCAGCATAGCTTGACCAACAGAGCCAAAAGCAAAGTAAAGTAACAATGCAATTAGCGCTAAAGATAGAGGTACAACAATAGCTAGTCTGTTTTGAGCACGCTGCTGGCTTTCGAATTGTCCACCTATTGCTACCGAGTAGCCTGAAGGTAGGTCAACTTTCTCAGCAATAACTTTTCTGATGTCGGCTACTACACTGCCCATATCTCTATTCTGAACGTTTGCTTGAATAACGACACGCCTTTGAACATCATCGCGTCTTACTTGAGGAGGACCTGATTCAAATGAAACAGTTGCAACATCACCTAAGCGTACCCAGGCACCTGTTGGTGACTGAATTCGAATGTCTGAAATAGCTTCCTTATTTCGTCGATATTCTTCTTCAATACGCACATAAATATCGTAGCGTTCATTGCCGTTAATAATTTGCCCTGCCTCGACGCCACCAATGCCATCTCGCACAACTTCCATTATATCAACAACTGAAAGTCCAAAGCGCGATAGCTCTTGTCTATTAGGTTTTACGACAAGTTGCGCTTCACCTGCAATTTGCTCAAGAGCAACATCTCTTGCACCGTCAACACTCTTTATAGCTGCTTCGATCTCTTGCCCTTTAGTTGCTAAAACGTCTAACTCAGGGCCAAATAACTTTATCGCCAACTGAGCTTTAACCCCAGATAGTAGCTCATCAACACGAGTCGCAATAGGTTGAGAAAAGTTGAGTAACAACCCAGGGAATTCTTCCAAAGATCTCTCCATCTTACCTTGAAGTTCATATCGATTAGATGCACTTGACCACTCAGAAACAGGCTTCAATCCTATGTAAATTTCTATGTTATTAACTGGCTCTGGATCTCCACCTATTTCTGCTCGTCCAATTCGGCTTAATGCATAAGTTACTTCAGGAAACGCCATTAACTTTTCTTCTAAAATCGGAGCTACGGTTAACGCCGTATCCAAACTTGAAGATGGCGCAAGGGTTGCTCTTAAATTAATAGTCCCTTCCTCTAACTCAGGAACAAATTCAGTGCCAATAAATGGAACTAATGCAAATGCAGATGCAACTAAAATAAGTGAAGCTGAAATGACTAACTTAGTGTGTTTTAATGCGAATGTTAGACCTTTTCTATAGAGTTTATCTAATGGTTTAAGAACAAAGCTTTCCCTCTCTTTCACACCAGATTTAAATAGATAAGTTGCCAGTGCTGGCACGATAAACAACGCAACCACAATAGCGGATATAACAGCTAAAATGATACTTATTGCCATAGGTTGGAATAACTTTGCCTCAACACCTTCAAAGCTAAATAAAGGCGTAAATACGACTAAAATAATAGAGGCTGCAAAAAATACCGGACGAGCCACTTCTTTACCAGCATTTTGAAGACGTAAATTAATACCATGCTCATCTTGTTCTACATCATGTGGATCAGTATCAGCACTAGGCACTCTTTCTTTTACACTGTTTGAATGGGTAGAGTCTGGTCTATTTAAATGCTTAAACATGTTCTCAACCATCACGACTGAGCCATCAACTAGCATACCAATAGCGACAGCTATTCCGCCTAGCGACATTAAGTTAGCAGATATCCCCCACCAAGCCATGATCATTAACGCAATACCAATAGAAATTGGAATTGAAATTAATACCAAGAAGGTTGCACGTAAATTCATTAAGAATAGAGCCAATACAATACAGATGAAAATAAATGCTAGTGAAAGTGCATCAACTACCGTATCAACGGCTTTTTCAATCAAATCAGCCTGATCATAAAATGGCTCAAAGCGAACACCTTTAGGTAATGCTTGATTAATCAATGGGATTCTTGCATTGATACCATCAATGGTAGCTTTAGTATTTGACCCCATGCGTTTTAATACAATACCAGAGACAACTTCACCTAAGTTCTCTACTTTACCATTGGGTGATTTTCGCGTCATAGTGACAGCACCTTGGCGAATTTCACTGCCCATTTCAACTTTAGCAATATCCGAAACCGTCACAACCGTCCCATCAACTGTTTTGACGGGAACTTGTTTGATATTACTAATACCAGCGTCACCACTTTCAAACCAACCTGTACCTCTAATAACAAGCTGCTCTTGCCCACGGTTCATATACCAGCCGCCAACATTCGCATTGTTGTTATCTAGGGCACCAACAACGTCTTCTTGCGTTAGGTTATAAGAAAGAAGCTTAGATGGATCTACATTTACTTGGTACTGCCTAACAATACCTCCAAAGGAGAGTACATCAGTAACACCATCGACAGGCATAACGAGTAACTTCACAATCCAATCGTTAAGACTTCGAAGCGCCATAGCATCATAGCCTGCATCTTTATCAGAAATAAGAAGGTACTGAAAAACTTGGCCCAGCCCTGAGGTGTTTGGCCCCATTTCGGGTGTCCCAACACCTTCAGGTATGAGTTCTTTTGCGGCTTGAAGACGCTCAAATACGAGTTGTCTTGCAAAGTAAATGTCGGTGCCTTCTTTGAAAACAACCGTTACGCCAGACAAACCTGTTTTAGAAATTGAGCGCACTTGTTCTACATCAGGTAAGGCATACATTACCGCTTCAATAGGGTACGTAATGAGTTGTTCAACTTCTTCAGCAGCCAGTCCTGGCGCTTCAGTATTTACAGCAACTTGAACATTAGTAACATCAGGAAAGGCATCTAAATTTAGTTTTGGAATAACCATAATTGCGCCAACCATGGTGGCAAACAGCGCAATCAAAATCAGGAGTCTATTATTAACAGACCAATCTATTATTTTATTAAACATAGTTTTGCCCCTTAGTGGTTATGCGGATCGAATCCGCCTTTAGCGATTTCAGACGCAACAAAAAATGCACCTTTGGTTACAATTCGCGTTCCACTATCAAGGCCAATGATTTCTCTAAAACCACCTAAGGCTCGGCCTAGTTCTACTTCTACAGCTTTAAATTCTCCAGGGTGGTCTTCGACAAATACGGTCCAATCACCATCGGCACTACGGATCAATGCCTCTTCTGGCACAGCCATCACTTTCTGCTTTGTGGCGAACTGAAAGTAAACTTTTACAAACATGCCTGAATGAAGATTATCATCCGAATTTTCTACTCCTAATCTAATAATTCGAGTACGAGTAATAGGGTCAATTGTATGGGCTTCTTGGATAACTTTGGCATTGTAACTCTGGCCTTCTAATTTAAGTACCGCAGGAGAGTCAATTGATAAATTAAGCTTTTTATTTGGAGAAACTTTTGCTTCAACCCATAATTTTTTTTCATCAGCTAGCAACATAACGGTATCCCCAGCATCAACACGTTGCCCTTGGATAAAGTCGTCTTGAAGTACAACACCATCACGCTGTGCCGTTAACGTATATTGCCCGAATGCCTTAATATCCTTATTAGAAATACTTTTAATTGCTTTTTCAGTTAACCCTAAAGCAATGAGTTTTCCGTATGAAGCGTTGTAAGTCGTTTCAGCTTGTAATAAGCGGCTTTCACTTACTGTTTTATTACCTAGTTTTTTAATACGTTGCCATTCCGTTGAAGCGATTAGATAGTCCGCTTGCGCTTGTGACATGGACTCACTAAATAGAGTGACCAGTTTTTGTCCCTTATCTACATGTTCGCCAAGCGATGCATGGCGACTGATAATAACTGACTCTGTACGTGGTGATACCACATAACTTTTATAGCCATTAGCTTTTATTTCGCCAGGTGCATACACGGTGCTAAATTGATATTCAGGCTTAACACTTTCCACTTTGATGTTAGCAAGCGACATCTTCTTTGGATCTATAGTGATACCCTCTTCATGTTCTTCTTCTCCCTCTTTATTATCACCTTCATGGCCATGCTCGTCATGGTCACCTTTGTCTTCTTCATGTCCCTTTTCGTGATCGTCATGATCATCTTTATGTTCTTTTACATCTTGCTTCAAAACCTTTGCGACAGAACCAGTACCATCTGATGACTGTGCAAAAGCATCATGATTTGTAGTAAGCCCTAATAACAGGCTGCTAATTACTACGGCTAATAATTTTTTACTAAATATTGTATTCATTTTTGTAACCTATATTTTTTGTAAATTTAAGATTTCGTTTTTCGTAACTGAAAAAGTAAACGTTCAAATCTCAAATTTTGATAACTGACCCATACTTAAAACGAAGGATATTTCTGCAAGCTTGAATTGATTTTCCAAACGAATTCCTGCATGAAGTCCTTCCGCACGTTGATTTAATACAAGTAAGTAATCAGACGTATTAATGTCACCAGCTTCCCAGCGCTTATTTAATAAATTTGCGCTACTTTCTAATCTGCCTTCTGTGAGTTTTCGCCATTGCTCAAAGTATTTTTTACTGACATTAAGCGATTCATAATTAGCTTTTGCTTCAAAAGACTGCTTTCGATAAACCGAGCGAAAGTTGGCTTCTGCTGCGATTGCTTCTGAATAAGCAGCTTTAACAGTATCTGAATAGTTATTTCTGATATTTAATGGAATTGAGAAAGTCACACCAATCAAGTCTTCATCTCCACTTTTCCCTGCGCTAACTCCAATGGTTGGGTTAGCTTTAGATTCCATAGTGGTTAATTGAGCTTTCGATTGTTGTCCTTTCCATTTCGCTCTAGCGAGTTTAACTTTTGGATGATTCTCAACCCACTGTGACTTAAATGAATAGCTTGTTACTCCAAAAGTAAATGAAGATAAATTGGCGGTATTAGGCGTCCAATCAGGCAATAACTCCTGAACTTTTACCTCTGCATTTTTCAAAGTAATTTGCGACTCAGATATTTCACTGAAAATTTGGGACAAGTTTACGTAGACCAGTTCAGCGTCAAGTGGCTCTAGAAGTCCAGCTTTTCGCTTATCTTCAACAATTCCAACGAGCGTTTGCAATTGCTCTTCTCTTTCTGAAAGTAACTGAGCCGCCTTTTTTGCTGCTTGCCAATTAACTATTGCAGTTAAAGCGTTAGCCTTTTTAGAATCGAGTAGAGATAACAACTGTTGCTGGTTTGCATAAACATCAATTTCACCAATGCTTTTATTTGCTGATTGCTTATCCCAAAAATCAATCGTTTGACTGATACCAATAGAGTAATTATCAAAATCACCCTCTTTTTCATAGCTTGCTTCAAGCTCTGGGTTATATACGGCTTGAGTTAAGCTTTTTGCTCTATGATTACTTGCATTAAGTAACTCTTTAGCCGCAACAACTTCGGGATCTTTATTTATTTGACTATCAAGCCATGAAATATTTTTCTCTTTGCCATAACTGGCAACTGAAAAACTCACAGCCATGCATAAAGACAGGACTAACCCTGTATTTTTTAAATATATATACATAAAAACTCTTAATTTTAAAATTAATAAACACGAACCCTTTATCCTTTTCATGGACAAATAGGTCATTAAAAATCAATCTAATTAAGAAATGGGTGGGCGAAGTATCGCTTCAAGAAAGGTACTTGTTTGATCAATTTGATAAGGAGTTTTATTGATAATATTTAGCTTACCATCGACATTTGAATTACTGACTAAAATCCAAGATAAGTGGCTGCCACTGCAATGACCACAGTGATGACAATCCTTTACATCGTGCTGTTCATCATCTGTATTATCATTTAAAACATTTCGATCATCGTCATGATCATGTTGAGTTTGAAGATGCTCTATATCTATTTGATGATTCTCAGAAGTTGCGGATACAACAGCAGTTAACGATTGCAAAACAATCGAAACGACTAATAGTATTTTTAGCACAACATTAAGGTTCAAAGTTATTACCTGTTAAATATAGTATTTAAAATACTAGCAGAAACTATTTACTTAAACTAGCTTTCCCAGTCAGTTTCCACGCTTTTACATTAAATAACTTTTTATTTGACTCTATAGCCACTATAGATTTTACAATGTGATAATAAATATCATTTAGATTTGAACTGTGGAACTCATTTTATGCCCTTTTCCCCAAAAGTAAAACAGGAAAGCCAATACTATAACTATTTAAAGCCGCTAGCTTATTTGATCTTGCTAGTCACAGCATTTTTTTCAAAATTTTGTATAGCTTCCAATTTGGAAGAGTTTTCGCAGCATCGACAAATTATACAATTAGCAGAATATGTAGGTGTTGATTATGAGTCGGCTATTAAGGACGGCCAAGTTATTAACGATGATGAATATCAAGAAATGCTTGAATTCTCCAAATTGATAGTTGAAAAAACGTCAATTAATAATAATTATATGCGTTCACTCAATGAGAAAGCATTAGCTTTACAAACAGCTATTTCAACTAAGCAAAATGCAAATATTGTCAGGAAAATTACATCTGAGTTACGAATTTCATTATTGGCTATGATGCCAGAGCTACCTCTCCCTAAAAGGTTACTTTCTAAAGAAGCGACGTTTTCTTTATTTGAAAATAACTGTGCGAGTTGTCATGGTATTTCAGGTCAAGGAAATGGTGTTTTGGCATCGGGATTAGAGCCTGCTCCTACCGATTTTACCGATAAAACACGTGCAGAAAACCGTTCACTTTTAGGCTTATTTGATGCCATATCTAATGGGCTTGATGACACTGCCATGCCTGCATTTACACAATTAAAAGAACAGCAGAAATGGTCCCTTGCATTTTATGTAGGTGGTTTGGCATTTAAATCATCAAGTGAATTAACAAAACCATCACAATCAATTTCATTACAAAATTGGATAAATTATAGTCCATTAAAGTTATCGACAGAAACTGACGGATTAACTAAAAATGAAATTGAAGGATTAAGGGCTAATCCTACATTATTGTTTACCAATCAAAGTAGTCCTATCGCAATAACCAAAACTCAATTAGCTGCCGCAAGCAATGCGTATAAAAATGAGGAGTACGAGAAGGCTAAGACACTTGCTGTGAGTGCTTATCTAGATGGTTTTGAATTAATTGAAAATAGTTTGGATGCACGAGACAAAGATTTACGAAAAAGCATCGAAGGAAACTTGATTAAGCTTCGTCAAGTTTTAAGTAACGCGCAACAGGTTAATCAATTTGAAAGCCTTATGGAGATTACTGTGGGGCAACTCCATGATGCGGAAGAATTGTTGACAGAAACCACTTTGTCAAATGAAGCTCTTTTCACTGCAAGCTTAGTTATCTTACTAAGAGAAGGTTTAGAAGCGTTGCTAGTTGTACTGGCTTTAATAACAGTATTAATTCGAACTAAACGTCATGATGCCTTAAAATATGTCCATTTTGGTTGGTTCAGTGCGCTATTAGCAGGTTTTGCTACTTGGGCGGTAGCACAGTCAATTATCAATATCAGTGGTGCGAGTCGGGAAGTCATGGAAGGTATTGCTGCAATGGTTGCAGCAGTAATGTTGTTTTATGTTGGGATCTGGATGCATAGCAAAACGAATGCTGAACATTGGCAGGCATATATTCAAAAGCACATTAATTCACAATTAGAAGCGGGTACACTGTGGGGACTAGCAGTGCTCTCATTTATTGCTGTTTATCGAGAGGTTTTTGAAACAGTCTTATTCTATCAATCACTTGTAACACAAGCCTCAACAACTCAATACTCATTTGTTATCAGTGGATTTTTATTCGGGGTAGCTGTGTTATCGATTCTTGCATGGGGAATGTTTAGATATTCTGTTAAATTGCCAATTGCTCGTTTCTTTTCTACAACAACTTACTTGCTTTTAGTTCTATCATTCATATTAATGGGTAAAGCCATCTCAGCTCTTCAAGAGGCTGCGATTATAGGAATCACTCCGTTACCTATTAATGTGGAAGTTACATGGTTCGGTATAGGTTCTACTTGGCAAGGTATAACAGCTCAGGTGACCATTCTGATATTATTTTCACTGTATATGTATCGTTCAAGGAATCGCAATGCCTCATAATTTACACAGTAGTTAGTAATCATTCATTGAGCATCACCACTAACTTAATTAAGAGCAGTTATTTTACTAGCTAATCTTAAAACTGGGATGTTATTAGAAGAGTTAAATCGTCTTAATACTTAATGTCGGAAACTCACCAATAAAGATTATAAAACCTATTGACTCTATAGTTGCTATAGATTTTATACTCAACGAAATATTGTTACGGAATGTTAAATATGTCAGAAAAATGTAGTGGTCAGCGTCAATCATCTCCTACCAACGAAGACGTAAAAATTGATACACAATTAGATAACTATGGTGGCGCGTTTGTCAGTACATATAAAGTGCCTCAAATGGACTGTCCTTCAGAAGAGAGATTGATCAGATTAGCACTTGACTCAATTGAGCCTTCTGTTGGATTGCAATTTGATATTCCTAGTCGATTAGTCAAAGTTTTTCATGATGAAAATTTAGATGAGATAACAAAAAAGTTACAACAACTTAAACTCGATGCAGAGTTAGCATCAACTAAAGAAAGTTGCAGCACAGAAGCTGCAAAAGCAAAAGATCTAGCCCAAAAAAATGAGATGAAAGAAGCGTCAACGCTAAAATGGTTGCTGGCTATTAACGGGATCATGTTTTTTGTAGAAATAATTGCTGGGATTATTGCACAGTCTGCTGGCCTTATTGCAGACTCATTAGATATGTTTGCTGACGCTGCCGTATATGGTTTGGCTATTTATGCGGTAGGTAAAAGTATCAGCATGAAACTTAGAGCAGCACATATCTCTGGTGTGCTTCAGATTATTTTAGCGCTAGGTGCTTTGAGTGAAGTCGTAAGACGCTTTATTTATGGTAGTGAGCCTATGTCATCTTTAATGATGATATTTGGTGGAATAGCACTAATCGCTAACATTGCTTGTCTGTTTTTAATATTTGGCAATAAAGAAGACGGCGCTCATATGAAAGCGAGTTGGATTTTTTCCGCAAATGACGTTATCGCAAACATTGGCGTAATCTTAGCTGGCTTATTAGTTACAGTAACAAGCAGCCGTTATCCAGATTTAGTGATTGGCTTGATAATTGCTTTTGTCGTTTTAAACGGTGCTCGCCGCATCTTACAGCTAAAGTATTAACTGAAATTAATCATGACCATTTATTTAAATTTTAAAACCATTATTGACACCTGTATAGCTATTTTAAGTCTGGCTCAAACAGCCATTGGCAGGTTGAAAGCATGCATTGGATGTTGGATATGAACTTTAGAGAAGATGAATCGAGAATACGTAAAAAGCAGGGACCACTTGTTTTTAATGTGATGCGAAAGATAGCAATGGCACTCTTTAAACGAGATACATCCAAGTCAGCCAGTATGGCTAGGAAAAAGAAAATGGCAGGGCTTGACGATGATTATCGCTCAACCCTGTTAGAATCTGGGATTAAAATGCGCTAGCCGTGAACAGCTAAAGGTAAATGAACTTATGAAAAACAATACCTACATTCCACCACTACGATTTCATTGGTTAACGAGTTTTTATGACAGCCTCGTTGCTATCACCACGAGAGAAGCATTTTTTAAAAAACTGATTGTTGATAAAGTTGCCAACGTCAAAGGAAACAATCTACTTGATGTTGGTTGTGGAACAGGAACGCTCACAAAATTAATAGCTGAAAAATCACCTAAACATACCGTAATAGGCTTAGATGCAGACCAAACAGCTCTAGATATTTCACAGAAAAAAGTTATAGGCAAAGATCTTAATATTTCTTTTAGACAGGGCTTTGGACAAAAAATGCCTTTTGATGAAAACTCTTTTGACATCGTAGTTTCAAGTTTGTTTTTTCACCACTTAAACAGTTCCGCTAAGCTCGCGACATTAACTGAAATTCGTCGGGTACTGAAACCGGACGGTACTTTAATAATTGCAGACTGGGGAAAGCCTACTTCAATATTTCAACGGATATTGTTCTTTGTCGTTCAATTATTAGATGGTTTCGAAACTACAAAAGATAATGTAGATGGAGTTATTCCCTCTTTGGTGGTTGAATCAGGGTTTACTCATGTTTCAGATTTAAACATAGTCCCAACGCCTTTGGGAACTATCAGACTGATTGAAGCGAACTAGATAACAATGAACCTAATGCACCCATCATATTTTAAACCATATATATCATACGTGATAATGATTTTAATCGCGGTGCAGTCTGTGTTTTTTTCGCTAGAAGAGCTTGAAATAAACTTGATAGAAAGTTCTTTTAACACATCACTAACTGAGTCAACTACCCCACTAAAAGCTTCAGAAACCTCCAATATATTTGAAGTAAATAATAGCAACAGTTCAATTGAAAATTGTAATTTTTGTTGCTGTTGTCACTTGTTTTTAAATGCAGATTCTTCTTGTAATATTTTACAAGCAATAGATCATTTTCCTACCTACGCCTTAGTTTCTCCTGAGCTAAAAGGCTATATGTCGGTGCCATTTCGTCCCCCTAAATACGCCTAATTTTTATATCAAATTTAAAAAGGTCAACATTATTGACCTAAATAACAATATAAATTTATAGGAAAGTATATATGGCACTTTATACCTGTGTGCATCGCAAGATAGAAATTTTGAGGTGTGTAACACCTCGGCTCAAATATATCGCGTTTCTCGCTTTGTCACTTTTTACATTTAATGTTTATGCATTTGAAAAGCAGTTAAATCTTCAAGAGGCAATACAGCGAACGCTTAAACAAAATCCTGAACTCAAAATATTTGATTTCAAACAAACCGCATTAATAGGACGAGAACAAACAGCAAGTTTAAATCCCGCTTATGAACTAGAACTTGAAGCCGAGAACTTTGCAGGCTCAGGTGAATTTAATGCATTCGACAGCGCAGAATTAACTGTCGCTCTATCTTCGGTTATTGAAATGGGAGATAAACGCTCAGCGCGAATTGGGCTTGTTTCAAACTCAAGAGCATTGCTCACTGCTGAAAAAGAGGTAGCAGCACTAAACTTGATGGCTCAAGTCACTGAAAAGTACGTGGAAGTACTTGCAGCCCAACAAAGAGTTATATTGGCAGATAATGCACTGAAGTTAGCACAAGAAACGTTAGAGATTGTATCTCAACGTAACCGCGCAGGTGCAACTCCTGAGGCTGAAGTGAAACGCTCAAAAGCAGTTATTGCTCAGGCAAATCTAACTGTTCAATCGGAACAAAAGCGCTTGGAATATTTAAAACTTTCTTTAGCAGCTTTCTGGGGAGAAAACTCTGTAACCTTCTCTGAAGTACAAGGTGATCTTTTTCAGTTTGGCAATAACAGTGACTTTAACAGCCTTTTTGCGAAGTTAGAAAAAAATCCAGCGATTCAAATCTATGCAAGCGAACAACGACTAAAAGAGGCTGAAATACAGTTAGCTAAAACAGAGTCAACTGCCAATATCAAATGGTCTGTCGGTGTTAGGCGCTCTCAAGAAGCTAATGATACGGCACTGGTCGCTGGTTTTAGCTTACCTTTGTTTGCTGAAAAGCGAAATTCTGGCGCAATCGCTAGTGCCTTAGCAGAGCGTGATCAAGTTGCTATAGAGAAAGAAGCGACTAAGTTAAGATTTAGAAATCACTTACTGCGAGCATACTCCAATAGAAAACAAGCCATACTAACGGCAAATTCATTAAAGCAGTCAGTTATTCCAATGCTTGAAGATGCACTGGAAGATACTCAAGACGCCTATCAAAAAGGTAGATATGGCTACCTTGATTATGTATCGGCTAGACAAGAGTTGTTAAATGCTCGGCGAACCCTTATTGACGCGGCATCTGCTGCCCTGATTTACGGCGCAGAGATAGAAAAACTAACAAACGAAGCGCTGTCACTCTAAATAAACATCACTTTAAGATTAATAACAATTTATTGATTCAGTTATTAACTGAATCGTTTAGGAATTAAAAATGAAAAACTATTTACTCGCACTATTGATTTTTATCGGGCATTTATCACCCATTCAAAGTGCTTTCGCTAGTGAAGATGAACATGAAGGCGAAGAAGGCATTAGCAAAATTAACAATAACATGGCAAAAAGGGTTGGTGTTGAAACAGCCTATTTAGCTTCAAAAACGTTGAACCAAACTATCCCTGTATACGGCGCTACGACGATAGGCGCTGAACAATTATTTCAAGTTGGCGCTAGATATAATGGCGTTATAAAGACAATAAACTCCACTGTTGGTGATAAGGTAAAAAAAGGCGATCTATTAGCCGTTATTGAATCTAACGAAAGCTTAAATACCTATAAGATAATTTCCCCTGTTTCTGGGACTGTTTTACAGAGAAATGGAAATATTGGCGGTATCACACAAAACACCAGCTTGTTTGAAATCGTCAATTTTGACACGTTGTGGGCCGAATTTAAGGTTTTTACTAGCCAGTATAATCAAATCAGAGTCGGTCAGTCTGTTGATATTGAGCATGGTGAACAAGCATTCAACTCAACCATCACCAATATAATTCCAGCTATAGATCAGTCATATGTTTTAGCACGTGTACGTTTAAATAACACTGAGCTAAACCTAACCTCAGGCCAATTATTAATGGGTAGCGTAAAGATAAACCGATTTGAGGTGGATTTAGCCGTCGAGAAAGTTGCCATACAAGAACTGGGAGGACAATTTGGTGTCTTTGTAAAAGAAGATGAAGAGTATGAGTTTGCACCACTTGTCCTCGGTCGTTCAGACAAAAACTATATCGAGGTCATTGATGGCCTCAGTAAAGACGCTGAATATGTAAACAAAAACAGTTATCTGATTAAAGCAGATATATTGAAATCTGAAGTAGAAGACGACGATTAGGAGACGCAATATGATTGAATCAATTTTGCGTCTTGCAATAAATAGGCGCTACTTAGTATTAAGCTTGCTGATGGTAATCATCGGCGTTGGTATGTGGAGTTATCAAAAACTTCCCATTGATGCAGTTCCAGATATAACAAACGTACAGGTACAAATAAATACTTCTGCTCCCGGTTATTCACCTTTAGAAGCAGAGCAAAGGGTAACCTTTCCTGTAGAAACCGCGTTAGCTGGACTACCAAAACTGTCTCACACCCGTTCCCTGTCAAGATATGGTTTATCCCAAGTAACCGTTATTTTTGAAGAGGGAACAGATATTTATTTCGCACGCAACTTAATCAATGCCAGACTAGCTGCGATAAAAGGCGTTATTCCCTCTGGCTTAGAGCCAGAAATGGGTCCTATTTCTACAGGGCTTGGCGAAATATTTATGTATACAGTGCAAGCTTCTCCTGACGCTAAAATGTCTAATGGAGAACCTTATACCGCTATTGCCCTGAGGGAAATTCAAGACTGGATCATTAAACCGCAATTGGCTCAGGTTAAAGGCGTCATTGAGGTCAACAGCATCGGCGGCTACAACAAGCAATATCACATCACGCCGAAACCTGAAAAATTACTTTTTCATCGTGTAAGCTTTGAAGAAATATCTGATGCATTGCGTAAAAACAATGATAACCGTGGCGCTGGCTATATTGAGCAAAACGGACAGCAAGTGTTAGTACGCTCCATTGGGCAACTAGCGACAATGGATGAAATCCTCAATGTCATCATCAAAAAGAACGATGGTATTCCTGTAAAAATAAGTGATGTTGCCAATGTTGCTATAGGAAAAGAACTTAGAACAGGGGCTGCTACTCGTAATGGCATTGAGACAGTGCTTGGTACAACCATGATGCTGATTGGTGAGAATTCTCGTACCGTTGCCTTAGATGTAGAACAGAAACTCAGTGAAATACAAAAATCTCTTCCAAAAGGCATTATCGCAGAGCCTGTTTATGATAGAACAACGTTAGTAGATAAAGCGATTGCAACCGTTACCAAAAACCTCGTTGAAGGTGCGCTATTAGTTATCGTTGTACTTTTCTTGTTGCTTGGAAATTTACGCGCCGCATTAATAACAGCCGCCGTAATACCACTATCAATGTTAATGACAATTACAGGTATGGTACAAGCAGGAGTATCTGCTAACTTAATGAGCCTTGGTGCATTGGACTTTGGTTTGATAGTGGACGGGGCTGTCATCATCGTTGAAAACTCTGTTCGTCGGTTAGCTGAGGCGCAACACAACGGTCATAGGCAAGACCTAAGGGAACGACTAAATACTGTTTTTGAAGCCACTTCAGAAGTCATACGTCCAAGCCTGTTTGGTGTAGCCATTATCACAGTGGTATACATACCCATTTTCACCCTAACTGGTGTTGAAGGGAAAATGTTCCATCCTATGGCGGCAACTGTCGTAATGGCGTTAATATCAGCCATGATCCTTTCAGTTACACTGGTTCCTGCTGCTGTTGCGATATTTATGAAAGGTAAAATCAGCGAAAAAGAAAGTGTTGTTATTCGTTCAACCAAGTCTATCTATAAACCATTGCTAATTATGGCAATGAAATTTCGTTGGATTATTGTTTCATTTGCAACGCTGTTAATGGGGTATAGCCTTTGGTTAGCAACTACGCTTGGGACAGAATTTGTTCCACAATTAAATGAAGGTGATATTGCACTACAGGCGTTAAGAATTCCTTCGACTGGCCTAGAGCAATCAGTAGAAATGCAAGAAGTACTTGAAAAACGTATTAAAGCATTTCCTGAGGTTGATAAAGTATTTTCGCGCATCGGTACTCCAGAAGTTGCGACTGACCCAATGCCACCGAGTATTGCTGATATCTTTGTTATATTAAAACCACGCAAAGATTGGAATGAACCTTCAAAACCGAAGAGTGAATTAGTTGAAGAAATGGAAGAGGTATTGAAAAACATTCCTGGCAACAACTATGAATTCACTCAACCTATTCAAATGCGTTTCAATGAATTGATTTCAGGTGTTAGAGCAGACATAGGTATCAAAGTATTTGGCGATGATTTGGATCGGTTATTACTGACCGCAAAAGATATTCTAAATATTGTGAAAACCGTCGATGGTGCAGCAGATGCCCGAATGGAACAAGTCACAGGTGTTCCATCTTTATCGGTAATCCCTAAACGCGAAGCGCTTGGTAGGTATGGTTTGAGTGTTACTGAACTGCAAGACTGGGTTGCCACAGCAATAGGCGGTGAATCTGCGGGGATCATTTATGAAGGTGACAGACGGTTTGAGTTAGTTGTTCGTTTACCAGAGCAAATAAGAACGGATATCGATGGCTTGAAGTATCTGCCGCTTCCACTTGAGAATGGTAACTATGTGCCACTTGAAGAAGTTGCAGAGCTTAAATCAGAGTATTTACCTGCTCAAATTAGCCGTGAGAACGGAAAAAGAAGAGTTGTGGTTACCGTCAATGTACGTGGTAGAGATTTAGGTGGTTTTGTCAAAGAAGTGAAAGCTAAAATTAATCAGGAAGGAGAAATCCCAGCAGGATACTGGCTTGATTATGGCGGAACGTTTGAACAACTAGAGTCAGCGAGTAAAAGATTAAGCTTAGTTGTGCCGATCACATTAGTTGTTATCTTAGGTATTTTGGTTATTGCATTTGGTTCATTAAAAGATGCATTGATCATTTTCAGTGGCGTGCCTTTAGCATTAACTGGGGGCGTATTCTCTCTTTATTTAAGAGACATGCCTTTATCTATTTCGGCAGGTGTCGGCTTCATTGCATTGTCAGGTGTTGCCGTATTAAATGGCTTGGTTATGTTGGCTTTTATTCGAGACCTTTGGCATGAAAAAGGCGATCTTTACTTAGCGATCATTGAAGGTGCCATCATTCGTTTAAGACCTATTTTAATGACGGCACTAGTTGCAAGTTTAGGTTTTATTCCAATGGCGCTAAACACTGGAATTGGAGCAGAAGTACAACGACCACTAGCAACAGTTGTTATCGGCGGTATTGTATCTTCTACCATTTTAACTTTGTTTGTATTACCTGTTTTATATCAGTGGGCGCATGGCTCAGAGATTAGTAAACAGCAATCTGACGAAATTTAATGCCCCAAAAGCAGCTTAATTTATGTTTAAGCTGCTTTTATATTTAATCTTTTTTATTTCAACTTTTAAAGTTTAATTCGCATCGTCTCGGCAACTTTCATTTAAAAACTCAAACTCTATCGTCGTATGCGATAAATGATAGGAAGCTAATTTAGTTGCAACTTCTTGTTTAAGTCTAATTAAGTTTTCAACTTCAAAGTTGTCACTCAGCTCAAGATGAGCTGTTAAAACGTGACTTTCACCATCTAGTGACCAAAAGTGCATGTGATGGATACCATTAACTTCTGGAAATTCCATTAATGATTGTTTAATACGTTCTTGGGTCTCTTTTTCTGGTGCCGCTTGAAGAAAAAGTACCAACGTTGATTTCAAGTTTCTAAAAACGTTAAATAAGATAAATAGCGTGAAGCCAATTGATAATAAAGGGTCTAAAATTGGCAGTTCAACAAAAAAAAGTACGACAGAAACAATAAGAACAGCAACCCAGCCAAGTACATCTTCAAGTAGATGCCATGTCAGCACTTTTTCATTTAGTGTTTCACCCGCTTTTAATTTAAATACCGCATATCCGTTAACGACAACACCGAGTATGGCAAGTCCCAGCATCCCCTCAACTACAGGCATTTCAGGATTGGACAACCTCGGTATTGCTTCAAATAAAACCCAAATAGAACCAATAATCAAAACGATACTATTTACCAATGCACCAAAAAGTGTAAGTCGGCGATAACCATAACTGAATTTGTCTGATGCTTCTTTATCTGAAAAACGACTTAAAATCCACGCAAAACCTATTGAAAGACTATCACCAAGATCGTGAACTGCATCAGCCATTATCGCGGTACTGTTGGTTAGCCAACCGCCAATAAATTCAATAATAGTAAATATCACATTAAGAAAAAACGCCCAACCAATGCGGTCGTTTTTTTCATGATGGTGACTGTGACTATGGTTGTGCATTTTGTACCTCCAGTGCTTTTGTATTTCTAATTTTTGATACATTCATATTAATCAAATGACGGATCACGCGTTGATACAACCAACGTTTTACTCCTGATAAATTTGTGCCTTTTTCTAGGTAAAATTCATCAGGGGAATTATAAAGTCCAAAGTCGTCATGGATACCTTCTTTTTGAATATAGGTATCCTCTCCACGCCAATCTGTATCTGGTGATGAAAAGCACTTTGTCGCAACACCATAACCACAAAAATCATCTTTTTCTTGGTTAAACTTCTGCTGTAGTGAGGTTAAGTATTGCCTATCTAATATAAAGCCCTCTAAATTAATCCAGCGCCCATCAAAATAAACTTCTACCCAACTATGGATAATATATTTAGGTGCTAGCCAAAATATATAGCTGGGAATGGCACCTTTTTGTAATTGCTGAACAATGGTAAAACCATGGAAACGACACTGGATACCTAATCCACGCAAGAGTGCCATTAATAGATTACCCTTAGTATTACATTGCCCATAACCATCTGCTAGCACATCGCTTGCTGCAATATCATCGCTTTCATTATAGCCGAAGAGAATCTCATCTTTTACAAACTGATAAGCGGCACCAATTTTGTTGAAATCATCCAAATTTTTCCACCCTCGTTTATTAATAAGAGATTGGATATTCTTGTGTTCAAAATTAACAACATTCGTATTATTTAAATATTTCTCAGCCATTTTATACTCCGGTTAACTTGTATATTATTACTATAAATCCTATAGTAACTATAGAGTCAAGTTTGTTAGGGAATTTTATGAAAATAGGCGAGTTCTCAAAAAAGTCAGGTTGTTCAATACAGACAATTAGATATTATGAAAGAGAAGGATTGCTGTTAAATCCAAACCGTTCAGAAGGTAATTTTAGGCTGTATGATAGTAAAGCACTAAAACAATTGGAATTCGTAAAACATTGTCGCAGCCTAGATATATCACTCAATGATATTAAACGTCTTATCGAATTAAAAAATAAGCCAGAAGAAAGCTGCTCTAGCGTTAATGCATTAATTGATCAGCAACTCGCATTAGTGAATAAGCGCATGAAAGAATTAAGAGCGCTTAAAGCAGAGTTACAACAGATGGCAAGTGCTTGTGGTTCAAACAATACTATTGAAGCATGTGGGATCATTAAGTCACTAGATAGTTAATCTTTTTAAGGTTATGCAGGCAGAATATAAATCGTTAATACCTACTACTGTTAATACCACTTTGTTAAGATTTACCAACAGTAATTGCACGCTCCGACATAAAATCATCTGATGCAGCATAAACTGTTCCAAAATATGAATCCCAGCTTTTCCCTTCAAAAGCAGTAATCAAGTCAACTAGTTGATGAAACTCACCTCCAGATTCTGAAAGGTGTTGAGCATCCCAGAGTTGATCAAGCCGCTTTAACGCAGACGTTAACTCTTCCTGATTACTTATTTTATTTGCTGACAAAATATCTTTTACATCAATTCGTGAACAACTATCATACTTTTCTTCATTAGGCTCAATAACAGTCAAACTATCACCACACATGTCAGCAAAGCACTGTTGGCAAAGATCAATACTGATTTGATTGCCATCACCGTGAATACTTCCATAGCCACATTTATGATCAATACTTATAAATTCATGAAATTCGTAGTCATCTTGAGTTGCTTGTTCGCCACAACCATCACAAGTTAGTTTAGAGATCACTTTAACAACTTCATCTTCAAAATTTTTCATGATTACTCTAAATTTTTTGCTGATTCTTTAATAACATTAACTCTTCAGCGTTCTTGTTTATAGACAATAAAACAAGGCTATGCTCGCTTAATAAAATGCATCGTTTTAACGGATGATGATCATCATCTAACCGCCTCAATATTGAGTTTAGCTCGCGTTTAAGCTTAGCTGGCCTAAGCACCTTACAGCTTAAGTTGGCAATTTCTAGGCTGGAACTACCCAGGCTTTTGAATTCAATCAAATCACCGACTTCAAAATAGTCACTGAATTTATCTTTTGGCAGTGAAAATAATACACTGCTATCTGAATCATCTTCAAATGCAGTTGGGCACCTATTTACTTTGACTTCAAAATTTTCATTGAGATGATCGACTGAGGTTATTGTTGCCCTTTGATTATGTTTCATTTGACCACCGTTCAATGTAATCGTTTTGCATCTTCACGCTCTAATTTCTCTCTTGCTTCAATTACTTCAGCAGGTGAAAGCAACAAATGTCTCATGACTACAAATTCAGATAATCTCAACTCAAAACTTTCGGGTTTATCTTCAGTGACATAGCAATTATCACTTTTTGTAATAAATTCAAAATTATTTTGTAATTGAATTAGTGATGTTATTATTCGTTGACCTGCGGGAAATCGATACGTATGATCTGAATGAACAATACCGAATAACATTTCCCCAAGAAATATTTTCTCACCATTATGGAAATCAAAAACACTTAATACTGTTGCTTCTTTTAAGAATGTTTTCATAGTGCATTCACCAGCCAATCTACGTGAGCAAAAGGTCGCAAGATCATTAGGTAATATGATTTATTGAAAACAATTCGAAATTTACATGCATCTTTACGAGATAAAAGTGAATCATTAATCCATTGGTTTTTCGATGAATAGCACTTTTCACCGTCCTCGATTTTGTTCAGAAAAATGCACTCAAGAGTTAATCTTTCACTTCCTAAATTTAAAATAAACACCTGCTTTTCTTCGGTATCTTTTATCCGAATATTAATATTGGGGGCTTGTCCAATGTCAGTGATCTGCAAATGTGGTGATAATGGGAAACCATATACCAGATAGTTTTGGTTATTTATTTTAAAATAACAAGGATTTCGGTCAGGAGTATCTGATTCAAAATTTGATAAGCAGTCACAGCTATCAGCTACCCATTTAATATGTTCATCTATTTTTATTCTTTCTTCGTTTTCTTGAGCAGATGAGATATCTGTTTGTGCTAGATCTGTATGAAGTGAATGCTTTACGTTATCAACAGAGAACTCATCAAATGAAACTTTTGTTGCTAGAAAACGGAATGGTATTTCATTGATTAACAAATCAGTGCTTAAAACAGCTTGATTATCTTGCAATGAATCAAAACAAGGTCGCCATTTAAATTCAATATGCTCGGCATCTACAATGTATTTTGACTCATTTTCGAGACCAAATAATTTGAATAGGTTTGATATTAGATCAATTTTAGAAATATTTATTACTGTCTTCGATTCTAGTCGAATCGCCATGTGTTCTATTTCTAAATGAAGATCTTTAATTAACTCTTTATCTTCCACTTCACATATCAATAAGTATTTTAACTTTTGATATTCTGATAAAGCCCCAAAACTTGATGCATAATTAAATTCAGCTATTGAGTCGCATAAATCTTCAAAGTCTATATGTTGGTAGACACTTGTTGCTAATAAATCATAACCAAATGATTCAGGTAAATTTAGGGATTTTGCAAGAAGTTTAGATTGGAGTGTTAACTTTAGGGTTAATGTGTCTGATGTGATCATTTAGTTATCCATAAATTAAAACAAACAACAGCCTACTAACGCCAGTTTGTTAATTATGAAAACCAAATTTTTACGGATGCTCTGCTTCATCGTTCATACTTAATTATAAATATGTGTAGGCATAGGCTGTCCGTTCAGCCTTTTTTGCTAATATATATGAGAGTAAAACGATTGTAAACAGAACAGGGTTATACATATCTGTATAATTTAAAAGGATTTTATTTTATTTTACTTTTAAAATCAGTTGGTTCAATACCAAAAATTTCAACAACGCTATTTTCATTTATTTTTGTATTTTCAACTCTTTCATTAAAGCGAGATAAAATATTATTCATATCTGTATGAAGGAACTTTAGAAGGAAGTCTTCTGCTCTTGGGTGTAAAGCCGCTAATATCAGATTTTGATTTTCAAAGGAGTCAGACTTCAGCAATGAAATTAACTGTCCATAACTATCACAGCCATAAACAACATAGGACAACATTTCTTGGCTTTGGCCAAGCGGAATAGATAATTTTTTCGAAAGCCTTTTTGCTTGCCTTTTAACATTGTTAAGCAAGTCTTCATTATTAAGCGACATGTTTTCACCAATACAAAAATACGCAACAAAAAGCCCACGCTCTTTTTGTCGAGTAAATTTTATTGGTACACATTCGCTACGCGAATTTACAATCTATTCAAAGTATATCCATTTCGTTCATTATCGTGGGAACTGGCCTCTTTGATACGGCCTGACTTTACAAGATTAAACATACAAAGCCATGTCTATTATTACACTAAATTCCACTTTAAGTAATATGATAAACAGTTTTTACTGCATTGATATTATTCATCAAGGTAATACATATCATGGCTAAAAGATTTTTCTCGATGAGGGGAACTTTAATACGAGCAGCGTCCATAATTAGGAGGATTGAAGCACATTAAGCCGTTTCCATTGGAGCCGTAACAAATAGCCCTCCATTACTTACTATATCTTTAAATACACCTGAAATAGCATAATCAACTAATGCTGCTGTCGCAGCTTCTAGAAATTTAATAAGGACTTCGCCATAGTGATTGTGATATTGATAAGACATTTTTAAATCTGTCGCAAATTTAGATTTGTTGAAAACATACCTTGCGAAATCTTTTCTTTGTTGAAATGGTAAGTACTGACCGTCAATAAAATATAAATATTCGATGCCTTCATCATCAGCCACACTTACATTTTGTTGAATTAAAATTTTTGAAAATTCGTACCCTTTGATTATTTCAAATAACATAAAGTGCAGGATTTCCTGATCTTTATTGCTAAAATCTTTTCTGTTAAGTAGCTCTTTCTTCAACTCTTCTGTTAATTCACTTTTATAAAAACAATTTACGCTCATTTTCTTACCTTAATATTATTATTTATGTCATCTCCTATTAATTAACTCCTACCAATCATTTCCTCATAGTTAATATATTGAAATCTATACTAAAAAACAAATACTCTAAATATCATTTGGCATTGTTTTATAAATAAAACAGACCTAAAAAAAGTGAGCAAGATTTATCTATCACAAGTGTGATTTGAATTTACAAAATAAAGGTAAATATACGAGTGAAATTGAATGACATTCAAAAGAAGATTATTTATCGCGTGTGAGATTGATTCACTACCTAATAAACCAGCGCCTTTTTACTTAGATCACATCACTCTATTTGGCCTGCTAAGGTGGAGGCTGGCCTCTCTAACAGACCATAGCTTAATTAAAAGCTATGGCTGTTATTACATATTTAAATCAATTGTTAATTAGGTCTAAAAATTCTTTTCTGTGAAATCAGCTAGAGAACTTCTTTCAACTTCATCAAATATCAAAACACTACCTTTTTCATAGTTACGATAGATATTAACTGCTGCACTAGCTCCTGATGATGCAGGAGTAACGAACCTATCATCAATTTGCGCAAGATTTCCAAGTACGATAGTTCGGCAGTTTTTACCACCGCGACTAAGCATTCCTTTCATTTGCGCTCTCGTCATATTCTGAGCTTCATCAATAATGAGAACGGCATCATCAATTGATCTACCTCTAAAATAAGCCATGGAAGTAAACTCTATATTAGCTCTATCGATAATATGTTCGACAGTAGCGCGAGTACTCTTTTCATCATCTTCATCGTCTGAATGCATTGAAATCAAAGCATCTGTAACACCAGCTAACAAAGGTAATGATTTTTCAGTTAGATCACCTGGGAGGAAGCCCGGATCATCATCCATGAAATCTCGACTTCTCACGACAACGATTTTTTTATATTGTTTTAATTCAAGAACTTGGTGTAACCCAGCCGCAATCGCTAAAAAAGTTTTACCGGAACCCGCAGGGCCAAGGATGATATTTAGATCAAAATCAGGATCGGTAAGTTGATCTAAAGCGACTGCTTGACGTTGATTCTTAGGAAGTATTCCCCATATTTTTTCAGGTTTTCTTTGAAGTAATGTCGTAAAGATATGTTCATCAGTTACTTCCTTTATTTTCCCAACGTGACCAACTTCATCATACCAATACATATTCGGCTGAGCTTCGTCGTTAAAAATATCACGATTGAAACGGTATAACTTTCCAGACATCGCAAAATCTTTTTCTTCTTCACAGCGATCAAACAGGTCACCAGTAAATGATTGAACTCCTGTGTAGAGTAAATCAACATCCGAAATTTGATTATCGACAAGTACATCTTCGGCATCAACACCAATTGTCCGTGCCTTTAAGCGCATATTGATATCACGACTTACAATCGACACATCTTCCTTTAATGTATTTTGCAAATGAAGTGCGTAATTGATAATACGGTTATCAGCATCACTACCGATTGCATGCTTTAACTCTTTAGCAAAGTCTATCTGAGTATCAATACCAATGAATAATTTACCGCGCTTAGCTGTCTCAGTTGACGGTAAATCAATTCCCTGCTCCATCTCTTCAGATGAATGACCATTAATGATGTCCTCTAGCATTCTAATGACTGCACGAGCATCTTGAGATACATTTTTATCAGTTCGTTCTTTTAAATTGTCTAGTTCTTCAAGCACGGTTAGACAGATATATATATCATCTCTGTATGCTAAGAGACTCTTAGGATCATGTACTAAAGCTGATGTATCGAGTACACGTGGATTTCTATTTTCGTTTGAATTTTTCATTATTGATTTACCTCAAGATTATTTTTTATTAATCCGTGACTACTAGTTAAATCCATAATTATTTTATTTTTAAACATAACACTCTCCTAAGAATAATTTAGAAGGAGTCTTAATTTGATTAGTGAATGAGAAGTTTTTTATAATATTTCTTTGTAAAAACTGAGCTATAGACTTTATTTTTACTGAGGTCTGCACAAATATTGATATTATTGTTGACGTAATACCCGTTTTACCGCACCCTGCTGGCCCTGTCAAAATCACTAAATCAATGGTCGGATCAAGTAAAGCATCCATCGCCATGCCTTGATAAATATTTTTCGGGTGAATGCCCCAAGCCTGTTTTGCCATCAAACGCTCACGGCTCAAGTCAGCTATTGCGATATTTTCATTATCCCAACCAGTGACTTTAGCGGCAAAGTGCTCGCCTGCGTCAATCAAATATTCATTCATATAGCGGTTAGGTAAAACATCACGTTTAATGTAATGGGTAGTATTACGCCCTTCTGTTTCACTTTCACACTTCTCAACATGCTGCCAAAAGTCACCTGAAAACTGATGATAACCTTTAGTTAAAAATTTAATATCATCAATTAATTGATCAGTGCGATAGTCTTCAACATAAGCTAAACCAGCACCTTTGGCTTTTAAGCGCATGTTGATATCTTTGGTAACTAACACCACTTTGTTTTGAGGATTTTTTGATTGCAGATAAATAGCGCAACTAATAATACGGTTATCATTTTCATTGAAAGACAGTTTAACTTTACTTTCTTCTAAGGCGTAATCATTAAAAATAGACAAACAACCACTTGGGTGTAATTCATCATTTTGCGGCAATTTAACCCCAGCAAGTACTTGCTCTGGTGAAGCATTAACCAGCACATCTTCAAGCGCTCTAATTGCAATGCGCGCATCACGACTGACATCTTTATGGCGATCTTTAATGGAGTCTAATTCTTCTAATACCGTCATGGGAATAACGACATCATGTTCTTTGAAAGAGAGAAAAGCGAAAGGTTCGTGTAGTAATATGTTGGTGTCTAAAACATAAATAATTTTTTCTGCTGTCATATGAAAGTCCTTTACCAAGTGAAGGCTCCACAGCACGCTTATGATAAACTGCTGCTAGAAACCACAAAAAGTTGTAACTCATCTAACCAAAACAATTTAATTACCTATTCGTTCTTACTATTGCTTTTACAATCATAAAAACCGCTTACGCTACTAAGCTTATTTATTACTGTGACAGTTTACTTTCTGGTAAGCAAGTCGCTTTATTAAACAAATTTAAAAATTATGTTGCTACAATAAAACACTTTTTTGACACTTTAATGACGACCGCCTGCTAAACGATATACGATTTCTTTTTACCCACACCGTTTATTTCAGTTTTCGGCTCTACAGCACAGTATTGTATTGGCAATTTAGCCATAAGCACCTGATAATAAAGTCCATATAATTAAGTAAAACCAATTCTTCTTCAGTTAACAATCACTGATTAAAATGTGTTAATTGCTAAGTTCAAGACAGTAAAGACCAATTCTATAAATTTTAATCAAAAAAAGTGCCCTTTTCCGGAATTATTTAATGATCACTTCTATGATTAACGATACTATAGCGCCTTTTTTTTGCCGTGTATGATTACGCGAATTATTGAGTTGGAGTTTTTCTATGACATTTTACCCTGGGCAGCGTTGGATTAGTGATAGTGAGTCAGATCAAGGGCTAGGTACGGTTACCGCAGTCGAAGGTCGTTTTGTAACTATCGTATTTACCGCAACTGGGGATGCAAGACAATATGCCATAGACAATGCACCACTTACACGCGTTATTTTTAATACTGGTGATAGCATTCCAAGCCATGAAGGTTGGTCATTAACCGTTGAATCTTTCGAAGAAAATCATAATTTATTAACCTATCATGGCGTGCGACAAGACACCGGCGAAGCAGCATCAATAAAAGAAATGATGATAGATCATTTCATTAAATTTAATAAACCTCATGACCGCCTACTCAATGGCCAAATTGATCGCCTTGATTGGTTTCGTTTACGTAAAGATTGCTTACATCACCAATTTAGCCAACAACAATCTGAACTTATGGGGCTTAGCGGTGGTCGAGTAAGCTTAATTCCTCATCAGCTTTATATCGCTGAAGAAGTTGGTAGTCGTTTCGCTCCACGGGTTTTATTAGCCGATGAAGTAGGTTTAGGTAAAACTATTGAAGCCGGTTTAATTATCCATCAGCAACTTGTGACAGGCCGCGCAAAACGCGTATTGATCATAGTGCCTGAGTCATTAATGCATCAGTGGTTGGTCGAAATGTTACGTCGATTCAACTTAAAATTTAGTATTTTTGATGAAAGCCGTTGTGAAGAAACCGCCAGCAATGATGAAGATGCAAACCCTTTTAGCACTGAACAACTAGTGCTAGTAAACCTTGGTTTTATCACTAAAAATCCTCGCTGGTACGAAGCGATGATTGATGAAGAATGGGATTTGATGGTCGTTGATGAAGCCCATCACTTAAACTGGCAGCAAGATAATGCCAGTATTGAGTATCAATGTATCGAGCAATTAGCTCAAACGATTCCTGGCGTGCTGTTACTCACAGCAACGCCGGATCAATTAGGTCATGAAAGTCATTTCGCTCGTTTACGCTTACTCGATTCTGATCGCTTCTTCGATTATCAAAAGTTTACTGAAGAAGAGCAGCATTACACCGAAGTTGCTGATGCCGCAAATACCTTAGTCACTGAGCAACCTCTGGCTAAAGAACAAGTTGCAACATTAACAACATTGTTAAAAGAAGCAGATGTTAGCGCCCATATTGCGGCAATAAATCATGCTGAACAAGATAAGCAGAAAAATGCACGTCAGCACATTCTTGACCAATTATTAGATCGCCACGGCACAGGTCGTATATTATTCCGTAACAGCCGAAACACCATTAAAGGCTTCCCTGGTCGTGAATTACACCCAACAGCTTTGGCAATGCCTGATGCTTATCAAGACTCAATTAACGAATTATTATTATCTAACGCCGCGGAAGATCTAAGCGCGCAAGCGCAAGCAAAACTTATTTTTACACCTGAAATATTATTTGGCTTAGACAGCCATGAAAATTGGTATGATCTTGACCCTCGCGTTGACTATTTAATTGACTTATTACAGTCGTTGAAAAAAGAAAAAGTATTAGTCATTTGTGCTCATGCGCAGACCGCCATTGACCTAGAAACAGCTCTGCGTGTTAAAGAAGGTATGCGTGCTGCAGTATTCCACGAAGGTTTAAGCATTTTTGAACGTGATCGTGCTGCCGCCTATTTTGCTCAAGATGAAGATAGTGCCCAAGTATTACTTTGTTCTGAAATTGGTAGTGAAGGGCGTAACTTCCAGTTTGCGCACCACTTGGTATTGTTTGATTTACCTCGAAACCCTGACTTACTTGAGCAACGCATCGGCCGTTTAGACCGTATTGGCCAAACAGAAACTATTCGCATACATGTACCTTATTTTCAAGATTCAGCGCAAAGCTTATTGTTTAAATGGTACAAGCAAGCGTTAAACGCTTTTGAACATACCTGTATTACTGGCCATGCGGTTTACCAAGCTTTTGGTGAAACGTTATTTGATCTTGCATTAAGCGCCGCTTGGGACTCAAAAGAGGCACAACTATTAATTGAACAAAGTCATGAAAAACACTTAACCATCAAACAAGATTTAGAATCAGGCCGTGATAAATTGCTTGAGTTGCATTCTTCAGGACAAGGTAAAGCACACGCCTTAGTTGAAAAAATTGAAAAATTAGATCAACAAATTCACTTGCCACAGTTTATGTTTCAATTACTCGATGTATTTGGTATTCAACAAGATGATAAAGCAGACAATGCTATCGCTTTACAGCCTTCTGAGCACATGCTGTGTACTAATTTCCCTTGTTTACCGGAAGACGGTACCACTATTACCTTTAACCGTGATACCGCATTGGCTGTAGAAAATTACCAGCTGATCACTTGGGATCACCCGATGGTGCGTGGTGCTATGGACTTAGTACTGAGTGATGAAACAGGTAACTCAAGCATTGGTATTTTGAAAAACCCAGCCTTGCCGGCCGGTACTTTTTTCTTAGAGTGTATATTTACTTTAGAAGCAATTGCCCCAAGTAATTTACAACTAGGTCGTTATTTGCCAACCACACCTATTCGTATACTTGTTGACAAAAATGGTAATGACTTAGCTGATAAAGTAAGTGAAGCCGTCTTAGATCAACAATTATCACCGGTTAAAAAACAAGTAGCATTACAGCTTGTTAAAGCGCTGAAAAGCCAAGTTTCTCCGCTAGTTACCAAAGCAGAAGCCCATGCTGAGCAGCAAGTAGTGACTATTCAAGAAAAAGCCTTAGCTGGCATGCGAGTCGCTATGGATGAAGAGCATCAACGCTTAACGGCACTTAAAGCCATTAACCCGAGTGTACGCCAACAAGAAATTGATTTTATTTCAATGCAAAAGCATGCTTTAGCTGAATATATTGAAAAAGCTCAAATTCAGTTTGAAGCCGTGCGCTTAATTGTAGTGAGCAACTAACACTGATAATTAGGGCATATCTCATATGCACCATTCCGATGCACTAGTATTGAGCTAGGCATCGGATTTTTATCATTTTACTCTTTCTTACCACCATCTTCATAAGCGGCATAAGCGTTATAACAACTATCATTGCTAAGGAAAATCAACATGGCTGCTAACCCTGACTTTATTTATCAACCTCCTATGAGCCCTTATCTTGATATTGTTTATCAAGACCATGATATTGTGGTGTTAAATAAGCCTAGTGGCTTATTAACGGTACCGGGACGTTTACCTGAGCACCAAGACTGTTTGCAAAACAGAGTGTTAAAAGTACTGCCAACGGCAACAGTGGTACACCGATTAGATATGGCAACCTCGGGCATTATTTTAATGGCACTGAACAAACCCGCACATGTTGCCATTAGTCGCCAGTTTGAAAAAAGATTAACACAAAAAAGCTATGTTGCTCGTGTGTTTGGCAAAGTCGAGAAAAAAGAGGGCAGTGTTGAAGAGCCGCTAATTTGTGATTGGCCGAATAGGCCAAAACAGAAAGTTGATTATGAACATGGCAAAGCCTCACTAACGCACTATAGCGTATTAAGTTATGGTGAAAATGAAGATAACCAGATCACAACATTAGTCGAACTAACTCCCGTAACAGGGCGTTCACACCAACTACGTGTACATATGCTATCTCTCGGGCATCCGATACTAGGTGATAGGCTTTATGCTCATGAACAAGCCTTAACCAGCAGTAATCGGTTGCAATTACATGCACAAATGCTACAAATTAGTCATCCGGTTAGCGGGCAAACCTTAACATTTACCAAAGCCTGCCCTTTTGACTAAAACTATTAGCATTAATTCGGCTTGGCCGTTAAGTTGTTTAAAGAAATCACAGGTTTTGTCGATAATAAGTCTGTATGCTTTGTTAATTGCTCACCTGTTATAGGAACCTAGCTTTTTATGCGCTTAAAAACACCACCGGCATTTTTATTTATCCTATTAACGGCCCTATGCTTAATTATAAACACTCCAGCCTCATTAGCGTTTGTCGGTGCCCAAGAAGAAAAAGCAACCAATGGTGATAAGGCTACACAAGAACCAGGTAAAACGGCAAAAAGCAGTGAAAATAACGCCGCAACAAACAACTCTGAGCCAACAGAATCGGATAAAGATAACCATCAACACCAAGTGGTGATTAACCCGCCGGTCAACGCATTTACACAACAGCAACAAGACATAGAGCACTATCTAACTGAAGAACAAGTTACTCCTATACTTGTCGGTAGTGATAAATACCTTATTGCGATCAATAAGCACACAACACCGGTTAATAAAGGGGTAATGGTGTTAATTCCCGACTGGCAACAAAGTATTGCAACACCCAATGCACTGAATCAATTACGTACAGATATCCCCAAATATGGCTGGACCACGATTACTTTACACCCTCCTCATAAGCCTGAAAACTACCCGTCACAGGCCTTACTAGCAAAAGAGCGTGAGACTGAAAACAGTGAAAAAATAGCGCTATATAGTAAAAAAATGGCTGATATTATGCTTGCTGTTATCGAGCAGGCAAAAAACTACCCTGGAGTCATTATCATTGTTGCTGAAGGCAGTCATGCTGCACTCATGCTCGATGTTTATCAACAAAACTTACTTGCCATGCCTAGTGCACTGGTCATGCTCAGTAGTTATATGCCTACCATAGCTGAGAATAATAAAATAGCTCAACAACTGGCCTTAACTGACTATCCGATACTCGATTTATATTTAAAACGAGATAATCGCTTAGTAGTTGCCAATGCAAAGCTGAGAAAAGACGCAGCAAAAAGAGAAATGAAAGTCTCTTATCGACAAAAGCAATTAAACAATAGGGTAACGGGTTATTATCCGAAAAAAACCTTAGCAAAAGAAATTATTAGTTGGCTTAGCTCGATAGGTTGGTGAACAAACAGCTTTAAGCTGTCAGTTTAGAGCTATCAGTGGTAAGTGTTTGTTACTTTGGGAACAGGCTCATTTTTTTACACAACTGAATTAAACTAAGTAATAGAGTATGGCACGTTGTGTCACTTTTAAATGACACAAAAATTTAATAAAAATTCTTAACTCACTGTTTTATAATCTATATTCATCATTGCTATTGTATATAATGTGGCATACGATGGCTCACATATCTCAATGCTCACTTTCTACAATCAGCGTGATGTTTAAAAAGTCAAATGATTACAATTAACGTGCTAATATTATTAATAAAAACTATATTGTGTTGCTTTTTATATCGGGTTTTCATTTTGTATTAAATCGAAATTCCGCATTAATATATTGTCATAAATCTAAATAAAGTAATGGAGTACGCTATGAAATATACCTATCTAATACTACCAGTAATGGTCGCTCTTTTTGGTTGTAACGAATCGGAACCAGATAATAATATTGAAGTCTATATAAGTACAGGTGAGTTGCAGTGTCAGGATAATGGCTTACCAATATCATTAACTAAGGGTTACCTGCAAGAAGCAGGTATTGAAGTCAAAGCTGAAAGCTGTGGTAATTTAACACTGGTTGATTACCCTTCTGTTTGTGGAGGTGAAACAGGAAAACTACATGTATTTACTATTAATAATAGTGATTCACAAGTAGCGGAAAATATAGGTTTTACTATACCTGATAGCTCAGTTAATGGTGGCGAGTATGCAAAAGTCGAGTGCAGTGATTAACGATTTATAACCAAAATTAACAGGACATTCTAAGGTCGTTAAGCTTATATTTTTATGAATTACTTGAAATTTTGTATTAAAAATGAATAACATAATCAAGTTAATTTTTTATATTTTTTTCACTGCTTTGGCGTCTGGCTGTACTTCGATTGGTAGCTATATCGTATCAAACCCTGAAGTTTATTTATCAGAGGCAGAGTTTATCAAAGCCAAGCCTGAGGAAATTGGTTTTACAAAGCATGAGTTTTGTTCGCAGCATACAAACGAGTGTATTCCATATTTAATGGCTCCTCCTTATCTTATTGAAGACTTTCCCACGGGTAGTGCTGTTTATTACAATCTTCACGCAATAGGAAATGGAGTAGAGAATACAATATCTCATACAATGACACCTGATACTTTTAATCGCATCAAAGGAACAGCTCTATTACTGCATGGATATGGAGGTAATAAAGAAGTAATGATGGCTACTGCGATCTATTTTAGGGCTCTTGGCATGAATGTAGTCATGCCTGATTTATTTGGTCATGGTGAGTCAAAAGAGAAATTTGCCTTTGCCTCTCGAGAACACCCCATACTATCTCAACTCCTACGTAAATTGACATATAAAAAAGAAAGCGAAGAATTAACAGTTGTTGTAGGTCACTCAATGGGAGCTATAGCAGCTAGTAACCTACTGTCATCTGAATATGTGGATGCTGCTATTTTACTTGCCCCTATGATGAGGTTTGACCTAGCGGCGAAAGAATACCTACCAAATAAAGCTCCTACCCTTAATCGTTTTTTTTCTGACTATGTAGATGATATTGTCACTCAAACAATGGTTAATGCATCAATTACATTAGAAGAAACTGATTTATTAATTAATTTGAATGAAAGCAATAAACCAACGTTGCTAGTAAATTCAAATATTGATTCAATTTCACCGCCTAATTACTTCTTGTCGGTAAAAAATAAATATTTAACAAAGCTTATTTTTGAAGATCGCGCTCATTCAAGCTTAATGGTTTTCAATAAAGAAGATTCGAGAAAAATAGAAAAATGGTTATTCGGTCTTTAAATTATTACGCGGTGGTTAACAAATAAGAGTAGTGACAATGATGGTATCAAATCTTTGATTATGGCCTTTTGCGCTGACTTTTGTTGTTCAAGTTCAGCAATGGACCCTAAAGGGCTGCTAGCATTTGCAGGTGACTTAAGTAACTATGCAGTTTCCTTCATGGCTTATAACCTTCTAATAACATCATAACAACAGGAACTTCACTTTTACAGATGATAATTGTGCATGGCCGATAATTACAAACACATGCCATTGTCTTGCTAAATTTTCTCTTTTGGCTGTATAACTTATTGCATCCATGGGTGACTCCAAATCGCTCATGTGCGTTAATTTATGCACTTAGTAGGTTTGCACACAACAAGTCACTTAAAGAATAAAAAACCGTTGGTTTTTACCCCAGGTTCAGCTACATACTAAAAACCGCATATTATCCATTAGATAACATGCGGTTTTATTAAGCTCTAATACTTCAATACTGCATTAGTTAAATCAGGCAAGCTACTCAGTGGGCCTAAGTTCTAACTTTTAACTGTGTGTTTAAATATGCGTTGCTTCAGTATTTTTCTCTGCTGGCTTTCTAAAAATATTCGCTATATCTTCTTTGATCAAATACAGCGCAGGAATTAAAAATAACGTGATCACCGTGGCAAAAACAATGCCAAAGCCTAATGATATTGCCATTGGTATAATAAACTGCGCTTGTAAGCTTTGTTCAAAATACAACGGGAAAATACCAAAAAACGTTGTTAATGATGTTAATAGTATCGCTCTGAATCTTTGTGTGCCAGCCTCGCTGACAATATCAAACATGCGCTTGCCTGAGCCTTTGGCTTTATTGATAAAGTCGACCATGATCAAACTATCGTTAACCACAACCCCAGTTAAGGCAATAAAACCAAACATCGACATCATGTTAATGGTGCGTCCAAGTAACCAATGACCAATAATAGCGCCGATGATACCAAACGGAATAACTGACATAATCACTAAAGGTTGGCTGTATGATTTAGTTGGAATGGCTATTAAACCATAAATCAAAAACAAGGCACCGATAGCAGCAAAACCTAATTGCGATAAGAAGTCAGCTTGGTCTTTACTCGCCCCCTCAACGCCGTAATTAACACTTGGGTAATCAGCTAAAATTTCAGGGATGTACTGCTCATTCATTTCAGTAACAACTTTTCTTGATTCTACCTTTTCATTGTCAATATCAGCAGAAATAGTAATAGAGCGTTTTTGATTAATACGTGTAATGCTTGAGAACCCTTGGCCTATTGTTATATCTGCTACTTGATAAAACGGCACTTGTTCGCCACTTGGAGTTCTGATCCACATTTCTTCTAGGTCTGATACCGACAATCTGTCTTCTTCAGGATAGCGTACCATTACTTTTAACTCGTCGCGTCCGCGCTGAATACGCTGCGCTTCATCACCATAAAAAGCTTGTCTTACTTGTCGAGCTAAGCTTGATAACGTTAAACCAAGCACTTCTGCTTCAGGCTTAATACTGAGTTTAATTTCTTGGCTACCACGACTAAAAGAGTGACGCACATCATAAACACCGTCGTAACTATTTAACTGCCCTTGTATGGCTTCAGCTGCGGCTTCTAGTTCAGTGTCATTTTGCCCTGTTAATTGAAATTCAATTGCTGCGCCACCGCCGGCATTAGTGCCAGCAAAAAATCGCAGTTCTTTAGTACCCGGAATTTCACCTATTTCGTCACGCCATAATTTTTCTATTTCATAAGCGTTTAGTTCGCGCTGGTCCGGTTTTACTAACTCTAACAACACGCTAGCGCTGGTATTACCATTGGTGAAAATCATTTTATGCTTAATAAAGCTGACGCCTTCATAGGTATTGTCTTTAGAAACTTTTTTGATGGCTTGTTCAACTCGCGCTATCGCTTTATTACGCTGATGTGCTGCTGAGCCGTCAATCATCGTAATATTGCCCTGAATAAAGTCGCTGGGAATATTAGGAAACACTTCTAATTTAACAAACGAACCAACAATTAGGCTGATGGCTAAAATTAAGATGGCGACAAAGGCTGCCATGGTGTTGTAACGTGCAACTAAAGCGCGTTCAAGCATTGGCTTGTAAACTGTATGAATAAAGTTATCTAACTTCTCTTTAAAGCGCATTTGAAAGCGCTCGAGCACATTGGCGTTGTCAGCCGTAAGTGGCACATATTTCATGTGCGCTAAATGTGCGGGTAATATCCACTTTGATTCGATTAAAGAAAAAACTAGGCAAAAGCTAACCACGATTGAAATAGAGCGAAAGAAAGCAGCAAAGGTCGCATCAATAAACAATAACGGTGTAAAAGCCGCTATGGTGGTAAGCACCCCAAAGGTGGCTGGCATGGCCACTCGCATGGTACCACTGATAATATTATCTCGAGAGTGTCCGTATTTTTCGATTTCAGCATAAGCACTTTCACCAATGACAATGGCATCATCAACAACAATCCCCAGTACCATGATAAAGGCAAACAAGCTCAGCATATTTATTGATACTGACCATTCTCCTAACAACGGCATCATCAACAAGGCACCAAAAAAGCTAATTGGAATACCTAACATGACCCAAAAGGCGATTTTTATGCGCAAAAATAAGGCCAAAACAATAAAAACTAAAAACGCGCCCATCAACATATTATCAATCATCATGTCTAGGCGTTCAGAAAGGTAATAAGAGCTATCGCCCCAAACGGTTAACTTTGCGCCTTGTGGCAATTGCTGATTTTTTTCAGCTACGTAACCTCGTACTTGTGCGGCAATTTCTAAATCGTTTTGATCGCCGGTTGATTGCACCATAATACTTGAGGTGTTTTCATCATCGAAAGTAGCAAAGTCTTCTTGTTCAACAAAGCCATCTTTAATGTTAGCAATATCTGACAGCACCAAACGGGTGCCGTCAGCATCGGTGCGTAACACTAAGTCGCCATATTCATGGCCGGTATACGCTTGTCCTTCTGCACGTAGTAAAATATCGCCACCACGAGTTTTTATCGTGCCGCCTGGCATGTCAACTGAAGAGCTTCGAATAGCTTGGGTGATTTCATCAAAAGTTAGTTGGTATTGTTGCAGTTGTTCTTCCGATACTTCAATGCTAATTTCATAATCACGGTTACCAACTAGCTCTGCACTATTAACACTGGGCAGGGCCATGATTTCATCGCGAATATTTTGTGCCATGACTTGTCTAGCTCGTCGCTCCATTGGGCCACTAACTGACAGCCACATCACCTGACCTTTGAATTCTTGCTTAGTAACAATAGGTTTTTCAGCTTGCTCAGGGAACGTTGTAATGGCATCAACTTGCATTTGCACTTCATCAAGCTTTTCAGACATTGAATAGCCCGACTGCAACTCAATAGTAATAATACCTATGCCTTCTCTAGCGACAGCGGTAATACGCTTTATACCTTCTATATCTTCTAATGACTCTTCAACTTTGAGAATAACTGATTGTTCAACTTCTTCTGGTGCAGCGCCCAAATGCGGCACCATAACTTGAATGCTATTGGCGTTAAATTCAGGAAACATTTTTTTATTAATGCCCTGATAAGAGAAGTAGCCTGAAACTAAAATAAACACCATCAACAGGTTAGCTGCAACGCTGTTATGGGTAAACCAAGCAATTATACCGCTATGTTGCTGTTTTTTAGCACTATGATTAAACTCACTCATGAGTCATTACCTTGTGCATCAGTAACACTATTTGTATCACCTGTTTTTTGCAGCGTTTCTTGTTCACCAGCAACACGTACAGCCATACCTTCAACAGGCGTTTCCATCTGTGTTGTCACTAAGCGATGTCCTTCGCTAAAGCTGTCACGGCTATACACATAATTAGCGTCGTTGCGTAAAATATTAATTTCTTGAATATGGAGTTTATTATCTGCATCGACCAAATAAAGTTTACTTGCGCCATGTAAAGCATCTCGAGGAATAACCACTATATCGCTGAGTTCTTTGCCGGAAATATTCGCATTTACAAATGTGCCTATACGCAATTCTTTTCGCTCGTTTGATGATAAAACCCCATATGGGTCATCAACTTGCGCTATGACGTAATGTACTCTACTGCGACTATCAACCTCACCTTCATAACGCGTTAAGTGTGATGCCCAACTATGCTCGGTGCCCGACAGTTGATAAAAAATCTCAACTTTGGAAAGCTGACCTTCACTTTGGTTAATTTTAGGTAAATTCAAAAAGCCAACATCGCGTTGTTTGATTGGTAGCCTTACTTCGGCATAATCAACCGCAAATGTTTTTGCCAACGTAGAGCCCATGCTGACATATTGACCAATATCAACTTGCTTCTCTTTAACTATCGCGTCATACGGGGCGGTAATTTTAGTGCGAGCAAGTTTCAGCTCCGCGTCAGCAACATCTGCCATTGCGGCTTTAACATCTGCTTTCGCTTTTTGTAATTGCGGTAAACGTAAAGCGAGTATTGGTGCATCAGACACTGCCTTTCCGGTTAGTTGCCACTCATCTTCTGCTTGATCTTTTCTTGCTTGCTCTTCAACCAAAGCCGCTTTAGCTGCATCTAGCCTCGACTGTGCCTGCAATAAGCTTACTTGATAGCTGCTATCGTCAATAGTCAGTAATACTTCGCCTTTGTTAAAAAAACCACCAACATTAAACTTGTCGTTAACTGAGATTATTTGCCCTGAAACCTCCGACACTAAATTAGTTTGTGTTCGAGGCATAACACTACCTTGACTGCTAATAACAAACCTAACATTTTGCCTTTCAATCTCTCTGACCTCGACCAGTGGTGCTTTGATGATGGCCGGTTTTTTCGCTGGTTTAGGTGATAAAATAGCAAAAATAATCAAACTAATAATCGCCAGCAAGATAATAGCGATGGGGGTTAGTACAAAACGTAATGGGATCATACGTCTGTTTTGCTTTTTGTTATTCTCAACAGCAGAGTTCATCATTGATTCTCAATAAAAAGGTAATAAAAGGTATTACACTACTAAACGAATTTAATAATATAACCCTAGCTTGGGTTAATATAGGAATAATAATAACTTAGCGTGTTAAATTAACAAGTTTTAAACACCTATTCATCAACGTTAATGTTTACTAATGAACTTAGCCCAAGACAGTAATATTTCTCTAAGATCCTCACTACCACAGGCTGCTGAGTCTTGCTGATCAAAATCGATATTCTCTTCAATAAGTCCATCTGGCAAAATTTCTAATCCATCCATACTGGCATTAGTTTGGATAGTGACATCACCGCGGTTAAAGACTGCGCTGTATTCATTACCTGTAATGATGATTTCGGTTTGTTTTTCTTGCTCTATGTCTGAAATAGCTGACAACAACTGCTGCAATTTTTCGGTACTTGTTCCCACTTCTACCTCTAACCACGGGCCGATAACTTCGTGATCAAGTGAAAATTTGGCTGTTGCTACACCTGTGATCGGATCATCTATAAACTGATATTCCATACTTACCTCATAAATTTTTGCTAAAGCCCAATTTAAGGACCGTAATATAACTAACCTGAACTCTGGATAATGAGCGCTTGATATTCAAGGAATCAAAAGCTTAGGTGGCAAAGTAAATGCTATAGCAAGGTAAACATCACTAATAGACACCATCAATGCTTCATTTTATGCCATTTCCAAGGCAAAACGTTTATCAATAGCGAACTATTTATCGACATTTTAACGCAGATAATGGGTTAAAAAGGAGGATTGAGCAAGTGCTGCTTATTCAGAGTTCAGATTAACTAGTCTGGATTATAAGCTAATTCTTTCGATAAAAATCAATAAATAACTCACTACCCATTGCCGTTATGGCCATTGGCAACGAAGCATCAACAACTTATAATGATTATAGCTACCTGATTACAATACCCCTTCAATTGCATCTCAACGATATGCTTGAAATCAGATTGCGATTACATGCAAAGCAATAATCAAAAAAAAGACTATATTTATGACAGTGCTTTAAATTAATGATCGTCAATATTTTCAATGTAAAAAGGCCGTTCTTAAGCTGATTAACCGCAAAGCTAACATAAGACAAAGCCGAATGAAACGTTGAGTAACGATGTAGAATAAACCCAAATGCCTTACCTAATTGTTCCGTTCAGGGAGTCTACCATTCACCATAATGTTAATAATCAAGTAATACCGCCGATGCCTGCACGTGCAATACGCTTTGTGGTTAGTTTCTGTATTTGCTTATTTTTTATTTCTTTAGACACTAAAGCTAAGGTTACAGAAACAATCGTTGTTGCTATGTATGTTGAACCACCGTTTTCTGAAATAATTGATGGTGAATTTTCCGGTGAAAATATTAATGTTGCTAATGCATTAGCCGCTAAGCTAGGTTATAAAACTAAGTTTGTTTATTGTCCTGTCGCACGTTGTTTTTCTTTTGTAGAAAGTGGCCAAGCAGACATGATTATAGCGGTAAGAAAAACTGCGATAAGAGAGCAGTTTCTTCATTATCTTGAACCACCAATTAAAATACAAAAGTTACCACTAAAATTTTATACCCTTACCGACAATAATATTACTTTAAATCATTACGACGATTTGACTCCTTTAAAGGTGGGCGTGTTACGAGGTGTTTCATATTTTGATCCCTTTGATCACGACAAGCACATATCTAAAGTGGCGTTAAGTAATCATAAGCAGCTCATTGATATGTTACTAAAAGGTAGAATTGATACTTTTTTGGAGCGCGAAGAGTCTGTACTACCGTTGGTAGATGAAAAAATTTATGCTACTAATATTAGCATCGCTAAGTATTCATATAATGAAGATGTAGGCTCTTATATTGCGATTGCGAAGCAATCACCACTAGCAAATGAGATCGTTAAGTTGTCAGCAGCATTACAGCGCTTGTACGACAGTGGAGAATTATCAGCAATACTACATAAAAGCGAAAAATAGTCAGGTAATACATTGAACTATCTGGTGACTGATACGTCTATTCAGTAACATTTCGTTTACTTTGTTTTGATATTACTGTGCTAAAAGGGAATTATACGACACTCATATACTCGTTACTCATTCATGCACTTTTGTTTTTTATGATATTTATTGCTCAGCCAACAAAGCAACATTTAGCTCAACCCGAAACTAAAGTAATACCCATTAAAAGTTTTATCTATTATGCCCCCAAGTTAGCAAAGCCAGAAGTTATGATTGCAGATCAACAGCAAGTCAACACCACTCCCGTTGAATCCCCTCAAACAGAAAAAGCTCTAAAGAAAAAACAACAAACAAAAGAAAATCAAAAAACTGCATCTAACAATGATATTAAAAAAGTGACAAAGCTCCCTAAGCTATCCGCAGATAATAATAAATTCCCCCCTTTACCTGAAATAGCCACTAGCACTTTGCCAACAAATGACAAAAGCGTGGCTTCAACACAAACTCCTCCTGTACCAAAGCCCAAAAAGAGAAAACTAGATAGTTTTACACAACTACAAAATTTACGCAGCAAACTTAACCAAAGGGCGGCCAGTAATGTCGACAACCCTTATCAAGATTACCAAGCACCCTCGATATTTAATACAAATGTAAAATCAGTGCCTCATTCAGTCCCTTTGCGTGATGAAGAAAAAGAGCGAGAAAAACGCACCAAAAATATGGGCAGCGGTATAGCCATTACTAAAGGGGAAGATGGCGTGTGCTCTATCACACAAGACATGAGCGCTTATGGCTTAAGCGAGGGTTCATCAAGACAATTTTTTAGTTGTGGCGAGTCCAAGTTTGATAAGAATTTTCGCGAACATATGAAAAAAGTAAAGGCCAAGATAGGTAAAAACTAAATAAAGTATAACGAACTTTTGCTGAAACTGAACGGTAAAGGCTTTGCTTGAACGAAACTAAAAAAAACAGAATAAAGCTTAAGTTTCAGCAGCTTAAATAACAACCATAATTATAACTGCTAAAATTATTGAACATAAAAATAATTATTTCACACTCAAAACATTGATATAAACGCTATTTTAACGCCATATTATTACCACTGTCTTGAACTTGCTCTCCTGAAGCGTAAACTTAACAAATAAGCTATTTTTACAGCCCTTTTCAGGAAGAAAGTTATCATGCTTAATAGAATCTTAATTAGCTTCGTATTTTTACTTTGCGCCGGTTGCAGTCACGAGCAAGAAAATATCGCATTAGGCACCTTAGAACGTGATCGAATTGCACATACAGCAACAACCAGTGAAGTGATCACCGACTTACCTATAGCAGCAGGAAGTAAAGTTATTAAAGGCATGGTATTAGTTAGACTTGATGACGATTTACAAAAAGCGTCGGTTGCTAAAGCAAGAGCACAAGTACAACAAGCGCAAGCAACCTTAGACAAAGCACACAACGGTGCGCGGACAGAAGAGGTGGCGGCAGCAAAGGCTAATGTTGCCAGAGCTAAGGCCGCTTTAGCAAAAAGCAGCGCACATTACGCCCGAGAGAAAAGCTTAATAAAAGCTAACTTAACGAGCCAAGCCGCGCTCGATGATGCACTTGCAAACCGTGATGAACATTTAGCAGCGCTAAATAATACGCAAGAGCAATTATTACAACTTATTAATGGTACTCGTATTGAAGATTTAGCCATTGCTGAAGCCGTTTTAGCAAGTAGTCTTGCCATGTTAGCCAGTGAAGAAAAAAAACTCAGTAATTTAACTATTACCGCAAAGCGCGATGGTATTCTAGATAACTTACCATGGAATTTAGGAGAACGTGTTACTGCTGGAAGTCCCGTCGCCATAGTATTAGCAGGCAAAGCACCTTTTGCTCGTGTTTATATTCCTGAGCCTTACCGTGTTCATGTCAAAGTTGGCGATTCATTAACGGTACATGTTGATGGTATAACTAAACCTATACTCGGTAATGTTCGCTGGATAGCTACCGAACCTGCATTCACACCTTATTATGCGCTTAACCAAGCCGAGCGTGCTAACTTAATGTATTTAGCCGAAATTATATTACCTGATAGTGCTGCCGATTTGCCCAGCGGTATTCCCGCTCAAGTCGTTTTACCGGTAATAACTGACCTAAGTGAACGCTAATGGCAGAGTTAGCTATTGAGGCAAATAATTTAACGCGAAAATTTGCTGAGATGACAGCGGTATCATCATTAAATTTACAAGTAGAAAAACAACAAATTTATGGTTTTCTTGGTCCTAATGGCTCAGGAAAAACCACCGCTATTCGATTGTTTACTGGCTTACTTAAACCCAGTAGCGGCCACGTTAAGGTATTAGGTTACAATTTACCTGTAGATGCCGAGCGTTTACGTAGACAAATAGGTTACATGACCCAAAAGTTTTCACTTTATGATGATTTAACGCTAACTGAGAATATGCAGTTTATTGCTCGTGTTTATGGTTTAAACCCTAAGGAGCAAAAATCTCGCCTTGACGAACTTATTAGTATCTATCAACTAACAGCGCTTAAAAAACAATTAGCCGGGAGTTTAAGTGGCGGTCAAAAGCAACGTTTAGCACTCGCCTGTGCGGTAATGCATAAACCTAAATTATTATTTTTGGATGAACCTACCTCAGCGGTAGATCCTGAAAATCGTCGTGAATTTTGGGAGCAGTTATTTGATCTTTGTGATCAGGGCGTTACTATTTTAGTTTCCACTCATTATATGGATGAAGCTGAGCGCTGTCATAAATTGGCAATATTAGAAAATGGTATTAAACGTGCCGACGATTCACCCGCACAATTAATGGCTAACATGCCAGCGAATGTTATTGAGGTTTCAACGGATAACCTTAGACAATTAAAACAACAATTAGTCGCTTTACCCGAAGTCGTATCGGCTTCACAGCTTGGTGCTCATTTACGTGTTTTGGTCAATAAATCTATTGCTGATCCCATGACTTTTCTTAAACAAAGCCATATTATGCCAAGTCATACCGCAATGCACTTGGTGCGAGCGAGTCTTGAAGATGTTTTTGTTTTATCAACAGGCAATCACATTATGCCAAGGGCATCAATTAATAAGGTTGAGCAATGAACTCCTTATTAAGAATTCAAGCCATTGTTATCAAAGAGTTAATTCAACTTAAGCGCGATAGAATGACTTTCGGCATGGTGATCATGATCCCCCTAGTGCAATTGCTACTGTTTGCTTTTGCCATTAATACCAATATACGCCATATTCCTGTTGGTATTGTCGATCAAAGCCAAACCGCATTAAGTCGAGTATTACAACAAACGATTACAGCGACTAGTATCGTTGATTTCACTCGTCATTATACTTCGTTAGCGCAGGCGCAAGCCGCTATTGACCGCGGTGATGTTCGAGCGGTGTTGGTTATTCCAGACGATGTTAGCCAGCGTTTAGTACGTCACGCTACTGTTGGTTTTGGCACATCTTCGGCAAGTGATCAAGAAACTAGCCGCCCTATTGCACAATGGTTAGTGGATGGCTCTGATACTGCAATTGCCGCTAGCATAAAAAGTTTACGCAATATGCCCTTAGCTGAGTTATTAGACAAACCCGTCAATCGTAATGTACCAACCTTTGAAGTGACAATAATCTATAACCCAGAACAACGTAGTGTAGTTAATATAGTACCAGGGCTAGTTGGTATTATTCTCACCATGACCATGATCATGTTCACCTCAGCCGCTATTGTTCGCGAGCGAGAACGTGGCAACATGGAACTCTTAATTACCACCCCTTTAGCATCACTTGAATTAATGATAGGTAAAATTTTCCCCTATATTTTTATTGGGGCAATCCAAGTCATTATTATTTTAGGCTTAGGGTATTGCTTTTTTAACGCACCAATTAATGGCGGTTTGTGGCAATTAACTTTCGCAACCCTACTCTTTATCTGCGCAAGTTTGGTGTTAGGTTTAGTGATATCGACGTTAGCGAAAAACCAATTACAATCCATGCAAATGACGGTGTTTATCTTACTACCGTCCATATTATTATCCGGCTTTATGTTTCCTTACGAAGGTATGCCAGAAATAGCGCAGTACATCGCAGAAGGTTTACCGGCAACTCACTTTATTCGATTAGTGCGTGGCGTTGTTTTACGTGACGTGGCTGTCATCGATATGACCTTTGATATGCTATGGCTGATTGGCTTTACTATACTAGGGTTAATACTAGCAGCACTGCGGTTTAAAAAATCACTGGATTAGTGAACGCAAATTAGCAATTAAAAAACGTCGATTGATGATAATCAATCGACGTTTATCTTTTTGATGCTTTTACATTATATCGCCATCAGCATGACTAGTAGCATTATCGTACATAATAACCAGCAGCCGAGTGCATACTTCAACTAATCACTGAGCCGCTGTTGTTTCTATAGCGCTAAGTAAAAGCAAACTAGGCTTCAACTTGTAAAATTACCGTATCAGCTTTACTGGTATAGCTGTCCATTTGATGAAAATTCAAATAACGATAAGTATCAGCTGCAGTAGCATTAATTTGCGATGCGTATTGCATGTACTCATCAACTGACGGTAATTTACCTAAAATAGCGCCAACCCCTGCCAACTCGGCTGACGTTAGATAAACATTTGCACCATTACCTAAACGGTTAGGAAAGTTGCGTGTTGAAGTGGAAAGTACCGTGGATTTTTCTGCAACACGCGCTTGGTTACCCATACAAAGCGAACAGCCAGGGGTTTCCATACGTGCGCCAGCTTTACCATAGATATTATAATAACCTTCAGCGGTAAGTTGATCTCTATCCATTTTCGTTGGTGGTGCAACCCATAAACGAGTCGGTAAGGTTTTACCAAACTTTTCAATCAGCTTGCCGGCAGCGCGGAAGTGACCAATATTGGTCATACAAGAACCGATAAACACTTCATCAATGTCGACACCGGCAACATCAGACAACAGTTTTGCATCATCAGGATCATTAGGACAACAAACAATGGGCTCTTTAATATCAGCTAAATCAATTTCAATAATGTGGGCGTATTCAGCATCAGCATCGGCGGCCATCAATGTAGGCTTAGCTAACCATGCTTGCATACCATTAATACGACGGGTAATAGTGCGAACATCGCCATAACCTTCACTGATCATCCATTTAAGCATAACAATATTTGATTGCAAGTACTCTGCCACAGAGTCTTCTTCAAGCTTAATTGAACAGCCAGCCGCTGAGCGCTCGGCTGAAGCATCAGATAATTCAAAAGCTTGCTCCACAGTTAAGCCTTTAAGCCCTTCTATTTCTAATATGCGACCAGAGAACTCGTTAATTTTCCCTGCTTTTTCAACCGTCAACAAACCATTTTTAATACCGTAATAAGGAATAGCATGCACTAAATCACGTAAGGTGATACCTGGTTGCATTTCCCCTTTAAAACGTACTAAAACTGATTCAGGCATATCAAGTGGCATTACGCCTGTTGCGGCAGCAAAAGCCACTAAGCCAGAACCAGCCGGAAATGAAATACCTAAAGGGAAACGGGTATGTGAGTCGCCGCCAGTGCCCACAGTATCAGGTAATAGCATACGGTTTAGCCACGAATGAATAACACCATCACCAGGGCGTAATGAAACACCGCCACGATTCATCATAAAGTCAGGCAAGGTGTGATGTGTAACAACATCAACAGGTTTAGGGTAAGCTGAAGTATGACAAAACGACTGCATGGTTAAATCAGCTGAAAAACCTAGGCAGGCTAAATCTTTTAATTCATCACGTGTCATGGGGCCAGTAGTATCTTGAGAGCCTACTGTGGTCATTTTAGGCTCGCAGTATTGACCGGCCCGAATGCCTTCCACACCACAAGCCTTACCCACCATTTTCTGCGCTAAGGTAAATCCTTTAGTGGAAGACGTTATCGCAGCTTGCTGTGCAAAAATATCCGGTATAGACACACCTAACGCATCACAAGCTCGAGTGGTTAGGCCTCGGCCAATAATTAACGGAATACGTCCACCAGCTCGCACTTCGTCTAATAAAACCGGACTAAGTGTAAATTCGGCAATAACCTCACCAGTCGAGTTTTTAACTACCCCTTCATAAGGGTAGATATCAATCACATCGCCCATATGCATTTTCTGTACATCTAATTCAATCGGTAATGCGCCTGAATCTTCCATAGTATTGTAAAAAATGGGGGCAATTTTACCACCTAAACATACACCGCCAGCACGTTTATTGGGGATATAGGGAATATCATCCCCCATAAACCACAGCACTGAGTTTGTAGCTGATTTACGTGATGAGCCAGTGCCGACCACATCACCAACATAGGCCAGTGGAATGCCATCTTCTTGCAATGCTTCAATTTGTTTGATTGGTCCGACAGCCCCTTCTTCATCAGGGGTAATACCTTCGCGTTCAATTTTTAGCATCGCTTTTGCGTGTAATGGAATATCAGGGCGAGACCAAGCATCAGGGGCTGGTGATAAGTCATCAGTATTCGTTTCACCACTGACTTTAAACACTTTAACGGTAATTTTTTCTGCTACTTTCTCTTTTGATGTAAACCATTCTCCGTCCGCCCAAGATTGCAATACTTGCTTAGCTGCAGTATTACCTGCTTGCGCTTTTTCTTGTACATCATGAAAGGCATCGAACATTAACAAAGTGTGTGATAACCCTTCAGCGGCAGTGGCCGATAATGTTTCGTGCTCTAAAAGCTCTATCATTGGCTGAATATTGTAACCACCCAGCATAGTACCTAGCAATTTCGTTGCTTGCTCTGCTGATAAAATAGGGGACGTTGCTTCACCTTTAGTAACTGCCGCTAGAAATCCCGCTTTTACATAAGCAGCATCATCAACACCTGCAGGCACTCGATGGGTTAATAAATCTATTAAAAATGTTTCTTCACCTGCTGGTGGAGCTTTAATTAACTCTACCAAAGCCGCAGTTTGTTCGGCATCTAAGGGCTTTGGCACAATACCTTCAGCTGCGCGTTCGTCTATATGTTTACGATAATCTTGAAGCACGGTGTTCACCTCTAAAATAAGCGATAGTTAACCTTAACTCTTTTCTTTCAACTTGCTAGCCAAGTTGATGCAAACTAAGTTTGTTAAGTATCTGAGATTAAGTAAAATTTCATTAATACTATACGCCAACATGTACATTAATTGAACTGCGGCAGTAATCACCAGCCGTATCGATACCATTAATGCTGCTTATAATTAATTTAAATCAGTAACTTAAAGAGAACACTGACACGAGTTCTACGACTAAATGATTAGAGCGATTTGGCACATTTATGTTTAAGCTACATATTTGGTATACACTGCTTAAACATATCATCGACTATGGTTAAGCTTTGACGATAAATTATGACGATAGACCATGGTCATATGATCAACATAACTATAGCTTCTGTTGGCTATATCCACCGTGAATAGTGTTTATTTTACCAAATGATTCATAGTCACTAAAAAATCAGGTAAAATAGCGCCAAAATATGTCCCAGCTAATGATCATGTTATTAGCATCTTACAGCGAGAGAGAGAGTATCAAATGAGCCTGTATTTAGAATATATAGCAGAAATTGAAAATCGTAAAAATGAGCTGGGTTTAGCACCTAAGCCAATTGATAGTGCAGAATTATTAGCGGAAATTATCGAACAAATTAAAGATAAAGAACACGCGCACCGCGAAGATTCTTTGAACTTCTTTATCTATAACACACTACCAGGTACGACGAGCGCTGCAGGCGAAAAAGCAGCATTTTTGAAAAAAATTATTTTAGGTGAAGAAGTTGTAGCAGAAATTTCTGTTGAATTTGCTTTTGAGCTACTTTCTCACATGAAAGGTGGTCCATCTATCGCAGTACTACTTGACCTAGCGTTGGGTGATGACACTGCATTATCAACACCTGCTGCTAGTGTATTAAAAACTCAAGTATTTTTATATGACGCTGATACTGCACGTATTGAAGCTGCATACAAAGCAGGTAATGCCGTAGCTAAAGACTTGTTAGAAAGCTACGCTAACGCGGAATTTTTCACCAAACTACCTGATGTTGAAGAAAAGATTGAAGTAGTTACTTACATTGCCGGTGAAGGCGATATCTCAACTGACTTACTTTCTCCTGGTCATCAAGCGCACTCTCGTGCTGACCGTGAATTGCACGGTAAGTGCATGATCACAGAAGAAGCACAGAAAGAGATACAAGCGCTTCAAGCTAAGCACCCTAACGCAAAAGTTATGTTAATTGCTGAAAAAGGTACAATGGGCGTTGGTTCTTCTCGTATGTCTGGTGTTAACAACGTTGCACTTTGGGCCGGTAAACAAGCAAGTCCATACGTGCCATTTATTAATATTGCTCCAGTAGTTGCAGGTACAAATGGTATTTCTCCAATCTTCTTAACCACTGTTGATGTAACTGGCGGTATTGGTCTTGATCTTAAAAACTGGGTTAAGAAAGTTGATGCAAGTGGCAACACAGTTGTTGATGAAAATGGCGATGCAGTTTTAGAAGAAGCATACTCAGTAGCTACCGGCACTGTCTTAACGATTGACACTAAAGCTAAAAAACTATTGAACGGTGATAAAGAGCTAGTAGACATTTCTTCAGCTTTCACGCCACAAAAAGTAGAATTCATGAAAGCAGGTGGCTCTTACGCAGTTACCTTTGGTAAGAAACTACAAACGCTCGCAGCAGAAACACTAGGTGTTGAAATACCTCAGGTTTATGCACCTTCGAAAGAAATTTCACACGCAGGTCAAGGTCTAACAGCGGTAGAGAAAATATTTAACAGAAATGCTGTTGGTGTACTTTCTGAAACTGACCTTCACGCCGGCTCAGATGTGCGCGTTAAAGTAAACATTGTTGGTTCGCAAGATACTACAGGCCCAATGACTTGCCAAGAGCTAGAAGCTATGGCTGCTTCTACTATCTCGCCAATAGTTGACGGCGCATATCAATCAGGTTGTCATACGGCCTCTGTTTGGGATAGTAAAGCGAAAGCTAACATTCCTAAGCTAATGAGCTTTATGAACAAGTTTGGTTTGATCACAGCTCGTGATCCTAAAGGTGTATACCCTGCAATGACCGATGTTATTCATAAAGTATTGAATGACCTTACTGTTGATGACCGCGCTATCATCATTGGCGGCGACTCGCATACACGTATGTCTAAGGGTGTCGCATTTGGTGCTGACTCTGGTACTGTAGCGATTGCACTAGCAACAGGTGAAGCAGCTATGCCGATTCCAGAATCTGTTAAAGTAACCTTTAAAGGCAACATGCAAGGTCACATGGACTTCCGTGATGTTGTACATGCAACACAAGCACAAATGCTTAAGCAGTTTGGTGGTGAAAACGTATTCCAAGGCCGTATTATCGAAGTACACATTGGTACGTTATTAGCAGACCAAGCATTTACCTTCACTGATTGGTCTGCAGAAATGAAAGCGAAAGCTTCAATCTGTATTTCAAATGATGAAACATTAATTCAATCAATTGAGCTTGCTAAGAGCCGTATCCAGATCATGATTGATAAAGGTATGGAAAACCAAGCAGGTACGCTTAAAGGCTTAATTGCATTAGCTGACAAACGTATTGAAGAAGTTAAATCAGGCACTAGTCCAGCGTTAGCACCTGACGACGCGGCTAAATACTATGCAGAAGTTGTAATCGATTTAGATGTTATTGATCAACCAATGATTGCTGACCCAGATGTAAACAACGATGATGCCTCTAAACGTTATACGCATGATGTTATCCGCCCTGTTTCATACTACGATGGCAAACCAGTAGATCTAGCCTTTGTAGGCTCTTGTATGGTTCATAAAGGTGACATGCAAATTATCGCACAAATGCTACGTAATATTGAAAAACAAAACGGTCAAGTTGAGTTTAAAGCGCCATTAGTTGTTGCGCCACCAACTTACAACATCGTTGATGAACTAAAAGCTGAAGGCGACTGGGACATTTTACGTAAGTACTCTGGTTTTGAATTTGATGATGCAAACCCGAAAGGCGCCGCACGTACTAAGTACGATAACATCATGTATCTTGAACGCCCAGGCTGTAACTTATGTATGGGTAACCAAGAAAAAGCTGAACCAGGTGATACCGTTATTGCTACATCAACGCGCTTGTTCCAAGGCCGTGTTGTTGCTGATAGTGCAGAGAAAAAAGGCGAGTCATTACTAGGCTCTACGCCTTTAGTTGTGCTTTCATCTGTATTAGGTCGTTTCCCAACAATCGAAGAATACAAAGCAGCTGTGGAAGGCATTGATTTAACTCGCTTCGCGCCGCCAACAGAAGAAATGAGCACTAAATATGTACCAATTAAAATGGTATAAGCTTCATCTACCTGTTTAGCTAATATGATGCGTAAACGTTAGCTAAACTTGGTATTTCACTCAATGCTTAGTTCAAGAGTTGAGAGAGAATACCAAGGTTAAGCATAAAAAAGGTGACTTATATAAGTCACCTTTTTTTATGTGCTGTTCAATTGATATTTATGAGTAGTAATGCTGCACATCTACCCGTTTAATGGCGGATAAATTGTTACTCACTACTGGACGCACAATCAACAAAAGTATTATTGAACAGGACACTCAATATTCGCTGATAAAGACGGCATGATCATATTAGGAAATGACAACTTATCATCAAAACGCTCTACCCCTTCCAACACTTCAATCTTAAAGCCATAACTTTTGCAAATACGAAGTGATTGACGCATTAAAAATGTTGCTAATTTGCTGAACTCTGTATTTTGCTTTGCGATAACTTGAAGGTGATGTTTACCCTCTTTTAAATCTGTTTGCTTAAACTGCACTTGATGGTCAAAATCCCACTGTGATGCGCCATTAGGAATACCTTGCTGACTACTACAGGCACTAAGTAATAATGTGGTTACTACAAGCAATTTTTTCATTGAATATACTCCTATAAAACAACATCAATAATACGTTTTGATAACTCAGTGTAGTCATTTGTATAAGTGATGACCATCATTTTCGGTTAAGTACAAAAAAGCCAGCTAATTAGCTGGCTTTGATTAATTTAACTTTAAAACTAACGTTTCATTATCAAATTATTTTTTCTTTTTAACTGCTTTAGCATTTGGCAAATCAGTAATTGAACCTTCAAATACTTCTGCAGCTAAGCCGATTGATTCATTTAATGTTGGATGAGCATGAATAGTTAACGCTAAATCTTCGGCATCAGCACCCATTTCAACCGCTAAACAAACTTCACCAAGCATTTCGCCAGCATTGATACCAACAATAGCACCACCAAGTACACGACCAGTTTCTTTTTCGAAGATCATCTTCGTTTTACCTTCAGTACGCGCTGAGGCAATAGCACGACCAGAAGCTGCCCATGGGAAGTTAGCAATTTCAATGTTTAAACCTTGCTCTTTCGCTTCACGTTCAGTAACACCAACCCAAGCCATTTCTGGATCAGTATAAGCAATTGAAGGAATACAACGTGGATCAAATACGTGCTTCTTACCTGCAATAACCTCAGCAGCACAATGTGCTTCATGAACCGCTTTATGCGCAAGCATAGGTTGGCCAACAACGTCACCGATTGCAAAAATATGGTTTACGTTAGTACGAAGCTCGTTAGTTACATTGATGAAACCGCGCTCATCAACATTAACACCCGCTTTATCAGCTGCAACTAAATGACCATTTGGCTTGCGACCAACGGCAACTAAAATCTTATCATAACGTACTTGTCCTTCTGGGGCATTTTTGCCTTCAAAAGTAACGTATAAACCGTCATCTTTAGCATCAACTGCAACAACTTTGGTTGATAACATGATGTTGAATTTTTTCTTGTTGAAGTTGGTGTAAACTTTAACAATGTCTTTATCAGCAGCTGGTACAAGTTGATCAGCAAATTCAACGACAGAAACGTTTGAACCTAATGCTTTATAAACAGTGCCCATTTCTAGACCGATAATACCACCACCCAGTACCAACATTTCTTCAGGTACGTCTTGAAGCTCTAAAGCGCCTGTTGAATCAATAACACGTGGGTCTTCAGTTGGAATAAACGGTAAATCAACAACAGAAGAGCCTGCTGCAATAATAGCGTTATCAAAAGTAATGGTAGTTTTGCCGTCAGCACCTTCAACTTCGATAGTTTTATCAGAAGTGAATTTACCGTAACCAAATACGGTTTTAACTTTACGTGCTTTAGACATGCCGCCTAAGCCACCAGTTAATTGGCCGACAACACTTTCTTTCCAATCACGAATTTTGTCTAAATCAATTTTAGGAGTACCAAAAGTAACACCATGAGACGCCATAGCGGCCGCATCATCAATAACTTTAGCTACGTGTAAAAGTGCTTTTGAAGGGATACAACCCACATTCAAACAAACGCCACCAAGCGTTTCACGGCTTTCAACTAATACTACGTCTAAACCTAAATCTGCTGCGCGAAATGCTGCTGAATAGCCACCAGGACCCGCACCTAAAACTACTACTTGAGTTTTAATATCGTTACTCATGCTAACCTCAAAAATTGATGTATTTATTGCTGGTTATGCCAGCCTATATTTGCCAAACGTTTATTAAAGGTATTAACAATTAATATTTTCAGCACTATTGGTATTTTTCTTGACGCAATTTTACTTAAAGCGCACAAGGATCGCTATCTTTTAATCAGCAATTATTGATGAAAAGTGGGCAAAAATGAAAATCTATCAATGGTTTTCATTTTGCCAACTTGTTATTTCACATCACTGTCTTAATTCAAGCTTTGTCAAAGCAAACTATAAAATGAGCTTTCTAATATCACTCATCACGCTTGCTAAATGAACAGTAAAACGAGCCGCTAATGCACCATCAATTACACGATGATCGTATGACATCGATAGCGGTAACATTAACTTAGGTTCAAAATCTTTACCGTTCCACTTAGGTTTCATTTCTGATTTAGAAACACCTAAAATAGCCACTTCTGGCGCATTAACAATCGGCGTAAACGCTGTACCACCAATACCACCAAGACTTGAGATAGTAAAACACCCACCTTGCATATCTGCAGCCTTAAGCTTGCCATCACGTGCTTTCATACTAATTTCAAGTAATTCGCGTGATAACTGGTGAATGCCTTTTTGATCAACATCGCGCACTACCGGTACAACCAAACCATTCGGCGTATCAACTGCAACACCAATATGGATGTACTTTTTAAGAATAAGGTTTTCACCGTCTTCACTTAAGCTTGAATTAAACACTGGGAATGCTTTTAATGCATCGGCAGCCGCTTTTAAAATAAACACTAAAGGTGTGATTTTAAAACCTAATTTCTGCTTTTCACAAATAACATTTTGTTCTTTGCGGAATGCTTCAACATCAGTAATATCAGCTTCATCGAACTGAGTTACATGTGGAATTGTCACCCAGTTACGATGTAAGAATGGTCCAGATATTTTCTGAATACGCGTTAATGCTTTGGTTTCAATTTCACCAAATTTAGCAAAGTCAATTTGCTTAGCACTCACAACTTGTAAGCCACCTTCTCCTGCAGCAACTGAACTACCAGCATTAGCTTTTGGACGTGAAAGTTCATATTTAACATATGACTGTACGTCTTCTTTAAGAATACGCCCTTTACGACCAGAACCTTTCACTGCCGTTAAATCAACACCAAATTCGCGCGCTAAGCGACGAATAGAAGGCGAAGTATAAATAGAACCAGCATTCGTTAAACCCACTTGTGGATGATGCGGTACTGGTGCTGCTTTTTTCGCAGCAGGAGCAGGCACAGCCGCTTCGGCTTTTTCAGGGGCAGCAACCGGCGCTTCAGCAACAACTGGTGCACCTGAGCTAGTTTCTAGCTTGATAACAATTGAGCCCTGCTTAACTTTATCACCCGTACTGATGAAAACTTCTTTCACTGTTCCGGCGTGTGAAGAAGGTACATCCATCGTCGCTTTATCAGTTTCTAAAGTGATTAAGCCATCTTCTGCTTCAATGACATCACCAACAGCAACGAGTACATCGATAACATCGACTTCGCCGTCTTCACCAATATCAGGTACAGCGATATCAATAATTTCACTGCTTGTTGCCGCTGGGGCTGCTACAGGTGCTGGCGCTTGAGCGGCAACCTCTGCTTTCACTTCAGGTTCAACAGGCTTTTCAGCAGGTGCTGCAACTTCAGGCTCTGAAGATTCACCACCTGCGGCAGCACTCTTCATTTCAGCAATAACATCACCTTCTTTGATTTTATCGCCAACACTGACAGTTAAAGCAACTAGCTCACCAGCAAATGGCGCGGGAATATCCATCGATGCTTTATCTGTTTCAACAGTAAGGATCCCTTCATCTGCCTCAAGGTTGTCGCCAACAGCAAAACATATTTCAATAACTTCTACTTCATCGCCACCGACATCTGGGACGAGAATTTTTTCAATATCAGACATTTCTTAATTCCTTATCTCGTCTTAATTACGCGTAAAGCGGATTAAGTTTGTCAGCATTAATGTCAAAACGTGCGATAGCTTCACTCACTACTGAGTGTTTAATATCTCCACGATTAGCCAACTCATAAAGTGCTGCAACAACAATATAGTTTTGATCAACTTCAAAATGCTGACGCAAATTAGCGCGACTGTCACTACGACCAAAACCATCGGTACCTAAAACACGGTACTCGGTATTAATGTAACCACGAATTTGATCTGAGTAGTTTTTAACATAGTCAGTTGCAGCAATTGCAGGACCTTTGTCAGCGGTAATAACGTTAGAAATATAAGCTGTTTTCTGTTTGCTTTCTGGATGTAACATATTCCAACGAGCAACTTCTTGTCCGTCACGAGCTAATTCATTGAATGAAGTTACTGAGTAAACATCACTTGATACACCGTAATCAGCTGACAAAATTTGAGCTGCTTGACGTACTTTTTGTAAAATAGTACCTGAGCCCATCAACTGTACATTGGCTTTAGCTTTTTTAGCTTCAACACGTTCAAGTTGGTAAATACCTTTGATAATTTCTTCTTCAATGGTTTTATTATCAGGTATTGCTGGATGCTGATAGTTCTCGTTCATTAGCGTTAGATAGAAGAAAATATTTTCATTTTCTTCGTACATGCGACGTAAACCTTCACGGACAATAACGGCAATTTCATAACCATAAGTTGGGTCATACGTAACACAGTTAGGGATTAAACCGGCTTGTACATGGGAATGGCCATCTTGATGTTGCAAGCCTTCACCATTAAGTGTGGTTCTACCTGCAGTTGCACCCAATAAGAAACCACGTGCTTGGCTGTCACCTGCCGCCCATGCTAAATCACCCACTCGTTGGAAACCAAACATTGAGTAGTAAATGTAGAATGGAATTGTCGTTGCATTACAGGTTGAATAAGATGTACCTGAAGCAACCCAAGACGCCATAGCACCTAACTCGTTAATACCTTCTTGTAATACCTGGCCTTTCTTATCTTCACGGTAGTAAGCGACTTGGTCAGCGTCTTGTGGTACATATTTTTGACCTTCACTGGCGTAAATACCGACTTGACGGAATAAGCCTTCCATACCAAAAGTACGTGCTTCATCAGGAATAATTGGCACAATACGTTTACCAATTTTTTTATCTTTTAATAAGCTGTTAAGTACACGCACGAAAGTCATTGTTGATGAAACTTCGCGCTCACCTGAACCTTTTAGGATAGGTTCAAATATTTTTAACGCCGGCACATCAAGTGTTTCTTCTGCTTGTTGACGACGTGCAGGTAATGAACCACCCAATGCTTCACGACGTGCTTTCATGTACTTAAATTCTTCACTATCTTCAGGGAATTTATAGAAAGGTAAATCGGCAATTTGGTCATCACTGACTGGAATATTGAAACGGTCACGGTAATGTTTAATTGCATCAACATCCATTTTCTTGACGTTATGAGCAATATTTAATGCTTCACCAGAGGCACCCAAACCAAAACCTTTAACCGTTTTAGCTAAAATGACTGTTGGGCGACCTTTAGTATTCATTGCTTTTTCATAAGCGGCATAAACTTTTACCGGATCATGGCCACCACGGTTTAAACGCCAAATATCTTCATCTGACATATTAGCTACTAGCGCCGCTGTTTCAGGGTACTTATTGAAGAAGTTTTCGCGTGTGTATTTACCGCCTTTGGCTTTACAGTTTTGGTATTCACCATCAACGGTTTCGTTCATTAACTGTATTAACTTGCCTGATGTGTCACGGGCAATTAACGAATCCCAGTATGAACCCCAAATAACTTTCACTACTTCCCAACCTGCGCCACGGAAAGTACCTTCAAGTTCTTGAATGATCTTACCGTTACCACGAACAGGACCATCTAAACGCTGTAAGTTACAGTTGATCACGAACGTTAAGTTATCTAAGCCTTCTCGTGTTGCCAAGCCGATAGCACCTAATGATTCAGGCTCATCAGTTTCACCATCACCTAAGAAACAATAAACACGTTGACCAGAACAATCTTTAATACCGCGATCAGTTAAATATTTAAGAAAACGTGCGGTATAAATAGCTTGTAGTGGACCTAAACCCATTGAAACAGTTGGGAACTGCCAAAAGTCAGGCATTAAATGCGGGTGAGGATAAGAAGATAAACCATTGCCATCACACTCTTGACGGAAGTTATTCATCTGTTCTTCTGTTAATCGACCTTCCATAAATGCACGAGCATATATTCCTGGAGAAATATGACCTTGAGCAAAAATGAAATCACCGCCGTCTTTTTCTGACGATGCTTTAAAGAAGTGATTAAAACCGACATCATATAATGTCGATGAAGAAGCAAAGCTACCAATATGGCCGCCAAGCTCTAAATCTTTTTTCGAAGCACGTAATACCAGCACTAACGCATTCCAACGAATAGCGGCACGAATACGTGACTCTATGGTTTGATCTGCTGGCATATGTGGCTCTAATCCTGGAGGAATAGTATTTACATAAGCTGTTTTAGCATCAAAAGGTAAATGAGTTCCGCTGCGGCGGGCTCTATCAATTAACTTTTCCAATAGAAAATGAGCACGCTCTGGGCCTTCATTTTCTAACACAGACTCCATTGATTCTAACCATTCTTGGGTTTCCATTGAATCAATATCTAGATTTGGGAGCTCAGACATAATTACTTAGTCTCCAATTGTTATTTGTTAAGTAAATTTAATTGTTTAAAGATAGCTGCTTTTAAGCAAAAATCCTTAACTCAAGTCATTGTTCAAAAAATTTTAAAATTCTGTTTTTTTCATTCTGCGCATCGAACGTTCCATGCGACTATTTTCTTGCGTCATTTTCAGTAGCACTTCTTCAATAAAAGCTAAATGGCGATGACTAGCTCCCCAAGCTATTTGGGGCTTACCACTGATAATGGCACTCATTAAACGTGTGCGATAATCAGATATCTGGCTAAAGACATCAGGTCTTTTCGCCAAAATAGTTAAATTTTTCTCGATATTATCGATGAGCAAAGGCGCCATACTATGCGCCAGATGTAAAATAACGGCATTATGGCTAGCAGCACATATGGCTAAGTAAAATTCAAATACAGCCTGCGCTTCAATACGATAATTATCTTCTAATTGTGCACTACCAATATTGTCATGTTTATGCTGAATTTCATCAAAATCAGCTTGTGTACCACGCATAGCGGCATAATAAGCAGACATACCTTCAATACCATGACGAAATTCTAATAAATCAAATTGTGATTCTTTATTATTGGCCATTAAAGCAAATAGTGGGTCTGACAAGCCGCCTAAAATTTGCTCATTTACATAAGTACCGCCACCTTGGCGACGTGTCACTAAATTTTTAGCTTCAAGCTTTTGAATGGCTTCGCGTAATGATGGCCGAGAAACGTCAAATTGTTTTGCTAGTTCACGCTCAGCTAGTAACTTTTGACCAGGCTTTAAGCTGCCTTCGAGGATCATTGTCTCAAGCTGAGCCATAATAATATCTGATAGCTTGGCCTGTTTTACCGGTTTTTTAATACTCGGAATTGACATCTAAAACCCTTCATTATGTTAATACGTTTTAGGCTAAGCTTTTTATTTTAGCCTAAAACAAGTGGTAAATTGGTCTTACCACTTGTTTTTAAGGGTCATAATGTAGCAAATGCTTATTCAATTGTAAACCTACAGGCGAATTTTTAGGCACTGGCAGATAGGGGGAAGGCGCATCATTTTATACCGTTGAAATGATGCTTTAAATTAAATATTGATAGCAGAAAATTAACTTATATAGCTATAGCACCTAAAATTTACACTTTAGCCTATGACTGCATCTTATGGTGGTTAAGCTATCAAGTAGCTTTTAGGAAAGTATGCCTGTTAAAATTAATACCGCGATTAACGCTAAAAATAGCAACAATGTACGTTTAGCTAATTTAACCAGTAAACAAGGCTCGGCAGTACAGTCATCAGCATCAACCATATAATCCTCTGACATCTGTGCAACAGCTATCAATACTTTACTTGGTGCTTTCTCAAATTCAAATAGGTTTTCTAACCAAACCGGCATAGCTTTCGAGAAGTGACCAACAAACATATAGCCAAAAGCCACAAGTCGCACGGGTAACCAATCAACCCAGAAAAGTAATTGCTGACTTGCTTGATTATTGCCATCACCTATCTCGCTATTACTATTTTCATGCGCTGCATCAGGTACGACAACATCTTGCTCATTAGCGCATTCATTTATCGTGGTTAATAAGCGATAAAATAATGCTCCTGCCGCACCAAAAAGCACGAAAAATAGCATAACAGCAATAAAATAACGGTAATTTAACCAAACCAATGATTGGCCAAAGCCCATCTCTTCAATATTTTTATCTTGTAACAGCTGTAAGCGCTGTAGATCACAACTGGTCATTTCACCTTTAAATGCCGACTGTAAATAGCATTTATAAGCTTCTCTAGTTTTTACACAACCAAAGCAGACAATTAATATCAGGGTTGAAACAATTAAATGCAGTAAAGCATTATCTATTTGTGCTAATAAAAAATAACAGCCAAGTACCGGAATAAAAATAACCAGATAACTTAAAACAGTTGAGTGTCGATAATCAGCAAAAAGTTTAGTTTGCTTAAGCATGCTGACATAGCGTTGATAAAAAGTATTAAATTGCCAAGCACTTGATGATAAATAGCGCTCAGCAATCAGTGCAATTAACAAACTAATTAAGCTCATTTGATTTACCCTAATATTAAATAAAAATATTTATTTTCTGCCTATTGAAAGGTAGATGTCCGTTTAAAACCCACACCGTTTGCCGTCAGTGTTTTTGGCTTTACTCACAGCTAAAAAATCAGTTACTTTCAAGTGTTGCTCTAAAGTGCTGCCAGTCAAACGCTGTTCCTGGATCTGTTTTTCGATCAGGAGCAATATCACAGTGACCAACAATATGACCTTTTAACGCTGGATAAGCAGCAATGAGCGTACAACTTAACTGACTAAGCTGCTGATATTGTTCTTTAGTATATGGAATATCATCAGTACCTTCCAACTCTATGCCAATAGAGAAGTCATTACATTTATCTCTATTTTGATAACGAGAAACGCCGGCATGCCAAGCTTTATCATTGAAAGAAACATATTGTACGACCTCGCCGTTGCGTTTGATCAAGCAATGCGCCGATACCCGAATCTTATATATGGTTTCAAAATAGGGATCTAATGTTGGATCTAAACGACCAAGAAAAAAATCAGTTATATAATTGCCACCAAACTGCCCCGGAGGTAACGAAATATTATGTACAACCAGTAAACTAATACTTTCGTTTTTATCTCTGGGCTCAAAGTGGCTAGACGGTTGAATATCAGCACCAGTTAACCAACCATTTTCAATAACCCAATCGGCACTATTTGTTCGGCTATTTTTCAGCATTATCATACAATAATCGCCATCGTGTTTATCCTAACGCTATTAAATAGTAAAGTAGGTCATAGGACAAGCCATCAACCTAAGATCAATATCACTAACTATGACTGAACATGACACTACAACAAGCTTTGGCAAATATTTTATTTGGATTGCTTGGCTTATCGGCATTGCTTTATTAGTTTTTGTTTTTCAAGACTTACTCGATCAGCAATACAATCCAAACCAAGACCCTAAGTTGTCATTACAAAGCAATGGCAAAGCACAAGTAACCTTGCAACAAAATCGACAAGGACATTATGTTACCAACGGTGCTATTAATGGTACTGCGGTGACTTTTTTACTTGATACCGGTGCCACTCAGGTATCTATTCCTGCACGTATAGCCGACACATTATCATTGCAAGCTGGCGATAAGTATCGAGTACAAACCGCCAATGGCACTATCACTGTTTATCAAACCCAGTTAAATGAATTACGCATTGGCAATATCTACCTGTATAATGTTGCCGCACATATCAATCCGAGTATGGCATCAGACGAAATTCTGTTGGGCATGAGTGCCCTAAAAAGAGTAGAATTTAGCCAAACCGGAAAACAACTTATTTTACGAGAGCAGCTTTAGATGTTACCAGACTCATTATTACACGACATAACCAAAACCGTTACATGGGCTTTATGTGAAGACCTAGGCGTAAATACCTATGATGAACTTAGCAACAGCAGCGATATTACCGCTGAGCTTATTCCATCGGAAAATCAAGCAGTAGCTAACATAATTAGTCGTGATGAATGTGTCATTTGTGGCGTAGCCTGGGTAAATGAAGTATTTAAGCAGCTAGATAATATCTATAACACCAACACAAAAATCACTTGGTTTGTTAACGATGGCCAACATGTTAGCGCCAATACGACACTATTTGAATTATCAGGTAATGCCCGTATTTTATTAACAGGTGAACGTACCGCGTTAAATTTTTTACAAAGCCTTTCAGGCACAGCTACTATTACCAGTGACTATGTAAAACACCTAACAGGTACAACCACCAAATTACTCGATACCAGAAAAACTTTACCAGGCTTGCGTAGCGCACAGAAGTACGCCGTAACTTGTGGTGGTGGTGTAAACCACAGAATTGGCTTATTTGATGCTTTTCTAATTAAAGAAAACCATATTGCCGCTTGCGGTGGCATAGAAAAAGCGATTGCAACCGCACGTATCAATCATAGTGACAAAACGGTTGAAGTTGAAGTTGAGACTATCGAAGAGTTAACTCAAGCCCTAAATGCCGGGGCTGATATTATTATGCTCGATAACTTTAGTCCGCCAATGATCGAGCAAGCCGTGAAGCTAACTGCCGAAATATTTGCTGGTCGCACTAAATTAGAAGTTTCAGGTAACATGACACTAACTACATTAAAAGATTATGCAAAATCGGGAGTAGACTTTATTTCTGTAGGTGCACTAACCAAACACGTGCAAGCCGTAGATCTTTCCATGCGTTTTGTTTGAGCCTGCTGTTCTTTCGTGCTTACTTTAGCAACAAATTGTTCCGTGCTTAATACCAGCAGCACAGCAATAAATGCGCTTTACTATATGCATATGCACACCAACCATAAAAACTCAACAGTCTAGGGTTATTAATCAGTTATTTGATGTAGGTCAAAATTATTTTGCTCTACATCAATGACTAACTTATTTTTGTGTATTTCATTTCACTTTACCACGAATATCAATCAAATTTACACCACACTTAGACAACCTACATTTTAAATGATGAAAAAGGTAAGTGATAGCTTACTCGCACTCACATAACTAACTAAAATATAGATTACAAAATCTAACACTTTATTACATTTCTGAAAAATAATTCGTCACAATGTTTACATTTGGTTATTTTTGTCGCAGTATTATTTTTAACCACCGCTATTAATGTATGGAATGATTGATTATGAAAAAGACACTACAAAACTTAAATATGAAGAAAAAGTCTGAAGGTTTTACCTTAATTGAATTAATGATCGTTGTTGCAATTATCGGTATTTTAGCCGCTGTAGCTTTGCCGGCTTATCAAACATATTCAGATAGAGCGAGATTTTCTGAAGTCGTATTAGCAGCAACCCCTGCAAAAACAGCGATTGAACTCTGCGTTCAAACGACTAATGCTGCAGCATGCCACCAAGTAGAAGATGGACAAACAGGAACAGCCGCTAACACTAATGGCTGGGCCGCGGCCCCTAGCGTTAAATATGTCGTTATTGGCGGTACTGCAGCAGCCCCAACAGTAACAGTAACATCAACATTTACTAACGATGCAGGAGCCGATGTTACTTTCGTTTTAACAGGTAACATTACTAATAATGAAAGTATCACCTGGGATAATACAGCTGGAACATGTGCAGCCGCTGGCCTTTGTTAATTTTTTATAAGTTTAATAAAAAAGCTCCTGATGGAGCTTTTTTTATAATTTAGGACAAATAAATGTAGTTAAAAGCGCTTTTGCCTTCCAATACGCTACACTCTTGATAATAAATAAAAAGAATACTAATTTAAACACTATGAAAGGTCTTCATCAACAATCAAGTCTGCTGTCGGCATTAGCCAAACATAATATTGTTACCCGTGAAATGGTCGACACTATAAGTGCTGACTTTATTCGTCAAAAAAAACCATTTGTTCGCTACCTCGTCGAAGATAAAAATATTAATGCCGAACAAATAGCCAGCACGCTATCCCGTAGTTTTGGTTGCCCACTGATCGACCTAAATAGTTTTGATACTTCATTAGTACCTGAAGGGATACGTAATGAAAAACTGGTGCGTAAACACAGTGCCTTACCTTTATTTCTCCGTGGTAAGGTATTATTTGTTGCCATGTCAGATCCAACAAACCATGATGCGCTAGAGGAAATCCAGTTTAATACTGGTTTTTCAACTGAGTTAGTCCTTGCTAACGAAACCTCATTAATGGCATGCATCGACAAAGTTTTAGAAGCGGATAGTGATGCCCTTGACATCACCGATATGGATGCCGAAGAATTAGCCGGTATTGATGTGCAAGATGACCACCAAGAAGATGATAGTATTGCAGGTGGCGATAAAGAAGATGCTCCCATCGTTGTCTATATCAACAAAATATTACTCGATGCTATTCGCAAAGGCGCTTCTGATTTACATTTTGAACCTTACGAAAAATCTTACCGAATTCGCTTTCGAGTCGATGGCATACTTACCGAAGTCGCTAAGCCCCCTGTATCTCTTTCATCACGAATGGCGGCACGCCTTAAAGTGATGTCAAAGTTGGATATTGCAGAGCGGCGTGTACCACAAGATGGTCGTATAAAGTTAGCGCTATCCAAGAAAAAATCGATTGATTTTCGTGTCAGCACTCTACCGACTATGTGGGGTGAGAAGGTAGTGATGCGTATTCTCGACTCCTCCAGTGCTATGCTTGGTATTGAAATGCTTGGCTATGCTCCAGAGCAGAAGAAGATTTACATGGATGCGCTAGCACAGCCACAAGGCATGATATTGGTTACAGGACCAACGGGTTCGGGGAAAACCGTATCACTTTACACTGGCTTGAATATTTTAAATACCGAAGAACGCAACATTTCCACGGCAGAAGATCCTGTAGAAATTAACCTTGAAGGTGTCAATCAAGTACAAATTAATACTCGTGCAGGTTTAACATTTCCTGGGGCATTACGCTCATTTCTTCGTCAAGATCCTGATATTGTTATGGTCGGGGAAATTCGTGACTTAGAAACGGCTGAAATTGCGATTAAAGCAGCCCAAACAGGGCATTTGGTACTATCAACTTTACATACTAATTCCGCAGCAGAGACTTTGACCCGATTATTGAATATGGGTGTACCGTCATATAACGTTGCAAGTTCAATCAGTGTTATTATTGCCCAACGTTTAGCGCGTCGATTATGTATTCAGTGCAAAACAGAAGAACACATTCCAGAGAGCGAGCTGCTTACTCAAGGTTTTTTACCGGAACAAATAAGTACTATAAAATTATATAAACCTGTAGGTTGCGACTTATGTACTGGTGGTTATAAAGGTCGCGTCGGTATTTATGAAGTAATAAAAATCAGCGACGTAACTGCTAATCTAATTATGTCGGGCGCTAACTCTTTAGATATTGCGGCTCAGTGTCAACGGGAAGGATACAAAAATTTACGCCAATCTGGTTTAGAGAAAGCTGCTTTAGGGGTGACCAGTTTAGAAGAAATTAATCGTGTCACAAATAATTAGCCGGCTTCGAGTCAATCTCCAATTAATAAAAGCAGCTGTAAAACAATTGATTTGTAGATATTTTTTTAAAATTGCCAAGTTTAGACAATAGATATAAGCTAAATAGTATAGATAGAATTACCTTATATACCCAAGCCACTTGAAAATGCAGTTTCAGCGTTAAGCTAGGAAATCAGCGCAAGGCACAGCACGCAGATAATGGTTATTCCCTTATCAAGTGCTGCAACGCTGCACTGGTTTTCTAGCTTAGCGCCCGTAGGGCAAGTCGATAAAGGGTCATCTCCGGCGTTATTGATTTTAACAATGGAACAACCATTCCTTTCAATCAATGCCTTGGTGCTAACCCTTTTTCGACTTGCTGACTCCTGCATTTTCAAGCGGTTTGGGTATATGCAGTACTAACACCAATATTAACAATGGCTCTTACAATAAAAATTAGGTTACTCGCATGGCTGCTATTTCTTCATCAAGAGACAAAAATAAAAAAGTAAAAGCACTTGATATCTATAAGTGGCAAGGATTAAACCGCAAAGGTAAAAAAGTAGGCGGAGAACTCAATGCTAACAACATATTAGAGCTTAAAGCTCAGTTACGTAAGCAAGGTATAACCCCTGGTAGAATCAGTAAAAAAGCTAAACCCTTATTCGGTATCGGTGGCGATAAAAAAATACAACCCGTCGATATTGCGGTACTTACTCGGCAAATTGCTACCATGCTAGGCGCCGGTGTTCCTTTAGTACAAACCATTGAAATGATTGCTAATGGCCATAACAATGGCAATATGCAAAAATTGTTAGGCAATATTGGCAACAAATTACAATCAGGTGTGCCATTATCAGATTGCCTCCGTGAGCATCCTTTGTATTTTGATGACTTGTATTGTGACTTAGTCAACTCAGGTGAGCAATCTGGAGCCTTAGAAACCATCTATGATCGTGTTGCTACCTATAAAGAAAAAGCGGAAGCGTTAAAAGCGAAAATTAAAAAAGCCATGACCTACCCGATATCTGTTTTGATTATTGCTTTTATTGTTACCGCAGTATTATTAATTTTTGTTGTGCCTGTGTTTAAAGACATATTCGACAGTTTTGGCGCAGAATTACCCGGTTTTACCTTATTAGTTCTCGCCATATCAGAGTTTATGCAAGCCTACTGGTATTTTGGTCTTGCCGGCATATTTGCAGCTGGCTATTTATTTAAAAAAACACACCGTGCTAGCCAAACCTTTCGCGATAGTGTTGATAAAAAAATATTAAAAATCCCAGTCATCGGCAATGTCTTAAAAAAAGCAGCAGTTGCGCGCTATGCAAGAACCTTATCAACGACTTTTGCCGCTGGCGTACCTTTGCCTGATGCATTAGAATCAGCAGCAGGGGCTTCTGGTAATGCCGTATTTCGTGATGCGATTTTAGATATTCGTGCTGAGGTTACCTCTGGTATGCAAATGAACCTAGCGATGCGAAATTGTGCTATTTTTCCAGATATGGTTATCCAAATGGTCGCCATTGGTGAAGAATCTGGCGCTGTTGATGATATGTTAGCAAAAGTCGCCACCGTTTATGAGCAAGAAGTTGATAATGCTGTGGATAACTTAACTACCCTACTTGAACCGATGATAATGGCTGTACTTGGCGTAGTTATCGGCGGCTTAATTATTGCTATGTATCTGCCAATATTTCAAATTGGTATGGTTGTCTAGCTATGGTTATGAAGTTATCGTTTACCGCTATTAGCTAAAAGATAAAATTGTCTGCTTTGAATAATTTTTTATTTAAAACAGACGCGAATTAGCAATGGCCTTTCATGAGTTGCCATTCGTTAACCCTATTAACAGATCAAACAAGGTAAAACTTTTGACAGATTTCATTACCCTAATGAGTAACTCCCCTACTTTTTTCTTTTCGATTGTTTTTATTTTTTCTCTAATGATCGGTAGCTTTTTAAATGTTGTAATTTACCGCTTGCCTAAAATGCTGGAGCAAGGCTGGAAGCAAGAATGCCGAGAATTTTTAGCCGATGAACTTGCCAAACCAAGACGGTCAACTGATGATGCATTAATCACACTATCAACCCCAAGCTCTACTTGCCCAAGTTGTCAGCACAAAATTCGCTTTTACGAAAATATTCCGCTACTTAGTTGGTTATTTTTACGGGGTAAGTGTAGTCAATGCCAAGCCAACATATCTTCACGTTACCCTTTAGTTGAATTGAGCACGGCATTATTAAGTATGGTAATCGCAGCCCATTATGGCGTCACTTTAACTACCTTGTGTTTGTTAATATTAACTTGGGGCTTAATTTGCTTAACCTTAATTGATTACGATCACATGCTTTTACCAGATCAAATCACTTTACCATTATTGTGGTTAGGACTTTTAGTTAATATTAATGGTGCTATTGTTCCGCTAAATGACGCGGTTATTGGCGCGGTTGCCGGTTATATGAGCTTATTCAGTATTTTTTGGCTATTTAAGTTGGTTACTGGCAAAGACGGTATGGGCCATGGTGACTTTAAATTAGTGGCACTATTTGGCGCTTGGATAGGCTGGCAATTACTGCCATTACTTATATTAATGGCGTCAGCTGTTGGTGCTGTGATAGGTATCAGCTTAATGGTTTTTAAAAACCATCAGCGAGAGCAAGCAATTCCCTTTGGCCCTTATTTAGCAGTCGCCGGATTTATTACCTTACTTTGGGGTAATGATATTTGGTCTTGGTATTTAAGTTCATTAGTTTAAACTCATTAACCATACAACATAATTACAAACGAGCAACTTAGTTTATGTCGAAATTTATTGTCGGATTAACAGGGGGTATTGGTAGCGGTAAAACTACTGTTACCGATATTTTTCAGCAATTGGGTATTGATATTATTGACGCTGACGTTGCCGCTCGCATTGTGGTTGAACCCGGAAGCAGTGCTTTACAGGCTATTAGTAATCGCTTTGGCACTGATTATATTGATCATCAAGGACAACTCAATAGGGCAAAACTACGCAGCAGAATTTTTACTATCGATGAAGATAAAACGTGGTTAAATAACTTATTACACCCTTTAATCAGACAAGAAATCTTAAGACAAATATCACAAGCTAAAAGTCACTACTGCATACTAGTTGCACCATTGCTTTTGGAAAATAAACTCGATAAGTTAGTCAATCGAGTTTTAGTGGTTGATGTCGATGAAGCAACACAAGTTTCGCGTACTATTGCTCGCGACCCAAGCTCTGCAGAAGAAGTTAAACGCATCATTGCTAGTCAAATGCCCCGAGAGCAGCGCCTTAGTTTAGCGGATGATGTTATCAACAATCACAATATCAGTTTAGAACAGCTCCACATACAAGTAAGCAACTTAGATAAACAATATCAAGCGCTGTTGTCTAACTTAAGCTCAACCGAGTGAATCTTTAGCACTCGAAAAATAACAGCTAATATCAAAAGTTTTAGATGTCACTCTCAAACAGCGCAATCACTTCGCATTGATAGTTGGATATTCATTAAAGCTAAGCTGAGTAGGCCATCACTACTTTTGATAACAGAGCTAATTCGGAGCGAAACTGAAGTAGCTTGTTGAGTCGGTTTTTCTGTCCAAAATCAGCTTAACTAGCGCCTGATAAATACATGTTTTCTATTAAATGATTCGCCATTTTCATTAGTGATAGGTAGTATAAAGTTATTATTCATTAAATTTATTAATTAAGCACCAACGCTATGACGGCAATATTATACGAACATCCGCTTAATGAGCGCATACGTAATTACTTAAAGCTTGAACAACTTTTTGTGCAAGCTTTTGACAGTTTGCAATATAGCCTTATTACCAGTCATAGTGTATTTTTTAACGCATTATTTGCCATAGTTGATACCTTAGAGCGAAATGATATTCGTGGTGATTTAATCAAAGACCTTGAAAAACTTGAACAAAACTTAGTTATTTGGTCACAAAATCCTGAAATTGACAATGCCATCTTAGATGATAACTTAAAAAAAACCATTAGCCTTGCAAGTAGTTTAAAAGTTGCTTGTCCTCAATGGACTGAGCTTAAAGCCGACAAATTTTTAATGGCACTGAAACAGCGATTTGCGATTCAAGGAGGCAGTTCAACCTTTGATCTACCACAATTACAATTTTGGCTACATCAGCCCAGCACGCAAATAGAAAAAGAGTGTAATTACTGGCTATCCCGGCTAGCACATATCAGCTCGGCATTAACATTAATAATGAAGTTTATTCGTCAAAGAGCTGCGTTTAAAGAGATTTCTACGGAAAGTGGCTTCTATCAAGATAATGGTGAAGGGCTATTACTTTTACGCATTAAAATAGCCAATACATTGTCATTTTACCCAACCATTAGCGGTAACCGCTTTCGCTATTCTATTCGCTTTATGATGCCTTGTAATGATGCTGGGCGTAAATATGTCAAGCAAGCACTGACATTTCAACTGGCGCAATGCTAACAAAAACTTAAAGTGCTGTCAGAGTTAAGTGAAGACAAAGCACCATACTCCTGAGTAGCGATAAACCTAAAGCTTAAAGCTGATTACTCCCCTTTATTAATAGCCAAGATACTCCTAGCTGCCCAGTAAAATATTTCTTATAATAGCGCTATCACTTTATTCGCTAGTAACATCTGATATGACATTAAAAGTATCTTGCCCCACTTGTAAAAAAGAAGTGCTATGGCAAGCGCAAAGCCAACATCGTCCATTTTGTAGTAAGCGTTGTCAGTTAATTGATGTCGGTGATTGGGCTGACGAAAATCATAAAATTAGCCAGCCAATACAAGGCGCTGTTGACTTAAATGAAGAAATGCTTGACGCGTTGGAAGATCAATTTTTACAACATAATAAATTTTTTGTTGAACCGGAGTAAGACACTCTATTAGCAAGTAACGCGAAGCTACAAATAATTTTTTTGTAGCTTTTCAATAATTGCTTGATTAGCAGCCGGAAAATTTAAGTTCTCAAAATCAGCTAATTGATACCAAGCTGATGCTTGCCCTTCTAAGGCCGTTGCTTCACCAATAAAATTATCCACAACAAAAACTTCTAAACGTACCTTTTTATCCACGTAATCATGGGTTATTTCCATTAACGGCGTACAAGTTAGTACTTCTATCGCCACCTCTTCTTTTAGCTCTCTAAATAGCGCTTGATGCACAGTTTCATCATCTTCAACTTTACCACCTGGAAATTCCCATTTCCCTCCTTGATGACTATCTGCCAAGCGCTTAGTTAGAAAATATTGATCGCCCTGTTTGATCACCCCAACAGCAACATGAACAGTTTTACTTGCCATAACACTCCGCCTTAATTAATTTTATTTTTTATCTCGTTTATCTCAAAAAAGTAAGCACTTAGCGCTATATTGAATACCTGAGTAGGGAAAATGTTTGCAATTATCCTGACACTTTCAGCACTCAAAGAGCAACTTTAAAATTATCATTAAACCAGCACTTTAAGCTGAGTTCGGGATAATGGATGTGCTAATAAATTAGTATAGTGCAATGTTTACAAACACTTTAGTGGGTTTTTATAAACTTTTCCGCATAGTTTATTAGCAATGCCATAAGCCTTGATTCTCGCAGAAATCATCGTATTGGCGGGCTTCGTTTATCTCGGACTCAGGTAATTTAAAATAACAGCTATTAAACATAAAAATACCAGTCTATTGACTGGTATTTTTATAAAGCACTTAACGTAAGATAAGCTAGCTTAACTTAGCTTACCATGACACTGTTTATATTTTTTACCCGAACCACACGGGCAAGGCTCATTGCGTCCTACACGAGGCATAGTGGCTTCTTCAGGCTGAGAAGCAGACTGATGAGTATACTCTTTAGGAGCTTCATCAGCTTTTCTATGTTGCTCTTCAACCGCTTCTACATCAGATTCAGCTTTAATTTGCACTTTGCTTAAAATACCAATAACGTCATATTTTAAGTTATCAAGTAATTCGGCAAATAACTCGAAAGATTCACGCTTAAACTCTTGTTTTGGATTCTTTTGCGCATAACCGCGTAAATGAATACCTTGGCGTAAATGATCCATTGCAGCTAAGTGCTCTTTCCAATGAGAATCTAGACTTTGAAGCATCACAGCCTTTTCAAATTGACGTAAAACTTCAGCGCCGACCATTTCTTCTTTAGCAACATAACTTGCTTCAACTTCTGCAACAATTTTTTCTCGCAAAGTTTCTTCATGCAAATTGGTATCTTCTTCTAACCATTGGGCGATAGTCAGTTCAAGATTAAGTTCGCCTTTAATACGTTCTTCTAAGCCTGCAACATCCCACATTTCTTCTAACGATTGTGGTGGAATATGCTGACTAATTAAGCCATTAACAACATCAGCACGAATAGCTTTAATAACCTCAGCAATATCTGCCTCATCCATTAGTTCATTACGTTGCTCATAGATCACTTTACGTTGATCATTTGAAACATCATCAAACTCAAGCAGCTGTTTACGAATATCAAAGTTACGCCCTTCAACTTTACGTTGTGCGTTTTCAATACTTTTAGTCACCCAAGGATGTTCAATCGCTTCACCGCGCTCCATGCCTAATTTACGCATCATGTTAGAAATACGCTCAGAAGCAAAAATACGCATTAAACCATCTTCCATCGATAGATAAAAACGCGTTGAACCGGCATCACCTTGACGGCCTGAACGACCACGTAATTGGTTATCAATACGGCGAGACTCATGGCGTTCAGTTGCTACTATATGCAATCCACCAACAGCCAATACTTTGTCATGCTCTTCTTGCCATGCGGCTTTTATTTTTTCAACTTGTTCTGGACTTGGGTTATCAAGCTTAGAAAGCATCATACTTAAGTTACCACCAAGAACGATATCAGTACCACGACCCGCCATATTGGTTGCAATAGTTACCGCGCCCAATTTACCCGCGTCGGCAACAATTTCTGCTTCTTGTTGATGGAACTTAGCATTTAACACTTTATGCTTAATTTTTGCTTTCTTTAAAAATGAAGATAAAAACTCTGATGTTTCAATGCTAATAGTACCCACTAAAACCGGTTGTCCACGTTCAACACAGTCTTTAATATCATCTAGAATCGCTTCAAATTTTTCTTCAGCTGTTAAATAAATCAAATCAGGTAAATCTTTACGTAGCATAGGTCGGTTAGTTGGGATAACCACCGTCTCTAAACCATAAATATGATTAAACTCAAATGCTTCAGTATCAGCTGTACCTGTCATACCTGATAATTTATTGTAAATACGGAAAAAGTTTTGGAAAGTAATAGAAGCTAAGGTTTGGTTTTCGTTTTGAATATCCACACCTTCTTTTGCTTCAACAGCTTGATGCAAACCTTCTGACCAACGGCGACCTTCCATTGTACGACCGGTATGCTCGTCAACGATGACTATTTCACCATCTTTAACAATGTAATCGACATCTTTTTGAAACAGTTTATGCGCTCGTAGCGCTGCCATAACATGATGTAATAAGGTGATGTTTGCTGCTGAGAAAAGTGAATCTCCTTGCTGCATTAAGCCCTTTTCGATCATGATTTCTTCAATGTGAACTTGGCCTAACTCAGTAAGATAAATTTGCTTGGCTTTTTCGTCAATGGTGAAGTCACCAGTACTTTCTTCGCCTTCTTTGTCTTCTTCATCTTGCTGAACAAGCGTTGGCACAACTAAGTTGATATTGCGGTAAAGCTCAGAGCTATCTTCCGCTTGACCTGAAATAATTAACGGTGTTCGCGCTTCATCGATTAGGATCGAATCAACTTCATCAATAACAGCAAAGTTCAATGGTTTTTGTGCACGCTCTTCTGGCGAAAATGCCATGTTGTCGCGTAGATAGTCAAAACCAAATTCATTATTGGTGCCGTAGGTGATATCAGAGTTATAGGCTTCTTGCTTATCTGTTGGCGTCATGCCAGCAACATTACAGCCAACTGTCATACCTAAAAATTCAAATAATGGTCGACTCCAGTCGGCATCACGAGTAGCAAGGTAATCGTTAACCGTAATAACATGAACACCTTTACCGGTTAATGCATTTAGATAAGCAGGTAACGTTGCGGTAAGTGTTTTACCTTCACCTGTTCTCATTTCTGCAATTTTGCCAGAGTTAAGCACCATGCCACCGATCATTTGCACATCAAAGTGACGCATGCCAAATACACGCTTACTTGCTTCTCGTACCACAGCAAATGCTTCAGGAATTAGCTCGTCTAATACTTCACCTTGCTGAACTCGCTCTTTAAACTCAGTTGTTTTTGCTTTTAGTTCTTCATCACTGAGTGCTTCAAAAACAGGTTCTAGGGCATTAATTTTTGTTACTTCTTTGCGCATTTGTTTAAGTAATCGATCATTTCGACTACCAAACAGTTTTGTCATTAACTTTACAAACATCGTGTTAAACCATATTGAGAAGAAAATCTTCCACTGAAAATAAAATGATCGGTGGGACCAATCACATAAACTTGCTTAGTATTGTAATCGCAGCAGTATTTTAAACAACTGAAATTCGTGCAAAAGCTAATTTTTTGCTTTGCGATAAACGTATTTTTTTGGATCTATTTGTCGGTTATTACGTAAAATTTCATAATGTACATGAGGCCCTGTTGAGCGACCCGTACTGCCCATTTTTGCAATAACCTGACCTTTAGTGACAACATCACCAACGGCTACTTTTATTTCTTTGTTATGACCGTAGCGAGTTTTTAAGTTATCGCCATGATTAATTTCAATTAATTGACCATAGCCATACCGCTCACCTGCCCAACTTACCACACCCGACGCAGTCGCTATAATATCAGCATCTTCACTGCCGGCGAAGTCAACACCCTTATGCATTGCTGGCTTACCACTAAAAGGGTCTTTACGCATACCAAAGTACGATGACAGCCACCCTTTCTTGATTGGTCGACCAGACAAATACCTTGTATTCTCTATATGGTGACCCAAAGTGACAGATTCAAGCATTTTTAATTGTTTTTCTTCATGACTTAGAGATTCTTCCAATGCCGTGATTTCTAAAAGCAATTCAGCTAAGCTTTTAGACTTTTCTTCATGACTTTGAATCATTGGACCACCACTTGGTGGAGACAGTTGAAAATTAAACTCATTATCTGGAATATTCGCTTCTTCTGCTAAGCGATCTCCCAAAGCGTTTAATCTTAATACTTGGCTTTGTAATTCAGCCAACTTCATTGTAACGGCAGTTACTTGTTGACTATTGACTTTGGTATCATCAACAATAGGTAAGCTAGATAGCTGATAGATAGTGCTTTGTGGTACATCGTCCGCTGAGGCAATCAAGTGGACAATAAACCCCGAAACCAAGGCAAAAACTATTAAGGCAGATAACCAATGCAGCTTATTAAGCTTCATGGAAAATCTAACGTTCTTTCCTCGGTACAGTAATGTTAAACTCATAATTCATTCATCGTTTGTTCAAGAGCTGACTTATGGCACGAAAATCGAAAATCCCCACAGACATGTCAGCGCTGTTTAATTCAACGTCAGGCACTTTGGCACAAATAGCTGCAAAAACCAACTTTTTAACGGTATTGGCTGATATTGTACGACAAATTTGCCCAGACCTACCAGAGGATGTATGGAAAATAGCCAATTTCAAAGCGAATGCCATCGTCATTGAAGTAAATTCTGCTGTTTGGAGTCAGCGTTTACAATTTGAAAGAATGAACATTTGTCGAAAGCTTAGCGAAGTAACAAATAATGAGTTCAACCAAATAGAAATTAAAGTCACACCTTTTCGCACGAAAATACCCGAAAAAACCGTTATTCCTAACGCCGTAAACTCGACTATATCAGCACGCACAGCAACACAGTTATTAGAAGTTGCACGCAGTGCTCCTGATAGCCTACGTAAAAAACTAGAAAAACTTGCTTCGCATGCAAAAAATAACAATGACCAATAAAAATTTAATGATAAAAAAACCAGTACAAAGACTGGTTTTATAATAGTGATTATTGCGACTCAATCATACTAAAATGCTGTTGCACTAATTTCTTGGAATTGAATCGGAGATTCAACGGTATCTTCATACGTTACCCATTCCCAACAATCCACTTGTTTAAATACTTCACGTAGCAGCATGTTATTAAGGCCATGACCTGATTTAAATGCATTTAGCTCGCCTAAAATACTGACACCACTCATATACAAGTCGCCAATCGCATCCAATATTTTATGCTTAACAAACTCGTCGTCGTAACGAAGATCATCTTTGTTGAGCATTCGATATTCATCTAAAACAATAGCGTTTTCCAAGCTACCGCCTAAGGCAAGGTTATGCGAACGCAAAAACTCAATGTCCTTCATAAAACCAAAGGTGCGAGCACGACTAATTTCTTTGATAAATGAGCTACTCGAGAGGTCCATACTCATCGTTTGACAAGTATTCGCAATAACCGGGTGTTCAAATTCAATAGCGAAATTAACTCTAAAGCCTTCATAAGGCTTTAATTCTGCCCACTTATCACCTTCGTCTACGCGAATAGCTTTAGTAATACGTAAAAAGCGTTTAGCAACATTTGAAGTTTCAATACCTACTGATTGAATTAAATAAACAAACGGTAAAGCACTACCATCCATGATTGGAATTTCAGGTGAGTCAACCTCAACAATCAGGTTATCAATACCTAAACCTGCAACAGCAGAGAGCAAATGTTCGACGGTGGAAATCTGAACACCTTGCTCATTCACTAAACACGTACACAAAGTCGTTTCACCAACAGCTTCCGGCGTCGCTGGAATATCGACAACGGGATCTAAATCAACTCGGCGAAAAATAATACCGGTGTTAGCAGGCGCAGGACGGAGAGTAATCTGCACCTTTTCACCTTTGTGTAACCCTACACCAATAGCAGAGACACTTTCTTTTAACGTACGTTGTTTAATCATAAATAGCCTTCTTAAGCCTATATTTTGCACTAGTAAATCGCCGCCGAAATAAGCGGAGACGTAATATAACAAAAAAGCCTAACAAAATCAAAAAACCAACATTTTTAGTATTGCATAGCTAACGCTTCGACGATATTTTAGTCCGCTTGTTTACGTAAAAATGCAGGAATATCTAAATAGTCATCAAGCTCTGTCGCTGCAACTTTCTGCGCTTGAGCATTTGCTTCTGGCATAGTGACAGGATTTGCAGACATTTCAGGTTGTGCGCTAGGAATATAGTCACCACCTACAACTTGTGGCTCGGCTACAGGTGCTGGGTTCACTAAAGTAATATCTGGTTTACGTTCTGCGCCAATACCTGTTGCCACTACAGTTACTCGTAATTCTTCTGTCATTTCAGGGTCAATAACAGCACCGACAACAACCGTAGCATTTTCAGATGAGAAAGCTTTAACCGCATTACCAACAGTCTCAAACTCATCAATGCTAATATCCATTCCGGCAGTGATATTAACTAAAATACCGCGCGCTCCAGCTAAATCAACATCTTCAAGTAGTGGGCTTGAAATAGCAGCTTCTGCAGCTTCTTCTGCACGATCAGGCCCTGATGCAGTGCCAGATCCCATCATCGCTGTGCCCATTTCAGACATGACGGTTCTAACATCGGCGAAATCAACGTTTATGAGTCCAGGGCGAGTAATAAGTTCCGCAATACCTTGCACAGCACCTAATAAAACATTATTCGCTGCTTTAAAAGCATCTAATAAGCTTGTGCCAGGCCCAAGTACTTTCAATAGTTTTTCGTTCGGGATAGTGATCAAAGAATCAACATTTTTTGCTAAAAACTCGATGCCTTGATCCGCATAATTCATACGTTTTTTGCCTTCAAAAGGAAATGGTTTGGTTACTACTGCAACCGTTAAAATCCCCATTTCTTTGGCTATTTCTGCAACGACTGGCGCAGCACCGGTACCGGTTCCTCCACCCATGCCCGCAGCAATAAAAACCATATCAGCACCTTGCAGTGTCTCTTTGATAGTTTCTCGGTCTTCTTCTGCGCTTCGGCGACCAATTTCAGGGTTCGCCCCAGCCCCAAGGCCTTTAGTCACGTCATGGCCAAGTTGCAAAGTAACATTCGCTGCTGAATTACGTAGTGCTTGTGAGTCGGTGTTAGCAGTAATAAACTCAACACCCTCAATGGTTTGTGACACCATATGCTCTACCGCGTTTCCGCCCCCGCCACCGACACCAATAACTTTGATGACTGCTTCTGCGTTGTGATCTTCCATTAATTCAAACATTTTTATTATCTCCGATTTTTAATACGTTTTGTTCCACCAAAACTCTTTTATACTTTTTAATTAGTGACTAAAATCGCTAATTAAAATTCACCTTTAAACCAAGCAAGCACTCTTGAGCCGATACTTCCGACTGACTCACTTTTCTTTTTTTCATTACTTTGCTGTTGATTCGCTTGCATGCCATAGTGCAACAAGCCGACAACAGTAGAGTATGTTGGGTCGTTCACATACTCTTTCAATCCACAGATATCTGACGGTTGAGCAACTCGTGCTGGCATTTGAAATACTTCTTCAGCAAACTCAACTACGCCTTCCATTTTAGCGGTACCACCAGTTAAAACGTAACCTGCGGCAATTTGATCTTCTAAACCACATTCACGTAATTCTTCTTGGATCAGTTCAAATAATTCTTGATACCTAGGCTCAACAACTTCCGCTAAAGTATGGCGTGACATCGAACGTGCTGGACGCCCGCCAACACTGGGTACTTCAATATTTTCTTCCATACTAACCATTTGGCGTAACGCGCAGGCGTACTGTACTTTAATTTCTTCAGCATGGCTTAATGGCGTACGGAAAATTTTAGCAATATCACTAGTGACTTGGTTTCCGGCAACTGGAATAACAGCAGTATGACGAAGCGCACCACCGGTAAACACCGCAATATCCATAGTGCCTGCGCCCATATCAACAACACAGATACCGAGTTCTTTTTCATCATCAGTCAAAATTGCATAACTAGACGCCAGCGCCGAAAATATTAATTGGTCGGCTTTTAGGTCACAACGCTCAACACACTTAACAATATTTTTTGCCATATCATTCGCGCAGGTGACAATATGTACTTTGGCTTCCATACGCACACCTGACATGCCGATAGGGCTTTTTATACCGTCTTGACAGTCAATGCTATATTCTTGTGGTAACACATGTAACATGCGTCGCTCTGCTGAAATAGGGACAGAGCGGGCAGTATGAATAACGTTATCGACATCATCCTGCATCACCTCTTTATCATTAATTGGCACCATACCGTTTTCATTTTGACAACTGATATGCTTGCCTGAAATGCCAAGGTAAACTGAAGTAATATGGCAGTCTGCCATTAATTCAGCTTCGTTAATCGCACGCTGAATGGATTGAATAACCAAGTTAAGGTCATTAACACCACCTTTATCCATGCCACGAGCAGGCTGATTACCGACACCAACAATACTGAGCTGATTATCAGGTGTGATCTCACCAACAGCTACTGAAATTTTTGACGTTCCAATATCTAATCCAACTACTAAATTTCTTTCAGTTACTTTTGACATTAAGGTTAAACTCTTTCTTTATTGTCCGCGGTTTTCCAACCAACGGCTAAACCGGTATCATATCTCAGATCAACATAATCAACTTGTTGACCTTGCTTAGTGTTCAATTTTATCTGTGGATAAACATCCATAAACCGCTGAATGCGTTCAACGCGGTTATCGCGTCCTAAATTAATCGTTACACCATCATCTAAAATAAGCTGCCATGCAAAACGCTCCGACAGCACTAATTCATCGATACTTAACTGACTAAAATCCAGCAATTTATTCAAATTTCTAAAGTTTTCTAAGGCTATTTTTTCACTACCTTCTGGGCCGTAAAATGCCGGTAGCTTATCAGATAAACGGTTTACGTCTGCCTGAAATGCTTTGCCATTTTCATTAATCAAAAAATCACCATTCCAATGAGCAATAGGCTTTTGATCTACCACATAAATTTTTAATTCATCGGGCCATTTTTTTCGTACTGAAACCGAATATACCCAAGGCAACTTAGCCACTTTCTGTTGGACATCATTAACATCCAAGTTGAAAAAGTTACCCAAATTTACTTTTTCTATCGCGCTTTCAATATCTAAACGCGTGGTATACGGCATTTCGCCCGCAATAGCAATTGATGTAACCGGTGCTGACTCTTCAGCACTTAAGCGTTTATTTAAAAATATTCCAAATAACAAAATGGCAACAATAACAGCAACAAAAAACGTAACACCGAGCCAAAATGACCAGTGTAAATTTGCCACCTCGTCTTTTAATGGCAGCTGCTTTTCTGTTGCCTCTGCCATAGTTTACAAGCTGCCTTGCGCACTAATAGCAACAATTTCTGTCACTAACTCACTAAAACTTAAGCCATGTACTTTTGCCGCTTTAGGTACAAGTGAGGTTTCGGTCATACCGGGTACCGTATTCACTTCTAATAGCTGCCACTGACCTTGAGTGTTACGCATGACATCAACCCTTCCCCAACCTTTTGCGCCTGTGGCATTAAATGCTTTTAATGCGATAGATTGCAATTCTGTCTCGTCGGCTTTCGATAATGAGCATGGACAATGATATTGCGTACTGGTCGACATATATTTGGCATCATAGTCATAAAAATCATGCGGAGTTTCCATATGAATAACGGGCAAAGGCGTTTGCCCTAAAATTGCCACGGTATATTCAGGACCTTGAATCCAAGCTTCAACTAATATTTGATGGTCATACTCAAAGGCGGCAATTAGGGCTTGATCTAACTCTTCAGCATTATTGGCTTTCGACATGCCAATACTTGAGCCTTCATTTGCCGGTTTTACCATCACAACATCGCCTAATTGTTGTAATATTTTATCCGCATCTCCGGTTTGATACTCCGTTTTATTGACAATAGCAAAAGCCGCTGTTGGCAAGTTTAAGGCTTGAAACACTTGCTTACTGCGAATTTTATCCATAGAAAGCGCCGAGCCAAGCACATCTGATCCGGTGTACGGAATGTTCATATATTGCAGAGCACCTTGCACACAACCGTCTTCACCACCACGACCATGCAAAGCAATAAAAACACGATCAATGTCAAGTGTCGCTAAATCACTTAAACAATAGTCTTGTGTATCAATTAGCTGAACATTAAAGCCCGCTTCTCTTAAACCTTTAGCTATTGCTTTACCCGAGTTAAGTGATACCGCTCTTTCTGCGGATGTACCACCATATAAAACTGCCAGTTTTTGTTCGATCAAAGCTTTCATCGTGTTGTTACCATCAATTTTTCATCTGCCGCTAAATTACGTGCAATAGCACCAATATTGCCAGCTCCCTGAGTGATCACCATGTCACCATCTTGTAATTGTGCTGCCATCAGTTCTGCTAATTTTTCTGTATCACTGACATAAATAGGCTCAATTTGACCTCGTTGACGGATACTTCGCGCTAAACTTTTACTGTCGGCATTCGCTATCACTGTTTCACCTGCGGCATATACGTCAAGTAAAAATAAGCAGTCAACTTCTGAAAGAACTTCGACAAAGTCTTCATATAGATCACGTGTACGTGAGTACCTATGAGGTTGAAACACCATAACTAATCTTTTTTCAGGCCAGCCTTTACGCATGGCAGAAATTGTCGCTTTTACTTCTGTTGGATGATGGCCGTAATCGTCAATTAATAACATTTCACCATGGGTGGTGGCCAATGTTGCTAAGGTTTCAAAACGTCGGCCAATGCCGGCAAAATTTTGTAATGCTTGCTGAATAGCACTATCGGCTACCCCTTCATCAACAGCGACTGCAACCCCGGCTAAAGCATTCAACACATTATGTTGTCCAGGTAAATTGACGCTAATTGGCAAAGGCTCGCTACCATCACGTTCAACAACAAATGAGCTTATGCCGCCTGATTGTTGATACTGTGTTGCTCTAACATCTGCATCTTCAGCAAAGCCATAAGTGATCACTTGGCGACTTATACGTGGCAGTATTTCTCGCACAACTGGGTTATCTAAACACACCACAGCTAAGCCATAGAAAGGTAAATTGTGCAAAAACTCGATATAGGTATCTTTAAGCTTTTCAAAATCACCTTGATAAGTTTCCATGTGATCTTCATCAATGTTAGTGATCACCGAAACCATAGGCTGTAAATGTAAAAACGAAGCATCACTTTCATCCGCTTCAGCAATTAAATAACGGCTACTGCCTAATCGTGCATTAGTGCCTGCGCTATTAAGTAAGCCACCAATAACGAAGGTTGGATCTAACTTAGCTTGCGCGAAAATACTGGCAATAAGGCTAGTTGTGGTAGTTTTTCCATGGGTACCCGCAATAGCAATACCATGACGAAAACGCATTAATTCAGCTAACATTTCAGCACGACGTACGACAGGAATACGCTGTTGGTGTGCCGCAGCAAGCTCTGGATTTTCAGCATTGATTGCTGTTGAAACTACAATAACACTAGCACCAATCACATTGTCTTGATGATGACCAATAGTTACTTTTGCCCCTAAAGCACTCAAGCGCTTAACTACTGGATTTTCACCAATATCTGAACCGGTAATTTGATAGCCTTCATTGAGTAATACTTCTGCAATACCGCCCATACCAGCGCCACCAATACCGACAAAGTGGATGGTTTTAACACGGCGCATTTCAGGCACCCTATTATTAGCATTATCTAAAGTTGTATCGCTGTTCTTTTCTGTCGTCATTTCTCTACTCATTGTTGTGCAACCTCTATACAAGCATTGGCAACACGTTTGGTTGCATCTGCATGCGCAGCATTATGTGCAGCTTTAGACATCTGTTGAACCACTTTGTCTGATATAAACAAGCTATTTAACATTTGCCCTAAGGTTGTACCATTGAACTCTTTTTGTGTGATTAACTTTGCAGCACCACAATTAACCAAGTACATAGCATTTTTGGTTTGATGATCATCAACAGCATGCGGTAAAGGTACGAATATCGCGGGTTTGGCTGCCATTGCCAACTCAGAAACGGTCAACGCACCAGCACGACAAATCACCACATCAGCCCATTGATATGCCTCGGCCATATTATCAATAAACTCGGTTACTTTTACTTTTTCTTCCGGCAAGCCATAGTCTTGATAACTTTTTAGTACTGTTTGTTCATTACCACCACCGGTTTGATGCCAAACATCAATACTTTGCACTTTGATCTGCTTCATCGCTTGTGGCACAACATCATTTAAAATTTTTGCCCCTAAACTACCACCAACCACTAACACTTTTTTACTGGTCGCCGGCTGTTCTGGCATCACATTTTCAATGGCAATAATATCGCTACGTAATGGGTTTCCAACTACCTCTGGCGTTACTCTTTTACTAAAAGCGCCAGGAAAAGCACTTAAGGTTTTAGTCGCAAAATGTGAAAGAAAACGATTACTCATCCCTGCAACTGCATTTTGCTCATGTAAAACTAACGGAATACGTAATAACCATGCAGCAACACCTCCAGGCGCACTAGCATAACCGCCCATTCCTAGGACCACATCGGGTTTAACTTCACGTAGCACACGTATAGATTGCAGTACAGATTGCAGTATTTTAAACGGCGTTTTTAGCCATGTTTGCCAATTTTTGTTGCGGATACCGGCAATATTGATAAATGAAATCGGATAACCACTTTTTGGCACAAGTTCAGCTTCCATACGCTCAGCAGTACCAAGCCAATGTATGTTCCAACCTTGTTTTACTAATGCTTCCGCGACAGCAATGCCCGGAAATATATGGCCACCCGTACCGCCCGCCATCACTAGTAGTGTCGGGCGCTTTACTGCATGACTTGTTTGTTCAGTCATTTTCACCCTCGATAAGTTCTGTTTTCTTCACTTTATTTCGTTTCTTTTTACTATTTTTATTGGTTGCTGTGGTTCTGCTTGTCGCTTGTATGCTTTGTAATCTAATTTCATGATCGATACGAATTAAAATTACCAGCGCAATTGTCATAATTATCATTGAGCTGCCGCCGTAACTGATTAATGGCATAGTTAAGCCTTTAGTAGGCACTATCCCCGCACTCGCACCAATATTTACAGCGGCTTGAAAGCAAAACCAAATCCCAATAGCGTAAGCAAAAAAACCTTCAAAATATTTTTCTTGGTTAACCGCCTTTCTACCGAGTAACAAAGCTTTAAAAACCAAGGTCATACTTAGCAGCAGAATAACGCTAATGCCGACAAAACCAAACTCTTCTGCTAACACGGCCATGACAAAATCAGTATGTGCCTCAGGCAAATATTCTAATTTTTGAACGCTATTGCCTAAACCTTGCCCAAACGTTTCACCGCGCCCATAAGCCATCAATGACTGGGTTAACTGATAACCACTGCCAAAGGGATCTTTCCACGGGTCAAGAAAGCCAGTAACACGAGCCCAACGATAAGGCGATAAATACGCCAACATCGACAGCAAACTAATACCAACCCCTGCAATGGCAATAAACTGCCATAACTTCGCACCGGCTAAAAATAGCAAGCCAAAGGTGGTAACAAACATCACGATAATAGTGCCTAAATCTGGTTGCAGTAATAGCAAACCACCTAAAACACCAAAAACCACCAAAGGCTTAGCAAAGCCTTTGATATTTTCCATCACCTCATCACGACGCCTAACCAAATAGGCTGATAGATAACAAAAGAAAAATAATTTTGCTGGCTCGGCTGCTTGAATAGTTATCGGGCCAATGGCAATCCAGCGTGTAGAGCCATTAACATTGCGACCAATGAGTAATACCACCACAAGTAGGGCTATTCCCAATAACAGCAAGTTGCCACTATATTGATGCCAACGACTCATCGGTATTTGTAATGCCAGAGCCGCAACTCCTAAACTCAAAACAATGTAGATCATATGACGAATGACAAAATGGAATGGATTATCAAATAATCGCTCAGCTATTGGCATTGATGAACTAGCCACCATCACTAAACCAATCATATACATGCTCAGTGCCAGTGCTACATAGCTACGGTCAAAAGTGGCTACAGCTTTAGTATCAGCTTGTAACCATTGCGGTAAAGCCCATTGCGAAAAATTAGCAAAAGATACTGACATTAATTGCCTTCCTTTTGCATTAGCACTGATTTGATAAACACCACACCACGCTCAACATAATTAGCAAACATGTCTAAGCTGGCACAGGCGGGAGAGAGTAAAACCATGTCACCTAAATGAGCTTGTGTTCTAGCAAGCGCTACTGCAGCTGATAATGAATCAACATGCGTTGTTTTATCTGCCTGTTGATCAGCCCTTAAAGAAGCAATAGCACGACCGTCTTTGCCTAGCGTAATTAAATAATCTACTTGCTGCGTTAAAGCCTGACTCAGCGGTGAAAAATCAGCGCCCTTACCGTCTCCACCCGCAATTAAAATTAACTTATTACCTTTAAGGGTTGGCGATAAGCCTTCAATGGCCGCCAAAGTAGCACCAACATTGGTTGCCTTCGAATCATTAACCCAGCGAATACCGTCATTACTTTCAATCACTTCACAACGATGCGCTAAACCTTTAAAAGCCATTAAACTCGCTAACATAGCGTTCAAATCCCAACCAGCAGATTTTCCTAACGCCAATACAGCAAGATAGTTTAAGGCATTATGAATACCTTGTAATGGTAGCTGAGCCAAAGCACACAAAGCTTGCTCACCATACATTAAGTAACTTTCATCATGTACAGTAGCGAGACCAAAATCACCTGATTGAGCTGGGTCAATACCAAAGCTTAAGTGCGAGCTTTGTGCATAAATTGCGTTTGGCTGTGTCGCGAGATCGTTGCGGTTAAAAATGGCATAGGTGCAGTTTTGATAAATGCTTTGCTTAATTGCACCATAATTTGCCAACGTCTTATGACGATCTAAATGATCATCACTTAAATTCAATACAGTAGCAGCCAACGCTTTCATGCTTTTCACGGTTTCAAGTTGAAAGCTCGATAACTCTAAAACAATAAAATCTGCCTGCACTTTATCTATTTGGTCTAATACTGGCAAACCAATATTTCCGCCTAACTGCACGCAATAGCCCAAGTCATTACCAACATAATGAAGCATAGAAACTACTGTCGATTTACCGTTCGAGCCAGTAACCGCTAATATAGGGGTATCACTTAAACGACAAAAAAGCTCAATATCACCAATAACATCACAATGTTTGGAGATCGCCTTATCAATCTCGCTTTCAGCAATATCAATGCCAGGACTAACAATCAAGACATCAGCTTGTGCAATCAACGCTTGATCCCAATGGCCTAGTACTAATGTATTATCAGCAAATTGATGTTTGAAATCGCCTGGGGAAATTGGCATAGCACGGCTATCATTCACTGCAAATGAAATTTTGTAACGATGTAAAAAGCGCGCACACGATAACCCCGTTATACCAATACCTAGTATTACGATGCGTTTATTCGCTAATTGCGCCGTTACCGACTGCTGCAGTTCTTTATTCACGCGTCTATTTTTACCTTAACTTTAAGGTTGCTAACCCAACCAGTACCAACACTAAAGAAATAATCCAAAAGCGGACAATCACTCTTGGTTCAGGCCAACCTTTTAACTCGTAATGATGATGTATTGGTGCCATGCGGAAAATTCGTTGTCCGCGTAACTTATAAGAGCCAACTTGCAAGATAACTGAAAGGGTTTCGATCACGAAAACACCGCCCATAATAAATAACACCAATTCTTGCCTAACCAGTACCGCAATAACACCTAGTGCTGCACCTAACGCCAATGAACCAACATCGCCCATAAAAACTTGCGCAGGGTAAGTGTTAAACCATAAAAAGCCTAGTCCTGCGCCAACAATAGCGGTACATACAATGACTAACTCACTCGCTAAAGCAATATGAGGTATATGTAGATACGCAGAAAAGTTGGCATGACCCGTCATATAAGCAAAAACAGCAAATGCACCGGCCACCATAATGGTTGGCACAATCGCAAGTCCATCAAGCCCATCAGTTAAATTAACAGCGTTGCTAGTACCAACAATGACAAAGTAAACCAAACCGATATAAAGCAAACCAAGTTGCGGTAAGACATCTTTAATAAATGGGATAAGTAAGGTGGTTTCTTCTGGGCTTTGGGCAAATTGATACAGAAATATTGCGGTAGCTAAGCCAGCAACGGTTTGCCAAAAATACTTCCAGCGAGCAATTAAACCATTAGAATCTTTACGAATAACCTTACGGTAATCATCAACAAAGCCAATAATACCAAAACTGACAACAACAAATAATACTACCCAAACATAGGTATTGGTTAAATCTGCCCACAACAAAACACTGGCCACTATTGAGGCTAGAATTAATAAACCGCCCATCGTTGGTGTACCAGATTTTGACAAATGACTTTCTGGTCCATCATCTCGCACAGTTTGCCCTATCTGCATTTTTTGCAAAGCACGAATTAATTTAGGGCCAAAATATAACGAAATAACTAACGCGGTAAGCGTTGAAATAATGGCCCTAAATGTTAAATACGAAAAAACATTAAAGAATGAATAATATTGAGTAAGATACTCACCTAACCAAAGTAACATTATGCCTGCTCCTGCAGTGTTAGACTGTTTTGCCATTGAATAATATCAGCCACTACGTATTCCATATGAGCACTGCGCGAACCTTTAACTAAAATTGTCACTTGCTGATCTTCACCTTGCAGCATTTGCTGTAATCGCGACATTAACGCCTCTTTATTGCCAAAATGAAGATCTTGTCTATCCTTGCCCTGATAAAAAGCATCTGAAGTATTTCGACTTAGCACACCTAAGGTCAAAAGGTCGTCGATATTTTTACTTTTTGCATGCTCACCAACTTCTTGATGATAACGACGCGCTTCACTACCCAGCTCGCCCATATCGCCAAGAATAAGTACTCTGCGTCCTGGGTAACTGGCTAAAAGGTCTGATGCTGCATTAATTGACTCAACATTGGCGTTATAACTATCATCAATTAATCTAAGGTTTTGCTGCAGTTGATATAAATTCAAACGCCCTTTAACTGCCGCCATTTCAGCTAAGCCCAAACGAATATCATCTAAACTTGCTCCAAATTCCAAGGCAATAGCTGCCGCTGCCACCGCATTACAAACGTTATGATGACCTGGTACTGTCAGCTCAATATAGGTACTGCCTATTGGCGTAGTTAGTTTAAAACTTGCACAACCGTTATCATCTAAAACTTCCTGATGGCTATAGCAATCGGCAGTTTCTTCACAAGAAAAGTGTTGTACTTTTTTATCAGCTAAGCGCCATTGCCATTTATCAAGCCATGGATTATTTGCAGCAAATATAGCAACACCACCAGCACTTAACCCTGAAAAAATTTCACCTTTAGCGCGAGCAACACCACATAAGTCGCCAAAGCCTTCTAAGTGTGCAGCAGCAATATTGTTAATAATGGCAACATCTGGTTTTACTAAGCCTGAGGTATAGGCAATTTCACCAATGTGGTTTGCACCTAACTCAACAACAGCAAAGTCATGCTTTTCTTCTAAACGCAATAAGGTAAGCGGCACACCAATATCATTATTAAAATTACCTTGGGTTGCTAAAACACTACCTAAACGACTTAACACAGCGGCAACCATTTCTTTTACCGTGGTTTTGCCACTACTACCGGTGATTGCAACCGTTTTTGGGGCAACTTTTGCTTTCACATACGCGGCAATTTGACCTAAGGCTTGATGTGTATCGGCAACGACCACTTGTGCAATTGCAATCTCATCATAAAATTGTTGCACAATAACAGCGCTACAGCCTTGCTCAGCAGCTTGCTGAACAAATTTATGACCATCAAAATTTGGTCCTTGCAACGCTAAAAAAACATCGCCAGCATTTAAAGCACGACTGTCTGTGCTGATAGCATCTATGGTTGAATTTTCGCCAAACAATTGGCCATCAATAGCTTGAGTCAGCTCAGTTAACGTTAGCGCGATCATAGCACCACCTCTGTTGTATAAAATCCGCTGACTACAGCGCGTTCATCATAATGATGCTTTTCAGTTCCCATAATGATGTAATCTTCATGGCCTTTACCGGCACAAAGAATAACGTCATTAGGCTGTGCATTTTGTAATGCGCTTAATATCGCGCTCTTTCTATCTAATATTTTTTTAGCACGTTCAGGCTGACGCAAACCTGACATTATATCGCCAGCTATTGCTTCAGGTGCTTCACTACGCGGATTGTCATTGGTAATAATTAGCTGATCGGCTTTTTCTTCAGCAACCTTTGCCATCAAGGCACGTTTGCCAACATCACGGTCGCCGCCACAGCCAAAAACTACCCAAAGCTGCCCCTGACAATGTAAACGGCAAGCATCTAAAGCACTCGCCAAAGCATCAGGGGTATGGGCATAGTCAACAACGGCTGTCGGTTTACCCGCTGATGAAAAAGCTTCCATACGGCCAATAATCGGCACAAGTTGCTTAATAGCGTTCGCAATGTTCGCCAGCTCAATGTTTTCAATCATTAATACCGCAATAGCGGCAAGGAGGTTGTCAACATTAAAGTCACCTAATAACTGGCTACGAATTTGGCACTGGCCTCGCTCGGTGTTTAGCGTAAAACTAACACCGTCAATATGATGTTTTACATTAACTGCCTGAACAAAACGCTGATAAGCGCTAATATCTTGTCTGCGGCCATAAACTACAACAGGTTGAACTTCAGGCCAATGTTTGAGCCAATTGCGCCCTTGACTGTCATCACCATTGATAATGGCAACTTGCTGACTATCACCAGTAAATATTTGTTTTTTCGCATCAGCATAAGCCGACATAGTATGATGATAATCTAAATGATCACGGGTTAAATTAGTAAATACTGCGGTGTTAAATAACGCGGCACTGACACGCCTTTGTGCTAACGCATGAGATGAAACCTCCATCGCAACGTCAGTAATCTGTTGTTGATTAAACGACGCCAATAACTGATGCAATTCAGTTGCGCCAGGTGTGGTATTTTCAATGTTATGCAAGTTGCTCAACTTACCAGCACCATTAGTACCTATTACGGCACAGTTTTTCTGACAGTAATCTAATAAATTAGCAATAATTTGACTGGTGCTGGTTTTACCATTAGTGCCGGTAATACCAATAACATTCATCGCCTGCTGAGGCGCACCATAAAATGCTTTAGCAACATTAAATAAATCTTGATTCAAATTGAAATAATTCAATATCGCGATAGCTTGTGTGCCAGTTTTCTGCACCCAAGATACTTGTCCATGAGCTGAAGGCTCTGTTGTTTCTTGTATTATCATTGAACAATTGGCGGCAAGCGCTTGGGCGATATATTCACGTCCGTCACGTAAACTACCAATAACGGCACAAAATACATCACCTGGCTTAATTGCTCGAGTGTCATTAACCAAATCAGCAGTAATAGTATCGGGCTGATGCTGTTGAGAAAATTTAGCCTTAAGTTCAATCAAGTCGATGGGATTTAAACGAATACCCGCCAGTTTTAATACCGCTTCAATGGCAGCAAAATTTCTTGGTTGATTAGAAACGCGTAAAGCGTGATCAAACATGGTCACGCTCCTTGGCTACTTTGGTGTTTTCTGGCGCTGCCGTTACAGCGGTTACTTTGGTATTAGCATCTGGCGGCACATTAAGTAGCCGCAGCGCTCCTTTCATAATGCGGGAGAAAACTGGCGCGGCAACTTCACCACCGTGATATAAATCGCCACCGGGGTCATCAATCACCACCACCACGGCAATTTCAGGATCAGAAACAGGTGCAACACCAGCAAATAAGCCAACATAATCGTTACCATAACCACCAGCAAAGGCTTTAATTGCCGTACCACTTTTACCACCAACTCGGTAACCGTCAACCTTTGCAACGGTATAGTGCTCATTGACAACATGCTCCAACATTTCTACTACATTTTGGCTATGTTCAGCTGAAAAAATACGTTCATCGTTTTTCTTCGCTAGATTTTTGGGATCTTGTTTTAAAATCGTTAATGGTGTTTTAATACCACCATTAGCTAATATGGTATAAAAACGGGCGAGTTGGATCGGCGTGATTGCCACACCATGGCCCCAAGACAAAGTGGCCAATTCAAATTTTGACCAACGAGCTCGATCATGCATCATACCCGAACTTTCACCAACCAAGCCCGTACCTGTATCTTCCGAGAAGCCGGCATCAAAAAACTTATCAATTAAATAGTCTTTTGGTACCGATAATGCCAACTTAGTCGTACCCATGTTTGAAGAGTGTACCAATAGCTCAGCCAAGGTGATTTTACCAAGGTATCGCGGGTCGGAAACACGACTGCCACCTAAACGCATCCAACCTGGATAAGTATCAATTATGCTATCTTTCTCTACACTGCCAAATTCTAAAGCCGTTAATACGGTTAGTGGCTTCATCGTAGAACCCGGCTCATATATGTCAGTAATAGCGCGATTACGAAAACGATGAATAGCAACACCAGCACGGTTATTTGGGTTATATGATGGACTATTAACCAATGCCAGCACTTCACCTGTATTTACATTGGTGACCACTGCCGAACCTGAGGTCGCTTTAAAAGCTTTCACCGCGCCCTTTAACTCACGATAAGCAAGAGCTTGGATGCGTTGATCTATGCTTAAAGTAATATTTTCAGGTGGCGTAGATGCTTTTACTGATAGTATTTCTATTTTTCGACCTTTGGCATCTTTACGATATTTTTTCTCACCATCTACACCAGTCAGTAGTTGATCATAAACACGCTCAATGCCTTCAATACCTTTGTCATCAACATTTGTGAAACCAACGACATGTGCACTTATTTCACCAGCGGGATAAAAACGTTTTGATTCTTTACGAAGATGAATACCAGGAATTTTTAGTTCACGAATATAGTTAGCCATCGCAGGTGCCACTTTACGCTCGATATAAACAAAACGTTTAGTCGGGTTTTTAGTGATTCTTACTTGCAGTTTTTTAACGTCTTGACCTAATACATCAGCCAAAGCTTGCCAATGCTTTTTCATAGATAAAGCATTGCTATCAAAGATAATTTTAGGATCTGCCCAAACGGTTTCAACTGGTACACTTATCGCTAATTCATGACCATTACGGTCAACGATAGATCCCCGTTGTACCGTTTTTGTATTGGTGCGAAGCGAACGGTTATCACCCTGCTTTTTCAGCATGTCAGGTTCAAATACTTGAATATACGCTGTACGAGCCATTAAACCAGCATAAATCAGCACAACAGCACCTAGCACAACGTAAAAACGCCATGCTACCGTGTTTGGATTATATTGTGCTGGTTTTTTCATAGCCCTACTCGTGCTAAAACTTATGGTAATTTAATAATAATTTCTGAGCTGGCATCTGGTCTTGTCATATTCAGTTGCTTCTCTGCGTTACTTTCGATGGCACTATGTTCTGCCAAACTATTTTGCTCTAACAATAAATTACGCCATTCGTTTTCTAAGCCATCACGTTCTGTTAATAACACTTCAATTTTACTGGTGGTTTGTCGATTTAAGTGAGTAAAGTAAATAACTGAAAACGCTGATAGTAATACCAATAATAAAATGCCATAAATGGCAAGATGACGTCGAATATCCTGCCAAATATCAAGTACTAACACTACTTTCTTGGTTGCCATACTAAAGCACCGTAATTAACGCGCTAGCCTTTGCGCAACACGAAGTACCGAGCTGCGAGAACGGACATTTTCTTCAACTTCACCTTTGCTTGGTTTCAACTTACGTCCAACTAAACTTAAATTCTTACCTTTATTTAATTCTGCTTCGCTAATTGGCATGCCTCGTGGCACTTTTTTACCTTGCGAATTTTTTTTCATAAACTGTTTTACTAAGCGATCTTCAAGTGAATGAAAACTAATCACCACTAAACGACCATCGGTCGCAAGTACAGATAAAGACGCTGCTAAAGCTTTTTCAATTTGTTCTAATTCACTGTTGATATACATGCGAATAGCTTGGAAGCTGCGCGTAGCTGGATGTTTTTTAATTTCTCTTTGTGGCGCAGTTTTTTTAATTAATTGTGCTAATTGTCCGGTGCGTGTTAATGGATTAACTTCACGTTCATCGACAATGGCATTAGCGATACGCCAAGCATGTTTTTCTTCGCCAAAAGTTCGTAACACCCAGGTAATATCTTCGACATCAGCCACTGCAAGCCACTGAGCTGCAGTTTGTCCACGCGTAGTATCCATACGCATATCAAGCGGGCCATCTTTCATAAAGCTGAAACCACGTTCAGCTTCGTCAAGTTGTGGCGACGACACACCTAGATCCAATAAAATACCATCGACTTTTTCAACCAACTGGTGTTTTTCAGCAATCATTTGTAAGTCAGCAAAGCCATGATGCTCGATAATAAAACGCTCATCATCGGCATACTTTTCTGCTGCGGCTATTGCTGTAGGATCTCTATCAATGGCAATCAAGCGACCATTTGAAGCAAGCTTTTCAAGAATTAAACCTGAATGTCCACCACGACCAAAAGTACAGTCGATATAAATACCCTCTGGTTTTATCGCGAGCCCTGCGATTGACTCTTCAAGCAGTACTGAAATATGTGCATTATCGTGTTGCATTATAAATTTATAAACGCCATTTAGTTATTATCATTCAACGAGTTATCACAAGGATAAATCAAGTAAGCGGTCTGTCAGCTCTATTTCACCCGACTGTATTTTCGCAATGCCTTGTTGCATTTGCGCTTGCCAAGCACTATCGCTCCAAATTTCAAATTTTCTTAATTGCCCAACCAACATCAAGTTTTTTTCTAACCCTGCATGTTGGCGTAATGGACCATTTATTAATAAACGACCGCTTTTATCAATTTCACAATCTGAAGCGTTACCTAATAGCACTTGCTGTAATAGTCGCTCTTGTGGATTCATACTCGACAAACCACAAAGCTTTAATTCTATTTCTTCCCATTCAGGCAGTGGATATAACAATAAGCATGGATGTTGAATATCAACCGTACAGACCATTTTTCCTTGGCAATCGGCAAATAGCTCTTCGCGATACCTTGTTGGTATCGTGATCCTATTTTTGCTGTCGAGCGTTATTGCGCTAGTGCCTCTGTACATAGTTCAACTTATTGTTTGGGATCACTTTTGATCCACTATTTCCCACTTTATCCCACAATCATACAGTTTAGAGAGTAAAGCAAACTTATGTCAAGCAAAGTTTTTGTAATTTGATCACGCTGAGCGCCTATAAAATAAAGGCTTTGAGGGAAGTGGATGAATTTGTGGGCTTTTGTGGATCTGCCACCCAATTATGGCGATAAAATTAAATATTTTACGCCAAAACTCGGGTTATCTGTCACAAATTAGCGACACGGGTGTTACTTTTACCCGAACTACTGATGAGCAATAGTTGGGTATAACAGGAAATGTTGAGGCTTTAACTGAATGGCTAATTCGGCACCTAAAACGAACAGTTCTTGGCTATAAAAACTGACCTGTGAGAATGCCAGTGCTGAGTCTTTTTTAATACTGCTTAATATATACCGGTAACCTTGCTCGGTAACACCAATGTGTTCAATAATAGCATTGCTCGGTTGTTGTTGAGCTAATTCGATATCTGCTGCTTTCACTAGCAACTGAAAGTTTGTTGTACTTGTATCATCATAGCGATCTCGATTAATAATGCTATCAAGGTCTAATTCGCCAATTAAGCTCAAAACTTTAGACTGTGTATCCTGACGGGAAAATACCACAGGCAACCAACTGCCTAATTGTAAAAAGTCAGCAACTTGCCAGCTATTAGGTAGCTGACAAACTTCTGTCGGCGATCCTACCTGTAATATTTTACCTTGGTGCATAACCGCTATTGTATCGGCAAAGGTAAATACTTCATCTTTATTGTGGGTAACAAAAATGGCCGTCATATCGAGTCGCTTTAATAGCTGCCTGATCTCAATCATTAGTTCATGACGCAATCTCGCGTCAATATTTGAAAAAGGCTCATCAAGTAATAATAAGCTTGGTCGTGGTGCTAAAGCACGAGCAATAGCAACCCGTTGTTGCTGACCGCCAGATAATTGATGCGGGTAGCGATCAGCAAAGTCAGTTAACTCCAATAAGCTTAATAACTCTGCACAACGAGACTTTTGCTCTACTTTGGAAATTTTTTTCAAACCGAAACAAATATTTTCAGTCACGCTTAGGTGTGGAAACAAAGCGTAATCTTGAAATATCATACCAATATTACGTGCTTCCGCCGGCAGCATATTTTCAAGACTAACGTTGATGACTTTTTCTGCGGTATTTATATTAATATTCCCGCTACTTTGCCCAATAAAACCAGCTAAAGTATTTAATAGTGTGGTTTTACCACAGCCACTTGGCCCAACAAGCCCTAATATTTCTCCTTTTGCCAGTGATAAGTCAACTTGCGATAAAATCAGCTTTGATTGAAGTTCAACCGCTAAATTTTCGATGGTAATATGTGCGTTCACGGATTGTCCTTTTGGCGATTAAGCAAAATAATAGGCAATAAGCCAAATAACACGATTAAAATAGCGCCGAGTGCCCCTTGCTCTAGCCGTTCATCAGAAATAAGCTGATATATTTGTGTGCTTAAAGTTTCAAAGTTAAATGGCCTTAAAAGCAATACTGCCGGTAACTCTTTCATCGCTTCAACAAAAACTAATAGCCAAGCCACAAGAATAGATGATTTTAATAACGGTAAGTGCACACGTAAAAGCGCAGGTAAGGTTTTTACACCTAGGCTTGCCGGTGCTAAATCAAGTGAACGAGGGATCTGACCAAGTCCAGCACTGAGCGTACCATTAGCAATAGCTGAAAACCGCACTACAAAGGCAAAAACGATAGCGAACACCGTACCTGACAATATTAAACCAGGGGCAGTAAAACCTAATATTTTAGCTAGATCATTGATGCCATGATCGATAGGCCCAAAAGTCGCCAACATTGCCATTGCTAGTACAGTGCCTGGAATAGCATAACCAAAACCTGAAATTTGTAACGGTAGCATTCGGCCACGGCTTTGATGTAAACGTTGAAATAATGTCAATATCAAAGCAATTAACGTCGCGATAGTCGCGCTGTAAGTCGCTATTTCTATGCTATTTTTTCCAGTCTCAATTAAGGCTAAAAATTGTTGTTGATCCGCATAATCAAACGCCATGACTAGTAACAATACCACCGGTAATAAGAAACCGGCAAAAACTAAAAACCAACAAAACAAACTGGCGATAACTTGTTGCGTAAAAGAGAGTTTTTTTCGTTGCTGTTGAGTGTTAGGTCGGCTTGATTGATGACGCTGCCCTGCTCTAGCTCGTTGTTCAGCAACAACAACAAATAAAATAAACAACATTAAAACACTGGCAAGTGCATTGGCCGCTGCAAAGTCACTATAACCTAACCAAGTGTCATAAATTGCCGTAGTTAACGTATTAACAGCAAAGTATTGAACAGTTGCAAAGTCAGCGAGTGTTTCCATTATGACTAATGCCAATGACACGGCAATTGCAGGTCGAGCTAATGGTAATGCTATTTGATAAAAACTTTGTCGCTCTGAACAACCTAATAATCGGCTTGCGCGTAATAAATTTCGATCTTGTTGTTCAAAAGCCGTACGGGTCAGCATGTAGACATAAGGAAATAGCACTAAAGCTATCACGATGGCTGCACCGCCCATCGTTCGGATATCAAAAAAGTAATAATCATTGGGAGATTGCCAATCAAACCATGTTCGCAACGAGCGCTGCACTGGACCAGCATAATCAAATAGATCGGTATATAAATATGCCACCAAATATGCCGGCATGGCTAAAGGCAGCATCAGCAACCAACGCAGTTGTTTGCCCATAACGATATTAGTTTGACTGATGATAGCAGCCGCAGGAACGCCAAAGCATAAGGATAACAGTGCAACCAAAACACCTAACACAAGAGTGTTGCTGATATATTCTGGTAATACCGTAGCCCACAAATGGCTAAATAAATCGCTAGCGGCATTAAGGCTACCCAGTAGCATGACAACAACGGGCAACATCAATGCAAAAGCAAAAAACCAGCTGAAAAATTTCCAGCTGGTATTTTTATTTCCAATGATCACAAGGCTAAGCCTTAAGAGAAAGAGTTATAAATCAAACTGCGCCTTATCTAATAAAATTAACGCAGCTTTGCGTTGCTGAGCAATAGTTTCTAGTGACAAGTTGTCAGCTTTAAACTGCCCCCAAGATTTTACTAATTTTGACGGCTCAACGCCCGGGCGTACCGGATATTCCATGTTTGTTTCTGCATACATTTTTTGTGCAGGCTCTGAAACTAAAAAGTTCATTAACGCTAAAGCGTTGCTTTGGTTAGGAGCATATTTGGCCATCGCCATACCAGAAATATTAACATGAGCACCGCGATTATTTTGATTTGGAAAGTTAATATAAACCGCATCAGCCCAGACTTTTTGCTTCTCATCTTTCAACATATTACCAAAGTAATAACTATTACCTAATGAGAGATCGCATAAGTTTTGGTGAATGGCTTGTACTTGCGCGCGATCACTGCCTTGTGGCTTACGTGCCAAATTAGCTTTCACTTTTTCTAGCCAGGTTAGCGTGTCTGCTTCGCCATGCTCTGCAATCATAGATGCAACTAACGCCACATTATAAGGATGCTTACCACTGCGAGTACAAATTTTTCCTTGCCATTTTTTATCTGCAAGATCTTCATAATTAAAATCTATTTTGCCTAAGCGTTTAGCAGAATAAATATTACGAACACGTGTAGTTAGTGCGTACCAAGTATCGTCTGACGCTCTATATTGCGCAGGGATCGCTGAAGTCATTTCAGCCGAGGTTGCCGCCTGTAAAAGCCCTTTATCATGTAACTCAATCAAACGGCTAATATCAGTGGTTAATAAAATATCTGCAGGACTATACTCACCTTCACGAGCTAAACGCTCAGCCATACCTTTCTTGGCAAAAACAACGTTAACTTTAATCCCTGTTTCTTTAGTAAACTCATCAAAAAGTGGTTTAACTAAAAATGGTTGTCGATAAGAATAAACATTCACCTCAGCATTTGCTGCAACATGAGTACTTGCAGTTAAGAGTGTGATAAAAACAAAACTAATAAACCAGATTTTATTTAACATTAAGCCGCCTAAACAGTCAGAAAAGAGATTACTAAATTTTCCGCCAGACTAATGAAGATATTTATAACTGTCAAGGTTTTTGAGAATTATTCTCATTTAACTTTAAGTTAAGATGATATTATCAACGGCTACTCAAGCCTCGATATCTTTCACGGTCTGAACGGTTGACTACAGATAATAACCAAGTAGTCGATATATTTTAAGCTTTAGATTGTAAGAATGCTATTGCCGGCTCTGAAAGACAGCGATTAGCAATATAATGACGAACTGAGTTATGAGTGATGAGCCAGCCATTTGCTGTTGGCACTATCTGTTCAATATCGTTAAATAACATTTTATTGTCATTGTAAAATGACGAAATATGAATGTAGTCTGCATTCATTTTTAAGGTAACTTCCGCTTTAGCGACTTTACTTAACATTTGACGGGCAACCCACCACGCTTTTTTATAGCGAGTACTAATAAGTTCCAGTACACCAAGAGAGAAAATAAACCATGCAGCATAAGGGTTGAGCTCTGAAAAGAGTACTAAGCTTGTGCCAACAATCAGTAGTGCTAAACCTTTGCCATATAAACGAGCAAACGTTGCTGTTTGTACCGACTCTTCATAACATTCATTAAAATGAGATTTATCTAATATAAATGTAGTTTGGTAATCAAGGGGCTGTGTCATATTGCAGTCATAATCAATGAGATAATCTACATTTTACCCACATCTCGATATAATTACTATTTTGTCTTGCCAGAAGATAAAAGTTACCCTCAAGTTAACTTTAACATCGAAATATCAAGCGAGAACACGGCTGAAAAATCGTATAAATTTAATCCAACGTACTGTTTTTATTGTTAGACTCTTTTTCATTAACTTGCGATATTGGCAGTTTTGTCTCAGCAGTAGAGGCACTATCTAGGCTAGTGTTTTCTTGACCTTTTGAATTAAGTACTGATAAATAGTCTGTTATTTTTTGCTTGGCAACGGCTGTGAGTCTACCTTCTTGGGGCTGTTCATCAAGCAGCAGTTCAATTTTACTAAACAGCTTGTCTAAGTTTTCATCGACTTGATTTTTAATGACACTGGCATTTTCAGGTACGGCTTCATCACCATCATTTTCAGTGCCGTTTTGACTTTCCTCATGCTCATTATTGCCGGCAGACTCAGCTGAGCTTGGCTTTTTATCTGCAGGTAAATCGCCAAATAAGTTTAACCAATGATCCGTACTATGACCCCATAGCATTAAGCGCTGAAAGTGACCTTCATCCTTACTATTATCTTTTGATAAATCGAGTACAGTGCAAATAATAGCTACGGGACTAAGTATTAGATCTCTGCCTGCATCTAAAATTAGTTTTATTTGAAATTTGATACTTTCACGAATGAGTTGCCATCGTTGGTTGTTTTCAGTTGTCATTACGCTTCCTTTTGATAAAACTAAGGCCTATTGAGCTTTCATTTTAGCCTTTGCTATAAACGACTAAAGCAACAGCCGCTAGTACACTGCTGACATAGTAACGGCTTCAAGAAAATTTAGACAATAAAAAACCGCGTTAAACGCGGTTTTTAAAACAAACAATACAGCTAGATTAACCGTTGATAAAATCAACACCTTCTTGAATGTCTGCTTTTAGTGTTGCAAGCATGTCATTTTTTGCTTTTTCTTCAAAAGCACTTAACTCACCGTATGGTAAAATTTCAGCAATACCGTTAACACCTAAACGCACTGGATGAGCAAAGTATGGCGCATCGCCACCTTCAACTTCCACGTAAGCGTAATCAACAACATCTTCGCCTTGTAAACCTTTAACTAAAGATAGACAAAAACGAGCAGCAGCAGCACCCATTGAAAGTGTTGCAGAACCACCACCAGCTTTAGCATTTACTACTTCTGTACCCGCATTTTGAATACGAGGTGTTAAAGCGGCTACTTCTTCATCAGAGAAAGTTGCACCTTCAACTTGTGAAAGCAATGGTAAAATTGTTGTGCCTGAATGGCCACCAATTACCGGTACTTTAACGTCACTTACATTCAAGCCTTTCAATTCAGCAATAAACGCTTCAGAACGAATAACATCAAGTGTTGTTACACCGAAAACACGGTTTTTATCGTAGGTACCCGCTTTTTTGAATACTTCAGCAACAATTGGCACAGTACCATTTACAGGGTTAGTAATAATACCCACTAATGCTTTTGGACAGTTAGCAACAATACCTTCCGCCAATGTTTTAATGATACCAGCATTAACAGCAAATAAATCTGCACGGTCCATACCAGGCTTACGTGGCATGCCCGCTGGAATGATAACAATATCAGCACCAGAAAGCGCAGCAGCTAAATCGTCAGCACCAAAGCCAGCAACTGTTACAGCAGTAGGGATGTGTGATAAATCAACAGCAACACCTGGAACAACTGGCGCAACGTCATATAAAGATAGCTCAGAACCGGCAGGTAATTGAGTTTTTAATAGTAAAGATAACGCTTGGCCGATACCACCAGCAGCGCCTAGCACAGCAACTTTCATTTGATGTCTCCGAAATTTGAGTAATTACGTAATAATTTGTCGGCCAAAAGATATAGCATAAGTGGCCAAAAAACAATGATTATTAACCTGTATTGGCTTATAAGGATAACGTATAATAAAAATTGTGGAATAATACTTAGGTATTACAAACCAACAATAATCGATAAAAATAGCCATTAAACAGCGAACTTATTTATGAGCGGACAAAAAAAGCAAGAAGCTTTAGTACAAGCATTCAAAGATTTATTAAAACAAGAGCAATTTAGCTCACAAGGAGATATTGCTGATGCACTAAAGTCTCAAGGTTTTGATAACATTAGTCAGTCAAAAGTATCGCGTATGCTCAGTAAGTTTGGTGCGGTACGAACACGTAACGCTCGTCAAGAAATGGTTTATTGCCTGCCTGCAGAACTTGGTATGCCAACAGCTAAAAGCCCTTTAAAGCAGCTGGTGCTAGATATCGAACATAACGATGTGATGATTATTATTCGAACAAGTCCAGGTGCTGCTCAGTTAATTGCACGCCTGCTCGATAGTGTCAGTAAAAGTGATGGCGTACTTGGTACGATTGCCGGTGACGACACTATTTTTATCGCCCCAACCGACGTAAAAGAAATCAAACAAACTATTGCTAAGCTTGAAGCGCTTTTTCTAAAAAACTTAAGCTAAACAGGTAACCTACTTAAAACACTGGCGGTTTACACCAGTCATGCTCATTGTGACATCAATTTTTAAGGCACAAACAAACCTTAATAAAAGATGTTCTATGAGCATAGCGCACTCAAATACCTTAAAAACCAACCTTGTGGCGATAACGATAACACCAGTGTTTTGCTACTCACCAAGCTTAGCTAAAATATTTAAACTCGGCACAAAAAAAGCTGCACCAGTTTCGGCTTGCGTATATTTAAGCATATGGTCGCTGTGCCCGTGAGCATCACCGGTGATCATGCTTTTAAGCATCAGCTCAAAAGGCTCTGGTGAATGGCAATAAGATACAAAAAACAAGCCTTGTAGTTTCATGTCACCGTAAGGCATACTCTGGCGCAAAATTTCAAGGCTATTTCCTTCACTGTCTTTGAGGTTAACGCGTTTAATATGCGAAGTGGGCGCTTTATTCTCTTCTGAATATTCTTCATTGTTCACTTTTGTACGTGAAAAAATATCTTCTTGGTCTTTTACTGCCAAAGAGTTCCATAAGTTTAAATTATGTCGGTATCGTTGAATATGTAAATAACTACCGGCAGCAAACTCAGGGTCTTCTGCTTCGTTAACCAAGGCCACTCGACGACGGTGATGTCCTTGAGGGTTTTCGGTACCGTCAACAAAACCAGTGAGGTCGCGACCATCTAAAAATCGAAATGATCTCACTTGCTCAACTAATTCAACACTATCAGACAATAGCTGACAAACTTTCGTTGCAACAATATGATTAACATCTGCTCTATCGCCCCGAATTTCGATATATAGATCATAGTTATTAGACGGAGCCGTACAGTCTTCTTCTGCCATTTCAGGAAACTGTCGTAAATATTTAGGACGTGCTTGAGGAAATAGCTCATCCCAAAAGTTCGTACCAATTGCAATAACACCAGCTAAATTAGCTTCTGAAAAACGATCGGCATATTTATCAAATAAGGCAGGCAAACGAGAAAGTGCTTTACGTAAAAATAAATTTTTATCATCTAAGGCATTAAATAATAAATAATATCCGTGTAGGCTAGGCTCTGCGCATACCCCAAACTGTTCTCTTGCCATTTCAAAATCCGCTTATAAACATTTAACTAATGCGTTAATTTTACACATTTTATTGCTAATGGCAGTAACTCTTTAATAATTATTTCATTAGCATTATTTTGCCCATAATATTTGGGGTAAATAGTGCAACACTCGATAATAAAAAGCCCGTGCAAACTAAAGCACAGGCTCGATCACCTTAATATCAGTAAACTAGTTAGCCACGAGTAAACTCAGGATAAGCTTCCATACCACAATCCGATTTATCAACACCTTCATACTCTTCTTCGTCAGTAACTCTGATGCCGATTAACTTCTTCAAAATAAACCATACTGCTAAACTCGTAAAGAATACCCAAACAAAAATCGTCGCTGCACCGATCAATTGTCCACTTAATGTTGAGCCGCTATTCGTCACCGGTACTAATAACAAACCAAGTAAACCCACAACACCATGTACAGAAATAGCACCAACAGGATCATCAATTTTTAATTTATCTAAACTGATGATTGAAAAAACAACAATAATACCAGCTAAGGCACCAAATAATGTTGCCTGCAATGGTGTAGGTGTTGATGGCTCAGCCGTAATCGCAACTAAACCAGCCAACGCACCATTAAGTGCCATGGTTAAATCTGCTTTTTTAAATAGAACTTTTGCTAATACTAATGCCGCTACTGCACCCGCTGCCGCTGCCGCATTAGTGTTTAGAAATACCATAGCAACCGAATGTGAACTAGCAATATCGCCAAGTTTCAAAACCGAGCCACCATTAAAGCCAAACCAACCCATCCACAAAATAAAGGTACCTAATGTCGCCATAGGTAAATTAGAGCCTGGTATCGCATTAACGTGCCCATCAGCACTATACTTACCTTTACGAGCCCCTAACAATAATACCCCTGCTAATGCCGCTGCTGCACCCGCCATGTGCACAATACCTGAGCCTGCAAAGTCTGAGAAACCTAATTCAGATAAAGTGTATAAACCGAAAACCGCATTGCCACCCCAAGTCCAACTTCCTTCCATAGGATAAATAACAGCAGTTAATACCACCGCAAAAGCTAGAAATGCCCATAATTTCATGCGCTCAGCTACTGCACCCGACACAATCGACATCGCGGTCGCGACAAACACAACCTGGAAAAAGAAGTCAGATGCTGCTGAATATATTGCTGCACCAGTAAAACCATCTTCTCGCGAAGAAAAATCCGCTAAAACTTTCGCAGGGTCAACCGTTTCAATGCCTGACAGGAAAATACCACCACCATACATAATGTCGTAACCAACAAATAAATACATCATGCAAGCAATCGCATATAAGGCGACATTTTTAGTTAAAATTTCGGTGGTGTTTTTAGCTCGAACTAGGCCCGCTTCTAACATCGAAAAACCTGCAGCCATCCACATCACTAAGGCACCACAAATTAAAAAGTAGAAGGTGTCCATCGCATACTGAAGTTGAAAAATATTTTGTTCCATGATGAGCTCCTATAGCGCTTCTGCGTCTTGTTCGCCGGTGCGAATTCGTACCGCTTGTTCAAGGTCATAAACAAATATTTTGCCATCACCAATTTTTCCTGTATGTGCTGACTCTGCAATAGCTTCCACTAAGCGCTGCACCACATCATCATTAACCGCAATTTCAAGTTTTACTTTTGGTAAAAAATCCACCTGATATTCCGCACCACGATAAAGCTCGGTATGCCCTTTTTGACGGCCAAAACCTTTTACTTCGCTCACCGTTAATCCTTCAACACCAATTTCAGAGATCGCTTCTCTGACATTATCAAGTTTGAATGGTTTTATTATCGCATTGACTAGTTTCATTTTACTTTCCCTTATTTTTCGTTAGTTAATGCTTATCAAGCGCCATGCCAAATAAAAATAACTTTAAAAACAAGTAGATAACAAGTTAGATCTTAGGTGCCTCGCACCATGACAGTGCGATAGCAAGTGAATTGCAAGCTACTGGTGCATTGAAAACAGTCCAGATAAATTAATTTATTATATTGAATAACCTGATACGGAGCAGTTAGTTACTCTTACCATAGCGAGTTAAAATAGGGCGAGTTTAGCTCCTTGCACATAGAGGCGGCTGAGCTATTGATATGAAATCGCAATGCATTGCTAATTAAAAATACAAGGTTAACCAACTCGTCTAAGAAAGAGCTTTATTAACCTGAGTTCGGAATAACAGATGTGTGAAAAAAAATTAATATAACGCGATATTTGCAATCACTTTAGTCAATTTTCATAAAATTTTCCGTCTAGTTTATTATCAATCTGATAAGCCTTGAACCACGCAGAAATCATCGTATTGACGGGCTTAGCTTATCTCAGGCTCAGCCTTATTAGACTCAAAGATATAGTATCGTCAGTATTTAGTTTGCTAACCTTAACAGTAGAGGATAATGGTTTTATCGGAGAGTACCCTGCATCACTCTAATACCCTAGCGCCATTTAGGCACTTGGTATCAGGCTTTATACAATAAACTTTAAATACGACTTTCGTTGGGGAGGTAAGGCAGAATTAACACCACTAACTTGTTATTACTATGATTGTTTACTGGTGATGTTAATACAACTGAACAACTGCTGAATAAAATTTAAGCTGAGTACTTTATGCTTAAGAAAGAAAATAATAGTCGTTAGGAAAGTCCGCCCCCTATCTGCTTAATAAATCATCGCGGCGCCAGGATTTAAAATAGACAAAATACTCAAGCGTTCAAGATCACAAAAATTATTTGCACCTTTAAGCATATCCTGATCAATTGGCAACTGTTGCATAGCATCTTCCGTTAATAACAACTCCACATCATGTGAACTGCAATCATATTGGCTTAGCATTATACGCTTCGCCAGATACAACAACTTGCTTTCATCACTGCTGTAAGTAAAGTCATTTTCATCTTGATTACGAATTGGCTCAATAATACTAAATGGTAATTGCCATTGCTTTAATAGCTCAGCACTACATGCACCATAGGTGAAACCAAGGCTTTCGATTTGCTTTTGCCAAGGTAATTCAGTTGTAGAAAAACCGTTCGCTTCAACCGTTTTCTCTGGAGTTACCTGTTGGACAACAAGTTCCCCTAAGTTATAGAGTAAGCCTAAAATAAATAAACGTTCGGCATTCGGCACATTAATCCTAGTGCCTATATATTTAACAATCAGTGCACAATCAACACTTTTACACCAAAAGTCGTCAAGATAATCCTGCTTAGCAATAATTCCTTTAAAAGCTTTCTTAGTAAAAAAAGCAATAACTAAGTTATAAACTTCTGTAATACCCAGCACTAGTACAGCTTTAGAAATAGTGTCTATTCTACCGGGATAATTAAAAAAGGTACTATTGGCTAACTTTAAGATGGTTCCCGCTAATGCCGGATCCAATAAAATAACATCGGCAATATCATCAATTGTAGAACTTTCATCATCAATCAATTCCTTGATACGAATAAAAGAATCCGAGAGTACAAATATCTCACTCGCTCGTTCTGCATAATCATTAACGTTCATTAACATTATTCCCAAATAAATCTGCCGCTTATTCCTTTGCAGCACTTTAAACTAAGTAGGCATAACTAAACTATCTCAAAAAGCCAGTAGGCATAATGATCGATAGATGAGATAGCTAATATAAAATGCCTAATTTTGTTTTACCGAATTTAAGATAAATTAAAGCGATAACTAATAAATTCAGTTTAACCTATTTATGTAAATTATCCTTTAACACAATTAACTTACCTGTAAACTTACATGATAAGAGGTAAATTTCCGCAAATTAATGACCCCTGTCTCAAAAATCAGATACTGACCTTTTATACCCACTAATATACCTGATACTTCCGGTGTTTTATCAAAATTAAATGATGATATTTTTGTTAAATACTGTTGAACAGGGAAATGTAAATTTATCACATCCTCATCCAATTCAGTAACAGCCTCTGCGCCATACTTCAAACTAACACTAGCCAGTTTCTCAGCAATTTTAGGCTTTAGCTCTTCTGCAATAGCTTTAAGATCTAATGCCGCAGCACTTCCCTTAAGCATAGCTCGCCAATTTGTTTTATCAGCAATATATTCAGCTAATGCTATTTCAACCAAACCAGACTGTAAGCGAGTACTCACCTTAAAAATAGGCAAAGCTTGAGTTGCCCCTTGATCTATCCAGCGAGTAGGTATCTGGGTGTGACGTGTAATACCCACTTTTAAACCTGAAGTATTAGCTAAATAAACATAATGAGGGATCATACAATTACTTTCTCCCCATTGTGGTTCGCGACACGTTCCTTGCTCAAAATGACAAGTTTCGGGCTTCATAATACACATGTCACATTGTGCTAATTTTTGCATACATGGGTAACAATACCCCTGTGAATAACTTTTTTTAGTCTTTCTGCCACAGTGCTGACAATCAATATGACCACTATACTGCAGTGTTAGGTGCTTACCGATCAGCGAATTCAACGCAACTTCTTGCTCACCAAGCACCATACGGTAGTTCACCGTACCATCTAAAGATAGATCTGCACGCATTTTGCGCAGAGCACCTGTTTCTATTTGCAACATATACCAACCCGTTATTTTTTCAGTCGCCAATAATATAAAAATCACCTACTAGCAGCTAGTACTAATTCATTTTTAGCTCGAATATCAGCAAAAAACTTGCGATGATACATAGATACCTCACTGTTCAGGCTTTATTTACTTAAAATGTGGTACGTTTATTTTCTTCGCTGTGCTGATAATAGTCTTTATGCGGGTATCACCACCTGCTTAGAACGCCGTTTAAATGAGCATAACAATTGCAATAAAAAAGCGGCGAAATATACACGTGTGCGCCGTCCGGTAAAACTTGCTTATGCTGAAGCGCAACAAGATCGCCAGCAAGCAAGCCGCCGTGAATATCAACTTAAGCAACTCAGTAAGCGCCACAAAGAGCTAATAGTTGAAAATTACCAGCATGCCAACAAGTAAAATAATAAACACTTGTTCGCCTAAACCCCTTGTTTTTACTGGTCTGCTTTGTAAATAAAAGCTCAATAAACTTCGATTTTGCGCAACCATACTGATAGAATAGCGCCGATTTTAGTAGCTTAAAGTGATGACACATATCTATGTTTTTAGAGAACTATTGCCGTATTACAGATGATAAAATTAGCTTCACACGCCAGCAGGCCAGTGATTTTGCAAAACAAATTGCCGATGATTTTAATCCGTTACATAACATCGACGCTAAACGCTTTTGTGTTCCCGGAGACTTGCTATTTGCACTAATTTTGGAACGTGCCGGTTTACATCAGGAAATGAGTTTTACATTTTCAGGTATGGTAACTGATGCTACCACGCTAAATATTCCAACAGAAATTACCACAACAGCAAGTATTATTGACGATAAAGCAAAAGAATATTTAAATATGTCTGTTGCTGGCAATAGCACCAAAAACAATCAAGCTATTGAGTCGTTAACCCGTGCCTATGTTGAGTTTTCAGGTCAAACTTTTCCTCATATTCTCGTTGAACTAATGAAAGAAAATCAGGTGATGATCAACCCAGCGCGCCCGATGATCATGTATGAAAGTATGTCAATTCAATTAGAGCAATTGGATTTTCAAGAAATCACATTAAGCCTGTCTTCAACAACGTTAGTACAAGATGGTAAGCGCGGAAATGCTTGTTTAGCATTTGATTTAGTATCACAAGGCAAAGTGATAGGACATGGTAAAAAGTTTATGTTATTAAGTGGCTTACGTGAATATTGCCAAGAAACTATTGATAATATAGTTACCGAGTACAACCAAACTAAAGCTCGTTACATGGCCGAAAAACAACGTTCGGCATAAGCTATGGGGTAACAATCAGAAACCCTGATTACCCCAAGTTAACCTATTAACATTCAGCTGCGCAATTTTTTCCCTAACCAGCGCAAGCTTTGATCGGCCTTAACAGCTGCTTGTCGAAAGTATTTCTGACTTTTTTTCAGCCAGACCTTCGCCCAATCATACTCTACACTTAGCAAAGCTAAACCCAGTGGAATAAATATAACTGCCGGCCCAGGTAGTAAGATAAACACGATACCAAGCAATAAAAATAAAAAGCCTAAAGCAGTACGAGTACTGCGCTTTAATTGCTCTAATATATTTTTTTTCATTATTTGCCTTTAATAATCTTATTGGTTTACATAAGAATTAGCAAAACACATTCCAAATTTAATTACCTTTATTTATCAATAAGCTAAATTTAATTTAGCTTAAAAACACTTCATAAAGTGGTGCAAAAGACAAAATAATAGTCAAGAGAGCAAGAGCTCTCAGTAATTTTTTTCAAATTCTATTTGCTGACGCCTTTTTTCTTCAGCACATGCTGAAAATTGCGACATGGACTTAGGTCGACGACAAATTTTTTTCGGTTGATAAAATAGTAACCAAGCTTGTAGTTTTTCGCCTTGATATTTGGCGTGAATCATTACCGAATTTTGAGTAGAAAAAGGCATAATAGGTTTTGGCGACTTAGCTTTTTTTCCGTCAACACGGCGAAGGTTAATAACTTTTTTCTTATTAGTTCGCTTTATTTTTACTCGCGGTTTCTTTTTCGCCTTAGGCTTAAGTTTACCATTTTCACATTGCCACCAAGTTTTTCGGGCTTTAGCCTCTTGAGTCGCTAAACTATTGCTGCGTTTATTTGAGTTAGCTTGACGTTGCTTAGCTTGAATACTATCAAGCTTTTTACGATAACTTTGGCAGTGCTTTTTACCTGCTATAACCTCGAAAGAGCTAAAAAGTATTATGAATAACAAGCTAAAGAGTATTATCTGTTTCATCTTGCCTTACCTACAGAATTCCATTTCCATAACAAAAGTGTAGTCAACTCTAGATAATTTTCGACTCTACCACTGGCTTTAATGGCAATTTAGTTCAGCATGAAACATGTGTTTTCAAAACAACCTTGCTGATATTTAGCATAACCCAACAACCGCAACTACAATAAAATCAGGCAGTAAAGTTCACGTCATAGTCAACAAAACAATTAAACCGATATAAAAAGAGGAACAAGGATGTTTCAATCATCATTTAACAGCACACTCTACTCTGGCTTAGTGCTACTACTATCAACCTGGTCTTACGCTCTTCCGGCCAGCAATCATGCCCTTCTGAAAGAGCAACCTAAACTACAATTGGCAACTAAATATCATCAAAATATCGTTATTACAGATTACTTAGTCAGCGAAAAATTAGATGGTGTTCGAGGATACTGGACAGGAAAAGACCTATTAACCCGTAACGGCAATGTTCTGTCCCCACCACAATGGTTTATTGCTAACTGGCCTACAATAGCAATGGATGGTGAATTATGGAGTCAGCGTGGACAATTTGATACCATCAGTGGATGTGTTCGACGTAAGCACACTAACGGCGAGTGTTGGAAAGACTTAAAATTAATGGTTTTCGATCTGCCTCACCAACCCGGTAGCTTCAGTAACCGCGCTAAAACCATGAATAAATTACTGAACAAAACACATTCACCTTATTTGGCTATGGTCTCACAATTCAAGGTCACAGATAATATCCAATTATATATGCTTTTAGATAAAGTCGTTGCTCAAAGCGGCGAAGGATTGATGCTGCACCTCGCTACAGCAAACTATCAAATTGGTCGCAGTAAAAACTTATTAAAACTCAAAAAGCATCAAGATGCCGAGGCGAAAGTTATTGCACACCTTGCTGGCAAAGGAAAATATACCGGCATGCTAGGGGCGATTAGAGTTGAAACACCTGAAGGCATTATTTTTAAAATAGGAAGTGGGTTTTCTGATCAACAACGCCAACATCCCCCTGAAATTGGTAGTATCATCACCTACAAATATATTGGTAAAACCCAGCAAGGTGTGCCAAGATTTGCCAGCTTTCTTCGAATTAAAAACCAACATTAGTCGCACATTTTAAGGCATAAAATTTTATGGAATTGCATTTATGGTTATCACTTGTCGTTATTTGTATTCTTGGCGCGCTATCACCTGGGCCTAGCCTAGCTTTAGTTATTAAAAACACCTTAAGTGGTGGCTCAAAGCAAGGTTATGCTACAGCAATTAGCCATGGGTTAGGCGTAGCACTTTATGCTGCAATCACCGCTACAGGTATTGGCTTATTGATTGTGCAATCACCATTACTATTCTCAGTAATTAAATACGCTGGTGCGGCATTTCTTTTATATTTAGGTATAAAGTCCCTAATGAGCAAGCAACAGAACATGCAACTTTCTCAACAAGAAACAACACGAGACCCATCAATAAATGGTTGGCGAGATGGTTTCTTAATTGCTTTTCTCAACCCTAAACTTGCTATTTTCTTTCTAGCACTATTTAGTCAATTTGTTGAGCCTAATGCTGGATGGCAACAAAAGGGCATTATGACAGCCACTGTAGGTATTATTGATATGCTCTGGTACGTCATTATTGCATTTACCATCTCTCGTGGGCCTATTTTAGATAAGTTAAAAGCAAATAGTCATATTGTTGATAAAGTCACCGGAAGTTTTTTGATTCTATTAGCTGCACGAGTTGTATGGAGTTAAAAAATTCACATGAATGAGCCAGAGTAATAAACAAGTAGATCTACATATATCATTTATTTATTACTCAGTTATCAAGCAAACTACCGTCAAACAGCAATAGCCTAAGCATTAACTTCAGGTTGATAAATGAAATAAAGGCACTTTAAGCCCTTTCCTTGATGCGCTTCTTTGAATACTTCAGGTGTATCAATTTGGTATTGGTAAACACAGTCTGGGCACTCTTTTGCCACTTCAGCAAGAAGGAACTCTTCATTTAAGTCTGGGGAGTTTAAGCATAATAAAACATCGGCGTTTGCCGACATCAGCTCAGGTAAGCGACGGATAATTTTTTTATAGTCTCTTTCAATATCAACGCTACCTTTTTGAAATGACGGCGGATCGGAAATCAATAACTGATAAGGTCCGTGCTTTTTCAAACGGCCATAAGACTTAAAAATATCAACACCTTCAAATATCACTTTCGTTAGGTCTTGATTATTTAAACGATGATTTTCACGCCCTTTCGCTAACGAGCTTTTGCTCATATCAATATTAACGACTTTACTTGCATTACCAGCCAATGCAGCAACTGAAAAGGCACAAGTATATGAAAACAAGTTTAATACCCGTTTATTTTCACTACGGTTTTTAACCCACTCTCGGCCATTGCGCATATCTAAAAATAAGCCTGAATTTTGTGCTTTACCTAAACTGATATGATATTTTAAACCGTGCTCTAGAGCAGATAAGTGGGTAACTTCTTTCCCCCAAAGCAACTCGCAGGGCGCGAATTTTCGACAGCGATATTGCACCTGAATTGATTGACACTTGTCTGTCAGCTTCTGAAGCTTAGCTACTAACTCTACTAACCAAGTTGCTTCGACCTCTTGATATAAGCTAATTAAAATAACAGGCTCTAACCAATCAATATTGACATGAGACAAATTAGCATAAGCATGTCCACGACCATGAAATAGTCGTTGGCTTTCTTGGAAATCATTTGCTTGGATAAATTCGATCATTACACTAAACCAGTTCAGCTTAAAAAATAAGGCCGGATAATAACAAATTATCCGGCCTTATGGGTTATCTAATAGCTTTAATTCACAGCAAATTATATCTCTTTGTCACTAACTAAAAACCGAAGATATTATAAGCAAAAAACTTTTGTGCAATTGTATTAATGAAAATACCAAGCACGATCACCGGAATAAAAGTACCTAATGAAAAGTTAATATACTTTTCAACCCAAGAGCCTTTGTAATTTGCATTCCCTAAAGCAAGCTCTTCAGATAACTGCAGTTTTTTCCAGCGATAGCTAACAAATACACATAATAAGAAGCCATTTAACGGTAAGATCGTGTCATAAAAAATATCATAAACCACATCAAAAAATGAACGTACACCGCCCGCATAAGAGGTGAACTCAGTAAAGAAAGACACCATGCCAAAAGATAATGTCGCAAACACAGTTAACAGCCCTGCAGTCATCAGTAGTATCGACAAGGCTTTTTTACGGCTATGTTGCTTCTCTGTAACTAGATAAGAAACCGGCACTTCTAAAATTGACACTAATGAGGTAATCGCGGCAAAGAAAACCAAAATAAAGAAAAAAGCAGCTACAGCGCTAGCACCAATATAACCAATAGAGGTTTGAAGGGCTAAAAATATTTTCGGCAAAAAAGTAAAAATTAACGATACTGAGCTGTCACTCAACTCTGCAGGGTTCACATTAGGATTAAATGAAAATACCGCGGGTAAAATCATCAAACCAGCGGTAAATGCTACAGCCGTATCGGTTAACGCAACCAATTTTGCCGAACCAACAATATCAGTTTTACGATTAATGTAAGAGCCGTAAGTAATCAAAATACCCATGCCTAATGACAAAGAGAAAAACGCTTGTGATAAAGCACCATTAATCACTGCTGGAGTTAGTTTCGACACATCAGGAATTAGAAAAAACTTAACCCCTGCCATGGCATTATCTAGTGTTAAAACATAAACCACCATCATCAGGAGCATGATAAATAACGTCGGCATTAATATTTTTGATGCCCGTTCAATACCATCTTTAACACCAGCAACTAGAATAAAGTTAATAATTGCAGCAACGACCACCATGCCAGCAAATAAATATGGGCTATTAACAAACTCACCAAAGCCATTACTACTTGCTAGATAATCTAGGTTACCGGTCAATGTTAAAACAATATAACCAAAAATCCATACCGTTAATACCATATAGAATACAGCAATCATAAAAGGCGTTAACACGCCTAAGAACCCGGCCGCTCCCCAAGCTTTACTGCCTCCACTTAGCGCTTTATAAGCACCAACAGGTTCTTTCTCTGTTTTCCGTCCAACCGCCATTTCGGCAATCATTACCGGTAAACAAATTAAAAAAACAAAAAGAGCATACATTAATAAAAATGCGCCACCACCATTTTTGGCTGCATTCACAGGGAAACCAACCAAATTGCCTATACCCACTGCCGAACCCGCTGCAGCTAAAATGAACCCTATACGGGAACTAAAATGCTCTCTTTCTGTACTCATAAACATCCTTCGAAATAATTTTGTAGGGCTAATAATTATAATTGTGACTACACAGTGCCCATTTTTATTGAGATAATTTCATTTATTCAACCCACCGATGCTAGCAGGCTTCTATAATAATGTCTTGTTTTGTCAGTTAGCAACAACGAACAAAGTGTATAATATTGCTTGCACTTTCTAAGCGCCTCTAACCATAAAACTTAGCATTCATAATATTGAGAATATTATCTGTTTCTATTGTGGCGAAATTTGCAGCAGCTTCTAGATCACCTGATGTAAAATTTAACGACTGACATAAAGCAGTATCAACATTATCGTCATAGTCAAATATTTCAGGGTGGCATTCAACTAATGCTAATCGTGATGCGAGATACATTACTTTCACATCTTTATTAATGTCGATATTTTGAGCGTTGTTGTAATGGCGAATGGGCAAAATAATTTTTTCTGGGATCTGCCAAATTTTCAGTAATTCAGCTGAAACCTCAGTATACGTAAAGCCGAGGACCTTTTGCTGTAGCTGCCAAGGTAAAATCTCGGCACTGTAGGCCTCACACTGCTTTGCTAACTCTGGAGAAACTTTAGCAACAATTAATTCCCCAAAATTTTGTAATAAGCCAGCAACAAATAATCGTTCAATATCACGAATACCAGCAGTAATAGCTAAGTTTTTTGTTGCCAAGCCACAAAAAACACTCATATGCCAAAATCTTTTCAGATCTATCGACTGAGTTGAAAAATGTTTAAACGCTGTGGCGGCAACATCAACTAACATCATATTGTATATAGCTTGCGTGCCTATAATGGTAATAGCACGTGAGATGGTACTTATTTCACCAGGAAAGCTATAAATAGCACTGTTGGCTATTTGTAATAAACGCGAAGTCATCGATGGATCGACGCTGATAACATTGGCGAAATCTTCAATCGTCGAATCATCCTCCTCCATTAAGGCTTTAACCTTAAAACAGGCATCAGGTAACGCGAAAGATCCATTAGCCTGCAGGGCATATTCAAGAGCATTCATCAATTAATACTATCCTTATATAAAATCTACGTTTTTTACTTTAATCAGCGATGATTATTGTGTAAAAGTAACACCAAAAAAATCACCATCATGCCATTTAGGGCGCTCAACTTGGTTTGCTATCTCTACACCTATCATCATATTAACCAATGCGAAACTCGCTGCAGCCTGATAATTTATCGGTAAAGTTATTTCATCACTGTGTTGATGATAATGATTTTTTAAGAAGTCACCAAAGACGGCACCACCATCAATATTTTCATCGGTTGATTTAAAGCCTGTCATTAAAAAGACTGATGGAATACCCGCCTTAACAAAGCTGTAGTGATCGCTGCGAGTAAAAAGTGCTTGCTCCGGCATGGGGTCTTCACTAAGTTCGATATCAATTTTATTTGCTGCTGTCTCAACAATTTCCCCCATGGTTGAATGCGTTGAACCAAACGCTATAACATCGGCAAAAGGATAGAGAATTAACGGCATATCTAAGTTTACGTTTGCCACTAATTGCATTACAGGTATGGTAGGATTATTAGCAAAGTAACTAGAGCCTAATAAACCTTTTTCCTCACCTGTCACTACAACAAACAGCACAGAACGTTTTGGCTTTATTGGCATTTCTGCTAATAAACGAGCCGTTTCGAGTAAAATAGCAACACCAGAAGCATTATCCAGTGCACCATTATTAATGGTGTCTTCATCATCGGTATGTGAACTTATACCTATGTGATCAAGGTGAGCGCTAAAAACAACATATTCGTTTTTCAGTTGTGGATCACTACCTTCGACCGCGGCAATAATATTTGGACTTGAGATTTCTTCATAGCGTGAGCGATTTTTCAAGCTAACTTTATACGGTAAGTCAAAGCCCTTAATGGCATTATTGTTAGTATCTGCGGTAAAAATATCTTCTAGAGTGCGAGCGGCTCCAGTAAATAAAGCTTTTGCAGCATCTCGATTGAGATAGGCACCTGCTAAGATTTCTGGCTGTGTACCAAACGGGAGATTATCTTTTGTTAGCCAACTCAAACGTGGTGCATTGGCATATTGTGCTGACTTTTCGAAACTACGTACTTTCTCCCGCTTAGGTGTGTGCACTGTGATAAACCCTATCGCGCCATGCGCGGCAGCATGACGGCTCTTTTCTGCACTCGCGCCAATATGCGCACCTTCTTCGGACGGTAAATCATCTGGTCTACCGGTTAACGCCACAACAATTTTGCCTTTAACATCAATATTTTCATAATCGTTGTAACCAAATTCTGGCGATACAACCCCGTAACCAACAAAAACAGTTGATGCCGTAATAGCGGTATTATTTTGTAAATTAGAACCAGAAGTTAAAAACTCCGTAGCATAATCAAGTTCGAGATCCCCCTTTAAGCCATGAATAATAGTGCTAGCAGAGCCATTAATAAGGAAGCTTTTACGAAAGCGAACCGTTTGCTCAAAGCCACGTTTCTCGCCCGCAATACTTGTACCTTTAGGCGTTAAGCCCAATTGTTTAAAATAAGACTTCACATAGTTAGCCGCTATTTGATAACCATTACTGCCTGTATCTCGACCTTGTAAAGTGTCATCAGCAAGAAATTCAATATGAGCTTTTATATTAGCGGCGTTAACTTCATTTACCGCCGTTTCATTAACAACTTCGGCACTGGGTGCTGGAGATTTATTACAAGCCAATAACGCTATCGCTAATAGGCCAACTAAAGCCAGTGGCTTACTTTTTTTCAATGGGAACATATACTTCATATTTTCTCGTTAATTTATAGCCATATTTCTTAGGTGACTCAACAATCTGCATAGCAGAAGCTATTGAGTATTTTTCTTACTTTATGATTAAGTACTAACTATTGATATTATTCGTTGCCGTGCTTAGCAGATTCAAAATTTTCAAACACTATATCGACTGTTTTATAAAAAAACTAGCATGGGGCTGAAAATGCCAATATAGCGAGCCATAGATAATGTTGCTATAACTTTGCGTACGATAAATTTAATCAAAAATGGGGACACCTGAGTGTCGTTTGACATGCTCAGTAACAATATAGGTATGCGTTTGTGATACGCCCGGTAATTCAACAATAGTTCCTAGTAAAGCCCGATATGCTGCCATATCTTCAAAACATATCTTAACTAAATAATCAAAGCCTCCTGCAACCATATGGCATTCTGCAACTTGTTTAATGCCAATAACTTCAGCACGAAACTTATTAAAGATATCCGCGGTAGTGCGATCAAGCGTTACTTGAATAAATGCCGTCATTCCATACTTTAATTTACTGGCATTTAAGAAGGCACCATAAGATTCAATATACCCTTCATGCTCAAGACGTTTTACCCTTTCTAAACAAGGGCTAGCACTTAAATTAACTCGCTGTGCTAAGGTACTATTTGAAATTCGACCATTTTTTTGTAAAACATCTAAAATAGTTAAATCGATACGATCTAAAACCTTGGGTTTGCTACTTGTCATCTGTCAATCAGCTTTATGGTTAATGGTTTTATTAGCCGAATAAATTACCGTAAAAAAACGGCAAACGCCAACATATTCGATAGACTGCTTCCGCTAGAGCCTAAGGAGCGTAGTTAGTGCTTAAAAGTAAGGAACTTTTGATCTGACCGTTAGTTGATATGGTGTTATTTAAAGAAGTGCCTAAAGAGTATGATTAAGGCTGATAACAAAGTAATGATCCGCCCCTGTGCACTTTACGAGTTCGATACATGTAAAAAAACATCATAATGTGGTGAGGAAAAACACACGGTTTGAAGCTTAAAATAATGCCAATATAAGTTCGATAAGAAATTAAAATTTTAATTAGCCACTAAGGCATAGGTCAATATTACAATTACCTAACGACTACTTTGTAATGTCAGCTTTGCCTATATAAACCTCCGATATTAGGGGAAATAGTACTAACATTTACTCAATAAGAAACTTTCAATTTCATCCCCAAGTAAAGGCTTATAATAGTAAAAACCTTGCCCATAAACACACCCCATTTTCTTTAAGAGCTTAGCATCGGCTTCATTCTCAATACCTTCACCGACCGTCGCCATATTCAAGTTAGCCGCTAAATCAATAATCGTCTTAATGATCGCTTGATGGTTGCCACGCTCATGAACATTTTCGATAAAAGAACGATCAATTTTTAACACATCCATTGGAAAGCGATGCAAATAGCTTAAACTTGAATAACCCGTGCCAAAATCATCAAGGAGTATTTTTACTCCCATTTTTTTCAAGGCATACATATTTTTCAAGACAATATCATTATTTTCCAACAACGCACGCTCAGTAAGTTCAATGCGAACTTGGTGAGGTTTTACGCCCGTTTTATCAATAATAGCTTGAACATCTTGCGGTAAACTTGAACTGAAGAAGTGATTACAGTAGAAATTACAACTTACATAAAGGTGCTCTAAACCTAAACGCTGTTGCCAAAGTTTAAGTTGTCGACAGGATTTTTCTAGAATTTGCAGATCAATCTCCATCACTAAATTAGTTTCTTCCGCTAATGGAATAAAATCATTAGGGAAAACAAAGCCACGCTTTTCGCTCGGCCACCTTGCCAAGGCTTCAAAACCTATAATTTTACCATCTGTCATTTGTACTATAGGTTGAAAGTAAGGAGTAAACTCTTGATTAGAAATAGCTTCTCGAATATCCATTTCTAACGATAAAGCATTTTGTACTTTTTTATGCATACTCGAATCAAAAACTTCGTAGCGCCCTTTACCTTTATCTTTCGCATGGTACATGGCGATGTCGGCATCTCGTAGCATATTATCAGCACTACCATAGCGCTCATTATTGAATAAGACACCAATACTTGTACCGATAAATACCGACTGGTTTTCAATAATAAATGGCGCAGACAATAGCTCAGTTATTCTGTTGGCAATTTCGTATGCCACATCATCAGATTCAAGCTCTTCAACCAAGATGACAAACTCATCACCGCCTAAACGTGCAACGGTATCAGTATCTCGTACGACATCAATCAATGCCTTAGCTATTTTTTTCAACAACTTATCGCCAGCATGATGCCCTAAACTATCATTGACAACTTTAAAGCGGTCTAAATCAAGAAACAAAACAGCAAATTTAAATGCCGGTCGACGCTTATTGCAAGCAATCGCATGATTTAATAAATTAAGGAAAACGGCCCTGTTAGGTAAACCCGTTAAAATATCATGCGAAGCAGCATGTTTAAGCTTCTCTTCAGCGATCTTACGTTGTTTTATTTCATCTTCTAAAGCGACAGTTCGTAACTTTACTTGTTGTTCGAGTAGCTCATGGGACTTTCGTTTGTAGTCAGCAATTTCTCGACGTTGCATCGCTGATGCAACGTGGCGAGAAACAAAGCGTAATAACTCTGCGTCTTGCTCTGTAAAGCGTGTTGATTGATGATAACTTTGTAACACCATTGCACCAATAACCTCACCCGAGTCAATTAAAGGCACACCTAACCATGATACAACTTCAGCGCCTGGCTTAATTGTTTTGCCTTGTCGATATAACTCTTGCATTGCTTTTTGATCAAGTAATACTGTTTCGCCACTTCTAAGTACAAGTTCTGTAAATCGATTTGACAGCTTTCTGGTGTTGAACTGCTTATCGGCATTCTTAAACTGTTGATCAAGGTAATAGGCAAAAAATAGCTCATCACTAATGGCATTATATTTAGCAATATAAAAGTTCTCGGCGTTGATTAACTGACCGACGATGTTGTGCACCATGCCATAAAATTTATCAATATCAAGATCAGGATCATTAGTTAATTCAGAAATACGGTACAACGACTCTTGCAGTAATTCAGCCTTTTCTCGGTCACGAATTTGCTGCATTAGCTCTCTTGTGCGCGCGTCAACAGCAGCCTTTAAGCGTTCTCGATCTTGTAAGCGCGTCAGTGCGGTAACAATATGTTGTGCCGTAAATTCAAGTAAATCGCGCTCGGATTCTTGATAACGAGTATCTGCTGAATAACTTTGTACCGCCATCACGCCGATCACAAAGCCATCATGTATCAATGGCACACCAAGCCAATCTACACCTGCAGTACCAATGGCTTTGATTTTCCCTTCTTGTTCTAACCGTGCAATAACTTCAGGCGTCGCTAATAAGGTTTTACCGGTTTCAATAACATAATTTGTCATTGAACCACTAAATTCACTTAGCGAATAAATACGCTTTTCCATTTCATCGTTTTCATCAACGTGATAGCTAAACTCTAAGGTAGATAATGTTTGATCATAGAGCACGATATAAAAGTTACTAGCACTCATCACTGAGGCAATTGAGCGGTGTACTTGTTCAAAAAAAGTATTTAGATTAGCGCAATCTATTGAAAGTTGATTAAGCTTAAATAAAGCCGTGTAGCGATCTTGCAAATTCTGATATTTATTCAGCAAAACAATTGATTCTGTTGCCAGATCGACATTGGTATTAACTAATGGGTCTAATGAATCTGTCAACTTTTCCACCATATTACACACTTATTTAAAAATTTTATCAATCAGATCAGTCATCTAACCTTGAACTTTGTAAGAACAATTAAAATAACAAAAACTGATGATATTTGCAGCTAAAACACCCTTGTTATTTTTTCAGCTTTTGTGCTTCAGCAACGGCGGCCTTATTACCACAAACTGCAGCTTGTTTGTCGTCACGGTAGTAACGAATATCAATACAGTCTTGTTGATACCTGCGTTCTAATTCAGTACGAATTACCGGTTTATTTTTAGCACTAATAATCTGCTTATGTAATGACTGGCACTGTTGTACCTGCTCTGATGCTAAAGTTACATCTTCACAGCTATTATTATTTGAGCTACATGCCGAGAAAACTAATACCCCTGAAAATATTACTACAAAATGCTTTATCATTTAAGTTCTCTCATTTGCGATATTAAAAATCAATGTTGACTGAAATTAACCAGATTAAGAACCTTCTAGCCACCTCATGATAAGTTTATCACCATCAAATTGATTCTGTTAGATGTGAATTGAAAAATGCAATAATTAGCATTTTCTTTGAATTACAACACACTACTAACCTTCTCATGATTAGTGCCGTTGCCAACGTGATTGAATTCGTCCACTTCCCTTTGGTTTGCGTATATAATACTTAAAAATAAAGATTAAGCATTAAGATTATTGTATCAGAGGACAATTATGCAAGTACAAGTGGTTGACTATCAGGCTGACGATGCCGCACAAAAGTTTGTCGAGAGTTTACGTAACACCGGGTTTGGCGTATTAACGAACCACCCTATTCAACAAACGTTAGTAGAAAAAATATATCAAGATTGGTACACATTTTTTACTGAAGGTGAAAAACAAGCGTTTGCCTTTGATCCTGAAAAACAAGACGGTTATTTTGCACCAGAAATTTCTGAAACGGCTAAAGGCCATAGTAAAAAAGATATCAAAGAATACTACCATGTTTATCCTTGGGGACGTATTCCAAAACAATTAGAAGAAGACATTCTTAATTACTACAAAATGGCTTCAGATCTTGCCAGTGAATTACTTGATTGGGTTGAAAAATATAGCCCTGCTGATGTAGCAGCACACTACTCAGAGCCTCTATCAAATATGATCATGGATACCCCTAACACCTTGTTGCGTATTCTGCATTATCCGCCGTTTAATGGCACAGAAGAGCCTGGAGCCATTCGCGCTGCAGCCCACGAAGACATCAATTTATTGACCATTTTACCGGCTGCGAACGAACCTGGTTTACAAGTACAAGCTCAAGACGGTCAATGGTTAGATGTTCCAGGAGATTTTGGTCATTTAATTGTTAACATTGGTGACATGCTGCAAGAGGCCTCACAAGGTTACTTCCCTTCCACTAGCCATAGGGTAATCAATCCGACAGGGGAAAACTCAGGTAAATCACGTATTTCTTTACCACTATTTTTACACCCTCGCAGTGAAGTAGTACTATCTAAAAATCATACTCAAGCAAGCTACTTATTAGAACGTTTAAAAGAGCTTGGTGTTAAATAACTTGATTTAATACCAAGCTGATTTAACAAAAAAGCCATCACACTGTGATGGCTTTTTAATATCTGCCTGGTCTAATTAGACCAGGCTTTCTCCTCTAAGATCTGCTTTGTTAAGCTTCACTTTTAAGGTTATCTAAAATAGCTGAATCATCAGACGCAACTTTTTTCTTACGCCTAAGCATCACTCTCAAGTCTTCAATAATCAAGTAAAGACATGGGATCAGAACCAACGTTACTATCGTGGCAAATAACACGCCAAATGCTAGTGATACCGCCATTGGAATAACAATTTGTGCTTGTGCGCTAACTTCAAAAAAGATAATCGGCACTAAACCTATGAACGTAGTAATCGAAGTCAACAATATTGCTCTAAAGCGTTTTGTTCCTGCATGCATAACAGCATCTTTTAAGCGCTCGCCACGTTTTCTAGCGTTGTTAACATAATCAACCATAACTAAGGAGTCATTTACCACCACCCCTGCAGCAGCTAATATCCCCATCACAGATAAAGCACTTAAATCCATACCAAGAATGAAGTGGCCTAAGACAGCTCCAATAACACCAAAAGGAATAACGACCATAATCATGGTTGCTTGTGCGTAAGATTTCAGTGGTATCGCTAATAATGAGAAAATAATTAACGACGAAATAACAAAATCTCGCATTTGGCTACTCGCGCTTTCCATTTCTTCTTGAATACTACCTGACACTTCACTTTGAACTTGCGGGTATTTGCGTAACAGTTCTGGGATAAAGTTATCACGAATATCGGTCGCTACTTTAAAAGGCTCAACCTGTTCAGCATCAACACTTGCCCAAACATTAATGGTTCGATTACCATTTTCACGACGAATGCGAGTTACACCTTCTTTTAAGGTAATAGTGGCAAGTTCAGATAAAGGCAACTCTGCACCATTGGGCGCTTGAATCATTACATCATCCACATGTCCAACAGAGCTACGTTGTTCAAGTGGATAACGCACCATAACTTTCACTTCTTCACTATCTCGTAAAATACGCTGAGCTTCTAAACCATAAAAGCTATAACTGACTTGTGAGGCAATATCTGCCAAGCTTAGGTTTAAGCTATAAGCTAACGGTTTCAGTTCAAACTGGACCTCTTTAGCACTGGTTTGACGACTGTCATTAACATCACCAATGCCTTTTAAAGAATTAAGTTTTGCTTTTAACTCTTTTGCTGCCGCAAGTAATTGCCCGTCATCTTTACTTTCTAACCTAAAGGCAATATCACCATCATCACGACCACCACCAAACAAGTTATCGCCAATAGTAAATGATTTAACGCCTGGATAGTTAGGAATAGCAGCGCGCCATAAATCAGCAAGTTCAAAAGTATTAATTGGACGTAATTCAGGTATAACAAGCTTTACCATCAATTGACCGCTAGTTCTGCTACGCAAGTCTACTTGCATATCAGAGATCATTGAATTGCCGTACTCTGCTTCAATTTCCTTATCAATGCGATTTATAATCCCTTGAATATTAAGTAACGTTTCTAACGTTGCTTTTTCTGATGCATCCACATTCATTTCAACAGACACTCGAGGAAAGTCATGCGGTATTTTGGGTTGGCCAATAAAGCGCACAAAACCACCACTAAATAAACCGGCGCTAATCAACATCAAGCTAATAAAGAACATAAGAACTGCATAACGGTACTTTATAAATATCGCTAAAGACGGGGCATAAATGTTATTAATAATGCTTTTTAACTTAGTATCAACCCACAAACGTAATCTATCGATTGGGTTTTTAGGATTAAAGTCTTTAATCTTCATTTTTACCAAATGCGCAGGCAAAATCAGTTTAGATTCAATTAAAGAAAATATTAAACATAAAATGACCACAGAGCCGATAGCTTTACCGAAGGCGGAAGATGGCCCTTCTCCAAAAAGGAAAGGTAAAAATACTGCAATTGTGGTTAACACGCCAAACGTTGCTGGCATAGCTACGCGTTTAACGCCACGAATAACATTATCGGTACTATGTCCATGCTCTTCAATTTCTTCGTGAGCACTCTCCCCCATTACAATAGCGTCATCAACAACAATGCCAAGCACAAGAATAAAGGCAAATAAACTGATGACATTAATGGTTACACCGACAAATTCCAAGGGCATCATTAATAGAGTCCCTAAGAAGCAAACCGGCAGACCCATCATCACCCAAAAAGCTAAACGAACACGTAAAAACAACGCTAGCATCAAAAATACTAATACTGCACCACTTTTCATATTATCTATCATCATGTCTAAGCGACCTTCAAGATAGTAAGTCATATCAACCCAGGTTTCTAACTTAACGCCTGGTGGTAATACCGCAGCTTTCTCTTCAACGTAGTTTTTTACTATGCTAGCAATAGCAGTAATACTTTGGTTATCAGCAGCACCAACAAATAGCGTAACTGAGTTTTGACCGTTAAATTTAGAGTACTGTAAGCCTTCTTCAAAGCCATCAACAATAGTCGCAATTTCACCGAGAAGAATACGCGTACCATCCGCTAAGGTGACTACCGGTAATTGCTCGAATTCATGACCACGATAAGCTTGGTTTTCAACGCGTAGATTAATATAACCATTTTCGGCACGTATTTGTCCTGCTGACATATTACGAGAATAACTGCGTACAGCGTTCGCAATATCGGTGAAGCTCAAACCATATTCTCTGAGCTTATCTTTGCTCACTTCAATCGAAATTTCATAATCTAAACCGCTATATAATTCAGATATGTTGATCATCGGCAGTTGCTGAATTTCATTATGAATTTTACGGCCCAACTCTTTTAATTCACCGTTGGTTAAGTCGCCATATAAACTCAGGTACATCACTTCTTGTCGATACTTTTCACGCTCGACTTTTATCCGTTCCATGCCATCAGGAAAACTAGAAATAGAATCTATCGCAGATTTCACTTCTTCAAGCACCACTTGAGGATCATAGTCTAATTCAACCTCAAACCAACCGTTAGAGTAGCCTCGATTTGAATAAGTGATAACACGTTTAAGGCCTTGAACAGTTTCCAGTGCCTCTTCTATTTTAATCGTTATCCCTTCTTCAACCTCTTGCGGCGCAGCACCTGGATACGGCGCAGCGTAAGAAATCCAATTAATTTTAACCTGTGGGAACATTTGTTTATTAATAGTTTGAATGGTAAAAAAACCACCAACCAAAATAAAAATCATCAACAAATTTGCGGCAACACTGTTGCGGGCAAACCAAGCAATTAACCCTGTGTGCGTATTGATACTATTATCTATTTCAGGGCTTTTTTTCGCTGAAGCATTCGTCATTTTTATTCCCCTGAATCGCTATCGTTTAGCGCGACTTGTGAACTGTCTTCCATGCTCTCATCTTGCTGTTCTTCAGCATCCTCTTCAGGTACATCTGTAATTAACGCCAGTTTCATACCATCAATAGGATAGTCGAGCGCAGAAACGATCAACTGATCACCATGTGCTAAGCCATTTGAAACAATCACATTTTGGCCATCTTGACGAACAATATTGATCTCTGAGTAGTGCAATTTAGATTCAGCATCTAAAATAGCCACACGATTATTATCAACCAAGTAGCGAGGAACACGTGTTGCTTGAGCTAATTCAAGCCCTAAAATTTTAGCTTTTACATAAGAGCCAAAACGTATTGGTGTTTCATTGCTATTTGCTAAAGCATAAGGGTCATGAATTTCAGCGACTAAATAGCTCATACGGCTCTTATTGTCGATAACACCTTCACTGCGAGCAATGTTTGCTGGCCAAATGATGTCACGACCAGCAAATGTTCCTATTAAATTGACCTTGGCATTTTTCCCTTGTTCAACAAGAAACTCTAACTGATTATCAGCAACGGGCAATCTTACTTCTGCTACCGCGGTACCTAATAATTTGCCCACCATACTGCCAGTGCCAACAAACGAACCTAGGCCAACATTACGGCTGTCAATCATAGCATCATAAGGTGCTCTTATTTGGGTACGCTCTAAATTACGTTTTGCTCTTAATATTGACGCTTGCGCTGCTTTTACTCGTGCAATTTCTTGTGCTAATTGTGGTTTACGTAAACTCAACTCTGTTGGTGAAGTATCTGTAATACGTTTCCATTCTCGCTCTGCAACTTGCCCTTGTGCACGTTCAGTTTCTAAGGAAGCACGGGCTGAAGCCATTGTCGCTTCAGCGTCAATAAGGGCAGCTTCATAATCATTAGGGTCAATACGTGCTAGCAGCTGCCCTTTCTTAATAAAGCCACCTCGAACAAAGGTATCTGATAGCTCAACTATTTGGCCACTCACTTGTGCCACTAACTCAGTTTCATATTTAGGTTCAACCACCCCGTATGAATCTACCTGTAAGGTTAATGGTGCTAACGATATCGGCTCAACAGCAACGATAGGAGTATTATCAACTTCTTCTTTCTCTTCAGGCGGTTTTTTCATGCTTGAAAATAGAACAAAAGTTAAAATACCTGCGATTAAGATAACAAAAGGTATGAATATTTGTTTTTTCCGTGTCACTGTGACGTCCTCATAAAATCTATATTTTTGTAATTATTAGTTTAATTGCAACTAGGATACCTAAATCTATGGCTACAAAAACTAACAAAGTTGTAAATGCTTGTTACAAAATTCGCGCCGTTTTGAAAGCCGCTTAAAAACTAATAAATAAAGCAATAAATAACAACAAGTTAGGCAAGAATGACTTAAGAAGTAGTATAAATTATATGCTGAACTTAATGTGACATTTATAACGAGTTGGTTTTTTTCACTAAATAGTTAAATTTTTATAAAACTACTTAGCCGATATCGCCAACACTGAAATAATTATTAAAACTATCACAAGCCAATGCTTGGTAAATATCACCTGGCCTAACACTTTTTATTATCTACAACCTAGAAAAGACAACAATTAACCAAAGCGATAACCTTAATAGGGTATTGATACGGTCATTCCCAATAAAAGATCAGTGAACAAACTCAGGTTGAACAACTCAGCACTAGGTTAAGCAAATGTGCTCAGTTTAGAGCTCACGCTAATTAAACACCTAACCGTAGTTACAATTTGTTATAAAATAAGCCCGCTAAGTACTTGTGCCTAGAAGTGAATACTTTAGTATTAAACCTATCAATTGAGGGTAAATTTATGTTGTCAAAAATTAATCAGTTTTTTCAATCACTCGGTGCAGAAGGTCAACAACAGACAAATGAAATAAGTTTAGAGATAGCCTGCAGCGTTTTATTGTGTGAAGTCATGCTTGCTGACGGGCAACTAGATAATGCTGAACAGCAAAAGTTGAGCGATATTATTTCTAAGCAATTTCAGCTTTCTAATGAAGAAGTGCAAGACATCATCAAACGCTCTTTAGCATTATGTGAGAATGCCACTGACTTTTACCAATTTACATCAAAAATCAATGAAAGTTACAGCACCGAGCAACGAATAACTATGCTTGAGTTGCTATGGAAGGTCGCATACGCTGATGGTGAGCTTGATAGTATTGAAGAGCATATCATTCGCAAAATATCAGATTTATTACATTTACGACACAGTGAGTACATTCAAACCAAACTCAACTGCCAAACAAAAAACCACCCTAGCAGATAAAATGATAGTTAACTTAGCGCCGAATCGGTTATTATAGGCACAAGTTAACTGACCGCAAGAATCCACATGGCAAGTATTGGCAAATATAACACCCTTCCTGTAGTAGCAATTACTGATAATGGCGCCTATTTAGATGCAAATGAGTTAGGAGAAATTCTGTTACCTAATCGTTTTGTACCAGAAAACTGCCAACCTGGTAGTGAAGTTAAGGTTTTTATTTATGCTGATACCGCTGATCGTATCGTAGCAACCACTGAAAAGCCCTTAGCGGAAGTAGATCAGTTTGCCTCACTAAAAGTTAGCCAAGTAAATAAAATGGGCGCCTTTCTTGATTGGGGCTTACCAAAAAATTTACTGGTTCCATATAACCAACAGCACAGTGAAATGGAAGTTGGTAAGTATTATTTGGTTAGAGTATTTCTCGATTTAAAAACCGATCGCCTAGTTGCTTCAAGTAAACTGGATAAATTTATCGATATTTGGCCGGCAGAATATCAAAAGTGGGATAAAGTAAAGTTAACTATCGCGACCAAAACAGACTTAGGTTTTAAAGCCATTATCAATGATCTACATTGGGGCTTACTTTACGATAACGAAATATTTAAACCATTACGTACCGGCAAAAAAATAACAGGTTATATTAAACAGGTGCGTGAAGATGGTCGCATTGATTTATCATTGACCCGCCCAGGCGAAGGTAAAGTTAAAGATTTTAGTGATAAATTATTGGCTCATATTGCTGAAAATAACGGCTTTAGCCCATTACATGATAAAAGTGATCCTGAATTGATCAAACGCATTTTAGGCGTCAGTAAAAAAACCTTTAAAGCAACAGTGGGTAACTTAATGAAAAATGGCAAAATCACCATTGAATCTAACGGTATCCGCTTAAAGTAATTACCTGCCTACAAAGTAATACACTCATCAGCTTAAGCTGTTGTCACGAGTTAAAAAAAGCCCAAACGGGCTTTTTTTATGCGGTTGGTAACCACTTCAAATTGACCAACTCAGACACACGCAATGCATGATGGTAAGCAACCATGATGATGGTACAGTCACGATGACCATGACGACTAATGGACTTGGCAGCTTTGCTGATGCGGTCAATCTCTGATGATGTTAGATATTCACGTTCACGAACGTCTTTATATTTGCGGGTATTGGTAACTTTCGAGTTTTCGGTGTTTGGGGTGGGTGTTCTGTCCCCGCCAACGGGTTATTCATAATATAAGAATAAGGATTAATCGACTGACTGTTACCTGGCTCTTGTATAAACAGATCAACACTCAAGAAACGACCAAGGTTATAATCATACACCCGCCCGTTCATATGGGGAAAACGCAGGCATCGTAGGTAGTTTGATGGCTACGATAAAGAAGAGGGGAATTTTTTAAAGAGCAAAAACAACGAGAGTAGAATTATCTTAACAATATAAGAATGCTTTTACTATTAGATAGTTAGAAACGTGACCTGAACTTTTCAGCCATTGTAGCAAGCTTAAACATAACCTCTCGGTTATTCGCTAAGTCATGTGCGTTTGGCTTTAAAATTGCCATCAATAAATAACAATCAGAATTCATGGCACCTTGGCAATACACTAAATGTACATCGCTGGTGCGGTGAAATTGAATATTGCGCAGTGGTAAAGGCTCGTCTTCACTACCTAAATGAAGGTGCTGTAATTCTTCAGCTAGTACTGAAGGTAGTGAATTAGGGTGGTCATATGGAACATCTCGTCCAAAATATTCAGGAGGAATATCTGTCATTTTGTATTGTTTAAAGTCATCGACTAACTGCGTTAACTCTTCGTCAGTTAATGACTTAATCATAACAGTACTTTTAAAAACTCGGATCATTCTGAGAATTCACCTAATTCAACGTCAGTACTTGATAACAATAATGCCTGACTTTTCTCCGCTATTGCGGTAAGTCTTTCTTTATTTGGCCTAAAGCGAGAAACACGCGATTGACTTTCAAGTAAATGAACCATCTGCTCGTAAAGTTCAGCACTTACCATATAGCCCGCTGTTTTATTATTAGAAAGCACGGCGACAGGCTCATCAAGAAAATACTCACACGGTTTCTTTCTTAATTCGCTCACGGAAACGGTCTTTTCCGCCAAAATTGATTGTAAAGCCATAATAGCACCCATATAAAAATCGTACTTAATTAAGTACAGTATAGCGTACTTTTTAAATCAAAGTATATTTTATCTGTATTCATACACTGCCTTTATACTACCTCTGTTTAAATAAATAATATTGGCCGTCGAATTCAACCAGCACTCGATTAAGAGGGTGTTTATCTGACTGTAGTTGCCGAATAATTGAACTTGCCATGAGGTCAAGCGCAGAATAACTTATGGTTAATTAGTGGAGCAATAAAAACGGCAAGGCAAACCTCTGTTTTTATTGCCGTTATGTACTAAAAACTTTCTCCGGACGGTGTTTTCACCTCAACTCATCGTCTATTTTTTAAGTTCATATAAAGAATTCAGCAGCGTTATTGCGTACCGCCAACGGTCATTTCATCAATTTTCAAAGTGGGTTGACCAACACCAACAGGTACACTCTGTCCGTCTTTACCACAAACACCAACACCTGCATCAAGTTTCAGATCATTACCCACCATACTAACTTTTTGCATTGCTTCAGGGCCACTACCAATTAATGTCGCACCTTTGATCGGTGAGGTTATTTCACCATTTTCAATTAAATAAGCTTCTGAACTGGTGAATACAAACTTACCTGAGGTAATATCCACTTGGCCACCAGCAAAATTTGGTGCGTAAATGCCTTTTTTTACTGATTTAATAATATCTTCTGGCTTATGCTCGCCCGCCAGCATATAAGTATTAGTCATACGCGGCATAGGTAAATGTGCATACGATTCACGTCGACCATTGCCGGTTGGTTTAACGCCCATTAAACCGGCATTATGCTTGTCTTGCATATAACCTTTAAGTACACCTTTTTCGATCAGTACGTTGTACTGTCCTGGTGTGCCTTCATCATCAATACTGATAGAGCCTCGACGGTTGGCTATTGTGCCATCATCTACTATGGTACATAACTCAGAGGTGACTTGCTGACCAACTTTACCTGAAAAAGCTGATGAGCCTTTACGATTAAAATCGCCTTCTAAACCATGGCCAACCGCTTCATGTAGTAATACACCAGGCCAACCAGCGCCTAACACAACGGGCAATAAGCCAGCAGGTGAATCAATCGCTACTAAATTAACTAACGCCTGACGAACCGCTTCTTCAGCATAACTAAGATAACGAGGTTTGTTATTCTCTAACTCAAAGAAGTAGCTGTAATCTGTGCGTGCACCGCCGCCAGCACTTGCTCGTTCTCGTTTACCATTTTCTTCAACTAATACCGAACAGTTAAGTCGAACTAATGGCCTAATATCTGTCGCATAAGTACCATCGCTAGCCGCTACTAATACTTTTTCGTAAACGCCTGACAAGCCAACAATAACTTGTTTAACACGCTTATCAACACTTCTCGCATGTGCTTCTACTTCATGCAATAAGGTGATTTTTTGTTCTTGGGCTAAACTCGCTAATGGGTCGTTCGCTTGATAAAGCGCATGGCTTTGCTGCATGCTTTTACCATCAAATACTTGCACACGTGCAGATTTCTCAGCATTAGCTATACCTTTGGCTGCATCGGCGGCCTTTTTTAAGGCCACAGGAGAAATATCATCAGAGTAAGCAAAACCGGTTTTTTCACCTGATATTGCACGAACACCCACACCACGCTCAAGGTTAAAAGAGCCTTCTTTAACAATACCGTCTTCTAACATCCATGATTCATGGCTGCTAGATTGAAAATATAAATCAGCTAAATCTACTTTACGTTGGAACATACTATCCAACGTATCCATTAACATGCTTGGTTCTATTTCACTATTAGCTAAGAGCTCTTGCTCAACATTATTCATACGACATCAACTTATTTTTAAAACGATTATGAGTAGCAACAGGCATAGCTTTACGCACGTTGAGTAATTCTTGTTCTTGGTAGTCAGCACAAATAATACCTTTACCGGTATCGCACTGAGCCAGTATTTCACCCCAAGGGCTTATGATCATACTGTGGCCCCATGTTTCACGGCCATTTAAATGCACACCTTCTTGTCCGGCAGCAATAATATATACTTGATTTTCAATCGCGCGTGCTTGTAATAACGTCTGCCAATGCGCAGCCCCTGTAACCCGGGTGAAGGCACTAGGTACGGTAATAATTTTTGCGCCTTGTTGACACAACTGGCGAAATAACTCGGGAAAACGCAGATCATAACAAATTGATAAGCCAACATTAATACCTGCAACGTCAACTACGCTAACATGCTCACCCGCTTGAGCATAACGAGATTCACAGTAATTTTTTTCACTGTCTTCAACGGTAACATCAAACAAATGAAGTTTATCATAATCACCAAGCTCTATACCTTGTGGCGAAAAAACAAAACAGCTATTAGTAAATTTATCATCTTCATTTGCTAGCACAGGAATACTACCTGCTACAAGAAACACATTAAAGCGCTTAGCAAGCTCAGCCAGTTGTATTTTCAACTGCTGGGTTTCTTGATTTTCACGCGCTAATGCTAGCTGTTGTTGGTCTTTACCACCAAAAAATAAACAACATTCTGGTAATAATACCAATTGCTGTTGTTCATATGCCAAGGTTGCTAACTGCTGTTCAATATCAGCAATATTATCAGCAATATTGGTGCTGGAGGTCATTTGTATTGCACAAAGTTGCATTGTTTTACTTACCATTATTAACCATTAAAGTTATCTATTATCGGTACTGGCTTTATTGGCTCTTCAGGCACAGGATCTATGTTCTCAAGATTCTTATCTGGCGTTGAATCAACAATTTTTGGCGGAGATGAACGGCCAACACTGATGTTTTTATTTTTTCGGCTGACTTGTTTAAATGTCGGTTCATCTAAATTCCCCGTCACTTCAAAATTAATTTCGGCGATTACGGTCGACGTGATCACTTCATCAAGGGCCATGCCAGCTAAAAATGTTACGGGGTTTAATGTCGCAATCCACGCCAATACAGGCAAGCTAGAGGTTAAATTAGGCTTATATGACATGCGATAGTCAAGATCACCATTATTTAAGTTGGTATTGCCGACAATCGTTAAATCTCCAGCGGTGCCTTTCATCAAAACATTATCAGTGTATACCACGCCGTTTTTCATCGTAAAACTGCCCGCTAGTTCACTATAAAACATCCCGTCGCTGAAGATATCTCGAAAATCAAAACTAAGCTTGCGCACTAATGACTGCAAACTGAGTAACGACAAAATACGAACACCTTTATCATCAACATCATCTAAATAGCCATCATCAAGCTTTGCTGAAAGCTCACCGTCAAAAGTAGATAGTGCAAAGTCATGCGGACCGCCTTGCCAAACAACGTCATATTTCATAGCAATACCACTATCTCTAATAATAGAAGCATAACCGATATTCTCTACCTCACGAGAAACACTGTTTGTTGCTAGCGTGCCAATAATACGGGTATTTGAACTATCTTTTGTTTGCTGCCACCGTGCATCAAAGGCCATTTGGGTTTTGCCACGTTTAGCGGTAAATTTATTCAGTAACAACGTATCTACATTTTCACGCTCAAGTGTAAAAGTGACTTCACCGAAGTCATATGCACCATATTTGCAACTCGCACATTTGACTTTTAGCGGAGGCATAGCAGCAAAAATTTGACTATTACTCAGATGATCAATCATCAAAGGTGTAGGCTGTTGAATTTTGCTATCAACAGTAAGTTCGGTATTGTCTGCATCGATTTTTTCCACAGATCGAGTCGCTTCTACGTCATTATCTTCAGTAGTAGAAGTGACTTGTTCACTCGCTATTTTTTTAGCCTGCGCAGTTGTTACTTTTGAGCTCGGATCATTTTCAGTTACCACCTCTTTAACCGACGTATCATCAACATTATGTAAATGCATAAAATCAGCATCAATATCGATACCTTGTTGATGCCAATCAGGATAGAACTTGGCCGAGCCTCTTAATTCTTTGGCATTAACATCAAGTAACCACCAATTAGGCTTAGGTGAAAAATTAAAGTCAACTTGTTGGAAGTTTTCACCATAGACAGATAAATTATCAATTTTTCCATGTATTTTATCCGGTGTGGTTAATAGATTGAGTCCACTAACACTGCCAGTTGAAGATACCGTTGCTGAATTCAAAACAGCTGGCTCTGATTCAAGTGAGGCAAGAATGTCTAATACTAACGGTTGCCATTGCTCATAGTTAGCTTCTGCCAAGTCTGCTGTAATATGAAAGCCTGTGGTCGGTAACCACAGTTGCTGCTTACCCAGCACTAAATGAGCCAGCGAAAAGTGTGTTTGCTGGTGCTCAAGTAAACCATAAAAATCAACATTATCCCCAATATCAGCACTAATCGTGCTATTTAATTCATCACCAAAAGCATGAATATTAACCGCAACTTGTTGTTCAGCCTGTTTTGTAAATGGCGCAGGCAAAGTTAAGGTTAATTGGTTTAAATTCGAGTTGATTTGATAGTCATAAGTAAACTCGTCATCGCTGATATTAAGCGCTAATAAGCCTTGCCAAGCTAAAGGGCCATGAGCATATTTTACTAATTCATCAGGCAGTTGGGCATGCCACTGAGTATCTTGCCATTGACCTAATGTTTCAATATTGACGTTATATAATTCTGACTTTTGTTTCGCTTGTACATTAAGAGTTAATGGCAATCCCCGCCAGTCTAGCTGAACATTGCTAGCAGCAAGCACATCATTAGTATAATTGAGTCGGCCATTAACTTGACTAAAATCCATTCGCGGTGCTTGTAACGCTAAAGTATTATTTTTAAAGTCGACATGCCCTTTGGCAACAACTCCATCAAGATCGTTTAGCGGCAGCGTTAAAGAAAACGCACCGCTAACAGGCCCAGAAATAACGACTTGCTCTAATGTCACTCCAATAGAGTCTTGCATAGGACTAGCGTCCATTAATTGGCTCACCTGCTGTGGCAGTACATCGGTAAAATCAGCATCTACCGTTAATACTTGACCATCAGATAGGCTCGCAATCGCGGCTTCAACTCCACTAACATCAATACCTGATAACTGACCTGCTCGCCCTGTTATTAGCATACTATTATTAGTAAAGTTTAAATTGGCTGAAAAATTATTGATTGCCGGCCATTCCGGATCAAATTTAAATGTACTTTCTGATAACTCGGCATCAACAACAAAAATACCTTCATGATCATCAAATGGAAAGCTTTGCAATGGACCATTAAACAGCACCAAAGCCTGATTAACTTTACCATTAACAATGGCACCATTTAGGTAATCAACCAGTCCTTGCCCCATCAATAAATGGGGATAATAATATTCAGCAAATTTAGCATCGCCATCGCTTACACTGGCTAATAATGACATAGTGATCGGTTGGTCTTTTGTACTTTGCACAGTCACATCAGCGGTTAAATTTAGCTGCGATGAGCTTAAGGCAATATTTTCAACCGAGAGTTGCCAATCATCCGCCAAAAACTGCGCATTAATCTGACTAGATAAATGTGTATAAGGAATAGGGTACTTAAAGTGCTTGTCAAAATTAAGCGCGCCATCAACAGCCGTTAACGATATATTCAGTTGATTATTTGCATAAATCAATTCACCACTGGCATTGTCAATGCCAGGAATACCATGACTAAAACGACTATTAACGTTATTAAATTCTGCAGTTATCGCTAAATCATCAGCGCTAGAACGAAAGTAAATATCCTCTACACGACCAACAGCAGCCATATCAAGTAATAAATTTTCGATAGCAACATCATCCAATAATAACGGCGATATTCCATTAAAACTTGCCAGCTCTAAAGCACTGATATAGCCGTTAACATTATCACCTTCAACATTAACGAGTGCAGATAGCCTATTAGTTTCAGTACCGTTTCTTTTAATCGTTAATGGTGAAGTAGCAACACTAAACTGCAAGTCATCCAAGGTTTTTATTTGAACATCACCACCAATAATCTCAAAATTTTGTGTTTTATCTAAATGCTGCCAGCTAATTTTGTTATTACCGAGTGCTAATTGAATAAATTCGGGCTCGCCAGCGGTGATATTTAACCAGGCATCAAAGTTAATAGAGGAATGTGTATCGGCATCCTTAATGGCTAATACTCGGCCTAGCCAAGGCGTTATGTCGATTTCATTCGCTTCGAGGTAAGCTTGGCCACTGAGGTTACTAAAGCTTTGGCCTGTAAAGTCTAATAATACTTTTAAATTATTAGAGCTTAAGCCGTCAACAATGACAGTACCATTAGCTTGATGGCGATCGTTATCATTAAGCCAAAACATTTCATTAATAGTAAACGCACGCTCACCAGTAATAGAGCGATATAGCACATGACTATCACGAATTGAAAAACGAGAAATTTGCTCTAATAAGATGGTAGAAAGCGAGTCGGTTAAACTCTCGTCTGGTTCTGCAGTATCACTGATGTCTTCCGCAGAATTAATCAGGGCATCTTGCTCAAAAGTAAGCTCTGCCCCTGAAATAACAAAATCTTTCGTTACTAATTGTCTTGAACGCATACTTCGCCAGAAGTCGAGCTCGACTTCTAAGCTATCAATATAAATTCTACTATCACTGCGGGATAAAAGCTCGACTTGTCGAGTGATCAACGTGGGTCCCGACTTTTGCCAGCCCATACTCAATGAGCCTATTGAAATATTACTGTTGTAGGTAGTATTTATGTAATCTTCGACATTTTGGCGATAGTTATGTGCATAAGGCAAAAATAAGCGCAAAGTACTAATCAATACGGCAAACACCACTAACAAAATTGCTAACAGTTTATAAAGGCGCTTAAGCCAGCGATTTAATACCGCGGAAACACTCATTAATTTTTTACCAAGACACTTACATTACTCATAAATATAGGACACTACATCATAACAACATCAAACTGCTCTTGATTATACATGTTTTCAGTCTGTACTTTAATCTGCTTACCAATGAAAACCTCAAGCTCAGCAAGGTTATGATACTCATCGTTTATTAATGACTCACTCACCGACGACGAAGCGTAAACAATAAATTTGTCGGCATCGTATGCACGGTTAACACGAACAATTTCTCGTAAAATTTCAAAACACACAGTTTCAACCGTTTTAACATAACCGCGACCATGGCAAACTTCACACTCGCCACAAAGAATATGCTCTAAACTTTCGCGTGTGCGTTTACGGGTCATTTCAACTAGCCCTAACGCTGAAAACCCTGACAAACTATATTTAACATTATCTTTAGCCATGGCAACATCTAAACTATGCAGCACTCGACGTTGGTGCTCTTTATCATTCATATCGATAAAATCGACAATAATAATACCCCCAAGATTTCTCAACCTCAGTTGTCGAGCAATTGCCTGCGTCGCTTCAATATTAGTGTTAAATATTGTTTCTTCTAAATTTCGGTGTCCAACAAAGGCTCCGGTATTAATATCAATCGTGGTCATAGCTTCCGTTTGATCTATGATCAGATAGCCACCCGACTTCAACTCAATTCTGCGATGTAATGAACGTTGTATCTCACTTTCAACATCAAATAAATCGAATATTGGTCGCTCGCCGGGATAACATTCCAATACCGGCGCTAAGTTCGGCACAAATTCACTGGTAAACTCAACCAATTGCTCATAAGTTAGCTTAGAATCAATACGGATACGTTCAAGTGAAACCCCAACAAAATCACGAAGCACACGAAATGCTAATGATAAATCCTGATAAATAGGGTCTTTGGTTTGTTTACGCTCTTTACGCTCGGTCACCTTTGCCCAAACACGGCGTAAAAATTCGGCATCGTGTTGCAACTCTTCAATGCCAGCACCTTCAGCAGCAGTACGGACAATAAAGCCATGATCTTCGCCGCAATAAGGCGTAACAATAGACTTTAAACGGTTTCGCTCTTTCGGGTCTTCAATACGCTGTGATATTCCCGCATGACTAGCATTAGGCATTAGCACTAAAAAACGGGCGGCAACAGTAATATCCGTGGTTAAACGGGCACCTTTTGTGCCCATAGGATCTTTAACAACCTGAACAACAATATATTGCCCTTCATGTACCAAATTACGAATGTCTGGCACTTGTTCGCTATTACTATCTTCTTTTAAAATCAATTTAGAATTAATATCAGAGGCATGTAAAAAAGCAGCTTTACCTAAATTAATATCAACAAACGCGGCTTGCATACCCGGCAAAACTCGAATAATTTTCCCAAGGTAGATATTTCCTACTAAGCCCCGTCGAGCTTCGCGCTCAACATGCACTTCTTGTAGTGAACCATTTTCGATTAACGCTACCCGTGTTTCACTTGGAGTAACATTGATAAGTAATTCACCGCTCATATCGATTCCTGTTTAATCTGTTGTCATTGATGACTTAACACCGAATGCCGATAGCAACTGGGCTGTTTCATATAAAGGCAAGCCAACTACAGCAGAATAGCTACCACGAATTTGTTTAACAAATTGACCCGCAATGCCTTGAATACCGTAAGCGCCAGCTTTATCTTGCGGCTCACCTGTATGCCAGTAGTGTGTTATTTCTTTTTCACTTAGGGTTTTGAAATCTACCTCTGTACTTACTATAACAACCTCAAACCGTTGACCTTTAACCCCAGCAATTGCGGTAACCACTTCATGAGTATTGCCTGATAACATAGCCAACATAGTATGACAATCAGATAAAGATTCAGGCTTACCTAAAATATGCTGCCCAAATACCACACTAGTATCTGAACCAAGTACCACCACATCATCATGATGTTTAATAGCAATAGCCTGCGCTTTTTCTAACGCCAAACGAGCAACATATTGCTCAGGAGATTCACTCGACAGTACGCTTTCATCGATATCGGCAGGTACACAAGTGAAATCATAGCCAAGTTGTTTTAGTAATTCTTTACGGCGTGGTGATTGTGACGCCAAAATCAGGGTATTAGACATGTTATTTGATTCGAAAGTTTCGTCTTATTTTACGTAATAATAAAAATACCCAAGGCCACAATATAATTGTGGTAAGCACGGGGTATAAATAACTCGGCAAAAATACTGCATCAGTTAGAAAGCGTTGCAGCCAAAATACTATTAAATGATATAGCGCCGACAACACACCAACAATTAATGCTTGCTGCCAAATAGAAAAGTTGCGTATTTTTTGAAAATTTCCTGCCACAATATAAACAGAAATAGCCATTGCTGCAGCATGAACCCCTAAGGTTGAACCTAATAAAACATCAAGAATAAAGCCCATCACCCCCGCTGATATAACATTAACTCGGTTTGGTAACGCCAAGCACCAGTAAAGTAGTACAATCAGTACCCAGTCAGGTCGAAAAGCATCAACACTCAAAGGCAAAGGCATAATGCTCGCCATTAAAGCAACTAAAAAAGTTAACAAAATAATCAAGCGACTAGCAATGGTCATTTATTTTTAGCCTTTTCATCTGGTTTTAGCACTATATTTTTAGTTGCTTGCAAGTTGTTTTGCTCTGGCCATAACAATAAAACATAACGTAAGCGATCTATTTTCGCGACAGGTTGACTTTGAATTTGAGAAAAAGCTCGTGATTCATCTTGCAACACAGAAGTCACTTTTGCCACGGGATAGCCTTCTGGAAATTTACCGCCTAAGCCTGACGTAACTAACATATCATCAACTCGAATATCAGCACTATGCGGCACATGGTTATGTCCTAAGGTATCTATCACCCCAACCCCACTCGCAATTAAGCGAACGCCATTTCGGCTGACTCTGACCGGTACCGCATGAGTTACATCGGTGATCAGTAATACACGACTACTGGTAGTGCCAACATGCAGTATTTGACCTACAATACCTTCATCATCAATAACGGCTTGACCTTCATAAACGCCATCATTTGCCCCTCGATTAATGACCACTTGGTGGGTATAAGGGTCACTATCAACCGCTAAAATTTCAGCAACCATTTTTTTAGCATCACCACGTAATGGTGACGCAAGTAAGGCCCTTAAACGATCATTTTCGCGTTGTACAATCTGTAATTGTAACGCTTGTTCATGAAAAGCTAATTCATTGATTTTATATTGCTCGTTATCCGCAATAAGTTGACGACGAGTAACAATATTTTCTGCCGCCCAATTCATCATTTGTTTAGGCGCTGTTGCTAGGTATTGCAGAGGGCTCACCATAGACTGCAAATAACCGCGAGCAAACTCGAAGCTATTAGCTTTATGGTCAAAAAATATTAATAGTCCAGAACAAAACAGCACCAAAATAAGTCGGTGCTGTGGGGAAGGTCCATGCTTAAATATTGGATTCATTGCGTGAACTATTGATTATTCGTAAGAGAACAAGTCGCCGCCGTGCATATCAATCATTTCAATTGCCTTGCCACCGCCACGTGCCACACAAGTTAATGGATCATCAGCAACCACAACCGGAATGCCAGTCTCTTCCATTAATAAACGATCAATATCTTTCAGTAAAGCACCACCGCCAGTTAGAATCATACCGCGCTCTGAAATATCAGCTGCTAATTCAGGTGGTGATTGCTCAAGTGCAACCATAATAGCACTAACAATACCGGTTAACGGCTCTTGTAGTGCCTCTAAAATTTCATTGCTGTTGAGTGTAAAGCTACGAGGAACACCTTCAGCTAGGTTGCGACCGCGTACTTCAATTTCAACTAATTCTTCACCTGGATAAGCTGAGCCAATTTCATGCTTGATTCGTTCAGCGGTTGCTTCACCAATCAGGCTACCAAAATTGCGGCGTACATAGTTAATAATGGCATCATCAAACTTATCACCACCAATACGCACAGACGAAGAATAAACCACACCATTTAATGAAATAATACCAACTTCAGTAGTACCACCACCAATATCAACTACCATTGAGCCAGTTGCTTCTGATACTGGCATACCCGCACCAATTGCCGCTGCCATAGGCTCATCAATTAAGTAAACTTCACGTGCACCTGCACCCAAAGCTGATTCACGAATGGCACGACGTTCAACCTGTGTTGAACCACAAGGAACACAAACCAAAACACGTGGACTAGGACGTAAGAAGTTATTGCTATGCACTTGTTTAATAAAGTATTGCAACATTTTTTCTGTCACAAAAAAGTTAGCAATAACGCCATCCTTCATCGGGCGAATTGCTTCGATATTGCCCGGCGTACGGCCTAACATTTGTTTAGCTGCAGTACCAACAGCCGCTACACTTTTAGAGCCACCACTGCGATCTTGTCGAATAGCAACAACAGAAGGCTCGTTTAAAACAATGCCTTGGTCTTTCACATAAATCAGGGTATTTGCTGTTCCTAAGTCGATTGATAAATCGTTAGAAAACATGCCGCGTAATTTCTTAAACATATTGTCGAAATGTCCTTTAAACATCACCTAGGCAACAAATTGCCAGAATAGTATTGTGCTAAATTTGCCAACTTAAAATCAGCTGACAAATGATATTTGGTATTATTAACAAGCTATCATACCGCAGACTATAGCGCTTGTGTTGTTAGATTGATAAAAATATCGCGAAATATTCAGTTTTTTTGTTATTCATTAAATCAACAAGCGTTTACAGGCGGCAGGTCAACAAAATACTCAAGCCATCTCAACACTAATTGGCCACTTCACGCCATGAAATAATACGGTCGTTGCCGCGGTAAAGACCAAAGCTTAATGTAGCACTTGGATTAGCATCGAACGGACCATCACTCTTACCATCCTCATTACGCCAATCAAATTGCAACCATGCTGGCATTTGGTATTCAAAGTCCAGCACTCCTTGCTTAGTTGGTGAACTGAAAAATAATTGTTTTTGCTCACCTTCAATGAAAACACCACTAACACTCGCTTCAGTATCGGCAACCTGTATGTTGTCGGTTTCAATATCAATGAGACGATAATCCCAAATGTTCATATTACCTGAGTATTTTGTACCTGATTTTTTACCCTCTACACTCGCAGTTAAGCAACTTTCATTAGAGTTTATCGCAAAATTTTCACTGTCATATTTCCCGTTGGTGCCGTTATAAACCTCTATAGATAATGGTACTCGCAAACGTGTATTTTCTGAGCCATAGGCATTTGCTAACACCATTCGAGCAAAACGAATATCAACACCAGTGCTGACAAGCTTTTCAATAGCGGCTTCAGCTATTTCATTGTTGGCTGGATTGATTTGTAAAGTAACGCCATCTTGATCGGTAATTTGCTGGGGTACAAAAGGAATTTTCGCCGAAAATGGCTTTAAGAAACTAGTTTCATCCCGATCATAACTAAAATGGTCATTATCTGAAAACGTATAAAGCATTTGTCCGGCAACTAAAGCGCCTTCATCATTAACACTAAACTCTAGCTTACCTGGCTCCATAAACGCAGTGATCTCAACAAAGTTTGCAGCATTTTCATCAACCGTTAAGTCTTCGTCATTAACACGTAGCTGCTCATCGTCATGGTCAGGCAGAGTAATATCAACCCCCGTTGCCAGCAATCTCATAGAGTTCTCTGCTGCACCTAGTGTATAATTTTCGGTTATTTCATTTTGAGCATTATAAGCGGTAATGGCTATTGTAGGCGCGAGACTATAACCAATAGTGCCTTTGTTGTCAGTTGTGCGTTGGCCGGTATAAGTCCAATTTGCTATTTCACAGCGCCCTGAATCTGCATCACTGTGATAGGCATCAAGCTTGCCTTTGGTACTAACCGTTTGCTTAAAATATGCAGGAATAAAGCGCCCCATTGTTAGAGTATTTGCAGAGACTAAGCCCGTACTGCCGGACAAACCGCCATAATTACTATCTTGTAGCTCGACATTAATAACACCAACTTCATTATATCGCCCACCATTAAATACTGATTGCCCTTTATCGCCATCGCTAAAATTAGTTAATATCACAGGCTGAAAGCCAGTATCGCTTTCAATACTTGTATTATCGAGGTGCGTAAACTGACCATTGATGGTACCTGCAAGAGCAGGCACTACTCGTGTCACCTTTAGTTTTAATGCTCCATCACTTTGTCGATAGTTTTGTGTAATATCACCGTTCTCATTTAAGGCACGAACATGAAAAGTAAAATCTTTGCCTGCAACAAAAGTGCTATCAGCAGTGGCGTTATAACTGGCCGTAGAGTTAATCACAAATTTGTCTGGCTTTACCCAAAAGCTATTTGAACTGCCAACAATAGCAATATCGTCATTAGCATATTTTGCATGTAAACGAATTTGCCCAGCATCTAGATACTGAGGTTTTACAATAGTCGCAGTACTCTCAGCATCAAAAGCTAAGGTAACATCGTTGGAAAATTGTGGATATTTTGCAATATTCTTGTCACCCGTTTGGAAAGCTAAGCCGGGGTTAAAGTTTAAATCTGGCGTTATATTTTCTTGAGATAAGCTAACAGTAACATCACCAGAAAATAAACCTTCACACACCCCATTATTACTTTTGACCGCTTGCAGTTTTAGGGTGTCGGCAAATTCTTTACCTGATATTTGATGTGCAATAGTCTCATTATTATCGTTACTAGAAAGAAACCTAAAGCCAGCGTTTTCAAAGCCCATGTTACAGCTATCACCGACACCTGAACACTCAAAAGCATGACTGGCATTCACGCTTACATCGTCAACTGATAAAGTTAATGTTTCTGCGGTGGTATGATTAAACGTAAAGCTTGTACTGCCTGTAAAGGTTGGTGATGCTTTAATAATACGCCCATCAGTTGGACTAATGACAGTAAAGTTTAAGCTCACCGCTTCGGTACTTAAATCACTATTGCTTGCACATTCGCTATTAGTGCAAGCTTTAAGGGTGATTTGCTCAGCGGCACAAGTTAAACCATTACCATCATGCACAATTTCATAGTGATGAATAACGGGCTCCGCGCAAGGGTGTCTTTTAGCATAAATCTTATTGATTTCAGCAGCACTTAACGCGCCTTTAAAAATATGCACTTCATCAATCAACCCTGAGAAGAATCGACTAGAAATACGCTGATCTTGCCCTATTTGTAAGGGGTCATTGTTTAATATTAAGTCCCCCGTTACCGCGCTAGATCCTTTTTCAACACCGTTAATATAGATTACTTGCTTACCACTTTCATAAGTTATGGCAACGTGATACCAGTTACCCGCTGTAATACCGGCACCCGATGTAGAAAAAGACGATGTTTGCCACCACCAGTTAATTTCACCTGAAGGTTGCAGGTGAAATTCGTAGTTCTCATCTTTCGAAACAATAGTTTTTAGGCCAGAGCTTGGTAATGATTTGGGATTTATCCAAACACTTACCGTTAATGTTTTTTGTAAATCTAAGGGAAAGTCACTCGTACCATCATCGTCAATTTGAATATAGTCATCAATGCCATCAAATTCTCCATAGCTACAAGTACCAGGATTACCCGTTAGCGCTGAGGTTGCGCTATTAGTAGTAAGGCCATTGAACGCTTGGCCATTAAAATTACCTGTTTCATCAATAACTTCATCGGGGGATCCATTCCATGATAACGATTCCATTGAAAATTGCGCAATCAATTCACTGTCACAAATAATAGATTCGCCATCAAGATCTAAACCGTTACTTTGATAATTATATATTTGATTAATTTGTGTTTGGCCAATAACACCATCAAAAATAACCAGCTCATCCATTAGGCCATTAAAAGCCTGGGAAGAATCAAAACGATTACCAACACTATCCTGCTCTTGCCCCAAAATCAGACTTTCTACACTCCGCGGGCTTGTTGTTAAAGCTATACACCCTTGAGCAATACTATCAATAAATAGACAACTCTGATTATCACCATGTGTCCAAACTAGGTGACGCCAAGTGTCTCCTGCAATCGAAGAGGTAGTTAAAGTGCTAATCGGCCTATCTTTTAGATATGGCCTAAAGCTTGTGTCACGCGTAAACCACATCAATAGTTCATTATGGCTGCCTGATGTGGCGCCAGATAGAATACTCTGATTACTAGTTTTAGCCGTTTTCAGCCAAAGTGAAATACTAAACTCGCTTTTATTATGTAAAACATCTTTATCAATTACGACATAGTCTTGAGTACCTGTTGTAGATAAATCAAGTGCTTGACACACCTTACCTTCTACCGTTTGTGCTGATCGCGCTGTGCTATGAAACTCGCCAATACTGTCTTTAACTTCGCCAGCAACATTAGCATATTCTCTTTCGTCGAACTTAAAGTTAGCAATGGCGGTAACAGGAATAGCTTTCTGACAAAACTCACCAAAATCAGCCGTAAAAACATCGCTATCGTAAGTCAAAATAGAGTCAGAGTTTACGGTAAACTTCTCTCCTGAGGTCACCCCATGTAAGAAACTTGCCGATGTAAAAGTAATATCCTTAGCATACAGAGCGCCTGAAAAGGTCACTCCGCTATTTAGCGTTACATCCCCATTAACATGCATCACGAGTTTACTTACATCACCGGATATATTTTTACCGCTTGAGTTAACCATAGTTGCGGCAGTAAATAATACTCCTGAGTCAATATAAACAACGGCAGTGCCCGCACCGACGACGTTGATTTCGACACTTGACGCTACCGAAAATTGACCAAAATAATAGGTTTTTCCTGCAGACAAGTTAAGTGTGTTGTTAAAGCCTAAAGATAAGTTCTCAAAAAAATAAACATCATGGTTAGCACTAAAATTAAGTACTGCATCGGAGTTAGCGGTTATTTGATCATAATTATTGACACTTGTGGTGCCAAAAGTCGTTATTTGATTGCTCGGTGGACTATAGTCAATGGTGCCACTACCGCGTAAAAAATCGGCATTAACCTCTAGTGAAGCTTGACCAGAAGCCATGCAATTAGCCGTCGAACAACTGTTAATGTTCGAACCTAAGTTATGACTAATTTGAAAAGTCGACAATACGGTATCAGGGTTATTGATAAGGCGTGCATTGTAACCAAAATCAACACTACTGGTGTTTGCGCTAGCGCCATGAGAAGCAATAACATCAGGAAATACAGCTTGACATTCAGCGGCCAAAACAGGAGCTGAAAAAGCGCTATAAATCAGCATAAACAAAGCAGTAAAATATTTAAATTTACACATAATAACAACCTTCTATCTTAATACTTTACTAGCATGTTGATTGATATCAGCACTAATTGTTAACGTCGAGTAAAGTCACACTCTACACTAACTGAAATAAATTATATCGCATTAGCCAAGCTTTTTTATATCGCCTCCCCATGAAATACGTCACTTCAAAACGAGGAAAGCCAGTTTTTTCACCTGTCAATAAGGCAATACACCAAGACAGCTTGCATACTACTCAAGCTGCGTAGAAACCACTTCTACATACTTCGAGCTTCCACTTCAATCACTCTCGAGGTAGTTTCACCAGCGATATTGCACTGTCCGACACTTGTAATGGTATAATAACGTACCCCATTATGAGTGAAGTCATCACATTTAATAGGGTCGACTATTTCACAAGCGTTAAAACCCTTTATTGTACTGATTATGGGTGGCTTATGGCTAACATCAGCACATGTATTTACTGCGCTGCTATTTAAACCCACAGGAAACAACTGTGCTAACTGCCATTGCACCCCCGTTTGGGCAGCGTTGTAGGCACGCGTTCCTAATACTTCAAACGCTAAATTTTCTTGACTAGAGTCCATCATTTTAACCAAAGCAGCGCCAAGTAATGACATCACAACAATAACAAAAATAGCAATAACTAACGAACTACCTCTACGCGGTCGATAATAGCCTAAGTTATGATGAAACAGTTGATTCTTTAATTTACGGTTACGGGACATTAGGCACCTGAATTTCATGACTAAAATTTATTTCTTCATCATTTCTAACGAATTTAAAACGCACAATAACCATAGCGTTTCTTTGTAACGTGCTAGGTAGGGTTTCGAACGGAACAACTCGACCCGCTGCTGAGAAGTTTTCTAGATCTTCAGCCATTAAAACACCACCGTTATTCGGCTTACCATTAGTGTCATAGCCGTTATAGCCTTTATAGCGTCTAAGCTGTTCACTTTCAATACAATAACTCACGGGTTCGTCGATAAAGAACAGTCGCTTAGTCGGTGATTCAGCGACAAATAAAATATTATTGGTGAAATTAATCGTTGATGGTGTTTGTTTATCGCCAGCGTTATCTAGAGAAGAAAATTCAGCGACCACCCCCGGAGTTTTAGTATAAATATCGGCCGTATTTAATGCATATATCGAGACATACTTGGTTGTTGCTTGTAGCGAATCTTCTAGCATGAGTACTTCGATGCTATTGCTGGCCGCTTCCGGAGCTACGGGAATATCAACATAAATAACACTTTGGTCGATAGGGGTAAACTCTAAACATTGAGCATTATTGCCGATAGTACGTATGCTATTGGGCAGTGCATTTCTGACTTCTCGACTAAGCCGCTCAAGCGAAAATCTCGCGGTTGAAATAAGTGCATCACGATCCGCTGCATCGGTATAACTTTGAGTGCCAAATCGTAAAAAACTCGTGATACTCGTGGCAACAATACCCAAAATAACGATCACTGTGACGAGCTCAACTAAAGTAAATCCCTTTGATTTAGCCGATAATAAGCGCATTAAAAATTAGCCTTAAAGGCAGAAAAAACGAAGTCAAATTGCTGCGGCGTTGTTACCGTCACCGTGATCAACTTAGCCGTGTAATTATTTGCATTAGCGGTGACCCGATAGTTACTTTCGTTAGTCACACTAACTTTTACTTGAAAACCACGGTAAATATCTTTTAAAGGATCACCGGCCCCTAGAGAACTCTCAATTTCATTAATGACTAAGTCATTATAATCGTCAACATCATCGAATAATGCCCTATCACCAGACTCTTCATTGCCTAAATTTACTGAACATGCTCGTTCGCCATCTGTTACTTCAATGGCGCCATCATTGTTGATGTCATCGCCACAGCGGTATAAGCCGCCAGACATATCAGAGTTTTCATCAAATGCTTTTGATAAAATCTCATTCATCATTGATTGGCCTAACTCAGCGGCTCTAATTTGATGAATTTGTTCTGCGCTTTGTTTAGACAAGGGATAAAGTAACGTTGTGAAAATTGCAAAAGATATTGATAGCACCACAATACCAATGACGGTTTCAATCAAGGTAAAGCCTCTCTGCAATTGCCGAGCATGAGCAACACCTAGCAATGCACCATGATTAGCTAGCATGAATATAGCCCTCTGACTCGATAATAACTTGTAATGCTTGCTCACCGGTAATGGTGATTTCGATTTTTCTATTGTTGCCATTAACGCTGGGCCGGCCCATAGCATCAAAAGCAAAAATAAGCCCTGCGGGACTAAAAGTAACGCTATCATCACTCGCAATTGTCACACTTGTAGCTCTTTGCTGTCTTGGGTCTGCATACTCTGCAATTGGGCTGCAAAGCACTTTTGTTAGCTGTTTAGTGGCTAACTGCACTTGATGACAAAACTTATTGCTCGTGGCAGAGGGGGAATTAACTTGTTGCATCGCACGCGTTTGTATTAAGCGTAATTTGGCGATTATGTCAGTGCGATAAGCATATTCAGAAAAGCCATTTTTACTAAAAAATTTAGGCGTAACTGTAACAGCAAGAATACCTAAAACTATAATAACCAGAATAAGTTCTATTAAAGTAAACCCTTTTGAATTCATCTACTACGACCTTTTATCTGTTTACCTTAGAAAACACAAGTAATCATAAATTATTATAACCGCTGTGCATAAATTCGAACATTTCAAACTAGGGAAAACAGCTTTCTGCGAAGCACACTCTGCTACGATAATTATAGGCTTAATCATTGTTGTACAAGTATATCTCAGCAGTTTTATAAAGCTAAGCGTTATCAGTTTCTTAAGTATTATGTGGCTTTAGCATTACATCTAGCTATATCTTTTGAGCCTTTTACCACCAGATTATCAATGTGTATGCTTTACTTACGTTGTTATTTTATCGTAGAGCGCTAAACTCTACATTGAGCGCTAAACTCTACATTAGATTTGTAAGAACACATAGATCGATAGCAAATTAACATTCATGATTAAAAGATACTTAAGCCTAAAGCTAAAATATCGATATAAAAAAGGAGAGCTTAGCCCCCCTTTAACTCATTCAACTCAATATTAACAATCGTCTAATGAAGAACTGTCAATCACTGGGCGTATGTCAACACCAGCTGAACGCGTATAAGTAAGTCGACAATTAGTCGTGTTCGATGCAGCAGAAACATGTTGAATTCTAGCTGGGTCACCGTTCGTTACTCTAAAGTCGCCCGTAGCACTTGAATCGATGTCCAACAAACCTAAAATACTACTGGCATTAGCAGTAGAGTCACCACTTCCGTTGCCTCTCCACCTAGCCGCAGGATAACCATTATGGAGTCTATAAAATACTCCTTTAACCTCAACTGTTTGGTCACCAGATGTTTGACCATCGATGATTGCTTTAGCATGTATAATACTCACAGCACTTACCATGCTGGTTTCAACACCTCTCATCACTGCAGCTTTTGCATCACCCGTTAAGTCAATAAACTTAGGCGCAGCAGTTGCCGCTAAAATACCCAAAATCACAATGACCACGACTAACTCAATGAGTGTAAAACCCTTTTGGCTACTAAAAGTGTTGCCTGTAAACTTATTCATAATATAAACCTTTTGTTTTTAACTTTTCTAGAACTAATTATTGATATAAACCACGACTGAACTGTTTGCTGGCTGATAAGTAAAACTATTGGTATTGCCAGTATCTGTTGCTGTGCCTGGGTCTGTATAATTATCGCCACTTTTATCTAACGTTTCCTTTAAATAGAAGTGGCAGAGAGTTGTAGCACCTGAGCCTGATTTTGCTGCTAAGTAATCTATACCATTATCGTTATTCAAAGTTGTAATTGCGTCTGTTATACGCGGCGGTTGTTGGAAAATGTTTTGCCATATATCAACACAGTTAGCCGATGTGAAGCCAGTGCCTAACCCTGCACCATTATTATTTCGTCCGGCAACTGATGAAACAACATAACCGGGTCTGATACCTGTAGCCTCAGTTGTTAATACTAAGTCTGCACCGTCGTAGCTAACAACATTACGGTTAGTGCCATCTGTAGGACGCCCTTCTGCTTCCCATTGTGCACGAGCTAATGAGATCGCAGTAGCAAAACCGCCAGCCATGCCTTCAATGTTTGCTTGTTTTGCTTGATCAGTTAAGTCTAGGAATTTAGGGATTGCGGTAACCGCCAAAAACCCTAAGATCACAACAACGATAACTAACTCTATAAGGGTAAAACCTGACTGTTTTCTCATAACAACCTCTTAATTATAATATCAACTTTGCTTTAATTTTATTCTAACAACGAAATACTAATAAAGTCACTTACTTAGTTACATTTCCATAAAAATTAGAATAAAACATCGTGTTTACGCTAATCCTGAGAACGAGCCAGTAGATTTTAGTGTCTTAATTGCACCTGACTGACTTTGCCATCATGGCGATAGTAAGTAAAATACTCACCACTGGATAAACTATATTGACAATAATTCATCTTCTCATATGTAGGACCAACCAACACTGCCCCAATAGGTTGCTTCATATAAACTAAAGGTGATCCCATCACAAAATGCCAAATTTCTTGGCATGATAAATCTGAACTTCCAGCGTCAACCCAGCCTTTGCTATTAACAGGAACCTTTACCTCATTGCTACCATCGGCTAGCTGGTTACTAGCTTGAATCTTAACCAAATGTGGTTGTTTATCCATAAACCACTGTGCACGAATACCATTGACTCTTGCAGAAAAAACTTGCGCTATCGATTCGAAACCAGCACGGGTCAGTTGTCCTTGGTGTTTAAAAAAATAAAATATAAAAGTCGCCATTAATAATGCTACCAGCACAACTACCATAAGAATTTCTGCTAGAGACTTTTCCTTTTTTTCAGCAACCTGTAATGATGTCATTGTTTTACCATATAAAGAAGTTCATTTACTTACCTTGGAATGCTGACATCATATCCCACATAGGGGTAAAGATACCTAACGCTAATACCAAGACCATAACAGCGACAATTGCAACCATAATAGGCTCAATACGCGCTGTTAATGTACTAAGTTCATAGTCTACTTCTCGTTCATAATAATCACCAACTTCTGCCAGTAACTCATCAACTCGCCCTGTTTCTTCACCGACAGCGACCATCTGTAACACTAAAGGAGTAAATAAGGTACTGGTAACCGCCGAGCGTAATAAACTTTCACCACTTTCAATACTACTACGCATGGCAATAATTTTTTCACGCATAAAAGTATTATCAACGGCATCAGCAACGAGTGTTAAGCCAGACGTCATTGGTACGCCAGCACGTAAAATAATGGCAAAGGTATGAGCAAAACGAGATAGAATTGAACGTTCAATAACCCCACCAACAACCGGTAATTTCAACTTGCGCCTGTCCCAACCGTACATCCCAGCAGGTGTTTTTAAGTAATACTTAATCGCAAAAAAGCCAACAACACTGGCGATCAACATATGCGGCCAATAGTTGAGAAAGAAGTTGGAGCTAGCAATCAGCATTTTAGTTGCCCAAGGTAAGTCAGCGCCGAGCTTACTAAACATATTTGCGAAGGTCGGAATTACAAAAATATTTAAAATAACTAACGCAGCAACAATGGCAATCAAAACAAAGCTAGGATAGCGTAAAGCGGTTTTAATGCGTTTACGGGTTTCTTGTTCACGCTCAAAATAGCTGGCAAGCTTTAGAAATGCATCGTCGAGATTACCTGTATTCTCGCCAACATGGACCAGAGAAACAAACAAGGGCGTAAATATTTTGGGGTGCTGATGTAAAGCATTAGAAAGCGGAAAGCCACCCTCTAGTTGCGCAGAAATATCTGTTAATGCTGACTTTAACTTTACTGATGTACTTGATTCTGCCATGCCATTGATGGCTCTTAAAATAGGTACACCTGACTTAACCAAGGCATACATTTGCCGACAAAAAACAATTAAATCGTCCAAGGTAACTTGGTTAAAACCCAATAAATCACTAATATCAATATTTTTTGATGAAATGTCAGTGTCAGCCTGTTCAGCGCTTTCTATAGATATCGGAATAATACGTTTACGGGATAATTGCTCAGCAACCATAGCGGAATTGACCGCTTCGATAGCGCCTTTTACTTGGCTACCATTGGCATCTCGCCCAATATAATTAAATGCTGGCATAATATTATTGCTTATCCTGTAACGTCAACGGTTTCAACTAAACGTAAGACTTCTTCAACACTGGTGATACCTAATTTAGCATAATCAAATGCTGCAAGTGCTAATGGTCTAAACTCCGGATGCTGCTTGGCTGCTTGTGTGAAGGCCTCAGTATCTTCACGTTTTAATGCTGACATCATAGCTTCATTCATTTCTAATAATTCAAAAACACCGATCCGACCTTTATAGCCAGTATAGTGACAACTTTGACATCCCCTGCCGTTACTAAATGTAATAGCACTGATGTCACTGTCCGCAAGATTCGATAGCCACATCATTTCCTGTTGATCGGGTTGGTGAACTTGTCGACAATTTTCACAAATTTTTCGCACTAAGCGCTGCGCAATAATTGCTCTTAATGAACTGCCGACTAAAAAACCAGCTGCGCCCATATCTAATAAGCGCAGGGCACTAGTGATAGCATCATTCGTATGTAGTGTAGACAAAACTAAATGACCAGTTAATGCGCCTCGCAGACCAATTTCAACCGTTTCTTGGTCACGCATCTCACCCACCATCAGAATATCAGGGTCTTGTCGGAGCGCCGTGCGCAGTACGCTTGAAAATGTCAGGTTTATTTTGCTATTCACCTGCACCTGATTAACTCGTGGTAAGCGATATTCGACAGGATCTTCAACCGTAATTATTTTTTTACTCGCTTGGTTTAGCTCACTTAGTGCGGCATATAACGTTGTTGTTTTACCACTACCTGTGGGACCAGTAACCAACACCATGCCATGAGGCCGTGATATTTGATGGCGGATACGCTGCACAAATTGCTCTGGCATGCCTGTTTCATCTAGCGACAATAACCCAGCAGATTGATCTAGTAGTCGCATAACAACGGATTCACCATGTTGTACTGGCATAGTCGACATACGTACATCAATGCTATGGCCTTTAATTTGCAGGTTAAATCGACCGTCTTGCGGTAAGCGCTTTTCAGAAATATCCAAGCCCGCCATCAGCTTTAAACGCAACACCATTGCTGAGGCAATTTTATTCTCTTTTAATATATTTTCTTGCAACACGCCATCAATACGCTGACGAATACGTAACGAGTTTTCATCTGGCTCAATATGGACATCGGATGCTCGCATTTGCACCGCATCCTCAAAAACCGATTGCAATAGCTTACCAACAGTTGCGTCACCCCCCTCTTCAAGAAAGGTACTTGATAAATCGAAGTTACTTCCTTGATCATATTCTTCCTCAAGCTGGCTAGCAAAGGATTCAATATCAGCTGTACGGCGATATAAACTATCGAAAGCGTCAAACAGTTGCGATTCCATTATCACCGCTAGTTTTAAACGCTTTGGCGATAACATTTGTTCAAGTTGATCAAGGGCACTTAAATCCGCTGGGTCGCTCATACCAATGAGGACAGAATCCCCTTGTTCTTCAATAATCAGGGCACGCAAACGTCTTGCATGCACTTCTGGTAATAACAAGGCAACTTCGGGGGGAATTCTTCGTTGGCTAATATCTAAAAATGGCACATCAAGCTGTTGCGCTAAAAACTCTAGCAGCTGTTTTTCACCAATATGACCTAATTCAATTAAGGCATCACCGAGTTTTCTGCCACTGGTTTTTTGGCTATTTAACGCTTGTATCAACTGTTCATTACTAATGATATGTTCGTGAACAAGCAAGTCGCCCAAACGCATTTTTAATTTAGGTGCTGCCATATTATTCTCCTAACTCTATCAGGCGTTGACGAGCAAACTGCATCGCACTATTAGATAAGTCATTGCGTGTTATTGCTTGTTTATAGGCATCTCTTGCCAGCACAAATTTACCAAGGCTATCTAATGACACTGCAGATCCCAACCACCATCGCCCAACATGAGGCTCAAGTGCAATAAGTTTTTCATAAGCAACAATGGCATTGTCATGCTCGTTTAAATCTGCTGCCGTATTTGCGAGTAGTATTTGTAATTCTGTATTTGAACTATAATTTACTGGCCTTAAGACATTATAGGCTGGTCTTGGCTGGCCTTGTTCATAATAAATGCGTGCCGTCATCAGGCGCATTTCTTCTGACTGAGGTGCCAACGCTATACCTTGTGATAATAGGTTCACTGCATCTTGATATGATTTTTTACCATACCACAGTGCTGCCAGCTGTTTACGCGCTGTTTCATGTTCAGGTATGATCAACAACACTTCTTCAAATAAGGCTTCAGCCTTGAGTATGTCATTACGCTCAATGGCTTGCTCTGCTTGAGTTATTTTATTAGCCGCTAGCGCCTGTGGAGTCAACTGTGTACGCGAAATTGTTAAGCTTGGCGTAGCTTTCGCAACATTAGCCACTTGTTTACGCCCAGTAATATCACTTGTATTTTCAACGTTCTCAGCATCAAGCGCAGACATTTTCTCTGTATTACTCGAGAGGCTAGTTGCTAGGGGATTAATGTTAACGCTATCATTATTAACGGGCTTTTTTGCTGAAACTGATGACTGCTTTGATAGCTCATCAGCAATATCACTAGCCGCTTGTTTTACTGACGATGTTACTATTGTTGATTTTTCTGACGCTGCATCAACTGCAACAAAAGGCGCTTGATATGCACTTTGCTTATCATCAACCATCTCACTAGCATCCGTTAAAACGACGTCACTAACAGTGCGATCATTATTAGCATTGATAGCGGTAGCATTGGTTTGCACCTGCTCTTTTAACTGTTGATTTTCGCTGTAAAGTTGCCAGCTAAATATGCCAAGAATATTTAAAACTATAATAGCCACAATGATAAATATCACTCGACTAGTTGAAGATTTTGCGGTCAATGGAGCCACAGCTTGGGCGCTATTTTTTTGTTCACTTTGACGCTTGTCTAAATCTTTTAGCATTTGGTTGATGACGCTCATAGTGATATCCCATTAACATGCCATGAATAATATAAGCTAAGAATAACCGCAATAATTAATACGCCTGCTAAATAAAACTTATAAGGCGTTTTATGCTGCATACCTTCAGTATCTTGAATCGCTTTTGATAAGTGCTTTTTAGTAAGCTGATAACATCCTTCGCCGTAACCAAGCATCAACATTTTATGACAAATAATATTCACCAGCCGTGGAATACCTTGACTAACATTAGCAATTTTTTTCGTAATAGCTCGGCTAAATAAATTTGCACCTTTGTAACCAGCAATCTTTAAACGATGCTGAATGTAATGCTCTACTTCTAGCGCGGTCATGGCTCGCAATTTATAAGAAAAGGTGATTCGCTGCTTTAATTGTCGAAAAGCTTTTTCGGCTAATCGCTCATCTAACTCAGGTTGTGCGAATAACACTACCTGTAATAACTTTCTTGTTTCTGTTTCAAGGTTAGTGAAAAGTCGCAATGCTTCAAGGCTTTCTGCCGGTAATGCTTGTGCTTCATCTAAAATCAACACCACAGAGTGCCCCTGATTGTGTAGCTCCAACAGTCTTTGTTGGATACGTTGAGTTAGAAGTTGCAATGACATACGTTGTGCTTGCTTAACACCAAGTTCAACAGCAACCGCGCGTCTTAATTCATCAGGCTTTAAATATGGGTTAGGAATATAAGCGGTAACAAAATGTTCGGGAATTTCATTCAGCAACTTACGACATAGTAAGGTTTTTCCTGTACCAACTTCACCAATGACTTTAATGAAACCCTCACCAGTTTTTAATGCCGTTAGCAATACGGCAAGTGCCTCATTATGAGGCTCTAAACCGAGATAGAAGTTGGTGTTCGGTGTTAAAGTAAACGGTAGTTCCCTTAAGCCAAAGTGATACAAATACATAAAGTTATAGCTTAATTATCAGCGGCGTTTGCGTCCGCATCTTCAGGAAACCATTGTTTTAACAAAGCACGGGCATCCTGTAATTGATTCTTCCAAGTATCTTGTCCAATAACGATCGGCTTTAATAAAATAACCAGTTCTTTCTTTTGAACTGATTCACTTTTACTTTTAAAAAGCTCGCCCATAATAGGTATATCACCTAAAAATGGTGTTTTTGATTCAAGGTTAACTTTACGGGTTTCAATTAAGCCACCAATAACAACTATTTCACCTGACTTAGCGCGAATAATAGTATCTGACTCACGGACACTACTTTGTGCTAACGGTAAAATAATATCTTCATTACTCAATCGTATAGTTTTAGTCTGCTCATCCGTAATAGTCACTGACGGGTGAATATGTAAAATAACTTCACCATCAGCGTCTATTTGTGGTGTTACATCAAGCGCAATACCCGAGAAAAAAGGCGTCAAATCAATTTCAGGTGTTGTAGTAGTAGAAGTACCTGTTGTCGTTGTACTAGAAACATCAGTGACAAAATATTCATCTTCACCCACTTTAATAATCGCTTTTTGATTATTTGTCGCTGTAATTCTTGGGCTAGAGAGTACTTGGACATTACCTTGGGTAGATAACAAGTCAATCACACCACTAAAGTCTTTATTTAGAAAACTTAAGCTTGTTACACCGCCAATTGCCGATGAAATAGTACTACCAGCAATATTTCCGGTTGTTGAAAAGCCAATATCAGTGCTTTCAATATGGCCAAGTACTTGATCCCACTTTACCCCTTGCTGATAGTCATCATTTAGGGTGACTTCCATTATTTTCGCTTCAATAATGACTTGACGGCGTAAGTGCTCTTGAGTGCTATCAAGAAAACTCTTAACAGCAGTAATTTCCGAAGGCAATGCTCGAATAGTTACTAAGCCAGCTTGTGGTGAAACGATAACAGAACGACCACCTTCATCGCCAACCAATGCCGTTAACGTTTCTTTTAATTCGCTCCAGAAGTCAGATTCATTTTCAGTATAAATGTTAATACCACTACTGCCGTTCTGACTATTACTTCCTTGACCATTACTATTCTGATTATTATTACTGCTATTGGAGTTATTACTTCCACTAGAATTATTGCTACTTGGATCATTTTCAGAAACGCCACCAGAGTTTATGCTGGTGCTAGACATACCACTGCGCTTAACATAAAGATAATTGAGAGGAATTGTTTCCGTACGAATGCCGGCAGGATAAACTTGAATGACTCGACCTTGGCGACGGATATCGTAGCCATAAAGTGACTCAATAACATCAAGCGCCTCATCTAAAGTCACGTCTTTTAAATTCAAAGTGATCGTGCCGCTCACCTCCGGATGAACCGCGATACTGTATGATGAATCATCAACAATTGCGGCAAAAAATTGCTCAGCTGCAACACCACTTGCTGCTATTTCTAAACGTTTTTCAGCTAACAAACCATGGCGTGCTTGTCGCACTTCTTTTTGCATTAACTCTTGGCGAACAGAGCTTGGCAGTGTTTGTAATGGCTTTGGTTTGGCTGGTTTACTCGCTTGAGCAATTGCATCATCTAAGGCCTGATTGACCTCAGTAGGTGGCTTAGGTGCTGATTGACAGCCGGCAAGCACAAGTACTGCTGTGCAACAAAACAATTGAATTTGGTGCTTCTTTTGGTTAATTATTTTTTTCATTTTGAGTTCGCTATAACACCGGAAAATAATGATAATTCCATTCTACCTTGTGGTGAATCTAGCACCACCCCCTTTGAGCTAATGGCTATCAATTGAAAACCTTTATATTTATCTCCAACATTGAGCACTTTGCCATCAATAATGGCCTTTTTGTTACCGTCACGCTGGATAATAGACTGCAATGTTAGCGGTGTGCTTTTTTCATTACTATTGCTTGCTGCTACAGCACCAAAAGGTTTAGTTGGATCAACTTGTTGACCATTTGCATATTCAGAACAAAATAACAGTAATAATATCAAGCTAACTTTATACACCAATGAACTCCTGTGCAGTACTTAAACTGTAAATCTCTACCTCAAGCTCACTAACAGGGTAGGCTTTCAAGTTGTAATCAAACTCTTGCCAAAAGAATTTCCAAGATAGCCCCTCTAATTGCGTCAAATAATCTTTCAACTGAAAATACTGTCCTTGTAATTTAATTTTAATGCTATGGCGATATAGTCGTAATTGTGTTTCTGATGTTTGCTCAACACTCGCAATGCTCGCTTCTTTGTTATCTAAACTATTACTATTCTCAAGGTTAGATTTCGTTACCGGACTTGCTGGCAAAACTTCAAATGAAAGTAATTTAACCCCCTTTTGTAGTTTTAAAAGTTTGATCAGCGCGTAACGCATTTGAATAGGATCAATTAAATCTGAAGTTAAGCTTAAAAGTTGTTGGTCTATCTCACCCAGCCTTACTTGATACTGTGATAATTCATCTTTTAAAGCAGCGTTAGGGTCTTTAAGTAATGCTTGCTCTAAAACTTGAATAGATCTCTTGCTATTTTCATTACTTTGTTGAGTTTGCAGGATTTGTTGATCCAACTGCCCAATTCGCTGAAAAGGCTCATCCAGAAATAAACTATACAAAATAAAGATGATAGCAACTAAACCGCTAGCAATAATTAAATACTGTTCTCGCGGTGTGGTATTACTAAATTTTTCACTATAAGCACGCCATTGCGTCATATTGCTACTCCCCTTTAGCTTGTGCAGAGCTAACCACAAACTCAGTTAATTGCTCTTCATTTTCGGTCAAAGAAAAGTTAACAAAGCGTTTACCCGACAAAAAAGTCGATGATTCAAAACCAGATAACCAATTCGGCACTGCATCAGGTGTACGCGCTATACCAGAAAATGTCATATTGCCATTGCCAATATTCACTCTCTGTAAACTAATATTTTTGTTATGTAATTCAGCTAACTCAACCATGGCACTAGAAAAACCGGCACTATAGGTCTGTGTTGGGTCAGTTAACTGCTGATGTAAATGTTGTTTGTTAGCAATAACTAACTTAACCATATTTATTTTTGCTAACAAGTCGGCATCTTTACGATTTGCACTAATAGTGGACTCTAAGCTTTGCTGTTGAATATTTAGACTATTATTAAGTGCACTTTCCGCTTGAAATACTGCATTTAAACGACTTAGCTGCATTTGAGCAATAAAAATCAGCGCTAACATCACGACTAACGCGGCTAGCCATACAGCGATAACACGGTTTAATGTCCACAGTGCTTTTGCTGGCAGTAAATCAGCTTGCAATAAGTTAATCGAATATTTAGCCATCTAGTTTGGCTCCATAAAATTTAACTGTGTTGCACCTATCGCTGCCGCGCTACTTCGGTAGTTTTCCAATGTTTCAGGCATAGTAAACAACTTCACCTCTACGTTGGTGTTTTCCGCCAATTTTCGTGCTAAAAAAGCTTCATTTTGCATTGGGATCAAAACTTCAACCGCTTTAACAGGTGCTTGTTTTAATTGCCGTTCGAAATAATCAGTCGAGCGTTGAATTTCTAAACTTAGCGAATCGATAACGCCCATACTGAGTTCATCTTCACTTTTATTAGCAATCTCGGCAAAGCCACGTAAACGTCGGCTAAAAAATAACTGACCATTTTTGACAATTAATAGGTTCACTTCTTCACCCGGCTGCTGGCAAACTAACAGCACAGCATCATCTTGTACCGGCAACAAACTAGCAAAAGCAAATTCTTCAGTGGTAATACTAACAACTTGCAAATTATCCACAGTTAATGTGGTTACCAGTTCAATCAAATCATTTTTGGCAACACAAACAACATTAACTTTTTCATGACCACCGACTAATAATGGACCATCAAAATAATCTAAAACCATGTTTTCGGGTGCTATACTGACGAGATCTTTTATTTGCCATTTCAAGGCGTCATTTATTTCAGTGTGCGGAACATTTGGCTTATCAACCTGTACTATTTGAGAATTGGCATTCGGTAAAACGAGGTGGCAACAACCTGCTAACGACTTAGTGCTAACAATATGCTTGAGACTACTAATAAGCGGATGAGCTTCATTCTCTATGGTTTTACAGTAATTTTTAGTCGCGTTTTTGACCAGATAACTAATTGACTGCTGCCGCAGGGCAACACCGACAATATCAGAGGACTCTGCTTGCGAGAAAATATTTTTGATACGTGTAATAATTGACATTAAGCGATATTATTCTTTTATTTTCATGCCACCATAAAACCATTATCGCTGATTCTGTTGATCGCGCAAGTGTTTTAATTACCTCAATTTATTTGCCTTTTTTAAGTTATGAGAATTATGTCCCCTATATCTGCTATACAAACGATCAATCATCCAATATTTAAACAGCATAAAATCTCGGTGCAAATTAAGCGGGATGACCAAATTGACAAAGTCATTTCTGGCAATAAATGGCGTAAACTCAAGTATAACTTAAGGCATGCTAAAGCAATTGGCGCTGACGGGATCATCACTTTTGGTGGCTGTTTTTCAAATCATATCCATGCCTGTGCGCTTGCTTGTAAACAGCAGCAATTATCAGCTATTGGCATTATTCGTGGCGAACAAAGCAACCATAACAATTATACTTTATCTTGGGCTCAACATTGGGGCATGCAACTCTCATTTGTTGATAGGAAAACCTACCGTTTCCGCAACGATCTCGACTATTTACAACGATTACAAAAACAATACCCCAACTACCTTATTGTGCCTGAAGGAGGCAGTAATAGTCTCGCCTTAACCGGTATGGCAGAAGTAATCGATGAATTAAACCATCAATGTGAGTTTGATACCATAATGAGTCCTGTCGGAAGTGGCGGTACGCTTGCTGGCTTAATTTTGGGTGACAAAGCTCAGCACGAAATATTAGGAATTTCAGTATTAAAACAGCAAAATTACCTTGAGCAACACGTAAATGAGTTATTACCTGAGCACGCCAAGTCATATCAGAACTGGCAAATAATGAATCAATTTCATCGCGGCGGCTACGCTAAATTTACGCCAGATGATGCACAGAGAATACATAGTTTTGCCCAGCACGTCGGAGTAGGATTTGAGCCAGTATATTCAGGAAAAATGATTTTAGCTCTACTAGATCTCATGCAAGCAGGTTATTTTTCTGAACATCAACGTATTGTGCTTTTACATACAGGAGGCTTACAAGGTCTAGCAGGGATGTTTGATCGAGGGTTACTAGCTAAACAGGACTGGCCTGAATTACCTATAGCACCTATAAAACAACAAAGTTCGAGTTGAATACCTCCAGCCAAGCATATTGAGTTATGGTTGAATTATTGCCATAAAAAAACCCTGTTTTCATTACTGAAGACAGGGTTTTAAATAGTTAATTACTATTCGCGATTAAGCTTCAGCAATAACAACTACTTTAACTGTTGCATCAACATCGTTGTGCACGTGAATTACGATATCGAATTCACCTGTTTCACGGATGCTACCTAAAGGTAAACGTACTTCAGCTTTAACAACTTCTACGCCAGCTTCAGTGATTGCATCAGCAATATCACGAGTACCAATAGAACCGAACAATTTACCTTCATCACCCGCTTTAGAAGCGATAGTAACTTCGGCTAATTCAGTTAACTTGGCAGCGCGAGCTTGTGCAGCAGCAAGTTGTTCAGCTAAGTTTTTCTCTAAATCAGCACGACGAGCTTCAAAGTGCTCAATGTTTGCTTTAGAGGCAAATACAGCTTTGCCTTTTGGTAATAAAAAGTTACGAGCGTAACCAGATTTAACTGTTACCTTGTCACCAAGGCCGCCTAATTTGGCGATTTTATCAAGAAGTATTACTTCCATTTTCAAAACCCCTTATTAGGTTACTTATGTAAATCAGTATATGGTAATAATGCTAAGTAACGAGCACGCTTGATCGCACGACCAAGTTGACGTTGATATTTAGCGCTTGTACCAGTAATACGGCTAGGAACAATTTTACCACTTTCAGTGATATAGTTTTTTAGTACAGCTGTATCTTTATAATCGATTGCAGCAGCACCTTCCGCTGAAAAGCGGCAGAACTTACGACGTCTAAAAAAACGAGACATGGATTTCTCCTAAATTGGCTAATTTATTGTCACTGATATTTATCAGTTAAATTAAATGGCCTAAATTAAATCATTTCAATTTGTTGGGCATGTAACACTAAAAGCGGATTACCGTTTCTAGATTCATGACGATTAATAAAACCAGTCACTTTGACATTACAGCCTTCAATTAAATCACGAGTTAAGTGTTGTGACACATTACCTGTTGCTACAACCTGTATTCGAACAAACGCTTGTCTATTCAACCCTGCTTCATTTTGTATGGACTTATGATCCATTGAAAATTGACAGTGCTTAATACCGGCTGGACTAGTTGACGTTTTAGGTGGCTTCACCACATGTCCGGTCAACACCAAGCAATTCTCTTGACTATTCATCATAGACAGAGCAGGTCACTGGTTACTTATTCTTCGCTCGCAGCTTCTTCTGCTTTTGGTGCTTCAGCAGCTGGTGCTTCAGTAGCCGTTGCTTCAGTAGCTGGTGCTTCAGTAACCTCTTTCTTCACTTCGCGACGCTCATCACGACGGTCTTCTTTAGCAACAGCCATAGCTGAAGCTTCAGTTACCGCGCCTTTAGTGCGCATGATCATGTTACGGATAACAACATCGTTATAACGGAAAGAAGTTTCTAGTTCATCAATAGCTGCTTGAGGCGCTTCAATGTTAATTAAAACATAGTGTGCTTTGTGCAATTTATTGATTGGGTAAGCTAATTGGCGACGGCCCCAGTCTTCAAGACGGTGGATTTTGCCTTCAGCATTAGTGACGATGTCACTGTAACGCTGAATCATAGCTGGTACTTGTTCACTCTGATCAGGGTGAACCATAAATACGATTTCGTAATGACGCATTACGAGCTCCTTACGGTTGTAGCCTCATTGTCTGGCTCAGCCAACACCAGTTGAGGCAAGGAACAAAAAGTTCAGGCTGAATTAAGGACGCGTAGTGTAGGGAAAATGAACAATAAAGGCAAGCGTTAGTTTACTTCAACACAGAAGTTAAACACGATACATATACTTGGGTATAACCGAATATATGTAAGTAAAACCAAAAACCAAGAAGATATTCGGTTAAATCGGCTAACTAGCCTGAGTTTAGGGTAAGCTAATACGTCAATGCCACCATTCTCTGCGTGTATCGACAATACATTAGTCTACCTAATCGTTCGGTATTAGGTAGACTAATCAGCCTCAATAAACATAAAGCTAATTACATTGACAATAAATTATACGGCAAAGGTTATAAAATTAATTAAAGTGATTGTAACCATTGCACTATATTAATTTCTTCGACATCCGTTATCTCGAATCCAGGTTAGCCAAAAAACCACTAAATAAGAATTGGCTCTACAAATGCAACTCGGGCTAAAGGGCGATCATTTGGCCGTTAAGCATTAACTGCCCCTGCTCAAACGTTGCAGAAAAAGATAATTCATCAGCTTTTTTCTCAATAAAACCTTGCCCTAGATACATATTAACCACATCATCCATACCTAGTTTTTGAAAAAATGCTACAGGAGCAACCCCTTTTGAGTTCGCCTTCAATGCCGCTATAATACTCATTGGATTAGCTTGGTTGTATAAGGTGTGATCAATAGCAAGTTGCAGGTCAGACTTAATTGCACCATCAGGTGTCATCGCACTCAAGTCATTAATTTTTATTTCAGGATTTGTGGCTAACAATTGAGCCGCTGTCGACATTATTTGCTGACTAATCAGCTCTGAGTTTTCAGGCTCTTGCTGCATTTTAGCTGCTAATTGATTCAATTCAAGCAAAACGGCTGGATTAAGTTTATCAAACGAAACATCTAAATTGAGCTTATCAAGTATTTGTCCTGAGCCTTCAAAATGCTCGATGCCATAATGTAGCGTTACCTTCATTAGCTCTTCTTTAAGCTTACTACTGCCTGATACAACTAAATTTTCAATATTTAGCAACTCATCACCGTTAGCATCTTGTGCTGTAATGTTTTTGATCAGCGAAGAAAAGTCACCTAATGCTAGTGCATTCGCGCTATATATATCGCCGTTAATCATTTCTTGGTTAAAAGTCACATCTAATGCTGACACTTGCACATGGGCTTCAGGGCCTTTGAAATCAAGCCCTGTCCAATTTAAATAACCATCAATATATTTTTCATCGGTTACCGTAAACTCACTATCCATTGCGCCTAAATTAACCTGCTCGCCATCTTCTTCAAACGAGGTTGCAGCCATTTTTATTGCTGTTATGTAATTCAAGCCATAACTAATTGTTGATGAAACTAACAATTTATCATTTAACTGTGTAATAAAAGCATTGATATTTTCTTGTTCTGTTTCATTGACACCTAATACTTCAAAGTCCAAATCAATATTTGAATGGGATAGAGCAAAGTGAATATCATTGTCTGCAAAAATCACCGGACCAAAAGCAAACTCTTCATTGATGGTGATTTCAAAGCCTTCAACTTCAGCTGAAAGCTCTTTAAACTTCATTTTAGTAATTGACTGACCAGAGAACCAATCTGTTGAGAAACTGCGCTGAGTGATCTCAAGTGATGGATGCTCAACAAAACGACTGGCAATGCTATCGTATTTATTTTCTACTATCGTACCGATGACTTTTGGTGCAATTAAACCAGCACAAACAACACCGATAACAACGACTAATTTCTTCATTTTACTTCCCTTATATTCCTTTAAATAGGACTTCCGTGCTAACGAAATAGAATTTTCTGCGAGCATAATGATAGCATTTAGTTTTAATAGGTTGCTACTGATAAAGTTATATCATTGCGTCTACAGAAGTCTTCCAATAGCACTATTTAAGCGACATTAGCACCAATAAAAGTTATCAAAATGCTATAAGGACGAATTTTAAAAAGTTTAAATGCTGCACTGTTGTTATGACCAGAGACCAAGCCTTTTTCAATCAAATACTTGGGTCATAGCATGTTAAACTTTAAGGAGTGCGGGGGGACTATCCAGAGTTGCTATAATCTTAGCGACAAAATTTGATGAAAAAAATAGCCCGATAAGCGCGCTATTTTTCATATTTTAAAGCTTTTGATTATGGATTTAATGCTAAAACATCTGTTTTTAATAACGATAACGTTTTTTCTGCTGTGTTACCAAAAACCTTGCCACTGATACCTGAACGTCCAATCATACCAATAACAACAACGCCGACCTCAGACTGTGCAGCAATGCTAGTAATTACTTTTCCTGGCTCACCTGCTTTAATATGAAAATTGCGGGGTTCAATATTATATTGCGAGCATATTGCTTTAATTTTTTCGTCTAATTCGCTCTGTGCATGCCTTTCCATTTCATCAGGGTATTGCATACCTAAATCTTTAAGTAGCGTTGAAGTAGCAACGGTATAACAGACATGTAGTTCTGTATTAAACCCATCGGCTAAAATTCTAGCCTGCTGTAAAATTTTGGTATTTAATTCCTGCTTAACTTTTTTCGTAGTACTTAGGTCAATTGCAGCAAGAATATTTGATGATTTACGCCACTTCTCGGGGGCAGAAATTAATACAGGTACTTGGCATTCTCTCAATAAGTATAAGTCTGTTGACGTATAAAATAGCGACTCTGAGCGATTACCCGTTTTAAATACCAACTTTGGCTGTTCTTCTGCAACATAGTTAGCTACCCATTTATGAATACGAGATGCCCAAACAACTTCATAGCTATAGGTTTCACTTACGGGAATAATAGCCGATAGCTGTTGAGCTGATTTTTCAGACATTTTAGCTAACACATCATCTTTAATTTGCTCAATATTATCGACAGCACCTATAACATCTTCATTACAAAAATAAACAATATGCAATGTTGATTGATAAGCATTTGCCAATTGGCTGGCTCGTTTAATAGCTAATGGCTCTTGCGTTAACATGTCTGCAATAACAAGTATCTTACTCATAAAATTCCCTTATGTTGTGGCGTAATACCCATAAATGTAATTAATAGCTCATGGAGCAAAGTAATATCATCATAACTTTAGCAAAAAGTAACACGTACGACTTTGATATTGCGCATAAAAACAATTTATCTTGTCGAGATAAGCTCACCGATTAAACTAGCTATTAAGCCTTTGGCGAACTATTTCAAACAAACATATACCCGTTGCTACAGAAACATTTAAACTAGAAACACTACCAGCCATAGGCAACTTAACTAACTGATCACAGTTTTCACGAGTCAAGCGACGCATGCCCTTACCTTCAGCGCCCATCACTAATGCCATAGGGCCTGAGAGTTTCTCACCGTATAAACAGTTATCTGTTTCACCTGCAGTGCCAATAATCCATACCCCCATTTGCTGCAGGGCTTTCATGGTTCTCGACAAGTTAGTTACTTGCACTAAAGGAACGCTTTCTGCCGCACCAACAGCGACTTTTCTTACGGTTGCTGTCAAACGAGCAGCATTATCTTTAGGTACAATGATAGCCTGTACTCCTGCCGCATCGGCATTTCGTAAGCAAGCACCTAAATTATGAGGGTCTGTGACACCATCTAAAATTAATAAAAATGGGGCTTGTCCTTTACTTTCACCTGCTGCAAGAATGCTATCGAGATCCGCCTCTGTATAGGTTTTTCCTGGTTTAACACGTGCAACAACGCCTTGATGCTGTTCACCATCAGTTTTGTCGTCCAATACTTTACGATTTGCCATCTGGACTGGAATACCATACTTTTGAGCTAAATTGATAATCGGCATTAAACGATCATCTTCACGACCTTTTAATAGCCATAATTCAATGAACCTTTCCGGTGCGTTTTCAATCAGGGCTTTTACCGCATGAATGCCAAAAACTAACTCTTCTTGCTTTGCCATAAATTCTTTCTCTATTAAATCAATTGGTTGATAGCAAGTATTTAGGGCTTACATACTCGCTATCAAAATATACTGCTGGCTGTACTTTGGTTGCTGACTTTATTGCTAACTAAGTCGCTTTGCGGGCATTTTTACCTGGGCGCTTTTTTCTCGCCTTACGCTTACTCGCTTTAGTGGTTGTTTTGGTACTTGCTTTGGTACCTGTTTTAGCCGTTTTTTTGGTTTTTTTTGCTTTATCACCGGTCAATGCTGGTTTGCTGTCCGCACTTTTGCCACGTTTATGTTTGTCTGAACTTTTACCTTTTTTTAGTGGTTTCGCTCGCTTTAATACGGCATTTTCACCAGCCAATGATAAATCAATTTTTTTCTCATCAAGGTTAACGGCCGCAACTTGTACTTCAACAGTATCGCCAATGCGATACTTGGCACCAGTATTTTCACCAGATAAACACATACGGACATCATCAAAGTGATAATAGTCATGCCCTAAAGAGGTAATATGAACTAAGCCTTCAATATGTAAGTCAGCTAAACGAACAAATAAACCAAAATTAGTTACTGTTGAGATCACACCGGTAAAAGTCGCGCCGATATGATCTTGCATATATTCACATTTTAACCAATCAGCAACATCGCGCGTGGCATCATCAGCACGGCGTTCGGTCATAGAGCAATGCTCGCCTAGTTCGATTACGGCTTCAGGTGTATAGGAGTAACCACCGGCATTAGCTTCATTTTGTGCCTGTTCATCTAAAATAGCTTTGATAACACGATGAACCACTAAATCAGGATAACGGCGTATCGGCGAAGTAAAATGACTATATGACGGTAACGCTAAACCAAAATGACCAATATTGTCACTCTGATACACTGCTTGTCGCATTGAACGTAACAGCATAGTTTGGATCAGCTCATGATCAGGGCGTCCGACTATTTTTTCTAAAATATGACAATAATCTTTCGGCTCGGGCTGTGCCTTACGCTCACCCATTGAGGCTAAATCAAGTCCGAGCTCATTAACATAGCTGATAAAGTTATTATATTTATCTTCACTCGGTTTATCGTGCACACGAAACAGACCAGGTTTTTTATGTTTTTCAATAAACTCAGCAGTAGCTACGTTAGCTAAAATCATACATTCTTCAATGATTTTATGCGCATCGTTACGTACCATAGCAACAATAGATTCTATTTTTCGGTTACTATTAAATAGAAATTGTGATTCTGTCGTTTCAAAAGCAATAGCACCACGTTTAGTACGAGCCGCTGTTAGCACCTGATACATTTTATTCAGGTTTTCTAAATCGGGTACTAAGGCTTGGTATTGTGTACGCAACTCTGTACGGTAGTCTTCATCTTTTTGCTCTGGGTTTACCCCTAAAATAGTCGCCACCTTGCTATAGGTAAAGCGTGCTTTCGAGCGCATCACTGCTGGGTAAAACTTAGATTCAGATAACTCACCTAAGGAACTAATCGTCATTTCACAAACCATACAAAGACGATCAACATCAGGGTTTAAAGAACAAAGCCCGTTAGAGAGTTTTTCCGGTAACATTGGAATAACTTGGCTAGGAAAATAAACCGAATTGCCACGAGCAATCGCTTCTTCATCTAATGCAGTTTGGTTACGAACATAATAACTCACATCTGCGATAGCTACCCATAATGTCCAGCCACCAGTAGGGTTAGGTCGGCAATAGACCGCATCATCAAAGTCTCGAGCATCTTCACCATCAATAGTGACCAAAGGTAAATCTCGTAGATCGATTCTTGGCGCTTTAGCTGACTCTTCAACTTCATCAGCAATACCACTGACTTCGGCAATCACCTCAGGAGAAAACTGGTACGGAAGATCATGCTCGCGTAGCGCTATTTCAATTTCCATGCCCGGGGCCATATGCTCACCCAGCACTTCGATAACTTCGCCTACTGCATTTGAACGTTTTGTCGGTCTTTGAATAACATTAACCACCACAACTTGACCATGACGGGCGCCTAACTTTTTATCCGGCTGAATAAGGATATCTTGCTGAATTCGAGCATCATCTGGCACAACACAGGCAATATGGTGGTCAACATAAAAGCGACCAACTACACCGGCTTTGCGCGGCTCTACCACATCCAAAATTTTAACTTCTTTACGACCTTTACGGTCAGTACGATCGATGAGTATGGCTTCAACAATATCACCATGAATTACCCGTTTCATTTCGTACGAAGAAATATAAAAGTCTTTATCACCATTATCAGGAGCAAAAAAACCAAAACCATCTCTATGACCAATCACTTTACCGGTTAAAACATCACTACGCTTGGCAATGGCATATTGTTTAAACTTATTAAAAACAATTTGACCACTATTTTCCATAGCACGTAAACGGTGTTTTAAACCTACCAGCATGTCTTCATCGGTATATTGTAATTGCTTAACAATCGACTTGAACGTTGGTGGGATGTTTGATTTTTCGATCAACGACAATAGCAATTCACGGCTCGCTACAGGTTTTTCGTATTTGTCAGCTTCTCGCTGTTGGTGTGGGTCTTTTTCGGTCACTTTTATTCTATATTAGTTTTTTGTTTAGTATATCTTAGATCATCGCTATACCCAACCTACTTAAAAATGCAATCGGCAAAGTAATTTACACGCGATGTTAGCCATTTCTGATTATAAACTAAACACTTTAGCTGGCTAATACTTTCCGCTTTTAGCGGCATTAACCACCCGCTCAGGCATTCTTTCTGCCAGCTGAGTTAGCTTTGCAGTTATGTTTTTATGGACTTTTTTATCATCAGTCACTGATTGATGCAACTGTGCATATAATTGTGGAAGATCTAATGGGCTGCCATCACCTGATAGATAAATATTAGCTAACCTTAGCTGTGCTTTTAAGTTATTTAGTGCCGCGGCTTCTTTCAAAAAAAGAATGGCTTGAGCAACATCCACTTGTACAAATTTACCAACATGGTAATAGCGCCCCAATTGCTCTAACGCTTCAGGTAAGCCTTGGTCGGCAGAAGCTTGCATGTAGTGTAACCCCAAAGGCACATCTTTTTTTACACAAACGCCGTAAGCGAGCATATCTCCCCACAAAAACTGATACGACGGCATTTGCGATTTAACAGCGCGAGCTTCGATATCTTGAACTAACTGGCAATCATCAATCACGACTTGGCTTAGGTGTTTATTTTCTTTAATGAGATCAAGTAATACGTTATCACTATAGATTTGCACCGCAGTCAGTTCTGCAGCTGACACGCTAACAACATGAATAATTGTAAATAGAATGGTGATAAATATACGTTGCATAATGCCTCTTTGCATTTGAATGAAATTCTAATATGGCTAAAGACTATATCGTCAGGTTAAGACAATAACTTTAACGTTAATTTATTGGCATAACCCGCTTTAAGACTTAACTCTTGATGCCAAGCAAATATGATACCAAACATATAAGGTAGTTAAATGGCTTGGCGTTTAATTAAAAATTTCATAATGAAAATCGCTTGAACATATCACTTGCACTCTCAAGAATAAAATATAACAATGTTGAAGATTTGAGCATTAAGGCGTGTTAAATGTCGCATATTCAGCAGTTAATTGAAAATTCAAAAGCAAACGAAGATATTGCGCGTAAACTATTCGAAATTGAAACTGAAATATTAGCTTGCCAATCAAGCGAAGAGCTACTGCAACGTTTACTGGATTTAATTAAAGTAAAATTTCAATTATCCAGCATTTCACTATTACTAGCCGAGCCAACACCGTTAAGTTATTTGATCAATGGTAACTTGCAATCTCATTGGCATCAAAAAAATACTAAACAAATTTCTGTAGAAAAATTAACACTGTTACATGCAAATAAAAAACCCTTACTAACCAATCAGCTTGAACAATTAAATAATATTATACCGCCTGTATTATTAACTGGTGCTAAATCGGTAGCTTTAACACCACTGTCTTTGGAGGGGAAACTATTTGGCAGTTTATTATTTACTGACCAAGCTCCTGCTCGTTTTCATGACAAACTCGGCACCTTTCATTTAGAACAGCTAGCCGTCAAAGTTAGCCTTTGTTTATCCAATGTACTGATCCGAGAACAGCTTCAATATATGGCACATTATGATCGCTTAACCGGCGTAGCTAATCGGCGATTAATGGAAGTTTGCTTAACTGAGGAATTGATCCGCCAGCGCCGTTATGGGGTGCCCTTCTCAGTACTATTTATCGATTGCAATAAATTCAAAGCAATTAATGATACTTATGGTCATGACTGTGGAGACAAAGTACTTACTTATGTGGCGAATCAATTGCAAAACTTAGTCCGGGAAAACGATAAATGTTTTCGCTATGCTGGCGACGAATTCGTTGTGGTGCTTGCGAGTCAAACGCTACCTGAGGCGGAACAAGCCAGTGATCGTTTATGCCAATTCTTTATTAACAACCCTATGCCATATCAACATATGTTTTTACCCGTCAGTATTAGCTGTGGTGCAGCAGAAAGCGACGGTAAACAGACCATGGATGAGTTATTAAGATCTGCTGATAAGCGTTTGTATGCTAATAAAAAAGCGGACAATGGCATGGTATTTAAACTATAAAATATTTTTCCAGTCAAAATAAACTATATTTGATTATAAGCACTTAGCTTACATAAAGGCTAAAACATCAAGCCTCTTACTAATAGCGACAATTAACGGTGTCTATTTACGCGTATTATGATCATAAAAATCAGTATTAACGACTTAAAAAAAGGTCACTTTGTTGTCGATATCGTCGAACAACACGGGACTTATAACTTAACTCGTGCTGGCCATATTAAAAATGACGTCGTTATTAATAATCTAAAAGCTAAAGGAGTTGTGTCACTCTTAATTGACACAACTAAAACCATTGATGATGCACTGAGCGTTGCCATTCCTGATTTGTATAAACAACCGGGACCAGTGATCCTTGAGGTTAGCAAAGCGAAAAAGCTTTTTAATGAAGCAAAAAAACTTCAACAACAAGTATTTCTCGATGTAAAGCAAGGTCGGACAATAAATATAGGCCCAGTCATTGAAGCGACAAAACAAACTATCTCGGCAATATTTAAAAATCCTGACGCATTAATTTGCGTTATTAACATACGCAATAAAAATGAATATTTACTAGAGCACTCGGTTTCTGTTTCGGTATTAATGACGGTTTTTGCGCGATTTTTAAAAATGGATCGCAAAATCATTCAGCAACTTGCTATTGGTGCTTTTTTACATGATGTTGGTAAAATAAAAATACCCGATCAAATCTTAAATAAGCCAGGTAAGCTAACGAAAGAAGAATATCGACTTATTCAACAGCATGTTAATCATGCCATTAATATCATTAAAGCCACACCCAAAATTTCACCGTTGAGCTTGGAAGTTGCGGCTTTGCATCACGAGCGCTTAGATGGTTCTGGCTATCCACTAAAGCTAAAACAAGCTGACATCTCTAATTATGGTGCCATGATCGCAATTTGTGATGTTTTTGACGCTCTAACCGCAGATCGCTGTTATAGAAATAGCTACAGTCATATTAAGGCGTTTAGCATATTAAGAGACCTAGCTTTTCAAGGTAAACTTATGCCGAGGCTAGTTGATTTGTTTATCAAGTGCTTAGGGGTTTATCCTGTTGGCACATTAGTTGAGCTGAATTCTCATCATTTAGCCATTGTTGAGAGCCGCAATCAGGATGATCCTATTAACCCAAAGGTGCGCTGTTTTTATAATATTGAGAAGCAGCGATATATTATGGCAAAAGACCTTGATTTAGCTAAAGAGGCAGATTTCATTTTACGAGGCGTTAAAGCGAAAGAATTTAATTTGGATATGAATCGAATTATCGAGTTTCTTCTGTTAGAAGGCTGATCACTAGTGCATTATTTTATGAAATGAGATAACTAAATTATCTAACATCCATGCGCACATTTAAATTTAATCAGTTTAGCACCGGTTGATCTTTCTAAGTTATTTTTCCAGAGAAAGATCAACACACGATAATCTTTACTACTTTCTAAAGTCAACCTGAGCTTGTGCTGCAAAGTAAGCATACATAGCATAAATAGCGGTATTTACCTTTAATGCTTCTGGCTCAACTTTGTCCAAAGTATCATTTTCAGTGTGATGGTAATCAAAATAATTAGCACCGTCAGGTGAAAACTTAATACTTGGCATGCCTTCAGCGCTCAACGCACTCATATCAGATTGTCCTTTAGCATTGTTATCTGGCGAAAGTGCAACTCCTAAAGGAGCTAAGTATTGCGCTAATTCTCGCACCGCGTTTAACGACTGTGCGCCAACACCTGGAGTCATTTTATAAATACGACCAATGCCAAAATCCCATTCTGCACCAATAACATGTGCCGCCATATTATCTTTATGTACTTTTACATACTGCTTCGCGCCTAATAAGCCAACTTCTTCTGCTGCAAATAATATCACTCGAATGGTGCGCTTTGGTCGTTCAGGCAATTGACCAATATGATGCGCTGCCGCCATAACCATACCGATACCTAAGCCATCATCTAGTGCCCCAGTACCAACATCCCAACTATCTAGGTGAGCACCTAAAGCGACAATTTCTTCAGGGAACTCACTACCGGTAAATTCACCAATAACATTTGCTGATGTTGCAACGACTTCAGTGTCTGTTTTAGCAGACATTTGTAGGTACATACTCACCTCTCCACCACGCTTTAACTGATTGACTAATAAATCAGCATCTGGATTAGATAATGTCGCAGCAGGAATTTTTTTTACATTGTCATCATAACGCATCACGCCGGTATGAGCAGTACGATTATTATCTGTACCGACCGAGCGCATTACCAGTGCAGACGCGCCTTTTTGCGCGGCAACAACAGCACCATTAACTCGAGTACCAACAGCAGGTCCATAGCCTTTACCATCAATATGACGTTCCATTTGATAAGAAACAAAAGCAATTTTACCATTCAAACTATTATCTTTTGCCGCCTTTAAATCAGCAAAGGTTTCAAAGTGTGCAACATTTGCTGTAAGACCTGCTTTTTCAGTACCAATACTACCACCTAAGGCTAACACCACAACATCATGCGGATAAGGCGCAATAATGCGTGCTTTTGCTTCGCCACGTAACCAATAGCTACCGGCAACTTCCTCGGTCCACACTTTATCAAAGCCTAAGGCTTTCATTTTATCAACAGCCCAAACAATCGACTTTTTATCACCATCAGAGCCCATTAAACGATGACCTACTTCAGTGGTGAGAGATTCAATCAATTGATAAGACAAATCGGATTTCAGTGCAGTAGCTTTTAATTCATTTAGTTGCGCTTGCTGCTCAACATTCAATTGTTGTGCAGCCACAAAAAAACTTCCAATACTCATACATACAGCTACGCAAGTGCTAGCAATAATTTTCATTTTTGGCTTCATAGTTTACCTTAAGGCTATTTATTAATTATTTACTGAATAATTACAGGTAAGTATCTATAAAAGCGGATTAACTTGCAATCAGTAGCTGATTTTTTCAGTGACAGCAAAAGCCACTGGCAGCCCAGATAGAATGACTTATTCAGCACTGGTTTTTAATTCTAATTGTTCAACCAGTTCAATCAGATCTCGCCCGATAATGTCTGGTACGCCAAACAATGGATAAAGCGCTTTACCAGGACGCATAATAAAACCTGTTTTCCATCCTGCCTTTTCTGCACCCGCAATATCCCAAGCATGAGCTGCAATTAACATAGCATCCTCTGGAGCAATATTCATTTGCTGCTGAGCCCAGTGATACACTTTTAAATCCGGTTTGAATGTTGCTAAGTTTTGTACCGTGAGTGAACCGTCAAAATATTGTGCTAAGGTAGCATTCTTAAGCTGCGCTGCAATACCGGCATCAGATGAGTTAGTTAAGGTAATTAGCGTGTAACCTAATGCACGAAGTTGTTTAAGCCCTTCAACTACATCTTTATGTGGCGCTAAATCTCTAAAAGGCGTAAGCACCGCAGTACGGGCTTGTTGAGGAGTTAGCGCAATGTTTTTTTGCTTGGCTATCATCTCTAAAGAGGCAATTCCTATTTCAACAAAACTATTATATTGACCTGTTACATTTGCCACTAATGAGTAATGCAACATGGTAGTAAACCAGTAAGGCACGAGATCTTCCCTACCACCTAATGCTGCCGCGATAGATTTAGAAACATTATTTAAATCTAAAAGGGTTTCATTAACATCAAAAAAAATAACTTTCGGTTTAGCCAGTGGCGTTGTTGCCAGCTCTTGTGCTTGTACCACAGCCGAGAATATTGGCATGCTGCTAACAGCCATTACCACAGTAAGGATTAAGAGTTTAATTTTAGTCATATTAGTTTTGCCTATAAAAATTGGTTAGATATTACGAGTAAATATCGCGAAGTTTTCCCTTTGCGTTATTGGTTCCAGAAATATTGCATGATGTTCGAATTTGTAACCCTAGGATGATTATTCTTGAGCATAAATATACCATTTGGTACATTATAAATTAATTATGTTCCGATAGGTATAAAATTATTAAATGCACTTCTAACCGCTTGAAAAAAGCGATAAGAATTGTAGAAGATATTTTTATTCCCCCCTTAAATTGAAAGAGAATGAGAAATAAAATGTTAAGTAAGTCTGTAAAATTAACCTTGTCTGTTGTGTTTACAATGATTATTACCGGTTGTGCAAGTAACGATAATATTGCTGCAGGAAAAGTTATTGCGGTTGATGGCAATAATGCGAGGGTTTACATAGGTTCTGACGCTGCATCATTGCAAGGAAAAGAAATAACAGTGCGTAGGTTACTACCTACTGATACTGTACTTGAAGGTGAGCCGCTTTATTCTTATCAAGTGGTAGGTACAGCAGTAATTAACGCTGAAGATAAGCCTAACTTTATCAAGATAAAAACGCATGATATTACCCTTAAAAAGCAGGATATCATTGAGCTAACTGAATAATAAATAAGGCTAGATTACTCATATCATTTTTGCGGCACAGCGATGATAGTTGAGCAAATAAATGATTAATAGCTAAAAACTAGCTGCTCGTCGAAGTCACTAGTACCGTGATTTCGACAATTAAGCTAACGTGATAATGAAATGGTTATATCAAGCGAGGTGGTAAAATGGCGCTAAATAGTTTCTCCGTCAGCATTATGACTTAAGCATGCTGACAGATATTTAAATAACGAAACTTAATTAGTTATATGAAACTTAGTTATTTAAATAGAGAAAGAAGAACCACAGCCACACGTTGTTGTAGCATTAGGATTATTAACTAAAAATCGGCTACCCTCTAGCCCTTCGACATAATCAACTTCACCGTCAACTAAATACTGCAAGCTCATTGGATCAATCACCATAGTGACGCCTTTTTTTACAATGGTCATATCACCGTCATTGACTTTTTCATCAAAGGTAAAACCATACGAAAAGCCCGAGCAACCACCACCCGTAACGTAAACACGTAACTTCAGTTCTGGATTCTCTTCTTCCGTGATCAACGACAATACTTTAGTCGCAGCAGCGTCCGAAAATTTAATAGGTAATTCAGGATTAGACATAAAACTCAACTTAAAACAAATGAACTAGGGAGATTATCTTAAACTTGACTGTTTTAATCAAGTATTATGGTGAACTCTGTGAATTATTATCTATAATTCTCAGCCAAGGTTGACTCTGGTCAATGCGGTTATATTCTTGCCATTTCCCCTTAGGTAAAATTGCTGCCACATTAATCGTTTCAGGGACAAAGTTCTCGGGTAAGGTTAACTCACCGTTAATAACCTGAAAGTATTGAAAACTAAAAGATAAATCTTTTTTTGTTGATGTTGATATTTGCGATAATGGCATACTAGACGGTTTATTATTCAAACTGCCATTAATCGATATCTCAATATAGCCTTTGGCATAACGTTTACGTAATAATTGCTGAACTAACACGACTTGAAAACGATAATGCTGCGGGCTTTCCGTTTTAGTTAACTGGATATTATCAATTACCAAACCATTAGCAGCCTTTTCGGGCGCCATAACTTTTTCATAAAACGCTAGCTCTTTCTTCACCTGAAAATGCTCTTGCTCAATAGATTTTAACATTTTCTGGCTGCGCTGATTGGCCATACGCTCAACTTCAAGCTCAACATCGAGTGTATTAATTCGTTTAGTTTTATCAACTAACTGCTGATAGAGAAAATCTAACCGAGCTTGTTGCTGCGCTAAGGTCTGACTTTGATAACTATGATAAAAATTACCTAATCGATAGCCACAGAATAATGAAATGATGACAATCGCCAATAGTAAAATTGCCGAGCGAAATGCGCCCAAGCGCGTTACCACCTTACTGAGATTTATTTTTGCTAACCAATTCATTTGAAAAGTATTATGATATCCAAAAGGTCTGTATATATGCCCAATAAAAATAACTTACTATGAAGATAATAATTCAGTTAAAAAAGCGCCTAGCACTGCCCCAAACGTCTTGGCAGCTCTGTTTATTAGCTGCTGTTGGTGGTTTTGCATCTGCTTTGTTAGTTGTATTATTCATTTTTGCCATTGAAGGCATTCAGTTATTTTTTCTACGCGAGAAAGATGACTATAACAGCTTAGCGGCGTTAAGTCGTTTCCAATTACCAATTATTGGCGCTGTTATTATTCTATTTTTTGCTTGGTTAACTGGGTACAAATATATCCGTAGCGGTATTCCATATGTTTTACATCGATTAAAAATCGCCAATGGTGTTATGCCATTACGCAATACTATCAATCAATTTATTGGTAGCACAATAGCGCTTGCGGCTGGCTTCTCTGTTGGCAGAGAGGGGCCTGCTGTACACTTAGGTGCTGCATGCAGTAGCTACATAGGTAATAAATTAAATTTACCGTACAACGCCATTCGCAGCCTAAGTGCCTGCGGTATTGCTGCAGGTATAGCCGCTTGTTTTAATACCCCTATAGCGGCTGTATTATTTGTAATGGAAGTTATTTTACGTGAATACAAAGTCCACATTTTTATCCCTGTAATGATTGCCGCCATTGTCGGTTCAATGACAACAAGCAGCATATTTGGCGTAAATCATGAATTTGGCTATTTTAGTGCAATAACATTAACCCGTGATCATTATCTAATTTTAGCCTTACTTGGTATTGCATTAGGTGTGATTGCTTTTGCCTTTAATCGTTATTTAATTTTAGTGATCAAGCACAGTGCCCGCTTTCACATTGTTCCTCGTATACTCACCGCCGCATTTATTACTGGCGCACTTGGCTACGCTGTACCTTATGCTATGGGTACTGATTTAAGTGCGATAAATTTCTCTTTGCAAGATAACGTCGAATTACAACTATTGCTTGGTTTATTGTTAGCTAAAATGATCATGACGATTATGGCACTTGGTTTGGGGATACCTGGCGGCATTATTGGTCCTATTTTGGGTATTGGCGCCATTGCCGGTACCTGTGGTTCGATGATGGCAATGCATTTTATGACTGTAGACATCACTGCTAGTGATTTTGCGTTAATGGGAATGGCAGGCTTTATGGCCGCCACCCTCAATGCGCCATTAGCTGCGCTACTTTGCGTAGTTGAACTGTCTAATCAAATTGAAATAATTATTCCCGCTATGATTGTTATCACCAGTGCTTGTATTGCTTCTGGACAATTTTTTGGCAATCGTTCGATATTTATTATGCAACTGGAAGTGCAAGGCTTAGCTTATCGCCGCCCACCCATTGAAAAATCATTACAGCGCATTGGTGTGCTTGGCGTGATGGAAGAAAATATAACCTTATTACAACAAACTCATGATGACGGTATTGCTGAGCTGATATCAAATCAAACGATACACCAGCATGTTATTTGCCAAGTAACCCAAGCTGATGCGCCAACAGAGTTTATTTTTTATCAAGCAAGTAAAGCAAAGATTGACGATGAATACAAAATAGAGAAACACACGCTAATCCCACTTAATAGTCAATCAACGTTGGCCGAAGCTTATTTATTATTGGTCAAGAAAAGAGTTGGCGGTGTGTATATATATCACGAAAATCCAAATGTAATTATGGGTATAATACCCTTTGATACCATTCGTTCTTATTTACTGAAAGGAAAAACTAACTCATGAATACCATTCTTTGGCTTAAAGCATTTCATGTTATTTTTATGGTGGCATGGTTTGCTGGTATTTTTTATTTGCCGCGTATTTTTGTTAACCACGCTGAATCAAAAGAGCCATTAGTTCATCAACAACTTAAAGGCATGGAGCGTCGACTATTATACTTTGTTACCCCCTTTGCTATTTTTACGGTTTTATTGGGCATTGCAATTATCTATCAATATGGCTACCCATGGTTTGTCGCTGCAAAATGGTTACATATAAAAATCACACTGGTTATTCTGTTACTTATTTATCATGGCTATTGTTTTAAGTTAGTAAAAACATTTGCTGCAGACAAAAACACTCGCTCTGGAAAATTTTATCGTTTTTTCAATGAGGTACCTGTAATAATATTATTTATTGTTGTCATATTAGCGTATGTAAAACCGTTTTAAACCGCTAGGGTCTGTTAAGCTTTTATTTTAGCCTCTGCTATAAATTGAAAGATCAACAGCCCCTAGTGAAAACAATCTAGCCACAGTGACTTATTGTTCAAAATCGCTCGGCTTTTATCTGATAATAAAGGGTTATCTAGCTTAAAAACTTTACGTTGTGGCAAATTAGCTTTTTTGAACATACTCTGTGTGACTGGGTGCTGTGAGAAGAATTGTTTGAACGTTCCTGAATTAACTATCTTAGTAAAGCCGTACTCTATTCGCTCCACAAGACGACGATTGTCTTTATTGATAAAAAAGTACATTGGTGCAGGATACTTTAATAAAAAATGTTGTTCTATAGCCAATTGCTCCCTATCAGCTATTTCCAACCAAGGCTCATGTATGGCCCTAGGGAAATAATCGAAACGCTGCTTTTCTAACATAGTTAATAATGAAAACCCCCTCCCTTCAACAACATTAAAACCATTGGCACGTAGAATATTACTGTCAGGCCAATCATAGCCTTGACCAAGGGACATTTTTTTTAATTTATCGAGTGTTATCTCAGAGGAAAAGATTGTGCTGTCACTTTTACGGATAATAGCAATACGCACTCCCATAAGCCCCTTTAATAGTGGAATGTAAATCGCTTGTAGGTCTTGCTCTAGATCTTGCGAAGTCATTCGCCAAAGGATATCGATCGTTCGTTCCTGTTGTAACATAACAGAAGCTCTGCCTTGTGACATGTCCAAGATCACGGGGGTAAGCTCAAAATCACCATATTTATCGCTTGAAGCATCCAAAACCAACTTCAACAAATCAATATAATAGGCTTGTTTAGCTTCGGGATAGGTCTCAGAAATGTTATAGCGTACAACATCGAGCGCGTTAGCATTCATACTGCTGGCTAACAGAAAAGTTATTAATAGTAATAGTCGTAACACCCACATATTAATCAGTCCCAAACTTCTTTAATCACTGCAACTATCACTCTAATATACGGATATTTACTTCATGGCTAAACTTAGCCTATTTTGTTACTTCAAATCAAGATAATACATTCTCAGTATTTAACTTTTATGCTATATTTCGCAGCAAATTTGTTGCTACTTAAAAGCAACAATCGACTCAACAATGAAAACCACCAAGGTTCGCAAATTCTATACTTTGGTAATGATTGCGATAATTTAGGCATTACCTATGATGAAATTTGAAGGCAACCATATATTATCTGTCTCACAATTTGATAGAGAGAGTATTTCCCGCATTTTAGAGGTTTCAACCTTAATGGCACCTTACGCTATGCGAAAAAAGCGCTGCCACGTGCTTGAAGGGGCCATCTTAAGTAACCTGTTTTTTGAACCAAGTACTCGTACCCGTGTAAGTTTTGGCACTGCCTTTAACTTACTAGGTGGTTTTGTTCGTGAAACAGTTGGCCAAGAAAATTCTTCTCTGTCAAAAGGTGAGTCTTTATTTGACACTGCTCGTGTGATTAGTGGTTACTCTGATGTTATCGCCATGCGACACCCCACAATGCATTCGGTTGCAGAGTTCGCTAAAGGCAGCAATGTACCCGTGATCAACGGTGGGGATGGCGCGAATGAACACCCAACTCAAGCATTGCTTGACTTATTTACTATCCAGTCTGAAATGGCGCGCTATGATATGGGTTTAGATGGCTTAAATATTGTGTTAATGGGTGACTTAAAGCATGGTAGAACAGTGCATTCTTTATCTAAGTTATTAAGCTTATACAAAAATATAAAAGTCACTATGATTGCCCCTAAGGCATTACAAATGCCGGATAGCGTCGTAGCAACTTTATCTGATGCTGGACATCAAGTGGTGATGGCTGAAGAAATAGAAGGTCATTTAGCTTGCGATGTCATCTATCAAACTCGAATTCAACAAGAGCGCTTTGCGAGTAAAGATGAAGCCGAGTTATACCGCGGGCATTTCAGCTTAAACAAAACGGTTTATCAGCAATATTGTCATAAACATACCGTCATAATGCACCCATTACCAAGAGACTCACGTGCTGAAGCCAATGAACTCGACATTGATCTCAATGACTTAGATAACTTAGCAATATTTCGTCAAGCACAAAATGGCGTATTGGTACGTATGGCGCTATTTGCCTTAAGTTTAGGTGTAGAGAATCAACTTAGCCAATATGAAAAACCTGTCACTTGGCATACCAACAAATACTGATTTCGACCTTAATCGATAGATTACGTTAACAACGAGTAAAATATTATGATCAAAAATTCACAGCAGTTATTTAATGAAGCCCAAGATATTATTCCAGGTGGCGTAAATTCACCGGTTCGTGCCTTTAATGGCGTTGGTGGTACACCTGTATTTATTAAAAAGGCACAAGGTGCTTATGTTTTCGATTCAGAAGGCAAAAAGTATGTCGATTATGTTGGCTCATGGGGGCCAATGATATTAGGCCACAATCACCCTGCTATCCTTGAAGCCGTTATTGAGACAGCTCAAAATGGCCTTAGCTTTGGTGCACCAACAGAACTTGAAATAACCATGGCTGAAAAGGTACGTGAAATCGTTCCTTCCATGGAAAAATTACGTATGGTTAGTTCAGGTACAGAAGCTACCATGAGTGCAATCAGGCTCGCTCGCGGCTTTACTGGTCGTGATAAAATATTAAAGTTTGAAGGTTGTTATCATGGCCATGCTGACTCATTACTCGTAAAAGCGGGCTCTGGTATGTTGACTATGGGCGTACCAAGTTCACCAGGCATACCCGATGATGTGGCTAAACATACCCTTACCGTTAGTTACAATAACCTTGACGAAGTGAAAGAAATTTTTGCTAAATTTGGCGATGAAATTGCCTGCATTATCGTTGAGCCCGTTGCTGGTAATATGAATTGTGTACCTCCTGTTGATGGATTTTTAGCAGGTTTACGCGCCATTTGTGATCAATACCAAAGCGTTTTGATCTTTGATGAGGTTATGACCGGCTTTCGTGTCGCGTTAGGTGGCGCACAAGCGCATTATAAAATCGTGCCAGACTTGACTACTCTAGGTAAAGTTATCGGTGGTGGTATGCCTGTAGGCGCCTTCGGTGGTAAAAAGGAAATAATGGATTATATTGCACCTGTAGGCCCTGTTTATCAAGCGGGTACATTGTCAGGTAACCCTATTGCTATGGCTGCGGGGCTAGCATCTCTTAATGAGCTAACTAAAGGTAATAAGCACCAACAACTTAGCTATGCCACAGAAAAGCTTGCTATGGGTTTAAAAGCGGCAGCAGAGCGCAACGGTATCTCATTGTCGATTAATTATGTTGGCGCAATGTTCGGGTTTTTCTTTACTGAAGAAGAACACGTAACTTGCTTTGCTCAAGCAACAGCTTGTGATGGAGAAAAATTCAAACGCTTCTTTCATTTAATGCTAGAAGAAGGTGTTTACCTTGCCCCTTCAGCCTTTGAAGCAGGCTTTTTATCAACTGCTCATGGTGATGAAGAAATTGAATTTACTTTAGCCGCCGCAGATCGCTGTTTTGCTCAGTTATAAATAAGCTCGTAGCACCAATAAAAAAGGTAAGCACGATGCTTACCTTTTTTTGTCTAACTCAACTACCCCTTGCTAAATACAGTAGATTATTTCTTTACTACCGACAAACTAGGTTTTTTCACTTTTGATGTTTGAGTGCTCTGCGATTTAACTGATGCCTTTGCGTCTGCTTTATTATCTACACTTTTTAGCGTAGAAATCATTGCTGACGGCTCTGGTTTTTCAACCATAGCTTCTGGCTCAATATTTTCAATCGCCAACGATGTTCCTGCGCCATTTTCTTTCGCATAAATTGCAGCAACAGCACCATAAGGCACACTCATATGCTCAAGCTTACCACCAAAACGAGCACTAAGTTCGATAGTGAGCTCACCCATAGCAATGCTACCTACCGCTGATGCTGAAACATTCAAAACAATTTGGCCATCATTTACATATGACATGGGCACCATAACACCATAAACACTTACATCAACAACAATGTAAGGGGTTAGGCCATTATCAGAAATCCAGTCATAAAAAGCCTTAACAATATAAGGCTTATTTGATGTCATCTCATTAGTCATGTCTACAGTCTTTAAACCGGTGCGCCAAAACGTAATTCGCGCTCAGCTTCAGTTAATGACGCTTGAAAAGATTCACGTTCAAACACTTTTAGCATATATGACTTAAGCTCTTTAGCGCCTTGGCCTTCAAGTTCAATACCCATAACAGGTAGGCGCCATAATAAAGGTGCTAAATAACAATCAACCAAGCTAAACTCTTCACTCATAAAATAAGGCGCTTCATTCAAAATAGGCGCAACACTTAATAAGCTTTCTTTTAATTCTTGACGTGCTTTTGCTGCAGCATCAGCAGGACCATTATAAATAGTCTTTGCAAGGCTATACCAGTCTTGCTCGATACGATGCATCATTAATCGGCTACGGCCACGAGATACTGGATAAACAGGCATTAATGGTGGATGAGGGAAACGCTCATCTAGGTATTCAATAATAATTGATGCTTCATAAAGTGCTAATTCACGATCAATTAACGTAGGCACAGTGCCATAAGGATTCAAGTCAAGTAAATCCTCTGGCAAATTGGCTAAGTCAACCAAATGGATGTCAACACCGACACCCTTCTCTGCCAACACAATGCGAGTTTGATGACTATACATATCATCTGCATGCGAATATAAAGTCATAACAGAGCGTTTGTTTGCGGCTATGGCCATAATGCCTCCAAAAAAATCTTAATTAAAAAAACTAACAAAGGGGGCCAAAGCCCCCAGTAATATCTAAAGTTTACACTGCTTTATTTAACATAAATAACTAGTGTACATCTCTCCAGTATTCTTTCTTCAGTAAGTAAGAAAAGAATAGCAGGATAAATAGGAACCCAATAACCCAATAACCCATGCTTTCACGCTCAAGTTTATTTGGTTCACCGGTATATTCCAAGAAATTAGCCAAGTCACGAGCGAATTCGTCATACTCTTCTGCGGTCATTGAACCGCCAGTTGCTTCAGACAAATTACCATGCTCATCTATTGTACGAATCCCTTGAAGGTTTTGTAGTACATGTGGCATACCAACATCTTTGAAGACCTTGTTATTTACACCAAATGGGCGACTTTCATCAACGTAGAAAGAGCGCAAGTATGTATAAATCCAATCAGGACTTCTAAAGCGTGCTTCTAGCGTTAAATCAGGAGGTGTGCTACCAAACCATTTAGCCGCCTCTTTCGCAGGCATAGTATTGGTAATATGATCACCTACTTTTTCGCCAGTATGCATATAATTAGCAGCACCATCGGCATCAGAAATACCCAGATCAGCAAAAGTACGGTTATAACGCTGATACTTCAATTCGTGACACGCTAAACAATTATTAATGTATGCTTCAAAGCCGCGTTTTAACGATGCTTTATCCGTTAAATCATTGTTAGCCTTATCGAGCTCTAAACTAGGACCTGCAGCTATTACTAGCATAGGTAACATAGCTAAAACTGCTACAATAAATTTTTTCATTATCCTGTCACCCTCTCTGGAACTGGCTGAGTTTTTTCATTTTTACTGTAAATCCATAGCGCAACAAAAAAGCCAAAGTAACCGAAACTAGCAATAGCGCCAATCATGTTATTTAGTGGATTGGCTGGTAAAGTACCTAAAACCCCTAAAATAATAAAACAAATAGCAAATTGTACTAAGTTCACAGTATGGGCAGTACAACGGTATCGTAATGATTTAACAGTACCACGATCAAACCATGGCAGCATAAACAAGGCGATAATCGCGCCAAACATACCAATAGCGCCTAAAAGCTTATCTGGAATAACTCGTAAAATGGTATAAAACGGACCAAAGTACCAAACAGGAGCAATATGCTCAGGTGTTTTTAAACCATTAGCTGGTTCAAAGTTTGGCGCCTCAATAAAATAACCGCCACCTTCAGGAGCAAAAAACATTACCCAGCAGAAAACAATAAGGAAGATAACTACAGCAACTAAATCTTTCACCGTATAGTAAGGGTGGAAAGGTATCGCATCAACAATATCGTATTTCTTGGTGTATTGTTCGTGAAAAGTAAATTTACTTTGCTCTTCAGGAGGAACACTACCTTTAGGCTTTTTAATGTTCGTGCCATCTGGGTTATTTGAACCCACTTCATGTAATGCCAGAATATGTAAGAAAACTAATACAACTAACACTAGTGGTAAGGCAATAACATGCAAGGCAAAGAAACGGTTTAACGTAGCACCAGAAATAACATAATCACCACGGATCCAAAGTGTTAAGTCATCACCAATAACCGGAATTGCACCGAAAATAGAAATAATAACCTGCGCGCCCCAGTACGACATATTACCCCAAGGTAATAAGTACCCCATAAAGGCTTCAGCCATTAAGACTAAGAAAATTAACATGCCAAATAACCACAGTAACTCACGTGGTTTTTGGTAAGAACCGTACATCATGCCACGGAACATATGCATATATACCACAACGAAGAACGCAGAAGCACCTGTTGAGTGCATATAGCGCAGTAACCAACCGTAGTCGACGTCTCGCATAATGTATTCTACAGAAGCAAATGCACCGTCACCTGATGGTTCATAGTTCATTGTTAACCATACACCGGTTAATAACTGATTAACTAAAACAACACTGGCTAAAATGCCAAAAACATACCAAAAGTTAAAGTTTTTCGGTGCCGGATATTGCGCAGCATGCTTGTTCATTGCATCCATTAAAGGTAAACGCTGCTCAATCCAAGCCATTAAATTAGCGAACATTATGCTTCTCCTTGCGACACACCAATTAATAGCGTGTCTTCAGTCGGAAATGAGTGATCTGGAACCATCAAGTTCGTTGGCGCTGGCACACTTTGAAATACACGGCCGGCCATATCGAATTTAGAACCATGACAAGGGCAGAAAAAGCCATCTTTAACACCATCAACGTGTTGATCGAAATCGCCTTTATGGTGTGTTGGAGCACAGCCAAGGTGAGTACAAACACCTAACGCCACTAAGAATTCAGGCTTAATCGAGCGATACTCGTTAGTTGCATAAACAGGTTGTTGAGGTACTTCTGATTGTGGGTCTTTCAATTGGTCATCATGCGTACTTAAAGCAGAGATAATTTCTTCGGTTCTGCGTACCACATATACAGGTTTACCGCGCCATTCAGCACGAATTAATTGACCAGGCTCTATTTTACTTACATTGACTTCAACCGGTGCACCTGCTGCTTTCGCACGCGCACTAGGGTTCCAAGAACCAATGAAAGGCACAGCCACACCGACAACACCAACACCACCAACTACCGAGGTAGCCGCAGTTAAAAAGCGTCGACGGCCGTTGTTAACGGGCGCATTGCTCATTCAAACTCTCCAATTATTATCTAGCTAAAACAACAACACATGACTAAGAAAATCACTTAGTTATTGTGAAGATTGCTGATCGACTAAATCAACGAAAAAAAAATTGTTCTGATGATAAAGAAAACCCTTGTTTTTTACAAGGCAATTAACCTTTTCAACATAGGTTTATGCAAATAAAAGTTAATTGTCAATCATCACGTCAAGCAAATGAAAACTATTCGTATTTGTGATGCTGTGTTCTAGTGAATTGTACATCGGTACGAGTAAAACCTTTAACGCTTATTAACTTGAATATCATCACTATTTAAGCACTAAAAAGTGATTTATTACCAAATAGTAAATCAATATTTGCCAAGAAGCATTTTACGAGCCATAAAACAAAAAGAATATGACGTTGATCAAGTTTTTTCCATAAAAAAACCGGCAAAAGCCGGTTTTTGAAATCGTAAACGTAAATATTAACGTTTTGAAAATTGTGGCTTTTTACGAGCCTTGTGTAAACCAACTTTCTTACGCTCAACTTTACGAGCATCACGAGTAACGAAACCAGCGTTACGTAGAGGGCTACGTAAAGTTTCATCAAACTCCATTAATGCACGAGTAATACCGTGACGGATTGCGCCAGCTTGACCAGAAATACCACCACCAGTTACTGTGATGTTAAAGTCAAACTTCTCTAACATTTCAACTAATTCTAATGGTTGACGAACAACCATACGAGCCGTTTCACGACCGAAATATACAGAAATGTCACGTTTGTTAATTGTGATTGCACCGTTACCAGCTTTCATGAACACACGAGCCGTTGAGCTCTTGCGACGACCAGTACCGTAATATTGATTATCAGCCATTGCTTAAAGCTCCAAAAGTTGTGGTTGTTGTGCAGTATGCTTATGTTCAGTACCCGCGTAAACTTTAAGTTTACGGAACATTTCACGACCTAAAGGACCTTTAGGTAACATACCTTTAACTGCTAATTCAAGAACACGTTCTGGTGCTTTTTCAATTAGCTTTTCAAAACTAATTTGCTTAAGTCCGCCAACATATTCAGTATGCGAGTAGTAAATTTTACCTTTCGCTTTGTTACCAGTTACTTTTACTTTCTCAGCATTGATAACAACGATGTAATCGCCAGTATCTACATGAGGAGTATATTCTGCTTTATGCTTACCACGTAAACGGCTTGCAATTTCAGTAGCGATACGACCTAAAGTTTTATCTTCGGCGTCCACTAAGAACCATTCGCGTTGTACGCTTTCTGGTTTAGCTACAAAAGTTTTCATTAAAAAACCCAATTATATAAATGTTACTTAAATAATAACTTAAGAAAATCTTAAGTTATCCGTTAAAGACTACGCTATTGCCCCTTCGAGCATCGAGTCCGTTGCCAGTCCTCTGGAAAAAGAACAAGCTTTGTAACGTAGGGAGCGCGGATTATACAGAACAAAGCTTAAAAGATCACGCCTAATTTTTAATCTTTTCCTACTATGACTTAAAAAGCATAAAATTTTACTAAGGTTGACTAAATGCTTCATTCAATCGTTGCTCATACTGCGCTAATTTACTTAGCTGTAATTTAATATAACTAGTCATATGAGCTTCAATTTTTGGGAATTTTTCAGGATAAAGTGCTTTAATTTGCCTGAGAGCTGAAACCGTTCCAAGCCTATAGGCTTGAGTGGCAATCATACTTGCTGTTTGAGCGTATATTGGCAGATAATTTTTATCAGTTAAGCTTGCTCCTGTTCTTTTTTCAAAAGCTGTGTCTATATTTTTCATTAATATAGCAGAGTATTTATAGCTATCACTCATGTCAGAAAACGCTAATGTTGCTTTTTTATCGTTTACTATTATGGCATATATTTCGGCATCAATAATTTCGGCAAATGATTTTTGTCGGTCAAAAAAGGCCGCAATAAAATGTTTATAAACTACACGCATTGAAAATAAATCGGCTCGCCAAGCACTTCCTTCTGTCTTTTGTGTTGTTTGCCAAGGTAATAATGGCTGTTCGTCAGCAGGGTATTGTTTAGCCAAGGTCAGTGCGTGTCGACATAATTCAACACTGATATCAGGATGATATTGCTTAATTATTTGTAAGCGCTTTTTATAAGCCGATGCGTATATTTTGCTAAAGAGTAAATAATATAATTTATTGCTATCTTGTAAAATTGACTGACCAGTTTCAGACGCTAGTTCTTTATTCATTATTGCTTGATCAATAATGAATTGATTAAATAATTCAAAGCTTGAATTAATGACGCTTGATACGCCTAAAAATTGTTCACTACAAGCAGAGTTAAACAACTGCGCCCGCCAAACCAAATACTCACTCTGCCACATAGATTTAAGTGCTTTTGGCAAATATTTTTCTGTGATCTCAAGTGAGTTTCTAAAGGGATTATCAGTAACCTGCGCCGATACGTTAAATGCCACTGCAGCAATTAATACGACGCTAAAGTGAATCAATTTATTTTTAATCATTGTTTAAATTCCATTTCATTCTTATCGTTTTTTATATTGTATTGAATTAACAAACAAAAATTTAAAACTTATTAATCAGAAACTTAAAAATCAAGGTAAGTGTTCACTCGCTAAATAATCATGCGATTGCATTTCCTGTAATCGACTCAAACAACGCTTAAATTCAAAACTTAATCGACCATCAGTATACAAACATTCTAATGCCACTTCCGCCGACATAATCAATTTAACATTACGCTCATAAAATTCGTCGACTAAAGCAATAAAACGACGCGTGCTATCATCATTATCTACTCCCATTTGCGTAACATTGGCTAATAGAACTGTATGATATAATCGGCTTAATTCCATGTAATCACTTTGACTTCGAGCGGACTCGCACAAGGTGGAAAACTGAAAGTGCACCACACCATCAGACTCCTGTATTGTAGTTAGAGCACGGTTATTGATTTCAATGACTTTATTTTTTTGACCAACTTCTAATGATAATTGTTGAAAGTAATGACTTAAGTTTTCATCGGCTTGTTGGTCTAATGGAAAGTGATATATTTCGGCTTGCTCTAAAGTACGTAAGCGATAATCAACACCACTATCAACATTAACAACATCGCAACACGCATTAATTAACTTGATGGCTGGTAAAAAACGTTCACGTTGTAAACCATTACGATACAGTTCATCTGGAATAATATTTGAGGTCGCGACTAAAGTAACATTGTGGGTAAATAACTCTTCAAATAAAGTCCCTAAAATCATCGCATCCGTAATATCAGAAACAAAGAATTCATCAAAGCAAATAATACAGGTTTCATCAGCAAAGCGTTTAGCAATGATTTTTAACGGATCAGACTGACCTTGTAAGGTTTTAAGTTCCTCATGTACACGGTGCATAAAGCGGTGAAAGTGCACACGCATTTTATTATTGAATGGTAAGCAGTCATAAAAGGTATCAACAAGATAAGTCTTACCACGGCCAACCCCACCCCAAAAATAAATTCCACGAATAATATTGGTTTTAGGTTTTTTAACCACGCGCTTCCAACGGTTGAGTACTTTTTTGAAGCCAGATACCGGCAACGGCTTATTGCTTAGGTCTTCATATAAACGCTGCAAATTTTTTACAGCATTTTCTTGTGCAGCATCAAAGAGAAAATCATCACGAGTTAAGTCGCGAGTGTACTTTTCCATGGGGGATAACTTAATCATTTAACAACCGTTTTATTAGCACTAGTTTTATTTTCTAACAACGATTACATCGACTACCCTTGAAAAATACTTTTTAACAAATATATTCATTAGGAAAGTAGCGTGAAGCACGTTATATTGAATTGGATTGAAGGTTATTTTCTCTAATTTTTTCCATGAATACAATGAAGGTATAAAAATATGAATGTTGTTTTAGGTCTTGGGCTATTTATCGTTGGCGCTATTATCGGTTTTTTTGCAAGCAAAATGCTTTCCTCATCAGCTCAAGAAACCCAAAAGCTTGCCGCAAAAGCCAGTCAAAGTGAGTCGGAATTAGCACAGTACAAGCTTGACGTAGCTGAGCACCTTGAAAGTTCAGCAAAACTACTTGAACAAATGAACAACACTTGCCAAACGGCAATGAGTCAAATGGCACAAAGTACACAGTTATTACAACAAGCAACACCAGAAAACATTGAAAACATGCCGTTTTTTTCCAAAGAAACACAAGAACAATTAGCGCAAACGGTGAATTTACGACACAAAAAAGATTTACGCCAAAACGATGAAACAGTTTCAGAGCCACCATTGGATTACTCTGGCGCACCAAGTGGCTTGTTTGACGATAAGAAACATAGTGTTACAAATAGCACGAGCACTAGTTAGGAACTAATTTTTTTATTCTATGTCTTTAATTGGGTATAAATACTTTAGTTAGGAGTTTTCTATTATATGAAAAAATTATCAGTTTTAATCAATACCGTATTACTTTCCAGTACAATTGCTATGGCAAGTCTTCCTGTGCAAGCAGGACTGCCTCAATCGGTTAATGGCCAAACCATGCCAAGCCTTGCCCCCATGTTAGAACATGTTACTCCTGGTGTTGTACTCATTTCAGTACGTGGTACACATGAAGTTAAGCAACGTGTTCCTGATGCTTTTAAGTTTTTCTTTGGTAATCCTCGTCAAGGTCAACAGCAAGAGCGACAATTTCGTGGTTTAGGCTCTGGTGTTATTATTAATGCAGATAAGGGCTACATCGTTACTAACAACCATGTTATTAACGATGCTGACGAAATCCAAATAACCTTAAAAGATGGTCGTCAACTTGACGCGAAAAAAATTGGTAGTGATGAAGCGAGTGATATCGCCCTATTACAAATAGCAGCCGATGATCTTGTCGAAGTTAAAGTTGCTGACTCCGATAGCCTGCGCGTTGGTGATTTCGCCGTTGCTATTGGCAGCCCTTTTGGTCTTGGGCAAACGGTTACATCAGGTATTGTCAGTGCTTTAGGTCGCAGCGGCTTAAATATTGAAAACTATGAAGACTTTATACAAACTGATGCCGCTATCAATAGTGGTAATTCAGGTGGTGCTTTAATTAACCTACGTGGCGAGCTAATCGGTATCAATACCGCTATTTTAGGACCCAATGGTGGCAATGTTGGGATAGGCTTTGCTATCCCAAGTAATATGGTACAAAACTTAGTCAACCAAATCATTGAGTTTGGTGAAGTACGACGAGGTGTACTAGGTGTCGCTGGCCGCAGTGTTACTAGTGAGATAGCAAAAGCAATGGAGCTAGATATTAACCAAGGCGGTTTTGTTGAGCAAGTAACGCCAGACTCTGCCGCTGATGAAGCAGGCATTCGTGCCGGTGATGTGATCACGAAAGTAAACGGAAAAATGGTGAAAACCTTCAATGAACTCAGAGGTAAAATTGGTTCAATTGGCGCCGGAAAAACCGTAAAAATTACCGTGATCAGAAAAGATGGCAAAGAGAAAGAGTATGACGTCACTTTAAAGAAATCTGAAACGGCTAATATAGAGGCTGCAAGCTTACACCGTATGCTCGACGGCGCTAAATTAGAGAACAACGGTCAAGGTGATGGCATTATTGTTGCTGAGATTGCGGAAAATAGTCCCGCCGCTTCAATAGGCTTACGCAAAGGTGATGTCATTAATGGCATTAATCGTCAGCGTATTGCAAATATTGGTGAGTTACGCAGCTATTTAAATGATCACAAAGGTGTTTTTGCTCTCAATATACTACGCAATAACTCAGCATTATTCTTAATGATTAGATAAGCAATACCATAACATTATAGGCATCGAAGCTTGCTTATTATTAAAAACAAAAGCCTGTCAAATAGACAGGCTTTTTTATTTCAAACTACCAACAAGAGAAAAAATTTATAGCATAACAACTGACAAAAACTTTTTCACAACAAAGGCTTTATGCTAATCTACAAAAAATTAGACTAATAAAAATAATCACATTGAAAATTATCAATGCTTTAAAATTCTTCCTTCGCTCTGCTAGTTATGGCGTCATGTTCGCAGTAGTTCTATTATTACTCATGCCTGAATTACGTGAAAAAAGTCTCGTTCCTTGGCAAGTATTTACCACTACTGAAACTAAGCAACAGCCATTATCTTATGCTAAAGCGGTACGTTTAGCTGGCCCTGCGGTAGTAAATATTTATTCCGAAGATATTCAAGTTAACCCTACTTATGGTCGCCAATCACGTAAAGTGACTTTAGGTAGTGGCGTAATCATGCATAATCAAGGTTATATCCTAACTAATTATCACGTTGTACAAAGTGCAGATTTAATTGTTGTTGTGCTGCAACGAGGTCAAGAACTGCATGCTGAACTTATTGGTTATGATGTCCTCACAGATCTTGCCGTGTTAAAAGTTCAAGCGAGTAATTTGCCAGTTATTCCACAAAATAATAACCTAACATCACAAGTTGGTGACGTTGTGCTCGCGATTGGTAATCCATTAAATTTAGGCCAAACCGTGACTCAAGGCATTGTCAGTGCTACTGGGCAAAGTGGCTTAAGTACCAGTTATTTACAATTTTTACAAATGGATGCGGCGATTAATGAAGGTAATTCAGGTGGCGCACTGATTAACTCTAATGGTGAATTAGTTGGTATAAACTCAAGAAAGTTTACTCAGGCGAATCCAAACCTAAATATTCAAGGTATTTTCTTTGCTGTGCCTTATCAATTAGCACATAAGATCATGCTTAAAATTATAGAACATGGTCGCGTTATTCGTGGCTGGCTAGGTGTTGAGGCTAATGATTCAGTTGCCAGCATTAAAGGCTTTGTTATTGGTGCCGTGACCCCAAAAAGCCCTGCAATGAAAGCAGGCTTGCAATCAGGTGATGTGGTTTATCAAATTGGTGATATTCAAGTACAGAATGCCAAACAAGGCTTAGACGTGGTTGCTGAAAGCTCACCCGGCAGTGTATTAAACTTCATGGTATCTCGTGATAACCAGAAGCTTATACTCCCTGTCACTATCGCTGAAGTGAAAAAATAACAACAGCAACCCCATTACTTTCTCAGATCAATTTCTCGACAAAAAAAATCCCAGCATTTGGCTGGGATTTTCATCATTAGACTCGTTTAAGTCACTTGTATGCGAGTAATATTGGCACCTAATGCTTGTAACTTATCTTCAATTTTTTGATAACCGCGGTCAATATGATAAATACGATCAACTTGCGTTTCGGTACAAGCCACTAGCCCCGCGATAACCAAACTCGCTGACGCACGTAAGTCTGTCGCCATCACCTGAGCACCATTTAATTGCTCTACACCGTTACTGATTGCAGTATTACCTTCCAAACTAATATTCGCCCCCATGCGTTGTAACTCAGGTACGTGCATAAAACGATTTTCGAAAATAGTCTCAGTTGTTGTCGCCATGCCATCTGCTATAGCATTCAAGGCAACAAACTGTGCTTGCATATCCGTTGGAAAAGCCGGATGAGGTGCTGTACGAATATTAACGGCTTTTGGCTTTTTCGTCATTTCTAGCGCGATCCAGTCATCACCTGTAGTGATAACAGCACCGGCTTCTTGTAGCTTGCTCAATACAGCATCTAGAGCTTTAGGATCGGTATTTAAACACTTTACTTTACCTTGAGTCGCCGCTGCAGCCACTAGAAAGGTGCCAGTTTCTATTCTATCTGGCATAACTGAGTAATGCTCACCCTGAAGCTTTTCAACTCCGGTAATGGTTAAAGTATCAGTACCTGCGCCTAATACTTTAGCACCCATGCTATTTAAACAATTGGCGAGATCGACAATTTCTGGTTCACGTGCAGCATTTTCAATAACGGTAATGCCGTCAGCAAGTGCAGCTGCCATCATAAGGTTTTCAGTACCCGTCACACTAACAGTATCCATAAAGATGTTCGCACCTTTAAGACGCCCGGTATTACGCGCTATAATGTAGCCATTTTCGACGTCAATATCAGCGCCCATTAGCTTTAGGCCCTGGATATGAAGGTTAACCGGACGCGCGCCAATAGCACAGCCGCCAGGCAAAGATACTTCAGCATGGCCAAAGCGAGCCAATAAAGGGCCTAAAACCAAAATGGAAGCACGCATAGTTTTTACTAATTCGTAAGAAGCACGGCAATGATCAAGGCTGCTCGCGTCAATCATCAGACTGTCTTCAGTCACCCACTGACACTTTGCGCCAAATTCTGACAAAAGCTTAATAGTGGTTTCTATATCATTGAGTTTCGGAACATTAGCAAAGGTTACAGGCGATTCTGACAGCAATGCTGTCATTAAAATAGGCAATGCTGCATTCTTTGCCCCTGAAATAGTCACTTCACCGCGTAGTGGTTGCCCACCAATAATTTTAAATGCGTCCAATAGTATATTCTTTTCTGTCGATGTTAATTAAAGAGGTAAGTTAAACATTTTTTCACGTTGCCAATCAGCGGTTGTGAACGTTTTAATCGATACCGCGTGGATCACGCCTTCATTGATAACTTGTGCTAAAGGCGCATAAATTGTTTGCTGTTTTTTCACTCGGCTCAAATCACCTAAAAAATCTGCAACGGCAATAACCTTACATTGTGAACCATCAAATGCCACATGAACTTCATCTAATTCAACCGCATCGGTAATGAGTTTTTCTATATCTTTTACTTCCACTTTTTGCTCCAAATAGCGTATATATTAGCTGTCTTCTATTGGCAATAAGGTATCAACAGCGCTTAATTTTGCCAATTTTAATAAGTCATCAGGTAAATTAACTAAGCTGATATGACAAGCTTTACTAGCCGCTAATTCAATTAATAAGAGAATCCATGCTAAGCCTGCGGTATCAATTTGACTGACATGCGCCAAATCTAGAACCACTCGTTTATTGTCAATTAATTTACGATACTCTTTATCAAATGCTCGCGTTATTGTAGCACGCGTTAATGCACCACTAAAAATCGCTTTTTGATCTGTTTGTTGGACATCTATCATTTTAATCTATTAACAACCTTATAACGCGCTATTGTATTGCTTCATCAACAACAACTAACCGCTCTTATATTATTTAAAAACGATGTTTCTTTCACTTTTCTCTTTCAGCATTTCAGTAACGTGAGTTAAACCTTTTTGTCGAATCAAGCTACTCAGCTCTGCTTGCTTGCTATCAAGTAAGCTTATCCCTTCAGCCACCATATCATAAGCTTTCCATTCACCGGTTTTTTTATGCTTACGAACACGAAAAGAGATATTAATAGGAGCGCGTCCTGGCTCAATCACACTAGTGTCAACAGACACCACACGATCTTTCGAAAAGTCTTTTGCCGGAGCAAATTCGACTTTTTGATTATTATACAAAGTGAAAACCTGTGCATATGAAGTGATAAGGTATTCTCGAAATGCTGGGACAAACTTTGCACGTTCTGCTTTATTGGTTTTTTTAAAGTTGCTACCAATCACTTTATAAGCAGCATATTGATAATTGATGTAAGGCATCAACTCTTCACGAACAATATTCTTTAATAAATTAGGCTCTGCTTGTATTGCACTTTGCTCGTTAGCAAAACGTTTGAAAGTAATATCAGCAACTGTCTTGATCATTTGATAAGGGTCTTTTTTATCAACATCAGCTGCCGCATTAACCCCAATAGACAAGGTCAATAACGTGAAACAGAAAAAGACTTTTTTTATTACATTACGTATCATAATTAATCACCACTACCTTGACTAAACAAAAACTGACCAATTAATTCTTCTAATATTAAGGCGGGCTTTGTATCTTCAATAAAGTCACCCGGTTGTAATGTGTCAACAGAAACATCAATAAAACCAGGCAACAAACCAACATATTGCTCGCCTAATAAGCCAGCGGTTAAAATGGAAACTGAAGTTGCTTCTGAAAAATTATTATATTCAGCATAAATATCCAATGTCACCACTGGCGTATAATCTTCACTGTCTAACGAAATATCACTAACACGGCCAACAACAACCCCACCAACTTTTATTGGCGAACGTACTTTCAAGCCGCCAATATTGTCGAACTTCGCATACAATTGATAAGTATTTCCACTGCCTGAGATACCACTATCAGCCACTTTTAATGCCAACATTAATAGTGCTGCAATGCCAATGACCGCGAATAGTCCAACCAATAATTCTATTTTTTTCGACACCATGTCTTCCACCAAATTCAAAAAAATATCTAATTAAATAACCGCATTCACTAGTTTGTGAACATTAAAGCAGTTAAAACAAAATCTAAACCTAAAACCAATAGTGATGACTGCACTACGGTTGATGTTGTTGCACGGCTTATGCCTTCTGAAGTTGGTTCACAAGAATAGCCTTTATAAACCGCTATCCAAGTCACAACAAAGGCAAACACTAAACTTTTTATAATGCCATTTAATATATCTTTCTCAAATGACACTTGCGCCTGCATTACCGACCAAAATGTACCGCTATCAACGCCAAGCCAATCTACACCAACTAAATGCGCACCTAAAATTCCCACAGCAGAAAATATTGCTGCAAGTAAAGGCAAGCTAATAAAACCAGCCCAAAAGCGTGGAGCCACAACACGACGTAATGGGTCTACAGCCATCATTTCAAGACTCGATAATTGCTCTGTCGCCTTCATTAAACCTATTTCTGCGGTTAATGCTGAGCCTGCTCGACCAGCAAATAATAAAGCGGCCACCACAGGGCCCAATTCACGTAATAATGATAACGCCACCATCGGGCCTAAACTTGCTTCGGCACCATAGCCAACCAAGATAGTATAACCCTGTAACGCCAATACCATGCCGATAAACAAGCCTGAAACTAAAATAATAACCAGTGACAACACGCCAACGGAGTAGAGTTGATTCAGCAGTAAAGGAAAGCCTTTACGTGGGCTAGGCACATGAAGTAAAGCTGACGCTAACATCAGTAAAGCGCGACCTAAACCAGCGACCTGGCCAATGATGGTTCGACCAAAAACTTGTAATTGCTTCACTGCTTGATACCTCGAGCAATTAATTCTTCACGGTAAGGTGCCGCTGGAAAATGAAATGGCACAGGCCCATCAGCCTCACCTTTAACAAATTGCTGCACTAGCGGTGAGGTCTGTTGATAGATTTCTTCAGGTGTACCTTGACCAATAATTTTTTGTTCCGCGATAATATAAATGTAATCAGCAATGCTCATCACTTCAGGTACATCATGAGAAACCACCACAGAGGTTAAACCTAATGCTTGTCCTAAGTCTTTAATCAAACGAACAATTACTCCCATAGAAATAGGATCTTGACCTGCGAAGGGTTCATCATAAAGAATAAGCTCTGGATCTAAAGAGATGGCACGCGCGAGTGCTGCTCGTCGAGCCATACCACCCGACAACTCACTCGGTCGTAAATCTCTTGCCCCCCGCAAACCAACAGCTTCTAACTTCATTAGCACCATTTTTTCAATGATATCTTCTGATAATTCCGTGTGTTCACGAATAGGAAAGGCAATATTGTCGTACACACTCATATCGGTAAATAGAGCGCCACTTTGAAAAAGCATACTCATACGTTTACGTACTTCATATAGGTTGCCACGAGACAATTGAGGAATATCATGACCATCAAATAAAATTTGTCCAGACTCTGGCTTAATTTGACCGCCAATCAGCCTCAATAAAGTGGTCTTACCGATGCCGCTAGGACCCATTATTGCCGTAATTTTACCTTTAGGAATCGACAGACTGATGCCATCATAGATAACACGCTCGTCACGCTTAAAGGTCATGTTTTTGATATCAACTAAAATTTCGGACATATTGCTTAGGATAACATCACTGTTAATTATTGTCTTATGTCGCGGAATTCTACCGCAGCGCAACACCTCAGTCATTACAAATTAGTAAATATTTAACAGTAAAAGCGTAAGTAAAAGTATGTAAATGTAATTAAGTGTAAGAAAGGCTTTATGAATAGCTATTTTCACTTATTTACGTTTAGAGAGCCATGATACTTCTATGTAGAGAATTTCAGCTTGAAGAAAAAATGATTTAGACCATGCCTCAATTGAAAATAATAGTAACTATCGAAAAGTCACCTTCATGTGAAGCGCCTATTGCAATCAATAATAAGCAATCAACCTTTTTCCTTGTCTAAATGGCTTTAGGCACTGAAAGCACACCAACAACATATAATTTACGCATTTATTTAGAAAGACAAAAACACCTCTAAAAATGCCTATTGAATTAGTGTTACTTTGACAGTGCTGAAACTATGTGTTGACGTATTATGGAGATATTTATAGAGCAAGGTATTCATAAAGATAAAAATTAAATACTGATTAAGTTTATTTTTTAATGATTTTATCTTCAATGCACGTGCCAATAATAACAGAAAAAGTTTATAATGGTTTTTGCTCAACATAATGTTGGCAAAATAAATATAAATAGGCTGTCATCGGTTATCATCAATGGTTTACAATTCCTCTTTTTATTTCATCTATTAGCAACGAATAAAACATGCTATTTATTACCTTAGCCAAACAGGAGCTTTGAATGTTCATCCAAATTTTGATCTTACTACTTTCACTAATTACCTTAGTGTGGAGTGCAGACAAATTTGTATTTGGTGCCTCATCTTTAGCAAGAAATCTTGGTATTTCTCCGATGATCATAGGTTTAACTATTGTCGCAATGGGCTCTTCAGCTCCCGAAATGATGATAGCCGCAACCGCCTCTTTGCAAGGTAACCCAGATACTGCTGTCGGTAATGCGATTGGCTCTAATATAACCAATATTGCTTTAGTGCTAGGTTTAACGGCATTATTTCATCCTTTGTCGGTTTCTTCTTCTACTATTAAACGTGAAATACCTCTTATTTTAATTGTTACAGCCATTGCAACTTATATGCTGGCCAACAGCCACTTCAGTTTTAATGAAGGTTTAATATTGATCGTCGGCTTTGTGCTTTATATCGCGACCTTACTTTTCGTTACTTTAAAACGAGCAAAACAGAACCCTATAGACGATAAAATGGTCCTAGAAGCAGAACAAGAAGTACCTGAAGCCGTCAGTACTCGACGTTCAGTTATTTGGTTAGTTTTCGGCATTATATTTTTGCCATTAAGTGCAACATTTCTTGTCGACTCTTCAATTTTTATTGCCAAAGCTTTTGGTATTAGTGACTTAGTCATAGGTTTAACCGTCATTGCGGTTGGCACGAGTTTGCCTGAGCTAGCAGCAAGTATTATGAGTATCATTAAAAAAGAAGATGACTTGGCTTTGGGAAATATTATCGGTTCCAATATCTTTAATATTCTTGCTGTACTATCACTCGCTGGCTTAATTTCACCCGGTAATATTGATCAAGCTGCCGCGTCTCGTGATGCTCCATACATGTTAGCAACCACTTTCTTACTGTTTCTACTGTGCTTTAGTCGTAGTGGAAAATTTCGCATCACACGCGCGAAAGGTTTACTATTGTTAGCTGTATTTGTTGGCTACCAAATTTTACTTTTCAGTCAACTTAACACTTAATGATTGGTCTATAGCAATGAAAAATTTTAAGCAGTTAGCACAAAACGTCATTAAAATTGAGCAACAAGCTATCGCTGAATTAACTCAATTTATTGATGACGACTTCGTTAAGGCCTGTGAATTAATGTTCAACTGCCAAGGCCGTGTCATCGTCATTGGTATGGGAAAATCTGGCCACATTGGCGGTAAAATTGCTGCTACACTTGCCAGTACCGGTACACCATCATTTTTTGTCCATCCTGGTGAAGCTAGCCATGGTGATCTTGGCATGATCACTTTAGACGATGTGGTATTAACCATTTCTAATTCTGGAGAGACTGGCGAAGTACTTGCCATTATTCCTGTCATCAAACGCTTGGGGGCTAAGCTAATTGCCATGACAGGCAACCCTGACTCAACACTAGCTAAGCTTGCCGATACACACGTTTGTGTCAAAGTATCACAAGAAGCCTGCCCTTTAGGATTAGCACCAACTTCTAGCACTACCGCAACATTGGTCATGGGTGATGCCCTTGCGGTCGCACTATTAAATGCTCGTGGTTTTACCGCTGATGACTTTGCTTTATCTCATCCAGGTGGTAGTTTAGGAAAAAGATTACTGCTGCGTTTAGTAGATATTATGCACAAAGGTGAGCGCCTACCAACCGTTGCGACAAACGCTAAAATAAAAGATGCTTTAGTTGAAATGTCACTCAAAGGCTTAGGCATGACCGCAATTGTTGATGACAATAGTCAGCTAATGGGCCTCTTTACCGATGGTGATTTACGCCGTATTTTAGATGCACAAATTAATATACATCAAGACAGCATTACCAGTGTCATGACTAAAAATCCTTATGTTGCACAGCAAGATATGCTAGCTGCTGAAGCATTAAAAATTATGGAAGACAAAAAAATCAATGGTTTAATTATTGTTAATGACAATAATCAACCTATTGGTGCCATGAATATGCATGACTTATTAAAATCAGGAGTGTTATAAAATGGATAGTCTTTACGGAAAAGTATCGTCAAGTATTTGGCAAAAAGCACAGCAAATCAAACTCTTTGTGTGTGATATTGACGGCGTTTTTTCAGACGGTCGTATTTACCTAGGTAACAGTGGCGAAGAGTTAAAAGCTTTTCACACTAAAGATGGCTATGGCATTAAAGCTTTAGGTGCTAGTGGTGTAGATGTTGCCGTGATCACTGGCAGAAAATCGAATATAGTGCAGACTCGTATGAGCGCCTTAAATGTTAAACACATAGTTCAAGGTGAAGAAAACAAATTACCTGCGTTAAAAAAAATGATAGCTTCGTTGCAGTTAACATCAGAGCAAGTTGCTTACATTGGCGATGACATGCCAGATCTTGACTGCCTTAACCATGTTGGCTTAAGTATTGCGGTTAATGACGCACACCCCGCTATACTAAAAGCCTGTCACTATATTACATACACACGCGGTGGTTTTGGTGCTGTACGTGAAACTTGTGATCTAATAATGCAGAGTCAAAATACCTTAGCAGCAGCAACAGGCGCGAGTATATGAACCGAATCTATCTTGCAACAACCAGTCTCTTTATCATTGCCGTAACGACTTACGGCTTACTTGAATGGTATAGTGCGCAAGAAGAAACAACCAATATTCTCGACAGCACGAATAATCCCGAATTTATCGCTGAAAATCTTAATAGTGACATTTACCAGGCATCAGGCGCATTGTCTTACAATGTTGAGGCGCAGCGAATGGAACATTATGCCCAATTAGAGGTCACACACTTTGAGCACCCTAAATACACCTTATATCCAAAAAATAACAAACCTACTTGGCAAATTACCGCCAACGAAGGGACTTTGTATAGTAACAACCGAGTAAAATTAAAAAATCGCGTACGTTTAATCGCCACTGATGAAGAAAGTTTGATACAGGAAGTACACGGAAAGAATTTAGAAATGGATTTAAAAACTAATATTATCAGCTCAGAGCAAACTATCTTAATATTAGGTAAAGGATTTACTATGTATGGCTCAGGATTAATTGTAGACTTAAACACAACACAGATGACATTGACCGAACATGTGCAAACCATTTATAAAAAAACTAAAAACTAAATTAACTTTCTTAGCGGCTCTACTTATATTCGTGCCAGCGGTAAGTGCTGAAAAATTTGATGTTGAGCAAGAAATTAAAATTTCTTCTTCACGTCAAGCTGCCGATCTGAAGAACAAAATATTCAGTTATATTGATAATGTTATTATTACTCAAGGCACACTTAAAATACATGCTGAGTTAGTCCAAGTCATCACTCAAGAAAAAAGCGATAATAAAATTTATATTGCCAAAGGTTCACCAGCAACCTTTGAACAAACATTGCAAGATGGAAGTCCAATCAACTTACAAGCCAAAGAAATTCGTTATGAACCAGGAATGAATATAGTTGTAATTTCGGGCGATGCTTTATTGCGTCAAGAAGGCAGTGAAGTCAGCGGCAGTAAAATCACCTATAACTTTGAGACTGAATATGTCAATGCTGAAAGCTTAGAGAATGCTAAAGTTGAAACCGTATTACAGCCTAAAAATAAAACCGAACAGCCTAAAAATAAAACCGAACAGCCAGGTAAATCAAAAGGCAAGAAAGAGTAGATGTCAACTTCAACATTATCCGCAACCGGCTTAGCAAAAGCCTACAAAGGCAGAAAGGTCGTTAAAAATGTCAGTCTGAAGGTTTCAGCTGGGCAAATTGTTGGCTTGTTAGGACCTAATGGTGCTGGCAAAACGACCTCTTTTTATATGATTGTCGGTTTAGTCAACAATGATAGCGGCTCCATTGCCTTAAATGACGAAGACTTAACTTTACTGCCGATGCACGAGCGTGCGCGCAAAGGTATTGGCTATCTACCTCAAGAAGCATCAATTTTCCGTAAGTTATCGGTTTATGACAACATTATGGCCATTTTACAAACCCGTAAAACCCTTAATGATGTCGAAAGAGAAGAGAAACTTGAGCACCTGCTAGAAGAGTTCAACATTAGCCATATAAAAGATAACTTAGGTATGAGTTTATCGGGTGGTGAACGCCGACGCGTTGAAATTGCACGCGCTTTAGCGGCAGATCCGAAATTTATTTTACTTGATGAACCCTTCGCTGGTGTTGATCCAATTTCAGTAGGTGATATAAAAAAAATTATCCTACACTTAAAAGAGCGTGGTATAGGTATTTTGATCACCGACCACAATGTTCGAGAAACACTCGATGTTTGTGAACACGCCTATATTGTTAGTCATGGTGAGCTTATTGCTGAGGGTGATGCGAATCAAATTCTTGCAAATCAACATGTAAGAGATGTATACCTTGGTGAACAATTCACGCTATAGTGAGTAACAAACTACAACGGCACAATAATAATGTCTTTGAACAGGGAAAAGAAAACGTAAATGCGTCCTACTCTGCAACTCCGTATCGGACAACAGTTAACGATGACCCCGCAATTGCAGCAGGCGATCAAACTGTTGCAATTATCTACTCTGGATCTACAGCAAGAAATTCAAGAAGCACTTGAAAGTAACCCTTTGCTCGAGGTTGATGAAACTGCTGATAATAGCTCAGAAAGCACCCCTGACCGTTTAGAAGAAGCCTTTTCTGCTGGGGTTAGTGAAAGCTCTGAACTGTCATCCTCCGATGGTAGCGAAGATTCTGCTCCAACGATTGACGAAATTAGCTCTTCCGAAGGTCTAGCCAAAACAGATATCCCCGAAGAACTTAATAGTGATACCACTTGGGATGACAACTTTAGTGCTGGTGCCAGTAGTGGTAGCGTTGGCCCCGCATCAGAAGATTATACCTATCAAGGCGAAACAAAAGATTCATTACAAGATCACCTGATTTGGCAAATGGAACTCACTCCTTTTAGTGATACCGACAAAACTATTGCCATTGCGATTATCGAAGCCATTGACGAGGCAGGTTACTTAACGGTTTCAGCAGAAGAAATTTTGGACAGTGTAGGTATTGAAGACGTTGAGCTTGATGAAGTTGAAGTGGTACTAAAGCGCATTAACATGTTTGATCCTGTTGGTGTAGGTGCTCGTTCAATTCCTGAATGTCTTTTAATTCAGCTTAATCAATTCGCTAAGGATACCCCTTGGTTAGCAGAAAGTAAGTTAGCCGTTACCGAATATATAGAATTACTCGGCAATCGAGATTATCGACAGTTAATGCGTAAATTACGCCTGAAAGAAGAGCAGTTACGAGAGGTTATTCGTCTCATTCAATCTTTAGATCCTCGCCCAGGCGATAGTGTAATAAAAAGTGAGGAGCAATATGTCATTCCAGATGTCTCCGTTGAAAAGAAAAATGGTCGTTGGACCGTAGAACTCAACCCTGACACCGCCCCTAAGTTATCAGTAAACCAACAATATGCGGCAATGTCGCGTACTATGAAATCATCTACTGATAGCCAATTTATTCGCTCTAACTTGCAAGAAGCGAAGTGGTTTATTAAAAGTTTAGAAAGCCGTAACGACACCCTACTGAAAGTGTCCAACTGTATTGTTCAACGCCAACAAGGTTTTTTTGAACATGGGCCAGAAGCCATGCGCCCCATGGTATTAAACGATATTGCTGAAGCTGTCGATATGCATGAGTCGACTATCTCTCGTGTCACCACGCAAAAATATATGCACACTCCTAGAGGCATCTTCGAACTGAAATATTTTTTCTCTAGCCATGTTAGCACTGAAAACGGTGGTGAGTGTTCATCAACAGCAATTCGTGAATTAATCAAAAAATTGGTTGCAGCTGAGATACCGTCAAAGCCTTTAAGTGATAGTAAAATGGCAGATATTTTAGCCGAGCAAGGCATCAAAGTAGCAAGGCGTACTATTGCAAAATATAGAGAATCGCTATCTATACCGCCATCAAATCAACGTAAAAGCCTACTGTAGGCTAGCTTATTCACCCGTAAAAGAGGACAGAAGCATATGCAAATTAATCTTACCGGACACCATGTCGATGTTACCGATTCGTTACGTGACTATGTTAATGGCAAATTCGAAAAGCTAGAACGTCATTTTGATCATATCAACAATGTGCATGTTGTATTAACCGTAGAAAAACTCAATCAAATTGCTGAATCCACAGTACATTTAACTGGTACAGAGGTTCACGCTAAAGCAGAAAACAGTGATATGTATGCATCAATCGACGCGTTAATTGATAAGTTAGATCGCCAAATCTTGAAGTATAAAGGCAAGATAAACAAGCATTAGCATAGCCCCACATTAGGTCTTAGAAGTTTATGAAGTTGCAAGACATCTTAACTCCGGACTGCACTATCTGTGCAGTACCGGCTGCAAGTAAAAAACGTATTTTAGAATTTTTGAGTAGTCTTGCCGCTGAAAAATTGGTAAATCACGACACTTTTCAGCTATTAGAAAGCTTAGTTAAACGTGAGCGAATGGGCTCCACAGGCATTGGAAATGGCATTGCTATACCACATGGTCGCTTAATTAATGCCACAAAACCCATTGCTGTGCTGATAACAACGGAACAAGCAATTAATTTTGATGCAATTGATCATCGCCCAGTAGATATTTTTATTGCTTTATTTGTGCCTGAAGAAGAGTGTCAAAACCATCTATGTACGCTACAAAGTATTGCGACAATTTTTCGTGACAAACAGTTTTGTAAGCAAGTACGACAATGTAAAAGTAATCATGAACTTTTCCAGTTAATCCAACAAGCGAGTTAAAGCACAGATGAAACTAATTATTGTCAGTGGTCGTTCTGGTTCAGGAAAAAGTGTCGCACTGCGTGTTTTAGAAGACTTAGGTTATTACTGTGTCGACAATATCCCTGTCAATTTACTGCCGGCATTAACGCACACCGTTATTAATGATTATGAAAATGTTGCTGTTAGCATCGATGTACGTAACTTGCCTAAAGATCCTAACGATGTGCCAGAAATTATTGATTACCTGCCAAGTGCTGTCGAGTTAAGCCTACTTTATTTAGATGCTGATGATAGCGATCTGATCCGTCGATTTAGTGAAACCCGACGCTTACACCCATTAATCAAACAAAATATTGCTTTAGACCAAGCCATTGCCTTAGAAAAAAAACTGCTTGAGCCTATTGCTAGCCGTGCACACCTATATATTAATACTAGCCAACTTTCACCACATCAACTTGCTGATTTAGTCAGAGAAAGAATTCTAGGTAAAACCTCGGGCTCGATGGTAGTAGTATTTGAATCATTTGGTTTCAAACATGGCGTACCTCAAGATGCTGACTATGTTTTTGATGCTCGATTTTTACCTAATCCTTTTTGGGATAAAGAGCTTAAAGGCTATACCGGCTTAGATAAACCCGTACAGGACTTTCTTGCTAGCCAACCAATTGTCACAAAATTTATATGGCAAATTAACAGCTTTATGATGACTTGGTTGCCACACTTGGAACGTAATAATCGTAGTTATATTACCATCGCTATTGGTTGTACAGGCGGTAAACATCGCTCGGTTTATATCGCAGAGCTATTAGCCAACAATATGCGTAAAGAGCGTAAAGACGTGCAGTCACGTCACCGTGATTTACCCGTTGAGAGCACGTAACTCATTATGACTACGCAATTTAGCCGTGAAGTTGTGATCATCAACAAACTAGGCTTACATGCTAGGGCTGCATCTAAGCTTGCGCAGCTTAGTCAAAAGTTTACTGCGACAGTCACAATAGAGTTAGCTGATAATACTGCAGACGCCAATAGCATTATGGGCTTAATGTTGCTCGCTGGTGCCCAAGGTAAAACAGTTAAGGTTATCGCTTGTGGTGAAGATGCAGAGCAAGCATTAACAGAAATTTGCCAACTATTTAGTGATAAATTTAATGAAACAGAGTAAAAAAGACAAAGTACTTATACCCAAGCCACTTGAAAATGCAGTTTCAGAGTGGTTTGGGTATAGCTGTTCAACCAGTTTTTAAGTCAATAAAAAAGCTGCGAAAAGTGATAAATTACGATAAACTCATTGCTGATAATTATTAGCATTTAACGTAACATTACCTTAATAATTATCCTTCATACTAATAATTTTCAGTTTTCGTTTTTACAACGGCACAAGGTAGCAATATGCCGGAAGTTTCTGAGCAAGATTACAGCCATCAACGCTTACAGCAAGTTAATGATGCCCTCGATAGTGGTATGTTTGTTTATGTCCGCAAATTATTGCAAGACATGCCCGCTTATGATCTCGCCTTATTATTAGAATCTTCACCCACCAAAAGTCGTATCGCACTTTGGCAATTAATTGATGCTGATCACCATGGTGAAGTGCTTGAAGAGCTAAACGAAGAAGTTCGAAAAGGTATACTTAAAAATATTCATCCAGAAAAGATTGCTGCCGTTGCAGAAGGCATGGATGTAGATGATTTAGCAGAAGTATTCAGAACACTACCTGATAGTGTTTATCAGGAAGTTCTCAACGCAATGGACTGGCAAGACCGTAGTCGCGTTGAAGCTGCACTCTCATATGAAGAGGATACCGCCGGCGGTATCATGAATACTGATACCATTTCTATTCGCCCAGATGTTACCGTCGATGTGGTGTTGCGTTATTTACGCTTACGTGGCGAATTGCCTGAAGCTACCGACTCATTTTATGTTGTAGACCGTGAAGATCATTTCATCGGAGCCGTATCATTATCAGCCATTGTGACAGCTAAAGCTGAAACAATAATTTCCAATCTGATAGATGAAGATATCCAAGCAATTACTGCTGATATGAACGAAAAAGACGTTGCACAATTATTCGAGCGTTATGATTGGTTTTCTGCCCCTGTTATCGATGAAGAAGGTCGTTTACTGGGCCGTATCACAGTCGATGATGTTGTCGATATTATTCGTGAAGAAGCAGAGCATTCCATGATGAGTATGGCTGGTCTAGATGATGAAGCCGATACTTTTGCTCCGGTACTAAAAAGTACTCAACGACGTTCAATATGGCTAGGGGTAAACTTGGTTACTGCTCTAATGGCTGTTGCAGTTTCAAGTATGTTTGAAGGCATTTTAAATCAATTGGCCATTTTAGCGGTATTAAACTCACTTGTTCCAAGCATGGGTGGTGTTGCCGGTAATCAAACCTTAACATTAGTTATTCGTGGTATGGCTTTAGGGCATGTTGGTGAAAGTAACTCGCGTATTTTACTCTATAAAGAGCTTGCCATTGGCTTTTTCAACGGTTTAATTTGGTCTGTGTTAATCGCTACTGTCGTCGCTGTTTGGCAGCAAAATTTAATGCTCGGCGCTATTATCGCCTTTGCCATGTTAATGAATATGACCGCTGCTGGCTTAGCAGGTGTTACGATCCCATTGATTTTGAAAAAGATGAATATTGACCCCGCTCTAGCAGGTAGCGTTATTTTAACTACCGTTACCGATGTTGTCGGGATATTTGCCTTTTTGGGCACAGCGACTTTAATGCTAGGATAGAGCAGCCGTCAGTTTTAAGCTGTCAGCTGTCAGTCAAAAAAAGTTTAGTGGCTCAGGACTATTCTTTGCTTTTAACTAAAAGCTGATAGCTATTAACTTCCAGCTTTAATACCTAACTGCCAGCCACTTGCATTTCATTAACAATAATTGAGCCGGTATGAATACTACCACGCATATCAATATCATCTCCTATTGCCATAATACCAGCAAAAATATCTTGTAGCTTTCCAGCAATAGTTATTTCATCAACTGGATAAGCTATCTCGCCATTTTCGACCCAGAAGCCTGCAGCCCCGCGAGAATAATCGCCCGTAACTACATTGACACCTTGTCCCATCATTTCAGTCACTAACAATCCCGTACCCAATGTTTTTAACATGGCGTCAAAGTCACCACCTTGACCAGCGCCTTTCATACCAAGTTGCCAATTATGAATACCGCCGGCATGACCTGTTGTTTGTAAACCCAGTTTACGTGCCGAATAGCTAGTGAGTAGATATGTCGCTAACTTACCGTCGGTAATGATTTCTCGATCAATGGTTGCGACACCTTCAGCATCAAAAGCGCTACTCGCTAAGCCTTTTTTGATATGAGGACGTTCGCTAATATTCAAAAACTCAGGAAATACTTGCTTGCCAATAGAGTCCATCAAAAAAGAGGACTTGCGATATAAATTGCCGCCACTGATAGCAGCAATAAAATGACCAAATAAACTATTAGCAATATCGGCACGAAACATTACAGGCACTTTAGCAGTGGCGAGCTTACGTGCACCTAAACGAGATAAAGCTTCCATCGAGGCCTGTTTACCAATTTTGCTAGCGGTGTCCATTTTGTCAAATTCGCGACTCACCGTATAAGCGTAGTCACGTTGCATATCATCGCCTTGATTAGCGATCATCACACAACTCAAATTATGCCGCGTACTTGGGTAACCAACTAATTGGCCATGACTGTTACCATACACTTTAAAACCTTCATAACTTGCGAGTGTCGCACCGTCTGAATTAGTTATACGCTTATCATAGCTTAGCGCGGTGTCTTCACAGCTTTTAGCAATACTAATTGCTTGCTCAGTTGTTAACGCTTTCGGGTGATATAAATCTAAATCTGGAGGCGACATCGCTAACATGGCTTTATCAGCCATGCCAGAGCAATCATCAACCGAAGTATATTTGGCAATATTGACCGCAGCTTCAATCGCTTGTTTTAATGCTTTTTCTGATAAATCAGCTGTCGAGGCGCTACCCTTTCTGCCGGCTTTGTAAACCGTAATACCTAGCGCACCGTCACTGGTAAATTCTACATTTTCAACTTCACCTAGGCGAGTACTAACACTCAAGCCTTGTGTACGGGTCATAGCAACTTCAGCACCATCGGCGCCCAGTGACTTTGCCAGTGTCATGGCGTCATTAACACGTGTTTTTACATGCTCTATTTGCATTTGAATACTATCAGAATCGCTCATGGGTAAATTATTTCTCACATTTTATCGATACAAACAACAGGAATGTTTTTGCTGGTACAGCTTTGTTGTATACTACAGGTAACAATCACTTTATTACTTAACATTATGCCCCAGTCTGCCAACGATATCGATGAATTAGAAGAAGAATTACTGAGTAAATCAGAAATAAAACGAGAAATGCATCGACTGCAAGACTTTGGCCTTGTCATTGTCAAAATGTCGAAGCATCAACGCAGTAAATTACCACTGACTGATGAGCTTAAAGCTTCCATGGTGCTGGCAGATAAAATTGCCAACAAGCACGAAGCATTGCGTCGCCATGTGCGCCACATTGCTAAAATATTAGCTGAAACTGATCTTGAACCGATTAAACAAGCAATGGATGTTATGGCTAATAAGCATCAACAAGAATCAGTGAAGTTTGATAAATTAGAAAAAATCCGTGATGAACTTATCAGCCAAGGTAATGACAACATCGAAGACTTGCTAGCCCAGTGTGAAACAATGGAAAGACAAAAGCTTCGACAATTAGTGCGCCAGGCAAAAAAAGAGCATAAAGAAGAAAAAGTTGGTAAACATTACCGTGACCTGTTTGCCTACTTAAAAGAGCATGTAATTTTTAACTAAATGCCAACTTGTTTTAACTAAATGCAACTTGAGCTTTAATAAAAACGCCTTGATTTACAAGGCGTTTTTATTTGTCTTTGCGCGATAATACCCGCAGTTATAAAATACTATACTGACTAAACACTTTATAAAGTTCAGTGCCTTGATTAACGCTCGCTGACGCAAAGTGCAAAATAGGGATCACGGGATGATCTAAGCTAATGTAGTGTAATGGGTCGCCATCACCGTAATTATCCATTCGAAGAATTCGAGCTAAAGGCTCTCCTGCCGCTAATGGCTGACCAAATTCAGCTAAATAATCTACCATGCCACCCATTGGTGAATATAATGCTTTGTAATCGGCTAACATGCAGCTATATCGGATCATGCTTTTAGGGTGAAAATCGTTACTCTTTATCACGCCTTGATATTGTAAATAACTTAAAATACCTTGTGCATCTTCATGGGCAACATCTAAATCTATTTGCTCTTGTGAGCCTAATTCAACAGTAAAGCTTTCTTTAATAATTAAATCTTGCGCATAATTAGCATCCGCTTTCGTTATCGAAAAATCACGCCCTAACTGAGCAAACGCAAGCTTTAGCTGCCACCACGGACAAAAAGTTGCTTCATCTAAAGCACCATCAAAACTGTTAGGAATTAACAAGGTATGTGGTATGTCAAAGTACTTGGCACTTTCCTTCGCATATTCGGGACAATATAAATGTTTGCTCGAAATAGGACCGGTATGTAAGTCTAAAACAATATCAGCTTGATGGGCTAATTGCTGTAATTGAAAAGCAATACGCTGCCCAGTAGTTAGACCATAAATATTATGATTTAGCTTTTGCTCTATTTGCTCCAACAGTAAAGCTTTAAAGGCTCGCTCTATTTCAATAGCTGAGTGGCTCAAATAGGCTTGTGCAAAAGGTTCAACGATATCAGCTGCAAAATAGTACATTCGATTCCAGTTAACACCAGTGATGGGATCAAAACGCCCTAAAGTGTACTCACCATTTTTATGGTTACATGCAACAGGATTTGCATAAGGCACTAAAGTAATACTACCGTTAAGTTCAAGTGTTTTTAACTGCTCTAAAAGTTGAAAAATAACCGCATTACCTTGTACTTCTGCGCCATGCATATTCGCTTGAATATAGACATCAGGCCCTTGCTCGTTGCCCTTAATTCGATAAACCGGTACAGTTAACGCCGCACCACTCGCCATTTCACCGACGTGCATAACTTCTTTACAAACTACATTCATAAATAACCTTTATTCTGGCCATTCAGCCCTATCAACGTAAATACCATGATGCAGGTGCTACTGCTCGCACCTGCTCAATTTTACCCTGCTGTAAAACATATTCAGCAGCCACTTGATGACAAAGAAAAAATGGCATACTTTCCGTAAAACCATAAGCACCAGACAAACCAAAAACTAACTGATCACCAACACCAACATCATCAGCTAGCGCCAATGTCCCCAATTTATCTAAGCTAGTACAAAGTGGGCCATGCAAATCAAAGTAACATGGGGTTGCTGTAGACTCCCTAAGCATAGCTACTGGAAATGGCTGCTCAGTAATTGCAGGGCGTAATAAATGATTAATCCCCCCTGCTAGTACTAATTGTTGTTGCTGAAAATTCTGCTTACGATCGACCACAGAAGTTACGTAATAGCCCATTTCAGCAACGGCATAACGACCTAACTCTAACCAAAGCTCACTGACACCAGCACGCGCTTTTATTATTGCTAAGTCATTAATAATTGTCGGCCAACTCAAACCTTGCTCTGTTTGTAGATAGTCAACACCTAAGCCACCGCCTAAATCTAATACTTCTAAATTCATGCCCAAATTTTCAGCTAAGGTTAATAGTGGCGTAACCATTTGCGACCACAACTCAAACATACGAGCATTGCTGAGCATATTTCCCCATTGAAAAATATGTAAACCATTGATATTCAATGCTGAAAAATCAGCTACCTTGATTGTTTGCCATTCATCACAAGATAAGCCAAAAGCCGTAACTTCATTACCACCTAAGGGGTTTTTTTCCCCCTCTTGCCATTGCAATTGCACTCTTAATAGTACTTGTGGTCGACAAGAGAGTTCATTAGCTGCTTGGTTTAGCCATTGTAGTTGGTTTAAACTTTCAACCACGAAAGTGCGTACACCTTGGCGTAAAAAGCCTTTCATCTGTGATTTTGACTTTGCTGGGCCTGTATTTAAGATGCGATCTGCAGCAATATCTTGCGCTAAGACTTGGCTCAATTCGCCTTGGCTAGCAACATCAAAATTAAAGCCTTGCTGCCCTAAGGTTTGTATTACTCGCGACAAAGGGTTTGCCTTAACAGCAAACCAAAGCTTAATAACATCTTGTTGCATGAGCAGCGATAAATGTTGCTTAAGAGAATCTAAATCATAAAGAAAAAAACCTGTTTCATCTTCAGTTATATCATCACTAGGCGGCATTGAATCACGGTGCTTATTCAGTGATGCCATTAAGCTAGCGCTAAGCCAACTAGGCCTAGCCTTATCATTTAACATTTCAGTCATTATTTTTCCTAACGCAGTACTGATTCAAGCTCTAAAGCAGCATTACTTTTTTCATCACGATATTTAACAATTAGCGCACAAGCCATATTAAGCCCGTGTTGCTCAGCCCAAGCGCCAGCAACAGGACGCGTACCGGGCACAACCACGGCATTTTCAGGAATATCGGCTCCTTTGGCTAACATTAAGTTATTAACGCAATCATAAACAGGTACTGATGCAGATAACGAAACGCCTGGCGCTAAAACTGCGCCTTTTTTCACTACAATACCTTCAACAATAATTACGCCTGCACTTAAGAATGCATTATCTTCAATAATCACTGGACTCGCGCCGATAGGTTCCAACACACCACCAATTTGTACCGCCGCAGAAACATGCACATTCTTACCTATTTGCGCACATGAACCTATCAATGCATGGCTATCAACCATAGTACCGCTGTCAACAAATGCACCAACATTAATATAAGCGGGTGGCATAATAATCACACCTGGCGCGACATAAGCACCACGACGAACTGACGATCCTCCTGGTACCATTCTCACTTGATCACCAACGGTAAATTCACGTGCAGGTAAATTATGTTTATCAACAAAGCCGCGATAAGCCCCCTCGAACTCAGTATTTTCTCCGGCTTTAAATGCCGCTAAAATAGCATGTTTAACATCAGTGTTAACTTGCCAGTGGCCATTGCTATCTTGTACTGCTGCTCGAGTTTTACCGGTTTCTAAATCTGTTAATGTTTGCTGCCAAGTCATGAAATTAGGTCTCGTAAGTTAGTTTCTGCTAAAGGGGAATGTAACGCAGTACCGCTATCAGAGCGATGCCTCTGCGATACCGTATTTATCGGTTGGCTAAGCAGCCATTGTTGAATTCTTTGGTCAATAGCTTGTAAGCCATGCTCTTCTGTAAGCTCGTCTTGGCAAAGCGGCAAACGTAGCGTCGCTGAGCTAATAACGTTCAATTTAGCGAGTAACACTTTTACTGCAATTGGACTCGTCACTTGAAATAATGCCGAGATTGCTTGATGCCAGAGAGGAAAGAGACCAGCATGATTTTTAGCTAAAGCTAACTCGACATATCTACGGGTTGCTTCAGGCCAAACGTTGGCACAAACAGATACTAAGCCTTTAACATCTGCCGCCGCGAGATACGGCATCATGGCATCTTCGCCACTATATAGTTCAACATTTGGGCAATGCTCGCGATACGCTAATAGCTTATTAAGATCACCGCTAGCTTCTTTTAAGGCCCAGCAATTTTCATGATTTTGTACTTGCTGCAAAGCGCTAAGGGCAATCTCGCCGCCCGTTCTTGACGGCACGTTATACAACATACAAGGCAGTTTAGCGCTATCAAGTAACGCGTTAAACCATGCAGCTTGCCCCTTCGGACCTGGCTTGGCGTAAATAGGGCTAGTGAGTAAATAAGCACTGATCGGTAATTGGTTACATTGCTCTATCCAAGCACACTGTTCATTGAGATTATAGCCTCCTACCGCAACCATCAATGGCACGTCTAATGACATGGCGCTAACATATTCAACAATTGTTAAACGCTCTTTAGCGGATAACGCGATACCTTCTCCCGTGCTACCCAATAACAAAATGCCATTTTTTGCCTGGTTTTGCTGTAACGCCAAGTGCTTTAAACTGGCATAATCAATTGCACCATCAGCAAATAATGGCGTGATCAAAGCAGTCCAGACCAAAGGCTGATCTGTAAGCGAATTATATTTTATAGATTCTTTTTGATTCATTGCTCTCGAACTCTTGTGTTCGGAGAACTTTTAGGCGCTTGCACAGGCAAAATTTCAGGACGAAATTTGGCCTTTACAAAGGCCAGAAGCTCTCCACCTAGTAAGGTGACAGTTGCAAGGATTCAACCTAATACTCAATTGTTTCTTTATTAACAATCAAGCTTTGACAACCGATATTGGTATCATCAAAAATACCATTACCTCGGCGCTATACCCCCTCATTATTGCTCTTTAGAGTTTGATCTCTTCACAATAACTACCTGGTTAACGCTCCTCTTCTGGCCCTTTCATCGTTCGATTGATGTTTTACTATCAATCTCACTGGAATAAGGGACTACAATATTAAAACATTTAAATCTAAGCACAGTCAATAGACGTCTATACGTATATTGATATTTTAATCTAACCATTTGACAATGTTGATTTTATTTCTTTTTCCAATAAAGGAATACGATCTTGTCCCCAATAGCTAGATTGACCATAAGTAAAGCAAGGGACGCCCCAAAGGTTTAACTTATTCAACGCCACTTGATTAACATCAGCCCATTGCTGCCAATCATGATCTTGCTCAAAAGCACGGGCATCATCGACATTTAAAGTTAATCTTTTCATTATCTTATCAACACTTTTAGCATCGGCTAGTTCAATGCCATCCACATAAATTGCTCGAAAACATGCCAGCATATATTCCGTTCCTTTGCCCTGTAGTTCTGCCCAAGCAAAAAAGCGATAAGCATTAATAACACCATCACCTAACGGATCAACAAAACCGGTAAATTCAATGTTTAGCTTTTTAGCTTCGCGCACTGAATCAAGATAAATATACTTTTGTTTAACCATAGGAATCGATGCACCACGCATTAATAAAGGCAATACAGGCTTAATAATAAGTTCAAGGTGATGACGTTTAGCCAAATCAATCGCTTGCACAAAGCCTAAATACGAATAGGGGCTACGTAATGATAAATACACCACTAAAGGCTCCGACTGAATACTACCCACTTGTGTGATTTTCGTCTTAATACTATTCGCTATACAATGTGCTGTATCTTCTGTATCTGCTGTATTTTCAAGTCTAACGCCCGGCAAAAGTGCAGTCGTTGCATGCTCAATTAACCCAAGCTTCAAGAGCAGGCCTTCAAAATGGTATAAACGGTCAACCCCTACAAACCAATGGCCAGCAAAAAAAATATTGGCTGGGGCATAATGCCCTTTATCTTGCAAACGTATTTGATTCTTAACTTGATGATTTATTGGCGGTGTCGAAGTTTGAAGGTGTTCGGTATAATGATCTCCCCAAGTTTTTATAAAAATTTGCTCTGCATTTTCGATGTTATTTACCACTTGTTGCCAAGTTTGTTGCCCTGTGGTTAATACAGCTAATGAAGGCTCTTGTGTAATACGTACTAATTGATACTGATCGGCCGTTAAGTTTGCATCTTTAATTGCCCATTGCCGATAAAGTTTTGGTGTAATAGTGACACCGGGTAACGCGCCCCAAATAAAAAGCACTTTAAAATTAATATCATACTGCTTTACTAAACGCGATAGCATTTGAACCAACATAAAGCTATGCGGATCATTGAGTGACAAATAGACTTCAGCTTGCGCTTTTTGGCCTAAAAAGCGTCCAAGTATGAAGTAACGAAAAACTAATATTTCTTGTCTAAATTGACTATGTAGCCATTTTATTTTTAATCGTAATAACGTTTTACTAAAAATAGCTATCTCCTGATGGACTAATGATGGCGAGATAATTAAATTCGCGTAGAATACGCAACATTATGACATATTAATTTCAACGACGATGCTTATTTGTATAGAACTTGTACAAACAAGTAACTGTAAATTAGTAACATTTAGCATCCAACAGGTACCTTCATGGCAATAAGCAATATAAACCAATTATTAATCCGTAATCTTGAGGCTTTAGTAGCAACACGACCTCTGTTGGTTAATATTGCCGACGACGGTTTTATTGCACAATATTTAGCCCAACATAGTGTAATTCAACTCGATAGCTACCATAGTAATTACGCAGAATACCAAGCAACAAAGCGCATAGCTAATCCCCGCGTACAAAGTCACTTTGCAGTTCAATACCAGGCAAAAAGTCGACACGACTTAGCAATTATTCATTTCCCCAAAAGCAAAGCCGAGTTTGGCTTCACTTTAGCTATGCTGGCCGAGTCAATGTTGGAAGATGCTACCATTATCATCGTTGGAGAAAATAAAGGTGGTATAAAATCAGCAGCCAAGTTAAGCCATGACTACTTAACATTTTGCAATAAAGTCGACAACGCACGGCATTGTTTAATGTATATAGGTAGATTTAAAGCATCGCTTGCTCACTTTGATCTAGAAAAATTCTATAAATATTATTCAATACAAATACAAGAAAAACAGCTACAAGTAGCCGCACTACCTGGCGTTTTTAGCCAAAACGCTTTAGATATAGGTACCGAAGTCTTGTTAGCTCACCTGCCTGAAAAAATGAGCGGAAAAGTGTTAGATTTTGGCTGCGGCGCTGGTGTTATTGCAGCCTACATAGCGACTATGTACCCAGAAACAAAACTATCTTTAGTTGATGTCAGCGCTTTAGCCTTGCACTCAGCACAGAAAACATTAACTTTAAATCAATTAACGGGTGAATACATTGCTTCAGACAGTTTATCAAATGTGCAAGAGCGCTATGACTTTGTTATCTCTAATCCGCCTTTCCACCAAGGGGTAAAAACACATTATGCTGCTACCGAACTTTTTTTAGCGCAAATTAAGCAAAACTTGCATAAAAATGCCTGTATTACTATTGTTGCTAACAGCTTTTTAAAATATGCGCCAATCATGGAAAAGGCGATAGGTAAAACAAAAACTTTAGCTGTCGAAAAAGGCTTTGCCATTTATCAATGCGACCTAAATAACAACAGCTTAAAAAATAACTAAAACAAAATCATTGTTGAAAGCAATAAGGTTTTCTACAATCAATTTAATACCAACAATTAATTGAGTTTAGGATTGTATGCCACCAACCAAACCTATTTGGTCTATTCGCCGGATTTGCCTGATCTCAATCATCGGCTTTGTTTCTCTATTATCTATAATTAGCATTTCAATATTATCTCAGCAATATATCAATAGTTACAATACATTAGCGGCAAGTCACATCCAATACTGGGCAAATACTCTAGCCGATGAAAGCCAAGACTATTTAATTAATTCAGAACGACAAGCGCTAAATGATAATTTATCTGTTGCTGAGAAAATTCCTAATTTGAATTACCTGCATATTTATCAACGCAACAAGCAAACAGAAAATGTTGAGCTTTTCTACAGTTATAAACGCAACGAACGTCGCTCAGCTATTGCCGAAAAATCAAATAACTACGCACACTTATCGGTGCCAAGGTTTAAAGAAAAATACGTCGAGTATATGCAAGCAATTAAAGTAGGTGAACAAGTCATTGGCTACGTTTACCTTCAAAGTAATACCGAACATATCGCATTGCTCAGTGACAAGTTACTTATTACCAGTACTGTGCTCATTGTTATCATCATTATTATTGCTATCTTCATTGCATTGCAGCTTGAACGTTATATTAGTGCGCCATTTTTGACCTTAATTAACACCATACAAATTGCTTCTCGACAAAAGAATTTTAAGCAGCAATGCCAAACTATGCCGTATCGTGAGGCCGATATGTTAGGCCGAAACATTAATATCCTATTTACACGTATGGAAAAACACATTGCACAATTAGACGCAGCAGAACAGCAAAGTATTGAGCACTCGCATGAATTAGAAGACAAAATCAACAAACGTACAGCAGCACTGAAAGAGTCAAATCAAGATTTACTTTCAACCTTAGAGAAGCTCCACCAATTTCAGGGGCAGTTAGTAGAAAGTGAAAAAATGGCTTCTTTAGGCGACATGGTTGCAGGCGTTGCCCATGAAGTAAACACACCGATAGGCCTTGGAGTAACAGCCTCAACGTTATTAGCTGATAGGCTCGAAGATATTAAAACCGATTTTGAAAATAAAACCTTAAAATCGAGCCAATTAAAGAAATTTCTTAATGAAGGTAGTGAAAATGTCGCCATTATCTATCGCAACTTAAACCGAGCAGCCGATCTTATTTCGAGTTTTAAAAAAGTTGCTGTAGACCAATCAAGCGAAGAAGTACGTACTTTCAAAGTCAAAGAACTGCTCAGTGAAGTGTTACTCACCCTCAGACCACAACTACACTGTTTACCTTATGCTATTGCCATTGACTGCCCTGATAACTTAACAATTGCCAGCAAACCAGGACCTATCAATCAAATTTTAATTAATTTAATCATGAATTCCGTCATTCATGGTTTTGAAAACAGAGAAAGCGGTCAAATATCAATAACGGTAATGCCACTTAGTAACCAACTTAACATTCTTTTTAAAGATGATGGCCATGGCGTTGATGAGTCAATAAAGAATAAAGTTTTTGAACCTTTTACTACCACAAAACGCGGTGAAGGCGGCAGTGGCTTAGGCTTACATTTAGTCTATAATTTAGTAACCCAAGCGCTCGGCGGTACTATAGTTTTAAACAGTGAGTTAGGTAAAGGCGTTAGTGTTGAAATTAACTTTCCGATTAACTAGAACTTTGATCTGAGTTGAATCACAGCAACTAGAATAGCGATAAAATTGCCTTTTTAGTCACCTTGCTAGTGATTGTTTTTTAACTACCGCTTTTATATTATTAGCCGATATTTAAAGCCAATGAAATAGTCTATAATAACCAAGGTCAGCACATTAGCACTTAACTTATTCATTTTAAAAATATTAAATTTGACAGAACTGGACAATTAACATGCAAAAACCGCATATACTCATCGTAGAAGACGAAGACGTAACACGCTTTAATCTGCGAAATCTATTTGAAGCTGAAGGCTATCAAGTATCAGAAGCAATAGATGGTGACAGCATGGAGAAGCAGCTACAAAGTAATAACGTTAATTTAGTTATTATGGATATCAATTTACCTGGAAAAAACGGTTTATTACTAGCTCGTGAATTAACCAAAAACAATAACTTGGCATTAATTTTCCTCACAGGCCGTGATAGCGACATTGACAAAATTCTTGGCTTAGAAATTGGTGCCGATGACTACCTTACTAAACCATTTAATCCTCGTGAATTAACCATCCGCGCACGCAATATTTTAAACCGTATATTGCCAAGCAATGTGGAAAAAGATGATGCCATTATTTATTTTAATCAGTGGTCACTTAATGGCAATTCACGAAAAATGATCACTCCAGATAATAGAGAAATATCAATTCCTCGTGGCGAATACCGAGCATTACGCTTGCTCATTGCTAATGCGGGACAGATTGTTACTCGCCAGCAGTTGATCAAAGAAATGACCGGGCGAGATTTACGCTCAAACGATCGGACAGTCGATGTAACGATTCGACGTTTACGTAAACACTTTGAATCAGTGTCAGACGCTCCTGAATTAATCAACACTATTCACGGTGAAGGCTATCGATTTATTGGTCAGGTAGATAAAGTCGCAAGCACTAACAACTAGCTTGCGAATACAGCTTATTGATCGCTAAGCCATTGCTGAAATACATCAATGGCTTGTTGGTTGAGCTCGGTTAATACACGTAAATGAGCCGCTTTTACTGGCCAATCTTCAGTAGACTTTTCAATAACAACAAGCTTTTGATGCACTTGCGATAAACCAGCACTTGCCGCCGATCCCTTGATTTTATGACAATGCTCTTGCCAAGCTTTTTGATCCTCAGCAACGATAGCAGTATCTATAGCAGCTAAATACAGCGAAGACTGTTGAATATACAGATCTAACATTTGCTGAATAACCGCTATATCTAATGCTTCTAAATAACCATTGATTAAGCTTAAATCTAATTGTTCCGTTGCTATCATGAAGTCTCCTAAGTGACTGCTGAGTTCATCGTTAAGTCGCTCTAATCTTACGACAAGCAAAACTAAACCTCAATGTAACTGATCTCGCTATCTTGGCTATTTCATTGCGCAAAAACAAAATAAAGGCAATTATTTATAGCTTTCTCTAGCGTAAATAAAGTAATGACAGGTTTGCATAATCGCCTAACTTTGCAATAAAAATTGCTGGCGAGTTATCAGCTGCTTTATTACATCAATTAAATACAACTATCATATTCTTCAACAATATCATCAGCGCTATTACAAACATTGCTTTTGACTGGTATTTCGTTCAAAATGGCGCCCTTTTTAAGGTCATTGCATTATATTCCATATTTAATAATATTTGTGGAAACTATCGCGCTTTAAGATAGCAATGCCAATTATAATTCTACTATGTACTGAAGTTACCATGATAGCCCTTTACTTAGTGCACAAGCGAACAGCGGAGTCAAAATGCCAACATTAATGCCTGATATAGCAAATCACACCACAGCTCAAACTGAGGGGACTTTGGATTGGGTCGGCATGAGCAACATAGAAATGCCCATCATGGTTGCCTCACAAGGGCAATCAGAACGTATGGTTTCAGCCTACGTAGACGCGTTTGTAAACCTTAAAGAGCCAAAAGCTAAAGGCATTCATATGTCACGCTTATACCTACTCCTTGACGAATTATCAAACTCAGATGTATTAACACATCAAAGCTTAGTAACACTATTAGATGGTTTCATTAGCAGCCATGAAGAATTAAGTGATAACGCTAAAGTTAAATTTAGCTTTGATTACCACCTGCGTCGTAAGTCACTTATTAGTGGTAAACAAGGTTGGAAAGCTTACCCAGTTACCATCACCGGACGCTTAAATAAAGGCAAGCTTGATATCGAGCTTTCACTTGACGTGCGTTATTCTTCTACATGCCCATGCTCAGCAGCATTGGCTCGTCAGTTAATACAAAAAGCTTTTAAAGATAAATTTTCCAATGAAGCTAGTGTTGACTTAGAAACAGTACACGAATGGCTAGGTACTACCGAAGGGGTAGTTGCAACACCTCATAGCCAACGCTCTGTTGCTGAAATTAAAGTGAAGCTTAATAGTTCAACTACTGAGTTTCCAATTACTGAGCTTGTTGACTTAATTGAAAACTCATTAAAAACACCAGTACAAGCCGCAGTAAAACGTGAAGACGAACAAGAATTCGCCCGTTTAAATGGTCAAAACCTTATGTTTTGTGAAGATGCAGCTCGTCGTTTACAACACACGATGAACGCATCAACACAATTTGATGACTTCTGGTTACGCATTAACCATTTAGAGTCGTTACATGCTCATGATGCCGTGAGTGTTACCACTAAAGGTCTAGTTGATGGCTACCAAGCCTAATAATGTTGTTTTAGTTACTATTGAATCAGCTTAATCACTTCACTAGCTTAATTACACACTAACCAACAACACAATAGAGCCTCTTAATCATCAGAAAATGATCAAGAGGCTTTTTTATACCCACTTGCTAATGCCAGCAGTCACCCCATCTTGACATCGTACCATCATAGCCATTTTAACCATTAATCTCCCTATTACTGAAAAAACCATGCAGCAGCAACATGAATAAACAGTGAATAAAAAATTATTAAAATTTGTTTTTTATAAAACTTTTAAAATGTAATAAAATTACAACATATGCGATAGGTGATGGTGGGCTGTATATTTTTTCTTATAAAGTAAACAATTACGACAGTAATAAGTATAAAAAGTGTTTTATCCGCGATTTCTATGTTTGTAATGACGTAAAAAAGCTACGAGTATTTACTCTATTTGCATTGACCTTTCAATTTTAAATGTTTAATGTAAGGAGTTCTTCGGTATGAACTTCGGATTATTTATGCACTTTAAGTATAATTTTATTCCATTCTAACAAAAAAATTACCGAAGCTTTTATTGAGGGGAATAAAATGCAACTTTACGATCATACTTACCAAAAAGACAATTGTGGCTTTGGTCTCATCGCCCATCAACACGGCGAAAAAAGCCATAAACTCGTAAAGACAGCCATTCATGCTTTAGACCGAATGCAACATCGCGGTGGTATCGCTGCTGACGGTAAAACCGGTGACGGTTGTGGCTTGTTGATGCAAAAACCAGACAGCTTTTTCCGTGCAATCGCAGAAGAAAATAACTGGCAGTTAGGTAAAAAATACGCTGTCGGCATGATTTTTCTGAATCCAGATCCAATTGAAGCCAATGCCAGCAAAAAAATACTTGAAGAAGAGCTCGCCCGAGAAACTTTAACCTTAGTCGGTTGGCGAGTTGTACCTACCGATATCAGCACCTTAGGTGAAACGGCCAAAAGCAATTTACCGACAATAGAACAAATTTTTGTTGATGCTCCTTCTGGTTGGCGTAATCGCGAATTAGAGCGTCGATTATATATGGCAAGACGTCGCGCAGAAAAACGTATCAGTGATAGCCGCTTCTATGTCGCAAGTTTGTCGTGCTTAGTCACCATTTATAAAGGTTTAATGATGCCGGTAGATTTACCGAACTTTTATTTAGACCTAGCTGATATTCGTATGCAAACCGCAATTTGTTTATTCCATCAGCGCTTTTCAACTAATACTTCACCTCAATGGCATTTAGCACAACCATTTCGTTATTTAGCTCACAACGGTGAAATCAATACCATTAAGGGTAATCGCCAGTGGAGCCGTGCTCGAACTCATGGCTTTAAATCTCCTTTATTACCTGATTTACAAGATGCAGCTCCTTTTGTTAACGAAAGCGGCTCTGACTCTTCATCGCTAGACAACATGCTAGAACTTTTCCTTGCTGGTGGCATGGATCTCTATCGCGGAATGCGTTTATTAATGCCACCAGCTTGGCAAAGTAATCCTTTAATGGATGACGACTTAAAAGCTTTTTATGAATTTAACTCCATGCATATGGAGCCATGGGATGGCCCGGCAGGTGTTGTACTAACCAATGGTCGTCATGTTGCCTGTAATTTAGATCGTAACGGCTTAAGACCTGCCCGTTATGTGATCACCCGAGATGGTTTTATCACCTTAGCCTCTGAAGTTGGTATTTGGGACTACGGTGAAGATGAAGTCATAGAAAAAGGTCGTGTTGGCCCTGGTGAAATGCTTGCCATTGATACCTATACAGGAAAAATATTTAACTCCAATGATATCGATAATGAACTTAAAGTTCGTCACCCTTATCGTCAGTGGCTAGACAACAATATCCGACGCCTGATCCCGTTTGATCAACTAGACGCACAATTAATTGGTCAGCGAATATTTACAGACCAAGAAATAGCGCAATACCATAAGATGTTTAATTACAGCTATGAAGAAATTCATCAAGTGGTAAAAACACTAGCAGAAAATGGTCAAGAAGCGACGGGGTCAATGGGCGATGACACGCCAATGGCGGTTTTATCAAGCCAAGCCAGAACACTTTATGATTATTTTCGTCAGCAGTTTGCCCAAGTAACAAATCCGCCGATTGATCCCTTGCGTGAGCGTTACGTTATGTCGTTAGGTACCTGTATCGGCCGAGAGCATAACGTTTTCAACGAAACCACCGGTCATGCTGACCGTATCTTATTTGCTACACCGGTATTAATGTATACCGGATTAAAGCAATTGCGTGAGTTAGATCCTGAACATTACCGTTCTGACACCCTAACCTTAAACTATGATCAAGACGAAGGCCTAGAAGCTGCTATTTTACGCTTATGTGATGAAGCTGAAACCTTAGTGCGTGATAAAAATACCGTTATCTTAGTATTATCAGATCGCCAAATACATCAAGGTATGCTGCCTATTCCCGCTGCAATGGCCGTTGGTGCTGTTCAGAAACGTTTAGTGGAGCAACAATTACGTTGTGATTCCAACATCATTGTTGAAACTGCCTCAGTACGTGATTCTCATCAATTCGCGGTGCTACTCGGTTTAGGTGCAACGGCTATTTATCCATTTTTAGCTTATGAAACTATCGAGCAATTAGTAGAGCAAAAACAACTAGACTTGACTGCCCGTGAAGCAGTAGTTAATTATCGTGAAGGCATCAATAAAGGTTTACTAAAAATATTGTCTAAAATGGGCATTTCCACGATTGCTAGCTATCGTTGTGCTGGTTTATTTGAAGTGATTGGTCTGAACAGCAATATCATGAAGCTTTGCTTCCCAGATTTACCTAGCCGTATTCAAGGTGCTGATTTTTCAGATATTGAGCAAGATAATATCAACCTAGCGCGCAAAGCTTTTATGCCGCATCAAAAGATGCCACATGGGGGGTTACTTAAATATGTTCATGGTGGTGAATATCACGCCTATAACCCTGATGTTGTTAGTACGCTACAAACCGCTGTACGCAGTGGCGACTATAGCGATTATCGAATATTCGCTGATCATGTCAATAATCGTCCTGCTGCCGCATTGCGCGATTTATTGACATTTAAAGATGATCAAAAAGCAATTGATATCGCGACAGTTGAGCCAGAAACAGAACTATTTAAACGCTTTGATAGTGCTGCCATGTCAATTGGAGCGCTAAGCCCCGAGGCACATGAAGCGCTTGCCATAGCCATGAACCGTTTAGGTGGCTTTTCTAATTCAGGTGAAGGTGGAGAAGACGAACGTCGCTTTGGGACGGTGAAAAATTCACGTATCAAACAAATTGCTTCTGGGCGCTTTGGTGTCACCCCTTACTACCTAGTGAACGCTGATGTGCTACAAATTAAAGTCGCACAAGGAGCAAAACCAGGCGAAGGTGGTCAATTGCCAGGTGATAAAGTAACGCCATTAATTGCGAAACTCCGTTTTTCTGTACCTGGTGTTACCCTGATATCACCACCTCCTCATCACGATATTTACTCTATTGAAGATCTAGCGCAACTGATTTTCGACTTAAAACAAGTTAACCCTAAGGCGGTTATTTCCGTCAAACTGGTTTCTGGCCCTGGCGTTGGTACTATCGCTTCTGGTGTTGCCAAAGCCTACGCTGATTTTATTACTATTTCAGGTTACGACGGCGGTACAGGTGCCAGTCCGTTAACCTCAGTGAAATATGCCGGTTGTCCATGGGAGCTTGGTTTAGCGGAAGCACACCAATCTTTAGTTACCAATGGCTTAAGACATAAAGTGCGCTTACAAGTTGACGGCGGTCTAAAAACAGGTATAGATATAGTCAAAGCCGCAATTCTTGGTGCAGAAAGCTTTGGTTTTGGTACTGCGCCTATGGTCACCTTAGGTTGTAAGTTCCTACGTATTTGTCATCTTAATAATTGCGCTACAGGTGTTGCCACACAAGATGAAGTACTACGTGAGCAATTCTTTAAAGGCTTACCTGATCAGGTGATGAATTACTTCAAATTTATTGCACAAGATGTCAGAGAAATCTTAGCGCGTTTAGGGGTAGAAAGCTTAACCGCCATTATTGGTCGTACTGACTTACTCGTGCCTTTATCTGGCATTACAGCTAAGCAGCAAAAATTAGATTTACGACCTATTATTGCCCCTGTTATTGCAACAGAAGATACCGCTTTATATCAAACTGATACTAATGAGCCATTCGATAAAGGTGAGTTAAATCAACGTTTATTGTCACTTGCTTCAGACGCTATTGCTCATAGCAGTGGTGGTGAATATCGTTTAAATATTCAGAACACAGACCGTTCTGTCGGCGCAGCACTGTCTGGGGAAATTGCTCGTCACCATGGTGATCAAGGCATGGCAGCAAGCCCGATTAAAGTCGCTTTTAGTGGCACCGCAGGTCAAAGCTTTGGTGTTTGGAATGCTGGCGGCTTAGAAATGACCTTAACGGGTGACGCTAATGACTATGTAGGTAAAGGCATGGCCGGCGGTAAACTAACGATTAAGCCACCCAAAGGCGTCGAATATTTAAGTCATAAAACTATGATTATGGGCAATACTTGTTTGTATGGTGCAACAGGCGGCAAACTCTTTGGCTGTGGTCGTGCCGGTGAACGTTTTGCGGTACGAAACTCAGGTTGTCACGCCGTAATAGAAGGCACAGGTGACCATGGCTGTGAATATATGACCGGTGGTATAGTCACTATTTTAGGTCAAGTTGGAGTGAACTTTGGCGCCGGTATGACAGGTGGCTTTGCTTATGTCCTAGATGAACAAGATGATTTAGCGATACGTCTAAATAATGAATCCATTGAAATGTTGGCGATAGATGAACTTAATATTCATCAAGAACATTTACGCGGCATAATCACTCAGCATTTAGTTGAAACCGGTAGCTTAAGAGCAGAAGAAGTTTTGAATAACTTCGCGACTTATGCACCATTATTTAAGTTGATTAAGCCCAAAGCGGTTGATGTTAAAACCTTATTAGGTCATCGCAGCCGTTCGTCCGCAGAACTACGTGTTCAAGCGCAATAATCAGAGCACAAGTGGAGCAACTAATTCATGAGTAAGAATATTTATCAATTTATCGACGTAAAGCGTATCGATCCGCCTAAAAAAGCGATAGAACAACGTAAAATTAACTTTGTCGAAATATATCAACCATTAAGCAGTGATCAAAGTGCAGGCCAAGCCGATCGTTGTTTAGACTGTGGCAACCCTTATTGCGAATGGAAGTGTCCCGTACATAATTATATTCCACAGTGGCTAGAATTAGTCACCGATGGAAAAATTATGGAAGCAGCAGACCTTTGTCATGAAACCAATAGCTTACCTGAGATGTGTGGTCGTGTTTGCCCACAAGACAGACTCTGTGAGTCAGCTTGTACACTTAATGACGAGTTTGGTGCTGTCACTATCGGTAACATTGAAAAGTACATAACAGATACTGCCATTGCTCAAGGTTGGAAACCTGATTTATCTCAAGTCGTTGCCACCGGCAAACGGGTAGCTGTTATCGGTGCTGGTCCTGCAGGTATCGCTTGCGCCGACGTGCTAACTAGAAACGGAGTGCAAGCCGTTGTTTTCGATAAGCATGCACAAATAGGTGGTTTACTTACCTTTGGCATTCCATCTTTTAAATTAGAAAAAGATGTTATCCAGACCCGTAGAGAAATTCTTGAAGGTATGGGCATTGAGTTTCGCTTAAATACCAATGTCGGTGTTGATATCAGCTTTGCTGAGATAAGTGACGAATTTGACGCGGTATTTTTAGCACTAGGCACTTACACGGATATGACAGGCGGCTTTGAACATGAGTCGGCCCCGGGAGTATATAACGCTTTAGACTTCTTGATAGCTAACACGCAAAAGTTGATGGGCCTTTCACAAGAAGATGGCAATGAAAATGCCAAGCCTTATGTTAACTTCTCAGGTAAAAAAGTGGTCGTACTTGGCGGTGGTGATACCGCGATGGACTGTGTCCGTAGCTCGATTCGACAAGGGGCAACCTCAGTAACATGTGCTTATCGTCGTGATGAAGCGAACATGCCAGGTTCACCTCGCGAAGTACAAAATGCCAAAGAAGAAGGTGTAGACTTTCAATTTAACATTCAGCCTATTGATATTGCTATTGATGAAAATGGCAATACCTGCGGGGTTAAATTCGTCAAAACACAACTTGGCGCACCCGATGCAAACGGTAGACGCAACCCTGAAACTATTGCCGACTCCGAGTTTGTTATGCCTGCTGATGCTGTGGTTATCGCTTTTGGTTTTATGCCAAGCCCACCACAGTGGATGAAAGATGCTGGCGTTGAAGTTGATGCCAGAGGACGAGTCATTGCTACAGATAACAGCAGCTTTGCTCTACAAACCAGTAAAGAAAACATTTTTGCCGGTGGTGATATGGTGCTAGGTTCAGATCTCGTCGTAACTGCGATAGACCAAGGCCGAAAAGCCGCGATAGGTATACTCGACTTTGTTATGACACCGGCGATAAAACAGGCATAATCTCCATGCGAATAGCACTTTGAAATACACCAGTCGTATTTTTAAAGTGCTATTACTGTTATCAACAAAATAGCATCTAGCTAGCGTTAAATTAAACGCTTAACAGACAATTGATTACGACCATTATTTTTAGCTTGGTATAACTGCTCATCAGCAAGCTTAATCCAAGCATCAATATTGTCAGACAACTTAGCTTCAGTTACCACCACACCAATCGACATAGTAATACTAACAGATTGCTCACCATCAAAAGAGAAACAGTACTGTGCTATTTCCTCACGCAATTCTTCAAGCTTGCCTAAAACACCATTGTTTTCATCATGTTGTGCAGCAATAATAAACTCTTCCCCGCCAAAACGTGCAACAATATCACTACGACGGTCAAACTTACGTTTCATTAAGTCACCAACATACGTTAAGCAATTATCCCCTACTAAATGACCATATTGATCATTTAACTTTTTAAAGTGATCAAGGTCTAGCATAGCAACAACCATAGCGGCATCGTTTCGTGACAGCACAGCTTGTAACTCGCTAAACTTACTTTCAAGATAACGACGATTATATAAGCCTGTTAAGCTATCTTTATGTGCAAGCTCTACCAGTGCTTTATTCGCTTTATGCAATTCTTTCGTGCGCTTTGCAACTTTTTCTTCTAAAACAAGCTGATGTTTTAATAATGTTGCTTTTGACTGTTGCAACTCTTCATACAAACTGACAAATTCAGTCGGTGCATCATAGGGTATCGCTTTATAGCCAACTTTATTATCATCTTTAGCAAGCTCTTTTAAAGCGAACGCCAATGGGCGATTTAAAAGATGAGCAAACTGATTAGCCAGTAATAACACAAAAACAAAAATTAAAGATAACGACATAAAAATGGTTAAATACTGGCGTTCAATCGATTGTAAAAATTGGCCATGCTCAATTAAAACTAACACTTTCCAGCCATTATTTAATGTTACTTTACGATACAAATAGCGTTTCATATTGGCACCATGAGTATCGATCATGATAAATTTATGTTGCAGCTTTACATGCTCGAAAGAGGCGTTGAATTTTGCTAATTTTGTTAAGGCTAAGCCCGACTCTGCGTAAATAACGTTATCATTCTCATCCGTTAAAACCACCTCAACTTGCCGATCATTTACCGCATAGCGATTCACCTGATCAAACATATTAAGATTTAATGAGCCTTCAACTATGCCGATCGGGGTAGTACTATTTTTAGCATAAATAGGGGCGCTTATCGCAATAATAGGATCAGAGCCAAAGCCTCGCCCAAGAAAAACCGGCGATGTATAAAGAGACTGATGATAGAAAGCCTGAACAAAATAAGATCGGTCGGAAATAGTAAATCCCGACTTAGGCAAATTATCCATTAAAGAACGCGGTGAAGAAGTCACTAATGCAGCATCGCGGTTAGCAATAAGCATAGTTAAAAAGCCAGGATAAAGTGCATGTGTTTTGCTCAATGATTCATCGTAGTCTGTCGGCCCAACAAGAGAGAGCTTATTGGCTATTTGCGCAATGGCCTTTTTGTGCTCATCAACATAATTTTCAATGATACGGCTGACATATTGGCTACTAATATCAAGTTTATCTTCAAACTGTTGCTCTTGTATTTCATTTAGGTTGCGACTTAAGTACAAACTAACACCAACCACGAAAAAAGCCGACATGATCCAAAAAATATAATGTAGATATTGTTTTAGGTTTTTTACAAAAACAGGCTGCTGCGATTTCACACATAAATTCAATTTATCGCCGAAAATCAGCAGTATAATTACCGCCAAACTAGTATAAAAAATGGCATTAATACTTTGTTTAAAAAGAGAAAAAAGTAGATAACCCTGAGCATCTGGCTCGTTAAGCCAAATCAGTGCTGCTGTCAAAGGCATACCAATGAGCAACCAATATATAAAATCGGCGGTCGGTAAATACCAACCGCGACTGCGCATATAAGAAACAAAAAGCGCCTCTAAACCAAAAGTTAAAAAGCCGAACGGGTGGCCCCAAATAATAAATAATGGTGAGACACAAATCACAGCACATAACAACGTTAACGCTGGACGTAAATAAGCTGCCGCTAAAATAAAGGCTAAGTTGCCAATAACCAAGGAAATACTATAAGCGAGCTCTACGGGAAAACAGTTCAGTAACGCGCCAACCATACCCAAAATTAAGGCAAATAAGATAGAACGAACTTGGCTAGGCTTAGCCTCAACGGTTGGTTTTTCGAATTTTAGAGCAATTTTAGTTGGCAAGCTAGCCATGTATAGTGCACCACATCAATCGTTAGTAAATCGCTAAATTTAACTGATTAGTTAAAAGAAAATGCTCTAGAACAGTAAACTAATGTACTGAATATCCAGATTCTGTGTTTAATTTAGCAATATCCATATATTGACTGCATAGCTAAAATTCGCCAAGAATAATCATGAAATAACCTTTGACCAAACTATAGTGCATTAAATACAAAAGCCCTGTCAATGTTATTGCAGGGCTTAGAAAAAATTAATTGTATGTGGTTAATTTATATTAATTAAACCATATCATTAAACGGGTTTACTGTTGGTAGCACTATTTTATTGGCAAAACCTGTCACAGTGATATTTTCATGAGTTAAACTAACATCATCATCCATCAAGGTACCATCACCAAAACGATAAATAATTTGAAACTCACCATTATCAGCTTGAGCTTGATATTTAGCTCTTGCTTGCTCTACCAAAGCATTTTTGTCTCGATAATTAGCCATACCATCACTACCATGACGTTTTTCCATCATTGCCAAAGTTACCGCAGGAGAAAATAAAGTCGCTGTAGCATTATTACCACCAAAACCTTTCGAGTTAATAAACGCAACATCCATAGCCTGACAATGCCAATGTTCGGTGGCAATATTAAGGCGTTCATCATGAACATCATCAGCAACTTTATCAATGGTAGTAATACCTGGCATAATATTGTCTGCAAAAATACCTAAGGCCATCGCTACCTGATCACCACTTGCAGGCCCAATAGTATGCCCAACAAAAGCTTTTGGCGCAGCGACAGGCCAATCAGTAATATCAAAACTATTGGCAACACGATCATAAATTAAAGATTCAGTTACACGATTTTGTGGTGTACTTGAGCCGTGCGCCAAGATAAAGCTGCGTTGCTGAACAGCCTCAGCACCTACGATCGATTTAGCCAATGCAACTGACTTAGCCATAGTGATGTAGTTACCCGGCCCCGGTGCTGTAATAGACTTTTTGATACCATCAGCATTAGTGTAAACATCGGCAACTGAACCTAAGACATTAGCACCGAGTTCAATCGCTAATGCATCATCCACTAAGATAATAAACTGTGCCGCTTCACCGATAGTAAAACCACAGTTTTCACCAAATGGGCGACTAGTACGACGATGATCAGCAACGCCGGTGCCATCAATTTTTTTCAAACCTTCTTCATTGGCAAGTGCACTCATATTACCAAAGCCTTCAACAACTTCAGGTGTAATAGCACAATCATTACTGCCAACAATTGCTAAACGAATTCGACCAGCTTGAATATCCTGCACTGCCGCTTTTAAGTTATATAAAAACGTTGCACAAGCACCTGTTGAGGTGAAGGTTGTTCCGACATTACCGGTAACGTAGGCATTAATAAAATCAGTCGACATGGTGTTTAAACCAAGCGCTAAATTTTTTGTTGATACCCGCTCACCTTTGAGTCGGCTTTGCATCATACCACCAACACCTTCTACTTGGGTTTGACCAAAAACTGAAGCTGAATAAGTACCAATTTCATCAGGATTAACCTTGTCTGCAATTTCATTCCAACTATAACCAGTTGAATGAATAGCATCGGCAGCACCAAAAATTGTCGCTTGTAAACCACGAGGTTGGTAACGACTATTATATAAACTTGCAGGTTTAAAGCCGGTAGGAAATTGCCCGGCTGCTTTAATAGGATTATCGCGCGTAGAGCCGTGACTAACTTCAATTTCACCGGCAATATCGACACGAACACGCTTCTCGGCTAATTCTGTTATTTTCCATGTCCGCGGCAGCGGGCTTGGCAGATCACGGGCACGAGTTTCAAAGCTTATGCCTTGGTCACTCACATCCATGGTTAGCTTTTGCTGCCAAGGGGTTGCATCAGGGTCAAAGTGATCATGCTCTATTTTACGGATCAAAGTACCCGCTAATATTTCTGGACCAAAACGTTGCTCAACAGCCGGCTTTTCAACAACATTACCTTCAGCATCGATTAATTGGCCATCTTGGCTGGTCAATAAATTCATTAAGGTTGCTAAACCCACAAAAGTCTCTTGGCGAGCTTCAGCATTTAGTTTATCGATAACAATACGACGAAAGCCTTGATGAAATGAAGTTCTACCAGCAGCATTAACGCCGCCCATGCCAACTATAATCGGTAACGCAGTCATGAAAAATCTCTTTAAATTGCAACTTAATAATTAATGTCGCTCAGTGTAAGAGTTAGTTATAAAAAATAATATTCATATACAGCCAAAAAACATGTCAAAATAGCCAAAACATAAAAATAAAGTGGCATTGGATACAATGAAGACAACAAATAAACGCGATCAAGACAATAGCATTAATATTGCCCTACTACTTTATGATCACATGTTAGCAACCAGTGTCAGTTTACCCGTTGAAATGCTTCGGGCGGGCGAAGCTGTTGCATTGCAAGAGAACCGCAATGCTCCACGGCTATCAATACAGATGGTTGCAGAAAACATTAAGCCAATCTCTACCCGTGCTCTCATTAAATTGCTACCCGACACAGATATTGACCATGCCCAACGACCCGACTTTGCGTTTATCCCTAGCCTTTGGCGAAATCCTAGGCCAACTATTGCCAGACAACCTAAAATGCTGCAATGGCTTAGTGATATATGGCAGCAGGGTTCAACATTAATTGGTGGTGGTACTGGGGTTTGCTTAATGGCTGAAGCGGGTATTTTAGATCATCACCCAGCAACAACTCACTGGCATTATGTTGAACAATTTAAACGTGATTACCCAAAAGTAGACTTAAAGCCTGATTTTTTTATCACACAATCTGAACGCACTTATTGTGCTGCTAGCTTAAATGCCTTGGCCGATATTGTTGTTCATATAATTTTTCAAGTTTATGGGCAGAATGCCGCCCAACAAGTAGAGCGTAATTTTTCACATGAAATTAGAAAACCTTATGAAGAACAACGCTATTTAGAAGGTGCTGTCGATCGTCATCCCGACGAATTAATTAGCCAAATCCAGTTTTGGCTAAAAACTAATTTAAATTCTACTTTAACGTTAAATGATATCGCGCAACAATTTGGCATCAGTCAACGCTCATTTACTCGCCGCTTTAAACTCGCTACAGGCATCAATGCCACACAATATTGGCAAAAATTGAAAATTGAAACAGCAAAAGAATTATTAGCCGCAAGTAATTTGTCGATTCAAGAAGTCGCTTTTCAAGTTGGCTATCAAGACCAAGCAAACTTTACCCGTCTGTTTAAGAAAGTGCTCAACTTAACACCTAAAGCCTATCGTGCCATGGTGAGAAAAAAGCTATTTAGTAATGGTTAAATGTCCCCATGACACGGCAATATAAAGCGTCATGCTTATTGCAAACCTTTGCTTGTTTTAATGTCATATTCACCATGTGTATCTGGCTATTGACAGAATTCGCCGTGCAAAAAGGTGATCAACTTAACCACTGAAGGGTTAGCAATACTATAAAAAATAGTTTGTGATTCTCGACGCGTTTTGACTAAGCCGTCTTGGCGTAATCTCGCTAAATGCTGAGATAGGCTTGATTGGCTTAGCGTAATAACGTTATTAAGCGCGCTCACAGACATTTCTTTTTCGCCTAAATGACACAATATTAATAGCCGGTGCTTATTGCTCATGGCTTTCAATAAATCAGCAGCCTGAGCGGAATTTTTCTGCATGTCTTTAATATTAATTTCTGCTAACGCTGTCATTTACTTCTCTCATTTTCATTTTATTTTTATTCACCTGTTATTGCCAACGAACCATGACATTAAATTCGGTAATAGCTACCAACATTACAAAAAATCTACCTGAGCCTAATTTGCTCGCAATACAAAAGCACTCATTATCCAGAGTTCAGGTTAAATAGAAAGTAGCCCCAACTCATTATAAGCAATGCCCATGGCAATATTGAGAATGCGCTAGCGCCTGCTTTAGCAACCTGCGCTTTATCACTTGCTACTGGTAATGCTGCTGATGTATTTGCTTTTTCTACTCGACTTTTTTTACGTTGTTTATCACGTTCTCGCGCTTTAATTTTTTGCTGTTTTTTATATTCGCTGATGCCTTTCTCAATACCTTGAGCAATCAGTTTTGTTTGCTCTTTGGTTTGAGATTTTTTTTGCGTACCTTTAGCAATACGTAAAGCTTCACTTTGAGTTTCATTTGAAACTTGCGCTGTCAAAACTAAAATCCTTAATCATTTTATTATTCATTATATAATGCCATTAATCTTGCTAAACTATCAGCAAAAGTTTTTATTGCCACCAAATTATCAAAAAATAGAGAACAGCATGAGCGATTTACTTAGCACAGCAAAAAACCAAATTACACAAATGCTATCAATGCAAGATGCGATGAATTCACGCGTAAGTGAAACATGGCGAGATAACAATTATGAATGGTACCGCGCCATTTGGGTTGAATGTGCAGAAATGCTTGATCACCATGGCTGGAAGTGGTGGAAACACCAAGAAATTGACGTAGCACAAGTACAGTTAGAGCTAGTTGATATTTTTCATTTTGGTTTAAGCTTACGCCTGATGAGCGGTGATTCAATTGCCGATATCAGCCAAACATTAGCGGCAGAATTAACCCAGAACAGTGGTGAAAAGGACTTTAAAATTGCTTTAGAAAATCTTGCCTCAAAAGCCGTCACTAACAAAGCCTTTGATGCCTTAGCACTTGCTGATTGTATGCGTTTAATGTCAATGGATTTAGATGAACTGTTTCGTCAATATGTTGGCAAAAACACTTTAAACTTTTTCCGCCAAGATCACGGCTATAAAGACGGTAGTTACATCAAAGTGTGGCATGGAGAAGAAGACAACGAAGTACTCGCAAACTTAGTTACTACATTAGATGCAAGCGCTGATGATTTTCAACAGCAGCTTTATAGTGCTTTAGAAGCTAAATACCCAAAGAATTAATACCATAATAATCAACCGGTTAATTGATAAAACCTAAACGTTTTAGGGAATTAATTAACCGATAAGATCTTACTGCGATCTCTGGCTCAGTTTTTGCTTATCTTGTTATCTAAGATAAACGTCAAGAATTTGAACTGCCGGAGATGTATATGGAACTCATTCTATTTGCCATGATCAGCCTAATTGTTATTGTTGCTATGCTTGCAAGTCGGTTAAACGACAATAGCTTTCCTTTTCCTTTCGATCGTAAAACTGCTTTATTTACCCCCGCAGAAAAAAACTTTCAAAATCTTGTTGAGCAAGCCATGGGAACAAGGTATCGCATTATCAATCGCGTTAAACTTGCCGATATTGTCAGCATTCGCAATGGGGTATCAAATCGCGCAAGTCAAACCGCGGCAAATAATGCTAATAGCAAGTATTTAGACTTTGTTATTTGCGAACGCGACAGTATGAAGTTGCTCGGTGTCATCGACCTAGTCGATACCCAAGGTAAGGGCTATAAAGTGAAAAAAGACTGGTTTGTCAGTGGCGCACTTGAAGCCGCCGCTATTCCACATATTCGTATTAAAGTAAAAGCCAATTATACTATTGATGAAATACGTGCTTGTATTAACAGTCGAATTCTTGGCAATAATGCACCTACACCACAAGTGAAAGGAAGAATAATTCCTGCACCTTTAGTCAAAGCTCGTCCAAGAACTGTCGGTGCGTTAAGTCCTGCAGCAGCTCAGGCGATGTTACCCCAAGATACACCGGCAATGGCTAGACAAATATCTGCACCGCATGCGGCAGCACTACCGCACTAATATCTCCATGAGACCTCATGGTGGTGTATATCCATATCACAAACTAAAAGCAGATTTACCTATCTGCTTTTTTGTTGATACAGAGAAAAGATTTTACGCGCAATCCACGTTATAATTCGCACATAAACCATAGACATAGCTTAGCGAAATATTTTCGCTAAAATTTTTACAGGATTTAACTCATGAAAGCAGGCATTATTGGCGCAATGGAACCCGAAGTTGCGATTTTAAAAGCTAAATTAGAAAACTGCCAAACATCGACACATGCCGGCTATACCTTTTACCAAGGGTTGTTGAATGGCTCTGACGTGGTTATTGTTCAGTCTGGTATTGGTAAAGTTGCTGCAGCACTTGCAACAGCGATACTGATTGATAAGTTCCAGCCTGATTATGTTGTAAATACCGGCTCTGCTGGCGGCTTTGAACAGTCACTTAAAGTGGGCGATATTGTGATTAGTTCAGAAGTACGTTATCACGATGTGGATGTAACCGCTTTCGGTTATGAAATAGGCCAATTGCCTGCAAACCCACCAGCCTATATACCTCACCCTGAATTAGTTGCCGCCGCTAAGGTTGGAATTAAGTCACTTGATAATATTCAAACATTAGTTGGTTTGATCACAACAGGTGATACTTTTATGACTAAAGACGAAGACATTGCCAAAGCAAGGGTTAACTTTCCAGCCATGGCCGCAGTAGAAATGGAAGGCGCAGCTATTGCACACACATGTCATCAATTCAACACACCTTTTGTTGTTATTCGCTCAATGTCAGATATTGCAGGTAAAGAATCACCAACCTCATTCGAAGCTTACTTAGAAACAGCCTCTGTTAACTCTTCAGTGCTAGTTACTAGCATGTTAGCGGCACTGAAAGGTAAAACACTAAACTAATGGAAAATTTGAGTAACATCCTCACCAGTCCACATTTTTATTCTGCTGCCTTCATGCTGTTATTAGTGATGGCATTAAAAGCCGGTATTGGACAGTTTGTTACTCAACAACCATTAGCTTTTTTTAATTTTTATTGTCAGCGCTTAGCGGACAAGGTCAATAAACCGAGTAATAGTGCCCGCCAGCAGAATATCTCTGGCTTAATTGCCATTATTGTTACGCTAGTACCATTACTGATTATTCTCTGGTTATTTGAGGCTTTTATTGAAGTTTATTGGCTCTGGAATGCTTTATTACTTTACCTTGCCTTAGGCAGTTTTGGTTTAACTAAAACCAGTAAAACTGTCGCGCGTGAGCTAGTAGCCAATAACAATTATCAAGCAAAACAAAAAGTAGCGCCTTTTTTATTACGTAGCACCGAACAGTTATCACCGTTAGGTATCAGTAAAGCCTGCATCGAAACACAAGTATTGCGCAGTTCGCAATTACTGGTTTGCGTTGGGTTTTACTACTTAGTGTTCGGCCCTTTGGCGGCATTAACCTTTCGATTATTGCTAGAAATGCATTATGCCTGGAATATCAAGCGCAGACGCTTTATCTATTTTGGCGCCGCCATTAATCATATTGTAAAACTATTACAGTGGTTACCATCTCGATTATTTTCTCTCGTACTTTTGCTCGGTACTGTTGGGCAAAACACCCTCCTTTATTGGCGTTTAATACGTGGTAAGTTTTTCCAGACAGATAACGGCATTTTATTGCATGTTCTTGCATTAGGTTTAGCTGTGAAACTCAGCGGGGTGGCTCTATATGACGGAGATAAAGTACGTAAAACTAGCTTTAATGACTCAGCGAGACAGCCACAGGCCACTGATATTATTCATGCAAGCAAACGCATCAACTATGCACTTTACCTACTGACATTAATGGTTTTGTTACTAGCAATAATATCCTACACTGCTGCCAGCTAAAACCTGTCGCCACGCGATTTAATCACTTTGCTATTATTAAGATTCAGGTAAACTATTAGACTTAAGATGAGTCTCTCATTGTTATTAATATAAGGCTACACCATGAAATCCATCAAACTATCGTTAGTTATTTTATTAAGTGTTATTTCGCTGTTCACTTTTGCCCAGCAAACTGCCTCTATTTCGCAACAAGAGCTGCTAGCTTTAATGGCAACGCCCAGCAAACAGACAGTAATATTAGATGTGCGTAGCGCTGAAGAGTTTTCTGAAGGTCATATCCAGGGCGCTATTAATATTAGCCATGAGCAAATTAACGCTAACCTCAATAAAATTATCGCCTTTAAAGATAAAACGGTAGTTGTACATTGCCGTTCAGGCCGTCGTGCTATCAGTGCTGAGCACGATTTACGTGCCGCTGGATTTAGCGACCTTCGTCACCTTGAAGGAGACATGAAAGGCTGGCAAGCTGCCAACTTACCCTTAGTAAAGTAGCGAAGTAACTCAATGTCAGAATTACTCTATTGGCTTGATATGTTCGGCATTGTTGTTTTTGCCTTTTCTGGGGCCTTAATGGCTGGACGATATAAACTTGACCCTTTCGGAGTAGTAGTTTTGTCTGCTGTCACCGCAATTGGTGGTGGAACCATGCGCGATGTTATTTTACAAACGCCAGTATTTTGGGTACAAAACCCCGTTTACCTCTATGTTATTTTAGCAACTGCGGCATTAACCATCATTTTTATTCGTTCACCCAAGCGTATTCCTAAACGGTTTTTATTGGTTTCAGACGCTTTTGGCTTAGCGTTATTCGCCGTATTAGGCACAGAAAAAGCACTAAGCTTAGGCGCCGCGATTCCTGTAGCCATTGTGATGGGAATGATGACGGGGGTTGCTGGTGGTATGCTACGCGACGTATTATGTAACGTAATACCAATGATATTACGACAAGAAATTTATGCCACCGCTGCGATTTTGGGTGGAGCATTATATACATTGCTACGCTATTTTTCTTGCCCTGAGCATCTGGCTATTATCACGGCGATACTTGGCGCGTTAACATTACGCTTAGCCGCTATTTATTGGCGTGTTACTCTGCCCGCTTTTGATATTATTGAACCAGAAGAAAGCAAAAAAGATCAATAATAGTCAGTTAAACTATGCTTGATCTTTTTCTTTAACTGCTTAATAAACTTAGTTAATCTAAATAACGCACACAACATAACGTCGAGCCTGAGTTATCTGTCATTGCCTATTTAGCGATAATTAAGCTTCTATACCCCAACCATCGTTATAACCTTTGAATTTTGTCGCTAGTAGCTCAAACTCAGCTTCTTGCGCAATAACCGCGTCATAACTTGGTACCATGCTAACCGTACAGTTAACATCCCATACATTGGGCAACTCATCAGGTACTAGCTCAACTTGCATGTCTGGCGCTTGCTCTGCTAAATGAGCAACCATAGCTCGTGCTTGTTGCTCTTGTTCAAATAACTGAAAAAACACTACCTGGTGAATTTCGTTTAAATCAATGCCCGCAGTTTGCATTTCAGCTAAAACTTGGCCGGTTTCATCATTTGGGAAGGTCATATCGCATACAAATTATTAAAAACAATACCTTATTATATACCCAAAGCGATTCAAGATGCTCGTTCGACTGTTAATTAATACTCTGCAATCATTGTTACTTGATAGTATCACGTGGGCAAAGGGCAGCTTACTGATAATTTATTGGCAATAACAAATCAATTTCGCACTATGACTTAGTGATTTCTTTCACTCATGGCTAGTATTTATTAACGTACAAATATTTTGCTGACAAGCTAATTGCGCAGCTGAATTTATGGTTGGGCATTGGTCGATAACAATGTCTTTGGTGGCGATTTTTTTCAACAAAGATGCACCAATAATATTGCTAGCAAGACGACAGTCGATATTTTTAAATTTAACAGTCAGCACCTGACACTGCGCTATTGTCACGCAAGTTAAATTATTAATCAGCGTTTTTTCAAAATTTTTCATCACGCTTTTATCATCTGATGGTAGCGGTATTTCAATATCATCACTGTGGTTATAATGACTAAGATTACGTTGTTGCTCTAACTTTTGTTGTTGTAACTGAGCCTCTTGCTCTAGTTGATTTTTTAGCCGTGTGGTCGCTTTTTCATTCTCTGATAATAAATAACCTAAACCGAGTAATATTATCAAAAGTCCTGCGCACACGATCAGCGTAATAGTTACCCACTTAGCCATTAAGCTGGCTCTTTACTTGAACTAGCGCTGGCATTACCGCTTTTCCCCTGTGGAAAATCACGCAGCATTCCATCAACTGCAGTAGTGATTTTTTCCTGCATTTCTCGACTGTTGTCATCTTCTTTGAATTTTAGTGGGTAAACACTACGCCAAACTGAACGTTGGCTTTTAGGGTCAATAATATCGAGAATCAAACTACCCGGTCGTAGTTTATTTTCTAACTCAGCATGTGTAGCTTCCCCTGCTCTTAAACAATAACCGCAATATTTTACTTCACGATTATACTTATCTAATTCAAAAGCACGGCGATTTAGTAGGTGATAAGCAATAACGATATCAGCTTTGTTAAGCGTTTTATAACTAAAACCATTACTATCAAAACTTTGTTCTATCGCTAGCTCGATTGTATTACGCGTGCTATCGCTGAGGTTTTGTACGTCACCAAACGCAGAATTTCGACCATAGGTACTATAACTCTCAACGGAGGAAAAATCGAAACCATCACGAAAGGAAGTCGTGGCAGAAATAGTTGAACAAGCCGAAAGGGTAATAATGAATGCTAAGCAACTAAGTAACCTAATATTTATCATAGTATCTTCAAACAAAAAATAATGACACTAGATTACCTAGCTGAAGTTAAATTACAACATCTGCTAACGATATAACCGTCAACTTATTGCAATGATTGATAACTTACCGCGTCAAAGTCAATAACCGTACCGCCAAACTCTTTCGCAAAAGCATCGGCATCCGCTTTAGCTGAAAAGCTTGCTAGCGTTTTACCCATAGCACCCATTTTTTCAGAACCAACCACATACCAAGCATTACGAGCATCAATAAAGTAGCCGTCATTTGGCGCATTCCATGGCGCTTTACTCATATCATGAACTAAAATAGTTGTCACATTACGCTTATTTTCAGGGTCAAGGTAGAAGCTAAACATATCACGCGTCGAACAGAATTTTTTCACACTATTGCCATCAGCTTCCGTCACACCTTTGCGAAATAATTCTGCTTTAGGTCCTGAAAAGTTGGTAATTAGCATGCCACATAAGTGACATTCGTCCGAGCTTTCAATAGCCACAGCTTGGTGAATAACTTGTTGTTGCTCAGATTGCTCGGAGCAACCAATCACAGCGACTAAGACGATAGAGAGGAGAAGTTTACGCAACATAAAAAGTACCCTTACAGTTTTTTATTTTTAAAAATAACGGATGCTATAGCTAAAGGTGCAACTACCCAAGCCAATAAAATCGCCAGTAGTTGAGCCTGTGTTAAATTAGCATTGATAGCAACAGCTAATGCACCATTAACATCTGAGCTATCTAAGCCTGCGAGGTTAACTAAACGAAACACATCGGCTGGATTCAACATCATCAATTGGGTTAACGCTGATTGGCTTAGCCCGGAATCGGCACCAACCAATAACGCTAGCAAAGCTAAATCAAATACCAAAGCAAAAAAGAACCAGGTGATTAACGCTACACCTGCTGCTTTTGACTTTTCACTGGCAAGTAAGCTGATCATATAAGCGATAGCGGTAAAGCTCAGGCCCAAAAGCGTTGCGCTAACAATAAAATAACCAAAGGTTTCGATGATGACAAAATCACCATGTTGAATAAATAACAGTAACGCTGATGCACCAAACCCAAGTAATGTCGCTAAAGTAATAATACCGCCTTGACCAAAAAACTTGCCAAACAGCAATTGATTTTTACTCAACGGATAAGTTAGCAATAACAATAATGTACCGCCTTCTTGCTCACCAACAAAACTGTCGTAACTTAACAATAATGCAATCAATGGAATTAAAAATACGGCCAAGCTTGCTAAGCTAGCAATGGTGGTAGAAAGCGATGTAACACCGACAGTACCAGAAGCCGCGGCACCAAAATAAGTTAAACCAACGGATAATACAGCGAAAATTAATGTTATCGACAGCAACCAGCGATTGCGAAGTCCATCATGAAATTCTTTATTGGCGACGGTTAGTATTTCTCTCATTACGCACCTGCCTTGGTATTTTCTGTTTTCATATGCTCTGCTTGTGCTAAATAATATTGATAAACTTGTTCTAAGTTTGCCGATTCAACGGCAATATCACTCAAGCTTTCGTCTGCTAATAAATAACGTAAAACTTTAAGCTTGTCTTGTTCAGGAACCGTTAAATGCCCAGCCGAATTAACATAAGCTTTGACGATTGGATGTTCAAGTAATTCCACATTCAGTCCTTGCGGCTTAATTTGCGTTGGTAAATTTGCCGCCGCGCGTAATTCAGCGATAGTGCCAAGCGCTAAAGTTTTTCCTCCTGAAATAATCATCGCTCGGTCAATATGCTGCTCAACCCCAGGTAAAACATGAGAGCAAAGCACAACACTTGTTCCTTGGGTTTTCAATTGGTCAACACTGTTATAGAATTCTGCCGTCGCATTGGGATCTAAACCGACAGTTGGTTCATCAAGCAATAGTAATTTTGGTTCACCAATAAAAGCTTGTGCTAAACCTAAACGCTGCCTCATCCCCTTAGAATATGTTTTTACCTGCCGCCCCATCGCATGAGCAATGCCGACTTGCTCCAACAGTTTTTTAGCATGCAGTTTTGTCTGACCTTTTAATCGAGCAAAATAGCTTAAAACTTCTAAGCCGGTCAATTGCTCATAAAACATAACGTTTTCTGGCAAGTAGCCCATTTTTGCTCGCATATGCCATGCTGATTTATCATCAGGTTTCATGCCCATCACAGTAACATTGCCGGCATCGGCAGAAATTACGCCTAAGATAAGCTTCATCATGGTAGTTTTGCCCGCGCCATTATGGCCAAACAAACCGAGTACTTCTCCCTGCGCAAGTTGCAGGTTAATGGATGATAACGCTGGCAAAGCTTTATAGTTTTTGCTGGCATTCTCAAGGGAAACTAAGGGTGTATTCATTGTGGTTTACTTGCCTTATTCGCATGAACTTCTGACTGTTCATCACTTACTTGAAGCGATGACGCGATCTGACTTACTCTCTTTGGCGCTGCTGCGGGTTGCATTAACGGAAAGCTATCTTTAACGCCTGGCGGTTTTAAAACCGGAAACTCTTTTTGTATCCAACGTAATATCAATACCACCGGACTATCCATGATCATTTTCATTTCTGGGTATTGCCAAATAAGCTGATCAATGCCGTCATTTGGCTCAAAAATAACATCACCAATATTATCGCCATTCATATCCCAACCTAAATAATTACTCCAATAATTGCCTCGACCCTCAAAGCTCCACTCTTGTTTTTTATTGGAAACATATTTCACTTGTACCGGATTATTAATAAAACTATTACCGTAAATTTTGATATTCTCTGAGCCCGCGGTTAAATGAATACCAATTTCAGCGGTATCAACACGATTATTTTTAATGGTGTTGTAACCTGAGTTATAAACAAACAAGCCCTTTCCGTCTCGACCCAACACTTTATTTTCTGGTTTAGTCCAAACGCCTTTAATGTCATTATTTTCAAATGTTGATTCCGTGATAAAATTGAGTAAAAAACCATAGTCTTCGGAGTCGGTGGTTTTATTACCTTTAATTATCAGCCGACGTGAACTCATCAACGCATAACCAGCACGAGTACTATAAGCGGTGTTATTTATTACCGAATTGTCATATGAATACATATAATGGATACCATAACGTAAATGATGCATGGTATTACCTTCAATAAGGTTATTTTTACTGGCAATAACATAAATTCCATCGCGCACACCACTAGTTTCATTGCCAAAGATATGGGCATTTTCAATACTTGATATTTGAATGCCGTTACCTCGATCTGCAGAGCGAATATTAATATTGCCCTGTACGGTATTGTTAATTACTTTTGCATGGTTAATTTTATGCAGCCAAATGCCAAAGCCATCGCCCGTTAATTTATTATTTTTAATGGTAATATTTTCAGCTTTAGTGGCCGAATAAATACCTGCATTTTCGTCAGTTAAGTTATGCCCCCAATTCTCTATCTGCAGGTTTTCAATGGTAATATTTGAATTTTTCAGTAATACAGCATGGCCTTGGCCATTGGCATCGATAATCGCGCCTTTCTTGCCTGATAAAGTGAGCTGGTGATTAACAACAAAGTTGCCCACATAGCGACCTGGCGCTAATTTTATAATGTCACCGTTACTACTTTCATCTAATACTCGCTGTAAATTATCATTTGGCGCTATGGTAATTTCTTCAGCAAAAATATTAACTGAAAAACTTAAAAGAAAAGTAGCAACCAGTAATTTTTTAAATAAATACACTATCAAAAACTCAACGCTATAAATTAAAAAGGCGGCAATAACAAAATTGCTATTACCGCTTATTTTATCCTCACTAGGTAAGTAATCCTAGCAGCAACATTTTGCTGATGCTAAGTCACCTGTGCTTAGTAAGTTCGACTTAAGCTTCAACTAGCATACGTCCGCGCATTTCCATATGAAGTGCATGACAGAACCAGTTACAGTAGTACCATTGTACACCTGGTCTGTTTGCTTTAAAGGTAATAGAAGAGGTTTGCTGTGCACTAATTTCCATTTGTACACCATGGTTAGTCATACAGAAACCATGCGTTACATCTTCAACTTGGTCAAGGTTAGTAATAACTACAGTTACTTCATCTCCAAGCTTAACTTTAAATTCAGATAAACCATACGTTGGCGCAATTGAAGTCATATATACCGTGACTTTATTTTTGCCTTTACGAATAACTTTATTGTCTGTCATTAGGTTTACGCCATCAGCCTTTGCAGTTGCTACTGTAGTCGCAAACATTGGGTCATTACGATCCCAAACTCTTTTGGTTTTGATTTTACTACGATGTACCATAATACAGTCATGCGGTTCAGCAAAAGTTGGACCATCATGAACCAGTTTCATTTCATCACCAGAAATATCAAATAGTTGATCATTTTCTGGTTTAAGTGGCCCTGTTGGTAAGAATCTATCTTTTGAGAACTTACATAAAACAACTAGCCATTTACCATCAGCATCACGCGACTCACCTTGTGACGTATGGTTGTGGCCTGGCTGATAATGAACATCTACTTTTTGGCGTAAGTAATTAATTTTTTCACCGTTATGCGCTTTGATAGCATCTTCAACATTCCATTTTGCCACTTGGCTATCTAAAAATAGTGTAGTGTATGCATTACCACGGCCATCAAAGGCAGTATGAAGTGGCCCTAAACCTAATTCTGGTTCTGCAATAACGGCATCACGTGGTTCAATTTTATTAGCAAAAATATCGTCTAATTTCGCAATAGATATAATAGAAACTGTTGGTGATAACTTACCATTAGCAACAAAATATTTTCCATCAGGAGAGGCGTTAATGCCATGTGGTGATTTAGGTACTGGAATATAGCGCGTTAATTCTGAGCCTTTGCGACCATCTAACACAGGGACGTTATTGCCATTGTAAGTTTTGAATTTACCAGCTTTAACAGCGGCTTCACAACGTGCAAGGCTGAAAACAACTACATGGTCACGCTCTGAGCTGATCATTTCACCTAAGTTCATGCCCATTTCTGAGTTATATGATGTTGAGGCAAAATACTTACCGTCAAAATCTGCGTCTGTGTTATCTAAGTTACCATCAACCATAACTTGAAAAGCCACTTCCATGGTTTCTGCATCAATGACATTGAACATTGAACGGTAAGTGCTGACATCTTCCATACCAGACTTGCCGTCATTCACTACGGGGACTTCAAATTCACCATTACAGATAACATACTTAGTGTAAGGCACTTTTTGCACACGTAAACCATGAATAGCCTGAACATTAGGGATATGTAAAATTTTGTCAGTTTTCATTACATCACAGCGAATACGAGCAACACGGGTGTTCGCTTTATCGTTAATAAAAACATATTTTCCGTTATATTTACCATCAGTCATAGACATGTGAGGATGATGACAGTCACCAGTAACATACTCACTGTTTAAAACCTCTTTTGATTCATTTGTTAAACCATAACCAGTGGCGTTGTCGAGGTTAAATACTGGAATTCTCATTAATTCACGCATTGAGGGAACACCCATAATACGTACTTCGCCGGAATGTCCGCCAGACCAAAAACCATAGTATTCATCTAACTCGCCCGGCGCTACATGTGGTGAATTAGCCGCTTCAACAGCTTGTGCTTGTGCCATTGAAGTAAACATAGCTGCAGTCATAGGTGCGGCAACGGCTCCAGCGCCAATTAATGCTGTTTTACCGAAAAATTTACGTCTACCTTCGTTCTCTAATTCTACGTTGTTAGCGCTTTTATCATCATTACTCATCACTCTTCTCCGCTCTGGTTAATTTTTTAGTTGGAACTTTTAAACTCTATTTATCTAATTCTAAGCATTAAGCTACATTGACAGTTTCAATTTCTGTTGCCTTATACTTGGCTTTTTTACGTGCTAATTTTTTCAGTGGTGGACATTTTTCTTCATTAAAATAAGTTACTTGGCAATCAAGGCAGTAATGACACTCACGCATATTTATTACGCCGTCAGGGTTAATTGCTTGTATTTCACATTCTTTAGCGCAGGTTTTACAAGGTTGACCACACTCTGGACGACGACGTAACCAGCTAAATAAGCGCACACTATTACTTGTTGAAAGCGCTGCACCTAACGGACATAAATAACGGCAGAAAAATTTGCGATTAAAGATGTTAATAGTGAGCAAAATAAGTGCATAAGCAATGAAAGGCCATTCACGATCAAACTTTAATAGGAAGGTGGTTTTAAAGGGCTCTATTTCAGCAAACTGCTCAGCTAGAGCTAGAGAGTCCAGTGATAAAGCAAATAAGCCTAGTAACACTAAATATTTAATCGCCCATAAACGCTCATGTACCGCCCAAGGCAATTCAAACTGAGGAATTTTGATGTAGCGAGCAAACACGTTAATCAGCTCTTGTAAGGCACCAAAAGGACATAACCAGCCACAATAGACAGCTCTGCCCCAAAGCAGCATAGTTACTGCCGCAGCGCCCCAAAGCATAAAGATCACTGGGTCTAATAAGAATAAGTCCCAAGAAAAGTCTGACATAAAGGCTTGTAGAAATGTAAAGACGTTAACCACTGACAACTGTCCACCCCACATCCAACCGATGAAAACCACTGTAACAATTAAAAAGCCATGTCGAAAATTGTGCATAAAGGTTGGGTGTCTAACCAACACATCTTGAAAAAATAAAGTGGCAAGTAGCAGTGTCATTAAAATAGATAAAATAATCACCTCAGTTTGCTTATCTTGCCAAACTTGTTGTGTCAGCGTTAACTCAGGCTCAGGTAATATAATCGGTGGACGGTTCAAGTATTGATCTAAACCGTGGTAGCTACCTTTGAAGCTAGTAAATACACTATCTACAGCACCTACTTGGCGACGAACTAGCAATTCGAACTGCCAATCAACACCCGGATTAAACTCTTGATGTTCACGGACAATAAATAATGACATTTCTTTAAAATGTGGCACCCCACTTATAAACAAGTCAGTCACTCGAATTTGATCTAAATCGCGAAAGGCAAAAGCCGTTTCATTCTGTAATATTTGGATACGGTCAAAAATCCCACCACGAACATAACCCGAGCCTTTAAATGAATAACCGTTGCCTAAAACAATAATGGCATGTTCGTTAGGCTTTAATGTTGACATTAACCATTGGTATTCGCTATCACCTAATAAGTTACGCCCTATGGTTGGAATATCTGCTTGGGCATAATAAACCTCAGCAAACATATCGCCTTTTTGCTCCGGCGTAGCTTGTTCTATATTTTCAGCTTCAGTACCAACAAAGGCTTCATCAACCTTATTACGGTCGAGATATAGTTTACGAATTGAACCGTCGCCAAGTAATGTTTGCCAATCTGCCTTTTTATACACATTGGGTAATACCGTGGCCATCGGCTGCTTAATTTCTTCAGCCTCATCAATAATGCCGAGTGAGCGTGCAACTTTAGTTGCTGACTTAGTTATGGCAACATTCATCACCATAACAGTGACAGTCGCCCCAGATAAACCATCTAAATGAATGATATCTCCTTTTGCGTTACCGCCGACTTTCAAGCGGTCACTAACGTTAAGGCCGTTATATTGATCAGAAAATTTCCATAATTTACTTTCGGGGATACCTGCCAAAATAATAGGCTCGTGATGCTCTAAAACTTTCGCACCGAGATAAACGCCTTTCGAATCAATGGCCACCAACATGTTAACTGGCTCACCTGAGTAGGCTGGTATTTTTGCAATGTCATTGGTTTCAAATGCATAACCAATGATTTCTTCTTGTTGATATACCGTCCAAATCAGCGGCTCACCCGCTTTATCAGAAACTTTAGTGGCTTGGGGAAAAATTTGATTGATAAGTGGTAAAGGATCTCTTGGTTCACTAACAAATAAAGCGTGCGCAGAGAACTGAGCAAAGCAGAGCAATAGCACCAAAAGTAACGTTAACTTGTTTTTACTGTACGATAAGAAAAATAGCATTGTACGTAATACCTACACCTAGATGATAAGCAGCAAGTTCAGAGTGAATATGTCAAATCTCTAATTTATCTAACTGCGACAATATGTCGCACATACTACGCCTCTCAAAATTTCTAATACTGACTTAGATCAACAAAATTGTGTAATTCAACAACCAAAAAACACACAATTTTTGTAGGGATATTTAATAGTTAGCTCACTAAGCATGACAAGAAAGCGAAGCTACAAGAGGAGTATTTAAGGATTGGTGCACTTAAATTGATTTAGCAATAAAACGATTAAAGCAGCGTAAGAAACCCCAAAGCTTTCAATTTATTCTAAAGATACAGGTTAGTTTTTATTGAAAAACCGGATAAATAATAATAAAAAAGCCAGTCACGTTGACTGGCTTTATCGATAGATAATTTAACTAACGTTAGCAATAGTGCTAGTTATTTTATCCTTATAGTTACTTAAGCGTAATCTTAGCAAACTTACGTTTGCCTACTTGATAAACCGCACTAGAACCCGCTTTAATCACAAGTTTATTATCGGTAATTTTTTCACCTTCAATTTTTGCTGCACCTTGCTTTATCATCCGCATAGCTTCTGAAGTACTAGCCACTAAACCGGCTTCTTTTAACAAGTTAGCAATCGCAATTTCACCCGTTTCAGTCACAATATCTAATTCAGGCATGTCATCAGGTAAGGCACCTTTTTGAAAACGATTAATAAACTCTTGGTGAGCAGCTTCTGCCGCTTCAATATCATGAAAACGCTCAATTAACTCTTTTGCTAAATCAATTTTTACATCACGAGGATTTGAGCCCGCCGCGATAGCTTCTTTGTAGCCACTAATCGTTTCAATCGGCTTAAAACTAAGTAATTCATAGTAGCGCCACATTAAATCATCTGAGATCGACATGATTTTACCAAACATGTCATTTGGCGCATCAGTAATGCCGATGTAATTATTCAACGACTTAGACATTTTTTGTACGCCATCCAAGCCTTCTAATAATGGCATCATAAGCACAGTTTGCGGACGTTGGCCTTCTGATTTCTGTAGTTCACGACCCATCAATAAATTAAACTTTTGATCGGTACCACCTAATTCAACATCAGCTTCTAAAGCAACTGAATCCCAACCTTGCACTAAAGGATACATAAACTCATGGATGGCAATCGCTTGGCCACCAGCATAACGTTTTTTAAAGTCATCTCGTTCCATCATACGCGCAACGGTTTGGCGTGAAGCAAGCTTTAACATACCTGCAGCGCCCAATTTATCCATCCAGGTTGAGTTAAAGGCAACTGTAGTTTTTGCTGGATCTAAAATTTTGAAAACTTGCTCTTTATAGGTTTCAGCATTTGATAACACGTCTTCTTTAGTTAATGGCTTGCGCGTAACATTTTTACCGGTTGGATCACCAATCATGCCGGTAAAATCACCAATTAAGAAGATAACTTCATGACCTTGTTGTTGAAACTGACGTAATTTGTTGATCAGTACTGTATGACCAAGATGCAAATCTGGTGCTGTTGGATCAAAGCCTGCTTTAATTTTCAGCGGCTTGCCTTTCTTCAACTTTTCCAATAACTCATCTTCTAGCAGAATTTCTTCCGCACCGCGTTTTATTTCTGAAAACGCTTGGCTTACATCTGACATTTACTAAGCTCCAACAAAGGGTATGATTAATCTTTAATGGCTGAATTCTACTGTAATTTTCACTGTGGTGAAAACCCTATCATTGTTTAGAAGGATATTATTTTGCTATAGTAAACGACAATTGTCGTATTAAAATCTCATTTATAGGTCTTAGCTTTTTGAAAAATATAAAAAATTTATATTTTGCCTTACCAAAACAGCACCAAATAATTATTACTACGTGCGCTGTGATAGTGCTATTTTTATTAGTGGTGCCGCTGAAAAGTAGCAAGCAAACAACATCGAATACTGTAGGCGAATTTAAAGTCGGTCAGCGATATCAAGTGGCAACACCTGAACAAGCCAGTAGCACACAACCTTCCGCCAGTATTGAGTTACCTGATACCCCCATTGAATCATTAAACGATACAGAAATTCCAGCACGTGAGTTACCCAGTAATATCGAAGAAAGTTCAGCCCAATTGCAATGGCAGGCTGTTAAAGTCAGAAGTGGTGATTCACTTGCTAAAATATTTAAGCGTAATGGGCTCAACGCCACCACAACTCATAAAGTAATCACCGCGCAAGGCGAAGGTAGTAAATCACTAAAAAAACTAGGGGTTGGCGACATAATCCGTATCGGAAAGGATCAGCAAGGTACTTTAGTATCGCTTGAGTACCCGCTGTCAAAAAACGAAACGTTATACGTAAATTTACAAAATCAGCAATATCACGCCTATAAAGAAAGTAAAACAGTCGAGGTACGTGAAGCCATTGCGCATGGGGTTATTAAATCTAATTTTTGGAATGCTGCAGCGGCTGCCGGCCTTAATGACGGACAAATTATCAACTTGGCGAATATATTTGGTTGGGATATTGATTTTGCCTTAGATATACGCGAAGGCGATAGCTTTAATGTCATTTATGAAAACCAGTACATAGAAGGTGACTTTATTGGCAAAGGTAACATAGTTGCCGCAGAGTTTATTAACCAAGGCGAGTCTTTTCACGCTATTCGTTTTACTGATGGTGCATACTATTCCGCTGATGGTCGCAGCATGCGCAAAGCTTTTTTACGTGCCCCCGTTAGTTTTAAATACATTAGTTCTAATTTTAAACCTAAACGCTTTCATCCCGTACAAAAGCGTTGGAAAGCTCATCGTGGTACCGACTACGCAGCCAAAACAGGTACCCCCGTTGTTGCTGCTGGTAATGGTAAAGTTACTCACGCGACATATAACAAATACAATGGTAACTACGTTTTTATTCAGCATGGAAATGGCATAGTCACCAAGTATTTACATTTCTCGAAACGTGCCGTTAAAAAAGGTCAACGCGTTAAGCAAGGGCAAGTGATTGGCTATGTAGGGTCAACAGGTTTAGCAGCAGGTCCACATTTACATTATGAATTTTTACTCAATGGCGTACACCGCAATCCTAGAACCGTGAAGTTACCAGACGCTAAGCCGATAAGCTCAAAATATAAACAAGCTTTTGATGTGATAGCTAAACAACGATTAGCAGAACTAACTGGTTCACGTAGAATCATGTTATCCATGCAGCCAAGCGCAGAATAAAATGGCCAATAAAGTGCGTTATATTGGTTTAATGTCAGGTACCAGTGCTGATGGCATTGATCTCGCTTTGGTTGAATTTGACACTGAGCAATCACAACAAGCTAACGGTGCCAAGTTAATTGCTAGCTATTATCAAGCTTACGATAACGCTACACACCAAAAAATAACCCGCTTGTATAATGCAAGCGATAATGAAATTGATCGTGCAGGTAGCCTTAATATAAAACTTGCACAGTTATTTGCTCATGCAATTGAACAGTTTTTACAGCAAGAAAAATTATCTCCAACGGATATCACCGCAATAGGTTGCCATGGTCAAACGATTCGTCATCGTCCGACCATAAGTCAATTTGCTAGTACACCATTTACCCTACAAATTGGCTGTTTACAAACGTTAGCATTACTAACCGGCATTCGTGTAGTAGGAGACTTTAGAACTAAAGATATTGCCTTAGGAGGCCAGGGAGCACCATTAGTACCTGCTTTTCATCAGGCTATTTTCGGTTCAACTGAAAATGATGTTTTTATCGTCAATATTGGTGGTATTGCCAATATTACATTCTTACCAAAAAATAGTCCTGAAAGCACCATCGGATTCGATACTGGCCCAGGCAACGCCCTAATGGATTATTGGTTTGCTCAGCACCAAGCAGGTAGATTTGATATGCAAGGAAAATGGGCAGATTCAGGAAACATTTGCCAAGATTTGCTTCGCCCTATGTTAGACGAGCCATACTTCAAACAACCCGCGCCTAAAAGCACAGGACGAGAGTATTTTAATGCCCAATGGCTAGCAAAGTTCATCGGTAAAAATGCGATAAAACCGGCTGATGTTCAAGCAACATTAACTGCACTAACAGCTGAAACTATTGCGCAACAAATTAACAAATTAAGTACGAAATCAGACGTATATCTTTGCGGTGGAGGTGTTGAAAATAACGTACTGGTTTCGCTGTTAAATCATAAGCTTAGCAAGCACCAAGTAATGAATACTCAGTCAAAAAACATAAATAGTGATTCATTAGAAGCAATGGCATTTGCCTGGTTAGCCTTCGCATTTGATAAAAATATTTTTGGCAACATCCCAGCTGTAACAGGGGCTAGCAAGCCAGCCGTTTTGGGTATCAGTGTCAATCCTTAAAAATGACTAGATTTGAATAGTTTTCTGTTTATAATAATCCGTTCCTGTTGAAAAAAAGCACGTTAAATGAATAATATTTGAACTATCCTTGCGAGGAGGTTTCTAAGTTAATCACACAGTTTGCTTAATCGAATGCACTATTCGATGTTCAACAACAAACGAGGAGTAGGTAATGGAATTTAACGACATTCATATTGGCATGAAATGCGGCAGCAAAAAAGGCAGCGGCACCGTAACTTGGATAGATGGCTCAACCCGTACTATTTACATGGCAAATAGCGACAGCAACAACAGTTTTGAAGTCGGCTTCGAAGAGATTATTGAAGATCCTCAAGCGCACAACAAAGAAGATACTTACTATTAAGTCTTTTAAACGAAACTTATCTAACAATACAAGAGCTCCTACGGGAGCTTTTTTTGTGCTTGGCATTGCAGCTTAAAAGCAAAAGTGATCTATCAAGCAAATGTAGCGGTATAACTACTATCAACTAAAATAAATGATTGATACACAATCATGCATAGTATTTGGCTTTAGGAGCGATAGTGAACATACTTATTACTGGTGGTACGGGCTTAATAGGCAGAGCGCTAATACAAGGTTTAAATACTGATAACATTATCGTGCTGACGCGTAATAAAAAAAATGCCGCCAACATACTACCCGCTCATATCAAGTTAATCTCATCACTTGCTGAAGTTAATTTTAATGAACTTGATGTCGTTATTAACTTAGCTGGCGAAAGCATCGTAGGCCGTCGTTGGTCAGAACAGCAAAAATCGCTGATCTGCCAAAGCCGCTGGCACATAACTCAGCAGCTTGTTGAAAAAATACAAACCGCCACTAAAGCACCTAAGTGTTTTATTTCGGGCAGTGCTATCGGCTTTTATGGACGCCAAGGCGCTAAGGCGATAACTGAAAGCCAAAAAGATGTTTATGACGAGTTTAGCCATCATGTTTGCCAGAAGTGGGAAAGTATCGCTTTTTCGGCCCAGTCGGATAAAACCCGGGTATGTGTACTAAGAACCGGTATTGTTTTAGCCAACAACGGAGGTGCATTGCAGAAGATGTTGCCCGCATTCAAACTCGGTCTTGGTGGCCCAATAGCTAACGGGCAACAATTTATGTCATGGATACATATCGACGATATGGTTGCGATTATCATGGCTACTATCAATCAACCTTCGTTAACCGGTATTATCAATGCCACAGCACCAACCCCCGTTAGCAATCAAGTATTTGCCGAAACGTTAAGTACGGTACTTTCCCGACCTTGCTTTTTCAGAGTTCCAGCCTTGGTGTTAAAAGTAATCATGGGAGAATCGTCAGATTTACTACTCTACGGTCAACATGTTATTCCCGATAAATTGTTGAAAAATAATTTTAAATTCCAATACCCTTCTTTACAGATCGCCTTAAAACAACTATTACTTAAGTGTGACAATAATACAAACAACAACAATTAGGTGCCGTTTGAAAGCAGAATTGCCCCCCCATGGTAAATGTAGCTACAGCGTTGAAGGTAACATCGTTACTATTCATGCTATAGGCCCGTGGAATTTAGAGTTCTTCAAAAAAATGCACTATGAACTGGGGCAAATTCTCCTACATGAAGTCGACTTTCATAACTTTGCTATTTTATTGATACTCAAAGGGGATTCTTTAGCTGCAAAAGATGGTTTAGATTACCACCTGAACTTAGTTAGGTCGGGGCCAACAAAAGCCTTAGCCATTCACTCAACCTTAAGTGATGCACCACAAATCACCCAAAGTATTTTTCAAAATGTTTATAACCAAGCAGGCCTTAAAAATAGAACGTTTGACTCAACTGAAGAGGCAAAAACCTGGTTAAAGGCGCAATTAAAATAAAGTTTCACCGAAGCTACCTTGCCTATAATAAGCGGGGTTTCTATCAAAAATAATAAGAGCAAACATTGACTTACAGACGAATAAGTTTGATGATTAACGCTCGAATTTAGCAACAAGTATTGGTTCAATATCGTGATTTTCACCCAGTTAATTTACGGCTCTTTGCTCATCGTTGGCACGGTATTTATTCAAGTTGCATTCATCAGCACCCTCACCTATTGCTTACATGTATTAAGCAATTGGTTAGCCAGACCTCCTTTTCAATTAAAAACCGTATTAATACTCAGTGCTATGGTGCTGTGGTTAGTTGCCGGGTTAAGTGTCAGTGCGGCACTATGGGCTGGTGTCTATTTAGTCATTGGAGCTTTTAATAGTCTAGAACCTGCTCTCTATTTCTCCATTGTGACCTTCTCAACTTTAGGTTATGGCGATATCGTTTTAGAGCCACAATGGCGCATACTGGGTAGTTTAACTGCGGTTAATGGTTTAATCATTGTCGGACTAAATACAGCGGTTCTTGTTGAAGCCATTGCCCGTATTAGAGCAACACAACATGGCACGTCAGGGGGCTACCATTTACATTAAATACTATGTTGCCATTGGTGCGATTTATTGCGAGCACCTATTGCTTAAATACAGTATTTCCGGCCCAAGCACGTATTAATGCCCAAACAGCCAGCACAATAAAAATTGTATGTACAAGAACAAAGTAAGTGATAACAAATACCCATGTCCAACCTGAATTAAAACCACCTAATGCTATCATCAGTATGCTAACGAAAATCAGAGCAGCTGCCGCAAATAAATTCAGCTTAATAGCAAACTTAAGATGACCATCAGCCAAACTGTTTTTATCCACTTTACTTAGTTGAAAAAGCAAAATAATAAAGGCAAGCACCGGTAAAAAAGTTAAATTTAGTATCGACCATAAAGCAATGCTAGATGCCTGTTTTATTTGCTCTTTACTTTGTAATCTTGCTTGTAAATTCATGGTTATTTCCCTTTACTTGTTTATTAGGCCACACACGTTAAGCCCAACATTGCTTTGCTTTGCAGACTAGAAAAAAATCGTTGCAATAATCATTGCCGGAAAAATAATAAAATATAACCGCATCAAAAAACGTAAGTTTTTATTTGCATGTTTTAGCTCCATAAAATGATCAATAACAATAATACCTTTATACATTAACGTTACTGCCACTAAAATACTAACAAACGCAGTTGAAGCAAACTGTTCGCCTAAAAACGTGTTAAATAGCGTAATGGCGATCAGTATTACCCAAAACCATTCCAAACTAGAAAATTTCTTCATTGCAACCTCTAGCGTAATACGTATAACAGCGGGAAAATTAAAATCCACATCAGATCAATCATATGCCAATAAACAGCAAGTGCTTCAAGACCACTATGTTCTTCAGCTGAATAATGACCTGCCCGCAAACGAAATATTACCCACAATACCGCACATGATGCCCAGCCTACATGCAGAAAGTGATTAAAAGTCATGTAATAGTAAACCGTATAAAACTCGTTTGTACTTGTGCTTAGCCCTTGTAAGTTATTCCAGTAAAACTCCCAAGTTTTAACAATAAGATAAAAACAACCGCAGCTTAATGCTAACCATAAATATCCTTGGCACTTGCCGCGATTATTCAAGCGAATATGCATCATAGCTTTGGCCATAAAGTAGCTACTCGACAATAAAATAATAGTATTGGCCACACCTAAGCTAGTATTTAAGCCTTGTGGTCCTTGCGCAAATACATCAGGGTAATAATATTTGGCAACAAAATAAGCAACAAAAAAGATCGCAAACTCAGTAAGCTCAGAAAGTATGCCAACCCAGATAGGAATATTGCCTGGAATACGGCCGGCCTGTTCTTCACTCCAAGCACGAGGAAAAATACCTAATGTATTACTCGGTTGCTCATGACTCATATCAGTTCTACTCAGTTATTCGACTTTAATAGCATACATAAGCACCGTTTATTTTAAGTGACGTGAATCAAGTTAATGCGGATTACTGACATAGCATTGAGATCACCGAAATGTGCATTGTTCAATCAAAGCCATAACCTAGCATTACGGTGCATGATATTCATAAATTTACTGACATAGCTTGATTTCAATCAAAGCCCTCAGCGCTTAAAACTTGAACATATCTAATAGCTTTATTACAGTGTTAGTATCAGTTGCAAAGCCAGTAACCCAAACTCAGCTTAAGTTACTTCGCTTAGAGGCTTTTATCGCGTGTTTAGTTAACTTAAAAACAATGTATTCATCTGCAGCGCGCCAACCAGCTAATGATCTTGATTAAATAGATATGAAAATTATCAATAAAAACCAATAACTGACAGGAGAGTAAAGTGAAAAATATTTTATACCTTGTTGCCGTAGATGGCAGCGAATGTAGCTTACGTGCCGCAGATCGTGCCGTGAGCTTAGCTAAACAAACTCATGCAAGCGTTACCTTCTTAACAGTAAAAGATTGGTCATACTTACAACCTATGATGCTTGACGGCACTGCGCCAATAATTTTAGATCAAGCTACTGAAGAGCAAAACACTCGTACTAATGTTTTGCTTCCCCTACTCGATAAATATCAAGATACTGATCTAGACATCAAAACGGAGTTAATCTGGGGAGATCCTAGCTCAGAGATACAAGCAAAAATTAAAGAACTACGCGCCAGTATGTTATTTATAGGCCGCCAAGGACGTTCAAGAATTGCTGATATTTTACTGGGCAGCGTAGCAAATAAATTGGCGCATCAAGCTGATGTACCAATAGTATTAGTGCCTTAATTAACGGGTTTTCATCACTGAAAAAGTAAGTTTTTAAAACAAAAAAGGTGAGCATTAGCTCACCTTTTCTTTACATTTTTATATCATTTAAAACGGGATATCATCATCAAAATCAATAGTTGGCTCTTGTGGGTTTACCTTAGGAGCTGACTGCTGTTGAAAACCACCGCTTTGCTGTGGTGCAGATTGCTGTTGATAGCCACCTTGTTGTGGTGCCGCTTGTTGTTGATAACCGCCACCTTGCTGTGGTGCTGCTTGTTGTTGAAAGCCGCCACTTTGTTGTGCAGGTTTATTATACGCTTGCTGAGGTGCCGCTTGTTGTTGAAAACCACTAGATTGTTGTGGAGCTGACTGCTGTTGAATGCCGCCACCTTGTTGTGGTGCTTGTTGGTTAAAACCACCAGCGCCTGCGCCACTACCACCACGAGAATCTAGCATTTGCATTGTGCCGTTATAGCCTTGTACAACGATCTCAGTGGTGTATTGATCTTGGCCTTGTTGGTTCTGCCATTTACGTGTTTGTAAAGCACCTTCAATGTAAACTTTTGAGCCTTTTTTCAGGTATTCGCCGGCAATTTCAGCCAATTTCCCGAACATAACCACGCGGTGCCATTCTGTTTTTTCTTTTTGTTCACCCGTTTGCTTGTCTTTCCAACTTTCAGAAGTTGCAATAGTGAGGTTAGCAACACCACCACCGTTAGGCATGAAACGTACTTCAGGATCTTTCCCTAAGTTACCTAAAATTATTACTTTATTGACACCAGCCATGAACAAAATCCTATAATTTCAGTAAAGCAGTGCTTTACTCATTTAACATTATTCCAAGCGACAACTCGCTCAGAATATTTATTTTTAATAACAATGAAGAGATTCTAACATTAGACGTAAAAAATTACGCTAGATTTACCCCATTTTTCTAAAATATTTTATCTAAGAAAAAGTAGCGACTACTCTGCTACAAAGAGGTGCTTTTCCATTTCATTTTTGATATCCGTAGGGATTTTTAAAGAGCTCTGATTTTCATAACAAAAATTTACCATCACTGCTGTGCCTGACGCACATTTGATATCGTTCTGCCATAGTTCTTGATATACGTCGAACGATGAACTGCCTATTCTGCCAATAAAAGTACGTAGCTCAACCGCTTTACCATAGAATATTTGTGCATGAAAATTAACATCAATTTTCGCTAAAATTAATCGCCATTGTGTGACGTTTAGCTCAGGCATAAAAATTTTGAAAACTGGCTCACGTGCCCCCTCAAACCAGATAGGTAACATGGTATTATTAATATGGCCAAGCGCATCAGTGTCACAAAATCGAGGGGTTATCACTTCAGTAAACATAAAAAATCCTTAATAAATGCAAATTATTTCAACATTCTACATAGATTTTTTCACAAGGTAATTAATTTAGTCGCCGTTTGTTGTATGCTGACTACAGATTAATAAAAAGATAAGGGCTTGTTGAACTTAACTTTACTCCCTGTTTGACAAAAAAGTATCATCGCTTTGTTTAAGCATGGAGTTATAAAGCGCAATAAACACTAACACTATGACCGATTTTATTGAAGTATACCCCAATGCACTTAGCCAAACGTTTTGTGAAAAATTTATTCTAGATTTTGACAACAGCCAACATCAAGTTTCCGGTAGAACAGGCAATGGTGTTGATACCACAAAAAAACTCAGCCAAGATATTTATTTAAATCAGCATGCAGAATTTCAACCCGCTTTAAATACCATTTTACATACCTGTGCTGATCATATTACTGAATATATTAGTAAATACTTTTTTAGCCTCATTAGTGGCATATCGCTAACGGTTCGACACCCCAAAACTCAACAACCGGTGGTACTAACCGCTGATAACTTTGAGGAAGTTGGCAAACCTAATGCTTTCAATTTGATCAAGTACCTGTTTAATTTAGCGCCAATTAATGCCCAGCGTTACGAACAAGGCAAAGGTAATTATGGCTACTGGCACTCAGAAATATATCCTCAACCGGGTGAAAACAAGGCATTACATCGCGTTTTATTATTTTTGATTTATTTAAACGACGTTGAAGACGGTGGCGAAACTGACTTTTATTACCAAAATAAAAGCATTAAGCCTAAAGCAGGTACTATGGTTATTGCCCCTTGTGGCTTTACTCATACTCATCGCGGCAACATTCCTATTTCATCAAATAAATATGTTTTAACCTCTTGGGTCAGCTTTAATCCCGCTAGTAAAATTTATATCGGTTAAGGTGCAAAGCCACTTGTTGAGCAAAATATTGTCATCACTTGCCATCCATGGCACCATGACATACCGTTCGTCCTGAACGTCATTCTTTGCCGTCCATGGCACCATGACATACCGTTCGTCCTGAACATAAAAAGCATAATGAAATCATTATGCTTTTTCTTTAGTTCACGGTTAGCTATTTAAATTTATTCTGTTAATTTTTCTGGCGTTGGTTCGCTATTTCCAGAATTTTCCGCACCATTTTCTTGCTCATTTCGTAAAAAACCTGCCGCTTCTTCATCACTACTTGTCAGTTGATTAGGATTGAAGCGAGAAGCATTATTTACTTTTAAAATATTCTCTGCATGTTGTAAGTCGGCAGTATTGGAGAAACCGGCAATATTTTCACGTGCTCGTAAAAATGCTTTTATTTCATCAACAATACCACTTAACTCATCATCATTTTTCGACATTGACATCACATAGCGCGGCATTTCAACATTACGCGCACCGCTAGTGGCAAAGGTGCTTGAGCTAATGCGAGAACTAACTATCCAAGGTGTAATTGACGATTTAACGATAACATTCTCACTGCGTGTAGAATCATGAATCGACATACCCGTTGACATTTTTGACTCAGAAAAAGTACCCTCGGTTTTCATATACATCAGTAAAGAATTAAACTGCAACTCTGCCCAAAATATATGAGAGAAGTTTTCTAACATACGGCCTATAGCCGTAACTATTTGCCAGAAAAACAATGTGCTAACAAAAGCCACAATTAAACTTGATGCCTCAGTTACTAAGCTTTCTAATTGGCTAACATTACCGTTATTAGCCATGCGAGCTGCTGCTTCGATATTACTCATAAAATGTTGAAAATATTCGATACCTGCCGAAATCTGGCCAACAAAACTAAAGAACAAGTATGCCCCTATAACTAATAAAACTTGCGCTAAAGCCGTACTCAATAAACGGGTAACTTTGTAACTTTGCGGTTGCTCTATGCTAGATAGTTTAGGTTGTGTCTCAATCAATAACTCACCAGAAAATGAACCTTTACCTTGGCTTTGCTCTTCTAAAACCGGATCAAAGTTCATATAAGTACGATTAGGAATTTCTTTATAGCGACGATTAGCTAGCACAATATTTTCAATATTAATGAAAATCTCATTAGGATGGACAGCTTCTTGCAAATTCTCACGGTACTCGCTCACTTCAGTATCTGTTGTACTTTGTTTGCTACGAATACCCACTAAATAGAAGACGAATATCGCGGTTATAAACCCTAAACTGATCAACGTTAATAAACTTGGCCAAGCAGAAAAAACACTGATGCTATCGGCGATTTGATAGTAGCCACTGTCCAAATTAACATTTTGACTGATCAAGTGATAACCGCCGCCAATAACAACGGGAAATAAAATTGAGAAGGTGATTATTTTCGCGACACTGGCAGCGCCAGCAGTATTTAATAATTTAACACGATCTAAATTAACTGCATTAGCAGCACTTCGCCATGCCGCAACTAAATAGATTAAAATAAAAATAGAAAAAATAGGCATAATAATATGCCCAGCTTCGCCAGCTAAACCACTTGATGAGACAAAGTAGGTTAAACCAAACGCGACAAACGCAATAATAGTGGTGGTTAAGACCGAAATAAGCTCTTGAGAGATATTACGAATCGGATAAGGTAAGAAAATCAATTTAGGAAAAATAGAATGTACAAAACGTCCCATCCAGCCTAGAGGCTCAGTAAATGTGGTGTTTTTACGCCCCATGAGCATAGACTCAAGTGTAGATGCCTTATAGGCAAGCACTTGTTCTTTACGCTCTAATTCAGCATTCTCTTTTTCGCTTTTTGTTAAATTATACGATAATGAGGTTGGAACAGAGCGACCAACAAAAAATTTGAACAACTGAAATAAGCCACTACCTGCACGTTTAAAACCAGAAATAAGCAACAACAGCCCAACAACGGCATAAATCCATGCCGTGGTCATGTCTTGTTCAATTATTTTTGTTACATTAAAAACACTGTATAAACCAATTCCGGCAATGGCCAAGCCACCTAGCGTGCGGATTAAACCTTCCTGTTTAAAAGGATTGCTAATACCTAATCCTTTTGAACCAAAATCATATGCCATTTCTACTTCTCCATAATTTGGCTTCGTTTCTAAACGTCGACCAATCCTAAATAATTCTTTCGATAAATTAACCTAAATTACGGTTAAGTAACAGATTTTTTTAAAACATAAATAAATTTTATTGGTGATTGAAGAATCAGAAAAATCAATAGAAACTTAGTTATCAGGCATCTAGATAACATAAGTTACTTTACAGTGATTAAATTTATGTAAAGTAACTTATTGTGGGCTGAAATTAAGTACTGGCTATAGTATAAAGTTTAAAGAAAACGTTTTAATAATCGATCTATTTGCGTCATACGTAACTTTTTCAACAGTTTACGTGGCTTGTCAGGATAGTTTTGCACACTCTCAATATCGCTTGCTTTACTAATCACCTCAGTATGTTGGCTAATACGTTGAAATTCTTCAGTAAACTTATCCGTAAGTTGCCCTTTCGCATCATCAAGTAATACACCATTTTCTAAATCTAGTGCCCAAGCTCGCGGGTTAAGGTTACTGCCAGTTAGTAAGTGGTAACGGTTATCAACCACTAGGCCTTTCAAATGAAAACTATTGTCGTCATGTTGCCATAAACGCAATGACAAGTTGCCATTATCTAAGTATTTTTGGCGTCGAGAAATAAAACTCGCTAACAAGCGCTCATAAATATAGGGCACAATTTCAACGGTTGAAAATGTTGCTTCATCAGCATTATAAAAGTCATTTGCTTTCTTATCGCCCACGGTTAATGTCACTTTAACACCACGTTTCAATGCGGAATCTAGATCTCTTAATAAAGGTTTAGGTAAGTTAAAGTAAGGTGTAAATATGATCAACGACTCATGACTACTTCGAATGAGGTCTCTGATCACACGATTCAACTGGTTACCTCTGCGCCCACACCCGACAAACAATGATGCTTGAATATCGGCATGCTCAGTGGAATTAAACGGGCGATATTTTGACGACTTCAGTAGTTTAGTTAAACGCATAATATTACGCTTAATTATTTTGGCGTCAGGCAGAGCCCCTTGATTGAGAAGTGGGGCGAGGTTTGAATCAATAAAGCAACGTTGCAAATATTCACAAAAATTATCTGCTAAGGCTTGGCTTTGTAAACGATAATAGCGATCGAGCCGGTAACGTCCGGCTTGTTGTAAGTATATGTCGTTAATACTCGCACCGGAATAAAGCAATACGTTGTCAATCACCATACCTTTTAAATGTAAAACACCAAGTAACTCCTTGCGCTTTACTGGTACACCGTAAATATTAATCGATTCGCTATGCTGTTGCTCAAGCGCTAAATAGAGTTCACGGTTACCCCCATGCTCTTTTTCTCCAATCAAACCACGTTGTGCACGATGAAAGTCAACAAACAAACAAATATCTAATGTCGGTGTTTGTGCTTTAGCTTGATATAACGCTGTAAGCACTTCTCTGCCGGCAGCATCGTCTTGAATATAAAGGGCTGAAATATAAATACGTGATTTTGCTTGTGCTATTTCGGTCAATAGCATTTGCTTAAAGTCAGCAGCAGAGTCGGCAATGGTAATATCAGTAGCTGCTATCCCTGCCATAGAATTAACGCTCACCATATTAACAATTGCCCGAAAATATGGTGGCTAAATGAGGTATATTATTATTCATTCAATCTAGATAATTATTTCTTCAAAGTAAACTGCGCTAATTGTACCGCAAGATCTTCTGCGAGTTGAGAAATATTAGCACCCGCATGCGCAGTATCTTCAGCTGACTGCAATAAGTTGTCGGTACTTTCAGCAATATCATGGGTATTTCCGGTGATACCAACGACCATATTTCGCTGCTGTTCAACGGCATTTGATATTTCGGTAGTCGCTGCAACAATCTCGGTAACACTTTGACTTACTTGCTGAAAAGTATCGGCGACTTGGGCGGTTTTCTCAACACCTTGTTCGGCTTGTTCGACGCCATTTTTCATCACTTCAACTGAGCGACTGGTACCTAATTGCAATTGTTCAATTATTCGCTGAATTTCACTGGTTGAGTCTTGGGTTCTACTGGCTAATGTTCGCACTTCATCAGCAACAACGGCAAAGCCTCGGCCTTGCTCACCGGCGCGAGCCGCCTCAATTGCTGCGTTTAATGCCAATAAGTTGGTTTGATCGGCAATTTCACGAATAACATTCACAAACTTACCAATTTCGGTGCTGTGCACAGCAAGTTCATTGATCACTTCTGCTGACGTATGTACTTGAGAAGAAATCGCCGTAATAGCACTCGCCGTATCGTTAATCACTTGTTCTCCTTGATTAACACTGGCATAAGCCTGTTCTGTCAAAGTTTTCGCGTCTGCAGTACTTGATGAGATAACTTGTACTGAATCATTAACTTGGTTGATTGAACTAGCAACTTGATGAGTATCCTGTTGCTGCTGGGCAATATTTCGCTCCATCGCTTCAGTTAAACTATTGATATTAACCGCTGCCCGTTTTAATACTGCAACATCATTATCAACATTAAATAATAAGGTATGTATTTTGTGTTGCATTTGACTAAAACGACGAGCAATATCGCCGAGTTCATCTTTAGAATTACTGGCAATATCGATTGAGAAGTCACCATTGCCTAGTCGCTCTGCCGCTAAATTTATTTTATTAACATTTTCACTAAGCGAGTGGTAAATACCGACTAATAAATAACTAATCGCTAACATAATAAGTACAAGTAAAATCGACAATAGCCAGAGCACTTGCGTGCTATTACTTTGCAAAACAGTAATACGTTCAACTAATTTTTGCTGTGATAAAACCATTAATGTATGTAAGTTTTGATATTGTTGATCACCTAAGCTAGCAGCTTGCGCTGCGCGCCATTGAATGCTGTCAGGATTAATAACTTCATTACGCAGTGATGATTGAAAATTATTCAGTGATTGCGTTACTTCTTCATATTGCGCTAAGTAGTCATTAAACATATTAGGGGCAACACGCTTAAGTTGCTCAATCGTTTTTGCATATTGTAATTGTAATTCATCAAGGCGATTATCTAAGGCGACAAGTAATGTGTATGTCTCGGCGTTAAAACCATCGTTGCCGATAATACTTCGTGTTAAGTCTTTAATTCTGCCTATATATTCAACTAGCGCTGGCATTCTTATTAAAGCGGCCTCAGCCAGATAGAAAGCTTGTGGATCTGGTTCTCGAGATAGGCCACTAACAGCGGATAGAATTTCTCGTTCAGCAAAAGTTTTATCGTAAAACATCGCAAAATCGTTAAATTTTCGCTCACTTGCTTGCAAGTTTTGCCAACCTTCAAGCAGTGTTTGTTTATTAACAGCTGCTAATGTCAGTTGTTCAATCTGGCGAGTAATATCATCGCCGTTAGATAATGCTAAACGACTTTTTCCAACCGACTGCTCTAATGCAATAATATCAGCAATCTGTGTATTACCGGATAGCTCTTGTTGATATTGGCTTAAGTCATGAAATTGCTGTTTTACAATCCAGATGAAACTGGCAATAAGAGGAAGGTAGAACATTAAAGCTAATAAAGAAAACTTAGCTTTGAACCTGAGTGAGTTTGAAATAGCGATTGCGGGCTTGAATATTAGCTTCATAGTGACTCTTATCTTTTATTATCTACAATGTGCTTTCTATAAGCATATCATTTGACCCAGATAAGGTAATGATTATTTCAATTTAAATTATCGCTGCTATTATTTTCCCTATTTCATCGTGCGTTGCCATGAATGCGATTGATAAAAAATTCATGGCAACAACTAGGTAACTATTGATACAGGCTAATTAAATTTTCGCTGCAAGTTCTGCGGCTTGTCTAATCGCACGTTTAGCATCAAGTTCAGCAGCAACATTAGCACCACCGATCAAGTGCGTTTTTATACCTTGTGCTTCAAGTTGTTGGTAAAGTCCGCGCTCAGATTCTTGTCCCGCACAAATAATTACATTATCAACTTGCAAGGTTTGTTGTTTGCCGTCGATAGAAACGACTAAACCTTCATCATTGACCTCATCATAAGTGATACCGGCTAACATTTGTACGCCATTTTTCTGTAAGGTCGCTCTGTGGATCCAACCGGTTGTTTTACCTAAGCCCGCCCCCACTTTCGTGGTTTTACGTTGTAATAAGTATATTTCTCGTGTTGGCTTTTCAGTAGCAACTGTTGCTGATAATCCACCATTTTCTTGATAGTTTTTATCAACACCCCAGCTTTTTAACCACTTATCAGGATTAGTTGTTAAAGACTCTTCTTCAACTAAGAACTCTGCAACATCAAAGCCAATACCACCAGCACCAATAATTGCAACACGCTTACCTACCGGTTCTTTGTCACGTAATACTTGAATATAAGATTTAACTTTTTCATGCTCGATACCTTTAATATCGAGAGCTCTAGGGACAATACCTGTAGCTAAAACAATCTCATCAAAACCGGCAGCAGCTAATTGCTCTGCACTTTGCTCTTGGTTTAAATGCAAAGCGATATTATTTAACTCTATTTGCTTGTTAAAATAACGTAAGGTTTCATAAAACTCTTCTTTACCTGGTATTTGCTTAGCATAGTTAAACTGGCCACCAATCTCACCGCTACGATCAAATATTTCGACACTGTGACCACGCTGAGCAGCATAAACACTGAATGCCAAACCTGCAGGACCTGCGCCCACTACCGCAATTTTTTTCTTGATTGGCGCTGTTTCGAAGGTAAGCTCAGTTTCATAACATGCAGTAGGGTTTACTAAACATGATGCTCTTTGCTGTTTAAATACATGGTCTAAACATGCTTGGTTACAACCAATACAAGTATTAATTTCGTCACTTTTATTGGCCGCGGCTTTAACAACAAAATTTTCGTCCGCTAAGAATGGGCGTGCCATTGACACCATATCCGCTTGCCCAGTCGACAATATTTCTTCTGCCACTTCTGGCGTATTAATACGGTTGGTGGTAATAAGCGGTACTTTTACTTCTTTTTTCATTCGCTCGGTGATCCAAGTAAATGCTGCACGGGGTACGGAAGTAGAAATAGTTGGTACACGCGCTTCATGCCACCCAATACCGGTATTGATTAATGTCGCACCTGCCGCTTCAATTCCTTTAGCCATAGTAACTACGTCTTGCCAACTATTACCCCCATCGACTAGATCAAGCATCGACAAGCGGAAAATAATAATAAAATCATCGCCTGCACTTGCTCGTACCGCGCGAACAGTTTCCACCGCAAGGCGCATTCTATTTTCAATGCTACCGCCCCATTCATCGGTTCTTTTATTGACTTTTACACAGCTAAATTGATTGATTAGGTAACCTTCAGAGCCCATGATTTCAACACCATCATAGCCCGCTTTTTTAGCGAGTTTTGCCGAATGGGCAAAATCTTTAATGGTGCCCTTAATCTGCCCAACTGACATGGCTTTAGGAGTAAATGGGTTAATCGGTGACTTTATTTTACTGGCTGATACACTGAAGGGATGATATGAATATCGGCCGGCATGCAATAATTGTAAACAAATTTTAGTCGGGTATTCATGTACTGCTGCCGTGATTTTTTGATGTTTACCCACCTGCCAAAATTTACTTAGTTCACAGCCAAAGGGCGCTAAACGCCCGCGAGTATTAGGACTAATACCGCCGGTGACGATTAAACCTACGCCACCTTTTGCTCGGGCACGATAAAATGCAGCTAACTTATCGAAACCGCCTTTTTCTTCTTCAAGGCCCGTATGCATTGAGCCCATTAGTGTGCGGTTGGCTAAGGTAGTAAAGCCTAAATCTAATGGCGCTAATAAATGTGGAAAGGCAGCATTATCATTCATATTAAGTCACTTTTGGTTGTCATGTTAAAATCGTATTTAAAGCGAGTTTAGTTTTTACTCGAATCTGTTATGTCTAAAATATCCCCATTAAGGGCAAAACTCAAGCCTTATTTTGACACCTGTCAGATCGATATTTTATCACGCCAATAAAAATTCAGTGAAATACTCAGATTTACTTTTTTTATAATCTCCGTATGCTGCAAAGATAAGATCAGGAGTAAGTGCTATTGAATATCGACAAAAACATTATCATTGCTGACGTTAGCGCTCAGTTACAACAAGAATTAACCTTAGCATTGCTGGCTGCAGATAATGCTCACAAAGCGGCAACTGATGATCAATCTGTTGCAGAAACCCAATACGACACTTTAGCAATTGAGCAAAGTTATTTAGCTGAAGGGCAGTCAAGACGTGTTGATGAAATTCGCGCGGCAATTAAAAGCTTACAAAGCCTCAAGTTTGAACAAGTATCTAATAAAACATGTGTCATGATGGGATCATTGGTCCAAGTGGAACAAGATATTATTAAGCGGCACTGGTTTTTTATTGTCCCTGCCGCAGGTGGCTATCGTTGCCAAATAAGTCATCAGGGCGTATCAATTAACATTACCTTGATCACCCCACAAGCACCGATGGGCAAAGCACTGCTTAACAAAGAACTTGATGATGACGTTATTTTGTCCGTTGGTAGAAATAATATTCGAGATTTTATTACCGATATAAAATAACCGTTTACTCATAAGTAAACGGTTATTTATTTGCTTAGCTTAATTGCTCGGTAACTTGTTGTTCGCTTGTTTATCTGAGCTTTCGCTGAAGTGACTAGCTATTTAATAAGCTTTTAATGCCCGGTAAATCAACTAGCTTATCATCAACTTTTAAATAAGCGACAGCTTCATCATGCATAATGGTTGCTTCAATAACCCCTGGCATTTCACTGAGTTTTTGCGCTACCTCTCGAGCTTTTTCATCGCTAACAATATTGGTTGTCAAACTATAAGCTTTTGATTTTTTAAGTGGTTTCATTCCGAAGGTTAAAAGCAACCAAACTAAACCAAAAGCGGACATTACAACAAATATCGTTTGCTCTCCAAATTCACCCGCGATAAAGCCACCTAACATACCACCAGCAAAAGCCCCTAAAAATTGGCTACTAGAATAAATACCCATCACACTGCCTTTTACGCCAGCAGGTGCAATACGCGATAATATTGACGGCATGGTTGCTTCTAAATAATTAAAAGCAGTAAAAAACATCATCACCAGTACCACTAATGTGGTCAAACTAGTCGGTAGGTACCACAGCAATAACAAAGCTGTTGTTAACAAAGCAACCGCAGCACTGAACATTTGTTTTTCTTTTTGCTTTTTTATCGCCATGATCATAAATGGCACCATTAAGAAAAACGAACCTAATAAGGTCGGTAAATAGAGCTGCCAGTGCTGTTCAAGCATCAAACCACTCGCCACGAACTGCTTGGGCAAAGTCACAAAACATGCCGTCAGTGCCATATGAAGAATAAAAACACCTGCATTTAAACGTGATAACTGACCATCACGCACTAAGCTCCCAAGCTTTGAAGGCAGCGCAACATTATCCCCTTTAGGGGCGGTATTAATTGAATTAGGCACAACAAATTGAATGGTTAGCATGGCAAAAACGGTGAGTATAGCAATAAACCAAAACAAACCACTTAAGCCAAATGCTTGCGCAACAATAGGGCCAATAATCATTGCCACGGTAAATGAAACACCAATAAACATACCGATAGTGGCCATCACTTTCGGCCTTTGCTCTTCACGACTTAAGTCGGCAGCTAATGCCAAGATAGCACTCGCAATAGCCCCCATACCTTGTAACGCACGCCCCAGCACAACGCCGTAAATAGTGTCCGACATTGCCGCAACAACACTGCCGACTAAAAACATCACTAAGCCTGCTAATATCACCGGTTTTCGACCAAACTTATCCGATAATATTCCCATTGGAATTTGCAGTAGTGCTTGCGTTAAACCATAAGCGCCAATCGCTAAGCCTATCCATATTGGACTGTAACCTATAAGCTGCTCACCATAGATGGCAAACACAGGTAAAATCATAAACAGACCTAACATACGCAGGCCAAACACTGAGGCTAACGAAAATGCGGCCTTCTTCTCAATACTATTTAAACCGGATGCGCTCATGAAATGTTAACTCTTATTTAAACTGGAAATAATTAAACTGAAAATCTGGCTAGAAAAACCGGCATATCTTAACACGGGCACCTAATGAACAAAAACAGAGATTTAAGATGAATTCGGATTAAAAACTATGCGATAATTCTCGGTTCTAACTTTATGTGTAGATGTCATAGCAAATAAAACAATATCGCGTTAATTTTAACCGGCATTGATTTACTTGCTAGCAGCAACACTTAGTACATGACACTTTGAAAACCACTTAATTACGGGGTATTTTAAAGCGAATGAATATGGTAAGTGTTGATATAGCGTAAGGTAATTTACATTCAGTCGGGTAATTTTCATACAAAAACTTCGTATATAAATTTCCTGACGCTCAACTGGTCACAATATCATTATGAAGAAAATTGAAGTCAGGGGTGCTCGTACCCATAACTTAAAAAATATTAATGTAGATATTCCTCGCGACAAGTTAATTGTTATTACCGGCCTCTCTGGCTCAGGTAAGTCTTCATTAGCCTTTGATACCTTGTATGCTGAAGGGCAAAGGCGTTACGTTGAATCACTTTCCGCATACGCACGTCAATTTTTATCTCTTATGGAAAAGCCCGATGTCGATCACATTGAAGGCTTATCTCCAGCTATTTCAATTGAACAAAAATCAACATCGCACAACCCACGTTCAACCGTTGGTACCATCACCGAAATATACGATTATTTACGTTTATTATATGCTCGTGTTGGTGAACCTCGTTGTCCTGAGCATCACCTACCCCTTGCCGCACAAACCATTTCGCAAATGGTCGATAGAGTGTTAGCACTCGAAGAGGGCACTAAAGTGATGGTGCTTGCGCCGGTATTGCAAGATCGTAAAGGTGAGCATGTTAAGTTACTCGATAGCCTTGCTGCTCAAGGTTATATTCGTGCAAGAATTGATGGTGAAGTTTGTGACCTTTCCGATCCACCAACCTTAGAGCTACATAAAAAGCACACCATAGAAGTAGTTGTTGACCGCATTAAAGTGCGTCAAGATATTCAATTGCGCCTTGCTGAATCATTCGAAACTGCACTTTCATTAACCTCAGGAACTGTGAAAGTAGCTTTCATGGATGAAGCAACTAAAGAAGAGTTGGTTTTTTCTGCTAACTTTGCCTGCCCGCAATGTGGCTATAGTATGCAAGAGTTAGAGCCAAGATTGTTTTCTTTTAACAATCCCGCCGGAGCTTGTCAAACCTGTGATGGTTTAGGTAACCAACAGTATTTCGACGCCAGTCGTGTTATTTCTAATCCTGAATTAAGTTTAGCTGGTGGTGCTATTCGTGGCTGGGATAAAAGAAATTTTTACTACTTTCAAATGCTACAAGCGCTCGCAGACCATTATCAATTTGCCTTAAATTTACCGTTCAATGAATTGGATGAAAAAACCCAGCAGCTGATTTTAAAAGGCAGTGGCAAACAAGAAATCGAATTTAAATACATGAATGATCGTGGCGATATCGTGATCCGCAAGCATCCATTCGAAGGTATTTTAAATAACATGGATCGCCGCTACCGTGAAACAGAATCTAACGCGGTGCGTGAAGAACTCGCAAAATATCTTAACAGTCAACATTGCCCGGATTGTCATGGAAGCCGCTTGCGCTTAGAAGCGCGTAATGTTTTTATTGCTGATACGCCATTGCCCGACATTGCAGAATACGCCATCGCGGATGCCTTAGCATTTTTTCAAGGCTTAGAGCTGACCGGACAAAAAGCACAAATTGCCGAAAAAATTCTTAAAGAAGTTTGTGACCGTTTAGGTTTCTTGGTTAATGTTGGCTTAAATTATCTTAACCTTTCACGCGCCGCAGGCACCTTATCCGGTGGTGAAGCACAACGTATTCGTTTAGCCAGCCAAATTGGCGCTGGCTTAGTTGGTGTCATGTACGTACTTGATGAACCTTCTATCGGCTTACATCAACGCGATAATGAACGATTACTGGAAACCCTGATCCATTTACGTGATTTGGGTAACACCGTTATCGTAGTAGAGCATGATGAAGACGCTATTCGTGCCGCTGATTATGTTATCGATATTGGCCCAGGCGCGGGAGTACATGGTGGTAGTATTATTGCAGAAGGCGATGTAAATGATATTTTAGCCTGTGAGGACTCACTTACTGGTCAATACCTATCAGGTAGAGAGAGCATTGCAATCCCTAAAAAACGCATACCTTTTGATAAGAAAAATGTTGTCGAACTCAAAGGCGCAACAGGCAATAACTTAAAAAATGTCGATCTGGTGATTCCAAATGGCTTAATGACTTGTGTTACCGGTGTTTCTGGCTCAGGTAAATCAACCCTGATCAACGATACCTTATACAAGCTTGCTCATATCGAATTAAACGGCGCAACCACGCAAGAGCCTGCGCCACATAAAGCAATTATCGGTTTAAACTTACTGGATAAAGTTATCGATATTGATCAAAGCCCGATTGGTAGAACACCACGTTCGAATCCTGCCACTTATACCGGAATTTTTACCGCTATTCGTGATATTTTTGCCGCCACACAAGAATCACGTTCACGTGGCTATAAGCCCGGTCGCTTTAGTTTTAATGTCAAAGGCGGACGTTGTGAAGCCTGTCAGGGCGACGGTTTAATTAAAGTTGAAATGCACTTTTTACCTGACGTTTATGTACCTTGTGATGTCTGTAAAAGTAAACGTTATAACCGTGAAACCTTAGAAGTAAAATACAAAGGTAAGAGCATTCACGAAGTACTGGATATGACCATTGAAGACGCGCTAGAGTTTTTTGCACCTATTCCTGCGGTAAAACGTAAACTGCAAACTTTAATGGATGTTGGCTTAAGCTATATCAAGCTGGGGCAGTCGGCAACAACGCTCTCAGGTGGTGAAGCACAACGGGTTAAATTATCGAAGGAGCTATCAAAGCGAGATACTGGGAAAACGCTTTATATTCTTGATGAACCTACAACCGGTTTACACTTTCACGATATTAAACAATTACTGCAAGTTATTCATCGTTTACGTGATCACGGTAATACCATTGTCGTGATTGAGCATAACTTAGATGTTATCAAAACTGCTGATTGGATTATTGATTTAGGCCCTGAAGGTGGCTCAGGTGGCGGTGAAATATTGGTGACCGGAACACCAGAGCAAGTAGCTGAGCATGAAGGCTCGCATACCGCTCGTTTCTTAAAACCATTATTGGCTAATGCCAATAAGTAGCATTATTACCCCCTCAGAACGTAAATAACTAAAGAGTCATTAAACGTTTTAATCTCCCCGAAAAAGGCTTGTTAATGTTAACAAGCCTTTTTACTAGCTAAATACTGGCTATCTGATAGAAAAGCCATCAATAAAACCCTGAAAGTTAATAACCTTAACAGAAATAACTTAGCCACTATTGAGCTTATCTAGCATCTCAGTGCAGTTATGTTTAATATGATTAATGAATAAAATCTAATCAATTAACTAATTTATCTGAAGTAGTGAGCTAAATGACTAATAAAAATAATAAAATGCAGCAGTGGCAGAACCCTTTAATCTATTTACTAGCCTTTTCTAGTGGCTTTTGCATTATGGGTATCGAGCTACTTGGCGGGCGAATACTCGCCCCATTTTTTGGTAGTAGTGTACATATTTGGGGCAGTATCATTACTGTTTTTATGCTGAGTTTATCGTTTGGTTACTTAGCTGGCGGCAAACTTTCAACCAAAGCAGCCTCTTTAAATCGCTATGGTTTAATCTTTATTTGTGCAGGCATCGCTATTTTACCGGTCGCATTTTCTTCACAATGGCTCATGGAAGCAATTTTTCTCGCTATTGAAGATACGCGTTACGGCTCATTGCTAGCATCAATGGCCTTGTTCTTTATACCGACAGTAATTCTTGGCATGATTTCTCCCTACTCGGTACGCTTGTTAGTTACCGATAAAAATAAAAGTGGTCAAGTGGCTGGCTTTCTTTACTTTGTGTCAACACTTGGCAGCGCTTTAGGCACCATTATTACCTCGTTTTACTTAGTCTTACTGTTTGAAGTTAACGATATTATTATGGTGTTTAGCGCGACCTTATTTTTGCTGGGTGTTTGCGCGATGCTTTTTAATCGTCTTAACCAACAAAAGAGCATCAAAGATAATAAAAACAGCAATCACCAAGGAGTTATACATGAATAAACTAACGCTATGGCTCGCGATACTCAGCGCGGTTTTACTCAACGCTTTAAGTAGCACAGCTAACGCTAACACCATCCATAGTGAACGTTCGTTGTACCGCAATATATTGGTTGAAGAAAATAATGGCTTGCGCTGCTTAAAATTTAACGTCAAAAGCACTAAAACCCAACAAAGTTGTATGTTAGTAAATCAGCCTCAACAATTAGTATTCAACTATACAAAAATGCTGTTTTCTAGCTTGTTACTTAACCCTAATCCGGAGCGTATTTTAATCATAGGATTAGGAGGTGGTAGTATGTCGAATGCGCTACACGAAATATTTCCTAGCGCTAACATCACTAATGTTGAAATTGACCCAGCCGTTATTAAAGTTGCACGAAGCTATTTTGATTTTATTGAAAATCAACAAGTAACTTCGATAGTGCAAGACGGTCGTATTTTTGTAAAACGTGCGACGATTAAAAAACAACAATATGATTGGATAATTCTTGACGCTTTTAACGGTGATTACATACCCGAACATTTAATGACACAAGAGTTTTTGCAAGAAACCAAACAATTACTCAGTACTAACGGCGTGTTAGCTGCCAATACATTTTCAGTCAGCGACTTATATCATTATGAGTCAGCCACCTATAAATCAGTGTTTGGTGACTTTTTTAACGTCAAGCGTAAAAGCAGCAGTAATCGCATCATCTTAGCGAGTAATCAGCCCTTACCTGAAGCAAAAATTATCACAGAGCGCGCTCAGTTTTTAAGTGAAAAATTATTACCTTATAATGTAAATATTAAAGAAATTAGCCGTCAAATAACCTCAACAGCAATAATACAAGATTGGCCAAGCGAGACGCGACTGTTAACCGACCAATATTCGCCAGCAAATTTATTGAATTTAAAATAGCTATTTTTCCCGTCAGTTTGAGATAAGCAAAATTCATTAACCCAAATTGAGGTTAAGTAGAAGAGTACTGTGATAGATATAACAAAAAGGAAGCTATGTGCTATGTGCAAATCTAGCAGCACATAGCACATCTTATTTGAATCAAGCCAATGATATATAGTGATTAAAAATAGTAATTAACGCCAAACATCAAATCAAGCGTATCAAAACTATCTGATGAAAAATACGCATTGTCACTTTGAGGGCCAATGTTAATATCGCCTAAATCGATGTACTGCAACGATATGGTAAAATTCATATTCTTGGTCCAAATCACTTCAGTACCAACACCGAATCCTAAACTAACTGAACTACTGTCGGTATTTTCTTCTGTATAGTTATAAGCATTTCGAACCTTAGCTAAAATATTATGTTGCAACGACTCAATACTAACACCAACAAAAGGTTTTAGACTCTCGGTTTGCAGCGCTGATATGCTGTAATACAAATCAAAACGTACTGACTGAGTATTAATATCTAAACGAAAACGGCCTGGAAGGTTGTTATGATTATGATATTCATTTGGATCAGGTTCACCAACATCACCATTTAAATCAAATCTATAGCGATAGCTATAAGATAACTCAGCACGCCAGTTATCATTATAATAACCAAGTGATAATAACGCTCCTCCGACAATATCTGAGGTGTTATTATCATTTTTATCATGATTTTGATCTGAGTATAGAATGAGAGGTTCTTGGTAACTTCCCTTCACTTGACCATTTCTTAAACTAGAATGGGCTACAATGAGCTTAGGTGAAATATAAAAACCACTATCCTTGTTTTGACTCGCATAGCTACTGGTTGTAATACCTAAAAATACCAATACCGTTACAACTTTTAACCAAAATACTTTCAACATATGCACTCTTTTTATTATTTTTCTTTTATTGTTTTTTTTAATAATAAGCTATTTTTCGTTTCAGAGAAATAGTGGCAACCTTAGTTTTAAAACTTTCAACTTGACTTAGGTTAGCTCAATTGACTTGCTCAACTTAAGTGCTTTTTTTCAAACTTAAACGCTTTTTACCCGTTGCAGTTACCGCCGGCTTTTTCACATCAATACGCGTTAGTTTACGCTTCGAAAATTTATCAGCATTCGATTCAATAGTTTTACTCGCATGTTTAATATCAGCAATTTCAGGATTTTTAGCGGCCTCAACAACGGCGGGCTCTGCTTCAGTAAAGTCGTCATCTATGGCTGTTTTACGAGAACCAGCAACCGCAGTCGTTATTTCTGCTAATTCGCTAGCCGTTAAGTCTCGCCATTGACCCGGACGCAATTTACCTAACTCAACATTCATAATACGGGCGCGCTTAAGTTTTGTTACTTCATAACCTAAATACTCACACATACGACGAATTTGTCGGTTTAAGCCTTGGGTTAGAATAATACGAAATACAAACTTACTTTCTGGCGTAACAACACAAGGCTTTGTTATCGTACCTAAAATAGGCACACCTTTTGACATTCTTTCAACAAATCGTTCACTGATCGGTTGATCAACCGTAACAATATATTCTTTATCGTGAGCGTTTTCAGCACGTAAAATTTTGTTCACAATGTCGCCATCACTGGTCAAAAAGATCAAACCTTCAGACGGCTTATCTAAACGACCAATAGGGAAGATACGCTTGCTATGACCAATGGCATCGATAATATTGCCTTTTACGTGACGCTCAGTGGTGCAAGTAATGCCAATAGGCTTGTTATAAGCAATGTATATACGATCGGTATGGTTACTTGCACTGGCTTTTATTTCCATGCCATCAACACAAACCTTGTCGCCGGGTACAACTTTAGTGCCCAGTTCAGGTACTTTACCATTAATAGTAACCCGATTATTCTCAATCAACTTATCAGCAAACCTACGTGAACAATAACCTGAGTCACTAATGTATTTATTAAGACGTTTTTCGTTAATAGACACAACTTTTCCTAAAATAAGTGCGGTGTATAACCATGATACTTCAAACTGTCACGTACCGGCTTGAAGTGTCTTGACTATATAACTGCAAAGACAAACATATTGCCGTCATTTTAACTAAGTTTCATCACTAAGTAGAGTAATGAAGGATAGAATATAAAATTAATAATAAATTAACGCTTAATATTCAATTATTACACCAAACGTAATAATGATTTACTTAATACGCCATTTATCATGCCTAAAAATAGGCATAAACTGACTATAGTTTATTTTATACAGCTTGAGGCTATAGCGATAGAAATGGAAACATTAACTTTTGAGCAGTTACCACAAGGCGGTTTTGCCGGTTTAATTGAACGACGTTTTGTCATCAACCAAGCAGTTTTTGGTCGCTCAAACACTATCGCTTTTGCTGGTTTAGGAAATTTTATTTACCTTGCTGATGCTAATTTTTTACCTCATGGTGAAACCAAGATGCATAGCCACAAAGAAGTAGATGTTATTTCTGTGATGGTTTCGGGTGATATTATACACCAAGGTTCATTAGGGCATGGAGAGCGTTTAACGGCAGGATCAGTACAAGTACAGCGTGCTGGTGCAGAAGGCTTCCGCCATAATGAAATTAATCCTAATGCTCATCAAAACCATATGATTCAACTCTGGTTTTTACCTGAGCAACCAGGTCAAGCGGCCGCTTATCAGCATTATCATCCCAAACAGGGTGAATATATCAATGTTTACGGTGGTCACGAAGCGCAACAAACAAACTTTAATAATACAATCTCAGTTTCAGTCAGCAATACCGTAGTACAACAAAGCATCAATATAGCTGGTGAGGCCATGGTTTATCTCAGTATGGGCACGGCAGAAATCAATGGTGAAGTTATTCAAGCACGTACTCTTGTGCATGATAAACAAGGCCTTACGTTTACAGCATTAGCCGAAGGCCAAGCTATATTTATTTACAAATCAGATCAAAAAAACGAGGCATTATCATGAAAGTAATCGCATTTGGTGCAAGCTCAAGCCGTACATCAATCAACAAAAAACTCGCAACATACACCGCTAATTTAGCAGCAACAACAAATAGCGATATTAAGGTTGAAATACTGGATTTAAACGACTTCGAGCTGCCTATTTTTAGTCAAGATAAAGAAATAGAACTAGGTCAACCAGAAGCAGCGAAGGCATTCTTCGATAAACTCGGTGAAAGCGATGCCATTATCATTTCATTTGCAGAACATAACGGCAGCTATACTGCTGCTTATAAAAACCTCTTTGATTGGGCTTCTCGCATTAATCAAAAAGTATTTCAAAGTAAACCTATGTTATTACTCGCAACGTCTCCAGGGCCTGGAGGTGCTGCTAGCGTATTAGCGGCGGCAGTAGGCTCTGCACCTTATTTTGCTGGTGATGTAAAGGCATCGCTATCAATACCAAGCTTCTTTGAAAATTTTGACTTAGAAAACAATACCGTAACTAACCACGACATCAGACAAAAGTTACTTGCAGCGGTCACAAATTTAACAGCTTAGCAATGATTGTTAGGTTGCTTGGGTATAAGTAATTTTGGCTGGCTAATATTTATTAGTCAGTCACTTTAATCCTGCTGAAAGTAATTACCTTTAGGTGGTGCGCCAAATAAACTCATTGCTGCCTGCATATCTTCTTGCGGGTAGTTGGTTATAGCCAGTTGATGATCTTCAATGCTGTTCCAACGTTCAATAATCATGAACTGATCTGAGTGCTCATGATGCTTTAATAACTCACAAGCAATACAACCAGCTGCGCCAGCAATGTAAGGTACTAAAGTTTGCAAAAAATCGAAAAGTTCAGCTGACTTGCCAACAGCTGCGGTAAATTCATTTACTCGTACTATGCTCATACTAACCTCTTTAAATCTCATTATTTACTATTCATAGCATATCAATATTACCATTAAGCTTGAGTAATACGTTTTGTTGAAGCAGGATATTTAACCAATAAGTCACCCTGTCGGGTTGGACGTGGCATAAAATCCCCCTGACAATTGGGGCAAACACCTTGATCCTTATCGCAACATTGACAATTAGGATGAAAAATTAACATAAATCAGCACTATCCTTTATCGTTATCTACTTCTTGTTGCAACGCTTCTAAAGCGTCAACGATGGTGAGAAACTTTCGACCAAAGTCAGTCACATGGTACTCAACTCGCGGAGGTAGCTCATTAAAACTTTGCCGCTCTAAAATACCAAACTCGATATTCTTTTTTAAACACACATTAAGCACTTTAGTGGTTAACCCCTCAACACTGCGCACCATTTCACCGGGTCGATTAATACCGTCAGACAGTAATTGATAAACCGTCAGTGACCACTTACAACCATATATTGTTTCAACCATACGCGCACTATTTAAAGGTGGTGTTTTTCTTGAAATTATTTTTTCATTGTTATTCATAAAGATGTACTAAAAAGTACCTACCCCACTAATTTGTACCTACTTTTCAACAAGCTGATTTGCTCGCTAAGCTATCAACACTTTAGCAAGTGTAGATAACAAATTGGAGAAAAATATGAGCGTTTCAAAAAACAATTTAGCAGTAATTATCGGTGGCTCAAGTGGTATGGGTTTAGCTACAGCACAACAACTGGCCGCAAAAGGCACTGACCTGATCATCATTGGTCGTGATACTGATAAACTCAACGCCATAAAAGCCGAGCTATCACCATTAGCACAGGTAGAAACTTTGTCGGTTGATTTATACAGCAAAACACAAGTTGACGAATTAAATCAATATATTGAGGATCTTCCTCGACACGTTACTTACTTGGTTAACGCCGCTGGCTATTTTAAACCAACCAGCTTTATGGCGCATAACAATGCAGTTTATGACCAATATATGGAGCTAAATAGAGCAACATTTTTTATCTCGCAAGCCGTAGCTAAAAACATGATAAAACACCGTGCAGGCGCCATTGTTAATATTGGTTCTATGTGGGCTAAACAAGCCATAAAAGCAACACCATCGTCGGCTTATTCCATGGCAAAAGCCGGTTTACATGCCCTCACTCAACATATGGCTATGGAACTCGCAGAATATAATATTCGGGTTAATGCAGTAGCACCTGCTGTCGTAAAAACACCGATATATCAGTCATTTATTGAGCCAGAAGAGATTGATAGTGCACTAGCAGGTTTTGATGCCTTTCACCCTATTGGCAGAATTGGGCAAGCTGATGATATTGCCAACACAGTGAGCTTTTTATTAAGCGAACAAGCCGACTGGGTCACTGGGGCAATTTGGGATCATGACGGCGGTGTAATGGCCGGGAGAAACTAAACCAATACCATTGGCTAATAAATCAGCTTATAGCACACTAAGGGGTCAGGAAAAATGGCACCTTAGTGTCTTTTTATGACGATAAAACTGCCTGCTGATAATAGACGATTTAGGCTGGTATTACTGATTATCTCAAATGACTTTATGGCAATGCATCGTTAAACAAAAACGTTATTTCAAACGGCTAGGCTCAAAGGTTGAATAACGTGGAAGCTCTGCATCTAAATCGTCCCAGTTAGCTTTGGAATCAACAAAATTATGTGATAGTGGTCGTGCTAAAATATCGCTATCGAAAATCCCTAACCTGACTCGAATTCTTGCGATATCGTCATCATTACTACTAAAGATCGGGCTACCACAATGCTGACAAAAATGACGGGTACGACCCGGCTTAAAAGAAAAGCGACTTAAGGATTCTTGACCTGTTATGATTTCAAAGTCGGCACTATTAACAAAGCCATTAGTGGCATAAGCCGTACCTGAGTTTTTTCGACATAACGAACAATGACAATGAATAATATCGCTAATTTCACCATGTACGGCAATAACTACTTCTTTGCACAAACACTTTCCTGAATACATGTTAATTCCACCAACTAAAGCTTTATTAAGAGTGACTGGATAATTGCTTAACCATGTAATATTTACAGCCAGTTTTAGGATAACCCTGCTGCGTCCATTGCACTTTATAACCATGTTTTTGGTAAAATGGCATAGCTTGAAAGTTCAAAGTATCCAGTAACGCCTTATTGCAACCTCTTGCCTGCGCGGCCAATTCTATTTTTGCTAACAGCTGGCTACCAACATGTTGCCCTCGCGAGCTCTCAGCCACCCATAAGGTATTAATCATCAACCAATCACCAAATGTTCGCCCGGCAGCACCGGCAATAATCTCGCCATTTTCATCGCTCAATTTTACGGCTAATGCTTTACGCTCGCTCACTTCCCAGCGAGCCCAATTAAATTCGGCAATTTTTTCATCTAAAAATGACACTAACTGCGCATCGGGGTTTTCTAATACTTCAATATTCACAATTAGCCCTATAACTTACTCAGCCTAAGCTTAGTAAGCGCAGTATAACGAGTTTTGAATAAATTAAGCGAGGCGCTTAAGAACTTAAACTTTATCAGCCATAATGAGTGACTTTTAATAAGCAAACAATAATTGAAACCAGTACAAAACTCAATCCAAAAACAAGTCTGGATTGAGCCTTTTTGTTTAAACGCCAATAGTTTAAAAATAAAAAGCCCGGATAAATCCGGGCTTTGTGACATCAAACTTACTAAAGCCTATTTTTCAAAATAGAATTTTTCACGTTTGTTATCGTAGTTACCTACTTCATTCATGGTTTCGGCATTGTATAAACGACCATTTACCATGGTATAAACTACTTGATCGGATAAGCGAATATTTTCACTAACATCGCCGTCAATCACTAAAATATCAGCAAGTTTACCTACTTTAAGTGAACCTAATTGGCTATCTAAACCTAAGGTGTGTGCCGAAGACATTGTTGCCGTGCGAATAGCATCTAATGGTGACATACCACCTTGTGCCATCATCCACATTTCCCAGTGCATCGCTAAGCCTTCACGTTGTCCGTGCCCACCGGCGTTCACTACAACCCCTAGGTCGTTTAGCTCTTTAGCAACTTTCGCGACGTTAATGTGATTGTAATGATGATGTGGTGCTTTACTACGACGCATGGAGCGTGGATCTAAAAACTCACTCGGAACATATTTACTTAAGCGAGGATGTAACCATACATCCGTGGTGTCATACCAAAAATGTTCACCCGAAATACCACCGTAAGCTACGCCCATGGTTGGCGTGTAAGCCATTTCAGATTGTGACCATAATTGCTTGATGTCATCGTAAATTTTCGCGGTTGAAATTGAATGCTCTAATGTTGTATGGCCATCAACTAGCATAGTAAGGTTGTGTTGCAGTAGTGATCCCCCTTCTGGCACTACTAATATTTCAGCTTCACGCGCAGCTTGTATCATTTGTTGACGTTGATTACGTCGCGGTTGGTTATAGCTTTTAACACTAAATACACCGGCTTTTTTCAAACGTTCAATATGAAATTTAGCATCATCTAAGCTATCAACATGTGAGGTATAACCCGCCGCGGTGGCGCCGTATAAAATACTCCCGGTTGAAAATAAACGTGGTCCAACAATATCACCGGCTTTTTGCAATTCGCTAGCCGCAAAAAATTCAGTGGTGTCATTCGATGGATCATGAATAGTCGTGACACCTAGCGCTAAGCCCGCGTAATTTTTCCAGTTTTGCTGTGGAATAATTTCATTGCTACCTTGTGGGCCATGGGCATGTGCGTCAATCAAGCCAGGCATAATCGATTTACCAGTGATATCAATCACTTTAGCGTTAGATGGAATAGTCACTTGACCTTGTTGGCCCACGGCAATAATTTTATTGCCTTCAACCACAACAACACCATTTTCAATAACTTGCTCACCTTCCATAGTGATAACTTTACCACCAACAAAAGCAACTCGACCTGAAGGCTTGTCAGCTTTTTCTTTATAGCCTAAATAAGTTTTAAGTGGTGCTTGCGTTGAGCTATCACTCGCTTGCTTATCTGTTTTAGCGCTAGGCTCTTCAGTCGTAATATCAAATAAACCCGCGACACTTGCTTGGTATAAATCAGGGCCTAAGCTCCAGTACAGTTCATTCGACTGACCGTTCCAGTTAATACTCTCACCAGCACGCACGGATAATTTTTTCACCGGCAAATTTTTCGATGAAGGTCCAATATCAATGACCTGACCACGTTCAACAAACGGAGTTACAAACACTTTAAAGCGCTCTGCAAACGCTAAATACTTACCATCAGGTGATACTTTATACTCAGTGGCAAACTTGCCTTGATAAAGCGCTTGCTCTTTATCAGCTGTTGATGAGTTGTCTAAGCTGATTTTCACTAACTGTGGCGTTTCACCATTACGTAAAACATAAATCCGATCATTTTTAGCACCAAAGTGCGGTAATTCACCTGACTCAGTTACCAGTTTTGGGGTACCGTTTTTAACATTAACCGTATAAATACCCGGATTTAAACCCCACGTTGGATCAGTAATATAGCCACCTGAAACCTTACGATAGACTACGCTTTTACCATCGGGTGAAAAACTAGGCTCTACATACTTACCAGGCTCGTCAGTTAATACGCGGCTTTTACCGCCACGGGCAGAAACCATACGAATTTCACCCAGCTTATTATCGTCCCACGTGCTGTAAACCACATATTTTCCGTCACGAGAAAAACTCGGATTTAATTCAAAATGTGATTTTTGTTTAGTTAAGCGCTTAGCTTTTCCTTTTGCTTTACCGTCAGCAATGGTGCGAAGATAAATATGCCCCATTGATTCATAAACAACTTTTCTACCGTCCGGTGATATTTCAACATCACGCAGCATTTTTACATCAAAGTTATCTTGGTCGATATCTTGTTGGAAACGTAATGCAGTTTGTATTTTTTTCTCAGTTTTAACGTGAAAAGGAATAACCGTTGTTTTTTTACTTTCAAGATCAAGCTTATGAATTTGCCCACCAGACCAAAACACCATGCCTTCACTGTTTGGTAGCCAAGCCATATTCGGATAAACACCGTGAATAGCCCATGTTTCTTGCATATCACGATCTAAATTTTCAAAAATTAAGCTTTCTTTACCACTTTTTAAGTCATATAAATATAAATTAGACTGGAAATCGTCACGGCTAATATAAGCTAAATATTTACCATCCGGTGACGGAACAGGACGTATCGCACCACCTTTACCTGAAACCACCACTTTAATTTCACCGGTAGCCAGTTCCAGGCGTTTAATTTTATAAATGCCTTTTTCAGAATCTTTACTGTAATGAAAAGTTTTACCAGGCGTTGCATCTTGCGAGAAATAAACATATTTCCCATCATGCGAAAATGCCGGTTCACCTAGATCTTTTTGCTCATTAGGTCGCTTAGTTAGCATGACACCGTTGCCGCCAGTTTTGTGGTACATCCATACTTCGCCAGCACCTAATGAACGAGAACCAGTAAAGTGTTTACGACCCACAAGATAATTACCATCTGGCGACCAGGCCGGACTATTTAATAAGCGAAAAGTTTCTGAGCTGACCGCTTTACCGGCGCTGCCATCTGCATTCATGATCCAAAGATTATCACCGCCATCTTCGTCTGAGGTGAACGCAATATGTTGACCATCAGGACTAAAACGTGGCTGCATTTGCCAAGCAATGTCAGTCATTAATGCTGTAGCTTCGCCACCCTCAATAGGCAAAGTGTAAATATCACCTAATAAATCAAACACTAAAGTTTTGCCGTCTGGGCTTATATCAACATTCATCCAAGTACCTTGGCGAACGTCAATTTTTGCTGTGGTGAACTTCCCTGGAGGGTTGTTTACCGACCATTTTTCAGCTTGCGCTTTGTTTGTTGCTTTCGTGGCACTATCTTCTGCAAAAGCATGATGGCTTGTACCTAACACTAAGGCGATACTGAGTGCTAGCGAGGATATTCTGGATGTAAATTTAGACATTATCTTTAACCTAATCAGCTATATAATAATCATTAAATTGACAATCTAAATACTTATAAGAGTCATTTCAACGACTATAAATTATTGTTATTTTACTACTAGAACACATCAGCATTTAAAACTTAAGTGCAATGCGACAAATAGCAGTTATTGATCGTTCAGCACCAATTGTTAACAGCTTGTAAATATTAACAATTAAAGCTAAAAAAAGTGATAAATATTTAGACAATTTTTTATTTTTCAGTATGGTAGATACCAACCTAATAATAAAAACAAGGACTGATTTTTATGGAAAGATTGAAAGAAGCACAAGCAAGTTTAATTGCTACCTACTCACTTTATAACGCGGCGAGTGAAAAAAAATTGCCGGCAATTGATGCTAACGATAGCGAAACCTTAAAGGCGCTATTAGAGGTTATTCAAAATCGTGAAGCGATTGCTTATGTGCAAAAAGTCAAAAAAAGCATCCCTACTGAAGTTACCGAACTCAAGCGCTTACTCGCTGATGTCATGCTGTTGCTTGACGGTGTTGATATTAAAGCAATTAAAGCAAAGAACAAAGCCGCCAGCAACGCTGATTAGGTGAATTAACCTTAAGATCTATAAACCTTAGCGTGATTCACTAATCCTTGTTGCAACTGTCGCTAACTTTGTCAGTATAAGCTTGTTAGGTAACTAACTTGTTTGCTTGTTAGCACTTGGAAACGCTTGATAACCCCAACGCGGCATAATGGTTTGCGGGATATTTAAATGATCAAGTAAACGCCCCACCATAAAATCAATCAGATCATTTATCGATTTGGGTTGATGATAAAAACCCGGTGCGGCTGGCATAATGGTGACACCCATTTGTGATAACGACAGCATATTCTGTAAGTGAATAGTTGAAAATGGTGTTTCGCGCGGCACTAAAATTAACTGTCCGCGTTCTTTTATCACCACATCGGCAGCACGCTCGATCAAATTATCACTCATGCCTTGGCTAATAGCCGCTAGCGTTCCAGTAGAACATGGACAAACCACCATCGTTTTCGGCGCAGCCGAACCAGACGCCACCGGTGAAAACCATTGCTCCTTACCAAAAACAATAATTTGCTCTGCTTTAGCGTTAAATTTTTCAGTAAAAAATTGACTTGCGGCATCCGGCGAACTCGGCAATTTCAACCCCACTTCAGTGTCAAATACCACTCGCGCAGCGCTTGAGCACAATAAATAAACTTGGTAATTAGCAGCAACTAAGCACTCTAATAAACGCAGCGCATAAGCTGAGCCCGAAGCGCCAGTAATTGCTAAGGTTATTTTTTTATCAAACTCATCGCTATTATTAATTGTTACTGATTGATTTTGCACTTATTCACCTGAGTTAATCAAAATTTACTTTTGTTACCTATATCATACGACTTGCACGATGTTATTGATCACTCAAGTCGTTTAAACAATGGCTACTGCGTTGCAAGTGCCGATAACAGTTTATCATGAATACCGCCAAAACCACCGTTACTCATAACAACAAGCGTATCTCCTGCTTGAGTTTTAGCAACAATGTCAGCGACCAGTTGTGCGATATCTTGGCTGATAAAGCAAGGTTGAATACAATCAGCAATTAACGCATCAACAGACCACTTAACCTGTTCGCCCTGATAAACAAAAACCATATCAGCAGCCGCTAATGATTTTGCTAAAGTATCTTTGTGCACACCTGACTTCATGGTGTTTGACCGCGGCTCCAGTATAGCAATAACACGTTTATTACCTACGTTGGCCCGCACACCTGCCAGTGTTTTCGCAATCGCGGTCGGGTGATGAGCGAAGTCGTCAAACACCCTAACTTGATTAACTTCACCTTTGAGCTCTAGTCTACGTTTGGTATTAACAAAAGTTGCTAAGGCTTCGATTGCAACTGAAGTGGGTACGCCGGCATGTCTTGCCGCCGCTATCGCCATTAAGCCATTGTCGATATTAAAGTCGCCAATAAGTGCCCACTTGACTCGTCCTTGAATTTCACCTTGAAAACTCACGATAAACTCACTGCCGTCAGCAACAGACTTTTCTGCATGCCAGCCTGACAACTTGTCATGGTCGCCAACACTGTATTCCCTTGGCGTCCAACAGCCCATAGCTAAGGTATCGGTAATTGCTTGCTCGCCGCTCGGCGACAACACTAAACCGTTGCTTGGCACCATACGGATAAGATGATGAAATTGTCGTTGAATATCACCAAGATCATTAAAAATATCGGCATGATCAAATTCCATGTTATTGATCACTAAAGTATTGGGACGATAATGCACAAATTTAGAGCGTTTATCGAAAAATGCGGTGTCGTATTCATCAGCTTCAATAACAAAAAACGGTGCATTGCCTAAACGCGCAGAGCAATCAAAGTTTTGTGGTACGCCGCCAATGAGGAACCCAGGCTCCATGCCGGCATATTGTAAAATCCAAGTCAGCATTGAACTTGTGGTAGTTTTACCATGAGTGCCTGAAACCGCAAGTACCCAACGGTCTTTTAACACGTTGTCTAGTAACCATTGTGGACCAGAGGTATAAGGAATTTTCCGATCGAGTACATGCTCAACCATGACATTACCGCGTGTCATGGCATTACCAACAATAATTAAATCAGGTTCATCATCTAAATGCTCAACCAAATAACCTTGCTTTAACTCGATGCCGAGTTGTGCTAACTGCGTGCTCATTGGTGGATAAACATTAGCGTCGCAACCGGAAACACGAAAACCCATTTGCTTAGCAATGGCGGCAATACCGCCCATAAATGTGCCACAAATACCTAATATATGAAGATGCATAAAAGCCTATTTCTATAGCTCTTACACTGCAAATGCTAGCTTGAGCTAAGGTTTAAATCAGAATGCGCTCAATATACCTTAATCTCACAAAAATACATATTGCAAAATCAAGCCATTTTGCCCACTATCAAAGCGGTTATTCCAAGTCTATTACTATCAACTGAATAAGCGCATCGAGCAATTAACGATATTATCGCAAGTTGATCACAACACAATTAACATTTGAGGCAATTCATGAGTCAGGCTACGCTGAAAAACATTATCATTTACCCAATAAAATCGAGTGCTGGCATTGAGTTATCTAATAGTTGGGTGGAAGAGTTCGGCTTAGCTTTTGATCGTCGCTTTGTTGTTGCGAGCCCTGATGGGGAATTTTTTACTGCTCGTACACAGCCAAGCTTATGTTTACTTCAAGCCAACTTAACCGCAACAGGCATGATAATTACCGCACCGAAAATGCCGGCATTGGTGATTGATTATAATCTGCTGAGTCTCAATTATGTTGATGTGCAAGTTTGGAATGACACTATCAGCGCACAACAGTGCGAAGACGCTATCAACCAATGGTTTAGTCGCTACCTTCAAAAGCCCTGCCAATTACTGTTTTTTGGCACTGAGTCACAACGCTTTGTTAAAAATAAAAATAGCCAAGTGGGCTTTGCCGACGGCTACCCTTTATTACTTATTTCACAAGCCTCACTTGATCATTTAAACAGCCAATATCCACCTAACTCTCGAAGCATTCCAATGTCGCAGTTTAGGCCCAATATTGTGGTGAGCGATTGTGACGCCTTTACAGAAGATACTTGGCAAAAAATTCGTATTGGCGAAGTAGAATTTGAAGTAACCAAGCCTTGTACTCGTTGTATTTTTACCACCATTAACCCTGAAAATGCAGTGAAAGATCACCAGCAAGAACCATTAAAAACATTAAAAAATTATCGGCAAATAGCTAATGGCGACATTCTATTTGGGCAAAACTTAGTCGCACTTAATCAAGGACAAATTAAACGCGGTGACAAGCTGGAAGTATTAAGATATCAAGCTGCGCCAGTATTTGCGTTAGCTGAAAAATCAACAGCGCCTACTGACAATAACGGGCTAAGCATTAAAGAAAAAGCAGCACAATTACAGCCAGTTACGAAAAAGAAACCGCTAATAACTTTTAGTCGCTTTAATAAATCAGTAACCGGCAACAATACCGAAACTTTGCTTGAACAGGGCGAAAATGCGGGTTTAGTATTACCTTATTCTTGCCGTGCAGGTATGTGTGGTAGTTGTAAGGTTATGCTCGAAGAAGGCCAAGTAACGGAAACGTGTCAAGACGGTTTATCCGATGAAGAACAACAACAAGGCTATATTTTAAGTTGCTGTAGTACGCCATTAACTGATGTGGTTATTAGGCATCCAGAGCGTAAACGTCGCAATAGACATAATGATTAAGTAAGGCAAAAGTCATGAAGTTAAACTGCGATTTAGGTGAGTTTAAAGATAATAACGACGCCGATATAATGCCATTGATTGATATGGCGAATATTGCCTGTGGCTTTCATGGTTCAGATCCAATAACCATTAAAAACACCATTAAACTTGCCCACCAACATCAAGTCATTATTGGTGCGCATCCCAGTTACCCCGATGTCGAAAACTTTGGTCGACAATCTATGCAGTTAACACAAGATGAGTTAATTGCTAATGTGCAATATCAAATAGGGGCATTACAAGCACTTTGCGCAGCAGAAAATACACAAGTTCATTATGTTAAACCCCATGGTGCACTCTACAACGATATGATGAAAGACCTTAATTTGTTTAATGGCATTTGTATTGCTATTGCCGAGTTAGCTCAACCAAGTCATCAACCCTTATCCTTAATGCTGCAAGCATTAACTAACAGCGCGCCATTTCAGAAAATAGCTAAAAAGCACCAAATTCAGCTCTATTTTGAGGCTTTTGCTGATCGAGCTTATTTAGATAATGGCTTACTCGTACCGCGCAATGAAAGCGGTGCGGTGTTAAGTAATAACCAAGACGTGGTGAGTCGCTGTCAGGATATACTGCAACAAAAACCGCTACTAAGTATTAATCAGCAACCTTTGCAACTTCACATTGATGCTTTATGTGTACACGGTGACACACCCAATGCTTTTGCTATGATCAAAGCTTTGCGAGCAACCCTCAATGCAGAAAAAAAGTCTTAATACCGTGATAGGTAAGAGAGCTAGCAACCCACGATTTCAAATAAACTTTAGCCTTGATATTGTCGCCGAAAACGCCTTACAGCTCAGCTGGAAAAGCGAAATCTTAATTGCACAACATAATGAAATTATTGCCTTGCAATCACTGATTAAACATCAGCTAGATGCATACGTCATTGAAACCATCGCAAGCTATCATTGCTTGATGATTTATTTTCGTCATCAAATGATCACAAGTACTGAAATTACAGAGCAAATTAAACACCTTGCTAAACATCATCAACAGCCAACACAACTAACCGACAATAGCCTGTCCGTTGATTGTATTAAAATACCGGTTTACTACGATATCGAACAACAATGGGATCTGGCTGAAGTAGCAACCCGTTGCAACATTACAAGCAACGAAGTGATCGAACAGCATAGCAGCACCATTTATCGTGGCTTTGCTTTAGGCTTCACACCAGGATTTTGTTATTTAGCGAGTTTGCCTGACACTTTGCATTTACCTCGAAAGTCATCGCCACGCACTCAAGTACCTAAAGGCGCCGTGGCTATTGCCGAGCAACAAACCGCCGTGTATCCAAATCAAAGCCCTGGTGGTTGGCATATTATTGGCCAAACCCCCTTACCTATGTATAACACCTGTAACGGCCAATTTAATGCCACCATCAATGTCGGACAAAATGTAGAATTTTATGCTATTTCGAAAGTTGAATTTATCGCTATGCAACAAGGCTTATCAGCGTGAGTCAGCATTGCCTTGAGATTATCAACATTAATGGTCAGGCGAGTATTCAAGATCTCGGGCGGTTAAACGCTCAGCATTTAGGCTTTAGTGCTGGTGGTGCTGCAGACGAGTTTGCTTTTCTGACAGCTAATCAACTTATTTCAGATCATTGCAGTATGACTGAACCGAATAAGCACCAAAGTAATTGCCCTGCAATAGAAATCACCTTAGGACAAGTGAGTTTTCGCGCCAATACCGAATGTGTAATTGCCATAACCGGTGCGAATTGTAAGGCTAAAATCAATGATACCGTGATAAAAAACTGGCAATGCTACCAGCTAAAGCCCCATGACATGATTACTTTTGCCATGCCTGAACATGGCTTACATAGCTATTTAGCTGTGGCAGGTGGCTTTACTTGCCAAGTAGGACAGAAACCCTGGTTAGGCAGTTTTGCTCAAACTCAGAATGAAATGGCACTAGGCTTTACCGGTAAACCGTTAATAACCGGCAGTAAGTTATACTGCTCAGCAGATGCGAATGATTTAGCACGGCATATGCCCGTAAATGCCAATAAGCCAATCAGCTCACCAACGCAGTTCTACGCCCAACACTCACTAACATTAAGGGTAATGCCCAGTACATTATTTTTGAAAATGAGTCATGAACAGCAGCAACACTTTTTAGCCAATGAGTATACTATTTCAGCCCAGAGTAACCGTATGGGCTATCGACTACAGAGCAAACCTGAGCAAAGCGGCTCATTTGAACAAAAAATACTTGCTGAGTCATTGCGCGAGCGTTGCTTATTATCATCACCGGTTACATACGGCATGATCCAGCTTCCGGCCAACGAACAACCCATCATCTTAATGAAGGAAAGGCAAACCATGGGCGGTTATCCAGTGTTGGGTAGCGTCATGCAAACCGATTTATTCCGTTTAAGCCAAATGCGCCCAGGTGAAAAAGTCAATTTCACCCTCATTAATCACCAACAAGCACAACAACAGTTACGCGCGTTTTATCGAAAATTTAGCCTTTTATAGCGCTAATTCCGACTATAAAAACGAGTAATTGACTCAATGAATCGCTAAAAAAACCACGCTTTGTTGTTCCAGATCAGCTTAGCGACATTATTCAGCGCATTTTTGCTTTTTGTATTTCTCATTAGACCAGAGTAGTGCTAATTTTAGCGCATTAAAAAGTTACTCGTTTTTTAAACAGCTTGGCAATTATTACTTTTTCATCATCTAAACTTATGTGCCGATGAATGAACAAAGCCGTCTTGTGTAACTTATTGTAAATAAATGAAATATAGTTTGTTCAGACAAATAAAAATTACTAAAAAAATGCCTTAAAACAATCCGATATTTTGACTAATTCTTACTATGGTTGATTAAAAATAAACTCTCTCAAAGTTTAAAAACACTAAGGTTGATATTATGAAAAATAACATAAAATACACATCTCTCGCTTTACTCTCAGCTTCACTTTTAAGTGCACCATTAGCTTTTGCAGAAGAAACATCTGTGGCATCAGGCGTTAAAAAGGCGCTTTCAGAAAGCACAGTAAAACTTAGCTTCCGCGCTCGTTACGAAGGTGTTGATCAAGATGGCATTGACGACAACGCAAGTGCACTGACCTTAAAAAGTCGTATCACTGCAAATACCGGTAGCTTTAAGGGGTTATCTGCAGGTGTTGAAGTTGATAATGTGACTGACATCATCGATAACTACAATAGCACTAGCAATGGCGAAACTGATTACCCTGTAGTCGCTGATCCAACGGGCACAGATGTAAACCAATTATTCTTAAAGTACTCAACTGAGAATTTTTCTGCCACTGCGGGTCGTCAACGTATTTTACATAACAACCAACGCTTTGTTGGCGGTGTGGGTTGGAGACAAAACGAGCAAACTTACGACGGTTACCGTTTTCAAGTGAAACCGGTCAAAGGTTTCTCTGCAGATTATAGCTATATTTATAACATAAATCGTATTTTTGGCCCTGACGGCGATAAAGCTGACTTACATGGTCAATTCCATTTACTTAACACGGGTTATAAAATCAATAAAGAGCACAAGATCAATGCGTATGCTTACTTACTTGATTTCGATACCGCAGCAACTTCTTCAACAGATACTTACGGTGTTAGTTACAACGGTAACTTTGGCCCAGTAATGATTAACGCAGCTTACGCGACACAAAGTGACGCGGGTGATAACGCAGCTGACTTCAGTGCTGACTACTACAATTTTGAAGTCGGCACGAAAGTGAGCACCGTGACTTTATTAGCCGGTATCGAATCTTTGGGAAGTGATAACGGCGTTGGTTTCTCTACACCATTAGCAACACTACACAAGTTCCAAGGTTTTGCTGATAAATTTTTAGGCACTCCAGCTCAAGGTATTGAGGATATTTACTTTACCGCGAAAACCAAAATCAATGGCATCAAGCTTTCTGCCACTTATCATGACTTATCTTCAGATGTTGATGGTATTGATTATGGCTCAGAAATCGACGTTGCTGCAGCCTATGCATTTAATAAAAATTACAGTGTTCTAGTGAAGTTCGCCAGTTTTGATGCTGACAACTATGCTAGCGATACGGATAAGCTTTGTGTACAAGTTGCCGCTAATTTCTAAGCTACACTCCTCAGCTAAAGTTAGCGCTTGCTAACATTTAAAATAAGCTAACAAAGGGTTTAAACGATTGTGTTTAAACCCTTTTCGTTTACCTCCTCGCCATTTAGCATCAAGTTACACAACAGTATTAATCAACAATATCGTCAATCCTATCACTAGGGGTAGAATGGCTGTGGATAAAAGCTTAGAATAGCGCCCGCTTCCAAGTCTGAATTTATGTAGGTGTTTCTTTGTTATTAATGATCGACAATTATGATTCTTTTACTTTTAACTTAGTGCATTATTTTCAAGCACTTGGTCAAGAAGTCATGGTGGTCAGAAATGATGAAATCAATGTCGATGCGATAACAGCATTAGCACCACAATATATTGTGATATCTCCCGGCCCTAGCGATCCTGATGCCGCCGGCATTTCCTTAGCCATTATCGAAAAGTTTAAAGGCCTCATTCCAATACTAGGTGTTTGCCTTGGTCATCAATGTATTGCCCAACATTTCGGTGCCAAAATCATTAAAGCCAAGAAAGTCATGCATGGAAAAACCAGTGACATTTCACATAATGAACAGGGACTATTTAAAGCATTAAAACAGCCCTTAACAGTGACCCGTTATCATTCATTAATTGTTGCACCTGAAACCCTACCAGATGAGTTAACCGTAACGGCTTGGTTATCACACAATGATCACATAGAGATTATGGCGCTACAACACAAGTCTTTACCGCTTGCTAGCGTACAGTTCCATCCCGAATCAATTTTAACCGAGCAAGGTCAACAGTTATTACAAAACTTTATTGATCAGTATGCCAATCTAATAGATGATAATATTTGACCGATAGTTGGATAAAGCTCACTGACTGGCACTTTGGTGTCGAAATAAATGCTTAGTTAGCCTAAATTCAGGTGAGTTACCTACAATTTGCTCAATTGTCTGACCCTTAAGAAATAGATAAACAGGTCGATAACTTAACTAACAATAAAAATAAATCAATCACCGTTACCCATAATGAAGTGCTGATGCAAATATTTGAAGATAATAAACTTGTTTCCCCTCTCTATAATCGAGCACTTAGCTTAGCGATTAGTAAAGACTTTGCTGAGCAAAAAAATGGCAAAGTAAATGTTGCCAAGCATCAAAATAGTGAACAATTAAATCGCCGACGTGAGCTACTTGCCGTAGAAGAAGAAGCGAATAAAAATAAAATTATTCAAGCGCATGGACACGAACACTTTAAAGCCCAAGTGATGAGTAAGTTTTTTGCACGAGTCGCCAAGCAAGTTAATAAAGAATTCGACAATAAAGAAAACCTCTACCTGAACGTGCTGAAGATAGAAGATGCAGCGCCGTCTATTATGGAAATATTGTCACTCAAGGCTGCCAGTATCAATCGTATTACACCTTTAGTTAAAGCATTACCTTGGTTATGCACTGAATTAATTAACTTAGTGAATAAGCCCCAATACCGTAAACGTTCAGACGTACAAGTCACTGAGCCTAACTTAGCACTCAGCTACGTTGGCTTAGATAATCTAAAATTAGTGATGCCAACTTTTATGCTCAAGCATTGGCTACCTAGCAATACCGCTCCTTTTCCATTAATGAAACGTAAACTGTGGAATGATAGTTTATCAATTGCCCTAGCTGCACAATTATTAGCGAAGGAGCAAGGCTTAGATGAATTTGCCGCTTTTGCTGCCGGTATGCTGAGTAATTTAGGCCTGCTCGCTGTAACTCGTAGTTTTTTAAACACCTATTCAGAACTTTACAACGAAGAGTTGCGTGATGCTTACGACAATAAAGATAAAAAACTCCATGACGTTTTACTGGAATTAGAAGCATCACCAGAGTTATTACTTGAACAGCTAGTTGAACGTAGTAGTAAAGTCGCTGCCGACATGGTTGAGCTAATGCGTTTTGATCGCTTACAAATTACGGAAGCGTTATTTGATCTGGCCTATGCGGTTAATATCAGTCACATGTGTCCTATTGCCAAAATCCTGACTAAGGCTAAAGCCTATATTGCTTTTAGAAGCTTAGCCAAAGAAGATCTCATCAATACCGAAGAAGCTAAAACACTACTAACCGCTGGGCAATTAACGACAAAAGATATAGCGCTGCTAAAAAAAGGTGACATTGACCATATAAAATTAAACTTTAATTAAATTATTTTTGATTAATTATGAAATATTACCAGCAATTGCTGACCCTCATACTATACATCAAGCGCTAGCAGCCACCCCTAAGGCGAAAAAAGCCACTAAAAATAGTTATGCAAGAATAATGAATAAAAACGGCTAAGCCTTTGCTTTACAAGGGGTACAGCGCATATTTACGAGACAGAGTGGGTTTTTTCTGTCATAATCCCTGCCTATTTTTTAGTTAGTCATGTGTTGAGATTACACTTCGCTAATTAATTCATTTAGTTTCTTTAAGCTTTAGCTTATAAAACTAATACACAACTATTGATTACAATATCCTAACTATAAGAGGAATTTACAATGTCTAATCACTTCCCCGTAGATCGTGCGTTATTTGATGATGTTATGGTACCTAACTATGCACCATCTGCAGTTATCCCTGTTCGCGGTCAAGGTTCACGTGTTTGGGATCAACAAGATCGTGAATTTATCGATTTTGCTGGCGGCATTGCAGTGAATTGTTTAGGACATTGTCACCCAGCATTGGTCGGTGCGTTAACAGAACAAGCCAATAAAATCTGGCATTTATCAAATGTGATGACCAACGAGCCAGCTCTACGTTTAGCAAAAAAATTAACGGATAATACTTTTGCTGATAAAGTCTATTTCGCTAACTCTGGTGCAGAATCAAACGAAGCAGCATTAAAATTAGCGCGTCGTTGGGCACTTGAAAACTTTGGCGCAGAAAAGTCACAAATCATCGCCTTTAAACAAGGTTTCCACGGTCGTACATTCTTCACCGTTACTGTTGGTGGTCAAACAGCCTATTCAGATGGTTTTGGTCCTAAGCCTGGTGATATTGATCACGCAGAGTACAACAACTTAGACAGCCTAAAAGCACTTATTTCAGACAAAACCTGTGCTGTAGTAATGGAGCCACTACAAGGTGAAGGCGGTATTGTTTCACCTACTGACGAATTTGCCAAAGGCGTTCGCGAACTTTGTAATGAACATAACGCTTTGTTAATTTTTGATGAAGTACAAACTGGTGTTGGCCGCTTAGGCGAATTATATGCATATATGGGCTTAGGTGTAACACCTGACATTTTAACCACTGCAAAAGCATTAGGTGGTGGCTTCCCTATTGGCGCTATGATCACAACAACCGATATTGCTAAGCACCTTAAAATTGGTACACACGGTAGTACTTACGGCGGTAACCCATTAGCTTGTGCTGTAGCAGAAGCTGCATTTGATACGGTTAATACGCCAGAAGTATTAAACGGTGTTAAAGAAAAAGCACAACTTTATGTCGATGGCTTAAATGCTATCAACGCCAAACATAATGTATTTAGTGAAATTCGTGGTAAAGGTTTACTGATTGGTGCGGTATTAACTGACGCTTACCAAGGTAGAGCAAAAGACTTTTTAAATGCTGCAATGGATGAAGGTGTTATGACACTTGTTGCCGGCGCTAACATTATACGTTTTGCCCCTTCATTAGTTATCCCGAATGAAGATATTGCTGAAGGTTTAGCACGTTTTGAAAAAGCCGTAGCTAAATTAGCTAAGTAAGCCATTCATTACTATCGCGTTCAAATACTTAACTATTTAAGTATTTGAACGTCTCATTGAGAGTTTTCTATGATTATTATACGCCCTATTCAAAGCAGTGATTATGATGCATTACATCGAATTGCTGTTGAGTCAGGACACGGTTTTACATCACTACCGGTCAACGAAGAATTGCTCAGAAAACGCATTTCTCATGCTGAAGTTTCTTTTAATAGCTCGGTAACCGAGCCTGGCAATGAAGGTTACCTTTTTGTCATGGAAGATACAGAAACCGGCGCCGTTGTTGGTACAAGTGGTATTGAAGCCGCAGTTGGTCTAGACGATGCATTCTATCATTACCATTTAGGTAAAGTGGTGCATAGCTCTCGTGAGCTTAATATCTACAATACTGTTGAAACATTATCCTTATGTAATGACTATACGGGTGCTTCTGAGATTTGTACTTTATTTCTTAGCGAAAGCCACCGTAAAAACCGTAACGGACGTTTCTTGTCGCGTTTCCGCTTTCTATTTATGGCAGAACATAGTGAACGTTTTTCGGAAACGGTTATTGCGGAAATGCGCGGTGTTTCAGATGAAGATGGTTCATCTCCATTTTGGAAGTGGCTAGAAGATAATTTCTTCTCACTTGATTTTCCAACAGCAGATTACCTTACAGGTATCGGCAAAAAAGTATTTATTGCTGAATTAATGCCTAAATACCCAATTTACGTTAATTTGTTGAGCCCAGAAGCACAACAAGTGATCAATAAAGTACATCCAAAAACAGTACCAGCACTGAGACTACTAGAAGCTGAAGGTTTTTCGCGCCGCGGCTATGTTGATATTTTTGACGGTGGCCCAACAGTAGAAACACAAACAGCATCAGTAAAAACGGTACGCCAAAGCCAGAAATGCCAAGTACTTATTGGCGACGTTGCTAATGACAATAAATATATTATTTGTAATAGCAAAGTAGCTGACTTTAGAGCAACACAAGCACCAGTGTTATTACGTGAAACCGCCAATCAAGTGGTGATATCACAAGCCGTTGCAGATGCACTTATGGTAAATGAAGGGGACTGGGTTCGCCTAGTTGCCAATTAATCACTTAGTCATTATTTAGATAATTATCGAGCGAAGGTAGTTATTACACTCATGAGCGAAACACGCGCAGAGGAATCTAGAATGTCACACAATATACAACTTATTAATGGTCAATGGACAGCAGGTTTAGGCCATGAAATTTTTTCAAAAAATCCGGCTAAAAATGAAGTGATTTGGCAGGGTAATACCGCTTCTCCAGCACAAGTTGACGAAGCTGTGCTTGCTGCTCGTGCAGCTTTCGAGACTTGGTCTAATATGCCAATCGAAGAGCGTATTGCTATTACCGTTAAGTTTGCTGAATTACTTACTGAGCATAAAGAAGCATTTGCGACAACTATCGCACTTGAAACCGGTAAACCTATCTGGGAAACCCGCACGGAAGTAGGTGCCATGGTTGGTAAAATCGCTATTTCTGTACGTGCTAATGAAGAGCGTACCGGCACTGTTGAAAACCCTATGCCAGGTGCAAAAGCCTTTATTCGTCACAAACCACACGGTGTTGTTGCGGTATATGGCCCTTATAACTTCCCTGGTCACTTGCCAAATGGTCATATTGTGCCAGCACTTATTGCAGGTAACACTGTAGTATTCAAACCCAGTGAATTAACGCCTATGGTTGCGGAAGAAACCTTAAAACTATGGCTAAAAGCTGGCCTTCCAGCTGGCGTTATTAACATGGTACAAGGTGAAGTTGAAACAGGTAAAGCATTAGCAAGTCATCCACAAATTGACGGTTTATTCTTTACCGGTAGCTCAACCACTGGTCACTTTTTACATGAGCAATTTGGCGGTCAACCAGGCAAAATTTTAGCGTTAGAAATGGGTGGTAATAACCCATTAATCGTAAAAGATGTCACGGATATCGATGCGGTAGTGCATGACATTATACAATCAGCTTTTATCACTACCGGTCAACGTTGCACTTGTGCTCGTCGCTTATTTATTGAAGCTGGTGAGCAAGGCGACGCGATTTTAGCTAAATTAGTGGCTAGCACTGAAGCGATTAAAATTGGTTATTTTGACGATGAAGAACAACCTTTTATCGGCTCAATGATATCTGAGAAAGCAGCATTAAGCTTAGTGGCAGCTCAGCAGCAACTTCTTGATCTGGGCGGCGAGTCAATTGTGATGATGAAGCACCTTGAAGCTGGCACTGGCTTTATTTCTCCTGGCATTGTTGATGTTACAAATATCTCTGAAATGCCAGATGATGAACATTTCGGTCCGCTATTAAAAGTTTACCGTTACACAGATTTTGACGCAGCGATTAACGAAGCGAATAACACCTCGTTTGGTTTATCGGCTGGTTTATTAAGTGACAGTGAAGCGTTATACAATCACTTCTTCCGCCGTATTCGCGCAGGTATCGTAAATTGGAATAAACCCATTACCGGTGCTAGCAGCGCTGCACCATTTGGTGGCATTGGTGCTAGTGGTAATCATAGAGCAAGTGCATTTTATGCTGCTGATTATTGTGCCTACCCTGTCGCGTCAGTAGAAGCTGAAAAAGTAGCATTACCAGCGGCATTAAGCCCTGGCTTATCAATTAAGTAATAGAAATAACTTAATAGCAATGAAACTTCACTGCCCATTAAAAAAAGCTGGGATCCGTCCCGGCTTTTTTAAAAACATCGATCAAATATAGTCACTTATGCTGAGTGGTTATTAAGCATGCTGTCCTAAATATTCTTTAATCTCCTATTGAAGAAGTAATAAATAGCCTCACATACCACTCTGTCGACTTGAGATATCAACACTATTTTATTTATGCATTTAGGAATTTAACATGACTGCGGTTAAAAATTTATTTAACAACATTTGGCAAAACTATTTAGAAGTAACGCCTTCAGCTGAAAAAGTACACCAACTTTTAAGCACAGGTGACGATTTAATCAACGATCATGTTGCTTACCGTACCTTTAACATTGCCAAAGTCAATATTGAAAAGATTTCTGCACACTTAATTAACCTAGGTTATACAGAGTGTGGTGAATATCACTTTGAAGCTAAAAAACTTTACGCCAAACACTTTGAACATAGCGATACTAACTTACCAAAAGTTTTCATTAGTGAACTATTAGTAGAGAAGTTCTCACCACGTGTTCAAGAGATTATTGCTAAAATGGTTGCGAGTATCGACGAAGCAGACATTAACCTTGAAAGCTTTTTGTATTCAGGCACTCACTGGCAAGTAAGCCATCAGGAATATTTAGATTTGTTAGCTGAAAGTGAATATGCCGCTTGGGTTGCTGCATGGGGTTATCGCGCTAACCATTTCACTGTTAGCATTAATCATTTAGCCAATTACGATTCAATCGAAGCAGTCAATGAAGCAGTGAAAGCTGGCGGCTTTAAATTGAATACCACCGGTGGCGAGATCAAAGGTGACGAAGGCGTTAAACTAGAGCAATCTTCTACTATGGCTGATCATGTATTAGTGGAGTTCTCAGATAAAACAGTCGCTATTCCAAGTTGTTTCTACGAGTTTGCCAAGCGCTACCCGATGGAAAACGGCGAGCTTTACACAGGTTTTGTTGCAGCTTCTGCTGACAAGATCTTTGAAAGCACTAACGCTGCCGCATAGGTTAGCCGGCACCTATAATCGATAGGTGCCAATTTCCCTCATACCACACTCTGCTCTTAGATCGCCCAAACCGGAGTATTAAATTTACCCACTCAGCATTCAATAACGGCTTTGCTACTTGATCATCAGCATATTTTATGAGTAAAGTAGGGCTACAATAAAAATTAAATAGATGAATCAATGGTTACCGATACTGAAGGTTATATTCATATCATTGAATATTTAACTGCTCACTTAAGCCTATTTGAAAACAGCTCGAATATTGATAATAACAATAGCTCGGTTTTAGAAGTGATCGAGCAAGAAATGAGCGAACAAATTATTAGCTTATGCAATCAAAATGAAGCACTAACGTTTAATCAACGTAATACCATTGTTCGAGAAATTGACGCTATCGTCTATGATTTACAAGAAATATTATCTGGCGTCATCAATAACTCGGTAACCAATGAACAAGTAGAGTTTATTCAAGAATTTGCAATTTTAATTAAAAATTTATTTGATACCGAAATACACAGTCAATTTTTACTTTAGTCATTGGTTAGCTTACTAACAAGTCTTGTTATTGTGCGTTATCAGCACTTATGCTGGCTTAACGTTCGAGCCATTTATCTTATCAACCACAAGTTGCCTTATGTTACCTGAACAACCCCAAAACCATTTATGCACAGTTACTCTACTGGGCAACCTTGTTAATAAGCCTGATATTCGCTATCAAGCCAATCCCGTTGTAGCTTTTGCCGAATTTACTTTAGCAACACATAGTCGTTGGTTTGACAAAACCAGTAATCAATTTAAAGAATGGACGAGCTACCATACGGTAAAAGTTATTGGTGAAATAGTTGAGCGTGCCCTGATTCATGCAGGCAAAGGCGATATTATTTTAGTGCAGGGTTACTTAATCAATAGTAGAAAAAATAATCGTGAAATCATTCATGCAACTTACGCACAAACCTTTCCTAAAGGTTACGCACAATCAATTAATCAAATTCATTGTAGTGGCAATATCGTGTCAGAAATTAAGCTCATTACCACAGAAAACAATAAAGAATTAACCGAAGTGATACTTGAATCAAAACAACATGTATTTTCGGCCATCACCCAGCAAAGCCATGTGGTCACTATTCAACGCCCTATTCATATCTGGGGTAAGCAAGCACTTTACCTTGCAGAACATGGCAAAATAAATGATCAAATAATAGTTGACGGAAAATTGAGCTATCTTAATAATAAGAATAAAAATCAATTTATCGATGCACATCAAGCGGTGTTACTCGCCAAGCACTAATATCACCTTAAGGAAGCGCTATTATATGGAAAAGAAAAACGGACTTAATATTGTTAAGCTGTATTTTATTTACACATTAGTAGCGCTTTTTAATTTCTCGGTTAACGCGGAAGAACATAATCACAGTGGTCTAGCGTTATCACCCATCGCAGACCTTAGCCATGCCACGCTAAAAAATGAAAGTTGGCAGGCTGTATTGCCTATACCCGGTAATGATAAGCAGTACTTTATCGCTACCAGCATCGGCAATGTTTATCAAATTAATGATCGTGATATTTCCCCCTCTCCTTTTTTTGAACTAAAATCTGCATTAAATACTCCTGAAAACATCACTTTAACAGCCATTGCACTCGACCCAAATTTTAACTACCGTGAGCGCGATGGTTATCTGACATTTTATACTGCCCATACTGAAAAAAACAAAAAATCAAAAACAAAATTAAGCCCAGAAAACGACATCTCTTTGCCATATGATACAGTGATCATGCGTTGGCAGTTAACTTACACAAGGGATCAAAGACCTCAATTAAATAAGCAACGCGAAGTAATGCGTATTGCCATAAACCAAGCACAAGAACACATACAACAGCTGAGCTTTAATCCTTATATTGAACCTTGGCACAATGATTTTGGCTTACTTTTTGTTGGACTAGCTAAAAGTGAAAAGTTAGCTCACGAGGCACTCTATGCAGGTACAATTTTACGCATAAAACCAAAGGCATACGGTGTTAGAGGTTACAGTACCCCAGTAAATAATCCGTTCTCAAAGCAAGCAAGTATTTTAAATGAAATTGTTTTTATCGCCGGGCAAAAAATTATCCATTTTGATTGGATAAAAAAGGGTAGCTACAGTTTACTTGTCCAATTACAGCATCAAGATAATCATTTACTTGTCAAAGCTAAAATAGGCGAAGATTGGCGAAAGAACATTCCACAAGAGCAGATTAAGCAGCAACTAGCATCAGTTGATAGTCCACGTAAAACTTTCCTTTATCACGGCCGAGAATTAAAAAGTTTATGGGGTAAAGTATTACACTTACAAACAACAGAAGATATTTGGCAGTTACAAGCTTCACCATTATTTCCAGAGTTTACTAATACAGAAACTGACCAGCAGGGCCCATTTAACTTAGAACCCGAAAGTAAGATTAAACAAACAAAGTTCAGCTTACATCAAAGACTCGATGGTGAACTGATGTTACTCGAACATAATAATCAACGCCTGTACAGTCTCAAGCAACCTCAAATAGCCCCCAGTAAAACCATTAATAACGAGAGCTCGGCAACAAATACTAATAGCGGTAATGCTTTCGCTTTTATTGCCTTCACAGTGCTAATGCTAATAAGCTATTTCTGGTATTTAAGAAAAAGAACCCATAAACAACAACATTTTCTACACGAGCAATGGGCTAATTTTGATATCGTCCCTGAAAAAAAATCAATCAAGCTTTATAAACGTCATGAGAAAAATGCTGAAAAAGTTATCGAAATATTATCACTAACACGCAGTGAATTATTATTAAATGACAACGTTATATCAACAGTAGATGCGCACTCAGCGCAAAGCTTTTCCAATACATTAGAAACGCAAGTGCTAGCGATTTTCGCCAAAGAGAATCAGCTAAAAATGATCGATGAAAAGCAACGAAAAATTCAACTACGCTTAACAAACGCGCAAGCAGAAACTTATTTATTTTGCCTATATTTTCGGGTCGGTAATATACGTCACACTAAACTCAAGTACAGTAAAGTGATCAATAAAGTAATTGATTGGCAATGGCTGTTTTCTCAATATATTCATCCAACAACCACGAGTAAACGAAAAATAAAAGTTAACGTTGAGACACCAAAGCCAACAGAGCCATCAACAACACCAAAGCCAACAGAGCCAGATAGTGCTACAGATATCAACGCAAATAAAGTCACTCAGAGTACAGAAATATCCGATCAAGACACTTCACACTATAACACCGCTACTCAGGGTCAATCGCATAAGAGTAATAACGATTATGTAGATGCGGATACTCGATTAATCGCAGCCTTAGACAAACTTGTTATGATGAAAAAGCAAGGTTACTTGGATGAAAGTGAATTTAATATGGCAAAAAGCAAAATATTAAAAGATTTAGCTAACGAATCCCGATCACCTTCATCAAAGCGTTAAAAATTAATGCTTAACATAATCTGAACTCTGAATAAGCAGCGCTTGCTCAATCCTCCCTTTTAAGCCATTATCTGCGTTAAAACGTCGATAAATAGCGCGCTATTCATCAACGTTTTGCCTTGGAAAAGGCATAAAATAAAGCATTGATGGTGTCTATTAGTGATGTTCACCTTGCTATAGCATTTACTTTGCCACCTAAGCTTTTGATTCACTTGAATATCAAGCGCTCATTATCCAGAGTTCAAGTTAACAGATAACTGGCTTGTATTTAGTGATAAAGCGGCGCAAAATGCTGCAAATTTTTGTTTTGGGCTAATTTAATGCCAATGTTGTCAAAATTACTTTGTTGTTTTCTTATTTTACTCGCCCCACAAGCGCTTGCTAATGACTACGGTAGTATTGTCATAAGCCGTGTAACAAATGTTTATGACGGGGATACCTTTCGTGTTGATATCGACCAATGGCCGCCACTGATTGGTAAAAATGCGCCAATTCGCATCAACAATATTGATACGCCCGAATTAAGGGCAAAGTGCCCATATGAAAAGCAATTAGCCTTACTCGCCAAAAAATTTACCCAAGATAAATTACAGCATGCTAATGTGATTGAACTGAAGAATTTAAATCGCGGGAAATACTTTCGCATTACCGCCGATGTCTTTATTGACGGTGAGAGCCTTGCAGAAGAGTTATTAACGGCGGGGTTTGCAAAAGTGTATTCTGGTAAAACTAAAAAACAAAGCTGGTGCCACTAATTGCATCATCAGCATAAAGAGCCTCTATTGAAAGCAAATTCAGCAATAAAATTAACTGCGTTGGCAACAATACTATCAGTGCTGTTAGCCATCACAATAGCTGCCATTTTCCTCGGTAGCTATAGCGCTGATATTCAAAACTATATGGCAAAATTTATCCCAAATACCCCATGGGGTGCACTCGCTTTTATTTTACTATTAACGCCTGCCATGGCTATGGGGCTACCAAGGCAAATAGCGGCAATAAGTGCCGGTTTTTTATTTGGTGCAGGCTTAGGTATGGCAATAGCAACCACATCGGCTATTGTTGCCTGTATCTTGACCTTAATAGTCGCTCGTCAATGTTTTGCTAACTTAGTTCAACGACATTATCCGCTGCCTTTGGCCAAAGTAACTAACTTTTTTAGTCATAACACCTTTTTAAAAGCATTAATTATTCGGCTACTACCTGCTGGCTCAAACTTTCTCACTAACGTACTTGCCGGCACTGCACGTACGCCGGTAACACCTTATGTTTTCGGCTCCGCACTTGGTTTTATACCACAGATGACCATATTTTCATTAATGGGAGCTGGGCTACAAGTTAATGGTCAGCAACAGTTGATACTTAGTGGAGTTCTACTGGTTATCGCTGTCAGCCTTAGCGGTTATCTCTACCGAAAACACGAATTCAGTTCAACTTACAGAGTTTAGATAATAAAAAAGAGGCCTAAGCCTCTTTAATTATAACAATAGGTAAAGTTACTTTAAGGTTAATAAATGATTAACAAGATTAATGTAATCTTGTTCAAAGTTACTTCTATCTAGGCCTTTAGTATCAACACGATACTTGCCATTAACAATCACTGTTGGAACACCAGTTAATGCGCCTTTTTTAACGAAATAGTCTTGCTGCTTTTTCATGTTTTTAGCTTTACTCGCAACACCAAAGCTTTTCATTAACTTATCAAATTTTTCACCGTCAGCGCCATTAAGCACAAAAACATTACGGATGTCTTTTTCTGAAGTAAATACAGCTTTTTGTACGTGAATATAGTTAAACATGGCACCAATAACTTTTTTCTCCACGCCCATTTGATGCGCAACAACAACAGCTTTACTTAGCATTTGTTGTACTTTAGGTGACGCCGCACGTAAGAAGTCGACATGGTTCATTTCGAACGCAGTGTCAGCAGGGATTGAAGTTTTTAGTTTTGCCATAAAAGGTTCAAATTGAAAACAATGTGGGCAATAAAATGAGAAAAACTCACGTACTTCCGGTTTAGTGGTGATTTCTTCACTCACTTTAGTGTAATGCTCGCCTTCAGTATAATTTGCCGCAAAAGCGAATACTGGTAATAACATCAAAGCGAATAAACTCACTAACTTTTTCATAAAATTACAATTCCTAATCATTAATAAATCAAAATCAATAGCGTCGAACATACTTAATAAGGCAATAAACTCAGCGGAGGTTGCTGCAATGCCGACATTTGCTCTTTAAGCATTAGAATTTGCTGTTCCCAATATTTTTCAGTATTAAACCAAGGAAAATTATGAGGAAAAGCAGGATCTTTCCAACGTTTACATAGCCATGCCATATAGTTAACTACTCGCATAGTACGCAATGATTCAATTAAAGGCAATTGATTGACCTCAAAGCTGTGAAACTCATCGTAGCCAGTCAATATCGTATCAAGCTGCAATAATTGCTGCTGACGGTCACCACTTAACATCATCCAAATGTCTTGCACTGCTGGCCCCATTCGACAATCATCAAGATCAACAAAGTGCGGCCCAGCCTCAGTCCATAAAATATTACCGGCATGACAATCGCCATGTAAACGAATTTGCGATTGTGGTTGATACTGCTTGCTAGCAACCGCAATCACTTGTTCTAAAATAGTAAAAAAGGGCAATGCCAAACTCGCGGGAACGAATGCTGAATCTTCAATAGTTTGCTGCGCCTGCTGCAACATTTCTTCACTATTAAATGTCGGTCGTTCAATAAACGTCTTTTTAGCCGCGATAGCATGAATACGTCCTAGAAATCGCCCCATCCATTCCAGCTGATCTAAATTATCAACCTCAAAGATACGACCGCCACGACAAGGAAATATTGCAAAATAATATCCTTGGTAAGAAAATAATGATTCGCCATCAATTTTCAACGGGGCAACTAACGGCAACTCATTAGCGTCTAACTCAAAAGAAAACTCATGTTCTTCTCTAATTTGCGCCTCAGTCCAACGTTGAGGCCGATAAAACTTAGTTACATACTTAGTTTTATCGATATCATGAAATTGATAAACACGGTTTTCATAACTGTTCAACGCTAATAAGCCGCTATCAACGGTTAAGCCTGTACTTTCTAAGCCGTCTAAAATTAAGTCCGGTGATAACGACGTAAAATCAAATACGGCCATTAGCGCTTATTAAAGAAGCGGCTTTCATGTTCAAGCATGACCTCATCCGTATCTGACACTAATTCAATAACAAAACTTATATCTGTCATATAACCTTCCAACTCATAAGGATCAACCGAAATGCTGATTGGCAGAGTATACACTTTTGCCGCCTTAACAAATATCTCTTGTTCGCCATGCCACTTGGTATTATCTATACCTTTAACCGACAAACGATAACGATTATCTTTTTGTGATTTATTCAAAATCTTAAGCGTATAAACATTCTCAATGTCGCCATTAAAGTTCTCTTTAGCTAGTTGATTTCTATCGCGGATAATATCCATAGAAACCGGTACTCTGTTAGCCATTTCCAAGATCAATAGGCTAGACATCACTATTAGCACTATGGCGTAACCAATTAATTTACCACGTACAAAATGAACTTTTTTACCTTCTAATTCATGCTCTGTCGTGTAGCGAATTAAGCCTTTATCATATTTCATTCGCTCCATAACACCGTCACAAGCATCGACACAGGCGCCACAGTTAATACATTCATATTGCAGGCCGTTACGGATATCAATCCCTGTTGGGCAAACCTGAACACATAAATTACAATCGATACAATCACCTAAGCCAAGTTCTTTTGGATCTTGCTTTCTTGAACGCGGGCCACGATTTTCACCACGTTTCGTATCATAAGAAACCGTTAAAGTATCTTTATCAAACATTGCTGACTGAAAGCGTGCATACGGGCACATATGTAAACACATAATCTCTCGCATCCAGCCTGCGTTACCATAGGTACAAAAAGCAAAAAACCACACGGTTGCTGCTAAAGCAAATGAAGCATTAAAGGTAAAGAAATCAACAAAAACTTCTCGCATTGGTGCGAAGTAGCCAGCAAAGGTTAACGCCGTTAAAATGGAGAAAAAGCCCCAACAAAAATGCTTCAACGCTTTACGCCAAAATTTATTCGCGTTCATCGCTTGGCTATCGAGCTTCTTACGCTGGTTAGCGGTGCCTTCTATTTTTTCTTCAAACCAGATAAAAATAAAAGTCCAAACGGTCTGAGGACAAAGATACCCACACCAAACACGCCCTAAGAAAGTGGTAACAAAAAACAGTAGAAAAGCACCAAGAATAAAAATCCACGCCAGCAAGGTTAGATCTTGTGGCCAAAGTGTCACGCTCCATAAGGTAAAGCGTTGCTCACCAATATCAAATAAAATCGCTTGATGACCGTCATATTGCAACCAAGGTAAAATAGCAAATAGGGCAAGAAAGAAAAAGTTCATCTTTTGACGGAGTTTTTGAAATACACCTTCCACTTTACGTACATAAATTTGGTCACGGGGTTTATATGTATCGCTTTTTTCTGGTTGATGAATTTCAACATTTTTAATCGGAATTTGATTACTAACTTTACGGTTATGATCTTGTGATTTCAAAGCGGATCCTTTAGTTCGATAATGCGGGTCAATTATAACGAATTGGCACTGATTACCTATCAAAAAATAGCAAAATATTGCTTTGTTAATAGAAAATTGATTACCCTAGAACTATTCTCATTATATTTATTTCAATAAAGCATAATGATATCTATGGTCGATTAAATAATAACATGATGTCGCTTATTATTTATCCGTACATCTTAATTATAAGGCAGGGTATGAAAAAATTATTGATCTTAATCGTGGCAAGTGCGTTATATTTTCATTTTTATCCTAACGAAAAGCTAAATAACTGGTTGTTAGAACAAAAATCTGTAGTGTTGAGTTATTTCTCCGATGCTACCGATACAAAAATACGCTTAAAATCAGATAAAATTTATCAAGATTTATCCAACCATTTTGCTCAGTTTAATGCTCAAGAACAAACCTACGTAGCCGAAATTACCCGTAGCCGTAAACAGGTAAAAAGTTTTTACCAAAGCCATTGTCTCGATAAAAAAAGAACCACGAAATTACATCGCGATAATTTAATTAAAGTCTGTCAGACCATTAGTGAATACAGTAGCTTATTATAGTAATAAACGCTTAGCAAAGCCGTAAACGTTTATTACAACAGCATAAAAGCGATAGTGATTAGCTTATAAAATTAAGCTAAAACCTAGGCGCTTTTGCAATAAAAACCAAAGCATTTTGGCTAAAATAAAAGATCAACTGATCCTAGCAAGTAACTCAGAAAAATCATCCGCACAAGCCTGCTCTAAAGCATGTTTTTTATCGCGAATTGTCCAATGGCCATTAACCATAACATCTAATACTGGATTTTCTCGACTGGCAAAAATTACACTATCAAGTAAATGTTTGTCGTCATGAGCATACAAACGCAACTGGCTATCATCTAACACCAACAAATCAGCTTGCTTGCCTACGGCTAAAGCACCGGTGTTGCTATTAGTACTTTGTGCTCCACCCACGGCGGCTTGCTGCCATAAGTTCGCGCCAACTGATTTCTCTTCTTTACCGGTTAACAGTGCACGTTGCTGCTTACTTAAGCGCTGGGCATACTCAAGCCAACGTAGTTCTTCAATCGGGTTAACCGAAATATGACTATCTGAGCCAATTGCAAAAGTGCCGTTTTCAGCTATAAACTCCTCGGTAGGAAAAATACCATCACCTAAATTAGCTTCTGTTGTTGGACAAATGCCAGCAATCGCTTGGCTAGCAATGATGCCCTGACGCTCTTGTTCATTAATGTGTGTGGCATGAATCAAGCACCAATATTTATCTAGCTCGGCATTATCTAATAACCACTGCACAGGTCGTTGACCATAATAGGCTAAACAGTCTTGTACTTCCTTTTGTTGTTCAGCAATGTGAATATGAATTGGCGCTTGTTCATCGAGTGCTCTGACATGCTTAACAGCCGCGAGCAGTGAACTTTTATCCACTGCACGTAATGAATGCGGCGCAATACCGACATTACAATTCGCTTGTGATTGAGCAAGCTCGAAACATTCACTGACGAGATCATTAAATTGTGCAACAGAATTAATAAAGCGCTGCTGGCCTGAATTAGGCGCCTGAGTATCAAAGCCACTAAATCGATACAATACGGGTAACAATGTTAAGCCGATACCGGATTGCTCAGCGGCAGCAAAAATTGCCTGCGCCATTGCTGATAAATTAGCATAATTTTCGCCATTAATATCATGATGAAGATAATGAAATTCAGCCACACGGGTATAACCCATTTTCAACATTTCAATATAAAGTTGACTCGCAATGACTTGTGCATCTTGTGCGCTTAATTGCCCTAAAAACTTATACATGACATTGCGCCAAGTCCAAAAGCTATCTTGACCTTCACTGCCCTGCTCACTAAACCCGGCAAAAGCGCGTTGAAATGCATGAGAATGACAATTAACCATGCCGGGAATAACGATGCCTTTTGCATGCTCAGCACCTGCGATTTCACCCTCGACAATATCGGTAATCATTCCCTGCTCTATAGTCAAGGTTTGATCATTCGCCCAACCATTAGCGAGTAATATTTTTTTCGCAAAAAGTTTCATTACCAGGCTCCGTTAATTGTGACTAGTTTTAGCAAAAGTAATCAAGCTGTTAACCAAAGCTTCAAGTTTTGGTTGTACCTGTAACGCTAAGCTTTCGTTGTAAGTCATCGCTTGCTCATTCATATATGTTCGCTGCGATAACTCCAACTGTAAAGCATGAAAACCATTATCCGGCTGGCCGAAAGCACGAGTAATATACCCGCCTTTAAAGCGGCCATTACAAACCATGGTATAGGGAGCATAATTTAAATTGGCTACAGCAGAAATAAGCTCAGCAGAGCAACTTTTACCGTCCGCATTACCAAAATTAAAATCAGGCAATTGGCCAGTAAAAAAACGCGGTACTTGTGAACGAATGGAATGTGCCTCAAGTAACACTGCTTGACCAAACTCAGCCTTTATTGTTTGCATGGTTGACATTAACGCCTGATGATAAGGTTGCCAATAATTGGCAACCCGCTGGCTAATTTGTTCTGCGTTAGGCGTTTTACCCTCTAAATACAGCGGTGATAAATCAAATGCAGTCGTTGGGCATAATTCGGTATTGTTTGCACCTGGATATAGGTCAATACCGTCAGGATCACGATTTAAGTCAACAACATATCGGCTGTATTTAGGAATTAAGATAAAGGCACCTAGCGCTTGCGCAAAGGCATATAAGCGATCCATATACCAGTCAGTATCTGCTACTTCACGGCCCTTAGCTGTCATTACGGCTGCAATATCATCAGGTATTTCTTCGCCATTGTGGGGCATACTTATCAGTAAAGGAACAGAGCCTTTAATTAACGTATAGCTAGTAGACATATCACCTCTTTAAATTGTATATACAACTTTGTTGTTGATAATTTACCATGCAATAATAAGAACATGAACTACTTTATTTATCTGAGCGCAATATAGTTAGTCGCTCTATTACTTACTCTCATAACAACCTCGGCACTTATTGCGTTTACAAATACTCTTAGCTACAGAACAAGAGTGTTAAAACTATCAATAGCCAAAGCACTTTTTAGTGCGATTAGCCAATGATTCGGTCAAAAACCAATCAACACTTGAAAATGATAATGGCCACTCCATATATAAAAGTAACCATGAGCGGTATATATCATGCTACTAATTTAGCAGGCATTACTTAACTCAATGTAAAGTAAAAATGATTTACCAAGGAAAACAAATGGATGTAACGCTTCGCAAAGTAACAAAAGATAATTATGAGCGAGTATGCGAGCTTGATGTAGAAAAAGCCCAAGAAGACTATGTTGCCTGTAATATGTGGTCTTTAGTTGAGGCCACCTATAACAATGGTTATGAAAGTAGAGCAATTTATTTAGCTAATGAACCCGTTGGTTTTTTGATGTGGGTGCGAGAAAGCGCAGATAAAATGTCAATTTGGCGTTTCATGATTGACCAACATTATCAAAAAAAGGGCATAGGTCGTAAAGCCCTATCGCTCGCTTTAGACGAAATAAAAGTCGTTTCAATGCTTAAGCAGATCGAAATTTGCTACCACCCTGAAAATCCAGTCGCGAAAAGCTTTTATGCTAGCTTTGGCTTTAACGAAGTTGGCATGGATGAAGATAATGAAGACATGGTTGCAGTGATTGAACTCTGATTACTTGAAACTGCAAAAGCACACAAGATAGCATTGTTGAGTATGTTCATAACCAATTGACAACAAAAACAATAGTAAACATAAGTGCAATGGTTACCGCTAAGTAAAGGGTAATAGCTGTCCTTAGCGTTAAAGCACTAGGCATTATCGCGTTGTTATTCTAAGCTAGGATAATACGATAAATTTTGCCTATCACTAGCAAGCAGTGATAATCTATTTTATAGATTGATATATTCTATATTAATCGATTTATATTTATCGTAAAAACAGGATAATTACTGCATTGCCTTACAAAACACTATTTATGATAATAAAACGGAGCCATTATGTTAGAAAATAAAGAGCAACAAAAAGTCCCTAATGTTACCTTCACATTACGAGCAAATGACGAATGGACAACACGCACTAGCGATGAAATTTTTAATAACAAAACTGTCGTCGTTTTTTCATTACCTGGTGCTTTTACCCCAACATGCTCATCTTCACATTTACCACGCTACAATGAATTAGCGCCAACATTATTTAAAAATGGCGTTGACGAAATTATCTGTATGTCAGTAAACGACACCTTTGTAATGAATGCATGGGCACAAGATCAAGACGCTGATAATATTAGCTTTATTCCTGATGGTAACGGTGAATTTACCGACGCTATGGGTATGTTAGTCGACAAAGCTGACATTGGTTTCGGTAAGCGTAGTTGGCGTTATGCGATGCTAGTAAAAAATGGCATCATTGAAAAAATGTTCATTGAACCTGATGTACCAGGCGACCCGTTTGAAGTATCAGATGCTGACACTATGTTAAATCATATTAACCCTTCTGCTTGTCAAACTTCAGCAATCACGGTTTTTAGCAAGCCTACCTGCCCATACTGTAAAAAGGCTAAAGCTTTATTAACAGAAAAAGGCTTAACATTTGAAGAACTAGAAGTTGGCAAAGATGTTAATTTAACCATGTTTAAAGCATTAACTAACGCAGATACTGTGCCGCAAGTATTTATTGATGGTAAACATATTGGTGGTAGTGAGGCATTAGCAGCACACTTTAGCTAATGTGAGCAAGAACAAGCAGGTGATTTAAAGCCAACGATAAAAGCGACATTCATCTGTCGCTTTTTTAATTATCTTATCCTCTACATGATAGAATAGCGCTCAAAACTGCATAGGCCCAAAATATGGATCACCAACCTTATAATCCATTACACGGATTAACTTTAAAAACTATCGTCACACAACTCGTTGAGCACTTTGGTTTTGCGTATCTCGGTAAAGAAATAAAAATTCGTTGTTTTACTGACGAACCGAGTATCAACTCAAGTTTAAAGTTTTTAAGGAAAACCCCTTGGGCAAGAGAAAAAGTTGAAGCGCTTTATATCAAGCACAAAAGTAAGTTAACCGACCAAACTTAAATCACTTGAAAGGCATTAGCATATAACGCAAAAGTATTGAACAATATGGCAATAAAATGCCATGCTGAGGCAATATAATCACAACAACTACTAGCAGATGAAAAACATTAATCACTACATCCTTACTTGGCAGTGTCCTGACACCTCAGGCGTATTAGCAAAAGTATCGCAAAGTTTATTTCAACACGGTGCTTTTATTACCGAAACCAGCCAATACAGTGACCCTTATACTGAAACTTTTTTTTCTCGTGTTGCTTTTGACGATCGAGAGCTTAAAGTGAGTTTTGCAGAGCTAAGTCAAGCCATTGATTTACTATCAAAACCGTTAAACATGCAGTATAAAATCAGAGAAAAAGAAAGCTATCCTAACGTGGTTATTGCCGTTTCTAAAGATGATCATTGCTTAGTTTCATTGCTGACAAAATGGAAAGCGGGCGCCCTACCCATTAATATAGTAGCAATTACATCCAACCATAAAGACTGCGAAGCCTTGGCACAATGGCATAATATTCCATTTCATTATTTACCGGTTAATAAAGAAAACAAAGCGCAACAAGAGCAAGCTTTACTCGATATTTATCAACAATATCAAGGTGATTTATTGGTACTTGCTCGATATATGCAAATATTATCAGATCAGCTTTGCCATAGTCTACGTGGCCAAGCGATCAATATTCATCATTCTTTTTTACCCAGTTTTAAAGGTGCGAAACCTTATCATCAAGCACATAAACGTGGGGTTAAAATTATTGGTGCCACAGCGCATTACGTCACAGCTGATCTTGATGAAGGCCCTATCATTGTTCAAGAGGTCAAACCGATTAACCATACCTTCACTATTGAGAAAATGGTTCACCTTGGTCACGACTTAGAGGCAACCGCCCTATGTCACGCAGTAAAAATGCATGCAGAACAGCGTATTTGCTTGAATAAAGATAAAACTGTTATTTTAAGTTAAGCGCTCACAAGACGCTATTTTACAGCTGTTTTATCCCATCAACTCTGCTACATTGGAAGACAAATATTTGCCAATAATTGTCTTCCAACATGATCCAATATCAAATTTTTCCTATCAATCCAAATAGCCATTTATTTGAGGTTTTACTGTCATTTAAAAGTACGCCTGGCCAAAGCTATACCTTATCGTTACCCGCTTGGTTACCTGGCAGTTATATGATCCGCGACTTTGCTAAAAATATAACGCAAATCCATGCGTTTGACGGCCAAGAACAAGCCATAGCATTAACTAAAATAGACAAGCAAACTTGGTCACTACAAGCCCAAGATGACCAAGTACAAGTGCGTTATCAAGTGTTTGCTTTCGACTTATCTGTTCGCACAGCCTACCTTGATAGCCAACGTGGTTTTTTCAATGGCAGCTCGACCTTTTTACAAGTCACAGAGTTAAGCGAGTTAAGTTGCGAGCTCATCATTGAGCCATCAGCAAACACAACACATAACCAATGGCGAGTCGCCACAGGTTTAACCCGAGCAAAAGAAACTGAAAAGTTTCAATTTGGTCGATATATTGCAGATAATTATCAACATTTAATTGATTGTCCTGTTGCCATTGGTGAGTTTGATTGCACCGAATTTACTGTGGAAGGTGTAGTCCATCATTTAGTATTTACCAGTAAACATTATGGCGATACGCAGCGCTTGGCGGCAGATGTCAGTAAGTTATGTCAGCACCACATTAATTTATTTGGTGAAGCACCTTTTAAAGAATATTGGTTTATTACCCATTTGCAGGCACAGGGCTTTGGCGGCTTAGAACATAAAAACTCGACTATTTTGCAGGCTAGTCGCTTTGATCTTCCCAACCCTCAACAAACTCATGCCGATATGAGTGATAATTATAAAACCTTTTTAAGTTTATGTTCGCACGAGTATTTTCATGCTTGGAATGTTTGTCGAATTAAGCCGAAAGAATTTGTGCCATATAATTTACAAAAAGAAAGCTACACCAAGCAATTATGGGCATTTGAAGGTATCACCTCTTACTACGATGACTTTTCACTTTACCGCACCGGCTTAATTGATTTTGAAGCCTACTTAGCTATATTGGCAAAAACAGCAACACGGGTGTTTCGTGGCGCGGGTGAGTTGAAGCAAAGCATTACCGCTTCAAGTTTTGACGCTTGGACCAAGTTTTATCAACAAGGTCCAGATGCGGTTAACAACATTGTCAGTTACTACGCTAAAGGCGCATTAATTGCTTTATGGCTAGATCTAACTATTCGCAGTAAATCTAATCATCAATATAGCTTAGACACCCTGATGCGTGAACTATGGATCCACTTTGGTCGTACTAACACAGGCACCACGGAAGACGATTTTATTAATATAGCTAACCTGTTGTGTGGAGAAGACATTTCAACAACATTTAAACGCCACCTCGATAGTAATGAACGTATTGATATCAGCAAAGAGTTAGCAGAATATGGCGTTGAATTACAGAAACAAAAATTCAAAAAGCTCAATAGCTTAGAGACTACTCCGGCCACATGTTATCACGCCTATTTAGGGGCTCACTACAAAGCTCAAACCTTGGGATTAGTTATTAACCAAGTATTGGAAAATTCACCGGCAGCAAATGCAGGATTAGCGGTGAACGATACCCTTATTGCTATTGATAACATCAAAATAACCGAATCAACAATACAGGCTTTATTTGAACATTTATCGGTAAATACCGAGCTAACTTGCCACTTCTTTCGTGACGATCAGCTATTAACTTCGACACTGCAAGTCACTGACTCACCTTTAGCGGGTATTGCTTTTAAAGTTGTAGACAATAATTTAACAAAGCAATGGCAAGAGATTATCGCAGCGAAATAACATCAGCTTGTAAAGTAAAGCGTACGTAATTGCTGACAACATTACGTCGCTAAACTCATCTGAAAATTAGGGTCTATTATCGAGCTATGGTAAAAAATAGCTCATTCGAGATCTGTTTAACTTATAACGTAACTAACAACATTATGATTAATTTAAAACGCTTCCACCATGTGGCTTACCGATGTAAAGATGCAAAAGAAACCGTTGACTGGTATCAAAAGCATTTAAATATGGAACTCACTGTCGCTATTGCAGAAAATGAAGTACCGTCAACTAAAGCGCCAGATCCTTACATGCATATATTTTTAGATGCTGGTATGGGCAATGTTTTAGCCTTTTTTGAAATACCTAACTCACCTGAAATGGGACGTGATGAAAATACCCCGCAATGGGTACAACATATTGCTTTAGAAGTTGAAGATATTGATGCCCTAGTGTCAGCGAAAAACGACTTACAAGCCCATGGCGTAGATGTTTTAGGCCCAGTTAACCATGGAATATTTAAGTCTATCTATTTCTTTGATCCTAATGGCCACCGCTTAGAACTCGCTACAAATACCGGTACAGCTGAACAATATGCTGAGCTTAAACGTGTTGCGCCGTTAATGGTTGAAGAATGGTCTAAAACTAAAAAAGCACCAACTCACGCCGCTTGGTTACACGAACAAGAAGATTAAAAGCGACAATACAGTAGATAGTTGCTCCATCACTGTCTACTGCTTTAAAAAAGTTAATTTTCGTCACACTTCATAACAACATGCGTTTCAACACGCCACCACCATAAACGCCAACACTATTTGGAACAACAAACCTGAGCTTAAAAACACTTCAGTGTATGACACTGTGCTGGCGAATAATTCAACTTTATCTAAACTCTCTTCTCCAGGTATTTATTCATTGTTCGCAAATGCACAATATAGTAAAAACGCTACAGCACCTATTAACGAAGGGTTTCGTAAATAAAAATCAAATAACTAATTAGCTTATCTGCCATTTTTCTTGTAAGACATTGACCATTATTATTTATAAAGGATAATTAAATTACATTTGTTAACAAAAATATTACATTTAAAAACAAGCACTTGTTAATTATTCGACTTTAGTGCAAGAAACAATTGAAAAAAATAGCTTGCTGCTTTGGCAAAGTCACGTAAAGTATGGGTCAGCTACTTTAGTAGCAGCATACAAAACGGACAATTTTTGCACGGAAAGCAATAAGCGTTATATACGCAGCAAATAATTTAAAATACGGATAGTTTACTAATACTCAGGAAGAGTGCTGAAGTAATTTGCCCATAGAGGGCGTTAAGGATAAACCAAGAAAGTGTCAGGACGACCGAAAAAAATAAATTTAAGCACGGAAGTGACTATAATAATATTGGAAACTGTCAAATTCACAAGGACTGTACCAAAAGGCTAGGATAGCCCCTTAAAATCGGAATTATATGTTTGGCTTATGCCACATTTCATCCAAAAGCGACGTTATTAACGTCGCTTTTTTTCTTTCTATCGCGGTTTAGCGTGGAATGTCGTAAAATAGTGATAATTGTTCATTAGCAAAAGTTATAACTATGTCTCGTACTAAAAAATCCCGCAAGCCAGGCACAGGCTCAATTGGCATCCTTAAAGATGACAAGAAAAAATTAGTGACCCCGACACCTCGTAAAGCCAAGAAAAAAAGTGGCAAAGAAGCGGGAAATCGCCAAAAAGAAGCTAGCCCTAAAGTCAATAATGGGCAAAAATCATCAGTAAACAAAGATCCACGTATTGGCAATAAAACACCTATTGACTTAGGTAAACCTGTTACTGCACCAATTAAAACCAAAGCTGCTAAACCGGCAAAAGTCATAGCAAATAATTCACCTATCGCAGCCATTCGCGCGGTGGAAGCGAGTGAGTCTTTAGCTGAGCAGCTAAATCGTATTGAGCAAGATCCTCGTTTGCTTGAAATACTTGAAAAGCAAGACGATGATTTAGAACTAACAGCTGAAGATGTTAATTATTACAATGAATTAATGGAACAACATGAAAAAATCAGTCAAGCATTGGGGCTTGATGATGATGAAGAAGAGATAATAGCACCAACTAAAAGCTCAGACTCTGAAGATGATTTATGGGACAAATTTGATAGCAGTGACCTATCAAAATTTGAATAGGTAGCTTTCATGTTTTCAAATCCTTGGATATATCTCGCGTTATTGGCCATGGTGATTATTGGCGTACTAGCCGCAGTAGCAGTTAAGCTATTGCGTCAATTAAAACAACAAACGCTAGAACAAGAGCAACAAAAAGCCGCGCAACAACAAGCACTGCAACAGCATGATAAAAAAATCATCGCCAGTGTCATTATTATTGTGCGAGCTATGAAAGAAGAGCAGTGCGACTTTGCCGAAGGCTGCTGGCGTTTGAGTGTGTTGCTTGACTCATTAAAGCTAAGCCAAGATTTAAATCTGCAATTTCCTGCGGTATTTAAATTTTATGAAGGTATTAAGCATATGCCTATTTTAGCTGAACGTAAAAAGCTTGATAAACGAACGCGTATGAAGCTCGACCTTGAGCGCATGAAGCTTGAAGCAGAGCTAGCGGAAGATATTCGCCGTGATATTGGCTTACTACATCAATACGCGAATGAACGAAACAGCAATTGAGTCAACCCACGCAATAATGTCGGAAAATATTATTAACTCGTTTTAAAAACATCAAGTTACTGTAATATAATAATAAAATAGAACAAAATTGACATAAGTCACAATAAAGCCGTCAGCATTGCGCTTGATCAATGTTTGGGCGGCTAGTTTATCTATAATAGCGTCAAATTGGTAAACGAGAAGACTCATGCAAGCAACTCAATTTTTCGATAGCGCGCTATTAAAGAAATATAACACTAGTGGCCCACGATATACTTCATACCCAACAGCACTAGAGTTTCATGATCAATTCCAACATGATCATCTGGTTCGAGCCATTGAAGCTTCACCTAATCGTGAGTTGTCTTTGTATGTGCATATCCCTTTTTGTCATAGCCTTTGCTATTACTGTGGTTGTAATAAAGTTATCACTCGCCATCGCGATAAAGCGGACACTTACCTTGAATTTCTTGCCGAAGAAATTGCCTCTCGAGCACCACTATTTAAAGACTACACCGTTAAACAGTTACACTGGGGTGGCGGCACACCAAGCTTTTTACGACACGAACAAATCACCAAACTGGTTGAGCTGCTAAAAGAAAAGTTTACTTTTGCTGAACAAGTAGAGATGAGTATCGAAATCGATCCTCGTGAAATTGAAATGAACCTAGCAGAGCATCTTTATAGCCTAGGCTTCAACCGCATAAGCATTGGTGTTCAAGACATTGATGAAAAGGTGCAAGAAACCATTAATCGAGTACAGTCTACTGAATTTATTGAAAACTTCATTGCTCACGCAAAAGCAGTTGGCTTTAAATCCATTAATATCGATTTAATCTACGGTCTACCGCACCAAAATATCGACACCTTTACTCGTACTTTAAATAAAGCGCATGAAATGGATGTAGATCGCATCTCACTGTTTAGCTACGCCCATATTCCTGCTCGCTTTGCTGCCCAGCGAAAGTTAAGAGATGAGTGGTTACCCAGTGTTGATGAAAAGTTTGCCCTAATGAAACTCGCTATCGAAAAGCTATGTGATTTTGGTTATGACTTTATCGGCATGGATCACTTTGCTAAACCTGAAGATGAGCTATCAATAGCGCAAAAAGCAGGCGAATTGCACCGAAACTTCCAAGGTTACACCACTAAAGGCGGCTGCGATCTGCTCGGTTTAGGCGTGTCATCTATTAGTGCTATTGGTAACAGCTTCAGTCAAAATACTAAAGAATTACAAGACTATTACAAGGCAATTGATAACCAAGCTCACGCCCATGTAAAAGGTGTAAGTTTAACCAACGACGATATTATTCGTGGTGAAGTCATACGTGAATTAATGTGTAACCTTTACCTCGATAAAAATAAAATCAATGAAAAATTTGCCATCGATTTTGATCAATATTTTGCCGAAGATTTACCATCACTAAACACTTTTATTAATGATGGGCTAATGACCAATAGTGCTGATGAAATCAAAGTGAATCAAAAAGCACGCTTACTGATACGTAATATTTGCATGAGTTTTGATGCCTACATGAAGCAACATTTAAATAAACAACGTTTTTCTCGCGTAATATAACTAATCTTCTAATACCCCTAAAACAAATCGCTGTTCGGCACTGTAAAAACATAATTCAGTGCCGTTTTCATTGTTTTCTTCTTTCGCTAAATCAACCCACTGATAATAAACATTACGATGCACTTTAGCGGGTAAGTTACGTCTAACGGTGACATATAGGCCACCCTCTTCTGTCAGCGTTAACGGATGCTCGGCGCTTAAAGTAAAACTATCGCCTAAATTGCTGCTAACTTGCATAATAGTTTTTGCATCATCTAACCACTGCCATTGGGTAATCAAAAACGGCGCGTCTTCAACAACAATACCTATCTTCTCAACTGGTGTAACTAAGAAGTACTTTTCGGCTTCCTTTTTTAAGACTGAGGCAAAGAGCTTAACTAAAGATAAGCGCTTAAATATTGTGCCATTATAAAACCAGCTACCGTCCGACTTTATCACCAAGTCAATATCACCACAAAAAGGTGGATCCCATAACTCAACCGGCGGCATTTTTTTCTCATTGCCTTGCTCAGTGTTAAGAATTTGTGCAGAAATGCTTTCTAATGACATATATTTATCTTCTAAGTGATTTTACTTAATACTAGCAAATTAACTGAAAAAGCTAAAATAACCAGATAATTAACAACTAAAAGAACGTTTAAAAATAATTCAGCACGCGCTAGAGTTTCTTAAAATTTGTGTTACGCTAAAATTATAGGACATCATTCAGCGCCAGGAGGTATTAAACATAATGAGTATCAGCTAAGCATTGCGCTGAGTTGTTCGGATGTAAGGTAGTTCATTATATGTACAAATTTAAAAAAATTAATCAAAAACTAACATTTTCATTTCTATGCCTTTCTCTACTTCCTCTTATCATATTTGCATTTTTTAGTATCAATATGGCCCAAACAGCCATTCAGCAACAAGCTTTTAATCAACTAGAGTCAATCAAGAGTATTAAAAAAATACAATTAGAAAACTATGTTTCTTCACTGAAATCAAGCCTGCTGATACTCGACAGTGATCCTTATGCCGCAATAGCACTAAAGAAGTTTACAGCAGCTACTGCTAGCACAGGTGTCAATGGAAAAGAATGGCAACAGCTTGAACAACAATATGGAAAGCACCTAAAAAGTATTAATAAAATTAACGCTTGGTATGATTTATTCCTGATTGATTTAAAAGGCAATATTGTTTTCAGCGCCGCTAAAGAATCTGATTTAGGCATGAACATTAGTACTTCATCACTGGCGAAAAGTAGTATTAATGATGCCTTTGTGAACGCTAAAAATAGTGCTTTAGGTACACTTTCCATCAGCGACTTCAAACCCTATCCACCATCAAATAATGAGCCAGCAGCTTTCATTATGGCTAAAAAGTCCGACGAAAATGGCACCCATATTGGTTACATTGCATTGCAATTTCCAAGCAGTAAAGTGAATGAGATTATGCAACAACGCGATGGTATGGGTGAAACAGGTGAAACCTATTTGGTTGGACAAGATAAGCGCATGCGTTCTGATTCATTTCTTGATCCAAAAGGCCACTCGATCCTAGCATCGTTTGCAGGAACAATCGCTGAAAATGGTGTAGATACTAAGGCTGTCGAGCATGCATTTAACGGCGTGTCTGCTAGTGAAATAATTAATGACTATAATGGAAATGCTGTACTATCGTCATTTACCACGCTCGACTTAGGCAACTTTAAATGGGCCTTAATAGCTGAAATTGATGAATCTGAAGCCTTTGCTGCTGCGAATGCATTAATTAAAATCTCCGTGATCACTATCATCATAGTCTCAATTATTATTACATTGATTGGGCTATTCATTGCAAAAAACATCAGTACTCCTATCATCTCATCAGTGAAAGCTGCTCAGCATGTTTCAGCAGGAGACTTAACCCAAACGATTGAAGTAAATCAAAGCGATGAATTAGGTTTATTACAACAAGCTATGCGAGACATGATTACGCGCTTAAAAGGCATGATTGAACATATTTCGGCTTCAGCAGAGCAACAAGCAACAGCATCACAAGAGCTTTCTAGCATCACAGCGCAAACAGATCAGAATGTCAGACGTCAACATCAAGCAACCGATCAAGTTGCAACCGCTATTAACGAAATGAGCGCTTCTATTGATGAAGTCACCAGTAAAACATCGGAGGCATCAGATGCTGCTGACAACTCGAAACAGCTGGTTAACACTAGCTCATTAACCATTAATGAAACTATCGAGCAAATCAAAGCACTGTCAGTTGGTATACTCGATTCAAAAACCTTAATCGATGAAGTACAAGAAGGCACTGCCGACATTGTCAATATTCTCGTGGTTATTAAGGGGATTGCCGATCAAACCAACTTATTAGCACTCAATGCTGCTATCGAAGCAGCCCGCGCTGGTGAACAAGGCAGAGGCTTTGCTGTGGTTGCGGATGAAGTACGAACACTTGCACAAAATACCCAAAAATCTACCGTTGAAATAGAAACCATGATTCAGTCATTGGAAAGCAAAGTAAGCCGAGCAACGACATCAATGAATGTCGGTAGTGAACAAGCTAAGCAAATTGTTGATAGAACCAATGAAGTGACGCGCTCATTATCTGAAGTTGAAGCATCAGTGTCTCTCATTTCCGATATGAATATTCAAATTGCGACTGCTACACAACAACAAAGTGAAGTCGCACGAGATATTAGCCAACAAGCCGTGGAAATTAGCGATATCTCCGTTGAAACTGGTGATAGTGCCCAAGAAATTTCAGCGGCAAGTGATGAGTTGGCAAAACTTGCGGCTGATTTATCTGATCAAGTAAAAACATTTAAAATATAATTTAAAAAATATACTAAGCACGGGCTAGCAGGTATATCTAGGACTGAGCCTTTTATTCAGTGCTGAAATATTTGCTAGTATTGTCGATAATTGCTTCTGAGCAACAAAAAAGTAAAGAAAAATCATCTGAAATAAGATATTTTCCTTGTCAATAAGCTAACAAATGCAATATACTCTCCGCGCCTTACCACAAGGCGTTTTAAGTAAGTTCAGTGGTGGCTATAGCTCAGTTGGTAGAGCCCCGGATTGTGATTCCGGTTGTCGAGGGTTCAAGTCCCTTTAGCCACCCCATCTTTTCTCACACTATTCCTTTAAAATCAAAGTTTCTTAATAACTTGTAACGCATATTGTTAAAACAACGTCTGTGCATTTATATACCTACTTGAAACTAATTCGCTCTACTTCTATTCACATTCAACTGGCAATTAATACCAAAATATCAGCCAAAACTCATTCACCTTATTTAAGTCGGCCTTATTCATAGGTGTGCAAGCTGGAACTTTAAGTTATCACCTTTCAACATCAGTCATTCTGCCCCATCAAAAAAGAGCTAATTTTTTTAATTCAACGAAACTATCAATTGATTTGAAAGGCTATGATCACAACGCATAAGTCTTATTTTCTCTACCCTACACAAAGTATAACGACTAAAAAATGCTCGTAATAATTTGGTTTTATTCAAGTTTTAGTGATAAATTGGTCGAATTGATTATAAATAATATTTATATTTTGCTTGGCAAAGCTATTTCCCAATAGCTATAGGCTTGCTCATCATATATTTTGGCATGGACGTATTAATGATAAAAATTGTTATTCTTGCTTGTTTTGTTCTTTGGATGTTCATTCGTCAGCTTACCAAATCAAAGCCAAACTCTATTTGGCGTATTAAATTAAAACGTTTATCTCGTTATGCCTTAATTGGCGCCATCGTTTGGCTAATAACTATCGCCTTCGGCTCAGTAAAATATCAAATATATACTGACAAAGTATTTACCTATCAAGGTAATATACAAACTATTTTTGCTTGGCAAGAAAATAGATTACTCCCTATTGAGAGTCTTTCGACACCGGTACTGCTTTCTTTAGATTATGAAACGACTTACCCTTTGACAGAAAAGTCGGCGCAATCATTAACACAAAGCTATCCTTACGAACCTTACTATTTAGGCGTCAGCCAATTTTTAGGTACGGTTTTAAGCTTCTTTTTCTTGCTTTCATACCTGTCTCGGCATATTTCAACCGATAGGCGATGGCAGGAGGCACTCGCTTCAGACAGTAAAGCTGGCTATCGAGATTTTCTTCACTGGGCTAATAGTAAAAAATTAAGACGTTTACACTGCTTTGCTATGGAGAAGAAAATTGATATCGCGATGCAGTCGATTGATCAACGAGCTCGCTTGAAGCTTGAAATGTATCGTCAAGGCTATAATGCCCAAGGGTTAAACTCAGCATTTCTTGAAATGCTAAATGAGGTTGTTAAGTCAGGTTACAATAGCATTACAGTAAAAGCCACACATCACGACAACTTTAAACCGCTTGCTGAAGTGCGTGACATCACAGCCGCCGCGCTAAACTTCGGTGCACGAGAGCCTAAATTATTTATGGAAAGGTATTATCAACACTACCTCTCAAATGCGTTAAATAAGGAAACGCCAGCTAAATTTGACACTATGGTAATTAATGCTCCCGAGCATTTACGCTTTTCTTACCCTGAGCCCAGCAGCGCTAATAGCTTATTAGAAAAACAGTTAGCTAGCGTGCTTAATCAAGGAAAAAAGCGTTTTACCGGCGATGATCTCGTTGAGTTCACCACCAGCTCAAGTTCACTATTCAGCCAGCCAAATGTTTGCTTAGAAGTTTCTTACCTATGCCAATTAGGTACAAAAAAAGGCTCACGCCAAACCTCTATTTGGGCAGGAGAAAACCCAAATAAGCTTATTACTATGAACGGCACTGAGTATCCTGGTGGTAATATCCTATGGCTAGTTTTTGGTATGGCATTTAACTGGCGACTACTCATTAATGGCAAGGAAATTTCTACAGGCCATTGCAGCACATTACCCGACTCAGAGATATGTAACCTAAGCAGACCTCAAAAGCAGCATATGCCGGCTAAGTCAGAAGTTGAAAAGCAAATTTTTGAAGTGGTTGCACTTTCTAATGTTAGTGTGTTTTTCGCGCAGTTAATGGGGGTCGAAGCAGATAGTATTAACCAGCATACGATTAATTTAAAAGATAAAAAAACAGCAGAGAAAGTAAAAACTCAAAATCAAGCGTCTAATGAATTAACAGAGAAACTTGAAGATGCACTCAGAGGTGAAGCGCTAGAAGAGCTAATGAAAAGTAGTGGTGTAGAGCTCTATCAACAAAATAAAGCCGCGGTTGACTCTATCATTAGCGACTATATAAAAAATAATGGCGACACTGACACTGTTTTAATGATCATAGACTTACTCGGTGATTCAGCGCCTGAGCTCGTCGGTTGGTTAACAAGTTTAATTGGAGACTCAAGTGATGAATAAAATCTTATTGTTATGTAGTTTTCTGTTCATTGCTATCTTACCCAATATCGCACATGCTGATATTAAAAAGACCATTAAAGGCACCATTAAAAAAGGTATTCTAGAAGAGTTTGCTGGTGAATTAGCAAAACTGCCGGGGTTAAAACAAGTTAAAGAAAAAATCGAGACTAACGAATTTAAGCTTATCTCAACAAGCAAGCATCGTGGAATATTAGAGCTAGCTAATTATAACGATGCTGAAAATATCACTATTGCTCGAACACGTTATGAGCCTGGTTTAAAAATATTCGATCAGGCAATATTAGCGTCAGGTACTTACTGGTTGAAAGCTCAACCTAAAGACTCTAAACAACAAGCAATTGAGCGGAAAGTTATCATAAATAGTGGCGTTATCAATAAAACCGCACTAAATTTTTGGCAAAAAGGTGTAAAAGTTTATCCGTTGGAAATTAGCACGGAACCGCAATCGGCAAGAATTAGAATTTTAAACATTGTGCCCAAATATAAATTTTCTATGCCACTTTCGCCAGGAAAGTATCTGGTTGAAGTGAGCCATAAAGGTTATAAAACAGCTAAATTTAATATTACTCTTGATCATAACCAAAACAATTTTAATGTCGCACTACAACCACAAAAAGTTGAAGTGATCAGTGTTACCGGCACTAAAAAGGCTGACGATTCAGTCAAAGCTGATAAGCCTAAAAAAGAATATTCTTTAGGTGTTAATATAATTACTTGGAGTATTTTAGCGCTGTTATTTTTACTAGCAGTATGGTTAATTTATCGCTTAATTAAGCTTTTAAAACAGTTACTAAGCAAAGTTTGGCAAATGATCTTCGTCGATAAAACTGTATAATATGGTGATAAATTTATTTCGTTATCGCCGTATTATTAAAGTTTTCTAGCAGATAAAAATGGGGCAAAAAATCACTTTTTATCTCACTTACTTCAACGTGATAATTTTGCCATCAGTTATTACTGAACAAAAAGTAAGAGGGTGAATACCATTACAAAAAACGCCCTCACCTCATCAATAAAACAACAACCACCTGATTTTAATTGCTTTTATTAAAAATCCGTATAAAAAAATACCGTCTTTCTTACACGAAATTACCTTTGTAAAACCTAGCAAATCTATGCTTTTGTCATCTTAATGACTCATTAACTTCATTTTACAATCATGAAATTGTCAAGAAACCTCATCAAGATGTTGCTCACTTTCAGTACCTCTTTTCTCTGAGTATCAGGGGCCTGTTTGCCATTAATCATTATTAACTATTTAGATAATTGGAAAAAACTATGTCAATAAGAGTAACGAACAAATTTAAGTTATCAGCTATAGCTATATCTTTAGTAATAGGGTTGTCAGCGTGTGGTGGCGATGACGGAGCAAATGGAGCAACAGGTCAAGCAGGCGCTCCAGGTATTGCAGGGACAGATGGTGCTAACGGTTCAAATGGCTCTGACGGAGCTGATGGCGCTAATGGCTCAGACGGTACTAACGGCTCTGATGGTGTGAATGGCCAGTCGGCAGCGGTTTTAACTCGCTTAGCGACAGTACCTACTGGTGCAGAGGTTACAGGAGCCTTTCTTACTGATGAAGGCGACTTGTTCTTCAATGTTCAACATCCCTCTGATGCCAATACCATGACGGACTCGGTTAATGGCAAAGCATACAACAAAGGTACAGTGGGTGTATTGCGTGGCGTTAACTTTAACAACTTGCCAAAAACAATTGTTAATTCACCGGTACCAGAAACACAAGCAGAGCGTCAAGTTGTGGTGTCTGCATTAGGTGAATATCAAATTATTGGTCAAACAAATGATACTTTCGCAGACTTAGGCGACAAAGGCTTAGCTGGTGGTTTAGGTGTACATTATGGCATTATTTCTGGCGACAAAATTATTGAAAACAACGCGCCTGATTTCAATGGCTATGTGTCAACGGGTGAAGGTGAAGGATACTTATTCACTAACTGGGAGTCATATCCTGGTGGTGTTAGCCGTATGAAAATAGAAAAAGACCAATTTGGCAGTTGGTCAGTTGCTGAAGCTATGATGGTTGATTTTGATAGTGTTGGTGGTACAGCGGCGAACTGTTTTGGTTCGGTTTCACCTTGGGGCACACCACTTAGCTCTGAGGAATGGATTGTACGCTCAACAGTAAATTCCACCACTGACGCTAGCTGGAACGATCCTGCGAATACCAGTACCGATAATTTAGAAGCATTAACAGCGCCTGACTTTCCTAACCCTTACCGTTACGGCTATACCGTTGAAATTACTAACGCGACTTCTGATAACCCAGTACCTGTTAAACATTACACAATCGGCCGCTATGAGCATGAAAACTCTACTGTAATGCCAGATCGTCGCACTGTTTACTCTTCACAAGATGATACCGGTGGTGTTTTATTTAAATTTGTTGCCGATGCTGATGAAGACTTAAGCTCAGGTACAATTTACGGCGCTAAATTAGTGCAAGATGCTGGTAGTACAGAACCGGCAACAACCGGTTTTGATGTTACTTGGGTTGAACTAGCCTCAGGTAACAATGCGACGATCGAAGCGTGGATTTCTGATTATGATGGCATTGATACTTCTGACTACGTTGATGGCGAAACCAGTTATATGACACTTGCAGACGTACAAGCATGGGCTGATGGTGATGCAACTTATCCGTCAGTAGCTGAGGGTGGCAGCGCAGTAACAGCGGGCCAACCAATGGACGATAGAGCGGCATTTTTAGAGTCACGTCAAGCCGCTAAAATGAAAGGTGCTACCGCTGAGTGGCGTAAACTTGAAGGTATTAGTATCAATCACGACCGTGCTCTAGAGGCTGTTGGTGGTGTTGAGGCTATTGCAGACGAAGACGTTACAGCAGCATATATGTACATGGGCATTGCAGATTTAGACAACACCTTAATTGATGATGAGGGTGATATTCAGTTATCAGCTCGCGTTAAAGATTGTGGTGGTGTATACCGCGCTAAACTCGAAGAAAACTATGACTTAGCCCGCATTGAACCGGTAGTAATGGGCAGTACTTACCGCTCTAGCTTAACCGGTGCCCTGCGCTGTGATGTTGAGCAACTTTCTCAACCTGATAACGTTATTGTTATGCGCGATGGCCGTATCATTATTGGTGAAGATGGCTTCCAAGAGAACAATACATTATGGATGTACGATCCTAAATCTCTTTAATTATATAATTAACTAGATTTATCAATGCATAGCGGGATTCTTCATCCCGCTTTTACCCATCTAAAAAATGATAAACTATGCGATATTCAATTAAAATAATAGTACTATTTTTAAGCCTTTTTCTTATCTCTGCTTGTTCGGATGACAACAATAAAGCCTGGACAGAGCATAGTAATGACAGTGTTGCTGCGCTAATAATGCCAAGTACCTCGCCTGCAGATTCACCTTACTCTGAAGGCGATGTCATTCCGGCAACCGCTTATATAGCGCATCAAGAAATTTACAATGCTGAGGCAGTTATTCCACCTCAGTGTTATACCAAAACCGAAGGCAATAACAACCCATGTTACGCTTGCCATCAGACTTATAAAAACAGCCCCAATCGCCCTAACACCATGAATGATGGTGACTTACAAGGTGAATACCAATTTTCTGATTTAGGCACAAACAACCACTGGAAAAATTTATTTGTCGATAGAACACAATTAATCGCTGATATATCAGATCAAGAAATAAAACAATGGGTTTCGCAAGACAACTATAGCGCTTTTATAGAAAAGTTTAGCAGCGACCCAAACTGGTACGGTGAAGTTACCCCAATTAAAAACTTAGCACAGCCTAACCAAGCTTTTGATACGAATGGTTTAGCAAAAGATGGCAGCCACTGGGTAGCATTTAACTATAAGCCTTTCCCAAGTACTTTCTGGCCAACCAATGGCTCAACGGGTGATGCGATGATCCGCTTACCTAAAGCCTTTAGAGAACAAAATGGTCAATATTCTAGCGATGTTTACTTTGCTAATTTAGCCTTAGTAGAAATGACCATGAAAGCAGCTAAAAACATCACCACTATCCCAGTATCTGAGCATGTAATTGGCGAAGATATTAATGGCGATGGCCAGTTAACCACTCAAGTTAGCCAAGTCAAGCTACGCTCACATTATTTCGGTGACGCAAAAAATATCCCATTAAGTCACTTGCTATACCCTGAAAATACCGAGTTTTTACACACCGTTCGTTATATCGGAATAAACGACGACGGCACGGTATACAATGCGCCACGCATGAAAGAAGTACGCTACATGAAAAAGCACAGCTTTAAAGACAAAGCAGAATTGGCGTCAGAATATTACTTAGAGGCCAAAGAGAAACATTTTGAGAACTTACCGCAAGTGCACTTATTAGGCGATAAAGGTGTAAATAGTAATATGGGCTGGACACTCAATGCTTACATTGAAAACGCCAACGGTGATTTACGCCATCAAAACTCTCAAGAGTTAGCTTTTTGTGCGGGTTGTCACAAAACTATCGGCTCAACATTAGATCAAACTTTTTCTTTTCCCCGCAAGGTGACAGGCGCAGCAGGTTGGGGTTATATCAACTTAGCAGCACAACATGATGCTCCCAATATTGGCGAAGAAAACGGAGAAATACTGACATATTTACAGAGAGTTGGCGGTGGTGATGAGTTTCGTCAAAATAACGAAATGCTGCAACGCTGGTTTAATCAAGACGGTAGTGTCAATACACAAAAAGTGCTTAATGCCGGCAGTGTTTTTGAACTTATTACGCCGTCAGCTGAGCGTGCGCTGAAGTTAAATAAGGCCTATTTATCTATCGTGCGTGAACAAAGTTATATTTTTGGTCGCGACGCTAATTTAACTTCTGCTACTAACGTTTTGAAACAAGTTGATGAAAGCCAAGCTCCGCTGGCGCCAGAGCATCGTTATACTTGGGATATGCGCCTCAATTGGTCAAAAAATTTAACAACACCAACAGCTAAAATGGACTAAATACCATGGAATTTGCGCTATTTGATTTTGTTATCGCCAGTTTGTTAATGGGGTTAGGTATCGGTTCAGATGTTGCTATCGCTACATTTGCTAGGGCAAAACAACTCGTTCGTTTACGAACGGCCATTATTTGGATTGTCGGGGTATCGTTTACTCATACGGTATTTCCGATGTTAGGTTACTTGCTAACATACTTTAGCCTGCAACTTCAGCCCGGCATAGAGCCTGTGGTTGGCTTGATCGCATTTAGCTTTATTTTCTTATATCTAAAGGGCGAGTTGGCTGACTTTGTTAATCCTGGTAATGATACGCAAGATAGACAAATACTGGTAACGTTAGGGCTGATATTAGCGGTAAGCTGGGATGCATTATGGTCCGGACCGGCTAAATCAGCACAAGTAATTGGATGGCCAGAATTGTTTGTTTGGCTGTCGTTTATTGTTGTTGGGCTTTTTGTTTCAACACTTGCGGTGATTAGTTTACAGTTTGCTCGACGTTTTACAGGTGTGATAGAAAACAAGCACAATTCACGCTGGTGTATCTATTGGCTACAGTACACTGTGGTGGGCTATTTTGCCTTGCTTGCTTTGTTTAATTATACCTTAGGCTTGCAGCTTTATTGGTGGCAAACGTTGTTAAGTTCAGCGGTGATTATTGCACTATTAATGAGCCCTGCATTACACAAGGGCTCTTACAAAACATTAGAAAGTTAAGCCGCGAAAAACCCATATAATCGCTAATATCGGCAAACATAAAGTGTTGTTTACAGTATCTACGCTACAGGTTTGCCAATATACGATAGCTTTCTTAGATGCTTATCATAGTTGGTTGTCATAAGTAGTTATCACAGAGCTATCTTATGAAGCCGCTTTGTTGGCCGCTGCTTGCATAGCCTGATACACAATATCTTTAAAGTTGTTATTCGCAAAAGAGACAAGCGCTTGATGCGTGGTGCCATTTGGCGAGGTAACTTGCTCTTTAAGTTCAACCACCGATGAGGCTGAGCTTGATGCCATGGTCAACGCCCCTATGCCCGATTGCATTGCTGCTGCCTCAGCTTGTTTATAAGTGAGGCCGAGTTTTTCACCAGACTCAATCATGGCCTCTAAAAATAAGAAGAAATATGCTGGCGCACTGCCGGCTATCGCGACCACTGCTGGCATTTTACTTTCATCGTCTAACCACAGCGTTTTACCAATACAAGAAAGTACATTATCAGCCAAGGTAATGCTTTCTTGATCACAGCTTTTAGCAGCGACTAAGCCAGTTAACCCCTTTCGCACAGCACTCGGTAAATTTGGCATTGCCGCCATAACCTGCTGGTCATCATCAAAGTATGCTTGCAGTTGCTTGCTGCTTACACCCGCAGCAAGGTTAATAATCAAGGGTTTTGTACCATCACGCTGTATGGCTGTATTTAACTCAGTGGCAACGGTACTAACAATATTTGGCTTTACAGCAATGAAAATAATATCAGCAAAGATTACTGCCGCACTGTTATTTTCATTAACGTTCAAGGAAAATTTATTAACCAAAGCATCACGAGTTGCTGCTGTAGGTGCACATACCAAGATATTTTCAGGCGGAAATTCAGCCGCTATAAACCCACTTAGCATGGCCTGCGCCATATTACCGCCACCAATAAAGGCTATTTTAGTTTGTTGAGTCGTCATGGTTATGCCCTAACTTGGCCGTCGCCATTAACCAAATATTTTTCGGTGGTTAATGACTCGATCCCCATCGGGCCATAAGCATGTAATTTTGTCGTGGCGATACCTATTTCAGCACCCAGACCTAACTGAGAGCCATCAGAGAAACGCGAAGAAGCGTTCACCATCACCACAGAGGCATCAACAAGTTGCTGAAACTTTGTCGCCGCTTGCAAGTCTTCAGTACATATCACTTCAGTGTGGTTGCTACCAAATTGATCAATATGTTCAATCGCTTGCGCAAAGTCATCGACAACACGAACGGCAATTTCTAAGCTCAAATACTCTTCACCAAACTCGTCTAGGGTTATTTGCTTACTATTTTCAAAATAAGGTACGCTGATTTCACAGCCATTAACTCGCACGCCTTTTTCTTTAAAGTGCTCTGCTACCATAGGCAAAAATTCTGCTGCAATATCTTTATGCACCAATAAAGCTTCTAAAGCGTTACAAACACCTGTGCGCTGGGTTTTACCGTTTGATAATACTTTCAAGGTTTTATTTAGGTCGGCAGCTTTATCCGCATACAAATGACAAACCCCTTTATAATGTTGAATAACGGGTATTTGACTATTTTCACTAACAAAATTTATTAGCCCTTCACCACCTCTTGGAATAACCAAGTTAATGTATTTTTTCTGGGTAAGTAATTCTGTCATCAAGGCTCTGTCGGGATCAGCGATAACGGTAATAATTTCTTTAGGTAATTGATAGGCAACTAAAACATCTTGTAGTACTTTCGCAATAGCTAAACTACTGTTTAACGCTTCTTTTCCGCCTCTTAAAATCACCGCATTGCCTGACTTAATGCATAAGCCGGCAGCATCAGCTGTCACGTTAGGTCGCGCTTCAAAAATCATACAAATAACACCTAACGGTATACGCATTTTACTGATTTTAAGCCCATTAGGCATAACATCTTGATCTTTAATCGTGCCAACAACATCGGGGAGTTGTGCGACGGTTTCTAGTCCTACTGCCATGTCTTCGATACGTTGGTCGTTTAATTGTAATCGGTCAACCATCGATTCACTCAAACCATTTTTTACTGCAAATTCAATATCGATAGCATTGGCCTTAAAGATCTCAGCTTTACTGACTCTCAGCGCAACGGCCATATCATTAAGAAGTGTTGATTTAGTTTCAGCCGTTTGAATTGCCATGACTTTAGCCGCTTGGGCTGCATTGTGTGAAATAGTGGTAATTAAATTCATTATGACTCCATTAACGCAATATATTGTTTTGAAATTATCGGTTCTTGCGTTTTATCTAATTGTTCGGAAAAATCTTGGTTGTCGCTATCTGCAACAAAGTTAAGTAGGCAGCTACTGTAATTGGTTTTAACTTTCGCTAATTTATCGCCATTGTCTTTTCGCAACATAACAATATCACCCGAGGAAAAATCACCTTTTACACTCAATAAATCTTCGGCAAGTAATAAGTCACTGGACTCAGTATCCGTAATGTCGTATTGATTGCCAACAATCAATTCCCCTTGAGCACGTGTGGTGTGACGCATCCAATGAACGCCATCAAGCATAGGGTTTTTATGCGAATAAAAGTGCGTTCCCGGATTGCCATTTGCTAATAATGTTTTAAAGCTATCAGCTTTAAAACCGTTCACTATATAAGTATCAATACCGTGTGATACTGCTTTTTCAGCCGCTTGAATTTTTGTTTTCATGCCGCCAGTTCCAACATCACTGGTTGCGCCACCTGCCATGCCATAAATTTTGGCGTTAATTTGATAAACATCGGCAACTAATTTTGCATCTTTGTTGATATGAGGATTTTCTTCATATAAACCGTCAATATCAGAGCAAATGATTAATGCATCAGCATGTGCTGCTGAGGCAACCATAGCTGATAAGTTGTCATTATCACCGACTTTAAGCTTGTCTGTAGTTACGGCATCGTTTTCATTAATAATAGGTAAAATATCATTCGCTAATAAGGTTTCTATAGTGTCTCTGATACTTTCATAACGAACACGGTTACGTAAATCGGCGTGTGTTAATAACAGCTGAGCGGCTGGAAAATCGAATAGTTCATCCCATGTTGCCATCATTTCTGCTTGTCCGGCAGCAGCCATGGCCTTTTTAATAACAATATTAGCGGCTTCGCTATTATTGTTATTACGCTCAAATAAGTGTGCACCAGCAGCTATCGAGCCTGAAGAAACAAGCACTACTTGTATGCCCGATAAGCGACATTGAATGATAAAGTTTGCGATGCTGAGTAAATACTTACTACTACAACCGGCTTTTTCAGGGGCAATCAAAGCACTACCGACTTTAATTACTATTCTCTGCCATTGTTTAATATTCACGGTAAATCCTTAGTTTTTATACTGATGTTTACTTATTCATTTATCACTAACCATAATAATGATGAGTGCAGTAGCAACCACACCAGCTGATAATTATTTGAATAAGATAATTCCACTACAAACTAAATAAAATAATAAACTTGCTGCTAATATCGATTAACGCCTCTTTAACAACATATTTTTAATTTTATCCATCAAACGAATATCGTGAGGAATTCAGTATATGTTTGTTAAAGCCCACTTAACGCGGAATATCACCCTACCAATCAGAACTTAAAATCATGATGATAAAACAATAATTTAATTGATTTTATTTAATTTAAAAATACAGGTGTGTGCTTAAAATTGCGGGGATATAGCAGCTAACGATAACAGCTAAAAGATAGGCCTTCTAAAGTAAAACACTCTGCTGAAGTTTTATCTGAAATATTGATAACTTTTTCCTCTTTATTTAATTAATATTAACATAGTTAGTACACTAAAGATTTGTATACTAACTATATTAATCAGAAAGATCAAGAGTGCTCAATTAATCATCATTGCATCCATATAGATTGCCTAATAATCATCTTATTGTGCAAAAGTGGCATTTTATTAAACTATTCAAGGCTGTTCTGGCAGAAGTTTTATAATTTATGCATTTTTCTAACATGAAAAACAAAAAGATTAGTACACTAATTAAGTTAAATGAAACATTACTCAGCGTAATAAACAATTCAGTGAAATGAACTACTCAGAACTTACTAAAAGCATTTACCTGTAAATCAAGAATCAAAGCGAAGTCACATTAGCCACAACAAGATCAAACGGTGATACTCATACCGCAATAGTGGTGCAAATACCTTTAATAGTTTCGAAAAATCAGCAGTATCTTTAGTCGAAGGTAAGGTGCAATTGATATAGTCGTTATGATTAGCTCTACCCGCTAATCATAACGACTATATCTCTATTAACGTGAAATTTGGTGTGCACGAGTTACCTTTTATTGTCGAGTTGGCTATGATCAATGAGTGATTAGCTGAATACAGCACTAATAGCCTATATTTAAGCGCATATAGCTATAACTACTACATAGTAAAATAAACATAACCCCATGATATTTAATGTATCGTTTGAAAGGTGTCATGGGGGGGAATTCACAGCGCATTTACTAGGCATGCTGATGACTTTACCAATGAATGCGCAAGCTGCCTTTTGATACCACTAAGAAATTGATTAGAAAAAGTACCTTGCTGCAAGTTGCCATTGTCGTTCAGTTAAATCAATTGCTTGTTCAGTGTACATACGCGAGGGGCGATGACTATCAAGCCAATTATATTCTAGCGATAAAAATACCGGCTTAGTCAGTCTATAAGTATAATTTAGTGTTGCTGATTTGCCGTATTCTTCATTATTATCACCAATAGTCAGATCATTATCAGTAACGGAAAACTCTTCTAAGCGAATCGTCAAACGGTGCTTTTTAATCCGCTTTGACAGTGCAATAAAAGCACTTTTATAGTCATTATTAACCACATCGGTGCGGAAAGGACTTTGCATCAAAGTATCGCCACTCAGAAATTGGCTACTAAGTTCAAATGCTGCCGGTAAACGCCAACTCAAACCAAAATGGTAGAAGCGGGTACGCCAACCATATTGACCATTTTCAACCATATAAGGCGTTGCTTTATTATCGTAATAGCCAGCAGAAATCTGGCCTTTTTGATGAAACTTCACTTTGGTACGCAGATGAAATCCCCATTTATCATCTAACTCTAAAAAGGGGTCTGATTTGGCTGCTTGGCCATTAAGATCATAACCTGGCATACGCGCACGAAAATCAGGAATCGCTTTTGACTCTGTCCATAAAGTTTGGCGATTGCCGATAGTCCAGCCATGCCAAGATAATAAAGCACCTGCAGGATCGTTATTAATAAAAGCAGTTGCCGCTAACGTAATATCAAAAGCATTATTGTTAAATTTACCTAGGCGAGTTAATGCCACTTCACCGCCAAGTAGACGTATCTCTTCGCCAAGCCAAGTATTAATCGCGGAAGAGTTTAAGGTATTTCGGCTTGCCCAAGCGTAAGCATTATTTTCTAAGGATATTTCAGGATAGAAAATCCCCATTTTAGTTTGCCAACGGTAGCCAGATTCATTCGGCAGTGTTCGATATTTCAAAAATGCTTCCGTTAAGCCAACGACACTGTCATTTTCATCACTATAGGCGTTAGCAACAACATGCGCACTGAGTCCTATATCCCATGTAACAACAACTTCTCCACCCGCCTGTGCCAATGAAACATTCGCTCCATTATGGCTAGTGAACTTACCATACCCGCCATTAACATAACTCTTGAGCGTATCAGCTGATGTTGCACGTACATCGAGCACACCATGCAATTTATACTCAGCTGAATTTGCACTGCTGATCACCAGTATTAATAGGGTTAGTGTAAATATTTTTAACAAAATATAATCCTATTCAAAGGCATAGACTTTTTTTTCCAATAACCAAGTAGTGAGTTCTTTGGCTGGCTTAGGTCGACTAATAAAGTAACCTTGAGCAAGTTCACATTTGTTTTTAGCTAACCAATTCAGTGCAAACTCGTCTTCAATACCTTCAGCCACAACACTCAACCCCATATTATGTGCGAGTTCAATAGTAGAACGTACAATAATACGGTCATCTTCATCTTCGCACAGCCGCTGAACAAAAGACTTATCTATTTTAAGTTCATGAACTGGCAATTGCTTTAACTGCGCTAACGATGAATAGCCGGTACCGTAATCATCAATAGAAATTCGCATGCCACGATCTTTAAATTGCTGTAAAATAGCAATGGCCGCTTCAGGGTCATCTACTACCGCACTTTCAGTAACTTCAAGCGTAACCTTATCAGCTGGCACCTGGTGTTTATCAACTGACTGACAAATAAACTCATAAAAGTCAGGTGATTTAAGGTTTTCAGCAGAAATATTGACTGCAACACTTATATTTAAACCTACTTCACACCAAGCTTTATATTGTTTTAACGAATTAATAAATACCCAATGCGTTAACGCATTAATTTGCCCTGTTTGCTCAGCAATATGAATAAAATTATCTGGTGGCACCATACCGAGCGTTGGGTGTCTCCAACGTACTAATGCTTCAACATGAGTCACAATACCTGTTGATAGGTCAAGCTTGGGCTGAAAATGTAGCTCCAATTGGTCATCAATAATGGCATCTTTTAAGTCATTAATCAGATTCAAACGCTCAACGCTATTTACATCAAGCCCTTGATGGTAAACCTGTACTAATTGGCTCACTTTATGGCTATGGTGCAATGCCGTATCTGCCATCTGTAAAACAGACTTAGTATCGTGGCAATGCTCAGGCACTGAAGCAATACCTATCCGCACTTGTAGTTGCAGATTGATACCTTGGTATTCGCAATTGTCTTCTAAAACTTGATGGATGCGGCTGACCAAAAGCTCAGAGGAACTATGCTCATTAATTTCTGCAAGTAAAACGAATTCGTCTGCACCAATATGACAAAGTAACTGAAATTCATCTAGCGTACTTAGACGCAGGGCCGCGGCTTTAATTAGCCAATCACCAACATCATGCCCGAGTGTCTCATTAACATCTTTTAATCGGCTCAAATTCAAATGAAATACCGTAAAAGCTTGTTTGCGTTCAGCCAAGTTTTGCAATGCCGTCTTTAGCACACTTCGATTAGGTAAGTCTGTCAGTGGGTCGTGATTCGCTCGATGCGTTATGGCTTTTTCTCGTGAAAGAACTGCCGATTGCATCGCATTAAACTCGTTCGCCAGCTGTCCTAATTCACTGCTATCGTTAACATTTACCGTTTGATGATAATCACCGCTTGCTACTATTTTTGCTTGCTTAACAAGTTGTTTAACAGGTTTGGTAATAGAGGCTGCAATAATATAGGCAACAGATAAGGAAAGTAATAACGTGATAAATGTTAAAATTAAAAATTGCCACCACTGCTCTTGAAGTACGGCAACAATATCGGCACGTAAGCCGTACATGGCAAGCGCTAATTGCAGTTGCCCTGCTTCATCAACAAGGTGGCCAATAGCAATGTAATCATTCGGAGTTTCACCGTTAACCACTTGTTTAGTAAAATCTAATTGTGCTGTAGCATTTGAAGATGCTATCAAACGCCATTCATCACCAACTTTAATTGCAAAGTCAGTATGTAATTGTGTGATATCAAGAAAGTGCTGTGCCAATTCTTGGTTAATCTCAAAGCCAAAGGCTAGCCAACCGATAGTTTTTGCGCCGACATTCATTGGCGATAAACTAATTTGGTAAACAGAGTCGCCTAAAACATAGAGGTGAGATTGTTCTTGGCTTTCCAACCAGTGCGGAAAGCGAAAGGCTTGTTCGCGTTCGCTACCCTGCTTTACCTTTGACTCTCCCGCTTGGTTTTTACCAAGTACCAGTTGCGCTGTAACCATACCTTTGGCAGAAATAGCCATCGCAAGGTCGGCATCAATTCGTTTCCGATGGTTATTCATCGCTACTAACAAGCTACGTAATTCATCTTCAAAAACTTGCTTGATACCATAGTCTTTAGCTGCTGTTTCAGCAAAAGCAGTTAAATAATCTCGCCGGCTATTAAACTGGGCATTAAAGATCGTTTTAGCTGTGCTAAGACGATTAGTAATCTCTTGTCTTTCTTGGCTTTTGTTACCTTCTACTATGGTCCACAATGCAATCGCTTGCACTAGCAGCAGCAGTAAGACAAAAAACAAAAATATTTTAGTTTGTAAGCTCTTCATTAAGAGACTGATCCCTAATAGTCAGATAAAAAATCAAAGTCTTCTTGGTTTTTTTGTTCTGATATTTTTAGTATTTTATTATCAATTTTTATCGTGACTTGTTTTTGCTCTGACAAATCTATTGACTGATATACACGGTTGTTAGTCGCATCAAGTTGTGGATGCCAAACAATAAGTTGATATTTCCCTGCCGGCGGCATAGGTAAATCAAGCATACCATTTTCATTTGTTTTACCAAACAAAGGGGTATCTACAATCAGTAAATAACCACTCATCCAATCATGAATATTACATCCCATAGCAACTTCACCAGTTTGCTGAAAGTCGCGTTTAATTTGTGATTCACCGGCATTAATTTTGAAGGAAAACTTATTATCGCCAATAGGAGAGTATATATGATGTGTTATATCATCTTTATTTTTAAAAATTACCTTATTTCCAAGCTGCATCACGCTAATATAAGGTGTAAAAGAGCGGTCAAACTGGCCAACTTCGACAATTTGTTCATTAAAAGGTAATGAAATATCATCTTCTGGCTGTAGATAAACCACCATATCAGGTAAGGCTTTATTAGCATTATCAACAACGTTGATATTTATATTTTCGGCAATTGCATAATAAGGTAAGCAACATAAAATTAAAATATTTAGAGAGAGAGAGCGCAATTGTCATCCCCTGATTAGCGGTTAGTGACTAACAAAGACCTTGTAAATAGATAAATAGTTTCAAGCTATAATTGCTGGTTACGAGCAAAAGCATTTACTTTCAGCATCGTAACCAACATATAGCGCAATATTACGCTATTTTTAGATAATTTTTAACAATTTCTGCACCGGTATCGGCTTGGATCGGTTTAAAAATAAAGCCTGATATCCCTTGGCTTTGACAACTTTTAATCAGTGCTTGATCGGTAACTGACGACAACATGACAACAGGTACTTTACTGCCATTAGCACGAATGCTTGCTAACGCTTGGTCACCGTTCATTTCACCCATAACAACATCCATGATCATAAAATCAGGCTGCTCTTGTTGCACCATAGTTACAGCCGTTGAACCATCATCAGCTTCAACAACATTATTGTAGCCCAGTTGTGCTAAATAACGTCTTAAAGCCTTACGGATCATAGCACTATCATCGACCAGCAAAATTTTACTGTCGACAGGTAATTGTTTGGTATGCGGATTAGCAATGCCAGAGCTTGCTTCACGCTTAATACCTACTGATTGATATTCTACATGGCGAATTAATAAATTAAAGTAATAACGCCCAACCCCTTCAATCGTGATAGGAACTGTAATGACTTCTTTCACACCGACTAAATATTTATCCATGTCATTAACATCATGAACAAAGTATGGGCTTGAGAATTTATAATCTAAACTGTAGCGACCATGTAAATCAGTTGAACGACCAACAATCGTATTACCCCATTCTGCCAAAGCATTACTTAATTCGTCATTAATTTCGGTGAACTGATATTTTTCTTCAAACATATTTTCACAGACAGAGTTACCAATAGCGATTGCCGTTTCTGGGTAGTGGTGCATCATAATGACACCATCTAAACCACCGGTAACTTCAGAGCATACCGCGTAACCTTTAAAGCGAAAATCATCAACATTATCAACAAAAGCTTCGCCAGCCTCACCAACTAGGTTGGTCATCGCTTTTAAACTCGCAAGTGACTCATTAATAAATGGGTATAAAATAACTTTATATAAAGCTTCTACTGACATGGAAATTCCTCGTTTATAATTATTTTTATATCGACTCTATTTATACTTATAATACTGTAAGTTGCCGTTCTACATCTTGAAGCATCATAGCTATAGTACAATACTAAGCCCAAACAAGAATTACAAATTTAGCTCAAATTATCGGCAAACTTATATTTTTTACCCGTCGTATTGACGAAAAATGCGACAAACTACAACAATAAATGCTGGTCAATTGGAAAGAACTCATCAGCCGCATTAATTAACGCCTGAGCAGTTAGGGCTGCCACGCCATAAACATGGGTTTTAACCCCATCACGCGACATGACTTTTCTCAGCAATAAATCAAAATCGCCATCGCCAGATAATAAAATAACAATATCAACTTCAGGCGCGGCTTCCATAACATCAACAGCAATACCGACATCCCAATCGCCTTTTGCTGAGCCATCGCGGCGTTGTATAAAAGGCTTGAGTTTTACGTTAAAACCTATGTGTTTTAGCGCTTTTTGAAATTTATGTTGTTGATCGTCACTACGCTGTATTGCATAAGCATTAGCCAAAACAATATCACCTTGTTGGCTGATTTGTTGCCAAAAATTGCGATAGTTAAATTGCTGTTGAAAAGTATCTCTTGTGGTGTAGTAAATATTCTGAATATCTACAAATATGGCAATTTTAGGTCGTAGTTCACTTGCTTGCATAAAAATCCTTTTGATTAACAGAAACCATAGTGTATTTATAGCCATGACAGTTGAAGATGCAGAATTTCAGCTTGAAGTATCATAACAATATAGTCAAACAATTTGGCTGTGCATGCTGTATTTTTCATGCTGCATGGACTTTAGTCACATTAAATAGCGCAAGCAAAGTTAGTGATAAAAATAAGCGCTAAATCTCAGAGATAATGATATCAAAGTGATTATCTACTACTGAACGAAAAGAAACTCATTACAATGGCTATGATAACGTCACCGACAAAACCTGCATTTTGCGAAGGGATTAATTCAATGTGCATAAGAGACAAGTTTTAAGCTAAGTGTTATAATAACCGGTCAAATAAAGTTGAGAAAAACAAGATGTTAGCTATTCGTAAATTATTTTATTTATTACTGCGCTTACCAATAATGTTATTAGTGCGTTGCAAAGTTGTTGCCGACAAAATAATTAATGCCAAACAACTCACGGCTGAGCAGCCAGTATTTTATGTTTTGCGTCACCAGTCAGCCAGTGATGTTCTATCATTACGTACCGCCTGCAAAAAGGCTGATCTACCTGATCCCTTATCAGAGGTTAATGTTGATGGGCAAACCTTATCTCGCCTGCTGTTTTTAGAAAAGCCAACGGCATTATTTCATTGGCGCAAACCGCAAAAAACCACCGCGATAGCACAAGGCTTTGAGTTACTTAATGCCCATGCAAAAAATGAAAAACTTGATGCTCAACTTATCCCTGCCAATGTCATTTGGGGCCGTACACCAACAAAAGAAAAAAATAATACCAATGTTGGCGCTCTATTAACGGATCAAGAGTCTCCAACTTGGTTACGCAAATTTTTTATCGTCTTATTTTTAGGCCGCCACACTATGGTGCGCTTTAGTGAAGCTATTTCATTTCGCCATATGGCTGATAAACATGGTAGCGACGAAGCCAGTGCCAAAAAATTAATGCGTATTGCCCGCTTTCATTTTCACCGTCAAATTATAGCGGCGACAGGGCCAAGACTGATGCATCGCCAACAAATGTTCGATCATTTAATGGTTAACCCGGCGATTAAACGCCTGATCAGTGAAGAAGCCAAAAGTAAAAACCTCAGTGAAACAGAAATCAAAAAGCAAGCATTAGCAATAATGGATGAAATTGCTGGTGACTATCGTGATGTTACCGTGCGTTTTGGCGAGCGCATCTTAGGCTGGTTGTGGAATCGGCTTTATAACGGCATTGAAGTTCATCAAGCAGAACGTTTAAGAAATCTGGCTCAAGAAGGGCACGAAATAATTTATGTACCTTGTCATCGCAGCCATATGGATTATTTATTACTGACCTATGTTATTTTTCAGCAAGGCTTAGTAACTCCACGTATTGCCGCAGGTATTAATTTAAACTTTTGGCCTGCTGGCCCGATTTTTAGAAAAGCGGGGGCATTTTTTATTCGTCGTAGTTTTAAAGGTAATCGCCTGTATTCCACTATTTTTCGTGAATATTTAGGCTTACTCTTCGAGCGTGGCTACAGTGTAAAATACTACTCTGAAGGTGGTCGTAGCAGAACCGGCAGATTACTTTCACCGAAAACAGGTATGCTCGCGATGACTATCCAAAGTTTATTGCGCGGCATTGACCGACCATTAACTTTAGTGCCTGTTTACCTTGGCTATGAACACGTCATGGAAGTCGGCACATATCACAAAGAATTAAGTGGCAGTCAAAAGAAAGGTGAGTCCATATTTGGCGTTATTAAAGCCATACGCAACTTACGAAATTACGGTAAGGGCTACGTCAACTTTGGCGAGCCAATTAATATTAATCAATTTTTAACCCAGCAAGTACCCGATTGGAAGCAGGATATAGATCCGATAGATCCTCAAAAACCAAAATGGTTAACGCCTAGCGTTAATGTCTTGGCGCAGCAAGTCATGACCTCAATCAATCAATGTGCAGCATTAAATGGTGTCGCATTAGTATCACTGATCCTACATGCAACAGAGAACAAAGCCTTAACCAAAGCAGAGTTAATTAGCCAACTTGATTTCTTCTTGGACATGCAAAGAGCAGCACCATACCATAGCGAATTAACCATCCCGACTGAAACTGGCGCAGAGTTATTAGCGCACGTAATATTGCTCAATAAAGTGACCATCAATCAAGACAGTTTTGGTGAAATAATTTCGTTAACCGACAGCGCAATATTAGAATTACGTTACTATCGCAATAATATTCTCCACACCTTTATATTACCGTCATTGGTGTGTCGCTTATTAGAGCGAAACGCAAAAATTAGTCAGGATGACTTACTTAGCCAAATTCAACGTTTAGTGCAGCTACTTAAAACTGACTTGTTTTTATGGCAATCGGCTGAAGATGTTGAGCTACAAGTCAACGCTGTTTGTCAGTTCTTAACTGAACAGAATATTGCTAAACAAAGCAAAGCCGGCTTTTGGTCACTGAGCCCAGATGATGAAACACGTGCGAAAGTTCGCTTAATTGCAGAGTGCGTGAACGAAACCATGCAACGCTTTGCCATTATCACTTCATTACTTAGCCAATTGGCGCCTATTAAGAAATCAGAGTTCGATGAAAAAGTGGTTGCCATAGCCCAACGTCTATCGGTACTCAATAATATCAATGCTCCTGAGTTTATTGATAAAAAAGCGCAATCAACTTTAATCCTAGCCATGAAAGATCAGGGTTATATTGCTTTAGATGATAACGATAAATTAGTCGACAGCAGTACTCTAGGTCTATTGAAAAGCTCAGTTAGTAATTTAGTCGATATTGAAGTATTACAAAGTATTATTCGTTAGTAGTTCACTAAAATAAGTATTTGCTGCTTGTGATCAGCAGCAAATACTTCGCTAATGTTGATAACTTATAAGTATTCTACGGTAACACCAACAAAAATAACTAAGCCAACATAATGGTTATTCAAAAAGGCTTTAAAACAACGATCACGGTCACGACCAGCAATTAACATTTGTTGATAACAGAAAAAACCCGCGGCAATAATCAACGAAAGTTGGTATGGCCAACCAAAAGCTAACATATCACCAACAGTAAATAACAAAGCTAAAGTCATTAACTGCAAAAATAGAACAATGCGTTTATCACTGTCACCAAAAATAATCGCGGTCGACTTAACACCTATTCTTAAATCATCGTCACGATCAACCATGGCATACATAGTATCGTAAGCAATAGTCCATAACACGTTGGCACTAAATAACAGCCAAGCCACAACCGGTATTTGTCCCTGCTCTTGAGCAAAAGCCATGATCATACCCCAGCTAAACGCAGCACCAAGTACCACCTGTGGAAAATGGGTAATACGTTTCATAAACGGATAGCTCGCAGCTAATAACACTGCGACAAAAGATAATGCAATAGTGTAATTACTTAAGGTCAGCACTAAAGCAAAAGCCAAAAGAATAAAGCTAGCAAATAACTGTAAAGCTTCACTACTAGATAGCGCTCCAGTTACTAAAGGACGATTTTGCGTACGCTTGACTGCACCATCAATTTTTCGATCGGCATAGTCATTAATAATACAGCCAGCACTGCGCATAAAGAAAACACCTAAGCTAAACACCAACAGCATATGTAGTGAAGGCCAGCCATCAGAAGCTATCCATAATGCCCAGTAGGTCGGCCATAACAACAAATAGGTGCCAATAGGTTTATCCATGCGGGTAATTTGCTTAATCGCCGTTAGCTTTTTCGTTAACTCACTCAAGATAATGCCCTTTTATTTCAGATATGCCATCGCACCGGGTAAAAAAACTTCAGCTACCATCAGTGGCTTAGCATCCAAGACAAATACCGAACGACGACCCCATAGTGGTTGCTGATGTGTCGGCATTGCTAAGTAATTAACCAAATTAGCAACACTCGACTGTGCATTAAACGCTGTTACTTCAATTTTTTTACGTAATAAATCAGGGTGATTAAACAGCACCTGCCCTAAAGATTGTGTTCCTAAATGCGCTAATTGTTGCTGCTCACCGGTTAAAGAACTAAGTGGCAATAAGCTACGAGCAAATACGTGTGGAACATCATCACAATATAATAACACTTCTCGCACCAGCACTTGCTCTCCGGCAATAATATCGTCATTCGCCTCAGCCGCACCACAGGCAATAATTTCTTGACCTAGCACTTCAACACGAAAGTCTTGGCAATGCGCCTTTAAACGGGCGGTTAATGAACTCGGATCAAGTAACCAATCACGTAAATGGTCAGAAAGTGTCTGGAGATCTGGCGACTGCCAATTGGCGAGCATTTGCACGGGAAATAATGAATGTTCTGTTGTCATACCTGAAAACTATTTAACGAAAAACGAGCTATGATAGCGTTTAGCATAACAAAAATACAGCTTACTCCGTGTAATCAATAACGATTAGCTGATTATTAATAAAGTTAAATTTTCTTTATAAAATCATGAATACTTTAAAAATAGCCAAATAATACAGCGCTTGATCAAAATTCGCGTTATCATTTAATATCACCAATATGTTTAACTAACTTCCTAATTTGAGTTCTAGTGTATGAAAACATCCATTATTTTATTGTTAGTACTACTGGGTTCACCTTTTGCTAAAGCAGCTGATTACGCTTACTTTGGCTTTGAACCTTCTATTGTTACTAACTATGTCGCAGTGAAGAAAAAAATGGGCTATGTACGCTTAACCGTAGAGCTTATGATTGAAGACGCTTCAAATTACGATATTGTTGAACATCATGCACCCTTATTACGCGATGCCATTATTAACATTATTGGTCAGCAGCCGGAGTCAAAAGTAAAATCAATCAATGGCCGTCATGAAATACAACGATTATGCGAAGAAAGAGTTAAACAATTACTAGAGAAAGAAACTGGCAAGCCATTAATTAAAAAGCTTTTATTTACTCAATGGCTCGATAATTAAGCGTTTATAACACACCCGTTAATTGCACAACTAAGTGCGCTGAGAACACACCCAAGATTATTAATGCGTGTGTTTTTTTGTTTTTAAAACCTGAAACAAAGCCAGCAAACAGCCACTAATTAAACCTAATAAATGCGCGGTATTAGCGACATTTATCGGCATTAAACTGGTATAGCCAAGTAATAACCAAAACAACATAAAGCCGATAATAGGTTTTGACAGTGACAGGCCTTTTTCAGGCATTAGCCAGCCCATCCACCAAACATAACCAACCAGTGCATATACCACGCCCGATAAGCCACCAAAATTAGGACCATCAACCAGAAACTGGCCAACGTTAGATACTACCGCAGAAACGACTAATAAATTCAATAGGCTAAATTTTCCGCTTACCTGCTCTATAGACCCGCCCAACTGCCACCACCACATCGTATTAAAAACAAGATGAAGCCATGAAAAGTGAAAAAAAGCGGGTCCTAATAAACGATGAGGTGCTGCTAGCACCGAATCAATACTTAATTGTGGATAAAACTGTAAGTGATGAAATACAACATTACCCCAGCCGAAGTTACTGGCAAGAAACACCAGCCAGCAAGCTGCGAAAACGATTAAAGTCACTAAGCCCGCATGTGAGAAAAACTGGCTTTTAAAGCTACTCGTCAAAGTAGGAAAACTTGAACTAACCTTAGTTACATCACCATTTTGCCAAGCAGCTTGTTGGTACTTCGCTTGATCAGGCTGATGAATAAATTGTTCAAACTCTTGTTGCGCAAAATCATGCTTGTCTGACTGACAATAGATAACGTAGCCATCATCGGCTTTTTCAACTTGCGTTTGAATCTGTAAGGTTTTCAGGTAATCACAAAAGAGTAACGCAATACTATGTTGCGTTACTTTTACTAATGGTTGCAATTCATTGTTTAGCATTAACGGTCAACAGCATCCGGGTACTGTAATTGCCAATCAGTAAAACCACCGTCAAGTGAATACACCTCAGTGAAATCTTGACTGATCAGAAACTGTGCTGCCTGTTGACTTGAAATACCGTGATAGCAACAAACAACTACAGGTGCGTCAAAATCAGCATCACGTAAAAAATCAGGTAAGCTTTCATTGCTTAAATGTAAAGCGTTAGGAATATGGCCAGCTTGATATGACGCTGGGTCGCGAATGTCAACTACCACATGTGATTCATCAGCTAATACACTATGCAGCTCACTGATTTGCATATGTTTAAAATTCTCTTCGCTACTTGCCATTATTCATTATTCCCAATTTAAGATAACTTTGCCTGAATGTCCTGAGCGCATGATATCAAAACCTTGCTGAAAATCATCAATATTAAAGTGATGAGTGATAATTGGCGTTAAATCTAAGCCCGATTGAATCAAGCTGGCCATTTTATACCACGTTTCAAACATTTCTCGGCCGTAAATACCTTTAATGGTTAAACCTTTAAATATCACTTGGCTCCAATCAATCGCCATGTCTTGTCCAGGAATACCTAGCATGGCAATTTTTCCGCCATTATTCATATTCGCTAACATATCTGTAAATGCCGATGGCACGCCCGACATTTCCATACCAACATCGAAACCTTCTGTCATGCCTAGATCAGCCATGACATCGGTTAACTTTTCTTTGCTAACGTCAACCGCGCGCGTTGCGCCCATTTGACGGGCTAGGTCTAAACGGTATTCGTTAACATCGGTAATAACCACATGACGTGCACCTACATGCTTAGCCACAGCTGCCGCCATAATGCCAATGGGTCCAGCACCAGTGATCAAAACGTCTTCACCAACAAGATCAAATGATAATGCGGTATGCACAGCATTACCAAATGGGTCAAAAATAGCGGCTAAATCATCAGAAATTTCATCGGGTAATTTAAAGGCGTTAAAAGCAGGAATAACTAAATACTCAGCGAATGAACCTTCACGATTAACACCAACACCAACGGTATTACGGCATAAATGTGTACGGCCACCACGACAATTACGACAATGGCCGCAAGTAATATGACCTTCACCAGAAACTCGGTCACCTAAGGCAAAACCACGAACTTCTTGGCCAATACCAACCACTTCGCCGGCATATTCATGACCTACAACCATAGGTACCGGAATAGTTTTTTGTGACCATTCATCCCAGTTGTAAATATGAATATCAGTACCACAAATAGCGGTTTTTTTAATTTTGATTAACAGGTCATTATGTCCTAACTCAGGCTTAGGAGAGTCAGTCATCCAAATACCCGGTTCTGCCTTTAATTTTGCTAAAGCTTTCATGATTAACCCTCAATCACTTTCATTTCTTTGCCGATACGGATAAAGGCTTCAATCGCTTTATCTAATTCAGCTTTCGTGTGAGCAGCAGAAATTTGCGTACGAATACGCGCTTGGCCTTTTGGTACTACAGGGAATGAGAAACCAATAACATAAATACCTTCTGCTAATAAGCGATCAGCCATAGCACTTGCCACTTTCGCATCACCTAACATCACTGGCACAATAGCGTGGTCTGCACCAGCACAAGTAAAGCCAGCCGCTTCCATTTGTGTTCTAAAATATGAAGCATTGTCTTTCAAGGTTTTACGTAACTCGTCACCATCGGCTAATAAATCAATCACCTTAATTGATGCATTAACAATTGCAGGCGCTAAAGAGTTTGAGAATAAGTAAGGACGTGAACGTTGACGTAACCATTCAACCACTTCTTTTTTAGCCGCAGTATAACCGCCAGACGCACCACCCATCGCTTTACCTAAAGTACCAGTAATAATATCGACACGGCCCATAACATCGCAATATTCATGGCTGCCACGGCCTTGTTCACCAACAAAACCCACAGCATGTGAATCATCAACCATGACCATGGCGTTGTATTTATCAGCTAAATCGCAAACCGCTTTCAAGTTGGCAATAACACCGTCCATTGAAAATACGCCGTCAGTGGCTATTAGCTTGAAACGCGCTCCAGCTTCATCAGCTTCAATTAAACGTGCTTCAAGTTCTGCGGCGTCATTATTTGCATAACGAAAACGCTTGGCTTTACATAAACGCACGCCATCAATAATTGATGCATGGTTTAACGAGTCAGAAATAATCGCATCTTCAGGGCCTAATAATGTTTCAAACAAGCCAGCATTGGCGTCAAAACAAGAAGAATACAAAATAGTATCTTCCATACCTAAAAACGCGCTTAATTTTTGCTCTAAGGTCTTATGAATATCTTGCGTACCACAAATAAAACGTACTGACGCCATGCCAAAACCATGCTCATCTAAGCCTTCTTTAGCCGCTGCGATTAAGCTTGGGTGATTGGCTAAACCTAAATAGTTATTGGCACAAAAATTCACTACATCTTCACCGGTGTTAACCGCTATTTGTGGTTGTTGAGCGGTGGTGATTATACGTTCAGCTTTATATAAACCATCTTCTTTAACTTGGTTTATTTGCGCAGTTAAATGGTCATAAAAGTTATTAGTGCTAGCAGAATCGGTCACGGTAATTCCTTAAAAAGTAAGAGTCTTGCAATCATCGTATTATCAGCCTAGACGACTCAACAAGAAAAGTGACATTACTTAGTAATTTGTCATTTTTAGTAGTCAAATTGACATGTAGATATGTCAAAGTGTAATATCCAAGGTGTTTTTTTGCCTACTACCACTCAGGACTAGCATTTGTTATTAACTGAAAAAGATGAAGAGTTATTATCTATATTGCGCTTAAATGCCCGCGCTAGTGTCTCTGATATGGCGAGAGCTACGGGTGTGTCGCGAACAGCAATACAAAATAGGCTAACTAAACTTGAAAATAACAATGTTATCGAAGGCTACAGTGTTGTTTTAGGTAGTGAATATACTAGCGGATTAATTTCTTCGAATGTTTCATTAAAAGTAAACCCTAACCTTAGAAAAACTATTTGCTTGGCGTTAAGAAAAGTGCATCAAATTAGCCATATTTATTCTATCAGTGGCGAGTATGATTTATTAGTTACTATTCAAGCTGCTACACTAGAAAAACTCAGTGAAGTACTGAATATGGTGTGTTCACTTGAAGGCGTAGCAAGAACAAACTCCTCGATCATTCTTGATACTATATTTGAACGCTAATGGTCTTTAAGTGTATTGCGCAGCCAAGTTGCAACATGCTCATTAAGGTACGGTTGTTGCTTTAATAATTGATAAGCGGAAAGATCACCTTTTAATACTTGTAAGACAGTATTTTTATCAACACTCCAGTCAAATAACTCTTTAGCATTAAGCATTGCCTCTGTTTGATGTTTGGAGCTAAGCAAATAAATAGGCATGTCATTTAACTGTTTAAATTGCTCTTTGTCGGCAGGGCTTAGTTCTGGTGCAAACATCACAATACTGTTTATGGCATTTGTTTCTGCCAAATAAATTGCCTGATTACTACTGCAACCACTGGTTACCACGCTAATAGCTTGTTGATTACCCAAAGCTTGTTGCATATAGTGCAATGCGCTAAGCACATCTTTTTGCCAATGTAACATCAAGCCAGCTAACTGACCTTGATAACTAACAATATCCTCACTTTGCCGTCTAATTTTTTGCTCAGAAAAGAGTTCACTTTGACTATCGCCATAACCCCGCAAGTCAAGTGCTAAAACAGTAAGCCCTTGCTTAACAAGTGCAGCATACAAGGGTTGATAATCTTGAGCTGAATGTTGACAGTCATGCAAAAATAGCACGCCACTAGCGCTAGGGGCCGCAGAGAAAAGCTGCGCCGAGAGCGTAAATTGATCGGCTGTGGTTATCTCGACAGTTTTTTCAGCAAGCGCTTGAGCATATAAAAATGGTGCAACACTCAATAGCATCAATGCAACAAGCAAGCCTCGAATTGCATAACTAACGTTGCTCAGTACAATTTTTTTTAACACTTTCTTAGCTTCTCCCGAATAGCCTATTGCTAGTTAACTTTATATTGTTACGGCGAAGGTATCTAACAAAATATGGTTAAAAAGTATGCCATATCACTGTTTTATATCTTGCTTGATTTTTTTAAGCAACTTATTAGGTATACTCTCCGATATTGATTACCGATTTTTGAGCTTGTTAAGTGCGCTTTATTCTTGCTTTAGTGTTATACCAATTATTATTCCTACTCTTAACACCACTACTTTTGGTGGTGTTACTGCTACGCTCAATTAATCATCGAGCTTATCGGCAACGCTTATTAGAACGCCTTGGATTTACTTCAAGCGCACTGCAACCTGGTGGTATTATTGTGCATGCAGCCAGTGTTGGTGAGGTGATCGCTTTAAAACCTTTTATTACCGAACTACTTAATAATTATACTGATTTACCGATCACGGTAACCACATTTACGCCAACGGGTTCAGCACAAGTAAAAAAATTATTTTCCGATAAAGTGCAGCATTGCTACTTGCCCCTAGACAATATTTTTTCTACGCAGGTATTTTTAGCACGCTTAAAGCCTAAAGTGATGATTTTTATGGAAACTGAGTTATGGCCGAACATCATAGCTCAATGTCAAAAGCAGCAAATAAAATTACTCTTAATCAACGGACGATTATCAGACAAATCCATGCGTAGCTACCAAAAAATTGCTTGGTTGATCACGCCAACGATTCAACGTTTTGACAAAATATTAACGCAAAGCCAAGTTAATCAAGATAATTATCTCGCTATGGGCGCGAGCGCTAAACATTGCGAGTTATCAGGTAATTTGAAGTTTGATATTAGCGTTAATCTTGATGTGGCAGCTAAACAGCAGGAACTCGCGAGTTTAATTAGCCAACAACGCAAAGTCTGGCTAATTGCCAGTACACACCCCGGTGACGAAGTATTAGCATTACAAGCCTTTGCACAAATAAAACAACAACAGCATGATGCCCTATTGATCATAGTGCCTCGCCACCCTGAACGCTTTGATCAAGTAGCAAAGCTAGCACAAACTGATGGTTATCAAGTAGTTAAACGCAGCACTCAACACTCAGTAACTCAACAAACGGATGTTTGGATCATCGATACTTTGGGTGAATTACTTGCAACATGTGCACTAGCCGACGTTGTGACAATGGGGGGAAGTTTTAACGAAATTGGCGGTCATAACCCATTAGAGCCAGCATTATTTAAAAAACCAGTGATCGTTGGCCCAAATATGAGCAATTTTAGCGAAATTTTACTGCAGCTAAAGTCTGAGCAAGCTATAGTGCAAATTGCTGAGAATGAAAATATGTCGCAAACTTTAGCAGATGAAGTGCTGGCTTTATTTAGCCATGAAAACAACGCACAACGCGTGGGTGAAAATGGCTATAAAGTTGTACAAGCCAACCAAGGCGCTACCGCCCGTTCATTAACGGCTCTACAAACATTATTACGCGTATAGACTTAATATTTACCCTCTTTAAACGCGTTTTTTAACATATAACCTGACACCTAAAACCGTTAGCGAGAGCAATAGAATCAGTCCTAAAATACCGAGACACTGATCAAGTACCTTATGGCCTGTCCACTGTAAATAGTGAATTTTATACAACAAGTTGATCAACGCAGTATCTTGACCTTTTTGGCTTAATCTAAGATTCTTCCAATCAAGCTTTATCTCGACACCTGTACTTGTTAAAGCCGACAGGCCATTAACGCTTACTATATCACCGTACCTGTTACTGCCATTAAAAGCATCACGCAATAATGCTTTAAATGCTTGCTCGGATGGTGGCGCTTTATCTACTAACGATTCTGGCGCTAAGTGCATGGTTTTATCTGCTGTTTTTACTAATAAATGCTCACCTAAAATGGTATTCACTAAGCTGACTTTTTGCCAGTCACTCTTTGGGCTGATCGTAAACGAATCATTCAATGGATAGGTTTTAATTGTCAGTGACTCATAAGCCGCTTGATAACCAGGTTTGATAAAAAATATCATACCGGTGATAGTCCACCCCAACATAGGTAGGACTAAAATCAGACCAATTATTTTGTGTAGTTTGTTACTTTTAATCACATTAAGCTTCTTTTTAAGGAGTAAAAAGGCATGACATTTATCGTAAAAGCCAATATTTTTAGATAATTATTACTATAAAGCGGCTTAGGCTTTTAAGCGCTCTTGTGCTATTTCTTTAATACAAACAGGCGTAGAAAAGTCAGCTTGGCTATCTAACGCCAGCGGGATTAACCATTGTAAATTCGGAATGATATTTTTCGGTATTGCCGATACTTTCATAATATGTATTTCTTCTGCTTCCATGGTTTTAGCACTTAACGCTAAATCAGTGCGTGCAAAATAAAGATCAACATCATAACTATTTTCACGAAATACGTTAGCAAAGCATTGCCAATCGGCTGGTTGCGTTATTACTCCCGTTTCTTCAGCGCACTCTCTTACCATCGCATCAATCGAAGTTTCATTCGCTTCAACTTTTCCGCCAATGCCATTAAATAAACCACGTTGCCATTGCGGATTTATTTTTTTAATCAAGACAATCTGAGCACTATCTGCAGAAAATAAAAAACCCGTAACATATTTTTTCACAGCTATTTCCTTTGCTGACTTTTTATAGCAACTCACTATAGTTATCATGAATAACTCGGTCGATAGTTCTTTTTACGTCAGTGATGCTGATCTGCATCATCAAGTCTTTACCTTTCGCGCGAGTTCCCCACGGCACTTGCTCAGCAGTTTTTTTATACTGACGCTGTATTGCTGATTCATAAGCACTTACCACATACTGGGGATATAAATAAGGCCCTGTACGTTTAGGGTTACTGTGAGCATATAATCCAACAACCGGTGTCTCTACGGTAACGGCCATATGCGCAGGGCCGGTATCGGGTGCCACAACGAGATGTGCAAGCTTTAATACTGCCAACAGTTGCTTTAAGCTCGTTTGGCCAACCAAGTTTTGTATTTTGTTACCGCTTTGGCTCAAGTTGCTCCGGCTGATTATTGCTTCAGCAAGTAATTTCTCCATGGTGGTCGGCCCACCGCATATCACCACTTTAAAGCCACGAGCATTTAAATGTTCAGCTGCCTGTGAATAGCCTTCAGCATGCCAGTTACGTTCAGCTTTGCTGGCAGCTGGGCAAATAACCGCGATCGGTTTACCTGCAGCATTTTCTGCACTAAGCTTTTCACTCGCCCACAGTTGCTCACTATCGGTCAATGGCATATGCCATAATGGCTCAGTTACCATTAAGCCGAGAGCTTCGGCAAAGCCCATAAAACCATCCAAAACATGAGGTTGAGCTTGTGCAGCTATTTTTTTATTCGTAAATAACCCCTGTGCTTCTTTGGCTCTTTGATTATCAAAGCCAATTTTTACTTTTGCTGGAATACACAAACTTGCAAGACTGGCACGCAACGCCACTTGCATATGCAATAAAATATCGAATTGTCGATCTTTAAGCTGTTCTCGCAGATCACGGTAGCCTTTTAAGCCAGCTTTTTTGTCAAAAATGACAAATTCGACACCTTCCATACCAAGTAACAGGCTAGCTTCTATTTTACCTATCACCCAAGTGATTTTAGTCTCAGGCCATTGTCGTTGAATATTTTGCACCATAGCTACGGCATGACATACGTCACCAATGGCTGATAATCGCAATAAACATAAATTTTTCGGAGCAGATAATTGACCCAGCATAAAGGATTCACCACAATAGGAGCAGAAATATAATATAGGCCTATTATCTTGAACCAGCCCGCAATTGTAAAACCCTGTCACGAAAAAACTTTTCAACAAGGCAATATTTACTGCCAATATGACAGCGATGAAATAACCTCTTTTTTACCAGACATGCTTAACAGTGAATATTGGCAAGAGAAAAATGCCATTGTTGGCAGTGCACAAGGACGCGGTACCACATGGTTTATCGCGAGCAAAAATGCCGATAACGTTGAGCGTCACTGGGTCTTGCGTCATTACTATCGCGGGGGCTTAATTGGCAAAGTTATTCATGATCAATACTTATTTACTGGATACAAAAATACTCGTGCAGCGCGTGAGTTTGCCCTGTTAACCTCAATGCGTGCCTTAGGTTTGCCAGCGCCCAAACCTATCGCTTTTCGTGTGATGAGACAGGGGTTATTTTACCGTGCTGATTTGCTGTCATCACGTATCGATAATGCTCAGGATTTAGTCGGCATGCTTAGTAAAGCACCAATTCGTGGTAGCCTTTGGCAGGAAATAGGCAAAGTAATTAAATCTTTCCATCAACGGGGAATTTACCATCATGATTTGAATGCTCATAACATTTTAGTTGATGATGCAAATAAGGTTTGGTTGATCGACTTTGATCAAGGTGAGCAACGAGCAAAGCAAAATCAATGGCCTGAAGAGAATATGGCCAGGTTACTGAGATCTTTTCGCAAAGAACAGCAAAGAGTAACGAACTTTCAGTGGGCTGAAAAAAACTGGCAAGCGCTATTAAACGGTTACCAGTCTTAACATTTAAGCGCTTACAACACGCTTAAAATACCATTACAAGAAGGCTTATTGCGCTGCTAAGCTGTCTTGGCAGCGTTGACGATACATTGCGCGTGCTTCTAAAAACTCTTCTTTTGCAGAGTCACTGATATAGGGTTGGATAATCACTAAAATTTTCAGTACGCCTTGATAAAATACAGCATCATTAATTTCATTTTCATTATTTTGCGTTTGATAGAAGCTTAACCAAAAGGTATTTACTAAACGCAAAATACTAACAATATCGGGTAAGTCTTCGTCTAAAAACTCCATCATATTAGCATCACGTAAAGACATTAATAACTCACTGACGCGTTGTGCAATAAAGCCCTGTACTTCAACATATTTATCATGCAATAAGGGGTTTTTTGCCAACAATACCGGTAAGTTGCTGTAAAAAAATCGAAACTTCATTAAGGTTTGAAACACCGCGTCCATATATAAAATAATAGCATCAAGTGGTTTCACGTCAGGACTGACTTCAGGCATAGTATCGATCAATAAATTACGTGCATACTCTTCATATATAGACAGAATAATGTCTTCTTTATTGCGAAAATGATAATAGAGGTTACCAGGGCTGATACCAAGATCGGCAGCAATGTGATTAGTGGTGACATTACGTTCTCCCTGTTCATTAAATAATGCAATGCTGGCTTGAATTATTTTATCCCGAGTTTTCATTGATACTACTTCTTGTATTTGTCGACATATATTTTCACATCATACTATCAAAATTAACTAACATTAAAGTATTTCGAGTAAATACTTTAAGTAACATTAATGTTGACAGCTGTCAGATTTGACGGCATCTTAACTAACAATGAATAAAAATCAATCAAAAGGACGAGAAAAATGCTTAATAATTGGCACACCATGATTAAAAACAAGCAAGTTGATCAAGTATCAACGTTACTTGCAGACAACGTGACCTTGTTTTCACCTGTTATTCATACACCGATACAAGGTCAACAGATGGTCAGCATGTATTTAACCGCAGCTTTTCATACTTTTTTAAATGGTACCTTTAACTACGATAGAGAATTTATTGCAGATAATGCTGCCGTATTAGAGTTCTCCTTAAACATCGACGGTATCGATATCAACGGTATTGACATGATCACGTGGAATGAAGAGGGGAAAATTACCGAGTTTAAAGTCATGATCCGCCCATACAAGGCACTCAATATGATTAATGACCAAATGACCGCCATGTTGGCAACGCTACAACAACAAGCCGTCAAGTAAGATAGCTTTGAATTTAGGTTGCGGGGCATTTACAATAAGATCTTTACACTATTGAAAGCGCTAAAATTATGTCAGTAAAAGCAATTTATCCGGGTACCTTTGATCCTGTCACCAATGGTCATGCCGATTTAATCGAGCGCGCAAGTCGCTTATTTAGTGAGGTTGTGGTTGGTATCGCTGCTAGTCCAAGCAAAAAACCACATTTTGACTTAGCACAACGCGTTGCTTTACTGGAAGAAGTTACTCAGCACTTACCTAATGTTACGATAGTTGGCTTTACTGGCTTATTAATAGACTTTGCCCGTGAACACCAAGCACAAGTGTTAATTCGTGGTTTACGTGCGGTTTCTGACTTTGATTATGAGTTTCAATTAGCGAACATGAATCGCCGTTTAGCACCTGATTTAGAGTCAGTATTTTTAACCCCTGCGGAAAAAAATTCTTTTATTTCTTCAACCTTAGTCAAAGAAGTAGCCTTGCATAATGGCGACGTTGGGCAGTTTGTTCACCCTGTTGTTAAGCAAGCTCTTGAGAATAGCATGCAAATAAAAACAGGAAAATAATTACCGTAAACAAGACTAGTTAGCAATATCTCAGCGTAAAATATAACGTTAGCTATATAAATTGTAGAGGTTATAAAGCTAGATAAATGACCAAAAGTGCGCTCACTCTGTGCGGTGAGCGCTGATGGCATACCTGCAAAAATCCCCTTCTACACGCTAGCGATGTTTGCCATGCTTATTCTTCATGCTCGCCACTTTACGCGCTATAGCCAATAGCTCTGGTGAAATATCATCAGCGCCATCTTTAATTAATTTACTGACATCGCCAGACGAGAAAAATGAACCTCGTTCTGATTTAACACCAAGTGAACGAACAAAATCTTTAGTTTTTCCGGTACTACAGGTGTCAATATACTTAAAAATAACTTGCTCATTAAAGCTTTGCGGCTGCTCTTTTAATGTTGCAATATCTTTTGTCAGTGCGGCAATTTCAGCTTCTAAATTCGCAATAAGTTCGGCAATATTTTCGTAGGGTTTCATACTGTTGTTTGGCTCTTAACAAATAGGGGCTGATAATATCAAAAAACGTTGACCAAAAAGCCAACGTTATTGTTTTCATCAGATTTAAGGGTTTATTATAACGTGAATGCTAAAGAGTAAATAGCGCTAGCTTTTGCTATCGCCCCTGATTCATTATCGGTTTGCTGGCATCAAGAAAAAATCATTAATACTTGAGATGAAAAATGTGCCGATGTTTAGCTAGCTTTAAACACAGTTAATGCTTACTCAGCTTAAATAACACCACCAATACAGCGGCTCTATTATCATGTAAAACAAAGTAGTGATTACATTTTTTATCAATATGCTAAGAATAATAAAAGTAATATCAACAAGTAATGTAAAATTCTCATTTCATTCTTACCTGTCTACTACCTTGGAGTTAACGTTGAAAACGTTCGATATTTTACTACTGATTTTTGTCGCCATTATCGCCCTTTCATTGATTTACCATACCGTGAAGCTAGGCATATCGCCGATGCCAAGCTCAAATACGGCTTATCAAGCAATGCTAGCGCTTGTTAATAACACGGGCACAGGAACGGTTATTGATTTAGGCAGTGGCTGGGGAAATTTTGTTGTTCGTTTAGCCAAGTCTCAACCACAAAGGCAGGTCATTGGCTATGAGCTTTCTTTTATGCCTTGGATTGTCTCAGTCGGACTAAAAAAACTGTTACGCTTACAAAATTTACATTTGTACAGAAAAGACTTTTTTAGTGAAAACTTAGCAAAAGCGTCAGTATTAGTATGCTACTTACACCCTGAAGCGATGACGAAAGTAGCTGAAAAACTTAGCCAAGAACAACCCCAAATAGACTTTTTGATCAGTAATAACTTTGCTTTACCGACAGCGAAGGCAAGTAAAAAGATCACCTTAGATGACTTTTATAAATCACCAATTTACCTGTACAAAATGCCGAAAAAAAGTAGTCAGAGTATACGCCAACATTAAAGTTACTTAGCAGCTTTGTTATTTTTTAGGCGCTTTTTTAGTTGGTGATTTTTTCTTAGGTTTTACTACCGGCATAACCTGACATTGTGGGCAAAATACTGAACTGCGATTCGATTGACGAATTTCTTCCAATACGCTTTGGCAACCATCGCACTTTTCACCTGCTCGGCCGTAAACAAAAAGCTTTTGCGCAAAATAGCCTGGCTTACCATCAGCTTGAGTAAAGTCTTTTAACGTTGTGCCACCTTGTTCAATTGCCGCTGCTAATACTTGCTTAATAATATCAGTGAGTTCGTTAAACTTTTCTTCGCTAATACTATTCACTAAGGTTGCAGGATGAATACTGGCAATAAATAACGCCTCATTAGCATAAATATTACCGACCCCCACCACAACATGGTTATCCATTAAAAAAGTCTTGATTGGCACTTTCCGATTACCTGCTTTAGTAAATAAATGCCCATAGGCAAAATCATCGGTCAGCGGCTCTGGGCCTAATTTGGTGAGTAGGCCCTGCAAATCCTGATGTTCTGGAAACCAAAGTACCGCGCCGAAACGGCGAGGATCATTAAGCCGCAACATTTTGCCGTTATCGAACAGCATTTCAAAATGATCATGCTTAATGTCGGGAGTATCTTGCTCTAAAATACGCACCGAGCCTGACATACCTAAATGCAGTAATAAGGTGCCGTTAGAAAACCTCAACAGCAGATATTTTGAACGACGCTCTATTTTTTCTAAGGTTTTTCCTACCACACTATGTACTTCATCAGGTATCGGCCAACGTAATTTGGCATTACGCACCACTACGTCTGCAACTTTCTGCCCAGCAATATGCGGTGTTATGCCTAAACGACACACTTCTACTTCGGGTAACTCTGGCATCTTAAAATAAGTCCTATTGAGGCTAGTTTTCTGCACTCGCCATACGCGCTACCAGCGCATTAGCAAAACGTTGTGGCGAAGCGGCATCCATATTGAAATATAGTGATGGCTCAATTAATTCAGCTTCCATCAGTGCGAAGCTGTCTTGATAGCGAACAAAATCTATACGCGCATACAGTAACTCACCATGGAGTTTACTAATCGCGTGCATCGTTTTATTTGCTGCCGCTTCCAATACTGGCTCAGGTATTACAGAGAGCAAACCACCGCCGTGCTCTTCTTGTACTCGAAAATCACCTTTAGCTGGTGTTTTTAATATTGCATGACTAAATACACCATTAAAGTAGAACAAAGAGAATTCACCTTCTTGGCAAATATCCGCCATAAAAGGTTGCACCATCAACTCACGATGAGCAAATGCCGCCTTTAGCTCGGCCACTTTATCTTGATAATTGTCCTGAGTTAACCAAAAGGTATTATCAGCATTAGCACTAACTCGTGGTTTTAATACGATTTGCTCAGTATAAAAATGTGAAAAGTAATCGGCAAGGTTGTCAGCATTAAAAGTCTCTGGCCATAATGTCGGTACAATAGTCACGCCATCAGCCTCTAGTTGCGTTAAGTAAATTTTATTAATATTCCACTGCACAACCGCTAAGCTATTTTCTAATCGAGCACTTGACTGTTCAATGCTCTCAAGTACCTTAACAAAGCTCGCCATATCGTCTTGATAATCCCACGGACTACGAATAACCACCACGTCATAATCTGACCAATGCACCGCGCTGTTACGCCACGACACAAGTTCTGTTTGCCATCCTAACGCTAACATAGGCTGATCAATTAAGTCATCATACGCTTCAAAGTCAGCTAAGCTGTCCATGGATAAAATTGCACATTTTCTCATAATTTTACGCTCTCATTGGGCTGTAATAGCTATTAAACCGGCTAATTAGCAAAAATCTCTTGTGGAAATAGCTGACCATACATCTCGATAGGTAACGCCAGCCATTGTTGTGTGTTTTGATTAAAAACCAGTAGTTGCTGTTCAGTAGCATAGACATTTAACTGCAAAGGTTGTGGTTGTCCGGCAATATCTAAGGTCACATTCAAGGCAAATTGTCGGTCAATTTCTGGGGCTTGCATCATAAGCTCTCCACTACTTTGCTGCCACGACATCATCATTTGCTCCAATGCTTGGCCAGCAATACTCGCTGGACGTGCTCGCCATGTACGAGCAATGCGCTCAACGAGTACGACATTCTCTATCGACAACGTCAGTACCACTTGATTTTCCCCAAGGATAGCCAACGCTTGATTGGCATGTATATCCACTTGCTCAGCATCGGGCGAGTAGGTATTTTTATTCACCACATTAATAAGTAAAATGAAGCCCATAACCACAAAAATAATGACATTATTCCAACCGGATTTTGATAATTTAATCATGAGACAACACTAGATTTTTAAATAGGGGATTATCATACGAAAAAATTGAGCTTATTTGTACTTAGCTTTACACTAATCGCAATAATAAAAAGCACTTAGCATAAGGCTACCTATGAAACTGAAACAATTCACTATCAGCGCATTAATGCTCTGCAGCTTATTAACAACAATTAATGCAACTGCCGAACCCGCCAGTAAACAATTGAATCAACTCCTTAATGAGCATTGGAAAACAGCCAATAAAGAACAAATATTCTTTCGTAAAGACCCCGATGCTTTTCGTATGAATGGAAAGTTGCCCGAAATGTCACAAAAAGGCCGAGAGCGTAGAGCAAAATACAATAGTGAATTGTTAACGCGTATTGCCACTATTGATGTTAATGAACTATCGCCGGCTGAACAAGTAACCTATCGCCTATTTAAATATGAGCGTCAAGCCGAAGCAAAAAGCTACCAATTTCAAGATCATTTATATCCGTTAACTTACTATGCTGGCTTTCATAGTTATTTTGCTGGCGCACCAGCAAATATGTCTTTTTTAACCGAAGAAGATTATAGTAATTACTTACTCAGTCTTGCTGATTATCCACGTTACAATCAAGAACATATTATCGATCTCAAGCAAGCGATTACTTTAGGCCACACCCACTATTGTGAAAGCTTTAAAGGTTATGAAAAATCGATCAGCAAGCACCTAGTTGAACATGTTGAAGACAGCGTTTTTTACGCGCCAATGTTAACAATGCCAAAAGCCATTTCAGCGGCGCAACAAACAAAATATCGTCAGCAAGTTAAAACCTTAATTACTGATAGCGTATTACCCCAATACCAAGCTTTTTATGACTTTTTCACCCAAGAATATATGGCTAACTGTCGAACAACCGCGGGCATCAGTAGCGTTAAAGGTGGCGATGACTATTATCAATACTTAATCGAATATTACACGACAACCCAATTATCAGCAGACGAAATTCACCAAATCGGGTTAGACGAAGTGGGCCGTATTCGCCAAGAAATGCAGCAAATTATCAACGCAGCTGGCTTTAAAGGCGAGTTTAAAGACTTTATTCAATTTTTGCGTACCGACAAGCAGTTTTATACCGATAGTGCAATGGATATGTTAGAGAAGGCCAGCTATATCACTCGTAAAATGGCTGCTCAGCTGCCCAAATGGTTTTCAGTATTGCCACGTTCTACCTTTGATATTAAGTCAAGCCCGAACGGCGGTGCTTATTATGTTGCCTCTGATGGCAGTGGTACAACACCCGGCACTTATTTTTTAGAAACCCAAAACTTAAGCAGCCAGCCGCTATATACCTTAGAAGCACTGACTTTTCATGAAGCCGAACCTGGTCACCATCTACAAAGTGCCATCGCTCAAGAAGTTGAAATGGCTGAGTTTCGTAAAACCCTCTACCATTCAGCTTATGGTGAAGGCTGGGGACTATATTCAGAACGTTTAGCTAAAGAGATGGGCTTTTACCAAAACCCCTACAGTGATTTTGGTCGTTTAACTTACGAAGCTTGGCGAGCCTGTCGGTTAGTGGTTGATACTGGTATTCACGCTAAAGGCTGGACTCGACAACAGGCGATTGATTATTTAGCCGAGAATACGGCACTTAGTATGGCTGACGTTATTGGTCAAATTGATCGCTATATTACTTGGCCAGCACAAGCATTGTCATACAAAATTGGCGAAATAAAAATTCGTCAACTGCGTGCTAAAGCTGAACAAGCCTTAGGTAGTAAGTTCGATATTAGAGCGTTTCATGATCAAATGCTGAAAAATGGTAGCCTGCCAATGGCTTTACTTGAAGAGTTAACAATGGATTGGATAAAACAGCAAAAAATATAATGTCCAAAGCATCGATAGTCATCAAACCGGAGAAAATGCCTACCGTACTTTCTCCTTGTTTAATGGCTAAAACCTCCTTGAAATATCATGTTGAGCTTTAAGAGATAAGTTGCATTACTACTCTCTTGTGTTCAGGGGATGAAACAATACTCGTTTATTATTTGCCGTTAGCAGTTCCGCTTTTACCACTTGTTCATCATGCGTTAGAGTGATCAAGCCAATACCACTTTGGTTGACTAAAGTATTTCGTTGCGCCTGATCTGGCTTACGCACTTGTATTTTCATACGGCGGCGTTTAGTAAACCAATTCAATGGTGAACGACTACCATATAAATAACGATTCAAGCGCTCTAACCATTTCAGTAAGCCACTAGGAAATTGATTTTTGATACCACTAGCCGTGATCTGAAAAATTCGCGAGCTATTGCGTCTAAACCTATGGGTAACTTCGTAAAAAAAGGAATAATGTACGTCACCAGATAAAATAATAAAATCTGGTGGTGTTTTATGATGGCGAAAAATATTGAGCATGACATTAGCGGTACCAGAATGTGCCATCCAGTTCTCAGCATCAACCACTAAAGGCAAGCCGATAAAGGTGAAAATTCGTTGAATGGCTTCAATCATTTTGACACCATAAATAGGCGCAGGTGAAACTAATATTACCTCTGGCTCATTAATCAACTCTTGCTGTAACTCAGACAATGCCTCCCAATCCATTAAACCTGAGGGCTTGTTAGCATTACTTTCAGAGCGCCAACGTTGAGTTCTCGTATCTAGGACAATAACTTTAGGGCTAGTTGCTAAGCTATAGTGCCACTGATCCCAAGCCAACAGGACATCAATCAATTGCTCTTGCTGCAAATAACCATTATCAGTGAAGTAATTGTTAGCCTCTTGATTTAATTCAATAAATTTATCGGGGGCATTACCCCAACCTTGACATAACCAATAACCGATTAAGGCATTGCCAATAATCTGCTTAGAAAACGGGTGCTGGTACGCGGCTTCTTCCCAACCTCGGGTTAAATTCCAATCATCGGTAATATCATGGTCATCAAAAATCATATAGCTTGGGATATGCGCTAATGCTCGCCCAACAGCTGATAAGCCCGCCGAAAATTGTTCAATAGTTTTGCTTTCAATACCATATTTTTCGGCAAAGGGCTCTGCCACGCGATGTGAGGTTAAGTCCACCAAACGCCACATCATTGGTGACCACGTTAATAAATACATTGCAAAGACTTCTGCTAAGGTGACTAAATGATTTTTAGCATTAACCGAAGTAAATATCGGCTTTTTACTGGCAGAGAATATTTTTTCATAAACCGCTTTATTGACATCATTTTTCGGCAGTAGTTGATCTCGTTGATAGTAACAAAAAGGGCTAGCAAACAGCTCATCACTTGAGCTAACAACCGTACCTTGCCAAGTTTCATCATATAGCCCTAATAGCTCAATAACCTGATGAATAGCCACCAACATAGGGCCAGCAACATCGTCAGCATAAATTTGGTCACCTGACATCATTAACATCGCAGGCCGTAATTGCCCATCATTAATTGAATTTGCAATCACGTTATCCACTTGAACTAAACCATCTGCGCTATCGAAATGCGGCTTTCGACAAGAGCCATGTAGTATCTGCTGAAGGTCAGATTTAATCATAAAATTAGGATATTTCTGCCCAGCATACAGCAATTCAGGCATTAACTCAGTCAACAATTGCTGCTGCTCACCAGTACCAAAAATAAAGTTATAAGAGAGTAAAGTATTAAGTGGTAAAGCGTCTTGAAAGTTTATTGAGATTAAGTTTATAAAAGCTTGTTCACCAATACGTACTTGCTGGTTTTGTCGACAATCTAACGCCATATCAGCTAATAACGTCCGTTCATCTTCAGCATATAATTGAAACTGCAGCTGATAAGCTTGCCTAGTCACTAACCAAAAGGTCAATTGATGTTGGCTAACGTGCCTAACAATAGGTCCGGCTATAATGCTTGGAATAGATTGACAAGTACTGATAATAACTCCGAAATAAACGTATATTGGCTTTAATAACCCCTTAAAAACTGGCTAAAAGCGCTTTATTCTTTGCTCTCAGTGTATATCAGATAAAAATGTCATGGCAACTTTCACCAAAAAGAGAAAAGTAAGCAAATATAAATTTACCTGTGGTATTACCGTATAAAGGTAAGGAAGGGCTACGTTATTTTCTTTAGGCAATAAAAAACCCAGTATAAAACTGGGCTTTTAAATAAGAGGCTATCAATTACTTGATTTTAGCTTCTTTATACATAACATGCTGACGGATACGAGGATCAAACTTTTTGATCTCCATTTTTTCAGGCATAGTTTTTTTGTTTTTGTCTGTAGTGTAAAAATGGCCAGTGCCAGCACTAGAAACTAAACGAATTTTATCACGCATTGTAATTCCTTAAACTTTTTCGCCACGAGCACGGATGTCAGTTAATACTGCATCAATACCTTTTTTATCGATAATACGCATTCCTTTCGGAGTTAAACGTAATTTAACGAAACTATTTTCGCTCTCAACCCAAAAACGGTGAGTTTGAAGGTTTGGTAAAAAGCGACGACGAGTCGCGTTTCTTGCGTGCGAACGGTTGTTACCAACCATTGGCTTTTTGCCTGTTACTTGGCAGACTTTAGACATATTGAGTACTCCAAAATTAATTTCAGGTCATGCTGTATTTCCCCAAGACCGTCGCCTCGGGATCCTGAAAAAGGTGGCATATTATAGTGAAAGTGAAAAACGAATACCAGCATTAATCAAAAATTAAGGAAGGAGTTTTTATTTCACATATTTTTCAATAGGTTAAACTCAAAAAACTAACTAAAACTGGTGATTATATGCTGTATTATTATCCGAGTAGAGCAATAATCCATCATTAGCTGGCTATTTTAGCAACCGAACATTTCATTGATTTGTCTTTTTCGCTACTCAAGCGCACTAGCAATGCAAAATACTGGTGATATCGAAAATAGTAAAATAACGCTTATTTCAGTCGCTAAAGCACTTTTTACTTATTATTACCTGCGCTCTGGATATGTGAAGAAATGAGTATAGTGCAATGCTTATAATCACTTTAGTCACTTTTTTATAACATTTACCGCATAGCTTATTGTCAATATGATAAGTTTTACCTGCATCAATGCTGATTTCCCCACAACCTTAGCATTGATAGTTTAGCTTACCTCGAACTTCGGTCATTATTGGCTTTAAACACTAGCATGCTCTCATTAAACATAGTTAGCTCTTAAGGTTAAAAACAACCACACCTTATAAGTGAATACGACCATGTTCTGCATACGAGTAACAATAGCAACCTGCCACAATAATATGGTCAAGCACTTTAACATCAATTAACGCCAACGCTTGCTCTAAGCGCGTAGTAATTTGATTATCAGCGATACTGGGTTCTGCTATGCCCGATGGATGATTATGTGCCAGAATAACCGCTCCAGCTTGATATTTTATTGCAAACTCCACCACAATACGTGGATACACCGCAGCGGCATTAATAGTGCCGTGAAACAAACGTTCAAACTTAATGACTTGGTGTTGAGTATTTAAAAATAACACCGCGAAAACTTCTCGAGTTTCATGGCGTAATTCCGCTTTCAAAAAATTTTGTGTCATTGCTGAAGATGTTAAGGCCTGCCCCGTGTTCATTTGCTCAGCCAAATAACGTTTCGACATTTCCAAACAGGCTTGCAGCTGAACATACTTTGCTACACCTAAGCCATGATGTTGACAAAAGCTTGTTAAATCAGCTTGATATATTTGAGATATGCTACCAAAGCTTTTTAACAATTTTCTCGATAGATCAACAACATGACAGCCCTTAACACCAGTTCGTAGAAATATAGCTAATAATTCAGCATCACTTAAACTTTGTGCACCCTGCTGTAATAACTTCTCACGTGGTTTTTCATCGGTAGGCCAGTCTTTTAACATAAGTGCATCCTTGCAAAGTGGTTTTAAAAAAAGTGTGAATAATGCTATCTTATCGCCCATTGTTGTTATTAAGATTAGCAGTTTATGCAGATTCTTCAGGGTAAAAAAATTCTATTAGGTATTAGTGGTGGTATTGCCGCTTATAAAACGCCAGAGCTAGTGCGCCGACTTAAAGATCAGGGTGCCGATGTGCGTGTTGTTATGACCGAAGGTGCAAAAGCATTTATAACGCCACTCACCTTACAAGCCGTTTCTGCTAATGCGGTATCTGATAGCTTATTAGATACACAAGCTGAATTAGCTATGGGCCATATTGAACTGGCCAAATGGGCTGATTTTATTCTAATTGCCCCCGCGACAGCCGATCTAATTGCTAAAATTGCTGCCGGCATGGCCAATGACTTATTAACCACACTTTGCTTAGCGACAGCTGCACCCGTTGCCATTGCCCCAGCAATGAACCAGCAGATGTGGCATAACCTAGCAACGCAAAAAAACATCGAAACATTAATCGCACGCCATTATGCTATTTTTGGCCCTGGCGCTGGCGAACAAGCTTGTGGAGATATTGGTTTAGGACGCATGTTAGACGTACCGGAATTAGTCGAGCTAACGCGTCAATACATTACCAACAATTTTGAGATGGCTGCTAGCAAGCAGCAGCCTTTAGCTGGCCAAAAATGGTTAATTACCGCAGGGCCAACACGTGAAGCCATTGATCCAGTACGTTATATCTCAAATCACAGCTCTGGAAAAATGGGCTTTGCTATCGCCAGAGCAGCACAAAATCTAGGGGCTGATGTGACGATAATTTCTGGCCCGGTTAATTTAACCACACCAGAAAATTGTCATAAAATATCGGTTACAAGTGCGATTGAAATGCATCAACAAGCTTTAGAACACGCCGCTACATCAGATGTTTTTGTTGCTTGCGCTGCTGTGGCTGATTATCGCCTCGACAATATCGCCAATGAGAAAATTAAAAAGTCTCACGACACCATGCAACTCAATCTTATAAAAAATCCAGATATTGTTGCAGATGTGGCTGCGATGACAAATAAACCTTTTACCGTTGGCTTTGCTGCTGAAACGCAAGATGTTGAGCATTATGCTCGAGATAAATTAGCCCGTAAAAAACTCGACATGATCGCCGCAAATAATGTTGCGGCTGAAGGTCAGGGCTTTAATAGTGATGACAATGCTTTAACCGTATTCACTGCCAATGATGAAAAAGCGCTGCCCTTGATGAACAAAAATGAATTGGCCAAGAAACTGGTGCAACATATTCATCATACGCTGAAAAATACACTCAAAAAATAAGTGAGTAGCCGTTAAGTTCTTTATTGAATATCAACTAAATAACGCTATACAATCATGCTAATTATTCAGTAGCTCTACTATTAAGTGCTACTGAAAATATAACAAAAACAAGAGAATCAGTTTTATGTCGGCGACTCAAAAACCTAATCGTAAACAACAAATTTTAGAATGCCTTGCTCATATGCTACAAACCAGCGCAGGGCAACGGATCACAACAGCTAAACTTGCTGTAGAAGTTGGCGTATCTGAAGCAGCACTTTACCGTCACTTTCCATCAAAAGCACGTATGTTCGAGGGCTTAATAGAGTTTATTGAAGAGTCGATTTTTTCTCGTGTCAATTTGATATTATCCGACCATAAAGAAGCCCTGATTCGATGCCACCATATTTTGCATGTTTTACTCATCTTTGCTGAACGTAACCCTGGTATGTGCCGTATTTTAGCGGGTGATGCCTTAATGGGCGAAAACGAACGTTTACGAGCACGGGTTAATCAATTTTTTGAGAAGCTAGAATCACAATTTAAACAAGTGTTACGCGAACGCAAGCTCAGAGAAGGTAAAGGTTTTACTATCTCAGAGCCAGCTTTAGCCAATATTTTAATGGCTTTCGCAGAAGGTAAAATTAATCAGTATGTCCGTTCTGATTTTACCAAAAAACCCAGTAATGACTTTAATGAACAATGGCAATTTTTAATGGCTGATAAGTAACGGTCTAACGCCATTTTCGACAATACGCCAATCTGTATTGGCCAATGAAACCTCTAAGGAAGCATCGTGAGCAAGTTAGCACAACTAAAACCTAATAAACTGTGGCAAATTTTCGAGCAAATCTGTAGCATTCCACATCCATCGAAACATGAACAAAAAATATCACTTTGGATACAATCTTGGGCTAGCGAATTAGGTCTAAGTGTTAAAGAAGATGCAGTTGGCAACTTAATTATCAAGAAGCCTGCTACTGCGGGTATGGAAAATAAAAAAGGCGTTATTTTACAAGCCCATATGGATATGGTTCCACAAAAAAATGCCGACACTCAGCATGACTTTCTTGTTGATGCGATTAAACCCTATATTATCACTGAAGCTGACGGTGATTGGGTTACCGCTGAAGGCACAACTTTAGGTGCTGATAATGGCATAGGTTTATCTTCAGCATTAGCGGTTTTAGCTAGTGACAACGTGCCTCATGGGCCATTAGAAGTATTAGTCACTATTGATGAAGAAGCCGGCATGACTGGCGCTTTTGGTCTTGAAGCAGGTTGGTTAGACGGTGAATTACTGATCAATACCGATTCAGAGCAGGAAGGCGAAGTTTATATGGGCTGTGCTGGTGGCATCGATGGTGAAGCTACCTTCGCGATTACCAATGAAGATGCTCCTGCTGATGTTGAGTCTTTTAACTTATCTATTTCAGGCTTAAAAGGCGGTCATTCTGGTGTTGATATACATACCGGCCGTGCTAATGCCAACAAACTATTAGTTAGATTTCTCCTGGCTGCAAGTAACGAGTTTGAGTTGCGTTTAACTGAATTAAATGGCGGAAGTTTACGCAATGCCATACCACGTGAAGCTGATGCGAGTTTTGTTATTAATAAAGCCCAAGTAGCAGCCTTTAAAACTAAATTGGCAGAATATTTAACCACACTACGTCAGTCTTTAGGTGCAATTGAGACTGATATTGACATGTTGTTAATTTCACCTGAAACCTTTGATGAGTGCTGGACACTCGACACACAAAATACCATTTTACGTGCGTTAAGCGCATGCCCTAACGGCGTATTGCGTATGAGTGATGATATTGAAGGCATTGTTGAAACCTCATTAAATTTAGGTGTTATGCGCAGCAAAGGAAACAAATTTGTTGCTATGACGTTAATTCGCAGTTTACATGATGATGGCCGCTTAGATGCACAAACCATGGTGCAATCGGTATTTGAATTGGCAGGCGCTGCAATTAAGTTTTCAGGGGCTTACCCTGGCTGGAAGCCAGATACAAGCTCAGCATTAATGCAAACTGTGCGAGATACCTATCAGTCGCTTTTTGATAAAGTGCCAGAAATTATGGTTATTCATGCCGGTCTTGAATGTGGATTATTCAAAACAGCCTACCCACACTGGGACATGGTATCATTTGGCCCAACCATCAAGTTCCCACATTCACCTGATGAGAAAGTACAAATAGCCACGGTTGAACAATATTGGCAGCTTTTAATCGCTGTGTTAGCAAATATTCCTGAAAAGGCATAGTTGCACTTATCGCGCGTTATTTTTATAACGCGCTACTTCTTCTTTCTGCTGCAATAAACTATGCTTAAGACAATCAGCAGCACATATTGTCGACACTCATCTAATTATTAAATTAGATTTAACCACCTAAGCTAAACTTGGGGTTTTTATAGGAAAAAATGACATGATTCAGCCAGAAAAAATTATAATAGCTGACGATCACCCATTATTTAGACAGGCGTTATTGGCCACACTAAAATTAAAACTCACACAAACACAGTGGTTAGAAGCACAAACGATTGCAGAATTAGAACAACAACTCAGCGATAACAGTGACAGTGATTTAGTTTTATTAGATTTACATATACCCGGCGCACATGGCTTTAATACCTTGATTCATGTTCGAAATCACTTCCCACAAATTCCCGTTGTTATTGTTTCGGCTCACGAAGATCATGAAGTTATACATAAAGCAATGGGCTATGGCGCGTCAGGCTTTATACCTAAATCGACACCTGTTGAAGATATTTACAATGCTATTCAACACGTATTGTTAGGTAATATTTGGACCCCTGCGGCTTACAATGAGTCAGCACCGACGCAAGATAATAATGATATCGCCGAGCGTGTTGCAAGCCTGACACAACAGCAATATCGCATTCTAATGATGTTTGCTCAAGGTATGCTTAATAAACAAATTGCTTATGATCTCAATGTTTCTGAGGCAACGATTAAAGCTCATGCCACAGCAATATTTCGTAAACTTGATGTTCGCAACCGCACACAAGCCGTGATTGCTATTTCACAACTTGATATTGCTGATGTGCAACTACAAAGTAGTTAGCTGATGATTTGCTAAAGTATTATTGTAAATATTTTTCTTGCAGTTTTTTCGTTAGCATCGCACTCATCATTGCTCTAAGTGCTGCAGGTTTAACCAATTTACGCATAAAGCCTATATCTGCTGCTAAGGTTTTTTCTTCTAAATCGCTATCTGTGGTAGCGGTAATTAAGATCGCAGGCACATAGTTTCTACTCAGCTTTCTTAGCTCAGTAATGAGCCCAATTCCATTAAAGTCATAATCGAGTTGGTAATCAACCAGTAAAATTTCGATGTCACTTTTGTGGTCGTCATAAAGCGATATCGCTTGATCATATGAGTCAGCCGCTAAAACATTACAGCCCCATGCCGACAGTAACTCCACCATGCCGCTAAGCACGTCTGAGTCGTTATCAATACACATGACGGTAACATCGCTTAAACCAACATTAACAGCAGGTTTCGACACCGACATTTCTTGTTGGGCTTGCGCTCGGTCAACACCAACAGAAAATTTACAACCCATACCCACTTCCGATCGTAATGCTAAAGGATGAGCCAATAAATTAGCTAAACTTTGCGTAATATTGAGCCCCAAACCTAAACCGCCTGCTGAAGCACTTTGCTGATTATCTAACTGAGTAAATTGTTCAAAAACCATACTTTGTTTATCAAGCGGAATTCCCGGACCATTGTCCAAAACCTGAATATCAACCAATGACCCTTTTGCTCTTGCTCCTAATAACACTTTACCAGGGCTAGCATAACGAAAGGCATTACCAATTAAGTTCTGTAATATTCGACGCAATAAGCTCCGATCAGAGCGCAACCACAAAGAGTTACTATGCACACGAAATTCAACATTAAGCTCAAGCGCACTGGCAGAAAACTCTTTCGCCAGATCATCAAATAATGACTTAATCGAAAAAGTGGTGATATTCGGCCTGATATTACCACTTTCAATACGCGCTATTTCCGCCAAATCGGCAACCAAATCATTGGCTACTTTTAAAGAATGATCAATATTATCAACTTGTCGTTGTTGTGTAGCGGTCAAATTGCCTTGGCTAGCTAACGCCGAAGTAAACAAACGTGCGGCTTCTAATGGTTGCATAAGATCATGGCTACAGGCTTTCAAATATAAGCTTTTCTTCACATGTGCTTGTTCAGCTTTTTCCCGCGCTAATGCCAAGGCATCGTTGGTTTGCTCTAGCTTTCTTGTTCGCTCTAGTACACGAGTTTCCAAATCAACATTAGCTTCAATTAAGCCTCTTTCCGCCTGACGGTAAGCCGTAATATCGGAAAACAGCATCACAAAACCGCCACCAGGTAAGGGGTTGCCTTCAATGCGTATCACTCGACCATCACTATGCTCGCGTTCAGAGCTATGTGGACTGCCATTACGTAAATGCGCTAAACGCTTATTTACTTGCTGATCCACCTTACCGACACCACATAAGCCACGTTTAACGTTATAACGAATTAAATCACTAACAGGGCTCCCTTGGTAAACAAGCTCAGGTGGATAATCAAATAAATCGACATATTTTTTATTCCAAGCCACAAGGTTGAGATCGCTATCGACAATCGAAATGCCTTCACTGGCATTCTCGATCGCACTTTGCAATAAATCTTGGCTATACTGCTGGCGTTGGCTGGATGCTTCTTCAACTAATACAGCAATTTCATCTAATGCAATATCACGCCCTTCTAACGCTGAAGACAATACTAATCGAGCAGACGATGCCCCCATAACACTCGCTAAGGTGTTTTCAGTATGTTGTAATAATTTTTGGTTATAAGCGACATTACTCATTTTAGATTTAACCGTTAAACGCTGAAACTGCGTAAAACTGATACTTGATTTTTTTTCACCAACAAAACGTGAAACCAATAGCTCAAGCTCTTGAATATTTATTTGTTTATTTCGCTGCAACTGTAACGCTTTAGGAGCTTGATACTCCATAAACAAAGACGCCTGCATGCGCTCTTGTACACTCTGACGGCTAACATGGGATAGCAACCACATTGAAATAATATTCATTGATAAAGACAGCAAACTTGCCATTGAACTTGCTGGCAAAAAACCGCCTTCAAAAGGGTTAGGGTACAGCCCAAACTGTGGAATGAAGTTAAGAAACAACCAAGCACCAAAACCAATAAGAATACCGCCATAAACTGCTGTTAGCGTTGCTCTACGCCAATAAAAAGCAGCTATTAAGGCCGGGGTTAACTGGGCAAAAGCACCAAAAGCGATTTCACCTAAAGAGCTTAAAGTATCAGGTGACGCCATAAGAAATACGCCATAACCTAATAAAATCACAAATAATACCAACACCTTACGAATAGTTAACAACCGTAAACGAAAGTTATCGTAATCACTGTGACTTTGGCTATGCTTATTCGCACGGTATAACCAAGGAAAAACAATTTCGTTACTGAGCATGGTGCTTAAGGCAATAGAAGAAATGATCACCATAGAGCTCGCCGCCGATATAGCCCCTAAAAATGTTAAGAGTGTCAACCAAGGCTGTTGCTGATACCAAGGTAAAAATAAAACATAAGCATCTGATGGCACAGTTTCACCCAGCAATAAGTGCCCTGCTAAGCCTAAAGGCACGGCAAATATGGCAAACACTAATAAATACAGCGGAAAAATACGTCGGCTAAGCCAAGTGTCTCTTTCATCTTTGAGCTCGACCACCATTACTTGAAATTGCCGAGGTAGGGATAAAAAAGCTGCCATGGTGATCACTAACATGGCAAACATTGACATAACATTAGGAAAATTAAGCTGTTGATCTAGTTCAATATTAGCAGATGAACGCCGCCAAATTTCCATCGGAGAGTCAAATAAAACATAAGTAACAAAAATACCCACCGCAAGAAAAGCAAATAGTTTGACTAAAGACTCAAAAGCGATAGCTAACATAACGCCAGGGTGGCGTTCAGTAACGTCAATATTACGCACACCAAAGACAATGGTAAAACCGGCTAAAACTAGACTAACAACCAAACCAAAGTGCCAATTGGCGAGGCTTTGTTCTGCCTGTAGTTGTTGAAATGAATAGACAATAGCCTTTAATTGTAAGCCAACATAAGGCATGGTCCCTACTAATGCGACGATAGTAACTAAAATAGCAAGCTTATGTGATTTACCAAAACGGGCCGCAAGTAAATCAGCAATTGAGGTAAGGTTTAATTTTAAGCTGACACGGATAATGCGTTGAATAAAAGGCCAAGCAAACGTAAACAGTATGATTGGCCCTAGGTATATCGGCAGATGAGAAATAAAATTGCTTGATGCTTGCCCTGTGGTACCTAAAAAACTCCAAGAAGTACAATACACCCCCAAGGTTAACGCATAAATTATTGCCTGACTTTTTCTGACTAATTTATGACGATACTTATCTCCCATGTAGGCAATAAAAAACAATAAGCCTATATAAGCAAAACTTAAGCCTGCTAATTGCCAGTTTGGAAACATAAAATTTCTCTATTTTATTCTTATTGATTGGTTATGGTGATTTTCAACTCTACGATAGCAAGCTAGCCAAACGAATGAAAATATCCAAGCCTATACTTTAGTCGCAAGACATCGAATATAGCTGAAGCGAGTACGTAACAATAACAGTAGCTCAACATGTTTTTTCTTATCGATATTGAGCTAACCATCATTATCACGGTTATTGGTGGCAAAAAATTTAGCTTTTACCACCTTTAAATTGCACAATTAAATTATCTAAGTTTTCCGCTAATTGATTCAAATTAGCAGCATTATCAACGATCTCTTGCACATTATTCATATTCGCTTTAGCCACATCAGTGATACTGCTCATATTATTATTAATATCATTAATGGTAAACGCTTGCTCCTCAGTAGCAGTTGCAACCAAATGATTTGAATCGAGTATTTGATCTGTCAGTGTCAAACTTACTTGCAGAATTTCTTCTGCTTTGGCAATTGACTGGCTCGTGCTCTCTGATTGCTCAATAATCTGGGTTATTTCTTTTGAGGCTGTTGCAGAAGTGTCTTTTAATATATTCATAATAGCCTGAATTTCAGCCGTTGATTCAACCGTTTTACTGGCAAGTGTTCTTACTTCATCCGCAACTACTGAGAATCCGCGGCCATGTTCACCAGCGCGTGCAGCCTCGATAGCAGCATTTAATGCTAACAAATTGGTTTGATCAGAAATAGTTTGAATAACACCTAACGCACCCGCAATTGTTTCACTATTCGTTGCCAAGGTATTAATTACATTAGATACGTCATGTATTTTATTACCTAGTTCTTCAACTTCTAACTTAGCGCTATGTATTACTTGACTGATTGAATCGCTATTATCTTTAATATTACCTGCAATATCAGAGGCTTGAATAGCATTCTGCGCTACGTCAGATACTGTTTCACTGATCTGGCTTAGGGCTGTCGAAATATGATGAGAGTTTTCATCATTACTTACTGAACTAGTAATAGTTTCGTTAGCTTTATATTGCAATGCTTCAGCCGTTTGTTTAAGCGTTAATGTTGCTTTTGACACTTGCAAAAACACATCTTCAAGCTTGGTAATAAACTGATTATAACCATGCGCGACATTGACTAATTCTTGTTGGCCACTTTCAGGTATACGATAAGCAATATCCGCTTTACCTTGGCCAAGTTGAAGAAATAATCGAGCCAATAAATCAATAGGACGAGTAATTGATTTAGCAATCAGAAGTGCCACAAAAATAGCGATAATTATCACGACCAAAGACCATGTGATCATGCGCACATTGGTCTCATTTAATGAGGCAAAAACCTCAGCTTTTGGCACTTGCACCACCACATACCAATCTGCGCTAGGAATAAAGCTTGCAGCAACAAAAACATCAACCTTATTATCTTGTGCTTCATCAAGACTAAATGCCGACTTATCAAGCATAGTATCGGTAATATTTTTCGAATAAATACTATTAATAGACGTACCGACCAACGACTTATCTTTATGTAATTGAATAATACCTTCTTGATTAACCAAATAAACAAAACCGGTTTCTTCAAGTGTAAAACGACTTAGCAAGTTCACGATATCTTCAAATGATTTCGCAATGCCTGCTAATCCTTTGCCGTTCACCTCTTGATAATTTACAAATAAATCAATTTGATCAGAATCTGGATAAGCATAAATACTGACAGAGCTTGCTTTACCACTTTCACGATAAGCAAAAAACCAACCATCTACATTATCGTTCTTTAACTGTCTAAGATACCCGTCTTGATTCCAGTAATGGCCTGACAGACGATCGGCAAAAGAAGTTTTACTTAAGTTATGACTAGTTGAAATAGCACTTAACTTGGCTAACAAATGCGCCTCGCCCTCTGCTGAACGTCCTTGCGCAAACCAATCTTTTATAAAAGGATCGGTAGCAATTTGCTGAGCAATAACGCGCATGGTGGAAATTTCTTTATCTATTTCACCATTAATTTGTTTAATGGTGTTGGGCAGTTCTTTATTGAGCATTCTGTCTTCAATAATACTGCGAGCACTCCACTGACTTAGCGCCCCCACTAAACTAGCAGTTAACAATACAAAGAGAATTAGAGCGAGTGTTACTTTTTGCTTAATAGAAATGTTGGTCATTAAAGTTGGTCACGTCAAAACGTTTGATATAGATATTGGTTATTCTAGATAAAATGTTCCGTGATAGGAAGAAAATGTGCATAACATGCTACGGGAAAGGTCTTGATATTGTATACGCCGCTTAAAAGTTTTCGCTGATAAGCGCACGTATACTGATGTAAAAAGTGCCTTTATAGGTGGCAGCCACCGCTAAAATTTGAACAATTAGCCTTTAAAGCTACTTAACGGTTTGAGTGTAAAACTCTGCAATATATTGCCCACCTTTAATATTGGCAATAACGCGTAATTTGTATTTTTCACCTTGAGCACTGATGCTCTCACGTAACGGTGTTGGACTTTGCCAATAATAAGGGTTATCAATCATCCCCAATGGATACGCACTGGCTTGATTGCTGTTATCAACTAAAAATAAAGTCGCGCTATCAAGCGGAAAAGTTGAGTTGACTGTAGTTGTTCCAGCTTTATCGTAAATATTAACCTCAAACTCACCTGATTTAAGAATACATTTTTGATTGATAACATCACAATGACCAAAAGGCACAAGCTTAAATATTCTTGTTTCTTCGGCTTGTTTTTCAAGGTAAAAATCTGACGCTATGTAGCCACCTAAGATAAGAAACGGTGCCACCATTAAAGCGACTTTTGTATGACGGTTCATAATCATCCTTATTTTCTTTAGTATCCAAATGTAAAAATTATTCTTCAATACTGCATATTACCGTGGTTATCACGACAACACTTACTGGTTTTTCAAATCGAGTTAATAAAAAATTAAAGGCTCCACAAGGGGAGCCTTTATTCCTGTGGTATTCAATACCGTTACAACACTCTAGTGATCATGTGCTGCCGACACACCACCATGTGGCGTACGGAAGTTATCCACCATTTCTTGAATATGTGCTGGTGCTGGACCCGTAACTTTTAATACTGCAAATGCTACAGCAAAGTTAACCAATGCGCCTACTGAACCAAAAGCATTCGGTGAGATACCAAAGAACCAGTTTGGTCCCATATCACCCAAGAATGATGTACCTGGAATAAACATAATACCTTTGTGTTGGAACACATATAGCATAGTCACACCGATACCCGATACCATACCTGCTACAGCTGCTTTACCGCTCATTTTCTTAGCAAAGATACCCATCATCAAGGCTGGGAATATTGACGATGCAGCTAAACCAAAGGCTAATGCTACCGTACCTGCGGCAAATCCAGGCGGATTTAAACCAAGATAACCTGCAACAATAATAGATAAGGTCATCACCACACGTCCGGCAAGTAATTCATTTTTCTCTGACATATCTGGCGTTAAGATACCTTTCATTAAATCATGAGAAATTGAGGACGATATTGCTAACAATAAACCAGCAGCGGTAGACAATGCGGCAGCTAAACCACCAGCAGCAACTAACGCGATTACCCAGTTTGGTAAGTTAGCAATTGCAGGGTTCGCCAATACCATAATGTCACGGTCAACTTTCACCATTTCATTGGTTGCTTTGTCAGCATTGTATTGAATTTTTCCGTCACCGTTTTTATCTTCAAACTGTAATAGACCAGTTTTTTCCCAATCTTTAAACCATTGTGGACGTTCAGCATAATCCATGTTTTGACCAGCGGCTGGCTCAATAGTGTTCATTAAGTTCAAACGAGCCATAGCACCAACTGCAGGAGCAACGGTATATAACAATGCGATGAAAACTAATGCATAACCTGCTGATTGACGAGCAGCTTTCACAGAAGGAACGGTAAAGAAGCGCATAATAACGTGAGGTAAACCGGCCGTACCGATCATTAATGACATGGTATAAGCGAACATATTCACTGTACCGCCCATGTTATCTGTAGTGTATTCCTTAAAACCAAGATCCGTTACTACCATGTCTAACTTATCAAGTAAGTAAACACCGCTACCGTCAGCTAAAGTAGAACCTAAACCAAGTTGTGGAATTGGATTACCCGTCAATTGCAGTGAAATAAATACTGCCGGGATAGTGTAAGCAAAAATTAAGACACAATACTGAGCGATTTGCGTGTACGTAATACCTTTCATACCACCAAGTACAGCATAAACCCATACCACAAACATACCTATGTATAAGCCTAAGTCATAATCAACTTCTAAAAAGCGAGAGAAAGCAACACCCACACCTTTCATTTGACCAATGATATAGGTTAAAGAAGCGATAATTAAACACACAACGGCAACGACACGCGCTGTTTTAGAATAATAACGATCATAAATAAACTCTGGTACGGTAAACTTACCATGTTTACGCATGTAAGGAGCCAATAGCATAGCTAATAGTACGTAGCCACCGGTCCAACCCATTAGGAATACAGAGCCCCCGTATCCTAAAAATGAAATCATACCTGCCATTGAAATAAATGACGCGGCACTCATCCAGTCAGCCCCAATAGCCATACCATTTTGCATTGGCGTTACACCACCACCAGCAACATAAAAGTCACTGGTTGAGCCCGCACGAGCCCACCAAGCAATACCAAAGTAAATAGCAAAAGAACCAAATACGGCTATGTATGTATAGATTTTTAACTCATCCATTATGATTCCTCCACGTTATATTTTTTATCAAGGTCGTTCATTTTTTTGGTATACCAAAAAATCAAACCGACAAATGTGTAAATTGAACCTTGTTGTGCAAACCAGAAACCTAGTTTATACCCACCTAGACGTATCGCATTTAGTGGCTCGACCAAAATCAGACCAAAACCAAATGAAACTACGAACCAGATAGCAAGACATATAAATATTAAGCGCAGATTCTCTGACCAATATGTTGCATTACCTTCCATCATTCTCTCCTAGCAATTATTCCTATTAAGTCTATTTAGCTTAATAGGCACAGCGTTTTATGATTTTTATACGCTTTCACCTGTTGTTTAAAGAGAGGTTAAGTATTCATTCAATCCAACCGGTGGATAAATTAATACTTAACCTACTCTAAGGTACACACTAGCAACCTTTTTTCAGCGCTCCTATTAAACTTTAGTCTAGGACACCACTGAAACAGTTGACTTAAGCATCGTAATTCCCCTAAATACAAGAACACTATTTACTCGAGATATCGCCATGGACTCAGCATTAACCGAAATCAGTGAATTTATTCAAGCGATTCCTCCCATGGATTTATTACCGAGTCATATTCTTGAGCAGGTCGTTAAAGAAATCAGTATTTGCTATGTGCGGCGAGGAGAATCTCTTCCCCCGAAGGGTGTTATTGATGAAAATCTCTACATACTTCGCAAAGGTGCGTTAAGTTATGTTAGTGCTGATGATGAGCTATTAGGCCGCTATGGTGAGGGTGAAATATGTACCGTTTTTTGCTTTAACAATGATGACAATATCAAAGTAACCACTGACGAAGATACCTTACTTTATAGTATTAACTACCATAATTTCCATCAGCTCGTCGGTGAATTTTCTGATGTAATGGCATTTTTTCAGCACACTTCGGAGCAAAGACTTAATAAAAAAATGCTACAGGTCAATGAAGATGCAATATTAAATGCCTCATTACTAAATAGTTCAATTGCAAACTTCTATCACAGCCCTGTCGTGACCATCGCGCCAGATGCTAGTATTCAGCAAGCGGCAATTTTGATGACCGAAAAAGGCTTTTCATGCTTAGTCATCGCAAACCATAAACAACCTTTAGGTATAGTTACCGATAAAGATATTCGTCGACGTTGCGTCGCACAAGGCCTAGCTATTGATCAGCCCGTCAGTACCATTATGACTGACAATATGGCCACCATCGACCTTAAAAGTACCGCTTATGATGCTTTGATGATGATGACGCAAAAGCATATTCATCATTTACCTGTTACATCAAACCGCCAGCTTAAAGGCATGGTAACGGTCACTGACTTAATGAATAACGAAGGACAAAATGCCGTCAATATCACTAGCGTGATCCATAAAGCAAAATCAGTCAGTGAATTAACTGATATCAGTCAAATGATACCTAAGTTACAAATTCGCATGGCAAAATTGGGCACAACGGCTGATCATGTCGGCAAAAGCATCAGCGCAATCACTATGGCCTTCACCATTAGATTAATTGAAATGGCAGAAAAGTTATTAGGTCCTCCACCCGTACCCTACGCTTGGTTAGCAGCAGGATCGCAAGCAAGGCAAGAGCAATTTGCGCATTCAGACCAAGATAATGCCCTGATTATCTCAAACGACATGCAGCCACAACATAGCTATTGGTTTAAAGATCTTGCGACCTTTGTCTCTGATGGTCTCGCGGCTTGTGGTTTTATCTATTGTCCTGGCGATGTTATGGCCACCAACCCCAAGTGGTGTCAAACACAAGATGTTTGGGCACAGTATTTTGCCAAGTGGATAAATACTCCTGAACCGAAAGCATTAATGCATTGCAGTATATTTTTTGATTTAACCACTGTTTATGGCGAAAGTAGCTTACTCGAGCAAGTACAAACAAACATGTTAAAAACCACGCAACGTAGCACACTGTTTATCGCACACTTATCACGAAACGCCTTAAACTTAAGGCCACCACTCGGCTTTTTCCGTGACTTTGTTTTAATTCAAGATGGCGAAAATAAAGCAACTCTCGATTTAAAACATAACGGTATTGCGCCAATTGTCGATCTTGCTCGTATTTATGCGCTATCTGAGGGCATCGCTTCAGTAAATACCATAGAGCGCCTACAGCAAGCAGCTGGCACACCTTCATTAACAAAAGCCTCTGCAGCGAATTTAATCGACGCTTATGAGTTTTTAAGCATGCTACGCATGATGCATCAAGCCAATAAATTACAACAGGGCAAGCAGCCAAATAACTACTTATCTCCAAAAGAAATTTCTAAACTCGAGCGCGAACACTTAAAAGATGCCTTTAAAGTGATCAAAACTATGCAAGACAGCCGTCAATCCACCTACTAGCGATAAGCCACTATTATGTTTAATCATCACCCTCTAACTCGCTGGTTACTCGGCTATGAGGCGCAAAGAAAACGTATGCTAAAAAAAGCCCCAGAAGGCCCCTTACGCGATTTTCTTCGTGTGCCATTTCCTGCGCTATATACGCCCTTTGATCAAATTCCTATTTTGGCGGTAGACTTTGAAACCACAGGCTTAGACGCCGTGCAAGATAAACTACTCAGTGTTGGTTGCGTTGACTTGTGCCACAATCAAATCAAGCTGGGCAGCAGTTACCATCAAATCATTAACACCAAAGGCCGATTAAAAGCCGATAATGTTACGATCCACCAAATTACCGACGATCAAAAAGACCAAGGACAGCCTCTAGCCGAAGTCATAGAACAATTGCTTAAACGCCTTGCCGGTAAAGTCATGCTGGTGCACTTTGCGCGTATTGAGCGCCAGTTTTTACGTCAAGCTTGTTTAGAGCTTTATGGTATGGCCCCACCGCTACCCATAATTGATACCTTAGTGGTCGCTAAAAAAAGATTAGATAAAAGGGATGTAGCTTACGACCCTTCACAGTTAAGGCTCTCTGCTTTGCGAGCAACTTACCAATTGCCCGATCACTATGCCCATAACGCGCTTAATGATGCAATTGCAACAGCAGAATTACTGTTAGCACAAGTCAACGATCGAGCTGATAACGTCGCCTTGCAGCAGCTAATTTTATAAGGTATTAGGTTCATTAACTGACAGTAAACTAAATTAACCAAGTTATTTTTGCTAAATAAAAAAATAGCTTGGTCTAAAGCAAAACTGTGAGACAATTCACTTAAGCAATCACCTACCTAAGGTTCATGATGAAACTTTTAGCCCGCAATCTTTCTCGCTCAACTACAGAACAAGACCTTCGTGTTTTATTTTCTGCTCACGGTACCGTTACTGAATGTAACTTAGTGCTAGACCAAGAAACTGGTAAATCAAAAGGCTTCGCCTTTATAGAAATGCCAAATGAAAAAGAAGCGAAATTAGCTCTAGCTAACTTGCATGAAACAAAAGTAGCTAACAATAAAATTCGTGTAAAAATCGCACAATAAATTAAACGCGATGTCACGTCCTATATGTGTATATACATTTCAGGACGGGAGACGATAAACATAAAAAGCCAGCGCAAAAAAACGCTGGTTTTTTTTATAGCTAGATATTTATTTTTCATAATTAATTTCAGTAACATACCAAAGCTTTTCTCCGGCCGGTGTTTTCACCACTACTTCATCATCAATTTCTTTTTTCAAACACGCACGCGAAATTGGTGAATCAATTGAGGAATAGTCATTACGGCCGTAGATTTCTTCAGGGCCAACAATGCGAAACTTTAGTGTTTCATTGTCATCATTCTCTAAACTCACCCAAGCACCAAAAAATACTTTACCTTCTTGCTGTGGGCCATAATCAACAATTTTCAGCTCTTCAAGAATTTTACGCAGATAACGCACTCGGCGGTCAATTTCGCGTAAACGTTTTTTATTATATTGGTAATCTGCATTTTCACTGCGATCGCCCAGGCTTGCTGCCCATGAAACCTTACGTGTGGTTTCTGGACGCTCTTCACGCCAAAGTTTATTGAGTTCATTTTGCAGTAAAACGTAACCTGCTCGGGTAATTAATTTTGTTTTCATAATTTGAACTGTAATCGACCTTAAAGATAAAGTAATGCGAGTATCAGCAATACTATCGTTAATCTAGCTTTAGACCAATAATAGCGGCTAAATGTTATATTTTATATCTACTGAGACCGAAAAATAACAGCATTGTGTTGTCATAGTTGAGATAAAAAAACACCACGACTAGCGTGGTGTTTTATCCTGTTGATACCTATCAATCTCATTCAAATTCACATTCACATTGAAATGAAAAATGATGAGGTAAATAATTAACCAATAATGACGTTAATTATTTAAAGACTTCGTCAACCGCAATTACTTCAACGTTTTTAGCTGGTAATGTTAGTTTATAGCTTTCAATAATTTTATCGGTAGCTAATAGCTCGGCTGGTTTTTCTGAGTTGTATTTAAGTGGCGATACTTGCTCAGACAACAAACGTTTTTTCATGTCTTCACCATCACCAGAAATAAATACGTATTGAATATCATCAGTTTGTAAGTTTTCTTTAATGACACGATTAACATCTGCTAACGATAACTTGGCAAATTGTTCACGTACATATTTCACAAACTCTTCTGTTTGATAAAATTCACTATCAAGTGCATAGCCTAGTTGTTGATCTTGGCTAGCAACGAGTTGTGGTGCATAGTTTGTTAAGTAATTACGTGTGGCTTGAAAGTCTTTCTCGCTCATACCATTTTTAATTAGCTTGTCGAGTTCATATAACGCAGCACGTGTTGCAAAGTGGGCATCATTATTTGAACGTAATGGGCGTAACCATACTTGGAATATTTGGCTAGAGCGACCTAAGTTGGCGTCAGGCTTAGTTTGAAACATACCGCGCGGGAAGTATTCAATATATGAATAATCACCGTAGTTCATACCACGTGCTTGACGTATTTGTTGATATAAATAGCTGTTTGAACTTCTGTGCTCACCGAAATATGAGCGAACCAACCAAAGTGCAGCCCAGTCTTTGTCATTACGGATAGTATCGATTGGAAAACCAAAAGAAACCGCTGTTGATTGGGCATTTTTTTCTACAATAGTGGCATGATGACCTTTTAATACCGGTGCTTTAGCAATGTTTAAACGTTTTTCATCACCTACTGGTAAAGCCGTTAAGTCAGTCATTAATTGTGCTTTTAAATCACTTGGCATAGCACCTGTCATGCCCAGATGTAGTTTTGCTTGCGTTAATTGTGCAGCATAAAAAGCTTTAACATCTTCGATGGTGATCGCTGCTAAGTCAGATAAATCGCCACTGTTGAAGTTTTCATAGGCATGACCTTGATACAGCTCACTGTACAATACTTCTTTACCTAGCTCTTCGTCATTTGATGATTTTAAGCCTGACTGTATACCGTCAATAAGTTCTTTTTTCAGACGTTTAAAGTCATCTTCACGCCAGCCTGGATTCAGTAATTGATCACTGATCAGCTGATACCACTGCGTTGCATTATCTTTATGAACACGACCGGTAAACGATATCATCTCTTTATCAAGTTGAGATGAAAACTGGCCTGCTAAAGGATACAAGCCTTTTTGTATGTCTTTGTAACTACGCGTTTGTGAACCACCTTGAGTCAACATACGTGCCATTAATGCTGCCGTACCTTTTTTGCCTTCAGGATCTGCTGCTGCGCCAGTATAGAATAAAAAGTTAACATCAATTAAAGGTGAATCATTGGTTTTATCTAATACCGTAAACTGGGCTTTGCGTGGTTGCACTGACTTAGTGTTTAATTGAGTTACCGCTGCATTTAGGCTAACTTCTTGTTCAAAATCAGCTATTTTATCAAGTGCTGACAAAGTTACCGTAGTGCGGTTTTCATCAATAAAATATTTGTTAGCAATACGCTGAATATCTTCGGCTGAAATATTATCAAAACTATTATATAAATAGTTGATGGTTTCTGGATCGCGATCAAAATGCATATAGCTGGCAAGTGTTGCCGCAATTGACTCAGAAGAGTCTAAACTATTAACAAAACTATACTTTAAGTTAGATTTTAAATTGTCTAATTTCTCTGTTGAAACTAATTCTGTGCGCGCTTGCGCATACGTACGATTAATCGCATCACGAACCGTTGCTAAATCTTTTTCTTCATTAACTTTAACAAAAACATGGCGTAAACCAGCGTCTTTAGTTTCAGGGTTATAGTTAAACATTTGACTAGCCAATTGCTTATCAACCACTAATTCTTGGTACAACGCCGAGTTATTAGAGAAGTAAAGTTCAGAAATCAAGTCTAACGCGGCACGGTCTTTCTTTTTTGGTTGCCAATCAGCGCCTTTATAAGACACTAATAACCAGTGACCTGGCAAACCATCAAACTTTTCATGCACATAGCGCGGTGCAGTTTGTGCTGGCTCTTGTGCAATATTGTTGACAAAGTTGCCTTTTTGCCAATTGCCCCAGTGTTTCTCAACCATAGCCATGGTCGCATCGGGCTCAACATCACCCACTATCACTAAAGAAACATATTCTGGCTTATAAAACTGTTTGAAGAATTTCTCACCGTAAGCAATTTGCTCTGGCATCGCTTCTACATCTTCAAAAAAGCCCATAGTGGTATGCTTATAGGTATGAGTATCAAAGGCTTCTTTGCGCACCGCTGCTAACAACTTACGAATTGGGCTAGCATTATTTTTTAAATATTCACCTTTTACTGTTAATGCCTCTGTTTTAAATTGTGCATCAGTGTAAGTTAAGTTTTTGAAATGGTCAGCCTGAATTTCAAGTACTTTATCTAGATGGTCTTTAGAAAAGTCTAAGTGATAATTAGTGTAGTCATTAGTGGTATACGCGCCGTTATCAACACCAGCATTTTTAAATAAATCAGCGTAAACATCTTGTGGAAACTTTTCAGAGCCTTTAAACATCATATGTTCAAAAAAGTGCGCAAAACCAGTTCGACCCGCTTCATCTTCGTCACGCGAGCCCACTGAAACAGGAATTTGTACAGACACTAAATCAGGGTAATCAGTTTTTACAATCAATACACGTAAACCATTATCTAATTCTTTAAAGACATAGTTTTGGCTGAATACCTTGTTAGTATTGGTTTCTACCGCAGCACTTTCAGCGGTTGAATGTTGATTGGTTTGGGTGGCAACACAAGCCGAAAGAGTCAAACTCGCTACAATGGCCGCTGCTAAATATTTTATTTTCATTATCGTTCCCTTTATTGATATGCTGCTATCTTATGAAATTGGTTGTAATTTTTCACCACTTTCAGCATTAATTTACATAATATTCTGTAACAAATTACATACAACAAATGCTTGAACACTGGCAATGAAGAGAAATTATCGTATGAAGCATGATTTTAAAAATAAAACGGTCATCATTACGGGCGCATCAGCTGGTGTTGGCGCAGCTACCGCCAGAACCTTTGCTAACTTAGGAGCAAATTTAGTGCTGGTTGCTCGCGGTCAGGCAGCATTAGACAAGATAACTGAGGAACTACAAGCAATAACATCGGTCATCAATATTGCCATGGATATTAATGACCCTATAGCGAATGAGGCCATGCTAGTAAAAGCCGCAGATGCATTTACCTCTATAGATGTGCTGGTCAACAATGCTGGCTTTCATCAACGCGGCGATGTAGAAAAAAACCAAGCGATAGACCTTGCAAGAATGGTTGATGTCAATTTACGAGCCCCTATCCAGCTATCAACATTAATATTGCCATATTTACGTCAAGCCGGTGGTGGTGCCATTGTGAATGTAGGCTCACTAGCTGGCCGAACACCTTTACAGGGCGCAGCAACTTACGCGGCAACAAAAGCAGGACTTCGAGCCTTTACTTATTCACTAGCTGATGAGCTAAAAAATACCGGTATATATGTCGGGTTAGTGTCACCGGGGCCTATTGATACTGGTTTTATTATGTCAGAAATAGATCAGGTAGAAGACATAGTATTCTCACAACCAATGAGCAGTGCCCAGCAAGTTGCTGACGCTATTGTCAGCTGCGCACGTGGTGAGGCTGTTGAAATATCATTACCTAAAGTCAGTGGTTGGCTAACGACTATATCGTACCTTTTCCCAGCACTGCGAAGCGCATTACGTCCAGCACTCTATCGCAAAGGGCGTAAAGCCAAAGAGCAATACAAGCAAGGTAATACGAAGTAGCATACTCGTACACCTTACTTAGCTTAATTCATATCTTACTTAGCTCGCTTTTATGCGCGTTAAAACCGGTGTTTGACACACGTCTAGCACCGGTGGTGGCTTCTTAAAAAAGAACGCATGATCACGCTTAATTCGCTCTTGCAATTTACGAGTAAATAATTCACTTTCGGTATTTTTTACTTCTAAGTGTATTTGCTCTGCTGCGGGTACATCTGACATCATTCTCATTGATACTATCGGTGTATGAGCTGAACTTGCAACAGCATCATCACCTTCTATGGTTACTGTTCTCGTGATAGCTTGCACTTGATTCATTCCGTAGAGTACTCGACCAAATATCGTCATAATACGATCAAGATAGCGCGGTGCCTGGCCATTGGTGATATAAAAGTGACTAGAAGCTGAATCAGCCTCATTGCCCCGCGCCATCGCAACAATACCTGGGCAGTGTGTTAGCCAAGCACGGTTTTCGCTTGGATTATAACCTAAAGCAAAACCATCTTTAAAACCTGTCTGCTCGGCAAATAAATCATTTTTTTGTACTAAGGTAAATGACCAGTTTTTATCTGTTGGCCACTCACCTTCAAGTGCCAATTCGGTAACAGAGCGATCAGCAAGGCTGCCATCTTCAGGGCCAGCTTGAGCAACAAAGCCATCAATAACACGATAGAATTTATTGCCATTATAATGCGCTGACTTGGTTAAGCGGATAAACTGCTCAACATGATTGGGGGCAAATTGTGGCGCTAATTCAATCACCACGTTGCCGTGAGGTAACGTGAGCAAAACCATGTTGTTAATATCAACCGTGCGCCACTCATCTGGATTTTTAAGCGCATTTTCTGCGGCAACCTTCGCCATTATTTGCGCCTGAACACTTTGCTCTGCACTGAATGCTGAGCTAAACGCCAAGCTTAAGCTGCCAAAAACAGCTAATGAAGTTACTAGTAGTTTCCGAACTTGCATAACATTCCTTTTCATTTTTGTTGTTATTATAATCAAAGATATTAGCTATTATTTTCTGCCTGTTAGTAAAGCAGAACTTAGATTCCTCTGCTAGCATTTTTAATGCCCCTCTAAATAAATGAATGATTGGCGACAACACAAGCAATTGATACCATAACTAAATTAATTACTAATCTCAGCGCGGAGTTTTTGTGAATAAGAGCTTTATCACTAATTTTTTAGCCTTAATTGCTATTGTTTTTGGGTACATTTTTGCAAACAACATTATTTTCACTATAGGTTTATTTGCCTTATCAGGCGCCATTACAAATTGGCTTGCTATTCACATGTTATTCGAACGTGTGCCGTTTTTGTATGGTTCTGGCGTTATTCCAGCACGCTTTGAAGACTTTAAAATCGCAATTCGTAGCTTGATGATGGAGCAGTTTTTTACTGAAGAAAATATAGACCGATTTTTAGCTGGAAGTGATAATCCTGCTTCTAGCATCGATCTAGCACCGGTGATTAATAAAGTGGATCTATCGCCAGCTTTTGACAACTTAGTCAGTGTGGTTGAGCAATCTTCTTTTGGCGGTATGTTAGCTATGGTTGGAGGTACTGAAGCACTACAACCTATGCGCGAACCTTTTATTGAAAAAATGCGCGCTTCGGTGATTGAAATTAGTCAAAGTGAAGAGTTTAATAACATTCTGCGAACTGAACTAGAGCAACCGAATATCATGGCGGGAATGCGTGAAAAGGTCAGTGATATCATTGAAAAACGCCTAAATGAATTAACGCCACAGTTAGTTAAAGAAATCGTGCAAAAAATGATTCACGAACACTTAGGTTGGTTAGTGGTTTGGGGCGGTGTTTTTGGCGGTATTATTGGTTTTATTGCTGCAATTTCAAAAACTTTTTAGCATTTTTAAAATCAAGCCTAAAAATGGCGCCACTATTACTCTCTTAATAGCGGCGCTTATTATCCATCGCTACAACAGTATACTGTTTACACCCAAACCACTTGAAAACGCAGGATTCAGCAAGTCGAAAAAGGGTTAGCACCAAGGCATTGATTGAAAGGAATGGTTGTTCCATTGTCGAAATCAATAACGCCGGAGATGACCCTTTATCGCCTTGCCCTGCGGGAGCTAAGCTAGAAAACCAGTGCAGCGTTGCAGCACTTGATAAGGGAATAACCATTATCTGCGTGCTGTGCCTTGCGCTGATTTCCTAGCTTAACTCTGAAACTGCATTTTCAAGTGGCTTGGGTATAATAAAGATAGCTCGACTGACTATTTCCAGCACAAGTATGTGCTCCTGTTGATTAAATGATAGCAATAAGTTTTCACCTCTATTGTACTGAGTTATTCAGCTTTTTTTTGCCGGTAAAATTCTCTCGATTTATTTAACGTTTATGCTTTAATTTTAGCCTTATTGCCGTTATGCTTGCCCTTTAATCACAGGGACTAATACCGCGAGGTCAACACAAATGTTAAATCGCTTAACTCCCTCTCTTCGTAAAAGGTAAACCCAGAAATGTTTGGTAGCTTAACGGCGTTGCCTGCCGATCCTATTTTAGGCTTGTTGGCTAAATATCGTGAAGATTCAAATCCTCAAAAAATCGACTTAGGTGTTGGTGTATACAAAAATGAAGCAGGCCACACCGCTGTTTTAGATTGTGTAAAAGCCGCAGAAAAATATCGACTCGATACCGAAGATACCAAAGTTTATATTGGCCCTACGGGTTCACCACTGTTTAACGAAGAAATGAGTAAACTAGTTTTCGGTCACCACAAAGTGTTGCTTGAAAATCGCGCACGCACTGTTTCTACACCAGGGGGAACGGGGGCATTGCGTGTTGCTGCTGAATTCATTAATTCATGCAAAGCTGGCGCAACTATTTGGGTAAGCAACCCCACATGGGCAAACCATACCGGCCTATTTCAAGCCGCAGGCTTAACCGTTAAAACTTACCCTTATTACGATTACGAAAACAAGAACCTCGATTTTGATGGCATGCTTGCCGCTTTAAAAGAAGTGAAAGCTGACGATGCCGTATTACTACACGCGTGTTGCCATAACCCAAGTGGTATGGATTTAAATAAAGAGCAATGGCAACAAGTTGCTGAAGTTGCTAAAGACATTGGCTTTTTACCGCTTGTTGATATGGCTTACCAAGGTTTTGGTGAAAGCTTAGATGACGATGCTTATGGTCTTCGACTAATGGCCGATAGCGTTAAAGAGATGATCGTCTGTAGCTCTTGTTCAAAAAACTTTGGTTTATACCGTGAACGTATTGGTGCTTGTACTATCATCGGTGAAAGCTCACACAGCGTTGATATTGCAAACTCTGTACTACTCACTGTGATTCGTTGTATTTATTCAATGCCGCCGGCACACGGTGCAGCAATTGTTGAAACTATTTTACATTCTGATGAGTTACGTACTCAATGGCATGCCGAACTAAAAGAAATGCGAGATCGCATTAATGGTAATCGTCAACTATTAGTTGATAAGCTTATCGAAAATGGTGTTACACGCGACTTTAGCTTTATACCTCGTCAAAAAGGTATGTTCTCATTTTTAGGTATAACACCTGAACAAGTACAGCAGTTACAAGACGAATACAGTATTTACATGGTAGGTTCAAGTCGAATGAGTATTGCGGGTATTGCAAACCGCAACGTTGATTACTTAGCACAGTCAATCGCAAAAGTTTTATAGGTCAGAGTATTGAGCGATACTCGTTAATTGTTGTACCTAGCTCAGCGTAACATTGCCTAGATGGATGTGCTAAAGCCTTAAAAAATAATATGTCGAAGAAAAACTTAAACAAAAAAACCGCTATTAATAGCGGTTTTTTTATATCTAACTTACACGCTTTACAAAGTCGATACATTCATTGGTTGTGATGCCATATGTACTTTTAATTTAGCCGTTATAACATTATTTACTCGACTAACCAGCTGATAAAGAACATAAAACAATACAAACAAAGCAATAATCACTAGCACGCTTTTACCGCCACTGATATCAAACAAAACATCACGAAAAACCATAATGGGCTGATGGATAATATCACTACTTTCTAAACGTTGAAAACGCCCCAGATACACGCCAATAGCTGCCAATAAATGTATTACCGGTACAAATGCTTTCCTTAAAGAACCGAGTTTACTTTGTGCTAAATATTGATCAGCCCATTGAATTGAAATGACATAAAATTCAAAGTTAATCAGCAAAAATACTACATAAAACGGTACCAAGACAAACAATAAATAGCGACTTGATATCTCAGGTGATTTAATCGCAGCAATCAAATGAATTATATCAGTCAAGACATAGGCACTATTTGGCAAAAACACAATAAACACACCTAAAAGTAACCACCAAAAAACGCTGCGATGATGGCTAACTTTAAATAAGTAGAATGCCAAAACAAAAGGAATAAAGGCCAAAATAAAGTTGATAACGACAGTAAAGTGTACCGGCACTGATTGCATTCTTTATCCTTATAATCGTATTTATGTATTGGAGTGTTTTGACGCAATATCGCTAATTAATATGATTAGACGGCACTGGCTTAATTAAGATATTTGTATCAAAACCAGCAAATTTTCCACTCCAAATAAACACTTGCCATACCAAGACCCCAAAAGGAATATAACCAAAATAACCTAATAGCGGCATTTCAGAAAAAATATGAATAACATTGACATACGGAATATCATAAATCCAATAGTTTGGATTGGTGATAGGTAACGACTGGTTGACATTACTGCCGTAATTCCACATTTCCCAAAACAAACCATTTAACAAAGATGACACACCTATAAGCACTCCGGCCGTCCAATTACCTTGCGCAATATCGGTAAACGGATTCCAAATATTTAAACGCATTAAGATCCCGGTCATCACAGCAAATGGTCCGATCCATACCGCCCAAAATAACGCATAGGGCCAATAAACCATCGCTGCTATCAATACTGAACCGATAAAAATCATCTGATTACCATTGAGCACCATTTTGGGGCCGTTCTGATATCTAACCTTCATTTTTGGGAAGGTATGCAAGAGATTAAACCACTGAAATAATACCGGTGTAACAGTTGAATAGGTAACGAGGAACTCTAGGGTTAATACGGTTTTTGACCAGGGCATCTGCTCAGCATTGGGGTAGTACCAATTACCTAAAACAAAGTAGTCGTAATACTCAAAATAGACCCAACCTAATATCGAAATACCTGCACTGATCAATAAGGTGACCGGCTTTTTGGAGAATAATGAATCGCCATTATTTCGTTGATAAACAATGCCATCTAACAAAAAAATAAAGCCCCACCATAGCGGTGTAAAAGCCCAATGCACTAAGTCGCCAAAGACCGTGATACGTGTCCACATTAGCCACCAAAAAAAGCCCATAACAATACCACCAGCCCAAAACCACCACGGCAGTGATTTAGTTGACTTTGCTCTTGGTTCAACAGGAGCTCCTTTAAAGCCAAAGTATTGTGGCATTAAAATCAAGCCACCAATATAGATAACGCCGGCAAGCATAGCTAGAAAATAAGGCAGACTAAAGCCTGGTGCATTAGCAACAAACTGTGGTGGAAATTCACCAAATTTGGGGGGTAAATGGCTTGGATAAACAAGCCAAGCAACCATTAACGGGATAAGTAAGGTCAGTAAAACTGGCCAAAGTAGTTTCCATTTCATTAGTATGTACTCTTTTTGTTATTGTTGTTGAGCTAATAGATACAACGAGTATCTGTACAATTAAAGTACCAAGCAGTGTCAGCAAAGTAAACCGAGAAAAAAACACACAAGTAGAGGTTAAAAATCAATCCACTTTGATGCTTTCACTGGCTATTTTCAAAGTTAACTCGGCAGATAACTCTACCAAACCTGCACATTAGGCATAAAAAAAGCTGAGTAATACTCAGCTTTCAATATTGTCTTATAGGGCAGATAGAAAACTAAAATCTATAACTCGCTTCAATGCCTAGTTGTCGAGCTTCCGCCTTTAATTCCGTGACCGCCCCCAACGCTGCAATAGAATTAAACCTCAGTTCGCTATACTCAGTATTGGTTAGGTTTTTAGCCCATAACGTTAACGTTAATGCTTGATTTAATTCGTAACTAATATGGCCATTAATAACAACAAAATCGGTTTGTTCAACATAAGGATTTTCTTCTTGATCAAAATAGAAGTCTGATTGAAAATCAAAACTAAGCTGAGCCGTTAACTCTCGCTCCATCACTATCATTTCATGAAGAATTGCCCCACTAACATTCCACTTAGAAGCAAAAGGTAGGCGATTATCCGCAACAACTACACCGTTTTGATTGAATTCCCCCATATTAGCTTTAGGTAAATAACCAACATTTAACCGCAACTGCCAATCGTGACTAGGGGTCAGTACAAGCTCTGATTCCAAACCATAAATAGTCGAATCACCAGCATTTTTTAACACGTGATCAACAGCAATACCTTGAGTTTGGTTCACAAAAACTTGCTGATCTTTATAGTCATAATAAAACGCCGCTAAGTGTAAACGGGCATTGCGTTGCCAAAACTGTAAGTAAGCACCTATTTCATAAGCATCAAGTTTCTCAGGTGCATACTCAGACGCTATTGCCTGTGCTTGGCTTGTGGCATAACCTGCATTATAACCACCACTTTTATAGCCACGAGAATAACTATAATATACTGAAGAATGCTCATTTAACTTTTGATTTAATGCTAATTTTCCAGAGAACTCATCATCTTTAACTTGCCCCTTTTCATTCCATTTATCTACTTCAAAACCAAAAGCCACCGTGTCTTTATCGGCATTGACATGATATTTAGTGGTTTCGTCGGTATAACGCATGCCAGCAGTAACGGTAAACACGTCATTAAGCCGATGCTCGAGCTGTGAATAAACAGCAAATGAGCTATTTTCTAATTGATTGTCATAGATATATTGAGCAGCAACCGCCTCAAACCCGGGCACTGGACGAAAGTCTCGAAATAAATCAAAACTATTATTTTGTTGGATATCTTCATCGACATAAAACAAACCACTCACTAAATGGTTATCGCCAAAATCAACAGCAAGGCTCAACTCTTGACTAAATAAAGTATTATCCGTCCCCATCGTACCTTCAATGAAGTTACCTGGGCCATCAGAATCCCAAGAATGGAAGCGCTCTAATGAGCGATAACCACTAGTTGACGTTAAAAGCATATCGTCATTTAATTGCCATTCAAATTTAACGCTAGCGCCCCAACTATCAGTATCATGCTTTCGATCTGCGGTATCAGCATTGACGTGCCAAAAGTCACTATCATCAATTTGATTACCAAAATTATCGGCACATAGGCTTGAACCTAGCTGCGAGGCCTGACAATTACCACTACCGTCCACTTGCCTCATGCCTAGGCTAGCAATAGGCTTTGGCTTACCAGACCAGTCCTCGGCATGAAACTTACTCGTTATAGTTAAGTCATCAAGCTCAGATTTCACCATTAAACGCACATTAGTTTGTTTTAAACCACCATCAGGCTGACCAGCCATTTGGTTATCTGTCGAAAAGTTATAATCTTGATGGCTCATCGCTAAGCGTATCGCCGTGCTTTCGCTAATAGGTACATTCACCGCCGCTGCTAAAGAAAGCGTATCATGCTGAGCAACACTAGCATTAATATAGCCAGCAAATTCCTTATCTGGTTGTTTTGAGCGCAGTAAAATAGCACCACCTGTAGTATTGCGCCCAAATAATGAGCCTTGCGGACCACGCAAAACCTCCACGTGCTCTAAATCAAATAAATTTACCGATAAATTATTTGCACTGCCACTGACCACACCATCTGAATAAATAGCAATAGGCGAAATAGTCGAAGTGTTGTAATCAATCATACCTACACCGCGAATGTTAAAAGCAGGAGGAGTGCCTTCGCCAGCATTATTGGTAATTTTTAAATTGGGTACAAATGCAGAAAGTTGCGTAGTATCTTTCAATTGCTGGCGCGCGATATCTTCACCTTCAAGAACCGAGACAGCGACGGTGACATCATTTATTTTTTGTTTACGTTTTTGCGCGTAAACTTCAATGATTTCCATGCTGTTTTCATTTGCTTGTAACTGACTTGATTGCTTATCAAGTTCATTTTCAGCGAATACAAAAAATGGTAATAAGGTAAAACAAGCCGCACTAATAGCAACCGATGGTGGATTTGACCTGAACATTTAATTCCCTTCAAGAATACTGTTTTTTAACCATGGTAATCATGGCTTAAAATGTTTGTAGCGTTAATAATAACGATGAATTTCGCTATTTATCGAAGTAACATCATTATCATCACCAATGTCCTTAAAGTTATTATCAATTCCGGTTTGAGGGCGAAAACATACTGATTCATTATCTAAGTAAAACTGGACAATAGCAACTACCGCCAAAATTAAACAGTATTTCGGTATTCAAATAAGAATTTTAAATTCGGTGTTTAATTCATCTGTACATTAAATACGGTGGTGCTAAGCTAAGTTAGATACAGCAATAAGTTAATTTCAATTCAGGATAACTAAAGTAAGACAATCAATTCGTTTACTTTAGTGGCGTTAAACAATAAAAATGTTCCACAACACGCTCTCATTAGTGCATTATTAATTAACGTATGTAATTTAAAATACAGCATTCATAACCCCGAGTGGGGAGAGTTGGAAATCAAAAATAGATTACACTCATGCTTTATTTATCTCGAATCAACAACATTTGAACATAAAGGTTGAAGTAATATAAATGTTACATTTTCAAGGATATACCTTCGTTAAGGCGCAGCAAGAAATTTCCAGCTCGGTGCAATTATTTATTGTTAAAAATGAAAAAGAAGAAACCTTTTTAGTTAAACGACTTAAAAAGAATAAAAACACCCAGTCGCTTACTCGCTTTAAAAAGTTTTTATCTTTACAGAGTAAATTGCCAATCGAGCAATTAATTTCCCCCGTCGAACGCCTTGATGAACAACAATATTGTTATGCTGTATTTCCTTTTTCTCAACAAACTCAATCTTTAGCAGCACTATCTTTATCTTCACTTTCGTTAGAAAACAAACTCGAAATTGCGATTAATATTTGCCAACTTTATGCACAATTGCATCAACTGGGCTTTATTGTTAACAACATTTGTCCTGATCATATTTTTATTGATGAAAATTTTCAGCCATTAATATATGACTTAAGTTTTGCGACAAAAATTTCGGTGCTATACAAAAGGGCTTCAAATACCAGCGTTGATCGCCAATATTTAGCGACACTATCTCCTGAAGCTAGCGGACGAATGGATCGTGCTGTTGAAGTATATTCTGACCTGTATTCTATCGGTGCCTGTTTGTTCAAACTATTTACCAGCCGTTTCCCCTTTAATTATGACGATGAAATGGAGTTGGTTCATGCCCATATTGCTAAAAAACCAAAACTCGCAAACGTATATAACGCGGAATTACCTGAAGCGGTCGCCCATATACTTGCTCGTTTATTAGCAAAAGAGCCACACCAGCGATATCAAACCGTACAAGGGCTTAAAGCAGATTTTGTTCGATGTGCAACCGATTTAAAAAAACTCAACAATATTCCATTATTTTCATTAGGTAAAAATGACTTTAGCAATAAACTGACTTTTTCTGCAGCCCTTTTCGGGCGCAGTAAAGAGCAAGACATTTTACTGCAAGCCTTCCGTCACGTTGAACAGCAAAAAAACAGTCAAATATGTGTCGTTAGCGGCTACTCTGGAGTTGGAAAATCACGCCTTATTAAAGAGTTACATCGACCTATTATTGAGAAGCAAGGTTATTTTGTTTCCGGAAAATATGAGCAATATAAAAAAACCACCGCTTATTTTGCATTAATTCAAGCGATTACCGATCTAGTCGAACAGCTTTTAGGAGAAAGTGAAGAGAGCCTGACTAACTGGAAAAAAGTTTTTCAAACGGCACTACAAGGTAACGGACAATTACTCATAGAGCTTGTGCCTGAATTGGCATTAATTATTGGTATGCAGCCGATACCAACAGAGTTACCTCCCAAAGAAGCTCGTCATCGCTTTAATACAACACTAGCGAGCTTTTTACAGGCACTTGGACAACAAAATAGAATTGTGTCGATTTTTATCGATGATATGCAATGGGCTGATGTGGCTACTATTAAGTTATTGCAGCATTTAGTTGAAAGTAAGAATAGCAACAACTTATTGCTTATTTTGGCTTATCGCGATAATGAAATCAGCACCACACATCCATTAAATCAGTTCCTAGAAGATATAAAAAAAACAACAACGTTTAATAGCCAAATTAATTTATTACCGCTAAAAGCAACGGCAATAGGCGAATTTATTGCCGCATCATTATCCTTAACACTGCAAGAAATCCAGCCTTTAATTGATATAGTTATCGAAAAGACTGCTGGTAACCCATTCTTTATCATAGAGTTTATAAAGTCTTTAAATGAACAAGGTATTTTAACTAAAAATAAAAAAAATCAATGGCATTGGGACGAACAGTTAACACATCGACTCACCGCAACCGACAATGTAATTGAATTAATGGCAATACGGCTAACTCATGTCTCGACATTAGGGCAAAATATACTGCACCATGCAGCATGTATTGGCAGCGTGGTCTCAATTGATTTATTAACTTATGTTGTTGACTTAACCAATAAGGACATTGAACGTGCATTGCGCCCTTTAATCGCTGATGGTTTGTTGATTGCTTACTCACAAAATCAACAAATTGACACATTAGAGCAAATTAAGTTTTCTCATGACAAAATACAACAAGCCGCCTATTTGTTAGCTAACCCAGTACCAAAGTCGCTTATTCATTACAAAGTAGCGCAGTATTATTTATCAAATATAAACTCGACATTAATAAAAAACTCATACACTGATGATAATATTTTCGATTACATCGAACATTTAAATTTAGCTTCGTCTTTATATATCGAACAAGGCAACGAAAAATTATTAGCACACTTTAATAATATCGCCGGTCAAAAAGCGCTAGAGAGTAATGATTACAATAGCGCTCTTTATTATTTCGAGCAGGCAGAGCATTATTTAGACAAGCAGCATTGGCAGCAAGAATATAAACTCAGCCTAAGTATCGCCTTAGGTAAAGCCAATGTGCTGTATTTAACTCAAGATTATCAACAGGGCAACTTACACTTTCAGCAACATAGTGCACTGATTAGTAATATTATTGATCAAGCCCATTTTACAAAAGTTCAAGTACTTGCATTGATTGCACAAAATGAAATGCAAAAAGCTTTTGATTTAGGTATTGCAACATTACAAGCTATCTCTATTACCTTACCGCCAGCATCAGAAACACTTAACTACTTAGTGATAGAGAAATATTATCAACGAGATAACATTGCTAAGTTAGCTAATTTATCTGCCATGACTGATAGCCGTCAATTATTAGCGCTTGATATTCTGAATGCGATACAAACACCGGCTTACTTATTGAGTCCAGTAGAGTATATGCGAATAGCCTATACCTCACTTGAATTGTGTTTACTTGGTGGGCTATCAGCGCTGAGTGCGAAAGTCTTTGTCACTCATGGTTTGCTGTTATGTGGGGCATTTTCTCGCTTTGAAGAAGGCTTAGCTTTTGCCGCCTTAGCCACTAAAGTTAATCAACTCTATCCATCTGAAGCTATTCATGTTGAAGTAGAATTCACTCGCAATGTTTCAATTGCCCATTGGACTGCTCCGTTAAGTAGCACATTAAAACCATTAGAAGATAATTTTTATCATGGTGTTGAATGTAGCAGTATTGAGTACGCTTTTCATTCAGCACTATTTCAAAGTATGCATAGTTTGCTCTGCGGTGAAGGCCTTAGCACATGCCAAAAAATATTTGCTCGCCATACGGATATTATGAGAAATAAAAAGCAGTATTATCAATTAGGCATTATGCAAATATGGCAACAGTTGATTAAAAATCTGCAAGATGAAAAGACCCATACCAATAATTTACAAGGGCAACATTTTAACGAATCGGTACAGCTTCCCGCGCTCATTGAAAGTGAAAACGTCACCACACTTTTCACCTATCATTTAGCCCGAATGATACAAGCTTATTTATTCAATGATATTGCCCAAGCCTATGAGCAAGTTAAATTAGCACAGTCATACCAAAACTCCGTGGTCTCTTTATACCATTTTGGTGAGTTTCACTTTTATGCCGCACTGATACGTACGCAATATGCACGCCAGCACATATCTGGCCAACAGCATAATGATGAAAACATGCTAGCAATAAACACTAGCCTTAGTTTAATTGAACAATGGGCGCTTAGCGCTCCCGAAAATTATCAGCATAAAGCAAAGTTAATTCGCGCAGAGCTACAATTTTTATCACAAGATTGCGCAGCATGGCAAAACTACGATCAAGCCATAGCTCTTGCTAAGCAACATTCTGCAAACCACCATGCCGCACTTGCCAATGAGCTAGCTGGCAATTACTGGTTAGCCGCCAATAAAAAATCATTAGCTAGAGATTATTATCAACAAGCCTGCAATGACTATCAAATATGGGGCGCTAGCCATAAAGCTCAACAATTACTCGAGTTACATCAATCACTTTTGGTTAAACCCAGCCATCACAGTCATAAATTGCCAAGCTATCAGCAACAGAGTAATAATGCACAAGTACTTGATTTAGCTTCAGTATTAAAAGCCTCTGAAACCTTAAGTGGTAAAGTTGATTTAACCGCATTCCTGCACCGAATGATGGTCATTATTATTGAAAATGCGGGTGCACAAAATGGCGCCTTATTGTTACAAAGTGACGGAATTTTAAATACCGAAATCGCTTTATCTCGTGATGGTATTAGTAACACGTCACAACAATTACCTTACTCAATCATTAATTTTGTTTCTCGTACGTTAAAAGCACAGGTACTAACTCAAACCAGTATTGAGGAGCAATTTTTTTCTGATCCTTACTTTACTGAACATCAACCAAAATCAGTTATTTGTGTACCAAGTATTGTTAAAGGCAATCTGCAAGGTATCGTTTACCTTGAACATTATGATATTGAAGGAGCTTTTAGTGCTGAGCGGGTTAATGTTTTACAATTACTTGCTGATCAAACAGCCATTTCATTCGATAATGCCAAATTATATCAACAAGTAGTTAGTTATAGTCGCAATCTCGAAAATCAAATTCATGAGCGCACTAAAGAGTTGGCCGCAGAAAAAATAAAAGCCGAACAAGCCAATCAGGCAAAATCTAATTTCTTAGCAAACATGAGCCATGAAATTAGAACGCCAATGAATGCTGTTATTGGCTTAAGTCAACTCGCTTTACGAACAAAACTGTCTGCAACACAACAAGACTATTTAGAAAAAATACAAGACTCTTCTAAGTCATTACTCGGTTTAATCAATGACATTTTGGATTTTTCAAAAATTGAAGCACAAAAGCTCACATTAGAAAAAATTCAGTTTTCATTAGATGAAATTCTTCAACGTGTGGTGAATATTTGTGCTTTTAAAGTGCATGAAAAAAACTTAGAGTTAGTTATTGATATCGCACCTGACGTACCTAAAATATTGATCGGCGACCCCTTGCGCTTGCAGCAAGTTATCATCAACTTAGCCAATAATGCGGTTAAGTTCACTCAATCAGGTGCAATTCGTGTTTGTATTAAAAAACATAGCGAGAGTACGGAAAAGTGTTGTTTAAAATTCTCAATTCACGACACCGGCATAGGTATGAGCAAGGAGCAACAGCGAGGACTATTTCAATCGTTTACTCAAGCCGATGATTCAGTTACCCGTAAATATGGTGGAACAGGCCTAGGTTTAGCAATCAGCAAACAATTGACTGAGCTTATGGGCGGGCAAATATCACTCACCAGTGAACTAAACACGGGCTCAACTTTTAGCTTTACCGCCAACTTTGAGCATGCTGAGCAAACACAAGAAATCATGCCGATGGTTGATCGTCAAATGCTCACCGACTTAAAAGTGTTAGTTGCTGATGATATTGATATTGCTAGAAAAGTATTAATTGAAACATTAGCTTATATGGAGATTTCTGCTGATGGTGTGGAAAATGGTGAACAAGCACTAACCGCGGTATTATCTGCAGAAAAGAATGGTCGCCCTTATGATATTGTGTTGATGGATTGGAAAATGCCGAAAATGGATGGCATTGAAGCTGCACGACAGATTCAAGCACAAGCACAAGACAAACACCCACATATATTAATGGTATCTGCTTATGATAAAGATGAAGCTAAAGCGTTAGCCATTAATTCTGGTATTGATGAATTTCTTGAAAAGCCAATTAACCAGTCAGTATTAGTTGATGCTATTATTGAACTGTTGAGCAAAAAAAGTAAAAGAGTCACCGTGGAAAACAGCCAATCAGAACTTATCATTCCCAATTTAAGTGCTTATAAAGTTTTGTTAGTTGAAGATAATATGATCAACCAACAAGTTGCGAAAGAATTTTTAGCCGATACAAAAATAAAAGTTGAGTGTGCTGAGAATGGTTTAATAGCTTTAGAAAAAGTATCTACGCACGCATTTGATTTAGTGTTAATGGATATTCAAATGCCAGAAATGGACGGCTTAACCGCCACTAAAGAAATTCGTAAAACCCTGAAAATGTCAGATTTACCGATAATTGCCATGACCGCACATGCCATGGAAGGTGATATAGAAAAGAGTGTTATCGCCGGTATGAACCAACATTTAACTAAACCGATTGAGCCTGATCTGCTCTACAAAACCTTAAGCCAATATTTAGGCAGAAAAAGTAACTTATCACCCCCACAGTCAACCCAATCAGGGCAATCGAGTGCCATAAAACAAAAATTAACCCGATTACGTCAAGAGACAGGATTAGCTGTTGATGAGGCAATCAAAAAAATCCAGGGCAAAGAAGGACTTTATACTGAACTCATTCATGATTTTTGGCTAAAATATCAATTACTATCTCAAGAAATGGGGCAATTTTATAAGTCTAAACAAACAGAATCATTATACCGTAGTGCTCATTCGTTAAAATCGACAGCACAATACATTGGAGCCTATGAATTGGCAACGTCGGCCAATGCGCTGGAAAACGAAATTCATCACCAAGGTTCATACGTTGAATTAAAACTCAACGAAGTAACTACGCACCTAGACTTTATTGTTGCGCAATTAAACCGTATATATCATCCAGTGCCGCAGGCTAATGATCATCAGAAATTTGATATCAACAAAGCAAAAAAAATTATCGAAAAATTAAAACCTTGTTTAAAGTCAGCTAATATTCAAGCAGAAGGTATTGCCAAAGAGTTAATGAAGATTGCTTATGAAACACCATATCACGAACAAATTATTGCCATTGAAAAACAAGTCAGCGACTTCGATTTTGATGATGCTTTAGCGGCACTGAACGCCCTAGAAGAAGTGATAGTTAATGCTAATTAATCATCAGAAAAGCTGCTATAGAGGTAGTGACTAATGCAACTGCTCAACAAGGAAGAACGCCGTAGGGCAAGTGAACAAAATTACACCATTTTGTGTATTGATGATGAAAGCGTTAATTTAAAAGTGTTAGCGTCCATCTTTAAAGATCACTATAACGTTATCGCTTGCAAAAGTGCTAAACAGGGTTTTAAGCACGCTTTACAAGAAGAACCAGATATTATTTTGCTTGATGTCTTGATGCCTGAAGAGAGTGGCTTCGAGCTAATGGAAAAATTAAAGAAGCACCCCAAACTATCTACTATACCTGTTATTTTCATTACCGGCTTACAAGATGCTGAAGATGAAGAAAAAGGTTTACTCATGGGCGCTTGTGATTATATTCAAAAACCATTTAACTACAGTATTGTTCGTGCGCGAGTAAACACGCATCTAGAAATTATTCGCCAACGTAATTTATTAGAAAAGTATGCCTTATTCGACAGCCTAACAGAAGTACCTAATCGCCGAAAATGGCAGCAAGACAGCGATGACGCTTGGGTATCAGCCAAAGCAGCTAAAAAACCAATGGTATATGGCATTATCGACGTTGATCACTTTAAAAAATACAATGATCACTACGGTCATCAGCAAGGCGATGTGGCTTTACGTAAAATAGCAAATGCCATTAGAAGAGCGTTATATAGCGCTGGTGGAGATATTTATCGCTGTGGTGGTGAAGAGTTTTATTTTTACTTTCCCGTAGCAAAAAATATTACCGCATCAACGGTATTATCAGCTTGTTTAGACAGTGTCACTCAACTTGCTATCCCTCACCATGCAATCACTGACAACGGTTATATCTCGGTCAGTATTGGCGCAGTTATGGTCACACCAAATAACAATACTGCTATAGAGCACATTATGCAGCAAGCAGATGAAAGGCTATATTTAATCAAAAAAGGCAGTCGTAATGCTGTTAGCCTGCTAGAACTTAATCAATACAATCAGCCAATTTCTGTTGGCATTTCCTGATAGCCGCCAAGCTAAGCGCGATTTTTACCGAAAAATAATGGGAAAAACTGAAAATATTAAGTATAGTGCGCGCCATTAATACTGATGACTATTAATCAGCTACAGAGGATAAATTGTGACAACTAAAGGCAACCTTTTCATTCTATCTGCCCCAAGTGGCGCTGGTAAATCGAGTTTAATTTCTGCTTTACTTAAACAAGCGTCGCCAAGAGCGATGCAAGTTTCCGTTTCTCATACAACTCGTGCCCCTCGTCCTGGTGAAATTGATGGCCAACACTATCACTTTGTCACCAAGGAGCAATTCAAAAACGCTATTGCTGAAAAACATTTCTACGAGTATGCCGAAGTTTTTGGTAATTTTTATGGTACTAGCGAAGTAGCAATAGACTTGCAACTTGCTCAGGGAATTGATGTTTTTCTTGATATCGACTGGCAAGGTGCACAACAAGTTAGAATGAAAAAGCCAGAAGTAACCACTATTTTTATCAGTCCGCCATCAAAGCAAGAATTAGAAAATAGACTACGTGGCCGAGGACAAGACAGCGAAGCAGTCATTCAAGATAGAATGGCGCAGGCACAAGCAGAATGTTCACATTACCAAGAATTTGATTACATCATTATCAACGACGACTTTGAGCAAGCATTAACCGATTTGACGACGATAGTGAACAATCAACGCTTGAAGCGCAGTCAGCAAGCATGCCGACATCAGCAGTTATTTGCAGAATTATTAGCATAGAGCGCTTGCTTAACAACCAGTGGATCAAGTAAACTACGCCACTATTTTATAAATTTAATTGTTGGAGTGACCAAATGGCTCGCGTAACTGTTGAAGATGCCGTAGAAAAAGTCGGTAATCGTTTTGACTTGGTGTTAATTGCATCTCGTCGTGCTCGTCAAATTGCTACGGGCGGGAAAGATCCATTGGTTGAAGTTGAAAATGACAAACCAACAGTATTAGCTTTGCGTGAAATCGAAGCCGGTCTTATTACTACTGAAGTAATGGACAATTCTGAGCGTCATGAGCAAGTACAACAAGATTCTGCTGAATTAGCAGCTGTTGCCGCAATTGTTGGTGGTAATCAATAATTTCACTAACGATTAACGTTAGTTGCAACATTAAAAACGCGTAAATTACGGCTTTGTAGTTTACGCGTTTTTTATTCTCCGTTGGTTATTTAACAAGTTCATGACAAAAAATCCATTCTAGTGTGCTTAAACATTGGCATAGCGGCAAAATAATCGTATTCTAATCTTATCGCTAAACTCTGAATCACTATCATCATTAAGGAATTACTGGGTGTACCTTTTTGAACCACTAAAAGAACATGTATCAAGTTATTTGTCGAAAGTACAAATAGACTTATTGAAGCAGGCTTACATTGTTGCGCGAGAAGCACACGATGGCCAAATGCGTTCCAGCGGTGAGCCTTATATTACCCATCCGGTTGCGGTGGCACTTAATCTTGCCAAAATGCATTTAGATCATGAAACCTTAATGGCTGCGTTGTTGCATGATGTCATCGAAGATACAAAAACCACTAAAGATGAACTCGCCGAACTTTTCGGTCACACGGTTGCAGAGCTCGTTGAGGGTGTCAGTAAGCTCGATAAGCTAAAGTTTGATAATAAAGAAGAAATGCAAGCGGAAAACTTTCGTAAAATGGTCTTGGCCATGGTGCAAGATATTCGTGTTATTTTAATTAAGCTTGCCGACCGCACGCATAATATGCGTACTTTGGAGTCTTTACGTCCTGATAAACGCCGACGTATAGCCCGCGAAACATTAGATATTTATGCTCCGATCGCGAATCGCCTCGGTATTCATGATGTCAAAAATGAACTAGAAGTATTAGGCTTTGAAGCGTTATACCCTATGCGCTCTAGAGCGTTAAAATCTGCGGTTAAACAAGCACGTGGCAACCGCAAAGAAATTATCAACAACATTCAAGAAGAAGTCACCAGACGCTTAGCTGAAAGCGGTATTAAGGCACAAGTGATTGGCCGAGAAAAGCATCTGTACTCTATCTATCGTAAAATGCAAAACAAAGAGCTCATGTTCAATGAAGTCATGGACATTTATGCCTTTCGAATTATTGTTGGCGATAAAATAGATGACTGTTATCGTGCTTTAGGTGCTGCTCATAACTTATTTAAGCCGATTGAATCACGCTTTAAAGACTATATTGCCATTCCAAAAACCAATGGCTACCAATCGTTACATACGTCCTTAATTGGTCCGCATGGTATTCCAGTTGAAATTCAAATTCGTACCCACGATATGGATCAAATGGCGGATAAAGGTGTCGCGGCGCACTGGCTATATAAACAAGACGGCGAAGACACAGGTACTACAGCACAAATGAAAGCGCGTCGTTGGATGCAAAGTTTATTAGAGTTGCAGCAAAGTGCCGGTAGTTCGTTTGAGTTTATCGAGAATGTAAAATCAGATCTTTTTCCGGAAGAAATTTATGTTTTCACTCCTGATGGTCGCATAATTGAACTTCCTATGGGCGCAACAGCTGTCGACTTTGCTTACGCTGTCCATACCGATGTGGGCAACTCTTGTGTCGGTGTAAAAGTTGATCGCAAACCTTTTCCATTAAGCCAGCCACTAGACTCAGGACAGACGATTGAAGTCATTACTTCGACCGCCGCCCGACCTAACGCGACATGGCTTAACTTTGTTGTAACTTCAAAAGCACGACTGCAAATTCGCACGTATTTACGCTCACAAGAGCAAACAGAGTCTCTCGCTTTAGGTCGACGTCTACTCAGTCACGCGTTAGGTACAACCAAGCTAGAAGATATTGCGCAAGAAAAACTTACACAAGTCGTTAAAGATACCGGTAACAATACTGTTGAAGAGCTCTTAATTAATATCGGCTTAGGCAATGCGTTAAGTATCGGTATTGCTAAGCGCTTAAAAGATGAATTTACCGAAGAGTCTGATCTGCAACCAACAGCAACCAAAGGCAAAATGCCAATTAAAGGCACAGAAGGCATGATGGTTAGCTATGGTAAGTGTTGTCGCCCTATTCCTGGTGACTCGATTCTTGCTTATTTAAGTCCAGGTAAAGGTTTGATGGTTCATCAACATGGCTGTCGAAATAATAAAGGCCATGAGCAAGGTAGTCTATTCCCGGTCAGATGGGACACTGATATCGATCGAGACTTTATTGCCAAACTACGTATCGAAATCCTTAATCACAAAGGAGCACTAGCGGCATTAACCAATGTGGTTGCTCGCTGCGGCTCTAATGTTCACTCGCTAAATTCTGGTGAAAAAGAATCTGGCCTTTATCTGATTGATATGGAAATTACCTGCCGAAACAGGGTTCACCTTGCCGATATCATCCGAAAAATTAAAGTTATGGGTGACGTTCAACGCGTTGTACGTAACAAGTAGTCTTACTTAGGAAAATATATGAAAACCATTATTAGCACAGAGCTTGCACCTAGTGCAATTGGCACTTACAGCCAAGCCGTGAAAGTAAATAATACTGTTTATCTTTCAGGCCAAATACCACTAGTACCAGCAACCATGGAAATTATCTCTGAAGATTTCACTGAACAAACACAACAAGTATTTAAAAACCTTGTAGCGGTTTGTGAAGCAGCCGGTGGCAATATTAATGATATGGTAAAAGTGAATATATTCTTACAAGACCTAGCGAATTTCGCTACTGTTAACGAAGTAATGAGTCAATATTTTCAACAACCATACCCTGCAAGAGCCGCAGTTCAAGTAGCGCGATTACCGAAAGATGTGGCAATTGAAATTGACGGTATTATGGAATTGCCGAACTATAGCTAGCACATTCTGTTTAACCAAATTTTCCGGCAAACTAAATAAATAAGCTTTGCCAATATTTAACTAACTTTAGAACCAGTATATGACACCGGATAGACTACAACGAATTAATAGCATGTTAGATCAACGCCAACCTGATTTAACCGTATGCATGGAAGGCGTACACAAAACCCATAACTTAGCAGCAGTGGTTCGCACCGCCGATGCCATTGGTGTTAGTGATGTGCATGCCGTATGGAAAAATGAAACCATGCGCCTTTCCGGTGGTAGTGCTGCCGGTAGTCAAAACTGGATAGATGTTCATGATTACAGTAAAACCGAAGACGCCATCAATGCATTAAAGCAACAAGGCATGCAAGTATTGGTAACAAATTTGTCAGATACCGCTGTCGATTTTCGTGAAATTGATTACACCAAGCCCACAGCAATTATTCTTGGACAGGAAAAGTTTGGTGCCTCTGAAACAGCACTTAAAATGGCTGATCAAGATATTATTATTCCGATGGTTGGCATGGTGCAGTCTTTAAATGTTTCTGTTGCCTGCTCAGTGGTATTATATGAAGCTCAACGTCAACGCCAGGCTGCCGGTTTATATCAACAACCAAGAATAAGCCAACAACGTCGTCAAAGAATATTATTTGAAGGTGGCCACCCTATTTTTGCCAAAGCTTGTCAGCGTAAAGGCTTACCATATCCTGAAATTGATGAAGCTGGTCAAATTGTTGCTTCAGAGCAATGGTGGCAACAAATGCAAATGACCCAAGATGCGTGGCAGAATATTGACGACGAGTAGTCAGTAAACTTTATACTTACAGTAAGGAACTCTGCGTGTCTGGTCAAATGGAAGCATTAACCAATTTAGCTAAAATTCCCGTTACCTCATTAAAAGGCGTTGGGCCAGGCATGGCGGGTAAGTTAGAAAAACTTGGTTTGGTGTCTTTACAAGATTTATTATTCCATTTACCACTTCGCTACGAAGATCGTACTCGTGTCACAGCTGCTCGCGACCTAATGCCCGGTATTTATACCAATATTATTGGTGAAGTCACTGACAGTCGGATAGTGCAAGGTAAACGAAGAATGCTAGTTGTCACCATCAATGATGGTAGCGGTAGTATTAATTTACGCTTTTTTCATTTCACGGCCAGCCAAAAAAATAGCCTTGCTATTGGGCTCAACATTCGTTGTTATGGTGAAATTAATCGTGGTATGCGCGGTTTTGAAATAGTTCATCCCGAATATAAAGCACTTGATCAAGACCAACCATTAACTGCCGTTGAAGAGAACCTAACACCGGTTTACTCAACCACCGATGGTTTACGGCAAATTTCTTTACGAAACCTTACTGAACAAGCATTAACTCGCCTGCAACGAGGCCAAGTAGAAGAGTTATTGCCTGCTGAAATTAGCCATCAGCAATATGCACTAGCTGAAGCACTAGCACTGATACATCGACCTCCTCCTGATACCTCTGTAGTATTAATGGAGCAAGGTAAGCATCCTGCACAACTTCGGCTTATTAAAGAAGAGCTACTAGCTCATAACCTCAGTATGTTGAAGTTGCGGGCATCAAGCGATCACCACCCTGCAGTTTCATTAGCAATAGATGAACAACTGGAGCAGAAATTTTTAGCTGCATTGCCATTTTCACCAACAGGTGCTCAAGCTAGAGTAACAGCTGAAATACGTAACGACCTATTAAAGCACATGCCGATGATGCGCTTAGTACAAGGTGATGTGGGCTCAGGTAAAACATTAGTGGCCGGCTTAGCAGCCTTAACCGCAATTGGCCAAGGCTTCCAAGTAGCTCTCATGGCTCCCACAGAAATACTCGCTGAACAACACGCTATTAATTTTGAAAAATGGTTTCAACCGCTCAATATTACTGTTGGTTGGCTCGCAGGAAAAACGAAAGCTAAGGCAAGACGAAATGCGCTAGAACACATTGCAAATGGCAATATGCAAATGGTGATAGGTACGCATGCCTTATTTCAAGAGCAGGTGATATTTAATAAGCTCGCCTTGATCATTATTGATGAGCAACACAAATTTGGCGTGCATCAACGTTTATCATTACGTGAAAAAGGCGCGTGGCAAGGGCATTATCCGCACCAATTAATCATGACCGCGACACCTATCCCTCGCACACTCGCTATGACCGCGTACGCAGATTTAGACACCTCGGTAATTGATGAATTACCGCCTGGACGGACACCTATCACCACCATTGCTTTGCCAGACTCTCGCCGTGACGATGTTATTGAACGCATTCGACAAGGTTGCATTAACGACAAACGCCAAGCTTATTGGGTATGCACACTAATTGAAGAGTCAGAAGTACTACAATGTCAGGCAGCTGAAGACACGGCTGTCCACTTGCAAGCACAATTATCAACGCTAAAAATTGGCTTAGTGCATGGACGAATGAAAGCAGATGAAAAGCAGGCCGTTATGGAACAATTTAAACTCGGTGAACTGGACCTATTAGTGGCAACAACCGTCATTGAAGTTGGTGTTGATGTACCCAACTCCAGTCTTATGGTCATTGAAAATCCAGAACGCTTAGGTCTTGCGCAATTACATCAATTACGCGGTCGTGTCGGCCGGGGCTCTGTGGCGTCCCACTGCGTGTTAATGTACAAAGCCCCGTTATCTAAAACCGCCACCAAGCGTTTAAACGTACTTAGAGAAAGTAATGATGGCTTTGTTATCGCTCAAAAAGATCTCGAAATACGTGGGCCCGGAGAGTTGCTAGGCACTAAGCAAACGGGCCTTGCTGACTTAAAAATTGCCGATTTACAGCGCGACGCTGATTTAATACCTGAAGTGCAACAACAGGCTCGCCTTATCTGGCAACAATATCCTGAACAAGCCAACGCACTTATTCATCGTTGGCTAGCTAATCGTGAAAAATACTCTAATGCCTAGGCGCAATTAACCCAATTTGCTATAGCTCTTCCTAATAACAATAAGTTAATCCTCGCCAGCTTGATCTCAAGTGTTAATTATTGCCCAAAAATACGGTAAACTAGCAGCAATTTTAGTTAATAGCGAAATCATGATGTCAGCACACGATCAAAATCATCAAACTACCAACGACAATAGTGACGAGAATACTACCCACTTTGGTTTTCAAACTGTTGAAAAGAATGAAAAAGAGTCGAAGGTTGCCAGCGTTTTTCACTCTGTTGCTCAACAATATGACATCATGAATGACTTGATGTCATTTGGTATTCACCGATTATGGAAACGTTTTACTATTGATGCCAGCGGCGTTCGTCCGGGTAATAAAGTGTTAGATTTAGCAGGCGGTACGGGTGATTTAACGGCAAAGTTCTCACAGCTGGTCGGCCGTGAGGGTAAAGTTATATTAGCGGATATCAATAGCTCAATGCTAAATGTGGGTCGTGATAAGTTACGCGATCGTGGTTTAGTACAAAATATTGAATATGTACAAGCCAATGCTCAGTATTTGCCTTTTGAAGATAATACTTTTGATGTTATCACTATCGCTTTTGGTTTACGTAATGTGACTGATAAAGATATGGCTTTGCGCTCGATGTATCGTGTATTAAAGCCTGGAGGGCGTTTATTAGTATTAGAGTTTTCAAAACCAGAGCATGAATTGGTTAATAAAGCCTACGACTTCTATTCTTTTAATATCTTACCTAAGATGGGTGAATTAGTCGCTAAAGACGGTGACAGCTATCAATATTTAGCTGAATCTATCCGCATGCACCCTGATCAAGAAACACTTAAAACCATGATGGATGCAGCGGGCTTCGAACAAACCAGCTTTAAAAACTTAACCGGTGGCGTGGTTGCTCTGCATAAAGGTTATAAATTTTAGCCTTATGCGTCCAGAAACCAGCCAGCAGTTTATGTTCGCACAAGCACTAAGTAGCGTACTCGAAACACTTATCAATCAATTTTTGAAATATAATTTGCATGGTAGTCATGCCTTAAAATTGCTGTCTGAGAAAACCTTAACGGTTAAACTAGCTGAACTTTCTTTTCCATTAAGCTTTACCGTTAGCGACGAAAAAGTTCACGTCACCAGCAGTGATGAACATAATGATTGTTGCATTATCACCAGTGTCAGTACCTTAATTGAGTTAAACGCAGAGCAACAGCTCACTGACTTAATAAAAAATGACAAACTCGATATTCAAGGTGATTTAAAAATAGCTCAACGTTTTGCTCATGTAGCAGAAAGTCTCGATATTGATTGGCAAAGTGAGCTAGCAAAACGCATTGGTGATATACCTACCTACAAGTTAGGGCAACTAGGAAAAAAACTTTTAAAGAAACTAAGCTTTGCCACTAAACAGATCAAGGCAGATGCCAGTGAGTGGTTAGTGCATGAAAAGCGCTTACTCGTCACTGAAGCTGAAATGAGTTATTTTAATCTAGATGTTATTCAAGTAGAACAAAAGGTTGCAGCTTTAAGCCAACGTATTGATGCATTAATCAATCAACAGTCCAAACTATCATAAGGCCTTACGGTGAGTAGTAAACGTTTATACAAAATAGTAAAAACATTTCTTCAGTTTGGGCTTGATGAGCTTGTACCGAAAAAATATCTCCCTTGGTATGTCCGAGTTGCTCGACGCTCATTATTTTGGCTGAGCAATAAACATAACGATAAAACTAAAGCTCAACGATTTCGCCTAGCAATAGAGTCTCTTGGCCCTGTATTTGTTAAGTTTGGTCAAATGCTTTCGACACGTCGTGACTTATTGCCCGATGACTTCGCCAATGAACTGACATTGCTACAAGATAAAGTACCGGCATTTTCAGGCCAAGAAGCTGAAAATATTATTACTAAAGCCATTGGTGCTGACACCTTTGCTGAAAGTTTTATCAACTTTGAACAAACACCATTAGCTTCAGCCTCTATTGCCCAAGTTCATACTGCAACTATGTTGCACTCAGGAGGCGAGCAAGCGGTCGTCTTAAAAGTACTACGCCCCAATATCGAAAAAACGATTTTAGCTGACATCACTGTGATGTCACTTTTTGCTAAAATTGTTGCTCGTTGGCTACCTGATGGCAAGCGACTCAGGCCAGTAGAAGTTGTTGCGGAATATGAAAAAACCATCTTAGAAGAATTGGATTTAAACCGTGAAGCCAGTAATGCCATACAGCTAAAACGTAATTTTAGCCAAGGGCGAGATAGCGATAAAGTGTTGTACGTGCCTGACGTTTATAGCCAATACTGTTCAAAAAACGTGATGGTAATGGAGCGCATATACGGTATTGGCGTCGGTGAAATTGAGACCTTACATGCCCAAAATGTTGATATGAAATTGCTCGCCGAACGAGGCGTAGAAGTGTTTTTCACGCAAGTATTTCGCGATAGTTTTTTTCATGCCGATATGCACCCAGGTAATGTTTTTGTTGATGCAACTAACCCGCAAGATCCAACTTGGATTGCTATTGATTGCGGTATTGTTGGCACCTTAAATCGTGAAGACAAACGCTATTTAGCAGAAAATTTTGTCGCGTTTTTCAATCGCGATTATCGTAAAGTGGCACAACTGCATGTAGATTCTGGTTGGGTGCCAAGTGACACTAGTGTTGATGAGTTTGAGTTTGCCATTCGTACCGTTTGCGAGCCTATTTTTAATAAACCTTTGTCTGAAATATCTTTTGGCCAGGTATTAGTTAACCTTTTCAATACCGCACGCCGCTTTAATATGGAAGTTCAACCACAGCTAGTATTACTACAAAAAACCCTGCTTTATATTGAAGGTTTAGGGCGTCAACTTTATCCAGCTTTAGACCTTTGGCAAACCGCTAAACCATTTTTAGAAAACTGGGTCAAAGAGCAAATGGGCGTTAAAGCCGTCTTTAACAAAGTAAAAGACAATTTACCTTTTTGGAATGAAAAGCTGCCGGAAATTCCTGATTTGGTCTACGATTACCTAAAAACCAATCGTGAAGCACAGCGCCTGCAATTAACAACACTGAAACAGATACAACAACAGCAGCAACAACATAATAAGAAAGTTACCTTATTAGTCATCATTGCTACACTCGCAATTTGCTTAACCATCAGCTTTACTTAATAAGCCCAAATAACCTATTACCTGATGCTCATGTGCCATTTCATGGCCGTGATATTAGCTAATACTCAATAGATAAACTCAACAGGAAAAAACATGACTAACAACGAAGTTTTACAGCACATTCGTTATATATTTACTTTAAGTAATGAAAAAATATCTGCTATTTTTCAACTCGCCGAATGTGCAAAAACTGACGATGAAATTAATAACTTTTTCCGTAAAAACGGTGACCCTGCATTTTCGCGTGTCGCTGATAATGTTTTAGCAAGCTTTCTTGATGGGCTGATTGTAGAGTTTCGCGGCGCGAAAGAAGGCGCAGAAGCTCAGTTAAATCAAACAATTAATAATAATGTTATCTTCAATAAAGTGAAAATTGCACTGGCATTGAAAGCTGACGATATTATCAACTTATTGTCTTCAGCCGAATTAACCCTAAGCAAACATGAACTGAGTGCATTTTTCCGCAAACCAGAGCACAAGCACTTCCGTACCTGTAATGATGATACGCTACTAAAATTCTTCAATGCTTTACATATAAAAAACCAGCAAGAAATTAAAATAATCAAAGAGTAGAAGCGCTTTTTTGACTAAGCTAGACCTTGTAAGAGGCTAGCTTTTTCCTTAACAAACCACCGTTCACTTCAGCTCGTCACAAAACTGATTTACCTAGCACCTGACCTAAGCTATATTGCTCATAATGATATTAATTATCGAGTGTTCCTTATCAAAAGAATTCTGTACTTAGCCTTCTTATTATCTTATCTATTCAATAGTACTTATAGCTTTGCACAAGAAAAGCCTTTAATTTTTGTCGCAGAGGAACTACCTCCTTACCATTTTATAAATAGTGAGGGGCAAGCCTCAGGTGCGCTAGTCGAAATAGTTCAAGCCGTACTTAACCACGCTAACTTGCCGGGTAAAATTAAAATACAACCACTTGTCCGCGGCTTTAAAGCTACGCAGATTCATAAAAACACCTTTATGTTTTCCATGCTAAGAACTGCTGATCGTGAAACAGAATTTCAATGGGTGGGGCAAACATATAAAAGCTCCGCCGTACTTATCGGACTAAAGGGGCGACTGGATATCAACCTACGATCTCTTGAAAGTGCTAAGCACTATGTTGTAGGGACAATACGAGGCTATCATTCAGCATATTTTCTTCATGAAAATGGTTTCAAAGAAAAAGAAAATTTATCGTTAAGTGTGACCAGTAAGCATCTGTGGTCAATGCTTTTTAATGGTCGAATCGATCTTGTGTTGACTAACTCTATGGCATTAGACAAAGAGATCACTCAAGCAGGTTTTGATGCTACGAGTATTGCAGCCTATTTATCATTAACCGACTTTCCCAGCGAGCTCTATATAGCGACAGGATTAACAACATCAAGCACCGTAATCGAACAGCTAAGCCAAGCGTTATCAGCAATTAAAGCCTCAGGTGCATATCAAGAAATTTTAACAAAATACGGCTTATAAAATTTCTCGTAATTAAGAGTAATGTCCTCAGCTAGCATCACTCATTAATGGTGCTTCTTGCTCAACACGGTTACGCCCGCTCTCTTTTGCCAAATATAAAGCGGCATCAGCCCTCGCAATCCAAGCTTCTGAACTCTCATTCAAGCGATACTGTGCCACACCCATTGAAACTGTTAACTTTATATTATTAACAAACTGATGCTGCTCAATGATGACACGTAACTTTTCCGCTATAATGCAGGCTTCAGTTAATTCAACATATAAGGGGACAATGATAAACTCTTCTCCCCCATAACGGAAAAGAGCATCTAGCGCACGAGTGTTACTTTTCATCAAGCGCGCAACTTCAACAAGCACTATATCTCCGACTGCATGGCCATGTTGATCATTAATTTTTTTAAAAAAATCTAAATCAAGTAACAATAAAGAAACCACCGAAGCTTGACGTTGCTGATCAGAGATCAGATCGGTAAGCTTGTCTTTCAAAGCTCTTCGGTTACCACACAAAGTCAATGGATCTATTGTTGCTAATAATATGAGTTTTTCATTAGTAATTCGGTAGTTACTAAAAATCATATATGAAAAAATAGAAGTGAGTAGCAATGACATAACCATAGTGGTGAAGTTCATCAGGCTATCACCGGGGAAAATTCTTATAGAAACAATCGTAATAGCAACCAGACAAATAATACCTGCGGTGCGTTCGGGTAAAATGTAATAAAAGGCAATAATAGCAGGATATAACCAATACAAATGTGATTGGCCACGAATAACCACTAAAATAGCAATCACTGTTGCAAGCATTGTAGCTAAAACAAGTTTTGCCATTACTATTTTTCTAGTCTTATACACAAAGATAAAAAAACAAATTAAAATCAATATGATAAATGCATCAATAATAGCAACTGTGATGTCACCACTGATGTATCTTAGGTATACAAAGGGTAAAATTAGTACCGCTGACAAAGCACTTAAGATCAACAGTATCATTTCTGAGGTCGTGCGTTTTGTCATGATGTTATCTCACTAAAGCAATTATTTATTAGAGTACCCTCTGCAACTAACGGTCAGTGAACTAGTTAACTGTAATATAGGAAACTATAGTTTATAACTCAAATAGCTAGCGTTATTTGCTTAGTATCAGTCTAGGTTACTTCTTCTGTTTTAGCATTTCTCGTAAGTTTGCTACACCCATTTTTGCCGTAGCTTGTTTTTTTTCTATACTTTGTTTGGTTTGTGTCAATTCCCAACTTAGATCATCTTGTGGTAGCTCATGTAAAAAGCGACTCGCCTCAGTTCGAGCAACCTCACCAAATTGACGGCGCTCTCTGGCATAAGTAAAAATCAACTCTTTTTGCGCACGGGTAATACCGACATAAGCTAAGCGCCGCTCTTCTTCTACATTGCCCTCATCCATACTCGTTTGATGTGGTAACAAGCCCTCTTCCATACCAATGAGAAAAACATAAGGAAACTCCAAGCCTTTAGAAGCATGTAACGTCATTAGCTGAACTTGGTCAGTTTCTTCCTCATCTTCATTACGCTCCATCATATCGCGCAAGGTTAAACGGGTAACCACTTGCGGTAAGGTCATTGGCTCTTCGTCATCACTGCCTTCCAGCATTTGTGTGACCCAGCTGAAAAGTTGTGTGACATTTTTCATGCGCATTTCAGCTGCTTTGGCACTAGGTGAAGTATCATATAGCCAATCTTCATAATTAATTTCGCGCACCATCGCCCGTAATACTGCAGAAGTATCGCCACGTTCAGCATGATCAGCCGTTTCAACAAGCCAACGAGTAAACCGTTGTACACTCACCAAACCTCGCCCTGTAAGATGTTGCTCTAACCCTAACTCAAAACTTGCCGCAAACATGCTGATTTGTCGCATATTGGCGTAACTACCTAACTTTTCTAACGTCGTTGGACCAATTTCACGGCGAGGTACGTTAACAATTCGCAAAAAAGCATTGTCGTCGTCTGGGTTAACCAATACCCGTAAAAACGCCATCATGTCTTTAATTTCTGCACGCGAGAAAAACGAAGTGCCGCCATTAATTTTATAGGGAATTCGGTTGGTCATCAGCGCTTTTTCCAGTAAGCGCGACTGATGATTACCGCGATATAAAATCGCGTAATCCTTAAATTTACTTTTATTTAAAAAACGATGGCCGATCACCTCACCAACTACCCGTTCAACTTCATGCTCTTCATTCTTAGTTTGCAGCACTCGTAGCTCAACACCGTAGTTAAGCTCACTAAAAAGTGCTTTATCATAGACGTGCGGATTATTGGCGATCAAAATATTGGCACATTTCAAAATACGGCCACTAGAGCGATAGTTTTGCTCAAGCTTAATCAGCTTAAGGTTTGGGTAATCTTGCCCCAACAACACCAAGTTCTGTGGTTTAGCGCCACGCCATGAGTAAATAGACTGATCGTCATCACCCACCACGGTTAATAACCCTTTTTCACCTGTGATCAATTTAACGAGTTCATATTGGCTGGCATTGGTATCTTGATATTCATCAACCAGCATATATTGAATTTTATTCTGCCAACGTGCACGTACCTCTGGATAATTACGCATTAATAACGTTGGAATTAAAATCAAGTCATCAAAATCAAGTGCGTTATAGGCTTTCATATGCTTTTGATACATTGCATAAAACTCAGCATATAGTTTAGCGTCAGCATCAACAGCCTGTTTAATAGCGTTATCAGGTAATAGCAGATCATTCTTCCAATTAGAAATCATCATCTGCAATTTACTTAATAGATCTTTATCGCCATCAAGCTGCTCTTGAGTTAATTCCTTCAATAGCGCTAAGCTGTCTTGATCATCAAATAAGGTAAAGCCAGGCTTATAACCTAAGGTTTTTAATTCACGGCGAATAATATCTAAACCCAAAGAGTGAAAAGTACAAACGGTTAAACCGCGTGTTTGCGCTTTATCCATCATTTTAACCACACGTTCTTTCATTTCACGTGCTGCTTTATTGGTAAAGGTTACCGCGGCAATATTTTTAGCTTTATAGCCACAATTTTGAATTAAGTGGGCAATTTTCTGACAAATAACCCCAGTTTTACCACTGCCCGCTCCTGCTAATACTAGGCAAGGACCATCAACATATTTTTTTGCTTCATTTTGGCCTGGGTTTAATTTCATCGCTGCGTCGTAACTCTAATTTATGGATAAGATAATCGGTCGACGATTTTACCTGTTTTTATTGCAAGACAACATCAACTTTCTACAACTTACTTAATTTCTTAGCGAGTAAATCTATGATACTTCAAGGGACAGTTGAACAGCTATCAAGTAACAGCTAGCTCAACACTCATTTTTAGAAAGGTCAATCGCCTTTAGAGTGAATGTATCGCAGAAGTTTTTTTTCTGCCAAAGGTATAACGGTTATTCTCAAACAATGCCTTGTGTAAAACATTTTTCTTCAGGTTAAATTACTACACCTTGAAGTGTTATGAGTATATAAACACGATTTGATTATCAATACCGAGCAGATTAGTTACAATAAGCTTATCGCTTATCAATATAAGAGCATTGAGATGATTAACGCTAAAAAAATAGAAGAAATTGCCAAACAAGTTACCGATTCCATTCCTGTTGGTTTAAAAGATTTTGCCCATGAAATGGAAGATAAAACAAAAGTAGTACTACAACGTAAGTTATCTCAACTTGATGTTGTTACTCGTGAAGAGTTCGATGTACAAACACAAGTATTAATCAAAACACGAGCTAAATTGAGTGACCTTGAAGCAAAAATTGCAGCATTAGAAGCATTGATGGCAAACAATAATAATGAAAACGTATAGGTAGTTATATACGCTGCCATTTATTGAAAATACAATTTATCAGTTTTAATTTTGAATTATAATAATAATTTGTGCTGCTTAATGAGCATTGCAATTTCATTGTCATGCTCATCAATTAGTTTATATATCCATGTATAGTGGTCTTTTTGCCAGAAGTTAATTACTTTATTATAACGTGCTTCGCTTAATAGTTGCCGAATAGCATCTAACTCTAAAAAACACACCACTATATGTAAGTAAGTAGAATATTCATCACTTGCTCCTTCAGGATAACCCACAGCTACGTTAGGAAAACGCTTTTTCAACACGGCAATAATATCGGCGAGTTTGGTCTGATGAGCATCTAAATACCCGTGTATATTTTCATGTAAATAAGTCGATAACAGTAAGTCAATTTCTTTCGGTTTATTGTGTCGTGTATGCAAGGTTAAAACCGGATGACTATGGGGTATCGCCTTTTTATTTATATGTATGACATTGCTAAATTGCCATTTAGTTAAATCGTGTGCTTTATTCAACGATTTTATTAGCTCTATCGTCATTTTCTCACTTTCAGTGTTATGTTCTGTGGTAAATTCAATCGCTTGAGCATTAGAAACACTAGTAATGACCAGAAACATAAGAGCTAGCAAGGAGTAGGTTCCGTCGTATACACTCATTAACTTTCTCATTTATAAAGTCTTCTTTCCAACACAAAACCTAAGATACCGGCACTAAAAAGAAATATACCAATAATTTGTAGCCATGCGTTCACTTGCTGTGGAATAACCTTTTCTTTATCAAAACGATACAAACGACGTCCATCTTCAACTTGCTGAATAAATTGTTCGCCTAAATGAACACTCGATAAAAGAATCTTCCCATCTCTACGCTGTTCAATTTCAAGCTCTTTTTTAGCTATCACGGTATGAAAATCAGGCTGGGTCCTATCTAATAGTCGACGCCAGCTAACAAAAATATTTTTTGGTTCATCAGGCAATATCACACCCAATGATTCGTATTGGTAGTGCAAGCCAGTGAATAACACTTTACTAAATCCGGTATAAAAACTAGTAACAGCCATCACTATAAGAAAACTCGCTACATACAGATATCGACGTTGGCTATTAGCATCTTTTTTCTCATTTTTTAATAACCAGTGCTCAATATCAGGAATTTGTCTTAAATTATTATGGAGATATTGTTTGTCGAAACCTTGTAAAAAATCGGCTAAAGAAAGTGATAAGCCATTCAATAACTGCCTAAAAATATCATTTGAGGGTAATGATTTATCATTTTCCAATTTTGAAAGATAAGACTGCTCAATTTGAGCTAAATTAGCTAACTCTGGTTGACTTAAACCTTTAGCATTCCTCAAAATTCTAATCTGTTCACCTAACGTCATAGCTGCTTTCCTTACTGATAATATCCAAACTTAACTATTAAAAATCGCTCGTCAAATAGTTTGGGTATAATAAAATTATAAATTACATGAATGCCGTCGACAGCGGGGCTATTCTCAAGTATTCCTAAATTAATATGAAGTAGAATATTGATGAATATTAAGGAAGATATGATAAAACTCAGTAATTACCACTTGTTTCACGCTTGAATTCAAACAATAAAAGTAATTACTGAGCCTATTAAACGTTGATATTCAAACGCTGATAGAAATCATTGATATTCTTTTTTTAGCTTGTATAACTTTTTATAAGATAAACAACGCCAAAGCCATTCTAATGGGCCATAAGCATAATGCTTTAACCACCAACGTGATAACAGTAATTGTAAAACTATAATCACCAAGACAATCAGCATTTGTGGTGCTCGAGGTATTTCACCAAAATAGCCACCGGCATAACCATAAAATATACTGCTTAAGATCACCGAGTGACTAATGTAATGCGTTAATGCCATTCGCCCCATAGGTGCAAATATGGCTAAACGCTTATGCCACTTATCATTTGCTAATAAGTACATAACTAGGCCAAAATAGCCGGCACTCATCACTAACTGCCCAAAATAAAATAATCCTTCACCGACGGTTTCCAATAAGGTGACTTGATTTACTACAGGATGCTGAGCTACTAATAACCCGCAAGTTTCAATGACAATACCCAGGCCAATACCAAGCCATGCTGTAATATGAAAAGATCGGGTATGTTGTTGATAGTTTTGTATAATATTACTTGCAATTAACCAGTAACCTAAAATAAATATTGGCATTAACATAAAAAAAGCAAACGGTAAGCTGAACATCAACATATGCCAAGCAAAGTCCAAACGAAACTCAGTAGCTTGCCAATAACTGTCTTGCGTAAAGGCTTTGATTTCAGCTAGGTCATCAGCATGCATTGCTTGCTGTTGAGCAACTATGTCTTGCGCCTTTATTTCTATTATTGCCGTTAAGTACTGCTCAATCGATTCTTCAATATCTTCATCAGCAAGATCATCAGTGGCAATAGCCATTAAAGCATTCGGTACTTTATTCGTTAGCTCCTCACGGGTACTTTTAGCGTTTTGTGCAGCAACGGATGTATTATTTTCAGCTGCCGCCAGATCTCGCTGCCCATTGGCTAAATTAATTTCTGCAACCCGTTCAGTAACTTTTACTTCCTCATGCCATTGTTCAAGCATGGTTTTATGATCATGGCTCAGCCCGAAGCTAATCGCCCCGATGACGGTAATAATAATCGGTATGCTTAACCAGACAACAGCGAGCTTAAAAAATGATTGAGGATTATCATATTGCTGAAAACGTGGTTTTTTCAGTATTGTCAGCCAAGCTAATAACAGTAAACCAGCAAAGCCATAGCTATGTAAAATATCACCGCCCCACAGAAATACCATATGCAAGATACCAAAAATAATTAAAATAATCATTCGACGTGAAAACCAAGCACCAAAAGGGCGTCCTGCTGCTTTAGCTCTCTGCATCATGACGGCAAAGCCCATCCCAAAGAGTAAAGAAAACAAGGTATAAAATTTACCTTCAACAAAGCACCTAATCAGCCAACCTACGATATGATCTAAACCGCTTAGGCTGGTATCTTGGGTACCTAAACTGGTAATAGCACGGTTAAACCATTCGATATTCATTAAAAGAATACCGACAAGAGCTAGCCCACGTAATATATCTAAAGCATCTAAACGCTCAGAGGGAATTATCGGGGCAATGTATTTCTGTGATACGACCGGAACAGATGGTAATTCACTCATTTGTGAATTGGGCATAAAAGGTCCTTTTTCATTCTTATTATTTTTGCAAAGTAATATAAAGCATTTAGCCAATAAAAAAGCAGCTTTTAGCTGCTTTTTTATTATTTTTACTGTTTTTCAATCAAGCATAAGCTTTCACTATGCAATCTTAGGGTTAAGTAAGAAAAGTCTGATAAGCCTTATTATCAGTTTCTTCCTGCCACTCATAACCCAGCGCTGCCAAATGTGCAAAAAACTCACCTTCTTGATGCTGCGCTACTTCAAAACCTGCTAATACTTGGCCAAATGCTGCACCATGGTTGCGATAATGAAATAAGGTAATATTCCAATGCTCACCTAGTGTATCTAAAAATTTCTCTAAGGCGCCTGGGTATTCAGGAAATTGAAAGCGAAAAATACGCTCTTGGGCCGACAATGCATTTTTGCCGCCAATCATGTATCTAACATGCAGTTTTGCGAGTTCGTTTTCAGTAAAATCAATTAGCTCATAATGTTGATTTTGTAAGCTCTGCGTTAATTTTTCTCGATCGTTAACCTCACCACCCAAACGAACGCCAACAAAAATATTAGCATGTTCAATTTCAGCTAACGCATCACCTTTATTAGCATAACGATAATTAAATTCGGTTATAACGCGACCAGCCAGCGCTTGGCAAAACTTTCTAAAACTGCCTTTTTCTTCTGGTATTTTGACCGCATACACCGCTTCTTTCTGCTCTCCGAGCTCGCAACGTTCAGAAATATAACGCAAGGTATGAAAGTTCATGTTAGCGCCAGAAAGAATAGCCACCAGTGATTCATCACCTTGACTGGTTTGGCAATATTTTTGCAATCCCGCTAAGGATAGTGCTCCAGCAGGCTCTGAAATAACCCGAGTTTGCTCAAATATATCTTTTATCGAGGCACAAATTTCATCCGTAGAAACAGTGATCACTTCATCACAATAATGTTTGATCAAGTCAAAAGTATGTTCACCAATACGTTTAACCGCCACGCCATCAGCAAATAATCCCACTTGAGCTAAATCAACCGGTGCTCCCGCACTTAATGCCGCTTTTAAACAAGCAGAATCTTCAGCTTCTACACCAATAACCTTAATATGTGGCTGCAGTTGCTTTAAATAGACAGCCATACCAGCTAATAACCCGCCGCCGCCTACTGGTACAAAAACCACATCGACATTTGGTCGTTGCTGTAATAATTCTTTCGCCACCGTGCCCTGGCCCGCTATCACATCAGGGTCATCAAACGGATGGATCAAAGTTTTATGCTCAGCTTTGGCATACTTCACAGAAGCTTGCTGTGCTTCATTAAAGCTCTTGCCAACTAAGCGCACTTCCGCGCCATAGCGCCTAACATTATCTACTTTTATATCTGGTGTTGTGATCGGCATTACTATTGTTGCTTTAATGCCGAGTTTATTAGCAGCCAATGCCAATCCTTGAGCATGGTTTCCTGCTGAGGCAGCAATAACTCCATGTAAACATTGCTGCTCTGATAAGTTAACTAGCTTGTTATAAGCACCACGTAATTTAAAAGAATGGACCGGTTGCTGATCTTCTCGTTTAAGAAATATTTGATTACCTAAGCGAGAAGAGAGCTTAGTTAATGCTGTGAGATCAGACTCTACAGCCACATCATAAACTGGTGCTAATAAAATCCTACGTAGGTAATCAAGTGCTTGCTCTTGTGTGGCTTTAGCCAGCACTAAGGCTTGCTGTTCAGCTTCAGTCATTATCTTTTCCCCGTTACTCGATGCCATCAAGCAAGTCACGGTTTCTCACCGCTCCTTTGTCAGCGCTAGTGGCTAACATTGCATAGTTTTTCAAGGCATAACTAATTGGACGAATTCGATCAACAGGTCTCCAGGCTTTTTTACCTTTAGCCTCCATCGCCGCACGACGCAGTTCAAGTTCGGCATCAGAAACGGCTAACTTAATTGTCCGTGTTGGAATATCAATATGAATAGTATCGCCTTGTTCAACCAACGCGATAGTACCGCCATCAGCGGCTTCAGGTGAAACATGGCCAATAGATAAGCCTGAGGTACCGCCAGAGAAGCGCCCGTCAGTAAGCAATGCACATGCTTTACCTAAGCCCATAGATTTCAAATAAGTGGTTGGGTAAAGCATTTCTTGCATACCGGGCCCACCTTTAGGGCCTTCATAGCGAATAACCACCACTTCACCAGCAACAACTTTACCGTCTAAAATTCCTGCTACAGCGGCATCTTGGCTTTCAAAAATATGTGCAGGACCAGTAAAGACTAAATTATCATCAGAAACACCTGCGGTTTTAACCACACAACCATCTACCGCGATATTACCAGAAAGCACTGCTAAGCCGCCTTCGGTTGAAAAGGCATGGTCGATACTACGAATACAGCCGTTAGCTCTATCGTCGTCCAGAGTATTCCAACGACAATCTTGGCTAAACGCTTTAGTCGTACGAATACCTGCTGGGCCTGCACGGTAGAATTTTTTCACCTCTTCATCATCAGTCACTTTAATATCGTATTTTGCAATAACATCAGCAAGCGTAGTACCAAAAATATTAGGTACATCGGTGTGTAATAAACCTGCGCGTGATAGCTCACCCAAAATAGCAATAACACCACCTGCGCGATGTACATCTTCCATATGATACTTAGGCGTTGATGGCGCAACTTTACATAGCTGCGGCACAATGCGTGATAATTTATCCATGTCTGCCATGGTGTAATCTATTTCGGCTTCTTGTGCTGTAGCCAATAAATGTAAAATAGTATTAGTAGAGCCACCCATGGCAATATCTAAGCACATCGCATTATGTAGGGCTTTTTTACTGGCAATATTGCGAGGCAATGCCGACTCATCATTATCTTGATAATAGCGCTTAGTTAATGCCACTATTTGTTTTCCGGCATCTAAAAACAATTGCTCTCTGTCAGCATGTGTTGCCAACATCGAACCGTTACCCGGTAACGCTAAACCTAACGCTTCAGCTAAACAGTTCATTGAGTTCGCGGTGAACATACCAGAACATGAGCCACAAGTTGGGCAAGCAGAACGCTCAACTTGATCCGATTGTTCATTAGATACTTTAGGGTCAGCTCCTTGAATCATGGCATCGACTAAATCAAGTTTGATAATTTGGTCAGAAAGCTTAGTTTTACCGGCTTCCATCGGACCACCAGAAACAAAAATGACAGGAATGTTTAAACGCATAGCTGCCATCAACATACCCGGAGTGATCTTGTCACAGTTTGAAATACACACCATAGCATCAGCACAATGGGCATTAACCATGTATTCAACTGAATCCGCAATTAAATCACGAGAAGGTAAGCTGTAAAGCATGCCGCTGTGACCCATGGCAATACCATCATCCACGGCAATAGTATTAAATTCTTTCGCGACACCACCCGCTTCTTCAATGGCACCAGCAACTAACTGTCCCATATCTTTTAAATGTACATGCCCGGGGACAAACTGCGTAAACGAGTTAACTACGGCAATAATAGGTTTGCCGAAATCACCATCAGTCATACCTGTTGCACGCCAAAGCGCTCGAGCGCCCGCCATATTTCGGCCTTGAGTTGAGGTTGCTGAGCGTAATTTTGGCATGACAAATTCCTTAAATGCGTTAAGTTCGTTATGAGTAGTTCGTATTGGTGTTGGTTATTTCAAAAAAACACTTACAAAATGCTGTTTTAAAATAATCAAATACTGAGACAGTGTGCGTTATAACTAGACTGTCAAAATCATGGTGGTTTTTAAGCTAACAGGTAACATTCGATAGGTTATATTAGCCAGCTATGTAGAACACATAGCTGGCTATAAATTAGCGAGCGCTAATTCTAATCGAATATTATTCTACGCTGTCTAACCAGTTTTCAGGCACTTCGGTACTACCATCAAAAATACCAAAAAAGGCGCTTTGAATCGCTTCAGTAATCGGGCCACGAGAACCATTACCTACAGCAATACCATCTACCGATTTCACTGGCACAACTTCAGTGGCGGTACCACACATGAAAAACTCATCGGCTAGGTATAAAGATTCACGAGAAATCGGCTCTTCGCGTACTTCATAACCTAACTGCTTAGCAAGGAAAAATACGGTATCACGAGTTAAACCTTGCAATATAGATGCGGTCCCTGGAGGGGTATAAAGCACACCATTGCGAATTAAAAATAAATTTTGCCCTGCACCCTCACTGACCATATTATTAATATCTAAAGCAACACCTTCAGCATAACCATGACGAGCAGCTTCAGTAGAAATTAATTGTGAAGATAAGTAGTTACCACCAGCTTTTGCTGCCGTTGGCATAGTGTTCGGTGCCAGTCGATTCCAGCTTGATACACCCACTTCAACACCATTCTCAATAGCATCAGCACCTAAATAAGCTTCCCAACTAAACGCGGCGATCATCACATCAGCTACGGCATCAATAGGTGGACGAAGCCCCATACCAATGTCGCCTAAAAAGGCTAATGGACGAAGGTAAGCTGATTTTAAATTGTTTTTTACTACGGCATCTTTACACGCTTGAACCACTTCTGCTTCGGTAAAAGGAATGTTCATACGGTATATTTTTGCTGATTCGAATAAACGTTTAATATGCTCTTCTAAACGAAAAATACAGGTACCTTTATGCGTATTATATGCACGAATACCTTCAAATACTGAAGAACCGTAATGCAACGCATGACTCATAACATGTACTGTAGCATTCTGCCACGGCATGAGTTCACCATTAAACCAAATTAGTTCTGCATTAACTTTAGCCATTTCTTATTCCTAATTTTTATTTTATATCAAATAGATAGCGCTAAATTAAAGCGCATTTTCTGCTTTGAGTTTTGTTACTTGTTGTCGAGGGTTATAATCCAGCATTATGCTATAGACTGCTGTGATGCACTATTGTCTACCTTGACTTCTTTGATGTCGATCAGTTTATTAATTTGATCGACCAAAAGTTCAATCGAGCGCTCACTTCTCACCATCAATTCAATCGTGCCAACATTGGTACCGGTATTTACTTTGGCATTGATACCGCTGATAAGAAAACCTCGATATCGAGTAACCTGCAAAATACGTTCAAGTACCACCTGTTTATCATCCGCCTTTATGGTTAATTGATAGTTCTTCATTTATGTACTCTCCATCATTTTATCATTCGCGGTGTTAGGTGGTACTAATGGCCAAACATTATCTTGTGCATCAATTTTTATTTGTAGCAAGTAAGGCCCATCATGTTCTAGCATTTCTTCAATTGCGGCAGTTACTTGCGATTTTTTTGTGATTGATTTTGCTTTGATATCAAAGGCATTAGCTAACATGACAAAATCAGGATTATCAGCTAAATCTGTTTCACTTAATCGACCATTAAAGAATAAATCTTGCCACTGTCTCACCATGCCCAATTTAGCATTATCAATAAGTACAATTTTAACTGGCAACTGGAAACGTTTAATGGTGGAAAGCTCTTGCACGTTCATCATAAATGAACCATCCCCCGAAACGGCAATAATACAATCTGTTGGACGGCTCACTTGTGCCCCAACAGCTGCCGGCACCCCAAATCCCATGGTACCCATACCGCCACTGGTTAAAAAATTACTCGGATCGTCAAATAGCATATGTTGTGCCGCCCACATTTGGTGCTGGCCCACATCAGTAGTAACACAAGTATTTTCTGGCATATTATCACTGATTTCTTTTAACACCGCGGGGGCAAAAATTGACTCTCCAGGGTGGTTATAATCCCATGAAAAATCCGTTTTCATCATTTGACATTTTTCTTGCCAATGAATGATAGATAATGGAATAGCTAATGCAGGTAAATTTACCTTTAAATCACCAAGAATCGCAGCGTCAGCGACACGACGTTTATTAATTTCTGCGGTATCAATATCAAAATGAATAACTTTAGCGTTAGGCGCAAATTCATTTAACTTACCGGTTACTCGGTCATCAAAACGTGCCCCAACAGCAATTAATAAATCACATTCTTGTACCGCTAAATTAGCCGCTTTAGTACCGTGCATGCCTAACATGCCTAAATAATTTTCATCTGTGGGATCAATAGTACCTAAACCTTTCAGAGTAGAAACACTCGGCACTCCTGTAGTTTTAGCAAAAGCCCTCAATTCATCAATGGCATTTGCCATACCAACACCACCACCCACGTATAAAATAGGCTGTTTAGTTTGACTCAATAGTGCAATAGCACTACCAACATTAGCAGGAGGTAGCTTTACTTTGTTTTTTAAATTAACTAAATGATCTAAACAGCCATTAACTTCTGCCAACTGAATATCTTTAGGAATATCAACAAGAACAGGACCCTGTCTACCTTCAAGTGCAATAGCAAAAGCTTGATGCAACACGGCTGCTAAATCATTAATGTCAGTCACTTGAAAAGAATGCTTAGTACAAGCAAGCGACAAACCAAAAATATCAATTTCTTGAAAAGCATCAGAGCCCATGGCTGCGGTGGCCACTTGCCCCGTGATAGCAACAACAGGAATTGAATCTGCTAAAGCATCGGCAAGGCCTGTAATTAAATTTGTTGCACCAGGGCCTGAGGTCGCTAAACAGACCCCAACTTTACCTGATGCTCGAGCGTAACCTACCGCTGAAAATGCAGCTCCTTGTTCATGCCGGCACAGAAAGTGTTCAACATTACTATCGTATAGCGCATCGTAGATTGGCATTATTGCGCCACCTGGGTAGCCAAAAACATGCTCAACGCCATGCTGCTCTAACACATTAAATAATAAGCCGCCGCCAGTTAATTTTTTTTCAGTTGTCATGTTTATGTTTACTTTTAAACCATAAATTATGCATTAGCTATTCATTCTCACTAATTTATATTTTTTATAGCTTTTAAGTACTCTCCCAAAAGTAGTCATGCCAATGTGCTTGACGAAATTTATAGTTTATATAACAACAAACCCCCCGGTCCTTGCGGAGCGGGGGGTTTGTTGTTATAAGATTTTTTACTTTTCTTTAGTTCAACAAATACCCCGCGATGATTTAATAATCACCACGACGAGAATGTTAATAATCACTGAACTATTTTTTTGCATATTAATCTATATTTTCTGTAATTTTATTGATTTTAGTTTTGCCGTTTCCAGCCTATTTAAATTAGTACCATAGCTCTAATAACAAGCGCAAGTGTTTTTACACTAATTTTGAAATTAAGCTGTCTCTATGATTAATTTCTATCGTTTTTGCCGGTTTATTTTTTCGCAAAAAAAATATTAATTAACTACACTTACGTAAAGTATTAGTGAAAGTAAAAATGGATTTTTATGACCTTAGCCTGTGTTTTTAGTAGAGCGCGTGTTGGCCTCGAATCTCCGTTAGTCACGGTTGAGGTGCACTTAGCCAATGGCTTGCCGGCATTCAATATTGTTGGCTTACCGGAAACATCTGTTCGAGAAGCCAAAGATCGTGTGCGCAGCGCCATTATCAACTGTGGCTACGAATTTCCTGCTAAACGTATCACAGTAAATTTAGCACCCGCCGATTTACCCAAGGAGGGTGGGCGTTTCGATCTACCTATCGCTTTAGGTATTCTTGCCGCGGCTCAACAACTTCCAGAAGCAGATTTAAAAAACTATGAGTTTGCCGGTGAACTAGCATTATCAGGCGAGCTGCGCGCTATTATTGGTGAAATACCCATGGCAATGGCTTGTCAAAAAAGTGGTAGAACGTTAGTGATACCCAGTGAAAATGCCGAGCAAGCAAGCTGGGTTCAAAATGTAAAAATATTAAGCCTTTCACACCTGAGTCAACTATTTCCTCATTTCCTCAAGCAAAAAACTTTACCACTTGTCGAGACCAAAACGCTACAAGCCTACAATACGAAAAGTGAACATGATATTGCAGATGTTGTCGGTCAACCGCTAGCGAAACGAGCATTAGAAATTGCGGCAAGCGGTGGGCATAACTTATTATTTATTGGTCCTCCTGGCACAGGAAAAACTATGTTGGCAAGTCGATTGCCGGGTATTTTACCAGCAATGACTGAACAAGAAGCCTTATCAAGTGCCGCTATCCAGTCTATTTGCCATAAAAATATCAGTCCAGAATCATGGTTAACAAGACCATTTCGCGCACCACATCATACCGCGTCATCAGCGGCACTAGTCGGCGGTGGCAGTCACCCTCAGCCCGGTGAAATTTCATTAGCCCATAATGGCGTACTGTTTCTAGACGAGCTGCCTGAGTTTGAACGCAAGGTACTAGATGTTTTGCGCGAACCCATGGAGTCGGGTGAGGTCACCATATCGCGCGCTCTGCTCAAACAAACGTTCCCGGCACAATTTCAACTTGTCGCCGCAATGAACCCAAGTCCAACCGGCTTTTACAATGACAAACGTAGCACACCAGAACAGGTTTTACGTTACCTGAACAGACTGTCAGGTCCGTTTTTAGATCGTATCGATATTCAAATCGAAGTCACCCGGCTACCGCGGGGTATGTGGGCAAATGAAACGGAGAAAGGAGAATCTAGTCATACCATTCAAAAAAGAGTAAGCGACTGTTATCAAAAACAAATAAAACGTCAAGGTAAGGTAAACGCACAATTAGGTAGCGCCGAAGTAAGAAATTACTGCCAACTTGACTCTGAAGATAATGAGTTTTTAGAATTGGCCATTGAAAAGCTCAACCTATCCACAAGAGCACATCACAAAATTTTAAAAATCTCCAGAACCCTTGCCGATATGGAGTCAGTCGAGCATATAGAACGAAAACATCTCATTGAAGCACTTTCCTATCGTGCTATGGATAGAATACTGCGACATTTAACAGATGCTATTGCATAATAAATAAACTTTAAATACTAGCAAAGAAAGCTTTAATTAATGGCTGCTCTTTACTTTGATTTAAACAACAAACTCCCAGATCAAAAGGCGCTATTTCACCAACATCTGCTAAGTATTGTACGCGATCTTTTACCGGACTATTTTCAACTACAACCTGTGGCACAATCCCAACACCGCATCCCAAAGCCACCATGCTAACCAAAGCCTCATGACCTGAAACCGTTGCGTAAATATTGGCTTTACCTTGCTGCTTCTTACGATACCAGTATTCGAAACGCTTACGCGCAGGACCATGTTCAGGCAAAATAATCGGAATTTCCGACCAAGAAAAATCTTGCTGAATTTGCTGCTGAACACGACAGACCATAGTTGGAGCAATAACGGATAAGGGTATTTTTGCTAAATGCTCAAAGGTAAAAATACGTGATAATTGCTCGGGCTTGGCGGCAATAGCAAAATCTACCGCCTGTTTTTCTACTTGCTCGAGTGCGTCAGCGGCATCGCCTGTCGTTAGCATAATTTCGACTAGCGGATGCTGCTGCCGAAAACGTTCTAACAGTGGCGGCAAGTGGCTATAAGCTGCTGTAACTGAACAATAAATATGTAATTTACCTTGTAACTCTGCTTGTTTTTGATTCAATGAGAGTTGTAATAATTGCCACTGTTCCAGTTGTTGCTCTGCAAATTGATAAAACTGCTTTCCTGCCTCACTCAAGACTACAGTACGATTATCTCGATGTAATAAAGCGCTACCTACCTCATGTTCTAAGCGCTGAATAACTCGACTGAGTGTTGAAGGGCTAACATGATGAAGTTCAGCGGTTTTTCCAAAATGCAGAGATTTTGATAAATCGACAAACATACGCAAAGACTTAAGTTCCAAATTTATTCCTTAACTACCACATTTAACCGAAACTGTATTGCATATTATGCAACACTACAATGCAAATATATCATTTTAAGCAAGGTAATATTTCAGCTATGATGTTTACAAGCTCAAAAATTGATAAATTTATAAAGGTTTCTTGGTGAAAAACCAAGTACAGGAGATTAAAATGGCTAACTATTTCAATACTTTAAGTTTGCGTGAAAAATTGGCGCAATTAGGCAAATGTCGCTTTATGCAACGAGAAGAGTTCAGTGACGGTTGTAATTTTATTAAAGATTGGAATATTGTCATTGTCGGTTGTGGTGCTCAAGGTCTCAACCAAGGTTTAAACATGCGCGATTCTGGTTTGAATATCTCTTATGCTTTACGTGATGCAGCCATTGCTGAAAAACGTCAATCATATCAATGGGCAACAGAAAATGGTTTTACTGTAGGTAATTATCAAGAACTAATTCCTCAAGCAGATTTAGTATTAAACCTTACTCCGGACAAGCAGCATACCTCGGCGGTTAACGCTGTTATGCCACTTATGAAACAAGGGGCAACATTGTCTTATTCGCACGGTTTCAATATTGTTGAAGAAGGCATGCAAATTCGTCCTGATATCACCGTTGTCATGGTAGCGCCTAAATGTCCGGGCACTGAAGTACGTGAAGAATATAAACGTGGTTTTGGCGTACCAACACTGATTGCAGTACATCCTGAAAATGACCCTCAAGGTAATGGTTTAGCCATTGCTAAAGCCTACGCATCAGCTACTGGCGGCGATCGCGCAGGTGTTTTAGAGTCTTCGTTTATTGCTGAAGTAAAATCAGATCTAATGGGTGAACAAACCATTCTTTGTGGCATGTTACAAACCGCAGCGGTATTGGGACATAAACAATTAATTGCCCAAGGTATGGACGCTGCATACGCACGTAAATTATTGCAATACGGCATTGAAACTACCACCGAAGGCTTAAAGCATGGCGGTATTACTAATATGATGGATAGGCTATCAAACCCTGCAAAAATTAAAGCATTTGATATGTCTGAAGAGCTAAAAGTTATTTTACGCCCATTATTCGAAAAGCATATGGACGATATTATTGAAGGTCACTTCTCTGCAACCATGATGGAAGATTGGGCCAACGACGATGAAAACCTACTTAAATGGCGCGCAGAAACAGCTAAAACATCATTTGAATTAGCCGCAGATTGTTCAACAGAAATCAGCGAGCAGGAATATTACGACAAAGGTATATTTATTGTGGCCATGATTAAAGCAGGCGTAGAGCTAGCTTTTGAATCTATGGTTGCTGCAGGGATCATTGAAGAATCTGCTTATTATGAGTCGCTGCATGAAACACCGTTAATCGCTAACTGTATCGCGCGTAATAAGCTATATGAAATGAACGTAGTAATTTCCGATACCGCCGAATATGGTAATTATTTATTCACTCATGCGGCAGTACCTTTACTGACGGAATACGCCAATAACTTAACATTAGAACAATTAGGTGAAGGCATATCAGCAAGTGATAACGGTGTTGATAATGTCCGTTTAATTGCGGTTAATGAAGCCATCCGTAATCATACAGTAGAAGTTGTAGGCAAGAAATTACGGGGTTATATGACCGATATGAAACGTATTGTAGAAGCCAGTAGTTAATTTTTAATGCACTCAGTTATAGCAAGCACTCAGTTATAGCAAGCCCGCAGCAAGCAGTGATTTATTGCCTTAAGTGAGATCCGCTTTAAGTGGCGTGCTATTAAGCATTCTTAGCGGTGTTGAGTTTGATACCAACACCGCTTTTATTTGTCCGAAAATAGGAAGAAATAATGTCCGAACTTAACCATGTCAGTATCACGAAGATGGCAAATATTTACTTTGATGGTCAAGTGACCAGTAGAAAAGTAACATTTTCCGATGGCTCAATAAAAACCTTAGGTATTATGATGCCCGGTGAATACACATTTTCAACAACTGAAGAAGAGTTGATGGAAATTCAGCAAGGTAATGTCAGCGTATTATTACCTGATAGTAACACTTGGCAAACATTTACTGCCAATCAAGCATTTGGAGTTCCAGCTAATTCATCCTTTAAAATCAAGGTTATTACTTTAGCCGACTACTGTTGTTCATATATTACTCAGTAAATAGAGCAAAATAAACTATCCGTTTTGACAAACCACCACATTACGACCTAAACCTTTCGCTTCATACAGCATAGTATCGGCCTCTGCAATGGCCGAAGCTAAATTTTCAAAGCCTTCAGCGCTTACTACACCAATACTAATGCTAACTGAAAAATCAATAAAGAATGCTTTAGCATTTTCCTCAACTTTAACTCTTATTTCTTCAGCAAGCGCTTTTGCTGAATTAATCGACAAACCTTTAGCCATAATAATAAATTCATCGCCGCCCAAACGGCCAAACTCGCATTCTTTAGTTAAGCAACTTTGTGTTTGATTAACAATAAAGTTGATAACTTGATCACCAACATGATGCCCTTGGCCGTCATTAACTAGCTTAAAATTGTCAATGTCGAAAAGTAATACAGCTAAACATTCTGATTTAACCTTTGCTTGTTTGAATAACAAGTCACCTTTTTCTAGAATATAGCGTCGATTAGCAATTCCTGTTAATACATCGGTACACGCTAGTTTTTTAAATTTACGTCTATTTCTAAGTAAATACCTGATAAGCATCATCATCAAAATTAACGCAACAACACTAAAAGCCAGAAGCTGCCATGTACGCTCTTGTACTACTTGCTGATTGATCAATTGCAGCTGTTGAATTTTAATTTTTTGGTTTAATAACTTTTTATCTAACGCATTAGTATTTTGACGATTCAACAAGGTGTTCACATGCATAGTATGCTTTAAAAATAAGCGCCGTTCGGTTATTTCATGATCTAGCTGTAATAAAAACTGATCTCGACTTTGAGCATAATCACCATTAGCGTATGCTACTGTCGCTAGTACCCCTGCATCTTTAATTACGTAATCAGGAAAAAATTGCTTTAACTCTGTATACATTAACCGAACTTTCTCAGTTTGGTTATTTCTTAAATAGAGCAAAATTAGCTGTTGATAACTTTGCTTTATAAAAAATATCTCTTGCGTATATTTGCGAAGCTGCAGCGATTTTTCAAAATAATTTATCGCTTTTGTCCAATGCTTATTTGCATTGGCTACTAAGCCAGCATTGTAATTCGCAAAAAAAATAAAATCTTCAAAAGCAGGTTGTTGCTTAGCCAACTGAAACATTTCATCAACGTGTTGTTGTGCTTGTGATAGTTCTAGACGCTCTATCGATGTTGCCACCAGACCATGTAACATATTAAACATGTCTTGGTAGTCATTCACACTGGCCCATTGCTCATAAGCAGTAGAGAGATATTCATTGGCTTGGTCATAAAGCTGATGATTACGATAAAGGTTACCTGAGGCGTTATAGATCATCCCAAGAGTGTTAGCAGGCAGCTGATTTTCTTGTGCTAAAGCTAAAGCATCGTCGAGTAAAGCAAGGCCTTCTGACAATTGCATTTTTTTCTCTTTGAAACAAAAGGCATATTGTACTAATGCTCTAATTTTTACATCAACATCAATAATCCCCTTTGACACCGCTACCGCTAATTTTCGGTCAGGGCAATAAGACTCCACTTCAAAGTTAATGAGGTAATTTACATAGGAACGTTCAAGTAAGCTTTTTACCAGCATGGTACGTGTTGCATCAGTGGCTGCTGATAACATATCAATTGATTTGCTAAAGGCATTTAACGCAGAGTTTAGCTGCTTATTTTCCTCAAACACCATACCAAGCTCGTGCTGATACTTTGCTTGCTCTAGTATCGAAGCTGTGGAAAAATCTGCTTTTATCGACTGTAAATATCGTAATTTTTCTGTGCTAGATAATGTTGTTAAGCGCTGCTCAACTGTCGACATTGTTTGACTAAATACATTAGATGAATAATACAGACAAATAAAATTCAGTAATATTACAAATATAAACCTCATCGCCTATCACCTATAATTTATAATTTATACAAAAATATAACTGTTAATCTCTAATTTGGCCATCCCCAAACACGACGAACTTTTCAGTAGTTAGCGCTGTGAGTCCCATTGGACCAAAAGCATGCAATTTACTTGTAGAAATACCAATTTCTGAACCTAATCCTAGTTGACCACCATCAGAAAAGCGTGAAGAAGCATTAACCATTACCACAGAAGAGTTAATACTACGGATAAAACACTGACTCCGCGTAATATCTTGTGTAACAATAACTTCGGTATGATCTGAACTATACATTTGAATATGCGAGATCGCTTGCGTAAAACTATCAACAACTTTTATCGCTATTTCTTGGGCCAAATATTCCGCATGATAATCTGCATTAGTTGCCAACACAGCACCAGGAAAGTAAGTTAAGCTTTGCTGACAAGCATGCACCTTTACTTGTGCGGGTTTTAACGCAAGCACAATTTTCGGCAATAACTCAGCCGCAATATCACCATGTACTAAAACGGTTTCTAATGAGTTGCAGGCACTCGGACGTTGCGTTTTACCATTAACAAGAATATTAATGGCTTTCGTAAAGTCAGCATATTTATCAATAAATAAATGACAAACCCCTTTAAAGTGCTGAATAACAGGGATTTGGCTATGCTCTGTAACATAACTAATTAAGCCTTCGCCGCCACGAGGTATCACTAAATCGATACTCTCACGTTGCTTTAATAGCAATTCAATAACGCTACGGCTAGTATCTGGAATAACAGTAATACAGTTTTTATCAATATTAGCTTGCTCTAGCACTTGGTGTAGGCATGCCGCCAAAGCGATATTACTATGAATGGCTTCGGAGCCGCCGCGTAGAATAACAGCATTGCCCGATTTCAAGCATAACGCGGCCGACTCAGCGGTTACATTGGGCCGTGCCTCATAAATCATCGCAATAACACCTAATGGAATACGCATTTTTCCAACTTGTATACCGTTAGGTCGTAACGCCATATTATTAATATGGCCAATCGGATCATCTAAACGAACAATCTCACGAATAGCATTAGCAATTTCATTAACGCCTTGCTCTGTGAGCTTAAGCCTATCAAGCATCGCAGGTGCTAAACCTTTCGTTTGACCAGCGTTAACATCTTTGACATTTTCGCTGATAATCGCCGCACAATTGTCGACAATAGCATCCGCCATTTGCAGCAGTAAGCTATTTTTTTCAGCACTGGTTAACTGTGCTACGGTTAAGGCGGCCTGCTTGGCTAGTGCTGCACTTTTTGCAATATCAAACATATTTTTCACTCTACACTATTAGTTTCTAATGTTAGTTAACAGAACCATATCATCACGATGAATAACCACTTTACTTGGGCAGCACCCCAGCACAGTAGAGATCTCATCACTTTTCTTACCTTGAATACGCTTTAAGTCACGATAATTGTATTGGCTAATACCTTTAGCGATACATTGCTGACTTTTACTATCGAAAACATCAATACAATCACCCACTTTAAAATTGCCACTAACCGCTGAGATACCTGATGGCAGCAGTGACGCACCTTGCTCGGTTAATGCCCTAACAGCCCCCAAATCTAACATCACCTTACCATTACTTTTTAAGGTGTGTTTTAACCAATGCTTACGCGCTCGTGTAGCTCCTTGTTGTGCAATAAAGTGGGTGCCGGGATTATCTCCTGATAAAAGCTGTTCAAACACTTCACCACGACTACCATTTAAAATATAGGTTTCGATACCATTTTCTACCGCTTTTTCAGCCGCTTGAATTTTTGTTTTCATGCCACCTGTAGCAATGTGATTATTAGTCGCGCCAGCCAAGGCGTAAACAGAGTCATCTATTTTTGCTATTTCAGGAATTAACTTAGCTTGCGGATTTATACGTGGGTCTTGTTCAAACACACCATCGACATCACTTAAAATAAATAAGCTATCAGCTTCACTCACTAATGCAACTAATGCCGCTAGGTTATCATTGTCGCCAACCTTTAATTCTTCAGTCGCTACCGTATCATTTTCATTAACAATGGGAATAACGCCATTTTCTAACAATATTCTTAAGGTGTTTTTAATATTGATGTAGCGTTGACGGTCTTTTAAGTCGCCATGTGTGATCAACAATTGGCTGCATGGTACATCAAAAAAGCGTTGCCAATTTGCCATCATTTGCATCTGACCAACCGAAGCCATCGCTTGTTTTGTCGGGATTGAGGGGTTAGGTGAACCGTGCGTAATCAAGCTTCTGCCAGCCGCAACACTACCAGAGGAGACCAAAATAATTTCTTTACCTGCTTGCTGACATTGAGTAATAAAGCGGGCAATAGCGAGTAGGTATTTACCGCTACAACCTTTAGCATCAGGAGATACTAAAGCACTGCCAACCTTTATTACTGCACGATTAAATTTCATCATAACTCATCCTCTTTAATATCTGCTTAGCTTGCCTTGAAAAGTGGTTGCTTTGCAATCACCTTTTGCACTTAATATAGACTTGTTTGCTATTTTCTACTGCTTAATAGCATTAGCACCACCAAGTCATTATTTTGCTAAGCTGAATTTTCAATTTGTTGCATTATAATCCTAAGCAATAAATTAATGGTGCGTTTTTATCCAATACAATATATCGTTCGCATGCACCAATTTATAAGCTCAATAAGGATAAATTAAGTAAAAGCTGGCAACTCAATTAGTGTTTTTGTGACTTTCATCACAATTAATAACGCCACCAACAATAAGCACATTCTCAGCTTGAGGTAATACTACTGAAATTTTTATCGATTTTTACTGAAAAAAAAGCGAAAAAACATTAATATCCTTCTCAGCATTTGTCTTAATTGATTTTTGGTTTTATATGTTAAATTTTTTACCTAGCGCCATTACTGGCAGCCTTTCATTTTTACTCTATATTATTAACACGCTGTTTTGGCTTGTACCGATATTGGTGTTTTCATTATGTAAAGCCTTAGTGCCTTGGGCTTTATGGCAAAAGTTTTTTAGTTATTTATTGGATCAAATGGCCAGTAATTGGGTGCTATTAAACACCTTTAATCAAAAACTGTTCACCAAAACTAAAATGAATGTCACAGGTTTAGAAAAATTAAAAATGAAAGACTGGTATTTGGTCATTAGTAACCACCAAAGCTGGGTTGATATTCTTGTATTACAAAGAATTTTGCATGGTCAAATCCCATTTTTAAAATTCTTTCTGAAAAAAGAACTCATCTATGTACCTTTCTTAGGGTTAGCTTGGTGGGCGCTCGACTTTCCTTTTATGAAACGCTACAGCCAACCTTTTTTAAAGAAAAATCCACACCTCAAAGGTAAAGACATAGAAACAACCAAAAAAGCCTGTGAAAAGTTCAAACACAAGCCCGTCAGTGTCATGAACTTCATTGAAGGAACACGCTTTACCAACCAAAAACACCAAAAGCAGAATTCGCCATTTAACAGGCTATTAAAACCAAAAGCTGGCGGCATTGGCTTTGTCTTACAAGCAATGAAAGGTAATCTAAGTAAGGTCGTTAATGTCACCATTTATTATCCTGAGGGCATACCTACTTTTTTTGATTTTTTATCAGGCAAAGTTAAACAGGTGAATATTGCGATTGAAACACAAGATATTGATGATTCGCTTAAAGGTGATTACGTTAATGATCGCGCTTATAAGATACAGTTTCAAAAGTGGGTTAATCAATTATGGCTTGATAAAGACAAAAAAATGCTTCAGCTTGAAGAGCAAGCCAAAAAGGAAATGTAATGCAAGCTATCATCAGCTCTTGGTTAACTGAACAAGGAATTCATGCATCATACATAGCACTATGTGCTGATGTTATTGGCTTTGCACTTATTTTAGTATTATGCAGTATCAGCTTTTACATTGCGAAAAACTACGTACTGTTACTGATCCATAAAGTTATAGTGGCATCAAAAAATACCTGGGATGATCTGTTATTTGATCATCAAGTATTTTCGCGGATTTCGCTGTTGGTACCTTTCGTTTTACTCTTGCTACTCAGTCCCTTGCTATTAGCTCAAGATGCTTTACTTGCTAAGGTATTAATAGTAATTGCTAAAATCGGCCTTTGTTTTCAAATTGCTCGCAGCGTTAGCTCGGTACTTAACGTGATTAATAGCCTTTATCGGCAAACAGCAAGCGAACGTTATTTGCCCTTAAACTCAACCTTACAAGTGATTAAACTTGCGGTGTATTTAGTCGCTAGCATACTAGCGGTATCACTAGTACTCGATCGCTCTCCCCTTTATTTATTAAGTGGTTTAGGTGCACTGACGGCGGTATTAATATTAGTTTTTCAAGATACGATTAAAGGTTTAGTTGCCAGTATACAAATTTCGGCGAACAAAATGGTCGCTCCTGGCGATTGGATTGAGTTACCGAAATATGGTGCGGATGGCGACGTGATTGAAATTGGCTTAAATACTGTCAAGGTAAAAAATTTCGATAATACCGTTACAACGGTACCGACATATGCCTTAACTAGTGGCTCATTTAAAAACTGGCGTGGCATGCTTAATTCTGGCGGTCGACGAATTAAGCGCGCTATTGTTATTGATGTCCGTAGTATTAAATTTTATAACCAAAAGCAGCTTGAGGAACTGAAGTCTGTGCAACTTATCAGTGACTACCTAGCAAAGAAGCAAGCTGAAATTAAACAAGAAACCGCTCAAGCTATTAGCAATAGTCCGTTAACAGCTGCAACTATAAATACTCGACAGTTAACCAATATTGGTACTTTTAGAGCTTATATTAATGCTTATTTAAAGCAGCATCGACATGTTCATCATCAGATGACTTGCATGGTAAGACAACTTCCAGCTACTGAAGTTGGCTTACCGCTAGAGTTATATTTTTTCAGCAATGATCAAAACTGGGTGAACTACGAAGCTATCCAAGCCGATATTTTTGATCACCTCTATGCTGCTGCACCGCTGTTTGATTTAAGAGTTTTTCAACATCCAAGTGGCCATGATTGGCAAAGCTCAAAAGTTAACGCTGACGCATAACTCCTTCCTGCATAGTTGAGGCAACCAGCAAGCCATCACGGTTAAATATTTGACCTCTTACTAAACCTCTGCCGCCACTAGCTGACGGGCTATCAATGCTATAGAGCAACCATTCATCTAAACGAAATGGGCGATGAAACCACATTGAGTGATCTATCGTTGCCAATTGAAAGTTTGGTTGCCAATAACTGACACCATGTGGAAACAGCGCGGTTGGCAAAAACGAGAAATCAGAGGTATAAGCAAGCAAGTAGGTATGAATGCGAAGGTCATCCGGCAGGCTGCCATTTGCCTTAATCCACATATAACACTTAGCCTCTGTTTTTTCAGGGTTGAGCCAATTATATTGCTTTACAGCCCTAGTCTCTATCGGCTTCTCAGAAAGAAACTTTCCGCGAATTGTTTCTGGAATAGCGGCTTGGTTTTCAAAAATAAAATCAGTATATGATTGTAAATCTTCAGGTCCTGGCACCGAAGGCATTGTATCTTGATGATCAAAGCCTTGTTCTTGTTGTTGAAAAGAAGCTGTCATATAGAAAATAGCTTGGCCATTTTGAATTGCATTAACACGCCGAGTATTAAAGCTACGACCATCACGAATATTTTCGACTTGATATACCACAGGTTTACTGGCATCACCGGGTCGTAAAAAATAAGAATGTAAAGAATGCACATTATGCGTTACTGCAACAGTTTCTTGTGCAGCAGATAGCGCTTGGCCCATTACTTGACCACCAAATAAAGCTTTAAAACCTAAATCTTGGCTTTCGCCACGATAAATGCCTTGCTCAATTCGTTCTAATTTTAATAACGCGGAAAGATCGTCTAATACCTGGCTCATACAAACATTTACTCTAATTAACCATGATTCAATAAAAAAGATTATAACGTGCTATAACACTAAAAATAAGGTTATAAATATTAAAACTGTTGATACAAAAAATAATCACTACAAAGTAGCTTGCATTTTCAAGTGGCTTGGGTATATATGCATAAAATACAATTTTATATGTTGATCTTAACAAAAATCTAATATAAATTCCCATAAGTGACTTAGATCACGTTACACAACACTTTATAAAGAGGCCATTGTGCACGCAGTTCTTGACCGAGAAGTCTTACTAGAAAGACGTCAGTATTCACCTGAGCAATCAAGCTTATGGGATAAATTATCGTTGGCACAGAAATTTGCCACCAGTAGCTTAACTCAATTTGGTTATGATCTTACGTTCATTCGTAGTAGCAAGTCAGGCAATATCGCGGTTTTGTTGTGTGATAATAATGCCGCAACAATTTCTAATGATGGTGAAATAGACACTTCTCCCAATATCACTATTAGACCGTAACTTAGCACTTAACTAATGTGATAAAACCGCCAAAAGGCGGTTTTTTTTATTGCTTATCTCTCTATTTAGCTAATAGCAATGCTTCGACAAGCATAATAAAACCATTAATATTATTACTCGACCAAGCTCGCTTTATTTCTTTGTTTGACTGGTTAATATAATTACTCAGCACCTTATAAGTGCCTTTTTGATGACCTTCATATACTTTTTTAATTGATGTCTGTAATTTACCTTTTGCTCGAACACTGTCGTTAAAAATAGTCGCGTAATTATTAATCATTGGCGCAATAATATCATGCATTTCAGTTTTATCATCCGAGGCGGACCGCAACGCAATAAAGCGCTGCTTAACAATTTCCTCATTACGCTGAGCAATAATAGCCATCATATCAACATAGGCTTTATTCTCTTTTTTTGTTGCTGATATATCTCTTTTCATCAAAATAATTTCACGTTGCAAGTTTTCGGCCTTAAAGAAAAAGTAAATACTCACTGCAACAAACATTGCGATAATAGCTAAAACAAAAATCATGATTTTACCTGGGGTTAAATAGTTTAATTACTTAGTTTTAGTGCCTTCACTCAAGCGTGAAAGAAAAACATAAGGGTCAATATCTTGAATATTAGGTGCATCGATCGAAAACCTTACTTTAACTGAATAATCACCTAAGTTGGCAAAAAATCTGGTTTTTATCGCCTGTTTTACATTATTAAACTTAGTTAGCGCTTGCTCTGGGGTTTGATGAGGGCATAAAAATAAATATTCCCCTGCACTTATAACCCCAGCATAGTCTTCTTCGTCAATGTATTCATTAACAATAATAGCGAGTGCCTTACTGACATCAGTTAAGGTTTTAGCATTAAAATGAAAACTGAGCTCTTGCCAATTTTCAACCACTAAATAAGCAACTGAAATATTGTACTGATACTTTCTGGCTATTTTATATTGCTGTTGATACCAACGTTTGGTTTGAATCGGTTGTGCTAAGCGATTTTTAGGTAACTCTATCTCATCATAGCCATTGTTAAAGCGTTGATGATGCAGCTTAAAACGATAGAATACTGCAAAAAATAAACTGCAACTTAACGCCACAGCCAGTAAAGTTATAAGCACTTGTTGGTGATGATATTTATCAGTAAAAGTCAGACTTAACTGACTTTTTTCTGCCAAATCCAAGGCTAACTTCTTGGTTTTACTTTGCGTTATTTTTGCGCTATTCGCTAAAGAGTTTTTGATATTAACGTTCGAATAGAAGCCTTGATATAACTGCAAATAACGCTCCTGCGCTTTAATAGCTAATTCAAATTGCTTTTCTGTACGGTAGTAATCAGTTAGTAACAGAAATAGCTCGATTTGTTGCGGTGATAAAACTAATGTTTCAGCTAAAGACTGCGCTAAAAGTAGCACTTTATTGGCTTGAGTATGCTGGTTTAATGCATACATAACTTTCACTAAACTAATTTGCATCGACAACTTAACCGGCGATAAATTATATTGATTAAACACCAACTGAGCATTGAGCAAGCGCTCTTTTGCTTGAGCGTACTTTTGCTGCTGATACAAAACCTGCCCTAAACCGAGCTCTGCCAAAGCCACCCTAACCACTAGTTCATCCTGCTTAGCAAATTGCAGTGATTGCCAAAAAGCATTATAAGCATCATCATAGCGCTGTAATTGATAATAGCTATTGGCTATTAAGTGATAGGTTCTTGCAACCCCTTGAGTTATTGACATGTCATTACGTAGCTTTAGTACGTGATTAAGTAGCTCAACAGCATTTTCATATTCTGCTAAATTAAAATGTGCCTCAGCAATAATTTCTAATAAGGTTATTTGATCGACATTTTTTTCGTTCTGACTTAGTAAGTATTCAACCTTATCTAGCTCGGTAACCGCTAAAGCATAATTAGCACTCAATGAATAAGCCACCACTGAGTAGGCTAATGCCTGCAGGTGATAATTCATATCATTCGATTGTTCAGCCAACCAAGCCGCTTTTTCAGCAGTATTCCTTAACTGAACATATTTGCCTTGAGCATAGTAGCCACGGGCAATTTTTAACAACAAGTCAAGTTGTAGCGTAACATCAACCTGCTCTGTTTCATTACCATACTGTGCAAACTGTAGTGCAGAAACTAAATTTCCACGATTAAAGGCAACATCAGATAACAGCGAAAAAGCCGTCGCTACGGTATTCGGGCTATATTTTTTTCGGTTGCTAACGACTACTTGTGCCGCATTAACAACTTCTTGCGAAATTAGCGTGGCTTTATCTTGTAAGTAGAGCTCATTAAGTAACTGACGGTAATTTTCAGTAATGTTACTCGACTCTGCTTCACCAGTATTGCTGAGGAAAAAACTGAGGACAACAGCTAACAGTATTTGCTTCATTGAGCATTTTTTTCCATGTAGTCAGTGAATAAGCTGGTCTGGGCTAAAACAATCGTATTTGATTTCATTTGGTATATTTTAAAAGTGGTTTACAAACACAATGCATTACTTATAATCGTTGTTGAGCCATTAAGGCTCAACAAGGGCAAAACCAGTGAAAACTGGCGACGCAAAGTTACCGATCTAAGGGGCAACCTATGATAGCGGAACTGCAAAATTTAGATATAGTGGGGGCTTATCTTAATTGCACAGTTCGCCGTCATAATCTCGGTATTCTTTGCGCGCTTTCCTTTGTTCATAACCTAATTACTGTCTTGTAAACTTCGCTGTTCTGCTTTCTTATCGGCAATATATTCATTCATCAAAACTTCAAGCATCGATAACGGCATCGAACCATTTTTTAAAACTTGGTCATGAAAGTCTCTTAAATCAAAGCTTTCAGCAAGTTCTTGTTCAGCCATTTTACGTAGCCTTTTGATAGTAAGCTCACCCATTTTATAAGATAACGCTTGTCCCGGCCAAGAAATATAGCGATCTATTTCAGTTTTAACATTGTGTAATGATAGCGCCGTATTATCAGCTAAAAAGCGCATTGCTCGCTCTCGGCTCCAGCCCTTAGCATGCATCCCCGTATCAACAACTAACCGACAGGCACGCCACATTTCATAAGTTAATCGGCCAAAGTTACTATAAGGGCTTTGATAAAAGCCTGCTTCTAACCCCAAATATTCAGCGTACAGCCCCCAACCTTCACCAAACGCTGAAATATAGGTACTATTTCTGAATTTTGGCACATTTTTCATTTCTCGCGCAATTGAGCCTTGTAAATGATGACCGGGAACAGCCTCATGTAAGGTTAACGCTTCTAATACATATAAAGGCCGGCGATCTAAGCGATAAGTATTAACCCAGTAATTGCCTGCTTGATCGTCTCGTGATGGTCCTGAATATCGTCCGGTAGTGTACTTAGGGGCAATGTTAGCAGGAACCTCAATTACACCATAAGGTGTTCTCGGTAAGGTTTTAAAAAAACGAGGTAACTGCGCGTCCATTTTTTTGGCGATGAAGGAAGCCTCTTTAAGTAGGCCTTCAGGGCTTGTCGCGTAAAATTGCTCATCGGTGCGTAAAAAATTAACAAAATCAGCAAAACTTCCAGAGAAGTCTAGTTGCTGGATAATATTATCCATCTCGCGCCTGATACGCTTTACCTCTGCGACACCGGTCTGATGCGCTTCATCAACAGAAATGGCTAACGTCGTATAATGCTGTAAGCGGTTAAGATAATATTCTTCGCCATTAGGCAATGAACTGGCAGCGATCTGAGTTCTAGCATTAGGCTGGTAACGTTGCACCATATAATCATAATATCGCTGATAACTTGGCATAACCGATTGTAAAATAATACTTTCTGCTTTTGCTCTTAAGCTTAATTTATCTTCTTTTGTGAAATGGCTTGGCATGGTCACAAACGGTTGATAATACGTACTTGAAGTCACATCTTGCTTGATAAAAGCTTTAATCGACCCTTCAAAGCCTTCTAAAACAACTTTAGGTTGTGTGATACCGGCTTCAATCCCTTTATTCATCCAGAACATTTGCTGAGAAAAGTACTCAGGAAGCGCTGAAAGCCTTGCTAAATAATCCTCATAGTCTTGTACCGTTTTAAAACTCACTTGGCGATTAATTCGGCTGATCCAAACATGAAACCCTGACTCAGCCGTCAACGGCATGTAATGCTCATGATTGGTATAATTATCTAACTGATTTTTAATGGTATATGACAAAACAGAGTGGTTTATCGCCTCGGCTCTTGTCAACCCCTCTGCTGCTATTTGTGTCAAACGTTGATAAATTGCCAGTAACAATTGATGTTGTTTTTCTAAGTTCTTTGGCGATAAGTCAGGTAGTTGACTATTAGTTTTGCCGGGAATATCTTGATTGAATGGGCTTTGATGATCTTTAAAGTGTTGATAATCTTTAATAACCTGCCCAAGGTCATGATTCACTACTTCGACCTGAGACTGAGGTGATTGACAAGCTATCAAAAAAAATAAAACAAACAACGTAGTTGAAAATACTTTCATCAGTAAATCTCAAGTTTAAATAGGGCACAAAGTAGCCCGATACCATAACAAAACCAATATATTTATAAAGTAATTGTTTTCTTTTACACAACATTTCCATTTTTTATTAACTTTATTGTTATTTAAAATTACGTTTGTTCTGGTACTTTTTAAAAAATTACTACAAAATGGTTTACTAGCTATTATTAGCGAATTCCCTAAGTTAAGGTTGAAATAGTGCAGTACCATGACTCAATAAAACAAGCCGAAGAAAAAATGCACGCCGCCATAAAACAATTGCAGTTATGGCATATCCCAGCGACGCCAATCAATTACACCGTGAGTTATCACTATCTCAACCAAAACTCAAAATCACTTAATAATACGATTGAAAAGCAACTCGCTACGGGGAAGAAGCTCGATAACTTCTTTTTATCAGAGGTGTATCATCAGTTCATACTGAAACAAAGTGGATTTCGAAGTGAATTGATTGATGATCTTGATGAGGTATTAGACGATTTACATGCTAATAGTAAGCAATCATCTGTATGTACTGCTCATTTAATCAATCAATTAGACAACAATATCGCTAACTTACAATCGACTAATAAAAATGATGTGCTTCGAGCCATTAAAGGCATACGCCAAAGTAGTGAACACTTCAAACTTGAGCAAGAAAAACTCGCTGAACAACTGCGCTTATCTCAGCGCTCAACTGATGCCTTACGTACAGAGTTAGATGAAGTTAAAAAAGAAGTCTATTTAGATTCACTAACCGGGCTCTATAATCGTAAAGCGATGAGCAAGCATTTAGATACATGGCTATCGAATGATCCCACCAAGCAAGTCGCGGCAATCGTGGTTAATATTGACCATTTTTCTCAAATGAATGAACGCTTTGGCCCACTACTCAGTGATGTACTTTTAGCTAAAATAGCAAAAAAAATAAGTAGTTATGTTGGAGAAAGTGGCCTCCCCGTAAGATCTGCTGGTGATGAGTTTCTCATTTTACTACCTGATGTCGAGCGTAATATTGCTGGCGAAATCGCTGAAAAAATACGCCAAGGCGTTGAAAAATTACGTTTTGTCAGTAGCAAATCAGGTACACGTTTACCGCCAATGACACTCAGCATAGGCGTCAGCGACTATAATGTTGCCACCAGTGCAAATGCTATCATCAAGCAAACCCGAGCATTGATTAATGATATTTCTCAAACCTTAACTAACCACGTTAACATTGCCAGTAGTTAGTTCTGTTCAGTTTGAATTAACTAAGCTCTGCAATTAAAGAGAGTAAGTTTTTTTCAGAAAACACCTTGATCCCGTTCGCACGCAGCAGGGCTGTGGTAACGCCTTGTCCAGGGATTTTCTGTTGATTAAATTCGCCGTTGTAAATACTTGAACTGCCACATGACGGACTCGACTCTTTTAATAACGCATAACGAATGCCATGTAGGCGACAAAGTGATAATGCACGCTGCGCCCCTAATTCAAAGGCTTGTGTCACATCTTCACCCGCAATAGTTTTAACCATAATATGGTTACGACTTAGTTGTATTTCGGCTGGCGCTCTAGGAGTAGATAAACCACCGGCTAATTCTGGACAAATAACCACTAAACGATCGGTTTCTTGCCAGCACTTGAGGGTTGTGTTTACTAATAAGTTGTCACCGCCATCATACCTCACCTTATTACCTAAAAAGCAGCTGCTTATCAGTATTTTTTCCATCGATAGTTACCTTAATTATTTTTATAATCGCTGAGTATAATGTGTCATCAATCGAACTTATAAGTTCATGATAAAGCGTGCTTAATTTCTTTTAAACCTAAAATATCTTGTGCTGTTGCACACTCCAACCAACACGAGTGACTATACTCTTCGAAATTCAATAAAAACTCACTAACGCCATAGCGTATTCTGACACAATAAACATCGGCACCTTGTATCGACTCCAGCACTGTCGCCGAGGTTTGCTGCAAAAGGTGGTCAATAATTACGGTGGTATTATCCATTGTCCATTCAGCATTGAATTGAAACTGTAGTACCCTTGGGTTAACCTCTTCAATATTGGTTATTTTTATAGCGATTTCTGTCGACATAATGTTCTTATTTATTTCCATTTAGGCTAATTAATTGCTTAAAACTTGTGCTAGCGCAACAAAGTATAAGATAATTTTTCATACTGGCATGATCCTAAAAAAAGCAACGACAACGCTGTGCTTTTTACTTATAATCAAACGAGGATCCTTTAAAATTGTTTACCAAAGAGAGATTATATCTATGAAAAAACTTACTTTAGCTGTTGCCGCTACTGTTATGATGGCTTCACCTGTTTTCGCTGGCGACGCAGCTGCCGGTAAATCAAAAACTGCGATGTGTGCAGCGTGTCACGGTGCTGCTGGTATTTCTGCTGTTCCTATGTACCCTAACCTTGCTGGCCAAAAAGAAGCTTACATAGCTAAGCAATTAAAAGATTTTAAATCGGGCAACCGTAAAGATCCAGTAATGGCTCCAATGGCTATGGCATTATCTGATGAAGATGTTGCTAACATTGCTGCTTACTACTCAAGTCTTAAGTAATTAGACTTTTTGTATAGTAGCATTTTCAAAATTTTATAATTTTACTCTACTGTACTGCATCTAAAAAAGCGCTTTAATGCGCTTTTTTTGTCACTACAATTCAACCAGCAGTAAGTCCTCAAAAGTAAACTCCATTTAGCCCTGATGCTGCTTAATCAAAGACAAAAATGGTTCACCATAACGTGCAAGTTTAGTATCGCCAATGCCACTGACATTAAGCATTTGTCTAGAGGTTGAAGGTTTTACGCGTGCTAATTCAGCTAAAGTTGCATCATTAAAAACAATAAAGGGGGCTATATCTTCAAGTTCAGCAATTTCTTTACGTAATGCTCTTAACTTAGTAAATAAAGCGCGATCATAAACTTTTTCGCGTTTATTACGCTGCCAATAACTGGCTTTTTGTAAACGAGGTGTAGCAAGCATTAATGGCTCAAGACCCTTCAAAACACTACCGGCCGCTTGGGTGAGACATAAATTTGATTGTGCGGCAATATCTTGCTGTAAATAGCCTAAGTGTATTAATTGCCGTACGATTGAAAACCAATAACCTGGCGTTTTATCTTTGCCAATGCCGAAGGTGGAAACTTTGTCATGATTGAGTTGAATAATTTTATCATTTAGCTCTGCCCGCAAAACTGCAACCACATGCTCTATATCACCATTACCTTCAATGCGATAAACACAAGAAAGCACCTTTTGAGCCGCTTGGGTCGCATCAAACTGACTTGGTGGGTCTAAGCAAATGTCACAGTTACCACAACTTTGCTCGGTAAATTCAGCAAAATAATTCAATACAACTCTACGTCGACACGTTTGCGCTTCTACAAAGCCGCGTAGCGCCTGAAAGCGCTGTAATTCAACGTTAACCCGTTGTTCATTTTCACCGTCAGCAATGCGCTTATTAATGCGCTCTACATCTTTTTCATCATACAAAAAAAGTGCCTCTGCAGGTAAACCATCACGACCCGCTCGTCCTATCTCTTGATAGTACGACTCTAATGTTCTCGGTGGTTCATAATGAATCACAAAACGCACGTTAGATTTATTAATACCAAGTCCAAAGGCAACCGTCGCAACAACAATTTGTATATCATCTTTCGCAAACTTATCTTGAATAATATTGCGAATTTCAGCTTCTAAACCCGCATGATAAGCAGAACAATTAATGCCGGCTTCAGCTAGCCGCTTAGCTAACTTTTCAACCTGCCAACGGCTATTACAGTAGATAATGCCACATTCATCTTTACGCTTTTTAATATAGCCAATGGCTTGCTGCTCACCTTGATATTTATCGGCTAAAGTAAAGCGAATATTCGGCCGATCAAAGCTATCAAGGTGAATGTAGGGGTCGTGCAAAGCCAACTGTTGCAGCATATCTCTTCGAGTTGTAACATCGGCTGTTGCTGTTAACGCCATCACAGGTACATGTGGAAAGTTTTGTTTTAACAAATGCAATTGAGTATATGCCGGCCTAAAGTCATGGCCCCATTGTGATATACAATGTGCTTCATCAATAGCAAAAAGACTGATCTCAAGTTGAGATAAACCTTGCAGAAAGTAATAATTTTTTAATCGTTCAGGAGCAACATAAAGTAATTTTATTTCGCCCTGACCTAAGCGCTTAAAAATATCATTAATGGTCTCAGCATCGAGAGAAGAATTAACATAAGCAGCTGAAATACCTTGCCTTACCAAGCCATCTACTTGATCTTTCATCAAAGCAATAAGCGGAGAAACCACAATAGTAACACCTGACATTAAAGTCGCAGGCAGCTGATAGCACATTGATTTTCCGCCACCTGTAGGCATAAGTACTAAGCTATCTCGCCCCTCAAGCGCATGGTTAATAATTTCTTCTTGGCCAGGACGAAAGGTCTGATAACCAAAATGATGTTTAAGGGCTTCAGTTAATGTCAAAGGAGAAGTGGCTTGCAAGAGAAAATCTTCAATAGCTTAAATCAGCCGACATTTTAGCGCAGTAACAGCGTAGTGCGGAGATTTATTTTCAATATAATGGCAATTATTGTTATTCTTTTATTTCATTTAATCTAACAGGAAAGTTTATGACACATGAAGAATCGTTTCAGCAACTAGCGCAGTATTGGAGCCAAGCTATGCCTTTCAATAAGCTATTAGGGCTAGAAGTAACGAAATTCGATAGCCAAGAATCAGCCGTTAGTATTGTATGGCACGACAAGCTTATCGGTAATCCTGAGCAAAAGATTCTCCATGGTGGTGTCACCGCATCCGCACTTGACCTTGTCGGTGGTGTGGTGGCAGCCGCCAATATGCTGGCTCAACTGCCGGAATTAACACCTGAAATAATTGCAAAAAATCTAAGTCGTCTAAGCACCATTGATTTACGCACTGATTTTTTAAGGCCTGGTCGTGGCGAAAGCTTCGTTGCAACGGCTAAAATCATTCGTAGTGGCAGCAAGGTTGCAGTGGCACGTATGGAAATGCATAACGAAAAAGGCGATCATATTGCCTTTGGTACTGGCACTTATATGGTGGGATAAAATTGACCTGCAATATTTCTTAATTTCACAATGGGTTGTTGAAATGATTAGTGCTATTATTAACGCTCTTATCCAATCTTAGCTACCAACTTATTTCATGCCAACACCTGAAAAATCAGCCTTACGCGCTGGTATTATTAGTGCGATATGCGCCTATACTATGTGGGGTATTGCCCCATTATATTTTAAATTAATAGATCATATTAATGCCGATGAAATACTTGTGCACCGTGTGGTATGGTCAACGTTATTACTCACATTGGTGGTATTATTTACCAAAAGATCACGCTACTTTATTGATACGATTACACAGCCAAAAATAGTATTTAGACTGACTATTTCAGCGACTTTTTTAGCGGTAAATTGGTTTATGTTCATTTGGGCAGTAAACAATGATCACCTGCTTGATGCTAGTTTGGGCTATTATATTAATCCACTTTTTAGTGTCGCATTAGGGGTAATATTTTTAGGTGAACGCCTGCGACCTTGGCAGCTCTTTGCCGTAGGGTTAGCATTTGTCGGCGTTATTATTCAGCTCTTTATGATGGGTTCACTACCGATAATCTCTTTAGCATTAGCAGCGACTTTCGGTATTTATGGCTTATTACGTAAACAAATGCCTTTAGATTCATTTGTCGGCTTATTGATAGAGTCACTTATGATGCTCCCCATAGCATTAATTTATTGGTTAGTGTTTTTAAAAACTAGCACGACTAATATGTTAGATAATACACTGTCATTAAACATGCTTTTGATCTGTGCAGGTATTGTGACTACAGCGCCGTTACTTTGCTTTACCGCAGCGACCAAACGTATGACACTATCTGCTTTGGGCTTCTTTCAATATATTGGTCCAAGTATTATGTTTATCCTCGCGACATTTTATTATCAAGAGCCGTTATACTTTGCCAAGATGATTACTTTCGCCTGTATATGGACAGCATTAGCAATATTTAGTTTTGATTCCATCAAGGCCAGAAAACGTGCCGATAGAAATCAACTTGATACAGCAAAGTAAATAACGCTGTTTACCATAGATAATGTGCACTTTAGTGCTTGAAAAGATACCGCTTAAAGCATGTTGATATCTAGCGCGGTATTATCCTATTGCCTAACAACGATGTTCTTAGCGCATATTTTCTTAGAAAAATTGATATCTGTGTCATCCATTCACTTTAAATAAGATGACACTGAATATCAGCTAACCTGAACTTTGGATAAGCTAAGGTTCTTCTGAAGCACCAACAATACTGATCTGGTTACGGCCATTTTCTTTAGCGTAATACAAGGCGCCATCGGCTAGGCTCATTTGCTTTGCTAACGACTCATCACTGCTGTAGATCATGCCTAAACTAACCGAAAAGTTAATCTGCTGTTGTTCAAAGGAGATTTGAGCAACAGAAATTGATCGACGAAAATCTTCTAAGCGATTATACAATTGATCTTCATCTAAGCCAGAAATTAGCACTGAAAACTCTTCACCACCTAATCGAGAAATCAGGCTATTACCAAAATGTTTGCGTAAATACAGAGAGAATACTTTGAGAATATGATCGCCTGCTTCATGGCCATAGTTATCATTAATTTTCTTAAAATAGTCAATATCTAATATCGCAAGCGCATAAGGCGTTTTTTCATTAATATATTCACTGATAGCCGCTTCTGCATCACGGATAAAAGCACGGCGATTAGGTAATTCAGTTAAATAATCTGTATTCGCAGACTTTTGGATTTGCTCAATATTACTCAAGTTTTCAATGTTTTGTGTAATACGACAGTAGAACTCTTCCGGACAAAAAGGTTTTCTTAAAAAGTCATCGGCGCCATTTTTAATAAAGCGCGCTGAATGCACACCATTATTTGCCCCCGAAATGCCAATAATAGCAAGTTGATCACGGCTATATTTTTTACGTATTTCATTGGTTAATTCAATGCCATCCATCACAGGCATTTCAAGATCCGTAATAACCATTTTGATGTCTGCATGTTGCTGCAAAATATCGAGTGCCAATTGGCCATTTTCAGCAACATAGACATTAAAATTACGACGCTTAAGTAATTCCACTACATGATTACGAGCTGACAAAGAGTCATCAACCACTAAAACACCATTACCTTGATTACTTAGCTGCCAATGCAAGATGCGCTTTAAATATAAAAATGCTTGGCTATTTTCTTTTGGAATATAATCAATAACGGGCTGAGATAAAATTTTCTGTCGGGTAGTTTCATCCATCTTCCCTGTCATTACTATGCTCGGAATACCATGGGATAATACGCAACTAATAGCTTCTCCATCATTAGCATCAGGAAGAGCATAATCAATCGTCGCGGCAAAAAACTTATTTTCGCCACCTTGCAACAAGGCTTCAACTTCAGCCAAACAGGTAGCAAGCGTGACCTGATAGTTAAGCGACTCAGCAATCTGTTTTATTACGCGTGCTATTGGGCGACTATCTTCAACCACCAATAAATTTTTTGACATTCAAGCCTCTACTTTTTATCTGACATATTCATATTGTTTCCAAGTTAGCATAGGCTACCACTAGCCATTTACAACCTACATCCGCAAAATTAACTTGAATACGACTTTGTGGACCACTGCCTTCATAGTTCAATACTACACCATCGCCAAACTTTTTATGCCGAACATTTTGCCCAAGTTTAAAGCCTGAGTTACCAAAACTTTCTAAAGTGATTGTTGATGAAAAGCGACCTTTCGTTTTTGGTCTACTCACTTGGCTTTGCAAGCGAACTTCTTCAATACACTCCTCTGGCAATTCTCGTAAAAAACGGCTAGCTTTATGATGTTTTTCTTGGCCATACAAACGACGACTTTCGGCATGACACAGATATAATTTCTCCATCGCACGTGTCATACCCACATAACACAAACGACGTTCTTCTTCTAAGCGGCTAATATCTTCAACCGACTGCTGCGAAGGAAACATACCTTCTTCTAAGCCAGCAATAAATACCAATGGAAATTCAAGACCTTTAGCCGAATGCATCGTCATTAATTGCACTGCTGACTCATAGTCATCAGCTTGAGATTCACCGGATTCTAGCGCTGCATGGGTTAAAAATGCGGTTAATGGGCTTTGCTCTTCTTCTAGCTCAGGATCCACCTCAAAAGTCTGACAGGCCGTAACTAGCTCATTTAAGTTTTCAATACGTGCTTCTGCACGCTCACCTTTCTCTGCTTGATACATGGCCTTAAGACCAGAGTGCTGTATAACGTGATTAGCTTGTTGATCTAGGTTCAAATGACTCGAGTCATCTTCTAGTCGATCAATAACATCTAGAAACTGCTGAATAACTTTAGCACTACGACCTTTTAATTGCTCATTTTGCATCATCTGCTGGCAAGCTTGCCATAAAGTACACTCTAAGCTTCTCGCGGCGTCACGTACTAAACTCAAGGTTTGATTGCCAATGCCACGTGTGGGTGTATTAATAATGCGCTCGAAGGCTGCATCGTCATCACGATTGTTTAATAAACGTAAGTAGGCAAGGGCATCTTTAATTTCTTGGCGTTCAAAAAATCGTAAACCACCATAAATTCGGTATGGTAATTTCGCTTGAATAAGCGCTTCTTCCATCAGACGCGATTGCGCGTTACTACGGTACAAAATAGCAACATTATCTAATGAGCCACCATTTTTTTGCCACTCAGCTATCCGGCCTGCAATAAAGCGTGCTTCGTCAATCTCATTAAACGCGGTATAGATAGATATCTTTTCACCGGCATCACCGTCAGTCCACAAATCTTTGCCAAGGCGATTACTATTGTTGCCAATTAACTGGTTTGCGGCCTTAAGAATATTGGCTGTTGAGCGATAGTTTTGCTCAAGTTTAATGGTTTGTGCGCCATCAAAATCTTGTAAAAATCGTTGAATATTCTCAATTTTTGCTCCACGCCAGCCATAAATAGATTGGTCATCGTCACCAACGATCATCACGTTGCCACTTTTCTTGCCTAGCATGTTCAGCCACGCATATTGAATAGCATTAGTATCTTGAAACTCATCAACTAAAACATGAGCAAAACGCTGTTGATAATGTTGTAATAATTCAGGATTATTAAGCCAGAGTTCATGAGCTCTGAGTAACAGTTCAGCAAAATCGACTAATCCTGCACGATCACAAGTATCTTGATAAACTCGGTATACTTTAACAAAAGTTTCTTCCGTTAGATCAAATTGAGCATCGATATGCTGCGGACGTAAACCTTCATCTTTTTTGCCATTGATATACCAAAGAAATTGCTTAGCTGGCCAGCGTTTTTCATCAAGTTCTAACGAACGCACAATACGTTTAATCATGCGAAGTTGATCATCAGAATCAAGTACTTGAAAGCTTTGTGGTAGTTTCGCTTCTTGAAAGTGCATGCGCAGCAAACGATGCGCTAAGCCATGGAATGTTCCTACCCACATACCGTGCACATTACCGTCAACGGTTTGCTCAACACGCGCACGCATTTCAGCCGCAGCTTTATTAGTAAAAGTTACGGCTAAAATACTATGAGGGGACGCTTGCTCAACTTTCATTAACCAAGCAATACGCTGCACTAACACTCGCGTTTTACCGCTACCAGCACCAGCAAGCACCAACATATTTTGTAAAGGCGCTGCAACAACATCTCGCTGCTTGTCGTTCAACGAATCAAGTAATTCAGAAACATCCATAGAAAGGTAAAATCAATAACAAAAATATAGCGCTATAATAGCAAGTTAAGCGCTATTTTGATAATGCAATCGGGCAAACATTCAATTGACACATTTATATTTTGAGCAACAAAAAAGCACTAAAGCTTTAAAAGACAATAACCTATAAAACTATTTTGCTTAGTTGCTCAACATTATCAAGGGCAAGAGTAGGTAAAACTTTCAATCTTTTACCTACTTGGTATTGGTTTAACCAAGCCGTTTGGCAGCCCGCATTAATCGCACCAAAAACATCATTTTTACCACAGTCGCCAACATGTAGTAGCTGCTCAGGGCTTATTTGTAAGGCCTGGCAGGTTTTATCAAACATATCTCGATCAGGCTTTAATTTATTTTCGATCGAAGCGTGGAAGTGATGAGTAAAGTATTGAGCAATGCCTATTTTATCGGTATCAACATTACCATTGGTAATCGCAACTAACGGCATTTTAGTTTTAAGGTAACGCAGAAAGTCATGAGTATGTTGCGGCAAAGTAAAATTGCTACGTTGTTCGACAAAGTAGCCTAGTGCCTTGTCAGCAAACACTGCCGCCTCAGCATCCACTAAGCCAAGTGACAAAGCACCTAAAAAATAACTTTTCTGTCGCAGCAAACCAACGTCGTGCCTTAACTCTGGTGCTAGCAATAATGCTTGCTGGCGAAAAGGCCACCAAAAACGAAAATCAAAACTGTGTGAGTGATTACCCAATACCTGAGCAGTAACCGTATCTTTAAAGTATTGGACCATCTTTTGATCAGTTGCCAACATAATCGGTTGATTACTGTAAAGCGTATCGTCTAAATCAAAACTGATCGCATGAAAAGGCTGTAAACGTCGATAAAATCTCACAATATAATGGCCTAATACAGCTGTTGGTGAAGTAGTTTTGCTACCAATTTTTTAAATTGTCCTAACAACAAGGTGTCCATACGTGGATCGAAATGCTCAGCATCTCGACTACTAATAGCTAAAAAGCCGAGATCTTCTTGTAGGTGGGTTAAACGCACTAAAACCACAGAACCGCTAGTTGGCTGAGAAAATATTAATTCTTGTTCACTTTGTTGTAAACGGCCAAAATAGTATTGCTCTTTACTCAACCTGTTTTCAATAATTTCGCTACAATCGCTCACAATTAAAGAGTCATGCTGAACAGCTGTTGGCTGAACTAGCCATAGCTTCAATGAATCTAGTGACAATAATTGTGTGGTTGCTTGATGTAAACAGTCTAATAACTCAGTCGCTGTCGTGCAGTCTAATAAACGCAAGTAGAGGTCGCTATACAAGGCGAATAATTGCTCATTTTGATTAGCAATCACCATCAATTGTGTAATTTCTTCTTCTAGGTTGTGAATTTTTTGTCGCTGTTGTGATAATTGTCGTTCTACTAAAGAAATCGTGCCACGCTGATGATCAGGTAATCTTAAGCTGCTAACAAGCTCAGCTTGACGGTTAAAAAATTCAGGGTGTTGTTGCAGATAACTAACGATTAATTCATCAGTTAACTTGATGTCTTCAGTCGACATAAGGGTGTCATCACTTGATTGCATAGCTTTACTTTTATCTTGCTTCATAGATTTATTTGACCGTCGAAAACATGCACGGCGGGACCTGTCATTTTTACTGAATTGCCTGGGCCTTTCCAAAATATTTTCAACTGGCCACCAGGCAAATCAACTAGTACTTGTCGATTGAGTTTTTTTTGCATTTGGCCAACGACCACCGCGGCACAAGCCCCACTACCACAAGCTAAGGTTTCAGCAGCACCACGTTCATAAACACGGAGTTTAATATATTCAGGTGATACTACTTCCATAAAGCTAATATTGGCTTGTTGTGGAAAACGTTCGTGCAGCGACAATGCTGCTCCTAACTTTTCTACCGGCGCTTTTTTTACATCATCAACGGTTAAAACACAGTGAGGATTACCCATGGAAACAACTCCACAGAGCACAGTTTCATCTTCACTACGCAGAATGTAGGTGCCTTCTTCTTTTTGCGCGGTAAAGGGGATTTTACTTGGCTCAAATTGTGGTACCGGCATATTCACTGAAACGTTACCATCTCGTTCAATAAATAAGGTCATTTTACCTGATTGCGTTGAGACCTTAATTTTATGTTTATTGGTTAAGTTTTTTAAACGCACAAACTTAGCAAAACAGCGAGCACCATTACCACATTGCCCAACTTCGCTACCATCAGCATTAAAAATCCGATAATGGAAATCCAAATCGGGGTCGTATGGCGGTTCAACAACCAGTACTTGATCAAAGCCAACACCAAAATTTCGATCAGCAAGCTGCTTAATTTGTTCATTCGACAAATAAACATTTTGGGTAACATTGTCGAGCACGAGAAAATCGTTACCTAAACCGTGCATTTTAGAAAAATTTACTAACATCTATACCTATTCTCACACTACAAAGGTAATAAGCTTTCGCCTTGCCATAATTGGCTAAGCGTTTCACGCTGTCTTATTAAGTAACTTTCGCTACCGTCCACCATAACTTCGGCGGCACGTGGCCGACTATTATAATTAGAGCTCATGGTAAAGCCATAAGCGCCGGCACTGCGCACGGCGAGTAAATCACCAGAACGTATTGCCAATGTACGATCTTTACCAAGAAAATCACCAGTTTCACATATTGGGCCAACCACATCATATTGTGCACTAGCCACATCATCACGTTGTTCAACAGGAATAATAGCTTGCCATGCTTGATACAGTGCAGGTCTGATCAAATCATTCATTGCCGCATCAACAATCGCAAAATTACGTTCTTCACTGGTTTTCAAATACTCGACTTCGGTCACCAAAATACCGGCATTCGCCATTACCGCTCGGCCAGGCTCATAAATCAGTGTTAGCTCTCGACCAACTAATTTTTCAGCAATAGCTTTGGCATATTCATTCGGGTGCGGTGGTTTTTCATCATCATAACAAACGCCTAACCCACCACCGACATCAATATGTGAAAGCACAATGCCTTGCTCAGCTAATTGGTCAACTAGCTTTAATACACGATCTAAGGCATCTAAAAAGGGTAATACTTCGGTTAGCTGTGAGCCAATATGACAATCAACACCTTGAATATTAATATGCGATAAGCCCGTCGCATATTGATATAACTCTGGAGCTTGCTCAATGCTAATGCCAAATTTATTCTCTTTTAAGCCGGTCGAAATATAAGGGTGGGTACCCGCGTCAACATCAGGATTAACCCGAAGAGAAATTGGCGCAATTTTATCAAGCTTTTCAGCGACAGCTTGAATACGATCTAACTCTGCTGGTGATTCAACATTGAAACAATAAATACCAAGATTAAGCGCAAAAGCAATTTCTTCTGACGTTTTGCCGACACCAGAAAACACCACTTTTTTTGGATCGCCACCGGCCTCAATAACCCGCATCAATTCGCCTTTAGAAACAATGTCAAAGCCTGATCCTAGACGCGCCATCACATTAAGCACCGCAATATTACTATTAGCTTTTACCGCATAACAAACAAGGTGCGGACGCTCGCCAGCTGCTTGGTCAAAAGCATGCCAGTGGCGCTCAATAGTCGCACGAGAATAAATATAGAGTGGTGTACCGTATTGCTTTGCTAATTCAGCCACCGGACATTGCTCGGCGTATAATGAATGTTGTTTACGATTGAAGAAGTCCAATGCCGTTGCCCCTACTGTTCTAAACTAGTTTTATCAGTATTATTATCAGTTTCTTCACTTGTTTTTGGTAAGTTCTCTTGCTGTTGCTCAGGAGTTTGGTATAAAGGACCTTTAATGCCACAGCCTGTTATGGTTGCCAAACTAAGCAAACTGATGAAAATAATTACAATTTGTTTATGCATAATTGATTTATTCGATTTTTTTCCCATGATAGACGTTTTATAATCCCATGACCAATAATTACCAAGCAAAGATGAAAGAATCATAAAGCTCAGGTAAAAAGGAACGATTAATGAATGACAGTCAATACAATTTAGCTGCTGATGATATCTTACTTGCAGTAGAAGAAGCCATCGAAGATTGCGGCTGCGATATCGATTACGAAGGTGTTGGAGGCTTATTAACCCTAACATTTAAAAATAGCAGTAAAATCATCATTAACAAGCAAGCGCCCTTACATGAAATTTGGGTAGCAACAAAATTTAACGGTCATCACTTTCATTTTGAAAATGAACAGTGGGTTGATAAGCGCGGCGGCGGAGAACTGTGGAAGTTTTTATCTGATGCAGCCAGCAAACAAGCAGAAGAAAATATCGTCCTCTCTGCGCAATAAACATTAAATAAGGTAATTGAAATGACGCAACAAACCGTACGTATTGCAACGCGAAAAAGCGCACTGGCGCTGTGGCAAGCAGAGTATGTAAAAGCACAACTTGAGCACTTTCATCCGGGCATCAATGTTGAACTTGTACCGATGACAACCAAAGGCGATATCATTCTCGATACACCGCTAGCAAAAGTTGGCGGCAAAGGTTTGTTTGTCAAAGAGCTGGAAGTAGCGATGTTGGAAAACCGCGCCGATATTGCCGTACATTCAATGAAAGATGTGCCCGTAGAGTTTCCTGAAGGCTTAGGTTTAGAAATTATTTGCCCTCGTGAAGACCCTCGTGATGCTTTTGTTTCTAATACCATTAACAGCTTAGCCGAGTTACCTCAAGGTGCCATTGTTGGTACTTCAAGTTTACGTCGTCAATGCCAAATTAAAGCCATGCGTCCGGATTTAGATATTCGCGATTTACGTGGTAACGTCAATACTCGTCTTAAAAAGTTAGACAACGGAGAGTATGACGCCATCATACTAGCAGCTGCAGGCTTGATTCGTTTAGAGATGCCTGAGCGTATTCGTGAATATATTGCCGCAGAAGTTATGCTGCCGGCAAATGGTCAAGGTGCTGTCGGCATTGAATGTCGTACTGATGATGCAGCAATTAAAGCATTATTAGCGCCACTAGCCTGCGAAGAAACACGTATTCGTGTTATCGCTGAGCGAGCCATGAATCGTGCACTTGAAGGTGGCTGTCAAGTTCCTATTGGTAGTTATGCTGTACTTAACGGCCAAGAACTACATTTACGAGGCTTAGTTGGCGCTGTCGATGGTAGTGAAATACTCACCGGTGAAGTGCATGGCAAGCTTACTGAAGCTGAGCAGTTAGGCAATCAGTTAGCAGAAGACTTGTTAGCTAAAGGTGCTGATAAAATTCTCCGCCAAGTATACCAGCAAGCTTAAATAACTTCGCTGCGCTCTAAAAACCGAGCGCAGCGCAAATCAGCGCCTACGCGATGGCATTCAGCCGTTAATATTGTAAATATTATCAATATTTTTAGTAAAATCGACTACTTGCAGCCATCAAAACATGGCATCAACGTCTGATAAAATGTATCTTAAGCCATAAGTGCTGTTGAACGCGCTATTTATAGTGCTGTTGAATCTATAAAATTGGCGAGTTAAGTCATTCAATGTCATTTTTAGCTATGATAAAGACCGATTAACTAACAGGCTAAATTGTCTGTAAAATAATCCAAAAGTTGATAGTCTGGGTCAGCAGTAAAGATCAGCAGACCTAAGTAACGCTTTATTGAAAATCATAGTAAACTTAATGAAAGCTTCGCACGGTTTCTGGCAAGCTAAATGTTTGTGGCTTTTTACAAGTTAACGTATTTACAGCGCAAATAAAAATATCAGCGAATATATTCAATATCCCTGACGCCAACATGTGAGATAGGATCAGTTCATGAGCGATAAAAAAGACCCAGAGCAAACTAAGCCTGAGAATAAAACATCAGCTGTCAGCAGTAATACGAATCAGCAAACGGATATATCAACTTCAATTGATATTAGCTCAGCGCTTTTAGAACCGTCCAATAAATCAAACAAAAATGAGCAAGCCTCAAAAAAAAGCTCAGGCGCTGAAAAAAACACCAGCCAAACCACATCATCAATAGATAAAAATCATGATAAGAGCACAGCAACAGTGAAAAATTCTGCTTCGACAACATCAACCACCGCTAATACTAAAGCAACGCAAAAAAGTAACCTTCCTAAGCATAAAGTTTCAAAGCTCGCGATTTTAGCAATCATTCTGGCTTTATTAGCTATCGCTGCCAGTGCCGGACATTACTATTGGAGTGAGTTACAAAAAGCACAATTTAGTCAACAACTAAGCGCCGAACTACAAAAACAACAACAGTTAAGTCAAGCGCAAATTGTACAGCAGTTCTCGCAAAAATTAGCGCAACAACAGCAAGCACATAATACCCAACTTAAGGAGCTAAAAACTAGCATTGAATACAATACAGAAAATAGTATTCTTGAGTTGCAAAAACAGCAGCAGCAACAAATGGCAAATTTACGCCAGAATCAACCAAACGACTGGCTGTTAGAAGAAGCTGAGTATCTCATCAGAGTAGCAGCAAGAAGCCTGTGGTTAGACAAAAATACCAGCACAGCCATCAGTTTACTTAATGACGCTGATTTACGTATACAAGAACTGAACGATCCACAATTTTTAGTGCTGCGTCAAACCATTCAACAAGATATTGCTAAATTACAATTATTACCAACATTAAAAACTGATGATGTGATTTTAAAATTAATGGCGCTCGACCAGCAGATCAAACAGCTGCCGCTAGCCATGGTTGATGTTCCTGATAACAGCGATAAAGAAAGCAGCCTTGAGTTAACCGAAAATGTCAGCGACTGGCGAACTAATTTAGCAAAAACATGGCGTAAATTTATTGCTGATTTTATCACTGTAAACCGCAGGGCTGGTAATGTTGAACCTTTAATGTCTCCAGATTTTCAACAAAACTTAAGAGAAAACTTAAGCCTTAAATTGCAAACCGCTACTTGGGCAGCTAGCAAGGCAAATAGTGATATTTACCGTCAATCACTTGATGACATCATAAACTGGCTCAATAACTATTTTGATATGTCGCACCAAGCAAACCAAAATTTTGTCAAAGCGCTCGATGCTTTAAAAAATGAAACAATAAACGTAGCGTATCCCAATGATCTCGCCGCATTAAAAGCGATACGCCAAATATTATCTGACCAACAGCCACCGATCATTGAGCCAATAAAAATTGAGCAACAAGAGGGCGTATAATGAAACGATTATTAATAGTAGTATTGTTATTTCTGAGCGCCGTTGCCCTTAGCCCGATATTGATTGGTGAAAAAGGTTATATTTTAATTGCTATGGGCGATTTAACCATAGAGTCAACCGTAGTAACAGCAAGCATCATGTTGATACTCAGTTTTATCGCTTTGCTTATGGTGTTGAAGTTTTTCCGTGGCGGACTAAACTTTAGTTTTGCAGCTTGGAACAAAATAGCCTTTGCCAATCGTCGCAAAGCCCTCAGAGATCTCAATAAGGGTATTGCAGCCTATGTATTAGGTGACTACAAACAAGCAGAACACTTACTTGCTAAGTCAGCTGAAGCCTCCTCTTTTGAACATATTGCCTATCTTGTTGCCGCTGATGCTGCACAAAAACAAGCATTAAAACCAAACACTGATCATTATTTAGTCTTGCTTGAACAAAAATCTAACACCCTAAAAACGGCAGGATTAGAAGCGGTCTTAATTAAAATAAAATTACTGATCGGTCAGCAAAATTATGCTCAGGCGCGTGCGGTGATTGATGAACATCATAAGCATATTGGTCACGATGCTCGACTATTATCATTAGAAATAACATTAAGCTTAATTGAGCAACGCTTTGACTATGTTATTAAACAGCTTAATGCGGCTAAAAAACAAAAAAGTATCACAAATGAAACCATTACCTTATGGCAACAACAAGCATTTTACGGCGCTTTTAATGACCGAATTAAGCAACAAGATAATGAGGCCTTAATGTTATTCTGGCAACAGTTGCCCAAAAAAGACAAACAATCAGAAACAGTTGTGCTTGCTTATTGCCAGGTCTTAGCTGAAAACCAAATTAACCAACCTTTAGCGAAATTATTACTACCAATAATAAAAAAAGGCGCTAATACCTCCTTACTATCAGCAATAAGAACTTTACCTATTGCTCAGCCAGATAGTTTAATGGCCGCCGCACAAAAGCACTTACATAACGAGCCACATAACGCGCTTTGGCTGTCGTTAGTTGCGCATTTCGCTACAACGTCCCAACAATGGTCACTGGCTGAAAAAGCATTTAATAGCTTAGTAAACCTTGAAGAAAAACAATACGATAAAACAGATTTACTGGCTTTTGCTCAAGTACTTGAACAACAAGGTCAGCTAGATAAAGCCAATCAAGTATTGAGAAAAATTCACGCTTAAAAACTTATACGTTCTAAAAACAATAAGCATAAAGCCCTATTTAATAACGATTAGATAATAATATTTAAACCGCTATTAAATAGGACTCTTGCCCTTTATGTTTTTGCTTTCTTTGAAAAGAGCCCTTACCTTTCTTAGCGTTAATTATTTGTTGTTTAAATAATTTTGACGTTACTACTGCCGCTAAAAAATTATCTTTAATAACACCTCGTCCCAATTCACAATCACCTTGCTTTTGCTGGTGCTTTTTTACTTTATTTTTGCTCATTTTACACTACCTTTCAGTTGGTTTATGTTATATCAATGGTGACAAATTTATTGCTTCATCACGAAAACGCGCAGAGTATATACTAATAAAAAAATTATGCACAAATATTAAATTTATCTCATTCGGCACTATTGAACTAACAAATTTTAAACGCAAAATTTATGACAACAACTGATCAAACAATACAAACAATAAGAATTAAAGCCATTGCCCGTCATCATGGTTTATTCATTACTTTAACTGGTATTATCGCTTTAGTTATTGTCGCTTGGCTGTGTAGCTATTATTGGCAATTAGCACGCTTCCCTTTACTTTTTATGGTGCTCGCTTGCTTAGTGACTATTTTTATTGGCTTACTCAAACTAGCCGAACCTAGCTACAGTTTAATTTTAGCACCTGACACGATAACCTTTTATCATCGTCACGGGCGCTGGAAATTTCATTGGCAGCAACTTCGTAATATACACTCAGTCACCAACACGGTGGGCATAACACGCGATGAACTCAATTATGTTGGTATCAAATTAATATCGATAGAGACAATAGCGAAACATGTTTCTTTACGATTAGCAAACCGCATGATTCACGAACAAAAACCACTTATTCATTATTGCATTAAACATCAATTGCTAACATTTGACCAAGGGGTATTAAATTTTGAGCCATACATACTAGCAAACGGCGAGGTGATAAAAGGGCCATTAGCCGCTTTTCTTCATCATAGTGAGCTATTAAACCAAGCGCTTGGCGCACATATATTTATCTCAGCAAATAATTTAAATGGTTCAATTGATGGGTTTGTTGCCATAGCCAATCGTTACTTAACACAAGCAAAGACCGCTAAGATTAATACCCCATAAATGCATAAAAAAAGCGGAACAATAACATGCTCCGCCTCTGTTTAACTATGATGATTTTTTCGTTTAAATAAAAGCAAAAGCATCCGCATACATATGCTCAACTAAAGCGCCTTGCGCAACAAAATCTTCTCGAACAGCGGCAACCATTTCAAAGCGACCGGCTAGGTAGATATCGTAATCGGCTAAATTATCGAGATCATCCATCACAACTTTATGCACTATGCCAACACGCCCTTGCCATGCGTCATCAGGCGTTTCAATAACAGGGATAAACTTACCATTAGCTAATTGGCTAATCATCTCAGCCGTTTCGTCGAGTTCATAACAAGCACTTGGGTCACGTAACCCCCAATAAACAATCACTTCTCGTTGTGAGCTTTGCGCAACTAAATGCTCAAACATCGATTTAATGTATGAAAAACCTGTACCACCAGCAATCAATAACAAAGGTCGCTGACTGTCTTCACGTAATTGCGCACTGCCAAAGGGCATTTCAATCGTTACTTCAGCGTTAGCTTTAATATGTTCTATGACTTGCATTGGGTAACTGTCTGAGCCAAATGCGCCAATTTGTAGTTCAATGTATTCTGCACCGGGAGCACTAGCAATTGAAAAAGGGCGTTTGTCTTCGTCACTCATAACAAAGTTTAAATATTGTCCGGAAGCAAAATCAACAGCTTGGCTCGGCTTTAACAGTGCCTTGTAGACGTGGGCTGTTAAAGGAGTCAACGAAGCAACCTGACATGTTATCATTTTCATTTATCTATACCTTATTACCGCATGCTTTTGATATTCATACGGTATCATTAATTTATCGGTTATTTTAATCGTTAAGATATATCGAGTTCAGCCCAAATATCATCAACATGATCTTTAATCGCTTGAGTCATTTCGATAGGTTCACCCCATTCACGATTTGTTTCGCCGGGCCATTTATTGGTCGCATCTAAGCCCATTTTAGAGCCTAAGCCTGACACCGGGGAAGCAAAATCTAAATAATCAATCGGGGTGTTTTCAATTAACACCGTATCACGACTTGGATCCATACGTGTAGTCATTGCCCAAATAACATCTTGCCAATCACGGGCATTTATATCGTCATCACAAACAATGACAAATTTAGTATACATAAACTGGCGTAAAAACGACCAAACTCCCATCATCACACGCTTAGCATGGCCGGCATATTGCTTTTTAATCGTCACAACTGCCAAACGATACGAACAACCTTCGGGTGGCAAGTAAAAATCTTGTATTTCAGGAAACTGTTTTTGCAAAATAGGCACAAAGACTTCATTAAGCGCTACACCTAATATGGCGGGTTCATCTGGTGGGCGTCCGGTATAAGTACTGTGATAAATTGGATCTTTTCTATGGGTAACATGGGTTACCGTAAACACGGGGAAATCATCTACTTCATTATAATAACCAGTATGATCGCCATACGGCCCTTCGGGCGCTAATTCATCTGGGTCAATATAACCTTCTAAGACAATTTCTGCCGTTGCTGGTACTTCTAAATCATGACTAATACATTTAGCCACTTCGGTTTTGCTACCACGCAAAAGTCCAGCAAAAGCATATTCTGAAAGTGTGTCAGGTACAGGTGTAACCGCACCTAAAATCGTCGCAGGATCAGCACCTAGCGCTACTGCAACGGGGTATTTTTCACCTGGAAATGCTTTTTTAAACTCTTGAAAATCTAATGCACCTCCACGATGAGATAACCAACGCATAATAACTTTATTACGCCCTAATAATTGATTGCGATAAATACCTAAATTTTGGCGCTCTTTATGCGGACCTTTAGTCACCGTTAAACCCCAGGTAATTAAGGGTGCCACATCACCTGGCCAGCATTGCTGGATCGGCAGTTTAGTCAAATCAACAGCATCACCTTCAAGCACAACTTGTTGGCATAACGGTTTTTTAATCACCTTAACCGGCATATTTAATACTTGTTTATATAGCGGTAACTTATCCATGGCATCACGAAAGCCTTTAGGTGGCTCAGGCTCTTTAAGCGCAGCCAATAACTTGCCAACATCGCGTAATGCACTGACATTATCTTGTCCCATTGCCAATGCAACACGGTCTGGCGTGCCAAATAAATTAGTTAAAACCGGCATACCATGAGGTTTGCCATTTTCATCAACTGGATTTTCAAACAATAATGCCGGGCCGCCTTGTCTTAAGGTTCGATCACTAATTTCTGTCATAGTTAAATGAGTCGAAATAGGCTGACGAATACGCTTTAATTGCCCTAATTTCTCTAATTGACTGATAAAGTCTCTTAAATCACTGTATTTCATATTGGGATTTGGCCAAAAATTTGTCATGCATTATAGCGGTAGATAGGCAGAAATCCCTAATCGATACCGACATCTGATGAATTATGTTGTTTTTGTATGACGGCTTGATAGCCGGCACGCACTTTTTCTACTATAGCATTATCCGTAGATTGACTAAATGCCATATACAGATCGATAGATGAAATATCTAGCTTGTAAACGGGCTTTATATTGCGGCAATTAAAAGCTTCTTGGCGACATATAACTTGAAAGGTGGATTTATTAGCTGGGAATAAATCAATTCTATTTTGTTCGAATAACAATAAATTTTGCTTACCTTGAACAACCGTTGTTAAATGTTTAAAGTCATTTTTAATTAAATATTGATATACCGCACTGTCGCGCACTGTGCCTATTTTATATTGCTTGAGTTTTTCCAAAGAGGTCTGTGCATTGATTTCACTATCAATAGCGCCATACAGATAATAATCTAAGGCCATTATCTCACCAACCCATTTAAACTGCTCTGCTCTTGCGGGGGTTTTTGCGAGAGAATAAATCAAAATATTAGGCTCATTCAATGCTAAGTGGTACGCTCTTGCCCACGGTAAAACATCAATGCTGTAAGTAATGCCGGCCATCGATAATACCTGCTCAACTAGTGCAGTTGCAGGGCCAACAACCTTACCACCTTCAAGATATTGTAGAGGGAAGGTATCTTCTGTTACGACTTTTACCTTAATAGCATCATGTTTAGCATGCACGTTTGTGCCATAGGCAAAACTACTCAAGAATAACAATAAGAAAATAAATGAAAAATAGCGCATTTCGCCCCCTCTAACGGTCTAAGGTTGTACACGACAAATTGAAAAGCGCGCATACTACCCTATTGCAAAACATTTGTCGTTTATTTTTCATACAAAACAATAAAAGCTAAAAGCACTACATGACTATACAGCGTTTAGCGTCATTAACTCTATCAAGTATAACCACTAAAATATGCGCTCTAATGCTAATTTTTCATAAACCAAATACTCACACTACTGATTTGACAAGAAAGAAATTAAAACGATATTTTTTAATTAGTTAGTAATTAAAGCACTTTATCAAGCTCAACATTATTATTTAAAAACAGCTATTTTAGAGCCAAAAAAACCAGCAAATGCTGGTTTTTTAAATCGATATTATTATGGATTATTGACGCTTCATCGAATCAAAAAACTCATTATTGGTCTTAGTCATCGCTAACTTATCAATCATGAATTCCATCGCATCAATTTCACCCATTTCATGAACAATCTTACGTAATATCCACATTTTTTGTAATTCATCAGGCTTAGTTAATAACTCTTCACGACGAGTACCACTGCGGTTAAAGTGTATCGCAGGGAAAACACGCTTTTCAGAAATTTTACGTGATAAGTGTAATTCCATATTACCCGTACCTTTAAATTCTTCGTAGATAACTTCATCCATTTTAGAGCCTGTTTCAACAAGCGCTGTAGCAATAATAGTTAAACTACCACCTTCTTCGATATTACGTGCAGCACCAAAGAAACGTTTTGGACGGTGTAAAGCATTCGCATCAACACCACCGGTAAGTATTTTACCTGATGATGGAATAACGGTGTTATAAGCACGTGCTAAACGCGTAATTGAATCAAGTAAAATAACCACATCTTTTTTGTGTTCTACTAAGCGCTTAGCTTTTTCGATAACCATTTCGGCTACTTGTACATGACGGTTTGCTGGCTCATCAAATGTTGAAGCAATAACTTCACCTTTCACCAAGCGACGCATTTCTGTAACTTCTTCAGGACGCTCGTCAATCAACAACACCATCAATTCAGCTTCAGGTTGGTTATGAGCAATACTTTGCGCAATATTCTGTAGCAACAATGTTTTACCAGCTTTTGGTGGTGCAACAATTAAACCACGCTGACCTTTGCCAATAGGCGAGGCTAAATCTAAAACACGAGCTGTAATGTCTTCAGTTGAACCATTACCACGTTCCATGATCATGCGATCGGTTGGATGTATTGGTGTTAAGTTTTCAAAAAGGATTTTATTGCGAGAGTTTTCAGGGCGGTCAAAATTAACTTCATTTACTTTCAGGAGTGCAAAGTAGCGTTCACCGTCTTTTGGTGGACGAATTTTACCAGCAATGGTATCACCGGTACGCATACTAAATCGGCGTATTTGGCTTGGCGATACATAAATATCATCAGGGCCGGCTAAATAGGATGAGTCCGCCGATCGTAAAAAACCAAAGCCGTCTTGTAGAATTTCTAAAACACCGCTACCAAAGATATCTTCACCGCTTTTAGCGTGGGCTTTTAAAATAGCAAAAATAATGTCTTGTTTGCGGTTACGAGCCAAATGCTCCAATTTCATTGTTTCTGCGAGTTTGACTAGCTCGCTGATAGACTTTTCTTTAAGTTCGTTAAGATTCATAGTGGGGGTTTCTTAGACTATTTAGGTTGTTATGCTGTGCCGTTTGGCAATTTAGGATGTTTGAGTATGGTATTTGAAATGTTATTTTCGTTCGAATGTTAAATTTAGCACTAAAAACAAAACAGGTAAAGGATCACGTGCTTGATCTTTTGCTAAAAAGCAAAAAGGCCCGAATTACGGACCTTTTTTTTATAAATTGTTATCAATAAACTCTTTTAATTGAGTTTTTGATAATGCACCAACTTTGGTGTCGGCAACAGCACCATCTTTAAATAGTAATAGTGTTGGAATACCACGGATACCATATTTAGGTGGGGTGTTAGAGTTTTGATCTATGTTTAATTTGCCAATAGTTAATTTACCAGCATATTCTTCAGCCACGTCATTTAACAACGGTGCAATCATTTTACATGGGCCACACCATTCAGCCCAGAAATCAACTAAAACAAGACCTGATGCATTAATTACATCAGTATCAAAACTATCATCAGTTAACTGAACAATTTTATCGCTCATTTATATCTCCATTAAAGGTGGCCTATAGCCAATTGGTTAAGATTATACCTTCATCACAATTAATTACCAACAATCATATATAACAGTTATTAGTAAAATAAATCAAAATCAACTAATAGCATTAAATTATTAGTGCTTTTATGTGAATCTAATTTTTATTAATAGCGTAACCTGTTAAGCTAGCGGTATGAAAAAAACACACTTAACAGAAATAAAGTTCTCGGAACTTAAACTCGAGCCTACCGTTATTAGCGGCCTCGCATCTATGGGCTTTGAATATTGTACTGCAATTCAAGCAAAGTCTCTTCCTATACTCATGACAGGCAAAGATATCGCCGGTCAAGCACAAACTGGTGAAGGTAAAACTATTGCCTTTTTGGCGGCAACATTCCATCATTTACTACAGAAAAAAGATGTTAGCCACAATCAACCGCGTGCGCTAATTATGGCACCTACGCGTGAGCTTGCAATTCAAATTCATCGCGATGCTATTGCTATGGCAAAAAGTACCGGGTTACGCCTTGGTATTGTATATGGTGGCGAAGGTTATGAAAGTCAACGCCAAGAACTTGAACAAGGGGTTGATATATTAATCGGCACTTGTGGTCGTTTGCTTGATTACCTAAAGCAAGGTATTTATAACCTTAACAATATTGAAGTAGTCGTACTTGATGAAGCTGACCGCATGTTCGATCTTGGCTTTATCAAAGACATTCGTTATATGTTTGGTAGAATGCCGGCGGCGACAGATCGCTTAAGCATGCTATTTTCAGCAACGCTGTCTTTCCGCGTAAAAGAACTCGCCTTTGAACATATGAATGATCCGGACAGCGTAGAAGTTGAACCCGATCAAAAAACCAACATTCGCATTACCGAAGAATTATTTTACCCTTCTAATGAAGATAAAATGTCTTTACTACAAACATTGATTGAAGAAGACTGGCCAGATAAAGCGATCATCTTTGCTAATACAAAACATGTTTGTGAAAAAATACATGCTCACCTCGAAGCCGACAATATTAGGGTTGGTATGCTTACTGGTGATGTGATCCAAAAGAAACGTTTGAAAATTTTAGAACAGTTTACTAACGGACAATTAGATATTCTAGTTGCCACAGATGTAGCCGCTCGTGGACTTCATATTCCGGCTGTTACCCATGTGTTTAATTATGACTTACCTGACGATTGTGAAGATTATGTGCACCGTATTGGTCGTACCGGTCGAGCTGGGGCAACTGGACATGCCATTAGTTTAGCTTGCGAGCAATATGTATTTAACTTGCCTGCCATTGAAAGCTACATTGAACACGAATTGCCAGTTAGCAAGTATGATCATGAAGCCTTATTGACCGACTTACCTAAGCCTAAACCGCGCCCACGTCGTCATAAGCCACATAATGGTGGTCAAAACCGTAGTCGTAGCACGGGCAATAGGCCACAAAGGAATAGTTAGACAATGACGATCACTTCAATGGAGACTTCATCAGCTCTGTATGCTGTGGTCGATTTAGGCTCTAATAGCTTCCATATGTTGATTACTCGACAGCTTGCCGATAGCGTGCAAGTTGTCGATAGAGTAAAACGCAAAGTACGCCTTGCTGCCGGCTTAGACTCCGATAATATTTTATCTGAGCAGGCTATGGCTAAAGGCTTAGAATGTTTAAGTTTCTTTGCTGAACGCCTACAGGATATCCCCAAAAGCAATATTCGCATCGTCGCAACAGCCACATTAAGACTAGCAGAAAATAGAGCTGACTTTATTGCCCAAGCAGAACTTATTTTAGGCCATCGCATTAGCCTATTAAGTGGTATTGCTGAAGCTGAATATATCTATCTTGGTGTAGCACATACCAATTGCAGTGCCGATAAACGCTTGGTGTTGGATATTGGCGGCGCTAGCACAGAGTTAATTGTTGGACACGGTTTTACCATAAAGAAAGCACATAGCCTTAACATGGGCTGCGTCACTTTCAATCAGCAATATTTTCCGAAGGGTACACTTACGGCTGATAATTTTTCTCGCGCAATAGCAGCCGCAGAACAGATTATCAAAACAGTGAAAGCAGAGTTTTGTGATATTGGCTGGCAGTGTGTACTCGGCGGGTCTGGCACCATGCAAGCATTAGCCGAAATATTAATTTATCAACACAAACCAACAGTAATTTCATTAAACTTTTTGTACCAAGTACAAGCAGAGCTACAAACTTTTGATAACATAAGTTGTATCAGTTTAGCGGGATTATCATCAGAAAGAAGCCCTGTTATTGCCAGTGGATTAGCAATTTTAATTGCCTTGTTTAAGCAGTTTGCTATCGAGAAATTAACCCTCTCAAGTGGCGCATTGCGTGAAGGTTTGCTCTATGAAATGTTACCCGATAGCCACACTATCAACATTCGTCAACGAACAATTAGCGCACTTTCTCAACGCTTTCATGTCGATCAACAACACGCACAAAGCATTAAACAGCAAGTCAGTATTATTTTTACTCAGCTAAAAAACACTTGGGATTTGCCCAACGACAATGCCTTTGAAATATTACAGGCAAGCTGCGACTTACATGAAATTGGTTTATTGCTCGAATACAAATACCATCAAAGACATAGCGCTTATATTCTAAAGCATGCTGATTTAGCTGGTTTTAGTCAATCTGACCGTCAACTGCTTGTTGCTTTTGTAAGTTTGTATAAAGGGGATATAAATCAAGCACTGATAAAACAGCAAGCATCAATAGGTGCTGATTACGCTATGAAGTTGCTGATTATCCTGCGCTTAGCCGTTATATTGTGCCGACGCCGCAAAGACGATAAATTACCGAGCTATCAAATAACAGCAAACGATAAAAGCCTGAACTTATGTTTACCACCAACGTGGCTAAAGCAACATGCACTGATTAGTGATGAGTTAAAGCAAGAAAATGTTCATCTCGTCCGCTTAGGTTATGCACTCAACATTAAATGTCAAAGTTAATGCCATGAAAATAAGCTGAGTTTGAGCCAAGCAATACTAAGCTCTCAAAGTGATTATGCACCATACAAAGATTTAAAACAGTCTCATATTATTATCACTCATACAATAAGGCCGCGCTATACAGCACGGCCTTGCAACAATATTAATCTAGTGGGATGTGAATAACTATATTCGCTATTTTTATTTTGCTTCTTCTTTTAACCAACGAGCAACTTGCTTTGCAAAATAGGTTAAAATACCGTCAGCGCCTGCACGTTTAAAAGCCAACAAACCCTCCATTACACAAGGCTTTTCAGCTAACCAACCGTTTTGTATCGCTGCCATATGCATAGCATACTCACCGCTCACCTGATAGGCATAAGTAGGTACTTTAAAATTATCTTTTACACGACGTACAATATCCAAATACGGCATACCTGGCTTTACCATTACCATGTCAGCGCCTTCATAAATGTCTTGTGCTACTTCATGCAGCGCTTCATCGCTATTAGCAGGATCCATTTGATAAGAGAATTTATTACCTCCCTTTATGTTACCCGCTGAGCCAACTGCGTCACGAAAAGGACCATAGTAGCTTGAAGCGTATTTGGCTGAGTAAGCCAATATTTTAGTATTAACTAAATTGTGTCGCTCTAACTCGTCTCGGATAGCACCAATACGGCCATCCATCATATCAGATGGGGCAACAACATCTGCACCCGCTTGTGCATGCGACAAAGCTTGTTTGACCAAAATATCTTTAGTCACTTCGTTAAGCACATAGCCATTATCATCAATAATGCCATCTTGGCCATGCGTAGTGAATGGATCTAAGGCAACATCAGTGATCACACCCAAGGTTGGAAACTTAGCCTTTACCGCTCGCACTGTACGCTGAGCTAAGCCATCAGCATTATAAACCTCTTCGGCCATCAATGATTTTTTGTCTGCTGGCGTGACCGGAAAAATAGCAATAGCCGGTACACCTAAATCAACCAATTCCTGACATTCTTCTAATAATAAATCGATACTTTTACGCTCTACACCAGGCATAGACTCAATAGCTTCACACTGATTCTCACCTTCTAATACAAATACCGGATAAATTAAATCATCAACACTTAGCTGATGCTCAGACATTAAACGTCGTGAAAAATCATCGGAGCGCATACGGCGCATGCGACGAGCGGGATATTGGCCAAAGACGTTATTCATACTCATTTCCTATCATGGTTTAGGTTTCACTCAGCAAGCTTACTTGCACTTGATTTCGACCTGCTTGCTTAGCTTTATATAGTGCTTTATCTGCACTGGCGAAAATAATCTCAGGTGTCACACCTTGCTCTTGTTGATAGGTTGCAACACCACAGCTTACTGTTAAATCAATAACAATATCATCATCAATAAATTGTTGTTTATTAGTACTTTGACAAATATCTTGCGCTAAAGCCAATGCACCTTGCGCGTCTGTTTCAGGCAGTATTAAACAAAACTCTTCACCACCATAACGACAGCCAACATCAGAACTTCGACGTAATAAAGATTTAATTCTCTTAGCAACTTCTACTATGCACTTGTCACCAGTTAAGTGACCATAACTATCATTAACTAGCTTAAAATGGTCGATATCAATTAAAATAATACTCAATGGCGTTAAATTTCGGCGACTACGTCTAAATTCTGCCAGAATTTTTTCATCGTAATAGCGGCGATTATAAAGCCCAGATAATTCGTCTAAGGTGTTCTTTTCTTTTAATGCTTGATTGACTGCCTCAAGCTCTTGCAAGGCAATATTTAATTCTAAGGTTCTTTCTTGTACCCGACTTTCCAATTGTTCTTGGCTTTCTTCTTGAAGTGCCAATAATTTTTGCTGTGCAAGCTCAGAGGCTTTTGCACTTGCTAAAACTTGTTGCTGAGCTAACCTTTCATCACGTAAGTGATAATAGTACTTACGGCCCATTAAATAGGTAACCATAATCGCCATCAGCCAAAAAGCTAACATATCAAGACCGTTAATTAATTGAGCAGAAAACTGCCAATAATGCAGTAAATAATTAATAAAATTAAAGCTTAACGGGACTAAAAGCGTTAATGAAAATATCGTCGATAAGCGCTGCTCTTGAACCTGCCTAACGGCATACAATAGTGCAATCAAACTCATACTAACTAAGATTTGTGTTAATAACCAAACACATGTTTGGGCAAAAAAATAAGCGAATGGTACAGCAAGCACCATAAAGAAAGATAAGCGTATCAGTAATTGATAAGATGTAGCTGCGAATTTTTTTAACGTGAAAAACTTGATAGTAAAAGCAAAAAGAATAAGGTGTGACAAGCAAGCAAGTAACAGCCCCTCAACTTTTAATATTTGAGGGTTTTCAGTGAATAAGGTTAGCAATGAAACGCCACCGCTCACCAAAATACCAAAAGATTTTATGGCAAAAAATATTGCCAAAATAACCATACTGTAACTACGTAGTGCACGCGCCCAAGCAAAACACATTAACGACAGAATTAAGCCACTACCAATAAATATTTGTTGAATATATGGCTGCATTGGTAAAACAATCTCAGCTTCAACGAATGCAACGCTGTGTTCACCATCAGCCTGCACAGTGATCGGCAAAACTAACACGATCAAGCTCAAAGCGACAAGCCTAAATAAGCTACCCATTGTTAACACTTATATTAAATACTTTTGCGCTATTGTTAGTGGTTTGATTGATTAATTCGAGTTCACTACAACCAAGTAATTCAGCTAACATCTTCACAACATAAGGTAAATAACTAGGTTCATTTCGACTACTTTTAGGTTTAGGGCGAATAGTGCGTGGCGTCAAATAAGGCGCGTCAGTTTCAATCATCAAGCGCTCAAGTGGAATTAACGGCACAATATCACGTAATGCCTGCCCACGGCGTTCGTCACAGACCCAACCTGTAATACCAATATACATTCCTGCGTCTAAACACTGCAGTAGTTCATTTTTATTGCCTGTAAAACAGTGAGAAACTAAAGCAGGGACTTTATCGAGATAAGGTTTTAAGATCTTAAACCAGGCTTGAAAAGCATCTCGCTGATGTAGAAAAAGCGGTAAATTCAACTGTTGTGCTAATTCAACTTGCCCTTGAAATACACGAGTCTGATTTTCTGCTGTCGAAAAGTTACGATTGAAATCTAAACCACATTCGCCAATCGCCCTAACACAATTATTTTCTGCTAACTGGTATAAGGTTTCAAGATAATCTTTATCGGCTTGATCTGCATCATGCGGGTGTATACCAGCGGTACAATATAAATAATTAGGATTTTGGCGGCACTGTAATATCGCCTGTTTGCTTTCTTCAATATTAGTACCTGTGACTAACATCGCACGAATATTCGCTTCTTTAGCCCGCGCCAAAACCTCGGCGCGATCTTTATCAAAACGTGAATTAGTTAAGTTAACCCCAACATCAATCAAAGCTAAGCTACCCGTGCTTTTTATTTAAGACGTTTAACGCGAATTTCTTTATTTGAATCCGCCTTATTTTGTTTCAAAAATATTGAATCCATAAAGCCCTTTCTCAACACGACACTTTCACCCACTCTAACTTTTAGTCGACTACTATCCGTTTGTTTCCATTGTTGTCCGTTTTCAAAAGTGAATCGATATTTACCATAAGGATCTTTCTTTAAGCTAGCAATAACGAAAACTATTTCAGCGTCTTCATCAGATTTATTAGGCTTTTCTATATGTTCTAAACCAAAGTTAGCAACTTTATCCACAACAGGGCTAGGAGTTGGTGTAGGTCTCGGTGCAGCAACACTCGCTTTGGCTGTCGATACCGTTGTAGTCGATTTTTCGATTGATATATTTGAGCTGGTCACTACGCTAGCTAATTTATCAAAGCAACTTAACCGCGCGGAGCTATTAGTGATTTTTGTACAATTGATCAAACCATCGTTAAGTGACTCTGCTTGTGTCGTTAATGACAGCAAACCCAACATAATTAACGATATTATAGGTGTTTTTTTCATTATTGTTCTTCCTTTGGTTCTGATTCTTCATCTTCATCGGCTCGGTAATAAAGCGATGCGATAATAATGCCTAATTCAAATAACAGTAACATAGGTACTGCCAGCATGGTTTGAGAAATAATATCAGGCGGTGTTAATAGCATCCCCACAACAAATGCAGCAACCACAATATAAGGACGTTTAGCGCGTAAACTGTCTGGGCTAGTAACCCCTGTCCAACACATTAATATAATCGCAATTGGGATCTCAAAAGCGACACCAAAAGCAAAGAACAATTTTAAAACAAAATCTAAATAGCTGCTGATGTCTGTCGCAATAGTTACACCATCGGGTGCTACCGAAGAAAAGAAGGCAAATACCACCGGAAATACCACATAGTACGCAAAAGCAATACCGGCATAAAAAAGTACTGTGCTACCAAACATTAGTGGCGCAATTAAACGCTTTTCATTCTTATATAAACCTGGGGCAATAAACGACCACAATTGATACAAAATATAAGGCATCGCAACAAAGATAGAGATAACAATTGTGAGTTTAAAGGGTGTAAAAAAAGGTGATGCTACATCAGTAGCAATCATTTGCGTATCCGCTGGCATAACGGTCAGCAGGGGTTGTGCCACATATTGATAAATATCTTGAGTAAAATAGACCAATGAACAAAAAACAACTAACACGCCTAATACCGCATGTAATAATCGTGTTCTCAGTTCCAACAAATGATCAAATAAGGTGTAATTTTGCTTAACTGTTGAACTCATTTACCCTGCTTTTCATTTTGATTATCAGCGAGCTGTGCAACTGTCTCTGCTGAGTCAGTTGTTTTTTCAGCGCTTTGATATGGTTTATTTACCATTTCAGCGGCTTCTTTTAATGATTGTACTGAAGCAGCAACTTCCGGCGACAAGTCTTTCATACCTGTCTGCTCGGCTTTTTTTAAATTTGCATGCAGCTCTTGGATACGCAGTTCTTCGGTAAGTTCATTTTTGACTCCCTCACTAAAGCTGCGAATACTACTTATCCAGTTTCGCACGGTACGAATCGCTACAGGCAATCGTTCAGGACCTAAAACGACTAGGCCAATAATAGCGATTAAAAGTAGTTCCCAAAAACCAATATCAAACATTAGGCTTGATCTTTTTCTTTTTCAGCAACTTTACTCTGCTCTACTGATTTATCCGTTAAGCTATCATCGCTAGCTGAATCGGCTTCTTTTTTTGCTGTTTCATCTGTTACCGCACTTTTAAAACCCTTAACTGCAGAACCCAGATCAGAGCCCAAATTACGGAGTTTTTTCGTACCAAACAACAACACAATAATCACTGCGACAATTAATAATTGCCAAATACCTATACCGCCCATAAAAATCCCCTATAATTTAATTGATTTCATTATAAAGTTTATAGAAAAAAAATCACCAACTGATATGCTAAATAATGAGGTAAAACAAATTTTGATAAAAATGTATTGTAAAAATAAGTGTTATTGGCGTATTTGCCTAGTGTTCTTTTACTTTGCATTCGCAAATTCAGCTCAAGCTTACACGTCACAAGAAGCAAAACAAACCGCTGAAGAAAAAGATGATCACTGGATGCAGGGATTGCATGAAACAGTTTCCAATTCCGTTTATCAATCTGCGCAATGGTTTGATAGTTTTTTTATCGCAGATGGCAGTGAACAGCAAAGCCCAAAAACCACAGCAAAAATTCGTTTTGCTTGGCTGCCAAAAAGTCGCGATTGGAGTGAAGTTAAACCCCGCTTTCGAGTGCGGGTTAAATTACCGCACCTGCAAGATAAGGTCAGTGTTGTATTATCAGACGAAGATGACGAAGAGCTGAATAATTTACCACTCGAGTCTGCCAACACGAATTCTAAAACCGAAGATGAAAAGTTTTCTTTGGCCCTTAACTACACCGAAGATAAAAGCGACAGCCGCTTAATGAATTATCGTTTAGGTATTTCCGGTGGTGACATTTTTGTAAGAGCAAAGCACAAACGCCGCTTTGATATCAGTGAACAGCAAAGCTTTTTATTCGAGCCATCACTATATTATTACTTAGACGAGGGTTTAGCTGCCAAATTATTATTGGAGTATGATTATCAATTAGATCATAAATCTCTATTTCGAGTTAATTATAGTATTCGAGGCTCGGCAGAGTTTAGCGGCATACGCTGGAAACACGGTTTTTATAAACTTAATCAAATCAATCACACAACCGCAACAGTATTAAGCTTTCAAGCTGAAGGCGAGCGTAATGGTGCACGAGGTTTCGTTGTTGATAAATACACCTTAGGCTATCGTTATCGTTTCAACGCCTTGCGAGAGTGGCTATTTTTTGAAATAGAACCTTTTCTTGAATTTCCAGAGCAAGAAAACTATCACACAACACCGGGCATCGCCTTTCGCGTTGAAGGTTTCTTCCATAAAGGGTAACGCTATCGAGCCAACGTTATGCTCGATACATCTCTATCACATTATCTGCTATTTTAGCCTTAACTATTTTTGCAGGTCGGCTAATATGATAGCCTTGACCAAATTCACAACCAACATGCTGTAACTTTTGAAGCATAGCTTCAGACTCAATACCTTCTGCCACTAATCGATAGCCAAAGTTTGTTCCCAATTCATGCAAGGCTTTAACTAATGACAAATTTTTCTCATTATGATTTAAGCTACGCACAAAGCTTCGATCGAGTTTAATAAACTCAAACGGATAACTATGTAAAAAGTTAAAAGATGATAAACCCGCACCATAATCATCTAATGCCAATTTGACACCAAATTCCTTCAGTTTTCGTAGGCCTTTCAAAGCTAATTCAGTATGTCGGGCGAAAGCCGATTCATTAAACTCTAAAATCAGCCGCTCAGGTTCAATAGTGTTAACGCTAATTAAATTAATTAATTTTGCCAATTGATTCGCTTGGGTTAAATGTCGACCAGATAAATTAACCCCAATATAGGTATGTTTATATTCTTCTGACTGCTTCCAAAGCTTTAATTGTAGACAAACCTCTTCAATGACCCAGGTTTCAATCTCTAAAATCATACCGGTTTCTTCGGCCATAAAAAGAAACTCACTCGGGGTCAGCAAACCTTTTGTTGGATGTTGCCAACGTAACAGTACTTCAAAGCCAAGCGCTTTTGTTGAATTCAAATCTGAAATTTTCTGATAATGTAATTCAAACTGTTTACTTTGTATTGCTTGCCTTAATTCTTGCTCAAGTGTCATGCTAGCGATAAGTTGCTCACGCATACTGTCATCAAAAAACACATAACGGCCTCGTCCTAAACTTTTAGCCTGATACATTGCAGCATCAGCATCACGCAATATTTCGTTAGCGTCTTTGTAACTGACTCGGCTTTGAGCGATGCCGATACTGGCATTAGAGTACAAAGTATGACCATCAAGTTCAAAAGGTTGCGCAATTGAGTCAATAATACGAGAGGTAATTTCCTCAACATCTTCCAATGATTGTAATGAATCTAAAAGTACAACGAACTCATCACCACCCAGCCTGGCTAAAATATCATTATCACGCACACAAGCGCGTAGACGCTTAGATATTTCAATTAAGAATTGATCTCCAGCATGATGGCCTAGGGTGTCATTAATCATCTTAAAACGATCTAAATCAATGAACAAAACGGCAAACCGTTGATTGGGATGTCGCTTTAAATGCCGAATGGAATAAGTTAAGCGATCGGCAAACATGGCTCTATTAGGTAATTGAGTTAACGCATCGTGATGCGCTTCATGATATAGGCGAGCTTCCGCTTTTCGACGCTCTTCAATTTGCATGCGTAAGTTCAAGTTGGTTGCTTGTAGCTCTTGAGTACGCTTATTGATCATTTTCTCAAGTGCTTCGTGGCTTTGCAGTGCTCGTTGTTGCGCTCTTTGTCGTAAAATCTCAACAGAAATATGATGACTCACGTAACGCATCAGCTCAAGATCTTTACTCTGATAAGCTAACTCATCTTGATAATGCTGTATCGCGATAACACCAAAAACTTCTCCCTGATCAGATAAAGGGGCTGCTAACCAAGCTTTAGGTAATTGACGTTCTGGATAATACTGCGTAAAAGCAGACTTTGTAACTTCACCTTGAGACGCTAAAGTGTAGACCATTCTGTCACTCAACAAGATCGGTTTTGCTTTTTTGATAGCTAACTCTGACAAACCATTACTAAGCTTTCGGGTTTCGGGTTGCGGTAACTGTTCATCACAGTGATAAGGAAATTCCAATTCAGTTTTATCATCTGATAATAAGGCAATATAAAAATTCTTAGCAGGCAATAACTTATTGATCTCTTGGTGTAAAGCTTGATAGAAATTTTCAATAGCTTGTGATTTTGCCGTTAACTCCGAAATATTCAGTAATACTCGATGAGTTTTAACCGCTAATTGCCGCTCAACAATTTCACGTTGTAATTGCTGGTTTGTTTGAGTCAGTTTTAACGTGCGCTGACGAATACTCGATTCTAATAATTCTCGACTTCGTACGCGATCTATTGCAGTTACTAGGTGCTCAGCAATAAATTCTAATATTTGGCAGTCTCGCTCAGAAAAATAAAGCTTTTCATCATAACTTTGTAAAGCAATAACACCAATAACTTGTTTGCCCCGTTTTAACGGTACACCAAGCCAATCAACACATTCTGAGCCATATAAAATAATTTCATTTGCTTTAGCTAAAGCCATACGTTGTTTTTCTGAGCAGTGCATTGGTTGTTGACGCAATAACACTAAACCGGTCAGGCTTTTTCGCCAGTTAGCTAAATCAACGTGCTCGCGTAAACGCATTTCTACTGGATTATGACAGTAGGCCAATTGTAACTCATCCGAGCTATTGAGCAGCGCAATATGAAAGCTATCAGTAACCATTAAAGTTTTAATTACCGATTCAAGCGCATGATAAAATGCATCCATATCGGTCACAGCACTGGCTAATTCAGACAGTTGCAGTAAACCAGATTGCATGCTTTTAAGTTGACGATATTTTTTCAGTAGCGATTTTAATTTGGGGTGTTGCCGTATCGCATGAATATTTTCCTTCGCCTTCGGTTCCATGATGGAAATTCCATTTATTATTATTATTAGTATTATTTTTGTACGGCTAGTCTAACAAAATATAATTTTTTGGCTAGACCTTATTCAAGGTCATTGTCTATATTTTACACAATAAAAAAATACTGTCAGAACAATACCCATACACTCGCTGTCTCAATGTAATGGCTCACGAGAGATCAAAGTGCTTTTTTCATTCTATTAACTGAGCTTATAAAGCGAATCAAAACAAATTTTATTGATAAAAAAACCGGCAAAAGCCGGTTTTTTTTGAAAAGTAACAATATTATACTGCCATTGCACCTTTAAGCTTAGCAAGGGCATTTTTCTCAAGCTGACGAACACGCTCTGCTGATATTTCATACTTATTCGCTAACTCTTGTAGAGTCGATTTATCGTCATGTAACCAACGCGTACGAATAATATCTTGGCTACGCTCATCAAGGCTGACCAACGCATTGCTTAAGCGTTTATTAGCGTGCTGCTCCCAATTTGAGTCTTCAACCTCAGTTGCAAGATCAGATTGCTTATCTTCTAAGTACTGGGCAGGAGAATATGAGCTCGCACTAGCATTATCATCATCGTCAGTTGATAATTCAAAGGCTTGGTCTTGGTTACTCATACGAGATTCCATTTCCAAAACATCTTTGGTACTTACACCTAAAGTTTCAGCAACATTGTTAACTTCATCATTGCTAAACCAACCTAAACGTTTTTTGTTTTTGCGTAGGTTAAAAAATAATTTTCGTTGTGCCTTAGTGGTTGCCACTTTGACAATGCGCCAGTTTTTAAGCACAAACTCATGAATTTCAGCTTTAATCCAATGAACAGCAAAAGAAACTAAGCGAACACCGACTTCAGGGTTAAAGCGCTTAACAGCTTTCATTAAGCCAACATTGCCCTCTTGAATTAAATCAGCTTGTGGCAAGCCATATCCGGCATAACCTTTAGCAACATGAATAACAAAACGAAGATGCGACATAATTAATTCTTGCGCCGCTTTTAAATCATTTTCAGAATATAAACGAGTTGCTAACTCATGCTCCTTTTCAGCGGTTAGCATAGGAATGCTATAAGCTGATTGCACGTATGCCTCAATGCTGCCACTTTGTGGAACAGTTAACGCCATTGATTGCATTGATTGCATTGATTCACTCATTTAAAAACTCCTCTATCTAATCTAACCTAGCTCGCAATAGTAACACAAATTCCCTACCATCACGACTTTATACGCCAACAGTAGCTTAGAAGACAGGGGGAAACAACACCCTCTTTCAACTTTTCGATGAATAATTTGTTAAACTTTGTCACTCATTAAAAAATTTTCTTAAAATACATAACCATGAACAATCATTAAAAGTTAGTTTACTATCTTAATGTGACGGTTTTATGTCATAGCGAGTTGTAAAATATCACCATAAGATATATAAGTATTAAAGTTTCGCTTATTAAAATTCATTATGGCGGCATTAAGTTAGAGGTGTTATGTATTCATTTATTGCCCGACAACCGATATTAGATTTAAATCAAAATGTGGTTGCGTATGAGTTACTCTTTAGAGAGGGTGAAAACAACTGTTGTCCAGATATAGACCCCGATCAAGCTACATCCAATATATTAAGTAATAATCACTTAACTTTAGGCGTAGAAAATATCACTAATGACCTGCCCGCCTATATCAATTTTCATTCTAATACGCTGATTAACGATTTTCCAAGTTTCCTAGATCCAAGCAAAGTTGTTATAGAAATATTAGAAGATGTTTCAGCAAGTGATGCCTTGCTATTAGCATGTAAGCAGCTATCTGAAAAAGGTTACCAACTTGCCTTAGATGACTATGACTTTGATCCAAAATGGCAACGTTTTTTCCCCTATATCAGTATTTTGAAAATAGATGTTTTAGCCTATTCAATGCTTGAGATCAGTAGATTTGTTCGCTCATTAAACCATACGAAAATAACGTTATTGGCTGAGAAAGTTGAAACAGCTCAGCAGTTTGAACAAACAAAGTTACTTGGCTTTAGCTTATTTCAGGGCTATTTCTTTGCAAGACCTGAAATGCTTAAACAAAAGAAAGTTACCAGTGCTAAGCAAAAAATATTAGCATTGATCGGCCATGCCAATGATGAGCAATTAGACTTTGACACTATGGGCAATATTTTTAGCTCAGATCCAGGCTTAACTTATAAATTATTGCGATTTATCAATAATCCTTGCTATGGAAGAAGCCAGGAAATAACCTCATTAAAACATGCGTTAATATATATTGGTGATGTAGAATTAAAAAAATTTATTGCCCTATTAGCTTTAGCGGATCTTAACCAAGACAAACCATCTGAAATCATACGCTTATCATTAATAAGAGCAAAATTTTGTGAAGATATTTCTTTATTTCAGAAAAACCAAGAAAATCCACCGAAAGCATTTTTAACCGGTCTTTTATCTTCTATTGATGGAATTTTAGATCAAACGTTAATCACACTCTTAGATATATTGCCTGTGCATACCGATATCAAGCAGGCATTAATCACTAATGACAACTACCTTGCCCATTACCTGAATCTAGCTAAAAATATTGAAATGGGCCATTGGCAAGCAAGTGATTTACTAATTGAACAATTAGCACTCAGTCATGAGCAGTGCTTTATCACGCATACCCAAGCAATTACTTGGGCTGATGAAATGTTACAAGAGTAGAGCTAAGTACTTCTATCGATGAGTTATATTGCACACTTTAATCAGCTGTTGGCTCAATAGCGCGTATATGTTGGCGTACAGAGATAAAGCTCCCTAATAAGCCTAAACCAATAGCCAAAAGCTGTAAAACCATTAATTCAGCAAAGGATAAGCCAGATAAAACAAACTGACTTTGATAAAGGTCGGTTAACTGCCCTAAGGCTCCAGAAATATAACTCGCTAAAATAGCGACACAAATACTCGCGACAAAACCACCAAGCACGCCATACCAAACTCCGGCATATAGAAATGGGCGTTGAATAAAGCTATCTGTTGCGCCCACCAATTTCATCACAGCAATAGCATCTTTTTGATTTAAAATTGCTAAGCGAATAGTATTGCCAATAATTAAAACCACCGACAAGCACAACAACACCGCGATTGCTATTACCACATCTTCAATTAGCGCTGCCATGGCTTGTAAACGAGTTAACCATTCAAGATCAAGTTTACCTTGGTCGACGCCTCGCTCTTGCTCTAATTTAAGTAACAATTCACGAGCAGCTTGAACCTGGCTAAAGCGCTTACTAGGTGTTACTAACAAGGTAGCAGGTAATGGGTTTTCATCCAAATATTCTAGCGCTTGGCCAAAACCAGAGCTCACTTTAAATTCTGTTAATGCTTGTTCAGCAGAGATGTAGACAACGTTTTCCACCTCAGGATAAAGCTTAATACGTTGTACAAGATTTTGAGCTGATTTATCAGCTGTTGATAGTTTTAAGAACAGTGTGATTTCCGAGGCAGAGTTCCACTGCTCAGTAACCATTTGCGTATTTTTCACAAAAAGGTGCAATGTAGCCGGTAAAGTTAAACTAATGCCTAACACTAAAACTGTCATCACCGACGTAAACGGCGTACGCCATAAATCTCCTAAGCTACCTATCGCCTGTTGTAAATGACGAATAACTCGCGCAGTAATGCGCCCGGTCCAACCTAGCTGGTGCTTACTTTGACGGCTAAAATTAGTTTGCACTTAAATCACCTGCTGCCTGCAAACCATCGACAATGCCATCAGTGATCATATGACCTTGTTTTAACGTCAACGTACGATATTTCATCCGAGCAATTAATCCTAAGTCATGGGTGGCAATTAACACACTAACGCCCATATCATTGAACTCTTCAAATAACCTAATAATATCTAAAGACAATTTAGGATCCAAATTACCCGTAGGCTCATCCGCTAATAGTATCGGGGGTTTATTTACAATTGCCCGTGCTATACCAACACGTTGCTGTTCACCACCAGAAAGCATATTCGGAAAGCATTTTAATTTACTCGACAAGTGCACTTTATCAAGCGCCGCCTCAACTCGCTTACGAGTTTCCTTATGGCTATAGCCTTCAATAATGAGTGGTAAAGCAACATTGTCGAATACCGTTCGATCTAATAACAAGTTATGGTTCTGAAATATCATACCAATACCACGGCGCACATAAGGTATTTGCTGATATTTAATGGTTGATAGCTCGCTACCATTAATTTCAATACTACCAGCGCTAGGCTTTTCCATCATACTCATCAGTTTCAATAACGTACTTTTACCCGCACCTGAGTGACCTGTTAAAAACGCCATTTCACCGGCGGCAATAGCAAAACTCACTTGTTTCAGTGCTAAAAATCCGCCAGGGTAAGTTTTACTAACGTTATTAAATCGAATCATAAGTCGTATTATTCTTCTGGTGCTTCGTGCGTAAACAGCGCATCAATAAAGTCATTACCATCAAATGGACGTAAATCATCAATACCTTCACCAACACCTAAGTAGCGAATAGGAATAGCATGCTTATCTGCGACTGCAAAAACAACACCACCTTTGGCTGTTCCATCAAGTTTTGTTAACGTTAAGCCCGTTAAGCCCACCGCTTCATTAAATAACTTTGTTTGGCTCAAAGCATTTTGCCCGGTACCAGCATCAAGTGTTAACATCACCTCATGCGGCGCATGTACATCAAGCTTTTTCATCACTCGAACCACTTTTTTCAGCTCTTCCATCAGGTGATTTTTATTTTGTAATCGCCCTGCTGTATCAGCAATTAATACATCAATGCCACGTGATTTTGCCGCACTAATCGCATCAAAAATAACCGAAGCACTGTCTGCGCCAGTATGTTGAGCAATAACTGGAATATCATTCCGCTCGCCCCATACTTGTAACTGTTCAACAGCTGCAGCACGGAAAGTATCGCCTGCCGCTAGCATGACTGACTTACCTTCCGCTTGAAATTGTTTCGCCAATTTACCTATAGTTGTTGTTTTACCAACACCATTGACACCGACCATTAAAATAACAAAAGGGCCATCAGTTGACTTGATCACGAGTGGTTGACTCACTGGCTCAATTATTTTCTTTAACTCGGCTTTTAATAAATCGTATAGTGCGTCGGCATCTTTTAATTGTTGACGTGATGCTGACTCCGTTAATGAATCGATAATTCTTGTTGTGGTTTCAACCCCCACATCCGCTAGCAATAAATGTGTTTCAAGTTCTTCAAAGAGCTCATCATCAATTTTCTTGCCACGAAATAGGCTAAATAGTCCCCCACCAAGATTTTGTCTTGTCTTGGTTAGGCCTTGCTTTAAGCGCGCAAAAAAACCAATTTTCTTCTCTGGCTCTGGCTCTGGCTCTGGCTCTGGCTCTGGCTCTGGCTCTGGCTCTGGCTCTGGCTCTGGCTCTGGCTCTGGCTCTGGCTCTGGCTCTGGCTCTGGCTCTGGCT
>NZ_MUZV01000001.1:605878-728031 GCF_002000025.1 Cognaticolwellia aestuarii
GATGATTGCATATTATTTTCAATGACGTCTTCAGAAGTAACCGCTTCAGTTGTTACTTGTTCAACTTCAACAGGTTCTTGCTCAGGCTCTTCAATGATATTGTCATTAACATCTTCAACTACCGGAGCAACTTCTTCTTGCTTTTTTTTGCCTAGACCTAGCCAGGAAAACATACCTTTTTTCTTCGACATAAATGTATTTACAATCTTAATTAAATGTATTTGATGTATACGTTTACCACTGAAATCATCAATCTATGATTTGTTGCAACTTGAACAATTCAGTAGATCAGTTGGTATTCACAAGTAAACAAGGATAAAATTGTCGATATAGTACCACCTAACCTGCCGACAAAAAAACAAAAGCTGTTTAAGTTATGAGCAAACTCAAAAAACAATCAGATAAAAATGCCAAAACTGGCCATATTCGTATTATTGCCGGTCAGCATCGTGGTCGAAAATTACCGGTATTAATTGCTGACGGCTTGCGTCCAACCACAGATCGCGTCAAAGAAACCGTATTTAATTGGCTGATGCCTTATATACAAGATGCCAATTGCTTAGATTGTTTTGCCGGCTCTGGTGGACTTGGCTTTGAAGCTATGTCACGTGGTGCAAAATCACTGACCTTAGTTGAACTTAATAAAGCAGCAGCCCAGCAACTAAAGAATAACAAAGCACTACTGAAAATAGATAATATTGAAGTAATACAAAAAAGTGCCCTAGACTTTTTGCAAGCAAACCAACAAAAATTCTCATTAGTTTTTATTGATCCTCCTTTTAGAAAAGGCCTAGCTCAACAAGCTGCAGAACTATTAGTAACTAACTCATTAGCTGAAGACGCCTTAATATATGTTGAAATGGAAGCGGACACTAACGCACAAGTTATGCCGGGTCATTGGCAGCTTTTGAAAGAAAAAGTAGCCGGGCAAGTGGTTTACCGACTTTATCAAAATAGCGTAAGTTAAAAATTATAGCGATTAACCAGGAAATACCTTTATATTAAACTCAAAAGGTATTTCCTATTTCTCCATCCGTCACAAATGACACTAAGTACTGATAGCTTTAGTGCGACACTTTAGGCTTTAACGTTAAGTCATGAAAATCAAAACTAAAGTCAGTGGCATTAGATACCGCTTCCATGCTGACAAAGTTAATACTGCCATCAGTGTTGAGATTAAAGTTTACATAAGCGTCAGCCTCTAATGTTCGATCATCCCAACGAACGATAAAGGTATTATGCTGGTAATGTTCTAAACTGCCATGCAGTGCAGGGGTGTTAGCAAACTGCATCATCAACTTGTTATTTTCCAAGCTAATAACAATTTCACCGTACCAGTTATCGATATAAGTTTGTGCATAACTTGTCAATGGCAAAGAAGGCGTCGAGTCTTTGTCCGCCTGTGAAGCTTGCATAGCAAGATCAGATTGCTTTTCAGCATTATAGGTTTGTTGTTGAGCAGCATAGTGTGCAACCCAATCTTTTGCGGGTAGCTCAAGATACTCGGTAAGAATTTGTTGCGATAGAGCATTGAAAGCAAAGCCCGATTGTTGATTCGTTAAAATGACCATGGCTAAGTTTTCTTCTGGCACCATCACAACTTTTGACACCATGCCTAATATGCCACCGGTATGCTGTACCACTTTAACGCCATGATAATCTTTAACGAACCAACCTAAGGCATAAGCAGTAAAATGGGTTTTATCTTCCACAGTTGCTCGCTCCGGCACAGGCAATAAGGTACGTGCTTGCCACATTTCTCGGCTTTGTTGTGTACTGAAAAGTCTTAAGTCTTGTTCGCCATCTTGACCATATTTGCCCTTGCTTAGCTGGGCTTTAAGCCAAAGTGACATGTCATTAACGCTTGAAGCAACAGAGCCTGCTGAAGAGAACTTTTCTAAAAAATTGCCGCCAACAACATGTAACTTACCCTCTAATGGTACATGAGCACGCGCAACATTTTTGTTGTTATCAGGAATTAATGAAAACTTTGCTCGAGTATTCTTCATGCCTAATTTATCAAAAATACGACTCTGAATCACTTCGTGCCAAGGCTTGCCAGTAATTTTTGCAATAATTTCACCGGCAATGACATACATCAGGTTGTCATAGGCAAATTCGCTACGAAAGCTCGATACTTGTGGTAAATGCTTTAAGCCCTTAATAACGTCTTGATTAGTTAAGGTTGTTTCTGGCCAAATCATTAAGTCGCCAGCACCTAAGCCTAAGCCACTGTTGTGTGACAATAAGTCAATGATGGTAAATTCACGTGTGACATAAGCATCAGGTAACTGAAATTCAGGAATAATATCAATGACTTTTGTTTTCCAGCTTAGCTTGCCCTCATCAACCAGACCTGCCAACAATGCTGCTGTCATGGCCTTGGTATTTGAAGCGACGCCAAATAGCGTATCCGCATTCACTTTTTGCTGACTGCCATGTTTTAAGACACCAAAACCTTTGCTCAGCACTACCTCGTTATCTTTAATAATAGCAACCGCTATGCCGGGTACTTGAAATGCTGCCATCGCTTTGTGTACTGACGATTCAACTTTCGCCACTTTGCTGCTAGGCGCTTTATCTGCGGCTTGGGCAACACCAAGTGTGGTTATAAACAATACACTTGCATATAGCCATGAGTAAGATAGTTTCATTGATATTCCTATACTTATTAGTATTAGTTAAGGTGTTTCTTCAATATTAATGACCAATACCGTAACTGAAATTATGCACGCTGACTAGCATTCAAATAAAACCAATAACAATTGTTTTTTAAAGCTAACTTAGCGTAATAAATAACAAAACCATAATTTAGCCCTGCGCTAAAGCTAAACTATATCGCAAGGCTCCGCTGGCAATACCAGCATCTTAGCTATCAATGACTAGAATACTCTAGGTACAGAGTGAACAAAGGTATGTGGATAAACATTTAGTGATAAGCGAACTCACCTTGCTTGCTCGGTCATCATAATTAAATCATAGCTCTACACTCTTTTATGAGCTTTCGTTTTAAACACATTAGCCGCTTAAAGTTCACTGCTCTTAAAAAATCGCTTTTCTGCTTTGAACTTTAGACCTAAAAAGTCTTAAAGCCTTTCTTCTAGAAAAATCAGAGTGCATGGTTTTCTCCTGCAATATCAAAAGCTTTCGCTTTTACGAAATCTTGTTGAGGTAATATATAGTTAGCAAAGCAAACTAAATTATTATTGCTTAGGCGCTCACTAACTCGTGATTTGCTAACATAACTAGTCGGAATAAATCCTGCCATTAGATTAACGAAATCAAAGTCATTAAAGCTTAATAAATCAAATGATTTAGGTGCTAGTACGGCTAAAAATCGTTCACTAAGCTCGCTTAAGTTCATATTCGATTCAACACTGACATAGCTGCTATTCGCTTGTGGCGTAACATGAATCGTAAGGTAATACTTGCCTTTAATAGCGTTAACCGAATAACCAAAGGGATCAAAAACAAAATCATCTAACAAAAAGTCACCAATCAACTGATCTAGCTGCAAAAATTGACGAATTTCTGCTGATTTCAAACCAGCCGTAGTTAATTTTTCAGAAGCCTCAGCGCTGATTTGATAGGCTAAAAACTCATAGATTTTATCAAGGTTATTGACTCTAAAGTTATTGTCTTGGTGAAAAATATAATTGTGATGGCTATCTAACTCACCAAATCGATAGGCTTTGCCAGCAACATACTGACCCAATAACTTAATATCATCACCAAAGCTGCTAGGTTGAGCATGCGCAAAGTATTCGTTTTTACGTTGATATGTGACTTGCTGAATTTTATCCATACCAATCTGCTGAATAAAAAATTCAACTGAATGTACTAAACGCGTATTACCGCAAGTTAAAATAACGAACCGGTCATGCCAAACAAATAAGCTGGATTCAGAAAGCAGAAACGCTTTGCAGTGCTCATTTTTAACCGATGATAGAATTTGTGCATTACAACATTGTACTAATGCAACCCAAAATTCATCTTCAATATGATCGAGTAGTGAAATCTTGGTTGTATTTACAACTATTTCAGCTTTTTTTTCAGAACCTTCAAAAAACAAAAACATACCCTCAACGAAAAAAATAAAGCTGATCACGAAATTAAAAAGACTAATTAGCGGACAAAAGAGTGCGCGCTATTTTACAAAACAAAAACGACTTTACAATAAAAAACTAGCCGTGCTTTGCCATAAAATTATTGCTTTAAATAAGGTTAATGCGACCCTTGAATTCAATGGTACAGCATGCTTTCACAAAGACACAAGAGACAAACGTAATGCTTTACGCGATGTTTATCATAGCATTGAATCATAATCGCCTTATTTAGATGCTGATATAGTAGTGATATTTATTGTGCTTAATAATATTAATTACCAAAAGATTGAGACGTTTGACAAATATAGCGGTATAGAAAAACAGCGGCATAATGGTAATTATGACTTTACTAAATTTTTTTTGTTGTAAAAAATAGTCCTAGAAGGATTCATTTTCGTGTAAAACTGCTCAACTGAATGAACAAAATATCAAATGTCACCATTGTATTTTGATTATAGAAAAATCATCTTAACCAATTAATTTCACTAAAAATAACTCAAAATATTTTTTGTTAAGCTCACTATTTATCTACAAGTTTGATCTACATCAAACGGTGCTGCGACATAATGTCGCACTCCGTTTAACTCCTTTTGTTTTTAGCAAATATATCAGTAAAAATCGTCCTGTTAGCCACTCACGCTTATTCATCAGGATGTAAAAAAAATGCAGATCTCTAAAATTTCCCAAGCACTTGCTGTTATTTTATCGGTTACAGCAACGTCTGTTTTCGCTGAAGATATTGCGAAAAGTAGTATTGAAGTTATTACCATTGAAGCACCCAAATTAGCTCAGTCAGATACCGCATTAGCAGAGGGTAACTTAGTTATGCCTGACGTTGCTGATTGGCTTAAAACAGTACCTGGTGCCAATATCAATAAAAATGGCCCTATTACTGGTATTGCACAGTACCGCGGTATGTTTGGTGAGCGTGTAGCGAAAAACATTGGTGGCCAACACATTGTTAGTGCTGGACCAAACGCTATGGATGCCCCTTTAACTTATATCAACCCGATCATGGTAAAATCAGTTGCCGTTTATCGAGGTATTGCGCCAGTAAGTGCAGGTATTGATACATTGGGTGGTGCAATAAAAGTGAACTTAAAACAAGCGGAAGTTGATACTGGCGCAACACTAGGTGGTGATTTAGCCTTAAGTTATAACGATATTAACGACGCCTCTACTTTCGCTGGTGATCTTAATATCAGCAATGAAAATACCGGTGTTTTACTGTATTTAACCGACCAACAAGGCGATGACTATCAAGATGGTGATGGCAATACTATTTCTTCAACCCAATACAACAAACAGCAATATGGCGCTGACTTACGTCACCAGCAAGATGACTGGGAAATTGGTCTAACTTGGCATCACGCTGAAACTGATGAATCTGGCACTCCGGCATTACCGATGGATATTGATTACATCGAATCTGACCGTTATAGCCTTGACGGTAAATTACAACTCAGTGATTGGCAATTAAGTTGGCAACTAGGTTATCAAGATGCCATTCATGGTATGGATAACTTCAGTCAACGCGTCAGCATGGATACCAGCATGTATCGCTACAATACTACTGATGCTAAAACTCGTAACTATAAGTTCTTACTCAGTCAAGGCGACTGGCTATTTGGGCTTGAAGGGTACGATTCAGATCATAACGCTGACATTAGCAACCCTGAAAATGCGATGTTCAGTATCGTTAACTTTAACCAAGTAAAAAATCAGCGTAATAGTGCCTTTGTAGAATGGACCCCAAGTAGCGGTAAGTTTTCACATACTTTAGGGTTACGCTTAAAAGATAATCGTGCTGATGCTGGCAAAGTATCAAGCTCCATGGCAATGATGAACCCCAATATTAAAGCCCTGCGTGATGAGTTTAATGACGCTGATCGTGATGTTTCAGATACCACCTTTGATCTTGCGCTAAATAGTGAATATCAATGGAGTGATGCATTAGCCTTAAACTATGCCGTGGCGATTAAACAACGAGCACCGAGCTATCAAGAGCGTTACTTATGGATGCCAATGCAAGCAACTGGCGGTTTAGCTGACGGTAAAACTTACGTGGGTAACATTAATTTAGATGTTGAAACCGCTTACCAGATTAATGCCGGACTTTCATACCAACAAGGTGATTTTGCCATTGCGCCGCAGTTTTTCTATCAAAAAGTGGATGACTATATTCAAGGTACTCCTTCGACAGATATGCGAGTAAAAATGGTGGCAAGCATGATGGGTGATGATAGCCCATTAACTTTCGATAATATCGACGCCACTCTCTACGGTGTAGATATGAATTGGCATTACCGTCTTAATGAACACTTTAAGCTATCTGGTATTGTCAGTTACGTTAAAGGTGAGCGAGATGATATTAATGACGATTTATATCGTATTTCACCACTAAACACGCGTATCAACTTACTTTATCACTATAAAAATTGGCAAAGTAACTTAGCTATTCATGCTTATGCTTCGCAAGATGATGTTTCAGCATTAAATAATGAACAAGCTTCGGCAGGTTATGCAGTTGTTGACTGGCAAGTAGATTACTTTGTCAGTAGCGGGCTAGTTGTACGTTTAGGTGCTAACAACTTATTAGACAAACAATATAGTGACCATTTAGGCGGTGTTAATCGTGCCAATGGTAGTGATATTGCTGTAGGAGAAAAGGTCAGTGCGATGGGCAGAAATGTTTACCTTGCCATGGACTACCAGTTTTAACAGCTATGTTTCATGGTTACACTCTGCCATGACCAATATTTTGCTGTTGGATAATCATATAACTTGGTAGTGCACACACCGCCAAGTTGTATGGCTATAAAACCAGTATCATTTTGATACTGGTTTTTTTTGTAATTTTCTTTGTAATGTTCGACGGTGCATACCTAATTGACGAGCGGTGGCCGACACATTTCCATCATTACTGTTTAGTACCTGATTAATATGCTCCCATTCAACACGTTCTGTCGACATAGTATCGCTATCAATATCCGTATCAATAGTATTATTCGGCACTTGTTCGGTATCTAAAGCCGTTAATAACATTTGTGTATTAACTGGCTTTGCTAAGTAGTCATCTGCACCTAAGCGCATAGCTTGTACAGCTGTAGCCACACTGGCAAAGCCTGTAAGCAAAACTATTTTAACTTTAGGTAAGGTTGCCCTGATCGGTTTAATTAACGTTAAACCATTATCAGCTGCTAGTTTCATATCCAGTAAAATACAGTCGGGTTTTTGCTGTAAACAAGCGTGCAGAGCCTGATCAGCTTGATGAACTTGTTGGCAACTAAAGCCATATTTAGACATACGGCGTGCTAACGTTGCAGCAAAGGAAACATCATCTTCAATAATCAATAATTTTTTCATCACTCATCTTCCTTGTTATCGAGCAGTAAGGGGAGGGTAACTAACGCAATACAACCTTGCTCACTATGATTAATAAGTTTTAACTTTCCACCTAAGCGTTGAAATGTAGAGTTAGACAAAAAAACAGCCATACCCAACCCAGACTTACTTACCACCATTTGCTCACCTAAAACCTCACGTTGCGCTTGGCTCATATTCGCCTCAATACCTGCGCCAAAATCCCGTAATTGCAATGATAAAGTGTTATTAATTCGACTAACCGTTAAGGTAATGTGCTGCTGTTGGCTCTCTTCATTGGCACGAATAGCATTTTGAATTAAATTGAGTAGGGCTGGCAACAACATGGCATCGGAGACAATTTTGCCATGCACAGGGTCAGCTTGAATAATATCAAGCGCTTGCTCAGGAAAATGAAAATGCATTTGATCAACCAGTTGCTCCAGCAACTCGGTCACTGATAATTGTGTTTTTTTGTTTTCTCTAATAGAGGTTGCTAATGAGCGAAAATAGCCGAGTTGATTAGTACATGCAGTCAAAGGTTGAGCCATAGCGACTATCGCCTCATGTTCGGGGTAATCTTCTGCCAATTCTTCATAAAGTAACTGGATATTAGCCAGTGGTGTGGCAACTTGATGAGTTACTTGTGCCGATGCTACACCTAACGCTAATAACTGCTCACTTTTCAGCTGGTCTTCACGTTGTAAGGCAATAGCTCGCTCTCGGTTGGTGATCACGCGAGCCATAGCACCAACCACAAAAGTGACCACTATCACGGATAATAAAAAATTCGCCCACATACCAATAAAGTGGTTACTCATGTCCATATGATGCATGGTATGTTCAGGCATAGTCAGCAGCAAAGCACTATAAGAAGCAATGGCAGAAAATGAAATAAACAATAAATAACTGGCGGGTAGACTAACCGCAGCAATAACAATAGGTAACAGTAAAAGCGAAACAAAAGCGTTAGTCGCACCACCACTGAGTGATAATAAAACCGTTAAAAAAATCACATCCGCTACTAATTGTAAAACAATTGCGACATTACCCGCATCACGCTGCCTAAAAATCAAAATACTGAGAATATGAAATAAGCTTTCAACAATGATAACCACCATTAAAGGTAACAGGGCTATTTGCAGTGACATGACAAAATAAACAATCAAAACCGTTAAGAATTGAATAATAATTGCAGCTGTTCGTAACAGAAACAGCCGCTGAATAATGGTCATGTTTTGGTAGTTAATAACCGGCATAGCAATCCTACAACGAGAAATTAAGCGCTAATTTCTATACCTAAATTTGATAAACCTTCTTCAAGCACCAGTGCTTTCGCTTTTATACAACTGGCTTTGTTTTCACTGGCAGTGCTTAAAAAATCAAAAAGCTCATTTTGTGTGGCAATTTCCCACTGCATTAATGGATGCTCGGTAATTTGTTCTGGGGAAATTTCGATTTCATCTTCGTTCGGTGTAGTTGCATCAAGTTCTTCTGCCAAGCTCAATTCAACATAATAACTGACACTGTTTTCTGACAATTTACCGACATTAACAAAGCCATCGCTTTCAGGATCTTGCATTGCTTGAAATAACGACATCAATGCCATTGTGCAATCAAGAGCAGGAAAAACACCTAAAAAATCAAAAGCATCAGGATCTGGCACTTGTTCTTCAAGTTTATTAATTTGCGCATCATAGTTAATTTTGCAGCGGTTAGCCTTATCTAGCCATTGCCAAACAAGATCAAGTTGATTTCTTAACACCTTAAAATTACCAAATTCTACATGTTCAGCAAACATTTGATAATTTGGCAACATACGCTCAAGTAATGCAGCACAAAATGCGACTTGTTGCCATTGACTCAGTTTTTTAAAAGGTAGGTTAATCGCCACGTAAAATCTCATAATTAATGATAAAAAATAGACCCTTAGTATATACCCAAACCGCCCAAAGATGCGAGTTTCAGTCGCTTTGAAAGTACAACTATTAAGACCTTTATTGATATATTGGCATATATACCCAAGCCACTTGAAGATGCAGAATTGTGCAAGTGCTTTGGGTATATCATTGTGTGCTTAAAATGCGATAAATTTAAGCGAGTATGCAATCATTAACAGTAATTTTATAACTACAACGCCGATCGCCCGCCAGCAAATATTCACCGTGCTGAACTTTATAGTTATCACCCAAACATTGCTGAAAAATAGCTAATTCTGAACGACAAAAACTTTGGCATTGGCTTGCTGCAGCACAAATAGGGCAGTGGTTTTCGATCAATACGTAATGCTGATCAGAAACTTTTTCCACACGCGCAATATAACCTTCATCACTACGAATGAGCGCTAATGTAGAGACTTTACTCGCTAGTGTTTTACAATGCTTGAGAGCTTCCTGGTATCTTTTAAGAATTTGTTGCTCTCTTACTGTAATAAGTTGCGCTAGTCCTTGTTCACCAAATACGGTATTGACCGAATCAAGTAACTGTAAGGTTAAGTCCGCATGTCGATCAGGGAAACGTTGGTGGCCTAGCTCGGTTAGTTGCCACATTTGCTTAGGGCGGCCAATGTTAGCCCTTTCGAGAAAGTGGCTCACTAATTTTTTTCGTTCTAAACGTAATAAATGTTGCCTTGCCCCCATACTTGTCATGTTGAGGGCTTTTGCTAGGGTACCTGAGGTCATAGCACCTTGGCTTTTCAATTTCGCTAAGATGGTATCAATGTTTTTTACTGGTTCCATTTTTATCAATCAAAAAGCTGCGTGGTATAGGCTAATAAAGATAAAACTATACAAAGTTAAATTCAACTCACAAAAAAAGGACCATTAGGTCCTTTTTAGCTACCGAGTCAAATTAACTTAGTTAATCTTAAAACTCGACGGTTTACATAATTTAAACTTATTTTTCTGCTTCAGTTTCAGGCGTTACAGGTACAAAGCGAATAGCATTAACTTTAACTTCAGAATCACTTTGATTACGTAACTGTGCTAAACGATTGATTTGACCTACAGAGCCAAGCATAGCGTGAATAGGAATAAATAAACCACGCTTATGGAAGTCTAATACCTTATCGTCGCTTAGTTCTTGAACTTTTTTCTCGTCAATATTGTATAAACCAACAAGCTTTTTAGTTTCGCCAGAAGCAAAGCTAATGCGAACTTCAAGCTCTAACAATAAGTCATTGTCGGCAAGCTCTTTAATGAACTTTTCATTCATCACTTCGTTATCATATAAACGACCAAGTGAATCTTGCACGCCTTTAAAGAATTCAGTGTCTTTACCTTCGGCATCAAATAGCTCGTGCTCTTTATCTTCACCAACAAATTGGTTATCTAAATCAACACATGCCGTTAATGTTTTTTCTTTTTCAGGGTCTAAACCTAAAGAAAACGGTGCAATTGAAATACTTTGCGGGATATAAACCGCATTCCAACCTTCTTTTTTATGATATAGGTTTTCGCCAGCTTCTAAGCCTAGCATTACCACACTACGGTAGCGCTCAGTACCTTGATCTTTAACAATAACGATTGGGTAGCTTGTTGCTGCTTGGGTATATTCAGGCGCAGTGATTGGTGCAATATGCTGATTTTCCACATGTGATAAATCGCGCTTAGCGGCAATTTTAATATTCTGGTGAGTTTCTTTTTTAATCGGGGTAACGTTAGCCATTAATAATTTCTCTTTTTACTGCGTCTTTAATCGTTGTCGTTTTTGACACTTTTTTGTTGTTACTAATAATTATGGAGACACCCATCAGCGCTTTCAATGGTATAATTAAAATTATCTGTAGATAATTTTAATTTACACAGCCAATAGCGATTAAATTGCATCAAAAAAGCGCTATATTAGACGATGAGGTATATATTCAAAAAGATATGAAAATCAGCCATTATTTTTTCCTGGCTTTAGCGGTTATTAGCCCAATGAGTATGGCCTTGCCTAAGGTTAATAATACCTTCAGTGTATCTGAAAGTGGTTTTGCTCGGGTACAAGTTCACAATGATACCTTTGAAATGTTAGCTTGTTATGTCGCCATTGACGGTCATAAAGTAAAATTTCAATTGCGGCCTAAATCGTCTACTAATTGGATCACTGCTACCGATAAACGTTTTAACTATAAAAACTTTAGCACATGGTGTGATTATTTAGATGTGCATCCAAAGTACAATGCTTACCGTATATATTAAGAGTATAATTATTTACAAGAAGGCATAATAGTTAAGTGCTAATGACTTAACTATTATGCCATAACGGGTGAGTATTTGTCTGTTGTCAGCAGTGTTGTTTAAATTTGCTAACAGCTCATGACAATATCAAACAATCGACACTTCGTTTTTTTAGCCTTGCCAACGTTTAAAGATTAACGAGGTATTAATGCCACCAAAAGCAAAGTTATTACTCATCACATAATTCGTTTTAATTTCTCGTCCTTGACCAACAATATAATCAAGATCGCCGCATTGGTCATCAACATGCGCCAAATTCAGTGTTGGCGCAAACCAGTTATCTTGCATCATGTGAATACAAGCCCAAGCTTCAATACTGCCACATGCACCTAAGGTATGTCCTAAATAGCTTTTTAGTGAGCTAAGTGGCACTTTACCAAAGACATTAGCCGTTGCATTTGATTCAGCAATATCACCTTTTTCTGTAGCGGTTCCGTGCGCATTTACATAACCTATAGCTTGCGCTTCCAAACCAGCATCTTCAAGCGATAACTCAATCGCGACTTGCATAGTTTCAGCGGTTGGTTGAGTGACATGTTTACCATCAGAATTAGAACCAAAGCCAACAATTTCAGCAAGTATTTTTGCCCCTCTTGCTTTGGCGTGTTCAAGTTCTTCTAAAATTAACGTACAGGCTCCTTCACCAATCACTAAACCATCACGGTCTTTATCAAAAGGTTTCGGCGTTAATTTGGGCTGATCATTTTTAGTGCTAGTAGCATATAAGGTATCAAACACCGCAGCTTCAGTAACACAAAGCTCTTCAGCGCCACCGGCAATCATAGCTTTTTGTTTGCCAAACTTAATAGCTTCATAAGCATAGCCAATACCTTGAGAGCCAGATGTACAGGCTGAACTTGTCGTTATAACCCGACCTTTAGCGCCAAAAAAAACACCAATATTTACCGGTGCAGTGTGTGACATCATTTGGATATAACTGGTAGCAGTCACCCCATTCATGGTGTTATTTTCCATCATATTGCCAAAAGCAACTAACGGTGCCGTAGAGCCAATAGAAGAGCCATAAGAAACACCTGTGCGGCCATCTGTTAACGCGGCATCATCTAACAACTGAGCTTGCTCAAGCGCTAATTCAGTTGCACGTGTTGCCATTAATGACACTCGTCCCATTGAACGAATCATTTTACGTTTGTAATGAGCTGGCTTTTCAAAATGTGTCACTGGAGCACCTAGACAAGTATTCAGCCCCTCTAGCTCCTGCCATTGCGGCATAATTTGTACCGCATTATTACCTTGTTCAAGCGCCGATCTGAACGTAGACCAGTCATCACCTAAAGCTGTTATTGCCGACATGCCTGTAATTACAACTCGTTTCATTACACGATTCCGCCATTAACTGATATCACTTGACGCGTGATATAAGCGGCACCATCAGAAACTAAAAATGACACCGTTGCAGCCACCTCTTCAGGCTTTCCAACGCGCCTTAATGGGATCATTTTTTTCACTTCATCTAGCGGCAAGTCTTGGGTCATATCAGTATCAATTAAACCAGGCGCAACACAATTTACGGTAATTTTACGCTTAGCTAACTCAAGCGATAAAGCTTTAGTAGCCGCAATAACACCACCTTTAGCAGCGCTATAATTAACTTGCCCGCGATTACCTGCAATACCAGATACTGAGGCCATAGTAACAATTCTGCCACCTTGCTTGGCTCTTACCATCGGCATCACGACCGGATGAATAACATTATAAAAACCATCCAGTGCGGTATTAATCACGCTGCTCCAGTCTTCACTTTCCATTGCCGGAAACGCCATATCTTTGGTGATACCTGCATTACAAATCACACCGTAATAAACTCCATTTTCTGCCATATCACTTTCAATCGCTTGCTTAGCTGACTGCTGATCACAAACATCAAACTGTAAAACCGTAGCTTTACGACCCAGCGCTATTATTTTTTCTTGTGTGTCGTGTGCGGCGTCAAGTCCACTTCGACAATGCACGGCAATATCAAAACCATCTTCAGCAAGCTTAATGGCAATGGCTTTGCCTAAACCTCGGCTAGAGCCCGTTACTAAAATTCTTTTAATATTATCGGTCATTTCATTATTCACTTATCATTGTTTTTTATTGGTATGGCTATGCGTAACTTTCTTGAATAAAAGCATCAGGGTCTTTCGGCTGAAAAACATTAATATTGGCTTGCGCCAATACGCTTTGTTCTGGGCTTATTATTTCACATTCAAAAACTCTTAATCCGGAGTCCTCACGGTATAATTCTTTAATCGTTATGGTGAGCCTTTCATCTAAAGCAAAGAACGGGCACATTGTTTTATATTTCCGAGCGCCTAATAGAAAACCTATTTGTACGCTATCGTTATCATCCAAAGCATGAGCACCAGCAAATGCAGCTATAGTCTGCGCCATATATTCACTGCCGATATAACTTGGCACCCCTTTTTTAGCGGTGTTATAAAATGGACTTCGCGGAGTAATTGCCACAGAACATCGGCAAGAATCAAGGTCATAATGTTCTAGCGTGTCTATCAAGATCATCGGTGATTGATGAGGCAAAACCTGATTAATATCGTAATTATTCATACTTTTTTCCAATCACAGCACTAAAATTATTACCACCAAAAGCAAATGAATTGCTTAAGCAATAGTGAATTTTATCCAAACACTCACCTTGACTCAGCTTTATCTGCGGTAGGCGCTGATCATAAACGCCATCTTTACAATTAGCTGGTAATTTATGCGCATTATTATCGTCACTCAATAACAACCAACACAAACCTAGTTCTAATGCTCCCGCGGCTCCCAAGGTATGTCCGGTGAGATGCTTAGTTGAACCACAAAACACATGATCACCACAAACATTAGCCATAGCTAAAGCTTCCATCTCATCATTTTTAACCGTACCTGTACCATGCAAATTAACGTAATCAATTTGCTCTGCGCTAATCTTAGCATTATTAATCGCCATAGCCATTGCTTGAGCAGCACCACTACCATCGGGAATAGGTGCCGATATATGGTAAGCATCAGACGTTTCGCCAGCACCCAATAATTGAATACCGTCATCATCACGTGTAACAACAAATAACGCAGCAGCTTCACCAATATTTATGCCATCTCTGTCAGCACTAAAAGGTCGGCAGGTACTACTACTAATCGACTCTAATGACTTAAAACCATTGACGGTAAGCTGGGTTAAGCTATCAATACCGCCGGCTATAACTACATCAGCCAAGCCATTTTCAAGTAAAGCACTAGCACTTATCAACGCTTTACCACTGGAAGAACAAGCAGTTGAAATACCATAAACGGGGCCTTTAGCGTTAGCTAATGCTGCGATATAGCTAGCCGGTGCTGACATTTCTTGTACTTCATAGCGAAAATCTTCAGGAAATTTACCTTCATTTTCAAAAGTTTTTCGTGCTAATTCGCCTTCATAAATGCTGGCTGTACTTGTGCCAATAACAACAGCAATACGATGTTCACCGTATTTGGTAGTTAATTGCTGCACAATACTGGCTATCTGTTGATAAGCTAAATAAGCTAGTTTGTTGTTATTAGTGGTTATTCCGTCAAGCGCTTTATCATCAGGTAATGTTACACGACCAACATATTGAGCTGTGTCTAAAGGCAAATCATTATCCAGCGATAAAAACCTTTCTTCACCCGATATTAGCGCCGCTAAAACGTCAGCTTTATTATTTCCTAGTGCACAAACTACACCGAACTCTTTTAAACACGTGCTCACGAATTTTCCCTTTCAAGATTAGTTAAGCGAATACGATAACCACGAATGAAGTTTTCCAATTCATAGCCATCATCACGTTTTTCTATTTTGATGATATCTCGATTATTCTGCGTAATAATTCGCTGCCAAATAATGCTATTTTCATGTAAAACAGGCGTTTGCTTCACATCAATATCATGACCTAACATTGCTGTTTTTAATACCGATAATGGCCAATTGCATAACTGTATATCGGCAATAATAAAAGCAATATCGACACTTGGTAGCGGCACATACTGATTCATTTCAGTGGCTTTATCACTAAACCAAACGAAGTCAAATAATGGCAAACCTTGTGGTGAAACAGCGGCCATAGCAATTTCATCTCGGCGATATTCAACTTGCGCGATAAACTGATGTGTTTGCTCTTTTGAGGTAATAACCACTAAATGGCTATCAACCGTTGCTATTTTATTTGTCGGTGGCGCAGTTAGTATAAAACTTAACTCATCAGCTAAAAACACTGATTTATTATCCGACGTTAGTGCACAAGCGGTTAATAGCAACACTAAGAGCAACACTAGTGGCTTGCTTATCAAGCGATAGCGGCTATTTAACTTGGTTGACATATTTCAGCCAAAACACTTAAACGTCGAACACTTTTTTCCACATAAGGATTTTTTTCATCCCATGCATAACCCGCTAAAATAGAGCTGATCATACGACGTACGGCATCATCATGCTGATCGTGGTAAACCACATTTTGGAAGCTCTCGTCATACCAAGCTTCAACAAAACATCTAAAAGTATCAACACCAAACTTTAATGGCTTCGCATACTCACTTTCCCAATCAACACTATTGCCTTGCAGCTGCCTTTTTACTAGAGGTGCAGCCAAAGAAGCTGATTTCATTGCTATGGTAACCCCCGAAGAAAACACGGGATCTAAAAATTCACCTGCATTACCCAATAAGGCAAAGTTATCACCCCAAAGTTTAGTCACATCAGCAGAGTAACCTTTAATACTTCGCGCTTCTCCAATTGGTGTTGCATTTTTCATTAAGCGTTGTAAATTTGGGTCTTGATTAATAAAGTTCATCAAGGTGTCAATTGGCGCTAACGAAGCATCAAAGCGCTCAGGTAAACCGACAACACCAACACTGGCACTACCATCTGAAAATGGGATCAGCCAATACCACACATCACTGAAATTTGGGTTAACCGTGATCAAAATTTTATCCCGATCAAATTCAGGGCAATCTATACCATCTTTAAAATGACTAAAATAGCTATGTCTAACGGGGAATTCAGACGGTAATTCCAGTTTAAGCAGTTTAGGCAATACTCGGCCAAAGCCACTACCATCAAGTAAAAATTTTGCCCGCACTTTATAAGCGCTGCCATCGTCGTCAGATACCTCAAGGCAAACCTCAGGCTGTAAAGTCAGCACTGAGTCTACCTGATGGCCATAACGAATCTCGACCTGTTTTTTTTCAGTTTCATCAGCAAGTAGTTTATCAAATATCGCTCTTTTTACTTGATAAGTAGTACCTCTGCCTGCACTAAACTTTTCAGTAAAATCAAATGCTGAATTTTTACCTTGTTTATGAAATGCCGCACCGTTTTTAAATTGAAAGCCATATTCTTCAGCATAGCGATCTAACGCCTGCTCAAGACCCGCTTCTTTTAAGAACTCCATACATTGCGGCAATAAGCTCTCACCAATTGAAAAGCGCGGAAAGTGTTGTTTTTCCAGTATCAATACCGACAAACCATCAGCAACTAATAATGATGCCGCAACACTGCCTGATGGGCCGGCACCAATAATAACCACATCGTAGTTTTGATTCACTTGTTGTGCTGAAGGTTTACTATTCATGAACTTCTCATATCATTTAAATTTATGTTTTTAGTAGCAATAGGCGCTAAAATAAAAATACTGACAATGCCTATCATCACAGTTAGACCAAAACTACTCACTGCCGGAGTAGCACTAAAAACCAGGATTCCGAATACTGCTGCTGATGATAAAGCAGATAAACTGATGGCTAAAAAGGTTTTAACTTGTAGGCCATGTTCTTGATAAAAAATAACGTAATCAATAGCTAAAGCAATAATAAGCAACACAGCAAGTAAATTAAATATATTTAAGTGACTAGAAAATAACTGACTAAGGGTTAAAGCGAGTAATGCACTACCGATGGTTGCGATAGCAGATAATGCTCCTGCTTTTAAACCATACTTAGCAAATAAAATAACCACTACAACCATAAATGCGCTCGCTAACAGCCACAAAATACCTTGTCGATATTGCCCAAGTGCATCGCTTACATCACTCGCGGTATCATATAAAGACACATGCGGATTTTCAGCTAACCACAATAAATTTTCCGCTGACAATGGCGCCTGAGAAAGCTCTAGCCATGACGCGTATTCCAGACCATTTCCCGTATCATAGTAAGCAATATAAGACTCGCCAATTGCTGCCAATGGTCCTTGCAAGAAATCCTGAAACGTTAACGGTTTAAAAGCATTTACTGGGTCATCCAAGCCGCTGAGCGCTAATACCGCTTGAAAATGGCCTTGTTCATCAGCCTTTGCTAATAAAGCATGGTGCTGTTGCTGACGTTTAATGGAAGGTAAAAGTTTATTGATGCCTTTCACCCGAATATTGGCTTGGTTAGCTAACACTCGATCAATCACTTGCTCTTGTATTTCTAACATTTCTTGTGTTGTTTTGGCTTTAATAATCAAGCGTTGCGAGTGGTGATAATTAAGCGCTTTGGCGACACTAATCTCTTGTTCAATTAACCATTTAGGACTGGAATTAAGCAAACGTACATCATCATCAAACTTAATAGGCGCCAATACAGCAAGTGATACTAAGCTAAATACCAGTAACGAAATAATCATTTTTTTATAACGAACAAGGTTACTGAAAACATTAACCCCTTGCTGACTAAAAGCTACAGCAGAGGCTGAGCTGGTTATTTTGTTAAAGCCTTTTAATTGCGGTAATAAAGCTAACACTGTAATAAGTGCCCCAAACAGCCCGAATATCATAAATACCGCCACTTGACTCAATAAAGTTAACGGGGAAAAAACTAAAATAAAATAACCAATAGCGGTAGTAATAAAACCAAGTACTAAAGGCTTAGTTAGCGGATTACTTTTCTGGTCTTGCTGGAGGTTTTTTTGCCTATCCGCATAGACCAAAGCATGAAAGCAGTAGTCGATTACCACACCAATTAAGGTAATCGCGAAAACTAAGGTAAGTAAATGTAAACTTTGAAAAAATAACAAAATAGCAATAAAGCCATAAGCACTCGCAATAGACAATACTAATACCGCACTCCATAAAGGCAGCATAGAACGAAAAGCGCTCCAAATTAACAGCAATACGGCAACAAGAGATAAAACACCAAAAGTCGATATTTCTGTTTTAGCTTGGCGAGTTGATTCTGCAGTATGAAAAAGTATGCCTGAGTATATTAGCTCCACTTTTTCTACGTTACGAATATCGTTAAACAACTGTTGTAATTTAGCCGAAATATCAACGCTAGTATTAAGATCTAAGCCATCAAGTGTCACTTGTAATCGACTTATCAAGTAGCGTTGTCCTTGCACGTTAACAAACGCCACACCTTGGTCAAACTCAACGTCTGCTAAGTTAGATAGTGCTACTTGTAAATACTCAGCTAAATTTAATCTCGGCGCTGTTGCTATGGTTTCGCTAACAAAAGGGTTTGCAACTTGTATAATTTGCTTTGTTGCTAGTTGTGCTAAAGCTTGGCTATTATCAAGATGTTCAAGATACGAAGACGTTAAAAAATTATGTCGAAAAGGACGATAAAACTCAGCAATATCAGTTAAAGAGGGTTCTATAAGCGGCGCTAAACTAACGTTAGCAACATCATGCACTTTCATCGCTAAAGCATCATGAGCCTTAAGTGCATTGTCTCCAGCAATGAGTACTAGCAACTGCTGGCTTTTACTCTTAAATAGCGCCTGTTCTGCGGCACTAAAATCTTGCTGTTGTGCTGAATGCGGCAATATCGATAGCAAATTGCTTTCAATGCGCCACTGGCCAAAAAATAGTAAGTAACCTCCCAACAAAAATACTGCGAGTAATTGCAACCAATATAACTTTTTCAATTTATTGAAGTCGCGCACGCACAGCCTCTGGCAACATCGTCATCGGAGTTAGTTGTAAAGTGATCTCAGTACGATTACCACTATGTTCATGCAGAACAATATGATTAATATCGTTCAGGTTTTGTTGATTTTTTTCTGGCGTATTAATATGGCATAACTGCACATTATCAATAATTTTCGCTAATTGGGTCAATTTAGGCGTTAAACTCAAGCAATGGTCAATCGTGCTAGCGTTAATTGTAAAATTTTTAGCTAATTGCTCACTATCACCCGACATAATATTCAATAACACCTGGCTGATAGCGCTAGCGCCTTTAAGTTCTTGGCTATCGCCGGTACCATTTTCAGTGAACAGACCCGATTTTTTCAGTAGCAACGCAGAATATATCGGTTGCTCAGTTTGCCACAACAAACCAATGCTAACATCAAAGTAGAGTTCACCTTGCGACTTAATAGGGTGCTTTAACACTTTGAAATATTTACGTTGAACAAAACTACCCGACGCTATAGGCATAGTACTTAAGGTAGGTTGATTTAACGGCTCGTCTGGGTAGTTTTCGGCACCCGCACTAAAACATATTACTAACATAAGTAACAGCATTGCGATAACGTTACTACGCTCAAACAGTGTCATGATCACTCGCATTTATTTGATTAATTTTATCAAGTAAAATAGCTGGCGATACGTACTGCATTTCTTCGTTCGATAGATCAACTGCCACTTGCACTGTATAACCTTTGGTCAATTTCTTACCTGTAGCTGCACAGCAAATCGTATAGTTTATTTTCAACCTTGACTCATACTCTACTAGCTCTGCCTTAACGATAATTTTTTGTGTAAATACCGCTGAGCCAATATATTTAGTGCGCATATCAACAATTGGCCACATATAACCCGACGCGTGCATATCAAGATAGTCATACGATATTTTACGCAATAGCTCACAACGGGCTACCTCAAAATAGCGGGCGTAATTACCATGCCAAACCACCTGCATTGGATCACAATCATGAAAGGGTACATCAATGATAACCTGAGCCGATAAAAACACCGATTTACTCATATAAGCTCCAGCGTTGGGTTTGAATAGCATCTACGGTAAAGCGTAATAGTTTATCGAGTGGTCGATCATCGACTAAAGGTTCGAAAAACTGGCAAATATCGTCGTACATTGCCATAACAGGTGCGGGTAAAGTGTCATGCTCAAGTTCATTATTAGCAATACGAATACGAACTCCCTGAACAGCTGCTAACAATGCACTAGCAAGCACTTGTTCGGTTAATTGTAGTACTCGCATCGCATCACGAGCAGCTATAGTGCCCATACTCACTTTATCTTGATTGTGACATTCTGTTGAACGCGAAAAAACACTCGCCGGCATGGTATGTTTCAAGGCTTCAGCAGTATAGGCTGAAGCGCCAATTTGTACGGCTTTGAAACCATGATTGATGTAACGACGCTCACCTTCACTCATCGATAAATTCGACGGTAAGCCATTGTTATAACGAGTATCAACCAAAGATGCTATTTGTCGATCGGCTAAATCAGCTAAATTAGCCACCGCGGGCTTCATAGAATCCATTACCATAGCAATATGACCACCATAAAAGTGGCCACCATGTAAAACATGTTCGCCAGGACCATCAATAATAGGATTATCATTAGCTGAATTCAATTCATTCTCAATCATTTGGCGAAACCAAGGTAAGGAATCTTGTAAAACACCAATAACATGAGGCGCACAACGAATAGAGTACCTATCTTGCAAGCGATCAGCATTACGCGGGTGGTCAACATGATTCAAATCGTTACGGATCCAAGTCGCTATCTGTTGTTGGCCGATGTGCGGTTTTACTGAAAAGAGAATTTCATCAAAATGGTGGCTATTCCCCTTCAAAGCTAAGCTTGCTAGCGCAGTAATACGCGCTGATAATTTTGCTAAATATTGCGAGCGGTCAAAAGCTAAACAAGCAATAGCAGTCATAACCGCAGTGCCATTCATAATAGCTAAACCTTCTTTAGGTCTAAGTACAATAGGCTTTAAGCCTAAACTATTCATGACATCAAGACTGTTACGTATTTCACCTCGATAATAAACATCGCGTTCACCAACTAACGCGCCGGCGACATAAGATAAAGGGGTTAAATCACCACTAGCACCAACTGAGCCCTCTTGAGGTATAACTGGCACAATATCGTGTTGCAAAAATGCTTTCAAAAGCTCTAATAACGGCCAACTAACGCCTGAATAACCTTGAGATAAAGAAGTTAGTCGCGTCGCTAAAATCGCACGCCCCTCAAAAGAGCTAAACATATCACCCAGCCCACAACCATGAAATCGCGTTAGGTGTAAAGGCAACTCAGGCACTAAATTCAAAGGAACATTAACCGTAACAGAATCCCCATAACCGGTTGTTACACCATAAATAACGCCATCTTCTTGCAACAAGGTATCAAGGAATTTAATTGCAGAATCTATTTTATTTGTAAAATCAACCGACTGACTTAACTCAACATCAAGATCTTTTTTAGCTATATCGACAATATTTTCTATTTTAACTCGTGCTTCACCGAATTTAATGGTGCTTTGACTATTAGGCACTGATGTTACTCCAATTATTCATTTGTTGAGTTAGGACTATTTTCTTCACGTATAACATTTTGATCATTCTGCCAAAAGTCGAAAAAATTAAACCACTGATTAGGGTATGCTAAACAATGATGCTCTAAACGTTGGGCATATTTATTAACCACCGCAGTAAGTGATGCTTGTCTATCTTTACGAGAAAACTTTAAACTGTCAGCAACATGCTCAAATATAATCCGATAGTTGTTTTGCTCTTTTAAACAAAATAAGAAATACACTGGACAGTCTAGAATAGATGCCAAAATAAAAGCACCTTGTGAAAAAGCTGCTGGCTCACCTAAAAATGGACTATAAATGACTCGTCCTTGCGAAGTTACGCTAGTGCGATCGCCGGCAATTACTAAAATTTCACCATTATCAATACGTTCTTTAATTAAAATAGCTAAATCTGCACCAACATGAGTTGCTTGAATTAAATCAACATTTGAGTCTGCATTAATTTTTTTCATCACTTTGTTGAATTCAACCGCGTGATGAGTGAATACTAATACGTTGATACGAGTTTGATAACGGCCATGACCAAGTGCTCGACATACCTCTAAATTACCCAGGTGCGAGCCAATAAAAACCGCTCCTTGTTGCTTTTCTTGTAATTCTATAATTGGATGACCTTCACTATAAATTACACGGTCAGGCGTAATACGGCCCATCCAAGCATCTATTTTATCGAAAGCACTTTGGGCAAAACTATAAAAATGCGCAATGCCGATGCGGTGGGTAAAGGTTTGAGATGAATTTTTAACGGCAAATATCCGTTGCCAATATTCCTTAGAGGCTTGCTTACTTGCACCGCCCGTAAAGTATAAATAAGCCACCACTGGATAGAGAAAAAACGACAATATCCTACGACCAAATAGTCGGTAAACAAATAACAATATTTGAATGCCGACATAGGTGCCACGCTCTTGGATTTTAGACCAATGTTTAGTTTCTGCCATTGCGTTAATTCAACTTTCTTAACAGTAAACTAGGTATGCGTATTAACATGCCAAAAAATAATCGTGTATGCATCCAAGAAATTAATAAATTATCTTCTAATGCTCTAAAGTGCGACACGCCATGCTCTGGATAATCTACTGCGGTATCTATAAATCGAAGTTCAATATTACGCCAAAAGAGCCGTACCATAACTTCAATATCAAAATCCATCCGTTTGCCAAGCTTTTGCTGCTTTATCAACCCAACAGTAGCCGTTAAAGGATAAACACGATAGCCACACATGGTATCTTTAATTTTAAATGATAAGGTTTCAATCCAAACCCAGAAGTGGGTGATATTACGTGCGTAATATCGATGTTTAGGGATCGATTCATCATAAATAGGTTTGCCACTGATCAGTGCTTGGGGATATTTTTTAGACTCGCTAAGTAGCTTTTCGACATCATTCAAATCATGCTGCCCATCAGCATCAACTTGTAAGGCATGGCTATAACCTTGTGCATATGCTGCAGATAAGCCGGTTTGCACTGCGCCACCTTTGCCTTGATTAATTTGATGTTCGATCACACTTAAGCAATCGTACTTAGCCGCTAAATCTTGAAAAAGCTGTTTGGCTTGTTCATGACTAGCATCGTTAACCATAATGATAGGTAATTCAAACTGGCACAAAGTTGTTATTAATTCATCTAACAAAATCGTATGATTATAGTTAGGAATAACAATACAATAGCTCACTCCATTTCCTCAAAAACAATTCTGCCTGAAGCATGTTGCCCTTTATCAGAAGCATAGGAAAATAAGACTTTATTACTGGATTTTTGGGTTAAGGTTAAATTAAGTTCTTGCCCAGGAATAATAACCACTTGAAACTTAAGCACTTCAATATTTTTAACATCTAGTGCTGTAAGCGAAAAATATTGCTTCGCATACTCAACAGCCCAATGCAGTTGTACAACGCCAGCCAAAATAGGGGCATTAGGAAAATGTCCAGCAAAGTAATCTAAATCCTTCGGGATCAATAACTGTAATGTAATTTGGCTCTCATCAATATTATCTGTTAAGACTTCAGGCCAAATTTTTACTAACTCGTTATGCGCGCCCACAACATTAGTCAAACAACTTCTCCAAATCACTTAATACCAGTTTTCCCTGCGAATTATACGGGAATTCAGTTAAATATCGCCACTTTTTTGGTAAACAAATACGTTCGATATCACTCAGCAAATGCTGTTTTAACATATTGTTAAAAGCCAATTTACCATTCTCGAGTAAACTTTCTTGCCCGTCAGTGGTTAACACCAAAACTGCGGCCAAAATTGTTCGCGCACTATCAGAACGATTAGTGATGACAAGGATTCGAGCTTCTGCGATCCAGCGATGTAAAACTAATTGTCGTTCTATTTGATTAAGGTTCACTCTTTTTTCTTCAATTTTAACCGTTCTATCAACACGGCCTTTTAAAAGAAAATGTCTTGCATCTAGCAGTTCAACTTTATCGTCTGTTAAGTAGGGTTGCTCTACAACATAGGGCGAAAATATTGCTAAACGTTGACTATCCGCCGATGTTTGCAACTTAATATTAGGAAACGCCTGCCACGGCTCGTCAACTGAGCGTTGACCACAACGCCATGCAATGCCACCAGTTTCTGTACTACCATATACTTCTGTCGGTGCAATATTCATTTGCTGCAACAGAGCTTGACTGGTCGTTAAAGACAGTAAACCACCTGAACTAAAAATACCTTTAAATGTTTGCGAGTAGGGTGCTAAAACATTATCAAGTGCCAACCTTTGTAGGTGCGCAGGACTTGAAACCAGTATGCCATTAGCCATTTTTTCGGGGTTATTCTCTGCTAACTCATCAAATATGCGGCCAATATGTTCCGGGTATTCAAAGGTTTGATTAACTATCGTTTTACCTAACAATAATGGCACTAATACTTTAAATAACAGTCCATAAATATGTTGATGAGATACCGTACTAACAATGATATTACTTGTTTGATAAAGCTTGGAAAATTCACTTTTTAAAGCAGCTATTTCTAAAGTTAATTGCTGACAATGCTTATGAATTGCTTTCGCTTCTCCTGTTGAACCAGAAGTATAAAAGGTAATGTTACCAATAAATAACTTAAAAAATTGCTCTCGTGTTAAACATTGAGGACTAACGTCCTGTTGCTCAGCCATCAATACAGCTATTTGTGGTTTGCCTGATAATATGATGGATCCTGCGGTTGCATCACATTGTGAAGCTAGTTGATCTAGAGTACCTGATTGGGCATTAGGAGGCAGTAACACATGTCTGTTTTCAAAAATAAGCGCAAATAGCCAAACTGAAAATTGATAACTGTCTGTATTAAAAAGTAACACTCGTTTAGCGTCTGTTTGCTTAACAGCTACCTGGGCTTGTGTAACATCTTGGCAAAATTGTTTAAAAGTAATGTGATGACCATCACAATAAAAACAAACATCACTCATCACTTGTAGCGCTCTCAGCAGTTTTAGAAATACCCGCGCTCATTACTAACTGTTGCTTTTTCACTTTTAAACGCACTAAATATTCAACTAACATTAAAATTCCCATCAGAACATAGGAGATAAAACCATTATAAATCATCCAGCTATCTAACGACATAAACACTGCAGTATATAAAGATACCAAGCCATTAATAATAAAAAACAAACACCACACTAAAGTCACTTTAGCGGTATATTTTATTGCCGAAGGTGGCAGGTTTTTTTCACTCAAGCGAGCAAATGTTTCAATCACGGTTGGCGGCTTGAAATACGAGAATGCAAAAACCATCAACATAGCGAAATTGATTGCTAACGGGTACAGCTTAAAACCAATAATACTATCAGTAAAAGCACTCACTAAAATAGCCACGATACCCAACACTGAAGCCGGTAATAGCCAGGGGAGTTTTTTCAAATTGCTGCGAACTAAAAAAATTCGTAGCAAAACAAAAGCAACTAAAACAATCGCTAAATACCCAGGCTGAAGGTTATTTAAGCCAATATAAACAGCAAAGGGGTACATTAATAGTACCCCCGTTGTTAACGCCGTTATAAAAAACTTCACTAAGCGTTAACCAGTTTTTCAACCTCAACAACCACATCTTCAACCGTGCGCACTTTCTTAAAAGCTTCAGGGTCAATTTTCTTTCCGGTGATCGCTCTTAGCTTAACAACAAGATCAACTGCATCAATACTGTCTAAATCTAAATCTTCATATAGATTGGCTTCTAATAATATTTCAGCTTCATCAACTTCAAAATCGTCTCTAATAATTTCAACTAAGGTTGAAAAAACTTCTTCTCTTGATTGCATAATAATGTCCTTTACAACCTATTTACGCTTTTGCTTGCTTAACAAATGCATAAAGTGCATTAATTGATGAAAAATGCTGTTTAGTTTCTTCTGAGTTAGCATCAATTTTAACGTTATACGTTTTCTTAATAGCTAACCCTAATTCTAACGCGTCAATACTGTCCAAGCCTAAACCATCAATAAATAGAGCTTCATCGTCTTGAATGTCATTTATTTCAATATCTTCTAAATCTAAGGTATCAATAATTAATTGCTTTAGTTCTATCTTTAAATCAGCCATATTTGCTGAGTTCCTCTCTAAAAAAATCTTCCAAATCTCGATTATATTGCCGAACATCTTTGGAGGTTTGTGAAACATTATTTTTCGGCAAATTAGGTGAGTGTTCGACAACCATTGCTGAGAAATGCGCTTTCGTTTTCGGTATTCTATACCAAGGTACGTTTTTTGTTAATGTTGACGGAATGACTTTTAACATCACCGAAGTTACTTTTGCCTGACACCGAATAGCAATATTCGCTGCACCACGTTGAAACCGTAAATTTTCTTCTGGTTTTGTCCGCGTACCTTGCGGAAAAATGATCAAATTATTACCCGCTTTCAAAGACGCTTCGCAGTCCTGAAGTAGTCCTTCAGGGTCAGCATTGCTAATATATCCGGTGTTACTCACAACACCTTTTAAAAACATGTTTTTAAACAAATGAGTTTTCACTACGCAATCCGCATTAGGGATCATAGATATCAGTACAACTACATCGATTAAAGAGGGGTGATTCGCCATAACCAAATGACCATTAAGCAACCTCAATTGCTGTGCTTGCTGCAAGTTAAACTTGAATATCCCGACAAACTGCATAAAAGCTATAAAAAACTTAAAGGTATGATGAACCGTTTTTCTTGCTAATGCTTTTTGCGCTTTTGTATCTTTTATAACTAAACGCTGAAGAGGAAAAACAATCACTGACAGCAACAAGCCGCCAACACCAAATAGTGCAAAGCAGATCCCCGTAGCAATAACACGCCAAAAATAATTAAACTGTTGTGTCATGCTTACTCAAAAACCATTTATAATTGCTGCTCGACAGCACTGTTTCCTGCTGTTGACTATTATACCACTGCGAAAATAGTAATGAAGCAGGCATACTATTAGTTGTCGCTGACTGTCGGCAGTACTCAAAATTAAAAGTAATCTGCTGCTCATCTGCAGCTAACTTTTGCTCTGATGGTAGTGAGACAACCATAGCGATAGCATGCGACAACTGCTGTTCATCCTGAAAACCAAGGTACGTTTTTGGCAATTGTTGATCGGCATAAATAAAAAGTACTTCTTCTGCGATACCTGACTTTAAACGCGCATAAACATCAATTAAGCCCATCATAAAACTATCTTGGCCAGCAGAAATAGCATTAATGGCTTGTTTATTATTGGTTAATATACTGAATAAACTTGGAATTGCGTTATGTACAGATAGACCAAAAGCGGTTGGCGACAAAGCATTTTTATCCGCTAAATCGGCTAACAGTTTCGACGTTTTTGGCAAGTCACCGTGACGACTAGAGAACACAATTGGGAGATCTTTTGTAATCTCACTAACGGCATTATTGGCAACCAATAATGCCATTTTCGCAAACGGGCTTAAGCGTCGTCTTTGCATCGCTGGTACAAAATCTAATTTCGGCCAAGTAATTTCATCTTCACCCAATAAAATCGCTTGTTCTATAGTCAATTCATCACAATGAGCATACCAATCATTTAAATGACGTATATTGACATTCATGGCAATTCCCTGTGATAACTAGCAACTAAAAATAAGGTCGGAAATGTTATACAATAGGTGCCGACAAAGCAATTAAAACAGTTGTTTAAATTAAAAACTTCTGCTCATACTAATACGATAAAAATTACTTAATGCTACGGAGTGCTCGATTGCCTAATATTTTGCAAATAAAAGCTGGCGATTTAAACAGCGTATTGAAAGCGAAAAGCCCTTATATTGTTTTATGTAGTTGTAATAACATCAATGAACGCAATTTGAATACACTGGCGAATCAGCTACTGTTTGATAATGAGCTAGAGGCTTTTGAAGCAAGAAAAAAGCTATCAGCAAAAAAAGAATACATTACAAGTCGCTTTTTAATTAAAACTATTATTAGCCATCACTTCAACATTTCGTATCACACCATACGACTTTGTTTCAATCACAACCTAAAAAAGCTGCAAGCTATAGTGAACAATCAACCATTGCCGATCAGCATTTCCTTAGCACATTCAAAAGGTATGGTTTTTTTTGTCATCAACGAAGAAAATGTTTTACTCGGCGTTGATGTTGAATATCAAGATAGCGATAGAGATATTACCGCCGTATCTGAAAGCTATTTTCACCCTAGTGAAACTAAAAGCCTTACAAAAAATGACCACACTAGATTCTACCAATTGTGGACCTTAAAAGAGTCACTGGCAAAAGCTACAGGACAGTCTATTTTTGAGTTACTCGGTCAGAACACAATACAAATTATAAAAAACTTTCATTATCAATTAGGTCTGCATGATGGCTTTCAATACGCGGTACTGCAAAACCGTAAAGTACTCCCATCATCTGGCTATTTATTAAATTTAGAGAGCGCGCTACTACATTATGCTGAATAAACTACTAACGCTTTATCGAGAGCACCTACTGTTACGTTGGTTATGGTGGCTTGCTGTTATTATACCTGGTATACCCTTTATTTTGTTTTCTGTTGGTTTTCAGTTATACGCGCACTGGCCTAGGGATTATAGTGATATTACAGCTATTCACTTGAATCAAAATACGCAATATTTATCGCTCTCTGCGCACGGCGTTAAAGACAACCCAACAAGTTGGAGTAACGAACTACAAGACATTATTAAAAATAGCCAACAATTTACAAAGCTATCAAAAGCGCAAATAAGTTTAGGTTGGCAGCCATATTCTGACAACGCCTTAGTGTGCTCAGTAACAGGAAAAAACATAGGTAAAGAGCTTGCCCAAAAAATAGTACTGCTCCCCAAGTTACAGGCCATTCACCTAATAGGTCATAGCTGTGGAGCATTTGTTATTTATGGGCTATGCGAACAATTAAAAAAGGTCAAACCAGCAATAAAAGTTCAAACAACCTACCTAGATCCTGTCTCTATTTATTCTGGTGTTTTTTGGCGTTATGGTGTTGATAAATTTGGTGATTGCGCAGACTTTAGCGATAGCTATATCGATACAAAAGACGGCGTTCCTGGTAGTAATGAAAAGCTGATTAATGCTTATACCTTTGACGTTACAGACCTTAGATTAGACAAAAATCTTCCCTATGCCCCACATGCTTGGCCAACACACTTTTATCTTAATGCTTATAAAAGCAACCAAGTACCAATTTACTATAATCGCCAACAAGAGCTAGATATTCGCTTTGACATGAATAAATTAGTCAAGTGGTAAGCATTAGTGTGGGAAAAGGAAACTTAGTCGAAATGACGAATATGAATAGATTAATGTTGAGTAGCTGAAAATGGCTAATAACAACCATGTGATCATGACATATTGCTCGTATTAAGCATAAGCGATAAACAAGCTATCATTTATCACTTATGCTCTATTATAACGACTATTTAGTAACGTTTTGTACGTCAATAGCACGTAATAAGTTAGTTACCCAATTCGCATATTGACGATGAATTTTTTGTCCGTCATATTTTAAATTAACTGAACTTTGATAAGTTACAGTTAAATTTTTATCATCATGTTTAATCAGAACAACTAGCTGGTGTTTACGAATATCTAATGTCGCTAGAATTTCGCCTTCAGATTTTATTTTCGTTTTCCAACCAAGTGATGCTGCAGCCCTAACAATAGAGCGTTCTATATCTTTAACCGTACTAATTTCAGTACCTGATTTTGCAACAGGTTGGTCAACATACTGCGGCACAGGGATTGTTGACTTACAGCCAACCAATACAACTAAAGCTAAACTCAGTAAAATAACGTAAAACTTTTTCATTCTAAATTCCTTATCAATTTTAAAGCATTGAATTACATATGATCCAGAGCTTCAATTGTCGCAGCTTGTTGTTTATCTACGCCTTTCAATTTCCATTCAGGTAAGTATTTATTCATTTTTGAGCTAATGCTATTAGCATTGCTAGCCGCCCATGCTTTTGCTTTAGCACCGCCTTGAACAAACTGACTATCCTCAAGCATTTCTTTAAAATCTTTCGAGTCGTACTTAAATTTACCCGAATCGTCATTTCTAACTGGATGCATCGAGAAGCGTGCTTTCCAAAATCCCATTCTTGGGCTAACAACAGTATAATAGGTTTTACCTTCTAAGAGGTGGGCTTTTAAGAAATCAGCACTTTCCCCAACAACCATAAACATATGCTCGCCTGGTGATGTCATATAGCTTACCTTGGTATCATTAGACACGATACCGATAAACTCAGGAGTACCTGAAGTAACATCATAAACAGACGCTTGAATAGCTTTGCCGATAAAGGCAGAACGAATAAAAACGACTTGTGATTGTCCTGCCACAGCATTGGTTTGTACTTGCTCTGCTGATGGCTCCATTAATGTTGATTGACAGCCACTTAACAATAATAAAAATAACGCACTAACGAGTAGATTTTTAAACATAATTTTCCCTAATAAATTATTATTTTTCCGTCGCGTAATATACCATAACTTCTACTTCACATTGCAAGAAAGTTAGTAGCTAACAGCCTATTAATTTACAATTATTTTACATAAAAACGATAAATTAGAACTTACTTCACAAAATTTGGCCTATGAACTCCCCTTGATATAGCCATTAAAAATCCAAATGATTACATGAGGAGACTAAGCAACATCACCTATCAGCTGACTAACGCAGATGTAAATTAGTCGCATTTAGTATTATTTGTTACTATCACCGTATGATAAAAAGCGTTAATGAGAAACGTTTGCAAAGGGAAATAATATGCTACAAGTACTTTTGGTTGATGATGACTCAGAATTTACTGAGGTTGCATGCCAGATAATAGAGTTTATCGGTCACGATGTCTGTGTAGCGGCAAACCTTAAAGAGGCTAAAGAATGGTTAGCACAGCAAAAGTTTGATCATGTGTTACTCGACTTTATGCTGCCAGATGGCAGTGGCTTGCACCTAATTGATTTTATAAATCAAAATGACCTAACACCTTATATTACCTTAATTACTGGTCACCCTTCAGTTAAGGGCATGCTTACCGGCTTATGTGGTCCAAAAGTTAGCTATATTGTTAAACCCTTGCAACGCGAAGATATTGAAGCGACATTAAATAAAAGTAGTAATAAGCCAAAGAAAGCAAAAAGCAATATGCCAACACTACATTTTGGTTGCCTAGTGGGTGAGTCAGCACCTATGCAAGCGCTATACACCATGATTGAACGTGTCGCCAAAACGTCTGCTAATGTTATGTTAATGGGTGAAAGTGGCGTTGGTAAAGAAGTCGTTGCTAATGCTATTCATACTTCTACTGGCGCAACAGACCCTATCGTAGCAACCAATTGCGGAGCTTTATCAAAAGAACTTATTAACAGCGAGCTTTTTGGTCATGAAAAGGGCGCATTTACCGGAGCAGTGGCCCGTAAAGATGGCGTTTTTGTGCGAGCAGGAAATGGCACACTTTTTCTCGATGAAGTTACTGAGATGCCGTTAGATATGCAGCCGAACTTACTACGAGTATTAGAAAATAAACGTGTAATTCCCGTTGGCGGCACACGCGAAATTGCCGTCAATTGCCGTGTGGTATCTGCGACTAATCGAGAAATGTCAGAATTGGCACAGGGTAATATTCTTAGAGAAGATATTTACTACCGCTTAGCCGTTTTTCCGATCAACATTCCACCATTGAGTGAACGAAAAGAAGATATTCCTTTGCTAGCAGAGGTTTTTCTACAACAGCTCAACAGTGAAAATAATACTGACTTTTCATGGTCTGATGAACAACTCAACATTCTGAAAAATAATGCTTGGCCCGGTAATGTTCGAGAGCTTAGACACGCCATACACCGAGCTTTTATCATGAGCGACCCTGCAAGTAAAACGATACAATTACCCGATAGTTTTATCTCACCATTTGCCTCGAAAACTAAAGCGTCTTCAGCAATATCCGCCGGGCAAACCATTGAAGACCTTGAAAAAGAACTCATTCGTGTAACACTGAATAAAGTTGACGGTAACAAAACACAAGCAGCTGAAATGTTAGGTATTAGTACAAAAACACTGTACAACAGGTTACACGCTTATGGTGACTTTAGTGTTTAAGTTTTTCCTATATCAATGCTTTTTAAAGACAGAAAGGAAAGAACAAAGTGAATCAAGCAGATAATGATATCAACCAACTGATACATGATACCCGAGGCCCACTCAATAGAATTTCCATGCAAGCGGAACTGATAAAAATGGTCTTAGAAAATGATATGCCAAAGGAAAAAGCCTTAGTAGCAGTTAATAAAATTATTATGGCTTGCCAAGATTGTAGTAAAAGCTTGCAGGATATTACTGAGTTTTTACAAGCCAAGTAATAAACCGCTAAAACGATAACTCGACAGTTTTTAAACCAAAGTGAGTAGCTATGCCGATTAAAAAGCTTTTTGAAAACGCAGTATTCAACTGGGTTTTAATTTCCTCTATTGTTATATTGATGATCATTACTAATGGTATTTTAGCGTTAAAAACCATTGAAGATTTATCTTCCACCCAAAGTAGCTTATATAATACTGGCGATATCATTGTTGAGTTGGATGATTTACATAACTTAGTACTAATGGCTGAAACCGGCCAGCGAGGTTATTTACTAACCGAGATAGAAGAGTATTTAACGCCTTACGAAGATGCTTTAGGCCGCTTAAGTGTCCAACTTACTGACACTAAAAAACTACGCTCTGAAGTACCCGGACAAGCAAAGCGCATTGCCTCATTAATAGTTCTTGTTGAACAAAAAATACAAGAGTTAAGAACAACCGTCGACTTAGCATTAGCTGACAAAGAAAAGCGCGCATTAAAACAAGTAATGACCGGCAGGGGCCGAGATCTTTACAAAGAGTTAAGAGCTGAATTTGAACAGATAAAAAACCTTGAAATAAACTACCGAAATTCTTTATTTACTGTACTTTCTGTCGTTGAACGCGAAGCTAAAGTTACCTTTATAATTTCCGGAATAACCAGCACATTATTGCTATTAGGTTTAGCTTTTTTTGCCCGCTTAAATGCAAGAAGCGAAGCTAAGCATCGCTTGCAACTTGAACAACAAAATGAAGTTTTAGCAGAAAAAGTAACTATGCGTACCAAAGAGCTCACACTTTACTCAGATGAGTTATCACGTAGTAACCGAGAATTAGAAGACTTCGCTTTTGTCGCCTCGCATGACCTGCAAGAACCGCTACGAAAAATTCGCGCTTTTGGCGACCGATTGCGGAGCAGTTATAGTCAATCACTCGATGAAAGGGGTGCTGACTACATCGACAGGATGGGTAATGCAGCAGAGCGCATGTCGAACCTTATTAATGACTTACTTGAGTTCTCTCGTATTTCTACCCGTGGAAAGCCATTTGTCGACGTTGCATTACAACCGGTTATTGAAAGTATCATTGATGACCTTGAAGTCAGTATCGAAGAAAGTGACGCTAGTATAGTGTTAGGGTCTCTACCTATTATCAATGCAGACCCTAGCCAAATGCACCACCTTTTCATCAACTTAATTTCTAACGCAATTAAATTTCGACAATCTGATATTAAACCTGTGGTTGAAATACAAGCTTATCAAGAAGAAATAGGCCAAGAACTCTCACATATTATTACGATAAAAGATAACGGCATTGGTTTTGAACAAGAGTTTGCTGACAAAATTTTTGTTCCTTTTCAGCGCTTACATGCCAGGGCTGAGTATAAAGGTACCGGTATAGGTTTAGCCATTTGCCGGCGCATAGTAGAACGTCATGGCGGTAAAATATCAGCCTTAAGTGAACTAGGTAATGGCACACTATTCAGGATAGAAATCCCAGTTGATAATACTTTAATAAATATAATTGGAGAGAATGCAAATGTACAACAGTAACGCCAAGCCCATTACTATTTTAATGGCTGATGATGACGAAGATGACCGCATATTAACTCAAGACGCGTTAAAAGAGAGCCGAGTAAGAAACTCTCTATTTTGCGTCGAAGATGGTGTAGAGCTGCTTGAATATTTACGCCGCGAAGGTAAGTATAGTGATGAAAAAAAATCCCCTAGACCTGGCTTAATATTGCTTGATCTTAACATGCCTAGAAAGGATGGCCGTGAAGCACTAAAAGAAATTAAAGCCGATCCAGAACTAAAAAATATCCCCGTTGTTATTCTCACTACCTCAGTACAAGAAGAAGATAAAGTTAAAGGCTATAATTTAGGCGCTGCATCTTATATAGCTAAGCCAGTAAATTTTGAAGGTTTAGTAGAACTAATGAAAGTACTAGGTCGATATTGGATAGAGTTTGTTGAACTCCCCAATGAATAAATTTTCCCAAAAATAATATTAAGATATCAAGCATATGGCAGATAAAATCGCTCGAGTTCTCCTCGTTGAAGATGACGAAGATGATTATATTCTTACCAGTGACTACCTTAGGCAGTTAGACTCGCACCAGTTCGAGATTGATTGGGTTACTACCCCAACAAAAGCACTTGAGCAACTAAGTTTAGGTAAGCATGATATCTGCCTGCTCGATTATCAACTGGGTGCTTATAATGGCTTGACAGTACTAGAAAAAGCCTCAAAGAATGGCTGTTCTATCCCTATTATTATGCTGACAGGACAATCTGATGACACTTTAGATCAGTCTGCGCTAGCCGCAGGCGCGGTTGATTATTTAGTTAAAGGTGAAATTACCACTTCACGCTTTGCCCGCGCTATACGGTACGCTTTAGCGCGGCAAGAAATTGAAAATGAACGCCTTGAGCGCATTAATGCTGAAACTCGGAATCAATCTAAAGATCGCTTTCTAGCGCATTTAAGCCATGAACTTCGTACACCGTTAACCTCAATTCTTGGTTATACCGAAATATTACTAAACGACAATAAAGCACCAAACGCAAAAGCAGAACTCAATATCATTTTAAATAATGGTCGGCACTTACTCGGTTTACTAAACAATGTGCTAGATCTATCTAAAATTGCCGTCGGTAAGCTTGAACATAATATTGAAGCAATACCACTCGATAGCTTTATTGCAGATATTTTTTCTTTAATGAAAGTACATGCTTGCGAAAAAGCACTTGAGTTGGTTTTACACGCAAATACACCACTACCATTATCTATTCAAACTGACGCAGTGCGATTACGGCAAGTACTCATAAATTTAATTCATAACGGCATTAAATTTACCGAGCAGGGTCAAGTTATACTCATGATCAGCATAGTCATCGTTAATAATAAAGAAATGCTCAGTTTTACCGTTTCTGACACTGGCCAAGGCATCCCAAAAAGTATGCTAGCAACAATCTTTAAACCATTTGAACAAGTTGAAGATATAATTTCGAGAAAAGAGCAAGGAGCCGGTTTAGGGTTATCAATTTGCTCAGAGCTAGTTAAGCACATGGGAGGCACCATTGAAGTCACATCAGAACTTAACAGCGGTAGTCAATTTACCTTCAGCATTGACCCTGGCGATATTACCACGCAACCACGCACCATAATTACCTTTGACCAACAGCACTCATCAAACGCCAAACTGGCTCTTCCTCAATTACAGGGACGAGTTTTAGTGGTTGATGATATGGATGATATTCGCCTACTGATCGGTCATAACTGCCAATCGTTTGGCTTAACGGTTAGCTATGCTTCAAATGGCTTACAAGCACTTGAACAGTGTAAATTAGCAGACAGCCAAGACGCATCATTCGACCTGATTCTAATGGATATTCATATGCCTGAATTAGACGGTAAACGGGCGATAAAGGCGCTAAGAAAATTAGCTTTTAATAAGCCGATCATCGCAATTACTGCCGCGACAATGAAAGGTGTAAAACAAGAGTTAATGGCCATAGGCTTTAACCTAATTGTACCTAAACCGATTGACAAAGCTGAACTCTATCGAGGCTTAGCAAGTTATCTTAACCTTAAAGAGCAAAGCACTTGCAGCCACGTTGATGCGATAAAAGATAATAACTCTGCCGAACCACAACAACGTATTATGGTGGTTGAAGACGATAACGATGCTGCTGATATTACCGTACTCTTACTTGAGTCACTGGGCGCTAAAGCGGTAAAAGCCAACAGCGCTAAACAATGCCAAGCGTTGCTTAGCACAGAAAAAAATTGGAGCAAAATATTACTTGATTTACATCTGCCTGATGCCGACGGGCTGGCATTAGCTCGCACTATTCAGCACGCGTACCCTGAAGTAGAACTGATACTTGTCAGTGGTGCAACCGTGGCTGAACAAAGCTTAGAACAAGCAGGCATCACTCAAGCGATATTAAAGCCAGTAAATCGTGACATTCTACAAAACCTACTCACTAAACTTTAACTCGCCACAAACCATTTTATGGTGCTTGGTGCACCATAAAAAAATTACTCTACACCGTGTAATTTTTGCCAACTCATCAAATTTTAATTTGTTTTTAACGTATAAAAAATTACAAAAAAAACAAATAAACCAATAAAAACAGAAAGATACAAAATCAACAACTAATTGGTACATATATCGCTTAGCTATAAACAGTTAATCAATAATAGAGGTACCAACATGGATATTTTTGCCGCTTTGCGCAGCGATCATGAAAAACAACGCTTATTGATGAAGATGCTCGTAGAAACCACAGGGGATTCTGCTAGTCGTCGAGACTTTTTCATCGACCTAAAACGACAGTTATCCCAACACTCTCTTGCCGAAGAGCGCCACTTTTACGCACCTTTGATGAAACGTGATAACACCATTGAATTAGCTCGGCACGCTATTGCTGAGCATCACGAAATAGACGAGTTTCTAGCACAATTAGAGCAAACTGATATGGACTCTTCTGCTTGGCTAAAAATTATGAAGGCCTTACAACATAAAGTACTTCATCACTTAGCTGAAGAAGAAAGAGAGTTTTTTCAACAAGCAGGTAAACAGCTTAGCACAACAGAAAAAACTAAACTTGCGGTGAAGTATCAAGCTGAAATGAGCCATTAAACCACACCTCACACTTGCGCTAGTCGCTGCCATTTAGCAGCGACTTACTAATGAGAAAATTATGATCAAGCCAGTAGTATTCTTTTACAATAAATCATCTCTTATCAGAAGCTTAACATGCCAAAAAGCATTGCTGACCACAATCGCTATTTTTCTTGTTAGCTTCAATATAAATGCACAACAAAAAGATATTGCCAGCAATACAGTATCAATATTTGATGATCGTGCAGAGTCCGTTAATGAGGCAGTAGCCAACCCCTTTGCTTTATCGCAGCATCGACTAAACTATATATTGCCATTTACCTATGTCAGTGATCCCAACACACTAAGTGCTAGCGGTTTAAATACTGAGAATGTTGATCATATGGAAGCCAAATATCAAATCAGCGTAAAACTACCTATTTATCAGGAAAGCGCTAGTAGCTCGGGGCTTTACATGGGCTTTACCGCGGTGTCTTATTGGCAAGTTTATAACAGTGAAGCCTCGAAACCGTTTCGAGAAACAAACTATGAACCTGAGTTGTTTTACGCTTGGAGAAATCAACTCACTTTTGCCGGATTTAAGTTTAACCAAATTCGCTTGGGGTTAAGCCATCAATCAAATGGCCAAAGCGGTTTACGGTCTCGCAGCTGGAATCGACTATTTGCTTCAGCCATGTTTAGCGACGATGACTCTTTTTATCACATTAAAGCTTGGTACCGTATCAAGGAAGATAGAAAAGAAGACCCCTTTGACTCCAGTGGTGATGATAACCCTGACATCACTACATTTATGGGCCATACCGAATTTGGTTATGGCACTAAGTTAGGTAAATTCAACATTATGGCGTTAGTAAGAAATAACCTTAAAACCAGTGATAACAAAGGTAGTTTCGAGCTTAACTTGTCTTATCCTATCAGCACAAGATACGACTTTTTATTGCAATATTTTAATGGTTACGGCGATTCGCTGGTGGACTATAACCGCCACCAAGAGCGCATAGGTGTTGGTATTCAGCTTAAATTTATCTAGTAACGCATTCAACGATAACAAATTGGAGCAGCTTTATGTTCATTGTAAAATATTACATTGCCGGTGCGATCCTTGCTTTTATCTCACTATTGTTTAGCACAAACCTATATATTGGCATTTTTTCGGCATGGGTTGGGCTATCACTAACGCTTGTCAGCCTAGCTTATATTTTCGATTTACCGTGGATTTTTAGAAAAAAAACCAATGGCAGTATCCCATTTTATATTCGTTGGCTTTTTGTTCCGTTTTTACTGGGCTCGCAACTATATAATTTTTATGCCAGAAAATATGACAAAGTACCTGCTATACAGAAAATTGATCCGCAGTTATTTCTCGCATGTCGATTGTTTCCTTCAGACATTCCAACGTTGCAAAAATCAGGGGTTAGCGCAATATTAGATGTTACCGCTGAATTTGATGGCCTTGATTGGACAGCAGAAAATGAACAATTAGATTACTTCAACTTACCGGTATTAGATCATAAAAGTCCTAAGTATGAAGAGCTACTTAAAGCCATATATTGGCTTGAAAATCATATTACTCATACTCATGGCGTGGTTATTCATTGTGCATTAGGCCGTGGCAGATCGGTATTAGTGATGGCAGCTTATTTATTAAGTAAAAACCCATCTTGGTCAGTAAAGCAAGCGTTAGCGAAAATTCAAGGTATACGGGCCACAGCAAACTTAAACAAAGTGCAATTAAAAGCCTTAAAACGATTCCATCAAGAAGGGCTATTTAAACTGCAAACACCATTATGGATAATTGCTAATCCAGTGTCTGGTGGCGGTAAATGGCCAGCAAATAAAGCGGAAGTTATTGAGCGTTTATCGCCTTACTTTTTGCTACATATTCTAGAAACTACTGAACAGACTTCAGCAGCCACATTAACACAACAAGCTATTAGCGACGGTGCAAAAACCATTATCGCCTGTGGTGGTGACGGCACGTTAACCGAAGTCGCTGGTGAGTTAGTTAACACTGACATCTCTATGGGCATATTGCCGATGGGCACAGCCAATGCGCTTGCGCATGTATTGTTAGGTTTTAGCACAAAACTAATACCTGTTGGTGTTGCCTGCGATGTCATTATTACCGGCCAAGTAAAAAAAATTGATAGTGCAAAATGCAACAATGCACTGATGTTGTTATTAGTTGGGTTGGGATTCGAACATAAGATGATCGCTAGTGCGAATCGGGAAGAAAAAGATGTTGGTGGGCAATTTGCCTACTTACAAGCTTTATGGCAAGCCGTTAGCGGTAATAAAGTATCAACATTACAAGTTAGCATTGATGATTTACCCGAAAAAACCATTGAAACAGCAAGCCTAGTTATCGCCAATGCCGCGCCATTTACCACCATATTAGCGCAGGGTGGTGGTGAACCTGATATTAATGACGGTCTGCTCGATATTACCTGGATACCTCGCCAGCAAGACATAACAAATAACGTATTAAGCTTAGCTGAATTAGCGCTTTCGGGCTTATCTGAGCAAGTTAATCCTTTGCAGAGTGAGCATATAAGTGCAAAGAAAGTGGTCATAACAGCCGAACATGAACTTGAATATGTTATTGACGGTGAAGTATTCCATGCCAACGATATACATATTGAGATCATGCCTAAATCATTAAATATTCTCACTAATTAACCACAGTGGTGAGCCACTTAACAACATTGTTATCAATAACTTGGTAAATCAAGACTTATCATTAAGACAAGTTAAATTGCTCGACAGCGAATAACTAGCACGTAAGGATAAAAATGGAACTGATCGAATTAGAAAAATTTTGGCAACTCATTAACGAAAAACTTCAAACTTGGTTAGAAACAGGCATTAAACATGTGCCTAATATCGTTGTCGCGCTTTTAATAGCAATCGTATTCGCTATTATCGCAAGGGTGGTTGGCAAAGTAACTCAAAATATTTTACGAAGAACCTTAGATTCACGACAAATTGCTGACTTACTCTCATCAATAATTAAAGTGTGCGTCTTGTTAGCAGGTATGTTTGTCGCATTAGACTTTGTTGGCCTAAAAGGTACCGTAACTTCACTGCTTGCTGGTGCGGGTATTATAGGCTTAGCCATTGGCTTTGCCTTCCAAGACATGACTGAAAACCTAATAGCGGGTATTGCCATGGGCATCAGAAAACCCTTTCAAATTGGCGATATTATTGAAGCCGATAAGGTTTTTGGTACGGTAAAAACCATCAATTTACGTAATACTCTCGTTGAAACTTTTTTTGGCCAATTAGAAATAATTCCCAATAAAATATTATTTCGAAATATCCTAACTAACTACAGCACAAATGGCATTAGGTGTATTGAAATTCCCGTCGGCATTTCTTACGCTGATGACCCCGAAGTCGCAGCCAAAGTCATTGTTGAGGCATTAAATAACTGTGACTTTGTAATCAAAAAAGAAGAAACCGCCGTATATGCCGAAAGTTTTGGCGATAGTAGTGTTAACTTATTGGTATGGTTCTGGATAAACTATCCTGGTGAAACTGGGTTTATGCAAGCAAGGCACACTGGCTTGGCAACAATAAAAACCGCGTTAGAGCAGGCTGATATATTAATACCATTCCCAATTAGAACTCTCGATTTTGGCGCCAAAGGTGGTGAGAAACTTAATACCATGTGGCAGAAAAAAGCTAATATTGCAGGAGAAAAGGAGGAGGGAAGTGAAAACCAAACCAGCCCTGACTCAGATACTGCTAGTGATGAAGGTAGTATAGAAAAATAAGGGATTTAATCTCGCAAGCGGTAATTCAAGGCTCATATCGACGTTGAAGTTACTATCTGTGACTGAGCTAAGCATTATTCGGTTGGTTATGTCGTTTTGGGTATTGTAACCTCCTCAATGTGTGAGGAGGTTACAATTAAAAAAAGAGAAGTTGTGATACACATTGATAAATCCGTTTAAAGTCCCAAAACCCTAATTCAGGTGCGCCATTGTCTGCTTCGCCTGGATTTATTTATTCTCTGAATTTTCTTTGTAAAAATACTTTTCAATTTCTAATGATGACTGCTTATTTTTTGGCCCTTTTATTATGTCCAATTTAAATTGGTTATGCAGATTTATAATCCATTGATATCTAATCTTATAAAACCTTATTGTTTCAGTTTCACCAAATTTAACTTCAGCAGATAAAAGAAAGTCATAGAGGCACAGAAAGGGCTTACCTACGGACGTTCTATAAGCACCATTCAAAATATCATCTGATTTCACTTGCTGCAAAAGAGCTTTTGCATAATCAGGATTAAAGTTAATATCACGAAATGATATTTTCTCATTTCCTATACTTTCAGTATTAATATTAACAGTGTTATCTAATGAGCTCTCGATGAAATTTGACGCTTCTTTGATTGCTTCATGAGCTAAATCTAAGTCTTTTTTAAAAATTTCGAGCTGATATGTTTCTTCAGTTTTCTTGTAGGTTTTATATATGAAATACAAACTCAATATACTTAAAGGAAAAGTTAAAGCTCCAGCCAAGTAACTCCCGAAACTTCCCCAGTCTGATGGATTATGAGACAGTTTTCCATTAAAGGTGGAGAAGTACAGAGCAAAAGCTGTTACTACTAATATAATGACCAAAGATATAAAAATAATTTCTTTTTTAGATTGCAAAATAATCCTCCATAAGAATACCAACGCTTAGTTAAGAGGCAAAAAATTGTTTAATAAAATTAGCAAAAAAGGAGAATTAGTCCGGCTTTAACGGCTTATATCACGCTCTTCAAATGTTCAACAAAACTATCTGTGAATTGATATTTTAGTATATTTTACCTAATTAAGTAACATCGAGTATTAATCCTTTAGCTTTAATTGCTCTAAAGATTAACACAAAAATTTTAATCTCGAGTAATGAGAGCCTGATAATTTAACCACGCTGACAGTATTAACCTACTCTTTTGTTCAATTGGCCCAAAAACGTATTTTTTAGACAGACTCATCTTTAGCGTAAGTTTAAAAACGCCGCGGTTAAAAATAGCATGCTATATTAAGTTTTTGAACTAATCGCGTTTACGCAAACAACTTATTGCAATGACTTAAGTGTCGTCGTTTAAAGTGTTGATGTTCACAGTAGTCACTTAAGGCTTCTTCTCGACCAACCGCACCATGAAATTGTGTTCTAAACTCAGTGGTGATAATTAACCAGTGCTCTGCCGATATGTTTAAACGTTTCAGTATCTTCGGTTGGCTTTGTTCGATAAAGCCATATTTATCTTCCCGAATGCTACGCCCTGTTATATCAATGAGTTGCAGGTAATCTATTAAGTCAAAAGGGAGGCCTTTGGGCATATTTTCTCTAGAGTTACCGACAAAGGGCATAAGCGTATTAGGTTGTTTGCCTTTTTTCGCTTGCTCGCAGCGTAGTTTAACGCTGGTGTGGCTTGACGTCTCCGGAGTTTGGCGATATTGGCACGAATGGGATTCAAATCAACATACGCCATACAAGCGGCCATAGCTGCGTCATCTAAAAGTGCTTGGGATTTAAACAGAGCCTCTCAAAATCTGGCAATATAAATTTTAGCTAAGGTAAAGTGAGGATATGAGCATTATTTTTGCTGTATAAAAAAGCTCCTCTAAAAGAGGAGCTTAATAACAGGCTATTGTTAGCTAGGTCAGTGCTGATATGACTCAAAAAATATATTCTTTGGGCTTTTAAATAGCGCTGGAGTTAATGTTATTAGCTTTGTAAAATTTTCAGCTCATTAACCACTTTAGTAACATCTGTTGCGCCTTTAGCGATAGCGCCAGCCAAGTCTTTAGCAGCTTGTGTTTTAACTTCACCTGTAAGAGTTACTTTACCTTCATCAACTTCTACTTCAATGTCAGTACCACGTACTTCTGACTCTAAAAGTAGGCGTGTTTTCACTACAGTTTCAACTTTAGTGTCTTTCAGGGTCTGCATAATGTCACTGTCTGAAATAGTGTCGTTATTTAATACCGTAAGTTCATTTTCAACGCTTTCTACACCGTCTAAATTAGCAATTAATTCTGCCGCAAGCGCTTTATCAACCTCACTTTCAACTTTACCAGTAAGTGTCACTTTGCCATTGCTAACATCGGTATTGATATCAAACGAATCAAGGTTACCGTTAAGTAACAGCGTGGTTTCGGCTTTGCCATCAATCCATGCGTCTTTAGCACTATCTTGCCAAGTGTTATCAGCTAACGCTGATGTCGATACACTACCTAATGCTGCTACTACCATTAAAGAACAAATTGAATGTTTCATATTAATCTCCTTGTATTTAAGTCACATACGGTAATGCGATAACAGTGCCAACTATTATCTTATTGATTAATAAGAAAATAAAAAACAATCAATGACTTATTAATTGTTTAACTTAGAGATAATTACAAGCGAGTATGTAAAATTTACAGACATGAATAATGTACGTTTTTCGAGCATAACATAGCGATATTATTTGAGTTCAATGCTTTAACTCGTTCGACTCACGATCACTTAAAAACGATTTAGTTTATTGCAGTTTAATTGAGTAAATGAATGCGTCGACTAAAAAATAATAGTTATCTCAAGATGAGATCAAACTAAGTTAAACGACTAAATCAAGTCTCTAAGTTGAGCCACTAATTTGAGGCGACCGATTTACGAAAACGCGACAAGGCAAAGAGGAAAAATACGGTACCTATAGCTAATAGTGCCAAGAAATATGGCCAAACCACGTCCCAGCCGGCACCACGATAAAGAATCGCTTGAGCAAATTTTACAAAGTGGGTTGTTGGGGCAAATAGCATAATATTTTGTACAATGTCGGGCATACTTTCGCGAGGGGTAACCCCACCAGACAGCATTTGTAAATGCAGCAATATTAAAATCATTAATAAGCCTAGTTGCGGCATAGTACGTGCCTGAGTGCCCAATAAAATACCTAGCGATGTGGTAGCAAATAAATGTATCGCCGCACCGAATAAAAACAATGCGGCAGAACCATGAATAGGTACCTGCAAAAAGCCTTCAATCACCACGAACAGTGAAAATGCAGCCAGCATTAATATTACTAAACCATTAGCCCATATTTTGGCGATAACAATTTCAAACGGTGTTAATGGCATCACCAGTAAGTGCTCTAATGTGCCATGTTCACGCTCACGGATAACCGCGGCTCCGGTCAGAATAATCGAGATCATGGTGATCACATTCATCAATTCCATCACACTACCAAACCAAACGCTGGTCATGTTCGGATTGAACATAATGTGCGCTGTTTGCTGAATAGGCAACGTGTATGTAGATCGATAGCCCTGCACAAATTCGTTAATTTCTGCACTGATTATGGTCTGAATATAGTTGTCACCAATAAACGCTTGTGACATGCGTGTCGCGTCAATATTTACTTGTAGGGTCGGTTGATTACCTGCCACAACATCACGTTCAAAATTGGCTGGAATATTTAACACAAAGGTATAACGGCCACTATCAAGTGCTGGGTCAACTTCACTTAAGGCAATAATATCTGGGGTCTTAAAATACGGTGCGAAAAAGGCACTGATGATACGATTCGACAAGTGTGACTGGTCTTCATCAACAACCGCGATAGGGGCGTTATTTAGCTCTATCGACGTTGCAGAAGACACCACATAAATTAAACCGGTAAAGGCAAAAAACACGAACAGTAGCAGCACTTTATCGCGCCATAAACTGCGCAATTCTTTGAAACCTAAGTGAAGAATATTTCCGCGACCTTGCATGGCTATTTATCCTGCTTTGGAAGTAAAAAAACACTGGCTAATGTCAGCACAGGAATAAAAGCTAACAGGGGCAATAGCTGCGGTGATAAGTCAGAAAAGTTAAGTGCTTTGTTGAAAACACCGCGGCACGCTTCAAGAAAATAAGTGGTTGGAAACAATTTACCAATAATCGCGCCAAAGCCTTCTAAAGAAGAAACCGGATCAATGAGGCCACAGAAATTAACCGCTATCATCAAAACGACTACTGTCGTTGCAGCCAAGGCTGATATTTGAGTTTTTGTGAAAGCAGAAATTAACAGTCCGACACCGGTAGTGGTGGTTACGTACAACAACGCCGCAACACTCAAGGCCCATAAGCTGCCTTTAAGCGGCACACCAAACACCGTTATTGCTAAGCCGACCAAACCGAAAAAACTGATCATACTAACTAAAATATAAGGCAGCTGTTTACCGATAACAAACTCTAGTCGGGTAACGGGCGTTACATACAAATTAGTGATTGAACCTAATTCTTTTTCCCGTACAACACCGAGCGCCATTAATATCGCCGGTATAAAAACCAACAATAACGGTATCACCGCCGGCACCATAGCCTCGATACTTTTAAAGTCTTGGTTATAGCGATAACGTGATGCGATATCGGCAGGTACTAAGTTTGGCACTACGCCATAAGTACGAAGGGATAAATCGGTTAGATAAGCGTAATAGGTGCCTGTGACATAACCTTTGATGGTTTCGGCCCGAAATGGCATGGCACCATCAATCCAAACCACTATTTCTGGTTTTCTGTTACGTTTTAATTGCTGACCAAAGTTTGGTGGTATTTCAACCGCAACACTTATTTCGCCGCTGCGCATACGGCGGTCGAGTTCAGCAGGGCTTTTAATATCGTCTTTTTGAATAAAGTAACGCGAGCCGGCCATATTTTGAATATAGTCACGGCTCTCAGGAGTTTGGTCTTGATCCATCACCGCAAAACTTAGGTCTTCAACATCGAAAGTAATACCATAACCTAAAATGAACATCAGGATAATTGAGCCGAGCAAGGCGAACGTTAGTCGAATGGGATCGCGCCATAATTCCAAAGTTTCACGATAAGCATAACCAAATAATCGCAGTAAACTAAAAGTGCTATTGGCGGTTTTTTTATCCGTCTTTGAGCTTATAAGTTGCGTATCTTGTTCACCATCCGAGACTAGCGCTTCTGCTGATACTGAGCTTGAAGTTGATGAAGACGATTCGGCTACTGCTTCTTCTAAATAAGCGATAAAAGCGTCTTCTAAGGTCTCAACACCACGTTTTTCACACAGTGCCGTGGGCGTATCGCTAGAGAGTATTTTCCCTGCGTGCATTAATGAAATACGGTCACAGCGTGCAGCTTCATCCATAAAATGGGTCGAGATAAAAATGGTCACGCCTTGTTCGCGAGATAACTCAATGAGCAGCTGCCAAAAGTCATCACGTGCGACGGGATCAACCCCCGAGGTTGGCTCATCAAGAATAAGCATTTCAGGGTTATGTACTACCGCTACTGCAAGCGATAACCGTTGACGAATACCTAGCGGTAAATCTTCAGGGAAGTCGTCACGGTATTTATCAAGATTAAAACGGCTAATTAATACTTTAACACGGGCTGCTGTTTGCTCATGCGGTAAATGAAATAACCGTGCATGCAAAACCATGTTCTGTTGCACGGTAAGTTCGTTATAAAGCGAAAAGGCTTGCGACATAAAGCCAACACGCTTGCGGGTTTCAATATTATTAGCATCAACTTTTTCACCAAATAATTTAGCTTCTCCGCTGCTGGCGGGTTGTAAGCCAGTGAGCATTTTCATGGTAGTGGTTTTTCCGCAACCATTTGAGCCTAAAAAGCCAAAAATTTCCCCACGTTCAATACTTAAACTGACGTTATTAACCGCGGTAAAATCACCAAAGCTTTTGGTCAGTTCAGTTGCAGTGATCGCAGCTTCAGCAGTGGCTGAATTTTGCTGGCGAGGAGGCACAACAAGCACCTGGTGATCATGGCGTTTTTCTTCCGGCAACAAAGAAATAAAAGCTTCATCAAGTGTTTTTTGTCCAGTTTTAAGCTTTATTTCACTTGGACTACCCGTGCCGATCACCTTGCCGTCATCCATTGCAACCAGCCAATCAAAATCGTCCGCTTCTTCCATATAAGCGGTGGCAACCAATACGCTCATATTTTTTTGACGGCGACGAATACGATCAATTAATTGCCAAAATTGACGACGAGAGAGTGGGTCTACACCAGTGGTAGGTTCATCTAGAATTAATAACTCAGGATCATGAATCAATGCACAGCACAAACCGAGTTTTTGTTTCATGCCGCCGGAAAGCTTCTCTGCCGGACGATCAGCGAAGGCTTCTAGTCCAGTGCTTTTGAGTAAGTCTTTAATACGGTGTTGACGTTCTTTCTTTTCTTGGCCAAACAGCCGACCAAAAAAGTCGATATTTTCAAAAACAGACAAGGTTGGATACAGGTTCTTACCTAACCCTTGTGGCATATAAGCAATCCGTGGTGAAACCGCAGTTCGAAAACGGCTATCGCGCATATTGCCCGCTAAAACCTCTATTTCACCTTGTTGAACCGCGCGAGCGCCTGCAATAAGGGCTAACAGGCTAGATTTACCAACACCATCAGGGCCAATCAACCCCACCATACTGCTCGCAGGTAAAGCTAAATTAATATCATCAAGGGCAAAATTATCACCGTAGCGATGCGTTACTTTGCTGATGTTGACGACACTAGCAGCCTGGGTAAGCTCACTCACTTTACTGTGATCGGACATATCAGACATTATTCAGGCACTCTGACCTGTAACTTTTCTGGCCATGTTTTTTCTGGTGCTAATAAAACATAAGCCAGCCCAGGTACGCCGGTTTTAACTTGTGCGATATGTTCTTTAAGCAACTGAGGGTCAAGTTTAACTTTGACACGAAACATTAATTTATCGCGCTCGTCTCGGGTTTCTACTGATTTAGGGGTGAACTGTGCTTGCGCAGACACAAAGGAGACTTTCGCGGGTAATATATATTGCGGAATAGCATCTAAAACAATACGAGCTTCTGAGCCAATGGTAACTTTACCGGCTTCAGAGGTGGGTAAGTAAATACTCATGTAAACATCGGTCAGGTCCAGTAATGAGAAAACTTTGCCACCACTGCCTAAGACTTCACCAGGCTCAGCTAAACGATATAATATTCTGCCATTAATCGGGGCTTGGAGTGTGCTGTCAGCAATATTGCTTTGCAAACGCTCAATACGTGCATGAGCGGCTTCAATACCCGCGTCAGACTGCACAACTTTCACATTAGCTGCTCTTAAGGCTGCTTGCGCTGAGGTAGATACCGTGCGCTGCTTATCTACATTTTCTTTAGAAACATGCCCTTGTTTTGCCAACTCTAAAGTGCGGCGTAATTCTGCTTCTGCTAGCGCCAATTCACTTTTGTGTTGGTCGACAATAGCCAATGCATATTTGCGCGACTCAATGACTTCACGTAATCCCGCATTTGCCTCACGCAATTGCGCATTTAAATCATCGGTATCAATCACCGCCAAAGCTTGGTCCATTTCGACCATATCGCCTTCCTGCGCTAAAACTTTCACTAACCGACCGGGTAGTTTTGTCGCTATATCATATTCTGTCGCTTCAATACGACCATTACCATAAACAACACTGTCGGGCAGCTGATTAGCGAGTTTTTCTGCTTGCTGGTTTTGCCAAAAATACCAACCACCTCCAGCTACTACGATCAAGGCAACTATTTTACTGAGTGATGTTAGCGTTGATTTTATCGTCATGAGGTGTAGCTCCAAAGGTTAAAAAAGTAATGTTCCTCTTGATACAATACCACCATCATTGTAAATAAATATGAGTTAGATCAATAAAGTGCTTTAAGGCTAGGTGGGGAAATTAATTAATTTTAGTGCCGTTATTTTTACTTTAAGCCTATGATTTTTCTAATATTGACAAACTCAAGTAAAAGTTCTCTAGTAGCATTAATTTTCATGTTAATGAATACTAAAGCTGCGGATAAAAAAAGTCGCTCAGGATTAATTATTTTTACATGTTATTTTTTCGATTCTTTGTATTAATTCGCCCCTGTCATGATCACTCATGCATTCCTTGGCTTGTTGCTGTGAAATCATCTCAGTTTGCGTTAACACAAAGTTATGTTGCTCATCCGTTGTTGTTTGCCCCAACAACACATGCAAGGCATCAAGCATTTTGATAGTAACCGCAAGGTTGTTTTGACATTGCTGCCTGATTTGATCAAAAGCCGCTTTAGCAATATCAGTAAAAGTTAACTCTTTACAGATTAAACAGAGTACGCCACCAGACAACATTTTTTTCTGGGGAAAGGTTTTATCAGTTAAACCACAGAGTACTGCAGACAACTTATCTATGCAGGTAATAGCCGTGTAGGGATCATTTATGCCTGGCGATAACGCTCTTAATGCTATTTCAACTAATTGATGTACAGCAAATTCAGGATCTTGAACTGGCGTTCGACATGAGCCATAAATAAGATGTTGCTCAATATCATTACTAATATCTTGTTCTGCGAGGCTACTAGCATAAACAGTAGCTATTTTAGTTTTTTCAACAATAAAGTCACCGGCTGAAAAGTGTAGCTGTATAACGCAATGCGACTGTGCTGCTAATTTCAGTAAACTTTCTTTATCAATAAGTTGCAAATAACCACTAAACGGCGCCATGACATCAAACTCAACCAGGTGACTATTTTTTTTCACTGGTGAAGTGTTCGCCTCAGTTGTATTTTTATTTTTCGCGCTAGGAAATAGTTTTGCGATATTGTGCTGTAACTCGCAATAAACATCATCAATCACCACATCAGCTTGAATTGACATCGCAACATGATGAATAAAGTAAACTAGAGTACAAACGCTAAAACAGGTCATCACAATAGCAACCGTTATGGTTATACCTGGCTTAAAATCATACGGAGCCTTAAAGCTAAGTGCACAAAATATTACGATGCAGAACAAAAATGTCGCAATAAACGTACCTAAGACTATTTGAGTCCCTTTATCCATCATAAAATTTCGCATTAAACGTGGGCCAAACTGTGAGGAAGCCAGCGTTAAAACGACAATGGTAATTGAAAAGGCAATACTGGTGACTGTGATCATTGCACCCGCTATCGTACCTAATAGTGAACGTACAGCATCAACGTTTGTTGCATACAAAAAGCCAATAGCGCCTTTATTTTCTTGGGTATGGGTAATATCAATGTAGAGAGTGATAGCTGCTAATAAAAAAGACAATATAATCATTAAGCTAGGTACAAACCAAAAGCTGGACTGAGTTTTTTCGATAAGAGGAGCTAATTTATTATTCATAACTTGTACCTACTTATGCCAGTGCTAATAAATTTCATTTATAAAAAATAGCTATATTCATAAAAAGGGTTTGTGTTCTCAAACCGCAGGTAAGTGCTAAGAGCTAAAAAACTTATTAGCCTTGGTATTACTAGCAGTAGCTAAACAATTTCCCATAAAATTAAAATAAGTGATAAAAAAAGGCCTTAGTAGGCCTTTTATCATTTAGTAATGGTCAATAATAATTAACAATCGTCGTCTTTAGCTTCAACGCCTTCTTTTACCTTTTCACAAGCGTCTTCAACCGCGTTACCCGCGTCTTTTTTCATATCTTTAAACTTGCTAGTGGCGCTGTCTTTAATCTCATCTAGCTTATTGCCAGCATCTTCTTTCATTTTGCCTAATTTTTCGCTTGCGTCATCTTTAATTTCACTAAGCTTATTTCCGGCACTGTCGACCATATCATCGACTTTATCTCCCGTTTTTTCCGCCGCTTTACCTGCCTCGTGAACCATTTCATCTACTTTTTCACCGGCAGTTTCTGCTTTTTCTTCGCTACAAGCTGTTAACCCAAGTACGGCCACAAGTGTAATAGCGCTAGTTGATAATTTTTTAATTAAAGTCATCTGTTTTTCCCTAAATTTTGGTGATTTATCACAAGCTGTATTGACGTTAATAAAACACCCAACAATACAACAAAGTAAATAAGCTAATTTTCACAATACTCGCTACTACGCCAAATCTTCCATATGAAAACAGCGTTTTAATATGGAAGTCGTAGTTCAACAACTAAAAAGTAAGTACCCACCTACCTTAACACATTATAAAATTCTGTTTATTTAACGATGAGCTTGTACTGATTTCATTGTTTAATACGATGAATAACATAAAGTTCAAGTGACAACGATTTAGTATTAACGTAAATATTCCCCCTTAATTTATAGCCAATTAATTAAGGGAGAATGCAATATTTACTAAAACCTATGTAGGCTTTGTATCGGCTTATGAGCTATAGACTAACAATCGCTGTCTTCAGCATTTACCCCTTCTTTAACCTTCTCACAGGCATCTTCTACTGCGTTGCCAGCATCATCAGCCATATCACCGACTTTATCACCAGCATCTTCAAGTGCATTGCCAGCGTCATGTACCATTTCATCTACTTTCTCACCGGCATTTTCTGCTTTATCGTCGCTACAGGCTGTTAAGCCAAGGATTGCAACAAAAGTAATCATTGTGATTGATAGTTTTTTAATAAAAGTCATAATATTTTTCCTTAAATTTTTGGTGATTTACCACGAATGGCATTAGCAATTAATGAAATAACGAGTAATACAACAAAGATAAAAAAGATAATTTTAGCAATACCCGCTGCTGCGCCTGCAATGCCACTAAAGCCGAATATTGCGGCAATAATAGCGACAACTAAAAAAGTGAGTGCCCAATTCAACATAATATTCCCCTTTGTTCATTAAGTTTTAAACTACAGTTCACTTAATGCGTTATTCATGCCAATGAGAAAATAAAACATAAACGATTGATAATTAAATATTAATTTATTTTTTATATTTTTTAATATTCACAAGCGAGCCGTTAAGTGAAATATTTACAGACTAGGTGTGTAGTACTTTCCGTATAATTTAGTCATGCTAAAAACGCTAAATTACCTCGTTAACAGGTAGAAAAAGTACCAGAAGCTGGAGATAGAATGATGCCGATAAGGTATAGAGGTGGTGAAAACTATTGAGATTAAAGCACTAGACAGACTAACTTAACCTAAGCTTTTAATTCACTTGAATATCAAACACTCGTTATCCAGAGTTCAGGTTAACCTAGTATTAATCTTCTGATAATCAAGCTATTTTAGCAAAAATAAGGAGGAATAATTCCTCCTTATTGGCAGAACCATTAATTGCTAAAAATTAAAAGCGACCTGTTATGCCAACAGATACGGCATCGTCATTAGATAAGGCGATATATTCAACTCGTGCCGAAATAGTTGGAGAGAAAAAGTGCTGAGCACGAACTCCAAAATCATAACCATCTTCAGTTGAAAGGTTAAGACCTACACTTGATCTAGCTGTCCAGTAATAGTCAGCAGTAGCAGTAAAGTCGTCATGGTCATTAAGGTATGATGCTTCAAAGTTTAAGAATGCACCGTCAGATAATGTTGCAATATATTTAGTGTTCAATGCTAAAGAGTTTGATAAGCCAGCATCAGAACCAGACACAGATACCAACCAGTTTTCAGCAAAGAAATAACCTAGCTCTACCACAAGGTTTTTTTCGTTAGCACTGTTATCAACATCAACGAAAGAAAAGTCGACCCCGACAAAAATGTTTTCATGATAGTAGTCACCGCCTAATGCTAGTGAGTAAGCATCGCTATCAAAATTAGTATAACCAGCAGTTACACTGTTATTTCTACCCATAAAGGCCGCTTCAGCCCATGCTGTATTATTGGTAGTAACGCTATCAAAATAGTGCGTACCTTCCAGATTGATGACATTAAAATCATCTACATTTAGGTAGTTAAAGTCTACTTGGTTATTATAAGTGTTAGCTAGAACAGAAGAAGAAAGTAAAGATAAACCAAGCAGTAATGTACTTTTTTTCATTATATATATCCTTTATATATTTAAAATTGTAATCAATAAGAAGAAATAAATAGACACGGCAATAATCGAGAAAAGTCGTTTAAAAATATTCAACTATGAATATAGAAGTCCATTTGCTGCGCACTATAATACGAAAACCTTAGTAGTTCAACTAAGTAACGGACAGTTTGTTATTGCTCTAATTAACATTAATTATTTTGCTTCACTGAAGTGATAAAAAAACCGCTTTAGGTATAGCTGAAAGTATAAATATATTTACTTAATTTCAGCTGAATAATGATAAGTTATAAAGCTGTCAGGGACAGTATGATTGTAATTTTTTGGTTAATCACTAACTCTTGAATTCAGGAATTAAATTGTAATAAGTTATGGCAAATAAAAAAAATAAAAACTGGATAAATTACTTCCTCCTTGCTGTTGTGACATTCTTAATAATGAAGTCGGTTCCCGATAACGAAATACAATCATTACAAAAAGCTGTAAAAGAGCCAACTAAGGTTAAACCACCCACCCCAAAAAACATCATACCCAAGCCATCAAAAAAAGCTAAAAGCCAAATAAATAACGTAAAATATGAAACATACGCGGTTGAACATGTTTATCCTGGGCAAGATTATTTTGATGATAATACATGTAACACTGATGAGAAACGCGCTAGTTATAAGCCTCTACTTAAAGAAACAATCAATAGCTTAAATCAGCAATATCAGCACTTCTACTACAAGGTTAGTGATTACCTTGAATTGAATGTCTACGCGGTTCAGATGACAACATATTTTGAAAAAGAATTAATCGAAAGAATTAAATTTTTACATCAAGAATATATCGGACTATTAGGAAAATCGGCTAAACGCGAAATAAACGTAAACTTAATAATATCGCTAGAGAGATCTGATTACTTGAATGACACCGCCTTTTTTTCTAGCAATTTAGATACAACAATTGGTGTGTATTTCGGCGGATTGAACTTGGCTTTTGTTGATTATCAACAATCAGATGATAAGGCATTAAAAACGGCTATTCACGAAACATCACATGCCCTTAGTGCTCATATAATAGGTAGAACACCACGTATGTTTAGTGAGGGAATGGCAGAGTTTTATGAGGATATGATCGTAAAAGAAGGAAAAGTTGAAATTGTTTTTTATAAAAAACAATTAAAAAAAGAGCCGTACCCTATAATGCAATTTTTCGACTCTCAACAATGGTCTAGTTTAAATGTGCAGCACCTTTACTACAGTAGCTGGGCATGGATTGCTTTTATGTATGGTGATAATAAAAGATTAGAATCATTAGTCTCTTTTATGAAAAATGAACAAATAAATCCCTGTTCAGCATTCTCTGCTGGTGAGTCTTATAAAATATTTCAGGAAGAGTATAGTAATTTTGAAACAGACTTTTATCATTGGCAAAAAAGTATGAACAATGATTGACAAAAGGTCGGACTAAAATTCATTACTGTTTAATTTCAACTAAATGATGACCGGTTTAATAAGCTCGACGATTGTTTTGGAGGGCAGGAACAAGAAAATTTTCATTAATAGGTTTGAGTTACTCTGATGAATTCAGAATAACTCAAACCTGAAGAGTATGAAGATTTTTGTAAAATCACAAAAAATTCAGTTTTATCATCAACTTATTCGACAGTCACTGATTTAGCTAAGTTACGAGGCTGGTCAACATCAGTCCCTTTGATTATTGCTACATAGTACGACAATAGTTGTAACGGTAAGGTATATACGATGGGTGCAATAATATCGTCACAATGCGGCACATTGATAACCTTCATGGTGTCATCGCTGCTAAAGTTGGCACTGGCATCAGCAAATACATACATCAATCCACCACGGGCACGTACTTCTTCGACATTGGATTTTAATTTTTCAATTAAATCATTTTTTGGCGCTACTACAATAACCGGCATTTCAGCATCAATTAGCGCTAATGGACCGTGCTTAAGCTCGCCTGCAGCATAGGCTTCTGCATGAATATATGAAATTTCTTTCAACTTCAATGCACCTTCCATTGCGATAGGGTATTGATCACCGCGACCTAAAAACAATGCGTGATGCTTATCAGCAAAATCTTCAGCTAGGTCTTCAATAGAGCCCGCAAGTGCTAATACTTCTTCAAGCTTATTTGGTAAAGCCATTAAAGATTTTGCAATTTCATCTTGTTTTTCTTGTGCCATACCGTGATGCTGACCAATAGCTAAGGTCATCATCAATAAACCAACAAGTTGAGTTGTAAAGGCTTTGGTTGACGCTACACCAATTTCGGCACCTGCTTTAGTCATAAAAGCAAGATCCGATTCGCGCACCAATGAAGAGCCCGCCACATTACAAATAGTTAAGCTAGCGCGGTAGCCTATCTCTTTAGCTAAACGCAAAGCTGCGAGGGTATCAGCAGTTTCACCCGATTGTGAAATAGTGACTAACAATGCATTTTTAGGTACATGTGATTGGCGATATCTAAACTCGCTGGCAATTTCAATATTACATGAAACACCTGCTAGGGCTTCTAACCAGTAACGTGCCACCATACCTGAATGGTAACTGGTACCACAGGCAATAATTTGTACATGTTCAATTTCTTGAAAGATAGCGTCAGCACCATCACCAAAGGTTTGAATATCGAGTACATTACCCACTAAACGACCTTCTAAGGCATTACGAATAGCGGTTGGCTGTTCGTAAGTTTCTTTTAACATGTAATGACGGTATTCACCTTTGTCACCGCTATCATGACTAACTTCTGACTCTTTCGCCTCACGCTCAACCGAATGGCCGTCTGCATCAAAAATATTCACTTCAAAGCGGGTAACCTCTGCTACGTCACCTTCTTCTAAAAATGAAAACTTACGCGTTACCGGTAATAGTGCCAACATATCAGAGGCGATAAAGTTTTCACCTACGCCATAACCAATAACTAATGGGCTACCTGAACGGGCTACAATCACTCGGTCTTTATCGCGTGTATCAACAACAACAGTACCGTAAGCACCTTCTAATTGCTTAGCTGTAATTTGTACAGCATTTAATAAACTATCAGCCGTTTTAAGCTCATGATGAACTAAATGTGCGATAACTTCTGTATCTGTTTCTGAAGTGAATACATAGCCTAAGGCTTGCAAACGTGTACGTAATTCATCATGATTTTCGATAATACCATTGTGTACTACAGCAATAGTTTCTGATGAAATATGTGGGTGAGCATTAATTTCGCTTGGCGCGCCATGTGTTGCCCAACGAGTATGGGCAATGCCTGTACCACCAGATATTGGGTTAGCTTGTAAGGCATCAGCAAGTTCTTGTACTTTACCTAAACGACGAGCACGATTAAGTTGATTGTTATTATCAACAATCGCGACACCTGCAGAGTCATAACCACGATATTCTAATCGTTTTAAGCCTTCTACTAAAATGTCTGCTACATCACGTTGTGCGACAGCACCAACAATTCCACACATATTTATCTATCCTTTTTTAACTGGCAATAACGAGGTTAACGCCCTGTTTAATTATTTCATTTCGCACGTTTTCAGGCATATCAGCATCTGTAATCAACGTGTGAATTTTACCCCAAGGCAACTCTAAATTGGGGATTTTTCTATTAAGTTTTTCTGAATCTAGCATGACAATAACTTCACGCGACACTTCAGCCATAACCCGACTTAAGCCCAATAATTCATTAAATGTTGTTGTACCACGAGCTAAATCAATGCCATCGGCACCAATAAATAGCTGATCAAAATCATATGAGCGTAAAACACTTTCTGCCACTTGCCCTTGGAATGATTCTGAATGAGGATCCCAAGTACCACCGGTCATCAATAATGTCGGTTCATTTTCTAATGCATGTAAATCAGAAGCGATGGCAAGCGAATTGGTCATCACAACCAAGCCTTGCTTAACACTGAGCTCACGAACTAAAGCTGATGTTGTACTACCACTATCTAGAATAATACGATTATGATCTCGGATAAGTGATGCTGCAGTTTTTGCTATAATTATCTTTCGTTTCGAAACTTTCTCTGTTTTAGGTTCGATTATTTCATTAGGTAAAGGTACCGCACCACCATATCGTCGTAGTAGTAAACCACTATTCTCTAATACGGCTAAGTCCTTTCGAATGGTAACTTCTGAGGTATCAAACATTTTTGCGAGTCTATCAACACTCACTTCACCTAAATTACTTAATTCTGCAATAATAGTATGGCGGCGTTGCTGGGTATTTCGTTTTGACATTGCTTTCGTTTTACTCTTAAAAAGTTTCGATTTAAAACTTAGCTATTAAAACAAAAGCTGAAAATAAAAACAATATTTATCTAGTATTACTCTTTAATTAGAGGCTTATACGCCAAATAGTATTGATAATCTGGATCCGCCTGTAATTTATATGCCGCTGATTTCAATTTTTTTAATATGCTAGCGCTTGTGTTGATATTGCTGGCGATATAACTTTCGCGCCGAGTTTGCGGTAAAATATGCACCGAAATTAATGCTTGCGGGTTTTGTTGTTGTTTAATCAGATGATTATTTAATACATTGGGATCCGTATAAATTAAATCGACCTTGCCAGACAAAAACAGTTCAATAGCATGTTCTAACGATGCTACTTCATAAATATTATTTTTTTTACTGAAGCCTAAATTAATTAAAGAGTGGTAACTATAACTCCCACGTAACACCGCAATAACTTTTGTTTTAGCATCGGCTATGTCAGTGATCTGATTGTCAGGGTGAGATTTTAATGACATAAAACCTCGAACTAGGTCACTGACTTTAATTAACCAATGAAACTTATGCTCACGTTCTTTTGTGCGCACCATGCTAAGAATAAGTGTATTCTCTCTATTTAAAGCCGTTTGGTATGCTCTAGACCATGGAAAGAACTCAAGAGTTGCGTTCAGCTGACTGTTTTTCAGTAATAATTTAAATATTTCAGCGCTAGGGCCATGTACTTCACCACTTTCTGTATACTGCAGCATTTTGTGCTCAGCAGCTACCGCAGTTAATACATTTTCAGCCCGAGCAGCGTTAATTATTAGTAAAAATACTAACAAAAACATAACCACTACCCGGCTTAAGTGCATAATATTTATCCGCTATTTTTTAATAGGACGCTGCCAACCAGGAATATTACGTTGTTTACCTCGAGCGACACTTAACTCATTATCAGGAACATTTTTTACAATAACAGAGCCTGCTGCTGTGGTTGCCATTTCACCAATGGTTACCGGCGCCACTAATGAGGCATTTGAGCCAATAAAAGCCCCTTTACCAATAATGGTTTTTGATTTATTTACGCCATCGTAATTACACGTGATAGTACCGGCACCGATATTAGCTTTAGGGCCAATTTCAGCATCTCCTAAATAAGATAAATGACCCGCTTTTGCTCCTTCACCTAAAGTCGACTTCTTCATTTCGACAAAGTTGCCAACATGAGCATCACGCTTTAATTCTGAGCCTGGACGAATACGCGCAAAAGGACCAACAGATGCTAATTCACCAATAACGGCATCTTCAATAATACTATTTGGCTTAATTTCAGCATTTTCGCCAATACGACAATTTTTAAGAATACAGTTCGCACCAATAATAACATTGTCTGCAATTTCAACATTACCCTCAAAAATACAATTTATATCAATAACCACTTCTTGTCCGACGACAACATTACCGCGAATATCGACCCGGTTTGGATCACGAAGAGTCGCACCAGCAATCATTAATTCTTCTGCTTTTCTTAATTGATATGCGCGCTCTAAGCCAGCTAATTGTACGCGGTTATTAGCACCTTCCACTTCAATTTCGCTATCAGGATGAGCGGTAGTAATTAACTTACCTTCTTGGTGACATGCTGCAATAATATCTGTTAGATAGTATTCACCCTGTGCATTATCACTGGATAAGTTTGATAACCAACGTTTTAAGTCACCACCATTGGCGAGCAAAATCCCGGTATTGGCTTCGTTAACAAGTAACTGTTCGGCATTAGCGTCTTTTTGTTCAACAATACCAACAACTTTTCCCGAGTTATCCCTCATAATACGGCCATAACCTGTTGGATTAGCCAAATGCACCGTTAATAACGCCATACCATTTTCTGGTTTTGCAGCAATTAAACGCTGTAATGTACTCACTTTCGTTAAGGGTACATCACCATAAAGCACCAAAACATCTTCGTCATCGGTTAAAAATGGTGATGCCATATCAACCGCATGACCAGTACCAAGCTGTTCTTTTTGTTCAACAAAAGTTAAATCATCACCAGTAATTTTACTTTTTAAAACATCACCACCAAAACCATATACTACATAAGTGTTTGTTGCTTCAACTTGACGTGCAGCATCAATAACATGTGCCACCATAGGTTTATCAGCAACAGCATGAAGTACTTTAGGTAATGAAGAGCGCATGCGAGTACCTTTACCCGCGGCTAAAACAACAACAGAGAGAGCCATAATAATTCCGTTTTTTATTTAATTAGGTGATGAATAACAACATTGTAGCGTTATTTTAAATGCCAAGCGCGTAAAATACTATCAAGATATCCAGTTAAATTAATCCACGTTGTTTTAGCTAAAAGCTTAAATAACCTGAACTCTGGATAATGAGTGCTTGATATTCAAGTGAATCAAAAGCTTAGGTAGCAAAGTAAATGCTATAGCAAGGTAAACATCACTAATAGACATCATCAATGCTTCATTTTATGCCATTTCCAAGGCAAAGCGTTTATCAATAACGCGCAATTTATCGACGTTTTAACGCAGATAATGGCTTAAAAGGGAGGATTGAGCAAATGCTGCTTATCCAGAGTTCAGGGTAAATACTTGCGTATCGCATATCAATACACTTTGGGTATATACTATGCGCACTAAAAATACGGTAAGCATACCCATTTCTTATTGCACTAGGATCCCCGATAAATGACGCCAATTGCTGAGCAAATAGCCAAAGAACTTGATATAAAAACGAGTCAAGTAAATACCGCGATAAACTTATTAGACGAAGGCTCAACAGTGCCTTTTATCGCTCGTTATCGTAAAGAAGCGACACAAGGGCTTGACGATAACCACTTACGCCACTTGGCTCAGCGTTTAACCTACTTAAGAGATTTAGCCGCTCGCAGAAATGTTATTATTGCGAACATTGAACAACAAGGGAAACTAACGCCAGCCTTAGCAACTGAACTGAACAAGGCCGATAATAAAACCCGCCTTGAAGATTTATATTTACCTTTTAAGCCAAAAAGAAAAACCAAAGGACAAATTGCTATAGCTGCAGGCTTAGCGCCATTAGCTAATAATATATATAATAATTGGCAGCTTTCTCCGGAACGTGAAGCCGCAGCATTTATTAATAAAGAGCACGGATTTGCAGATGAAAAGTCTGTACTTGAAGGGGCTCATTTTATTTTAGTCGAGCGTTTTGCTGAAGACGCTAATTTAATCCAAAAATTACGCCGTCATTTACTCAAACAAGCTCACCTTCGCAGCAAAGTAGTTAAGAGTAAAGCTGGCGAAGCGGCAAAATACAGAGATTATTTTGAGCACTCAGAGCTTTTAAGAACTGTGCCCTCACATCGTATGTTAGCTATGTTACGAGGCCGTAATGAAGGCTTTCTTACATTACGTATTGATGTTGACCCAGGGCAAGAGGGCGCATTTTCAAGTGCCCAACAAATAATTACCGAGCACTTCAATTTGCGCTTAACAGGGCAAGCGGCGGCAGAGTTTTTAACTAAAGTGGTTAGCTCAACCTGGAAATTAAAACTAAGCCAAAGTTTAGAAACAGAATTACTTGGTAGCCTGCGTGAGCAAGCAGAAGTAGAAGCAATAAAAGTATTTTCACGCAATTTAAACGACTTACTTATGGCTGCACCGGCAGGTCCGAAAACAACTTTAGGGTTAGACCCTGGTATGCGAACGGGTTGCAAGCTTGCCATTGTTGATGCCACAGGTAAATTATTACAAACCGCAACAATTTTCCCACATGCACCACAAAATCATTGGGATAAATCAGTACGTACCTTAGTTAACTTATGCCAGCAACATAAAGTAGAGTTAGTTGCGATAGGTAACGGTACAGGTTCTCGTGAAAGTGACAAATTAATCGCCGATGTTATTACTAAATTAGAAAAAAATAAGCCGACAAAAGTCATGGTGAGTGAGGCAGGTGCTTCAGTATATTCGGCATCTGAGCTGGCCGCACATGAGTTTCCAGATCTTGATGTATCAATACGCGGTGCTGTATCTATTGCCAGACGCCTGCAAGATCCACTCGCAGAACTGGTAAAAATTGACCCTAAAGCCATTGGTGTAGGGCAATATCAACATGATGTAAGCCAAAGCCAACTGAGCCAAACCTTAGATGATGTCATTGAAGATTGTGTAAACAAAGTTGGCGTTGATTTAAATAGTGCTTCTGCGCCTTTGCTTGCAAGGGTGTCAGGATTAAACAAAACCATGGCAAACAACGTGGTTAACTTTCGTAATGAAAACGGTCGTTTCAATAACCGTAACGAACTAAAAAAAGTCGCACGATTAGGACCAAAAGCCTTTGAACAAGCCGCTGGTTTTTTGCGTATAACTGAAGGTAGTAATCCTCTTGACTGCTCTGGTGTTCACCCAGAAACCTACCCCGTTGTAGAAGCGATTTTAACACAGAGTAACAATACAATTACTGACCTTATTGGTAATAAATCCGCACTTGAAAGCATTAATATCGAAACACTGACTAGTGAAGCCTTTGGTGCCATCACGATTAAAGATATTATTAGCGAGTTAGAAAAGCCTGGTCGAGATCCTCGCCCTGAATTTAAAACAGCAACGTTTCAAGAAGGTGTCAACACTATCGCAGATTTAAAAGTCGGTATGATTTTAGAAGGTGTTATCTCGAATGTTGCTAATTTTGGTGCTTTTGTTGATGTTGGGGTTCACCAAGACGGTTTAGTGCATATTTCATCACTAACCAATAAATTTGTTAGCGATCCACATGAAATTGTTAAAGCCGGTGAAGTGGTTAAAGTTAAGGTCACTGAAGTAGATCCTCAGCGAAAGCGCATCAGTTTAACCATGCGTTTAGATGAAGCTACGCCACAAGCTAATAGTCAACTAACTGAAAAAGCGCCAAAAACAACGTTTAAAGACAGCAAAAATAAGCAACATAAAAATCACTCTAGAGCACAAAAACCTAAAATAGAAAATAATGCGGCTATGGGTAATGCTTTTGCTGATGCTTTTGCCAAGTTGAAGAAATAATCAGCTAATCCCTTTGGGTAAATATCCTAAAAGCCGCTTACTAGCGGCTTTTTTTATGATGCCACGGTATGCACATCAAAAAAATGTTATTTAACGCTATCTAAAACTTGCACTTTTAGGCTCGCTCGTTACCATAGCCGCCTTTAAAAACCTCAGCAAAATCTCCATCGGAGTAGCATGGAACTTCACAATTATTATCTTTATTTCAGTATTTCACTGCTTGCTTCAATCAGTATTGGTCCTTCGGTAATCCTAGCAGCGAGTAATGGTATAAACTTCGGTCGTAAAAAAGCCTTAGCGGGGGTTTTTGGTCATGTTAGTGCTGTAATGATTTTAGCGCTCATTTCAGCATCCGGCCTTGGTTTGGTTTTAATGGCATCTGAATTAGCATTTTCATTTATTAAATACGCTGGCGCCGGCTACTTAGTTTATATTGGTATCGCGATGTGGCGTAGTAAAGGTCAGTGGGCATTTGCGGATAAAAGTAGTCAAACGCCAGCTAAACGTGCTTTATTTAAACAAAGCCTCTTATTAGGACTTGGTAACCCGAAAGCTTTAGTGTTTTTCTCAGCGTTGTTTCCACAGTTTATACAGCCTGAACAGGCCATTTTGCCACAATTCTTACTGCTTGCTGGCACAAGCTTGTGTAATGCTTTTGTTTTTACTTCTGTTTATGTTGCGGTTGCTTTTAGGTTTCGTCACTATTTCTTGTCTGCCATTGGCCAACGCTGGGTAGGTAAAACAACTGGCGGGGTATTTATTGGTTTTGCTGCAGCACTTATAGCTAGCTAACGCTATTTTATCGCTAAGATCACACCTTATTAGAACCTTAGTTGATATTAAATATAAAAAAGGGGAAGTAATAACTTCCCCAAAAACAACCTCGGTTGGAGGTTAACTAACGCAAGCAATTTATAGTATTAACGGCTAGACCGTAACAATACTCAATTTAACACTAAAGAACATATTTAGCTGAAAACTGTACATAATCTGAGTCTGCATCTTGATCTGCTGATTCAAAATTACCTACCTCAAGACCAAACGAAAGTTCTTTAGTATAATTTTTAAAAACATTTACCCCCCAATGAGTCCGATCAGCGTCAGAAACATCTGTTGTGGTATTACCGTAAAAGGCGGTACTGCGAATGTCTTCTGTCCAAAAATGGCGATAAGCGACCATATACGAAGTAGTCTCTTCAACTTCTTCACCAACTAAATCACGAGCAGCAACAACACCAACGTAACGACCGGTTTCACCACCGTGATATTGAAAACGTAAATCATCTTTACCAAAGGTGTTAATTTTACCTGCAATACCGTACCCAAATGCTGACTCAGAGTTGCCACCAAGCGTGTTTAACTGTCGAGCTAAACCCGCAATAGAAACATTACCCCAATCACCTTTAAAGGTATATTTGGCAATAATATCAGGCATAGAATCTTGGCTTGGATCCCCCTTATCTGATTCTGGATTTTCTACCGCTACTTGGAAATTACCTTGGGTATAACGAATCTGGCCTTGTCGAATAAAGGCCGCAGCATTGAGTGGTCCACCGAAATCAGCAGCTTCAGCTAAAGCACTGGTATTAACAAAGGTTGACCATGTTTGACCAACAAGGATATTTTTATATTTAATAAAGGCGTGGCGTAATCTTGGATTTGAAGAGTTAGAAACTATCTCATTACCGCCGCCGCCATGAAAGTCCATCTCGATAAAACCAGTGATATCGCCATGAACATACTTAGTATTAAAGCGAGACTCAGTCGCTCGAAAGCTAAATTGTGAGATATCACCAACATTACCAGCGCCAACCCAGTAATCATTAGTAATACTATTAATGTTACCGTCAACATATCGGGTATCTAATTTAATATAACCACCAAACGTAATGGTGTCCTCATCTGATAACTTAATTTCATAACTAGCATTTGCTGCGCCAGCCATAGCTAATAAACCTGTTGCTAATAGAAGCTTTTTCTTATTAAACATTTTACTTTCCCCATGTGTGATCCCAATCGAATACAGCAGTTTATTTCTGTCGTTCGATAAGCATTATTAACCTTAGAGTAAAACCACTATACTCGTTGGCATTTTTATCGTTTTATTAGTTTTGATAACGTGTTTACTTATTATCGCAGCGAGCAACCGTTATCGTTATCGTTATTTTTATAATTTTATGCTGCGTAATTCATGGTTATATTTTGTGATTTCAATATTTTTCTCGTAATGGTTTTATTTTTAGCCATTGGCAGTTGTTCAACATATTTAATCACTTCTGCGCGCGCAAACTCACCCAAACAGCCGGCAAGTTTGGCATTAATTGCATTTGATAGTGTTGCTAGCTCAATCGCTTTGCTACTTAATTCAATATAAATATGAATAGCATTACCTTTTTGCTCATGAGGAACACCAAATACAACAACCTGCTCAACACCTGCTAGCTGTTTGATAAAGGCTTCGATGGTTTCATTAGCAATACGATAACCACTTATTTTATGAGCAGATGTCTCTTGAGAAACTAACCAAATATAATCTTGTTCAACTACTGAGCTCAAATCTTCACTGGCAAGGTTTTCATCAAGAAAATACAACCACTCACCACTGCTTGATTGCAACCAAGATAATTGTGCTTGTTGATTACTCTGATTAGTCATATCAATCTCTTTTATTATTTTGTTTAATTTTCAAACAGAATATTTATTATACTGTTAACACTAGAGAGTCAGGGCAGATTTATAAATTAGACCTAAGTCTACATTGACCACTAAAAACGATAGACTTTAGTCTAAATCGTGATAAAAAATAGTTAAAAAGTAAGTTACAGCTGTTTTTGTTTACTGCTTTGCGCATAAGTCTTGCTCTTGGTACCAACAATATTAATAACAGTTAATCTACTGTAAAAACAAAACTGCCGTACAACACGGCGAACGTTCATTAGTGCGATACAGCAATAAACTAACATCAAGCTGCCGTTAGTTATCGCCATGCGTTGTCTACTGGTCGATAATTACAGCAGCACAAAGGAAAGAAATGATAGAATATTGAAAATCCTAATTTTATAACTGATAAATCAAGGTTGTTCATGGTCTCTATAATAAAATATATAACCCCAGCACTAGCTGTTACCTGCTTATCTAATATAGCGTTTGCTGTGAATGCTCAATCGCTGAGCATCGATAAATATTATCAAGCAGAGCAACAACTTAGTAAACACACAGATAAATTGGTTACCGGCACGCTAGATCATCCGGTGTGGACTAACAACAGCCAATTAACTTATCGTAGCCATACCAAACAAGGTGAAGCGTTTTTTATTATTGATGCTGTGACAAAAGAAAAAAATTTGGCGTTCGATCATCAAAAACTCGCCACGGCGCTATCTGCCAGCACCAAACAAGACATTAAAGCTGAAAAGCTGCCTTTTACATCTTTTGACTTAATCAATAACCAGACTATTTCGATAAAAATAAAAGATGATTTATATCAGTGTGATATTGAGCGCTATTCATGTGATCAAGTTAAAAACACCGCTAAAGATAATGAATTAGTCGCTCCTAATGGTTTACATGCCGTTTATATTCAAGACAACAACTTATGGCTAAGTAAACTCAGTGATAATAGCAAAAAGCAGTTAACCACTGACGGCGAAGATAATTTTGGTTATGCCACCAATAATGCCGGTTGGATACGGGGTAAAAAGCCGGTAGTAAAATGGTCTCCTGATTCTAAAAAGTTAACCACCTTTAAACATGATGGCCGTAATGTCGGTGAAATGGGCATAGTATCAACGGCAGTAGGGCACCCTAATATTGATGTTTGGAAATACCCATTGCCGGGTGATGAAAACATTTTCAAAATTCACCGTGTTGTTATCGATGTTGAACAAGCTAAAGTCATACCGCTTGATATGCCTGCTGATGATCATCGCTCAACGATAACTGATCATGTTGCGGGCCGAGATGGGCAGTTGTTAGATATTGATTGGTCTGCTGACAGTAGCCACTTTGCCTTTGTTTCATCAACACGTGATCACAAAACCGCTACCCTAAAAATAGCTAATGCTAAAACAGGTAAGGTACGAACCATTTTCAGTGAAACTGAAAAAAGTTTTTTTGAATCAGGTGTTAGTGATATTAGCTGGCAGTATCTTGATAAAAGTAATGAAATCATTTGGTTTTCTCAACGCTCTGATTGGGGACATTTATACCTAGTAGATGCGACAACAGGTAAAATTAAAAACCAAATTACTCAAGGTGATTGGACGGTTTTAGAGTTACTCAATGTTAACCAAGATACGGGCAAACTTATTTTTACCGGTGCTGGCAAAGAGGGCGGTGATGCTTATTTTCATTACCTTTATAGCATTAACAAGGATGGTTCGAACTTAACACTGTTAACGCCTGAGAAAAAACATCACCGTATAAGCTTAAGCAAAAACGCTGAATACTTTTTAGATAGAGTTTCTACACCAGACCAACCTGAAACTAGCTTTATTCGCAGTACTAGTAGTAAATCTGGTTTTGTTGTAGAGCAAATGGATATTAGCAAGTTAAGTGCTACCGGCTGGCAAGCCCCTACGCCATTTATCGTTAAAGACCGAAATAACCAACATGACATCTATGGCTTAATGTACAAACCTAGCGATTTTGACGCTAGCAAGTCTTACCCTGTGGTTAATTATTTATATCCAGGCCCACAAGTTGGTAGTATAAGGGGCCGCCACTTTAGAACTGCTCGTGGCGACAACCAAGCTATTGCTGAACTTGGTTTTATTGTTATTGAAATTGATGCACTAGGAACACCGGGTCGTTCAAAGAGTTTTCATGAGTTTTATTATCAAAATATGGGCGATAGCGGCATTCCTGATCAGGTGGCAGCAATTAAACAATTAGCAGCACAACATAGTTGGATTGATAGCACTCGAGTTGGCATTTGGGGACACTCTGGTGGGGGGTTTGCTTCAACACGTGCTTTGTTAACTTATCCTGATTTTTATTCTGTCGCCGTATCTCAAGCCGGTAATCATGATAATAGAAACTACGCCGATGAATGGGGTGAAAAATATCACGGGTTATTAGTTAAAAATGAAGATGGTACAACGAATTATGACAGCCAAGCTAATCAGCTTATCGTTGAAAACCTAAAAGGTAAGTTGCTGCTAGCGCATGGCACAACTGACACGAATGTACCGCCATATAACACCTTAGTGGTCGCAGAAGCGTTGATTAAAGCCAATAAAGACTTCGACATGCTAATGCTACCTAATCGCGGCCACGGCTTTGCAAGAGAGCCTTATATGATGCGTAAGCGCTGGGATTACTTTGTGCAGCACTTAATGGGTGCTACACCACCAAAAGAGTTTGTTTTTTGCGAGTAATTTAGCAAAGTAAAATGCAATAAATTAATAAAAACCGATATTGGATAAATATCGGTTTTTTATCGCTAAAAGAAACAATAGCGTTATATTTCAATGACGATATAAACCAAAGGTTTACCGTCCTTAAGTTATCAAGACTCCATTCAATTAATGCCTTTTAGCGAATATGCAATTAACACATACTTTTTAAACGTAATATCAATTCAAACAAGTTATTATTTCGTTCGCACATAAACATTGCCGTTATAGGTCGCTAACGTAATATCTTGGCCTCCACCATTAACTTCTGCACTCATCATGCCGCCAATGACAATTTTCTGCTTACCACCTTTGTTCTTACGTTGAACATCTTCTGAGGCAAAAAATTCTGTCGCTAAGCCCGAAAATATTTCACCTTTGTAACTCTGCACGTTTATTTTTGCTGAGGTATTTTTATTGATACTGATATCTATGTTACCGCTATGACTAGTCAACGACGTTGGATTTTGCTGATTTAATACATCAAACGACACCACAATATCGGTATTGTGTGTTTCAGCGACCATAGGGCCAGAAACACCGTTTGCGATAATACTGCCTTTGAAGGCTTCAGCTTCAATTGCACCCGATATATTGTTAATTTCAACATCACCACCTTTGTACAATTCGATGTCTAAACGGGTACGTTTGGGTACTTTTATATGCAAAATTACATTTTGTGTGCTGTATTCACTCGATATTTCAACTTCATTATCTTCTTCTTCAATTTCTAACTGCATAGAATTATTTTTTACTGATTTCAATCCTTCAGCCGAGCGTAGTTTTCTTTTATGCTTATTAGTATGACCGCTAATTATTTCACCAATTTTCTCAATGTTATTGCCTCTGCCATCACTTAACTCAGCAGTAACATCGTTAATGATTCGTTCAACTTTATTAAGCTCATTGGTTGCAATTTCTTCCATCGTCGCGGTCACTTCAATTGATTCACCATCAAAGCCTTCGATATAAATTGCACCGGTGTGCACCTCGATCTCTAATGAAACCGGTTCTCCTGGATTAGATAGTGGTAGGCTGTATGTTTTCTCAATAGCGTGCGCATTTTGCATTAACGCCGACAGTGTTAGACCAAGTAACGTTAGGTTTAATTTTTTCATATTTTATACTCCAAAATAAATTTATTTAGATATGGGAAATGGCGTTAATTCTCTGTAAAAATTCCGCCATATCTGGATTTAATTCGCTTTCATTCAGTGCTTTTAATAATTCATTTTTAGTTACACTTGAGCCTATATTGAATAACAAGCGACACAGTTCTATTTTTACTAATGTATTGTTTTCTTTAATAGTGAACGCTAAGAGTTGATGCTCTTGTTCGCTAATATCAGGGAGGTTATTTAGGGTATTAATAATAGCTAACTTTACTGCTGTGGAACGGTCATGTTCCAAGGTCGACATCAGTGTTTTCATCAATAATGGGTCAGTTAAATCAGTTTGTTGGCTATAAGCAACACCAGATAAGCGTTCGGCCGCAGAAGATTTATCTAACATCGACAGGGCTAGCATCGCACTCAAAGAGGAAACTTCTTGCTGTAAATTATCAATACCATTTTTAGCGGCCAAGTTAGCAGCTAAATTTTGGCCTTGCTGACCTATTTCATCACGACTGTCATTGGCATTAAAACCCAATAAAAACACTAAACCTAAAGTTGCAAACTGAGCAAATGGCTTAATCGTACTAGTGCTAAGCCAATTTTTTATGACTGTAAAAATATGGACTTGTTTAGACTGTTTAGCTGCCTGATTAGTATCGATATTTTGCTGTGCATTTTGTGCTTGTGACAACATGTTATAAAAACGCTGATCAAGTTCACTAGACGGTAACTCTTGGTTATCTTGCTGCCAAAATGCATCAATAAAGGCTAATTCTTTAACTAGCTCAGGGTGAAACTCAATATATTGCTGCATTTCATCAGTAAGTACTAATTCAGCTGTGACGTTTTTATTAATATTCGAGAGCTTCCAATCAATAATAGTTTGATGATTCATCACTGTACCTCACCTGACAATTTGTTGTATTTTTCATGCAATTTACTAATAGCATTACGCATTTTTGACTTTAAAGTATTTAAATTACAGTCAAGTAACGACGATATTTCATGATAATTTAGTTGCTGAAAACGGCTTAAAATAATAATTTCTCGATGCTCAGCTGAAATACTGGCCAATGATTCATCAAAAATATTCTGTTGCTGGCTTGATACCGCTTGCTCCGTTGCACAATGCTCTGAAACAACTTCATGATCATCAATATCTTCGTGAATAACATTACCCTTGTTCTTTCGGTAAAGATCAGCAGCGGTATTTCTAGCAATGCCATACATCCAACTGCTAAAGGTACTAGAGCCATTAAAACTGCTACGATAAGCTAATATTTTCATAAAAGTTTCCTGCACTAAGTCTTCACTTTGAGCACGACTATTACCCTTCTTACGAAAGTAATTAAACAACTTCACCTTATTGCTTTCATACAACACAGCCAATTTATCTAATTGGCCCGCTTGTACTTGCAACATTACGTCCTTTTCATTAATCATTTCTGATATAAGTTCCCGCGTTCAATGCTCTGCTAATGTAAACTTTTCGCTAAGTTTCTTCTTATAGTTATTAATACTGAGTTTTTATTAAAAGGTTTATAAATTTTTTGTTTATTTAATCATTTAGAAAATAGTCTGTTTTGTGCAAACAACGAAGCTGTCTTCATAAACTACCCAACGATATCAACACTCAAATGCTTGATGAAAATAAAGTGCTATGCTCAATACAATATTGCGCTAGATCAAAACAGCGACTCATCAGAGGCATAGAATGAAATAAAGCCCAAGGAGAAAGCTGATGAATAAAGATATTATAAGGAATTTATTAGATAAGAAAGTTGAACTTGAACAGCGCATCAGCGCTATAGAAGCTGACTTTAGTAAAGGCCGTTCACAAGATTTTGCAGAACAAACCAGTGAAAATGAAAACAACGAAGTACTCAGTGAAATTCATCTTGAAGCACAACGAGAATTAAATTTAATCAATCAAGCTATTACCCGTTCTGATAATAATGAATACGGCTTATGTCGGCTTTGCCAGCAAGCTATTAGTCCTGAACGCTTAAAGGTCTTACCATATATTGACACTTGCATTAATTGCGCTAAATAGGAGAAAAGACATGTTAGATAAACACGATTTGCACCATGAGTTTCCAGAGTTTGAACAAGAAATTCGCCAATTAAAAATGGACAACGCACATTTCGCACGCCTATTTAAAGAGTATCATCAAATAAATCAGCAAGTACATCGTATAGAAGTTGGGGTAGAGCCAACCAGTGATGAATATTTAGAGCAACAAAAAGTAGCTCGTTTACATTTAAAAGATGAGCTGTTCAGTATGCTTAAAAAAGCGCAAGTAACAGCTTAAAAGTAAAAATATTCAGACATAAAAAAGCGACTAATTACCGAAGTAAAAGTCGCTTTTTTGATCACTAAAACTTACTGTTAGCTAGTTTTTGCTTGACGCTTGAATAACACGCAATTGTGCAACAGCGCGAGCTAATTCAGCTGCAGCTTCAGCATAATCAACATCGTTTCCGTGTTCATTCAAGTGCTTCTCTGCGCGTTCTTTAGCTTCTAGTGCGGCTTGTTCATCTAAATCACCGCCACGTACTGCGATATCTGCAAGTACTGTTACGTTATTAGGTTGAACTTCTAACATACCGCCAGAAAGATAAATGATTTCTTCATCACCACCTTTCTTAACGATTCTTGCCATACCAGGTTTTAGTGAGGTCAGCAAAGGTGCGTGACCAGGCATAATACCTAATTCACCTTCGCTACCTGTGATCTGTAATGATTCGATGCTACCAGAAAATAAGCTTTCTTCAGCACTTACCACATTAAGATTTACAGAAAGTATTGCCATGTGACCTCCTAATAGGTGATTAACTTATGTTAATCACCAAGCTTCATTACATGTTTTTAGCTTTTTCAGCTGCTTCTTCAATAGAACCAACCATGTAGAAAGCTTGCTCAGGTAAATCATCAAATTCACCAGCAAGAATACCTTTAAAGCCAGCAATTGTGTCTTTAAGTGATACATACTTACCAGGAGAACCTGTAAATACTTCAGCAACGAAGAACGGTTGAGATAAGAAACGTTGGATCTTACGTGCGCGAGATACTGTTTGCTTATCTTCTTCAGATAACTCATCCATACCTAAGATGGCGATGATATCTTTAAGTTCTTTGTAACGTTGTAGCGTTGATTGAACGCCACGAGCTGTTTCATAATGCTCAGCACCAACAACTAATGGATCTAATTGACGTGAAGTAGAGTCAAGTGGATCGATTGCTGGGTAAATACCTTGTGATGCAATATCACGAGATAGTACAACTGTTGCATCTAAATGAGCAAAGGTTGTTGCTGGAGATGGATCGGTCAAATCATCCGCTGGTACGTATACCGCTTGGATTGAAGTGATTGAACCTTTCTTCGTCGAGGTAATACGCTCTTGAAGAACACCCATTTCTTCAGCAAGTGTAGGTTGGTAACCTACCGCTGATGGCATACGACCTAACAATGCTGATACTTCAGTACCCGCAAGTGTGTAACGGTAGATGTTATCTACGAAAAATAATACGTCACGACCTTCGTCACGGAATTTTTCAGCCATAGTCAAACCAGTCATCGCAACACGAAGACGGTTTCCTGGAGGCTCGTTCATTTGGCCGTAAACTAACGATACTTTATCAAGTACGTTAGAGTCGTTCATTTCATGGTAGAAATCGTTACCTTCACGAGTACGCTCACCTACACCAGCAAATACTGAGTAGCCGCTATGCTCAATCGCGATGTTACGAATAAGTTCCATCATGTTTACGGTTTTACCAACACCAGCACCACCGAATAAACCAACTTTACCACCCTTAGCGAATGGACATACCAAGTCGATTACTTTGATACCAGTTTCAAGAAGCTCATTAGACATCGCTTGCTCAGCGTATGCTGGAGCTTCGCGGTGAATTGACCATCTTTCTTCTTCACCGATTGGGCCAGCTTCATCGATAGGCTCACCCAATACGTTCATGATGCGACCCAATGTTTTTGTTCCTACTGGAACTTGGATGTTATCACCTGTGTTTAATACGTTCAGACCACGACGCAAACCGTCTGATGAACCCATAGCGATGGCACGAACTACACCACCACCTAATTGCTGTTGTACTTCTAGTACTAAACCAGCTAGATCACCTTCAGTTACATTTAATGCGTCATATACCTGAGGTACAGCATCTTGTGGGAATTCTACATCCACAACTGCGCCAATGATTTGGACGACTTTACCTGTACTCATGTTTAATCCTCTAATCTTGTGCTCTTATTTACTAATAAAATAAACAAAGAACCTTTGCTTATACCGCTGCCGCACCTGCACAAATTTCACCCAATTCTTGAGTAATACCTGCTTGACGAGCTTTGTTATATACCAATTGTAAATCGTTAATTAAGTCACCCGCATTATCTGTTGCAGCTTTCATTGCAACCATACGAGCAGCTTGTTCACATGCGAGGTTTTCAACCACACCTTGATATACTTGAGACTCCGTATAACGAACTAATAAATGTTCAAGTATTGCTTGAGCATCAGGTTCGTAAATGTAATCCCAGCGATGCTTAATTGCGTCATCATCTGACTTAGGCAAAGGTAAAAGTTGATCGATTGTCGGTTTTTGCGTCATGGTATTAACAAACTTGTTATATACAATGAACAATCTGTCTATCTCACCATTATCATAGGCATTTAACATCACCTTCACACTACCGATTAAATCAGTTAATGAAGGGTTATCACCTAATCCTGAAGTTTGTGAAACAACTTTAGCGCCCATATTATTGAAAAATGACGTAGCTTTAGAACCCACTACGGCAAATTCAACATCAGCGCCAGCTGCTTGGTGTTTACCAGCGTCAGCTAATACTTGTTTAAACAAGTTAATGTTTAAACCACCACACAAACCACGGTCTGTTGAGACAACAATATAACCTACACGCTTAGCTTCACGTTCAACCATATAAGGATGACGATATTCTAGATTACCAAGCGCGATGTGACCGATCACATTTCGCATATTTTCAGCGTATGGACGAGAGGCAGCCATGCTATCTTGCGCTCTGCGCATTTTGCTAGCTGCAACCATTTCCATCGCGCTGGTGATTTTCTGTGTGTTTTTTACACTTCCAATCTTCGATTTTATCTCTTTAGCGCCGGACATGACTATTCTCCCGAAAAGGTTAACTCAATTACCAAGTTTGGGTCGCTTTAAAAGCTTCAATAGCTTTAGCTAAACCAGACTCGATGTCTTTGTTATAGTCACCCTTTTCATTGATAGTAGCCATCAATTCAGCGTGATCATTGTTTACGTATGTACGTAATGCTTCTTCAAAATCAACAACTTTGTCGATCGCGATATCGTTTAAATAACCTTTTTCTGCGGCAAATAAAGATACAGCTGTTTCAGCAATTGACAATGGGCTGTATTGCTTTTGCTTCATCAACTCAGTTACACGTTGTCCATGCTCTAATTGAGCACGAGTCGCGTCATCTAAGTCTGAGGCAAATTGAGCAAAGGCTGCTAATTCAGCATATTGTGCTAATGCTAAACGAATACCACCACCTAATTTCTTGATGATTTTAGTTTGCGCAGCACCACCAACACGAGATACTGAAATACCAGCGTTAACCGCAGGACGAATACCTGAGTTAAATAGGTTAGATTCTAAGAAAATCTGACCATCGGTAATTGAGATTACGTTAGTTGGTACGAATGCAGATACATCACCCGCTTGCGTTTCAATGATAGGTAAAGCAGTTAAAGAACCCGTCTTACCTTTAACTTCACCGTTAGTAAAACGTTCAACGTATGCTTCGTTTACACGAGCAGCACGTTCAAGTAAACGACTGTGAAGATAGAAAACGTCACCTGGGTAGGCTTCACGACCTGGCGGACGACGTAAAAGTAATGAAATTTGACGGTAAGCAACAGCTTGCTTAGACAAATCATCATATACGATTAGTGCATCTTCACCGCGATCACGGAAGTATTCACCCATAGTACAGCCAGAGTATGCTGACAAGTACTGAAGAGCAGCGGCTTCAGAAGCTGATGCAACAACAACGATAGTGTTATCTAACGCGCCGTGCTCTTCTAAAGAACGTACTAAGTTAGCAACTGTCGACGCTTTTTGTCCGATAGCTACGTATACACACTTAATACCCGTGTTCTTTTGGTTGATGATGGCATCTAATGCGATAGCAGATTTACCAATTTGACGGTCACCGATGATAAGTTCACGTTGACCACGACCAATTGGAATCATTGCATCGATTGATTTAATACCTGTTTGAACAGGCTCATCAACAGATTTACGATCAATTACACCTGGTGCAACCATTTCAACAGGAGAGAAACCATCGTTTTCGATTGGTCCTTTACCGTCAATTGGCTCACCAAGAGTGTTTACAACACGGCCTAATAAGCCACGTCCTACTGGTACTTCTAAAATACGACCAGTACATTTTACTTTCACGCCTTCTGCTAGATCCGCATAAGGACCCATAACTACCGCACCGACCGAATCACGGTCAAGGTTTAAAGCGATAGCGAAGCGATTGCCAGGAAGTTCGATCATCTCACCTTGCATTACGTCTGCAAGGCCATGAATACGAATGATACCATCTGTTACAGAAACGATAGTACCTTCATTACGAGCTTCACTAACTACGTCAAACTGTTCAATACGACTCTTGATCAGTTCAGCGATTTCAGTGGAATTCAGTTGCATGCTCTGTTCCCCGTTAGGATTGCATTGTTGTTGCTAAGCGGTTCAATTTACCTCGTACTGAACCATCTATTACCATGTCACCAGCTTTTATTACTAAACCAGAGACTACGTTTGCATCAATATTACAATTAAGTTTAACTTTTCGAGCCAAACGCTTTTCAAGCGCAGCGCCTAATGTAGTTTGTTGTTCAGCTGTTAATACAACAGCGGAAGTTACATCCACAGAAATTGTTTTCTCATGTTCAGCTTTTAATTCACTAAACTGAGCAGCAACCTGTGGTAGCACCAATAAACGTTGATTTTCAGCCATCACCTTAATCAGGTTTTGGCCATTACTATCAAGTTGTACATCACAAACTTTTAAAAAAATGTCTTGTGCTTGTTCAACAGATGCACCACCAGAGAGATACTCTTTAATGGTGTCATCATTAGCAACTTCAGCAGCGAAAACTAGCATTTCTAACCAGCTTTCTACTGCGTTTGCTTCAATAGCAAAATCAAACGCCGCTTTAGCGTAGGGACGAGCGATGGTTGTCAATTCAGACATAAGCTCAGTTCCCTCTAAAGTTCAGCTACAAGTTTATCTAAAATGTCGCTATGTGCAGCGGCATCGATTGAACGTTCAAGAATTTTCTCTGCACCAGTAACTGCTAAAATAGCAACTTGTTGACGTAGTTCTTCTTTTGCTTGATTGCGTTCTGTTTCTATTTCTGCATGACCTGAAGCAAGAATTTTTTCTTTCTCAGCTTGTGCTTTTACTGCAGCTTCTTCAACTATCTGAGCTTCACGCTTTTTAGCAGCTTCAACAATGCTAGCTGCTTGCGCTTTGGCGTCTTTTAATTGTGCTGTAGCTTTCTCTTGAGCAAGCTCAAGATCTTTAGCGGCACGGTCAGAAGCAGCAAGACCATCAGCAATAGTTGCTTGACGAGCTTCGATGGCACCAATAATTGGTGGCCATACATACTTCATACAAAAAATTACGAATACGATAAATGCGATTAATTCACCAATTAAGGTCATATTAAGATTCATTTATGTATCTCCTATTCAAATTCGCGTTTAAATTAAGCTGGAACACCAACTGCGAATAATAGGTATAAGCCGATAGCAACACCGATCATTGCGATAGCATCAATAAGACCTGCTACGATGAACATTTTTACTTGAAGTTGTGGTGCTAATTCAGGCTGACGTGCAGCAGACTCTAAAAATTTGCCACCAAGTAAGCCGAAACCAATCGCAGTACCAAGAGCACCTAGACCGATTAATAAAGCAACAGCGATATATAACATATTTATCTCCGATTATTTAAGTAAAGTTATAAAGTTAAAAATTAAGGTTGAAACTGTTATTAAAGCCCTTGTTACCTTGTCAGGAACAAGGGCTAAAAATTTAGTATTTCAGGCATCCTGCCTTACACCCCGAAGGGTCGAATAAATTCGTGCTAATTTGTTCCCTACAAATTAGTGATCTTCGTGTGCAAGACTCAAATATAGAATCGTTAGCATCATGAAGATAAACGCTTGTAATGGGATAACCAATAAATGGAAAGCAGCCCATAAAAAGTGTACTGGCAATTGGAATAAACCAATTGTTGCAATTAATAAGAAAATTAATTCACCTGCGTATAAGTTACCAAATAAACGTAGTGCTAGTGATAACGGACGAGCAAGTAAAGTAACCATCTCTAATATAAAGTTCACTGGGTACAATGACCAATGACCAAAAGGCTGAGTCGTTAGCTCTTTAATAAAGCCACCAATACCTTTTACTTTAATTGAGTAGTAAATAATAAGTGCAAATACACCTAATGCTAAAGCAAAAGTCATATTTGGATCGGTTGTTGGTACGGCTTTCATATAGTGCACACCGAACAACTCAAAGATACGCGGTATTAAATCAACCGGCACCCAATCCATCGCATTCATCAGCAATACCCAAACAAAAATGGTTAACGCTAATGGCGCAATGACAGGGTTTTTACCGTGGAAGGTACTTTTAACGCTGTCATCGACAAATTCTACAATCATTTCAACAGCACATTGCAACTTACCAGGAACACCGGTACTTGCTTTTTTAGCGACTGAACGAAACAACATGATAAAAACCAAACCTAAAAACACCGACCAACCAAGTGTATCTATGTGAACGGTCATAAACCCTTCACCGACAGACAAATTGGTTAAATGGTGTTTAATATATTCTTGGCTGGTAATTTCCGCACCTGAAGACATATTAATTATCCCAATGATTAAAGTTTAAACAAAAATGGTGTTAATAATGGCAACGCCACTACTACGCAAAAACTGCTGAAAAAAGCTATTGGCTCTATCGCTAAAAATTTGAAGGCTAGCGCAAACAAAACGGCCGTTAATACAATTTTCAATTTTTCGCCACTGTAAAAGGAATCTAATACCTTTTCGGACGATCTTGCTCCGGCATATTTAAATGCTTTATGAGCAAAGACAAAATTAGGGATTATGCTTATTGCACCTCCAGCTAACACTGAAATTGCGTAAGATAATCCCCAAATAAAATATGTTGCTACACTGCAAATTAAAACAATCATTATCGAAATTAATATTTGCTTAAAAGCAAATTGCTTTCCTGGTTTAGCTAACGCATTGTTTAGAATTAAAGCCACCAGACACTCCGTACGATATTTTTCGTATTACTTACAGTTTTTTAAAGATAAATATTCATCTTTAAAAAGCCGACGCAAGTATACTTAATTACAGCGCCAATGCAACAAAATAGGGCACTCATTGCCCAGATAATGTGCGAAATGTAACGCTAAATGTCAAAATTACGACTAATGTATAATCTATGATGAAAACTTTCTCTTAGAATAACTAAAGTCACCATATAAATTGAATTGAGTAAGCAACTCTGTTAATCAAAGTTGCTTATTATCTTGAGGGGAATTAAAAAGAATTAAAGCGAGAAACAATACCGTCAAGCTCAGATAAATCACTGTAGGAAATAACTAACTTACCTTTACCTTTTTTATTATGATTTATCGTAACATTAGAACCTAGTTTTTCAGAAAGATTTTGCTCTAAAGCTTTAGTATTCGGATCTACAGGCTTCTCTTCAACTTCTTTAACTGGTTGTTGTACCTTTTTAATTAATGCTTCAGTTTCACGAACGTTAAGTTCTTTAGCCACCACAATACGAGCAGTAGTGGTTTGAGTGTCATTATCTAAAGCTAACAATGCTCGCGCATGACCCATTTCAATATCACCATGCTCAAGTAAAGTTTTCACTTCACTATTAAGATTATTTAAGCGCAATAGGTTAGTTACAGCAGTTCTGGATTTCCCCACAGCATCGGCAACTTCTTGGTGAGTCAACTCAAATTCAATTAATAAACGCTCTAATGCAATAGCTTCTTCCATTGCATTAAGATCTTCACGTTGAATGTTTTCAATTAATGCAATAGCAACAGCGGCTTCATCAGGTACCTGTTTAATTAAACAAGGAACCGTGTCTAATTCAGCGAGTTGCGCAGCACGCCAGCGACGTTCACCAGCAATTATTTCATAACTATGTTCACTAACAGGACGCACAACAATTGGCTGAATGATGCCTTGTGATTTTATAGAGTTCGCTAAATCATCTAATGCTTCAGCTGACATATCTTTACGTGGTTGATATTTACCTGGATGCAATTGTTCTATTGGTAAATTTTGTAATTCTGCATTTTTATTTGAAGACTCTTTTGATCCTTCAGTATTTTCTGCAGATTCATTTTCAGGCTTCGTTAATAAAGCATCAAGACCACGACCTAGACCTCTACGTTTTGTTTGACTCATGATTTTCCTTGCTTACTCTGCAGCTTCTGGCGGAGTAGGTTGTTTTTTTTGTTCTGCTCGGCGTAATATTTCACCGGCTAAGGCAAGATAAGCTTTTGCCCCTGTAGAAGATTTGTCGTAGTACATTACTGGAGCACCAAAGCTAGGTGCTTCAGCTAAACGGACATTACGGGGGATAACCGTACGATAAACCTTATCACCAAAGTGGCGTTTTAATTGTTCTGAAACGTCGTTTGCTAAACGGTTACGAGGATCGTACATGGTACGTAAAATACCTTCAATATGAAGCTTATCATTCACTACTGATGTTAATTGTGAAATGGTATCCATTAACGCCGTTAAACCTTCCAGTGCATAATATTCACATTGCATAGGTACTAGCACAGAGTCTGCGGCAGTCATGGCATTAACAGTCAACATATTTAATGATGGTGGACAGTCTATAATTATAAAATCGTAGTTACTTCTTACTTTCGCCAAAGCATTCTTTAAACGATGCTCACGCGAATAAACTTCCATTAGCTTAATTTCGGCGGCAGTTACGTCGCTATTAGCAGCAATAAGATCATATACACCCGCTGTATCTTTACAAACGACATCTTCAAAAGGGCTCTCTTCAATCAACAACTCAAAACAAGTTGCAGGTACTTCATATTTATCAATACCGCTACCCATAGTAGCGTTACCTTGAGGATCAAGATCGATTAATAAAACTTTACGTTTAGTTGCTGCAAGAGAAGCAGCAAGATTGACAGAGGTTGTCGTTTTGCCGACACCGCCTTTTTGGTTTGCAACCGCTATTATTTTTCCCACAGGAGCCTCAATTACTTTCTCAGCAAAAGTTTATTATTATTTATGATTTAGCTAATTCAATCAAATGGCGTTCGCCCTCTAATTGAGGAACAACAATAGTATAGCTATTGGTTAGTGAAATATTGCTTGGTAATGCAGAAAGCTCGTCTTCAGGATAAAGTCCCTTTAAGGCTAAAAATCGCCCTTGCTCTGCGCTCACTAAATGTTCACACCAAGTTACCATATCAATTAATGATGAAAAAGCTCGACTAAGCACACCGTCAAACGGTTGTTCTGGGTGATACTGCTCAACACGTGATTTTACCGGCGTAACATTAGTCAATTTTAATTGAAAAACAACTTGTCTTAAAAAAGTGATCCTTTTACCTAAGCTATCAAGTAATACAAAACTACGCTCGGGGTATAAAATAGCCAGCGGGATCCCTGGTAGTCCTGGCCCAGTACCTACATCTATAAATGATTGACCTTTAAGCAAGGGGCCAACCATTAAACTATCCATAATATGTTTTACGATCATATCTTTTGGATTACGTATAGAAGTAAGATTGTAGGCTTTATTCCATTTATTTAATAGTTCAACATATTGAATAAGTAACGATATTTGCTCTGGAGAAACCTCAAGTGAGGTTTCTTTAATCAGCGCAATAAGCTGTTCGGATAATGTCATTAGGTTGAGTCTTTCACTTATGCTGATTTATTATGCAATTTTGCGTAATAAGCCATGTTTTTTCAGATAAACCAATAATAACGAAATTGCGGCTGGAGTAATACCAGAAATACGCGATGCTTTACCAATAGTTTCAGGGCGAGTGTCTGAAAGCTTAGCAACAACCTCATTTGATAAACCTGATATTTGGGTAAAATCAAAATCTAATGGTATTAAAGTATTTTCATGGCGTTTCTTTTTAGCTATTTCATCTAACTGTCGGTCAATATATCCAGCATATTTAATTTGGATCTCAACTTGTTCTGCAGCTTGTTTATCAGCTAACTTTGGCCCTAAACCTTCAATATTAACAAGATCTTCATAGCTAACTTCAGGTCGTCGAACCAGATCTTCCAAATTATTTTCACGGCTTAGTGGTGTTTTCAGTAATTCATTTACTTGACTAACGCTAGGATGATCCTTTTGTAACCAAGTAGATCGTAAACGTTGACGCTCAGTTTCAACATTTTCCATTTTTTCATTAAATCGTTGCCAACGCAGATCATCAACTAAACCTAAAGATCGGCCTTTTTCAGTTAAACGGATATCAGCATTATCTTCACGTAATAATAAGCGGTATTCTGCACGAGAGGTAAACATACGGTAAGGTTCTTTAGTCCCTAAAGTTGCTAGATCATCTATCAGTACGCCCATGTAAGCTTGATCTCGGGTTAGTACAAGCTCTTCCTTACCTTGGACTCTTGCAGCAGCGTTAGTTGCAGCAATTAAACCTTGTGCACCTGCTTCTTCATAACCCGTAGTACCGTTAATTTGCCCGGCAAAATATAAATTTTCAATAAACTTACTTTCTAAGGTTTGTTTTAAATCTCTAGGATCAAAAAAGTCATACTCTATCGCATAACCTGGTCGAGTGATGTGAGCATTTTCAAACCCTTTGATAGATCTAACAAGATCCATTTGAACATCAAATGGCAAGCTTGTTGAAATGCCATTAGGATAAATTTCATGAGTATTTAGTCCTTCTGGCTCAACAAATATTTGATGACTGTCTTTATCAGCAAAACGATGAATTTTATCTTCAATTGACGGGCAGTAGCGTGGACCTACACCTTCAATAACACCCGTGTACATTGGTGATCTACTTAAACCTGATTGAATAATTTCATGAGTTTTTTTGTTAGTGTGAGTAATATAACAAGAAACTTGTGCTGGATGATCATTGCTAGTGCCCATGTAAGAAAACACCGGTCGAGGATCATCACCAGGTTGTTCAGCCATCACTGAAAAATCAAGAGATCTCGCATCTAAACGCGGAGGTGTTCCTGTTTTTAAACGATCAATACGAAATGGCATATCGCGCAGACGTGCAGCTAGGTTCACACTCGCAGGATCACCAGCTCGTCCACCTTGGTAATTATTTAAACCTATATGAATTTGGCCAGCGAGAAATGTACCAACAGTTAAAACAACGCTTTTAGCTTTAAATTTCAAGCCCATTTGCGTTGAAACACCAACGATCTTATCGTTTTCTAAGATAAGATCATCACAAGGTTGTTGGAAAATAGTTAAGTTTTCTTGGTTTTCTAAATAATTTCGTACGAAATTACGATACAAGTTTCGATCCGCTTGCACACGAGTTGCACGTACTGCGGGACCTTTACTGGCATTTAAAGTTCTAAATTGTATCGCAGCATGATCTGCTGCTGTTGCCATTAAACCACCAAGCGCATCAATTTCTTTAACCAGATGACCTTTACCAATGCCACCAATGGCTGGGTTACATGACATTTGACCAAGTGTATCGATGTTATGGGTCAACAATAATGTTTTACAGCCCATGCGTGCTGCTGCAAGTGAAGCCTCTGTACCTGCATGACCACCTCCAACAACGATTACGTCATAAGACTCTTGATACCACATAAATTATTGACCTTAGGTTATTTTGTATTTGAAATTTAAGAGCGATATTTTAGCGCTTTTTTTGTCTCAGGGGAATGATCAAATTAAGGAAAAGATCTTAGCTTGATCCTTAAATAATATATAAAGATCTATTTAAAGATCTTATTATTATTACTTATTAGGATCCTGTTTCTCTGTTGATAAGTCACTTTTATTGATATAAAACAGTTTATTAACTATGGCGTAGCCTTGTGATCAAACATTGATCAACTCACTTATAAGCTTTGATCAAAATAGCTAGTTATCCACAAGTAAATTAAAGTTAATTTATACACACTGAATAATAATAGTTAATTAATAGCTTTTCCTTATAGTTATCCACATTTCATGTTTTTTACCTGATGTAATGTGAGTAACTTATGGGTAAGTAGGTTATAAATGATCTTTATTTTCATTTAACCAGAGTTGGGCACATTCTTCTGGATCTATTTCTTGGCTCATATCTAAGGTAGTTAAGGGCAAGAGTTCAGTGCAACCTTTTGAATTTAATAATGTATTTATTTTTTTTGCCGCATAGCAAAAAGTATCATAGCTTGAATCACCTATACCGATCGTGAGAAATTTGATTGAGGATAGATCTTGATCGCTTTTTTCAAGATCGGAAACAAATGCTTGAATATTGTCAGGGTAATCACCAGCACCATGTGTTGATGTACAAATTAACCAATTTTGATTTTCGATTAAAATTTGCTCAAATTCAGGCTGTAAATGTATTTCAACCTGATGTCCAAGAGCTGTTAATGTTTCTTCACAGGCTTCTGCTACGTATTCTGAGCCACCTAACATACTGCCAACAATGATTTGAAATGAACTCATTTTATGTTCCTATTTGTGGTTATTTTTAGATATAGAGAAAGGTTTTATGACTATTTTCCGATACAAAATGATGAAAAAATCTCGCTTAAGAGATCATCATTAGTGAATTCACCGGTGATTTTATTGAGCTCTTGTTGGCAGAAACGTAATTCTTCAGCCAGTATTTCTCCAGCAACATAAGATTCAAGTTGTTCTAATCCTATTTCTAAGTGCTGATGTGCTTGCTCAAGTGCTACTAAGTGACGTCGTCTCGCCATAAAGCCACCTTCAGTACTACCTTGGTAACCCATGATATGTTTAAGGTGCTCAGTTAGCTCTGATACGCCTGAGCCTGTTTTAGCGGATAAAGTTACTGTTGGCGTGGAGTTTAATTCACTGTAACCAGTTTTTGCTTGGCTGATGTCAGCCTTATTTCGTATAACGGTTAAGCCAATATTGCTGGGCAATTTATCAAAAAAATCTGGCCACACCGTTTTCGGATCTATATTTTCATCTAGAGAAGAGTCGATCATTAATAATACTCGATCGGCTTGTTTAATTTCTTGCCAAGCACGTTCGATGCCTATTTGTTCAACTTTGTCAGCACTTTCTCGCAAGCCTGCAGTATCAATAATATGTAATGGCATACCATCAATATGAATTTGTTCTGATAATACATCACGGGTCGTACCTTCAATGTCAGTGACTATTGCACTTTCTTTACCGCTTAATGCATTTAATAGACTTGATTTACCCGCATTAGGGCGACCGGCAATAACTACTCGCATACCTTCACGAATAATACTGCCTTGCTGTGCCTTATTTTTAACTTCAGCTACTTGCTTGATAATAGCTTTAAGGTTATTGACAACTTTTTCGTCGGCAAGAAAGTCTATCTCTTCTTCAGGAAAGTCAATGGCTGCTTCAACATACATGCGCAAGTGGATTGTGTCATTGACCATTTGATGAACCAGTTTTGAAAAATCACCTTGCAGAGAATGTAAAGCACAACGAGCTGCTTGCTCAGAGCTTGAGTTGATTAAATCAGCAATAGCTTCTGCTTGGGTTAAATCGAGCTTATCGTTGAGAAAAGCTTGCTCACTAAACTCGCCGGGGCCTGCCATACGAATTTTAGGTAATGCCAATATTTCTTTAAGTAACATATCTAATATTATTGGACCACCGTGACCTTGGAGCTCTAGAACATCCTCACCAGTAAAAGAGTTAGGACCTTTAAAATAAAGGGCAATGCCTTGATCGAGTGCCTGACTATTTTTATCTTTGAATGTTAAATATTCCGCTTTACGTAATTCGGGGACTTTACCTAAAATTGCCTGAGCGACATTTTTTACTTCAGGACCTGAAACTCTGATGATGCCTACACCACCTCTACCAGGTGCTGTGGCTTGTGCTGCGATTGTTTCTTTTTGGCTTGATGAAAAAGCAAGGTTAGACATGGCATGTTCTCAGTTAACGGTAAATTCTTTTAATTGGCGATATTATAAACCGTTAATTACTTGCGTGAAATGCACACTGAGCTTTTGTTTTATTTTTACAAACGAGATTTGCGATTAAAGAAATAGAAAATACTAAATTTTGGATATAAAAAAGGTAGCCTAAGCTACCTTTTTCACAGATGAGAATAGTTTTACTTCGCTTTGGCTTTTTCGATGCCCGAGAATATTATTTTCATTTGTACAATTGAAATAATGTTACTCACTAACCAGTAAAGTACTAATCCTGAAGGGAACCAGAAAAAGAATACGGTAAACATGACTGGCATGTATTGCATTATTTTTTGTTGCATAGGATCTTGTACTGTCATCGGTTGCATTTTCTGCATAATGAACATACTGATACCCATTAATATAGGTAGAATGTAGAACGGGTCTTGTGCGGATAGATCTTGTATCCACAACATAAATGGTGCGTGACGTAATTCAACACTTTCTAAAAATACCCAATATAATGCTAAGAAGATTGGCATTTGGATTATTAAAGGTAAGCAACCACCGGCTGGATTTACTTTCTCTTTACGATAAAGTTCCATCATTGCTTGTGACATTTTTTGTTTGTCGTCACCAAAGCGTTCTTTTAATTGCGTCATTTTGGGCTGTAAAGCCCGCATTTTAGCCATCGAAGTATATTGTGCTTTCGTTAGCGGATACATACCACCTTTAACTATTAAGGTGATAATAATGATAGCTACACCCCAGTTAGTAACAATTGATTGGATTTTAATTAGTAACCAAAATAGTGGTTGACTGATCATAAATAAGAAACCGTAATCTATGGTTAGATCTAAGTTCTCTTCTATTTTTTCAAGTACATCTTGATCTTTCGGTCCAACATAAAAGGTTGCTGATGTTGTTGCTGTAGTGTTTGGCTCAATAGTTATTGCTGGTGCTTTAAAGCCGATAACAGCATCTTTATTACTTGAATAACTAGTATACAGTTGATTATTAGCCGTTTTTTCAGGAACCCATGAAGAAACAAAATAGTGCTGCAACATGGCAACCCAGCCACCTTGCGTTGCAACATTGAGGTTAGTTTCTGAAATATCGTCAAAGCTATACTTTTCATAAACATCTTCGGTTGTTGAATAAGCTGCGCCTTTATAGGTTGGTATTAAACCGCTGCCAGTATCAATTAACGTTGTTTGTTTAAGTTGTGCATACATTTGAACACTTGCTGGGTTGCTCGCATTGTTTTTAATAATGTACTCAACATTTACAGCATAACTGTCGTAGCCGAAAGTGAAGCGCTTAGTAACAGATAACCCTGCAGCGTCAACATAGTTTAAATCTATAACTAGTGGTTCGTTTGTGTTGGCTTGATATGAAGTCGCTGATGTTTGATAAATAGGGCGTCCTGGAATTACACGGTCTAAACCTTGTGCACCGGTTAAACCACTTTGCGCAATATAACGATCACGGTCGTTACGCAAAATAGTAAATGGTATGCCATTGCCTTGCTCAGTATCGTACTTGAGTAACTTGGCTTCAACAATGTCACCACCTCTAGTGTCAATCTTTAGTGAGAAAACATTATTGCTTACTGAAATTAGGCTAGCACTTACTGGCGCTGTTTCATTGCTAATTGACGTTGCTGTTGCTGATGATTCAGGAACAAATTCGCCGTTATTATTGCTTGGAGTTGTTTGTTGAGTTACTGCTGGCTGCTCAATAACTGGAGCATTGTCCATTTGCCATTGATTAAATAGCAAATAGGTAACAACCATTAGCGCAATAAAAAGAAAACTGCGTTGGGATTCCATAATGTCTTATTTCTCTTTTTTTGATAGTGGCACGGGATCATGTCCTCCCGCATTAAGTGGGTGGCATTTTAGTATACGTTTGCCTGCTAACCAACAACCTTTTATCACACCAAAGCGATTTATTGCTTCTATAGCATAAAAAGAGCATGTTGGATCAAATCTACAATGGGGACCAAGCAATGGGCTAAGCCAACGCTGGTAAGCTTTTACTAAGGTAATTGCTATTTTTTGTGGCGCTGAATTATTTTTCGCCATATTTTTTCCAATTGCTGATTAATTTCTTTATTTTCGAGCTTGTCAGTGCCTGATTTTACCATAACAACCATATCTATATGGGGGAGATTATGTTGATTTAAACGGAAGCTTTCTCGAATTTGTCGTTTAATACGATTTCGTTGTACAGCTAATTTAACCCGTTTTTTAGCAATGGCTAGACCGAGACGGTTATTATTATCAGAATTTGGTGTGACGAGAATTGTAATGTGGCTAGAACCAAAACGCAGAGGTTTTGAGAATACAGCTTGAAATTGACCGGGAGTCAACAAACGTGACTCCCGATTAAATTCATAAGTAACCATAGCGGCTACTATTCCTTTAACTTAAGTTGCAAGTTAAAAGATTAAGCACTAAGGCTTGCGCGGCCTTTAGCACGACGACGTGCAATTACAGCACGACCGTTTTTTGTAGCCATGCGAGCACGGAAGCCATGGTTGCGCTTACGCTTTAATACACTAGGTTGAAATGTTCTTTTCATTACGCTAATCCGTCTGTTGTTGTTGCCCTGGCAAAACAGCCTTCATGAGCACACTGGGTCTAAAAATGAGGCGAAATTCTATATAGAGAAGCAAACTTTGTCAATGGTTATTATCTAGCTATTTTAAAAAGATCGTTTACGGATCGTTCTGATCAGGAAAAATATCCACAGTTTTATAACAATTTTAAATTTTCGCAGTCAGAATAAGCTGCATTTTCTATAATAATCAAATGGTATATCGAAAGCTTTTTAGCATTATTTTGCTATTAAAAACTTGTATGATGCCTGTTTTAATTGAGCTTAGTAAAAAAAAATGTCAATTAAACGCATTTATCGAAAAGTCAATATTGATGTTGTGGATAACTATAGTGATAATAGGGTAATTATAAAAATTAATTTTTTACTATTCTATTTTACTTTTTCTTTTTATTGATTGGTAAGTAATTACGTAAAGCATAGTATTTATCAGGAGTCGGTTGTTGGATCATACACTTTGGCAAAAATGTTTGTCTGTTCTTCAAGAAGAGTTACCCGCACAACAGTTTAGTATGTGGATTCGTCCACTTCAGTGTGTGATTGCAGATAATATTATGACTTTATATGCGCCAAATAGATTTGTTTTGGATTGGGTTAGAGATAAATACGTCAATCGCATAAATGAACTTGTTGGTATGCAAGATACTGCTAATCCACCTTTATTACGTTTTGACGTCGGTAGTATTCCAGCACAAAAAAGTAATATTCAAAATAGTATTAGTCAACTGCAACCCAATACAAAAAGTTCAAATAAAGAAATTGTCGCTCCTGAAAGTAATTTACCGAAAACCACTAATATTAGAGTTAAGTATACTTTCGATAATTTTGTTGAAGGTAAATCAAACCAGTTAGCGCGTGCCGCAGCATCACAAGTTGCAGATAATCCGGGGGCCGCTTATAACCCTCTATTTATCTATGGGGGAACTGGTTTAGGTAAAACCCATTTATTACATGCTGTTGGTAATGGTATTTTGCTTAATAAACCTAATGCAAAAATAGCTTACATGCACTCAGAGCGTTTTGTGCAAGATATGGTAAGAGCATTACAAAATAATGCTATGGAAAAGTTTAAACAATATTATCGTTCTGTTGATGCATTGCTGATAGATGATATTCAATTTTTTGCTGGTAAAGATCGTACGCAAGAGGAGTTCTTCCATACTTTCAATGCGTTACTAGAAGGTAATCAGCAAATAATTTTAACGAGTGATCGATATCCAAAAGAAGTTGATGTTGAAGATCGTCTAAAATCTCGTTTTGGTTGGGGGTTAACTATTGCCATCGAACCGCCAGAGCTAGAAACTCGAGTCGCAATTTTAAAACGCAAAGCACAAGAAAGTCATATTAATTTAGCTGATGAAGTTGCTTTTTTCATTGCTAAACGTCTGCGTTCAAATGTGCGTGAATTAGAAGGCGCCTTAAACCGTGTGATAGCGAATGCTAATTTCACCGGTCGGGCAATTACCATTGATTTTGTTCGCGAAGCATTACGTGATTTATTAGCGTTACAAGATAAATTAGTCACCATAGATAATATTCAGCGCACCGTAGCTGAATATTATAAAATCAAAGTAGCGGATTTACTTTCTAAAAGAAGAAACCGTTCAGTTGCTAGACCTCGTCAAATTGCAATGGCATTATCTAAAGAGTTGACTAACCACAGTTTACCCGAAATTGGTGATGCCTTTGGTGGGCGAGACCATACAACGGTATTACATGCGTGTCGTAAAGTGAAAGCATTACGCGAAGAATCTCACGATATAAAAGAAGATTATTCAAATTTAACCAGAACATTGTCATCATAATAATAAGTAAGTTAAAAGCGAGTCAGAAATGAAATTTTCATTGAATAGAGAATTACTATTGAAACCTTTATTATTGGTTTCTGGTGCTGTAGAACGAAAGAGTACACTACCTATTTTAGGTAATATTCTTTTTGATGTAAGTGGGCAGTCACTTACCTTAACAGCCACTGATTTAGAACTAGAAATGGTGGCATATGCGACTGTAGATAATCATGCTGAAGACGGAAAAATTACTATTCCTGCGCGTAAATTGCTCGATATCTGTAAAAGTTTGCCTGATGATTCAATGTTAACTTTTGAAGCGATCAATGATGTTATAAAAATTAGTACTGGCCGCAGTAAGTATTCGCTTTCAACATTACCAGCCAGTGATTTTCCTAATATTGAAGAGTGGCAAGGCGATGTTGAATTTAAACTGTTAAAGTCTGAATTATTACGCTTAATTGAAAGCACACATTTTTCGATGGCTAACCAAGATGTTCGGTATTATTTGAATGGCATGTCGATAGAAACAGAAGGTCATGAAATACGTTCTGTTGCTACCGATGGCCACCGCTTAGCTATTTGTAAAATTTCTAATCAAGAACTTGAGTTACCGGCTAGGCAAGTTATTGTTCCGCGCAAGGGGATATTGGAAATAATTCGTTTGCTTGATCCAGTTGATGAAGCTGTGCAAGTATTTTTAGGTGCAAACCATATCCGTATTATTGATAATGAGTTTTCGTTTACCAGTAAACTTGTTGATGGCCGTTTTCCTGATTACCGTCGAGTTTTACCACGTAATGGTGACAAAATTCTTAACGCTAATAAAGACGAGCTAAGACAAGTTTTATCTCGAGCTTCTATTTTATCTAATGAAAAGTTCAAAGGTGTTCGACTTAATTTTGGTAACACAGAGTTAAAAATTACCGCTAACAATCCTGAACAAGAACAAGCAGAAGAAATTATCGGCATAGACTTTCCATATGAAGAAGTCGAAATCGGTTTTAATGTTAGTTATGTTTTAGATGTACTTAATGCCATTAAAGAAACCGACGTTAAATTTACCTTAGCCGATGCAAATAGCAGTGTTGTAATCGAAGGTGGAGAGTCTGGTGAAGCTTTATATGTTGTTATGCCAATGCGTTTGTAGATTTTAATAAGTGAGCATTGGTAAATTATTCATTCAAGATTTTCGAAATATAGAAAGCGTTACCGTCGATTTTCATTCCGATGTTAATTTTATTATTGGTGATAATGGAAGTGGAAAAAGCAGTGTACTGGAAGCCATTTTTTACTTAGGTCATGGGAAATCCTTTCGTAGCACTAAAGTAGATAATCTACTACAGCATGAAAAAAGTACGTTTACTGTTAGTGTAAGAACAGATAAAGATTGCCAACTTGGTGTCAGGAAAGGGTTTAACAGCAGCGCTAATAATAGTGAAATCAGAATCGATGGAGAAAAACAAACTAAGTTTTCTTCACTCGCTAAAAATGTTGCTGTACAAGTTATTACACCTGAAAGTTTTATTGTTTTTTTTGGTGGCCCTAAGCAAAGAAGACGATTTATTGATTTAGGATTGTTTCACGTGAAACATTCCTTTGCAGATCATTGGCGAGAGTTTTCTCGCATACTTAAACAACGTAATGCTTGTTTAAGGAGTAAAACTGATTTGGCAACATTAAATTATTGGACAGAAATATTTGCTGAAAGCTCTGAACAAATCGCTGGTCATAGAGCAGAATATGTCAATGAGTTGACCAATGAGTTAAGTTTTTGGTTGAAAATAATGTTACCTTCAGTATCTGATGATATAGTCATTCAATACTTGCAGGGATGGAATTCGAAGAAGACATTATTAGATGTTTTAGGTCAGTATCATGATAAAGAGTTGGCCCTGGGCTACAGTTTATTTGGTGCACAAAAATTTGACGTAAGGTTTTTAATGAATGGCACATCACTAGATAATCAACTATCTCGTGGTCAACAAAAGTTGTTTTTACTCGCTTTAACTTTTGCCCAAGCAAAACTTATAGAAAGAGTAAACCGAGTAAAACCAATTTTATTAATTGATGATGTGGGAGCAGAGCTCGATATTCATTCTAGGGCGTTATTAAACAACGCAATAGCAGCAATTGAATGTCAGGTAATTATAACCGCAATAGATAAAACGGCAGTGGAACAACTTGTTCCACAAGAAGAAAACTACAAAATGTTTCACGTGAAACATGGCAAACTATCAGTAATGAGTGAGTAGGCTACAAGCTATGACAATAGAAAATGAATATGACTCGGCAAGTATAAAGGTACTTAAAGGCTTAGATGCAGTTCGCAAAAGACCAGGGATGTATATAGGTGATACCGATGATGGCACAGGCCTACATCACATGGTATTTGAGGTGTTGGATAACTCAATTGATGAAGCTCTTGCAGGCCACTGTAGTGATATTATTGTTAAAATTCACTCAGACGGTTCGGTATCTGTAAGAGATGATGGACGAGGAATTCCAACTGAGCTCCATCCTGAAGAAGGTGTTTCAGCTGCTGAAGTTATTATGACAGTACTTCATGCCGGTGGTAAGTTTGGTGGTGAAGACTCTGGATATAAAGTATCAGGTGGCTTACATGGTGTAGGTATTTCGGTTGTAAACGCTTTAAGTAGTAAGTTAAAGCTAAATATCCGACGTGATGGTAAGTTGTTCGAGCAACACTACCACATTGGCATACCACAAGAGCCGCTAAAGGTAGTTGGCGAAAGTGATAAAACCGGTACAGAAGTAAGATTTTGGCCGAGCGAAGAAACCTTTTCAGATGTAGTATTTCACTTTGACTTATTAGTGAAAAGAATTCGAGAATTATCATTTTTGAACTCAGGTGTTTCAATTCGTCTTATTGATGAGCGTGAGGAAGGTAAAGAAGAGCACTTTCATTTTGATGGTGGTATTCAAGCATTTGTCGATTATTTAAATACCAATAAAACACCAGTTAATGAGGAAATATTTTATTTCGATTTAGCGCGTGAAGATGGCATTGTTGTAGAAGTAGCAATGCAGTGGAATGATGGCTTCCAAGAAAACATCCATTGTTTTACAAACAATATTCCACAAAAAGATGGCGGAACGCATTTAAGTGGTTTCCGGACTGCATTAACCAGAACCTTGAATAGTTATATGGTTAAAGAAGGTTTAAACAAAACCAAGAAAGGTGGAAATACAGAAACTAATGCTTCAGGCGATGATGCTCGTGAAGGCTTAACTGCTGTAATTTCTGTAAAAGTACCAGATCCTAAGTTTTCATCACAAACAAAAGATAAACTTGTCTCTTCAGAAGTTAAAACTGCAGTAGAACAAGCTATGGGTGAGAAGTTAGGCGAATACTTATTAGAAAAGCCAGCCGTTGCCCGTACCATTATTATGAAAATTGTTGATGCTGCACGTGCTCGTGAAGCTGCACGTAAAGCTCGTGAAATGACACGTCGTAAAGGCGCGTTAGATATTGCAGGTTTACCTGGTAAGTTAGCTGATTGTCAGGAAAAAGATCCTGCCTTATCTGAACTTTATATTGTGGAAGGGGACTCTGCTGGCGGTTCAGCCAAGCAGGGACGTAACCGTAAAAACCAGGCAATACTACCATTGAAAGGTAAAATTCTGAACGTAGAAAAAGCGCGTTTTGATAAAATGATATCTTCACAAGAAGTGGGAACGCTAATTACAGCACTAGGCTGTGGTATTGGTCGTGACGAATATAACCCTGATAAATTGCGTTATCATAGCATCATCATAATGACCGATGCTGATGTCGATGGTTCTCACATAAGAACGCTATTACTAACTTTCTTTTATCGTCAGATGCCTGAAATAATGGAACGTGGTTATATTTATATTGCTCAACCACCACTTTATAAAGTGAAAAAAGGTAAGCAAGAGCGTTATATTAAAGATGATGAAGGTTTGACAGAGTACTTAACTACACTTGCATTAGAAAATGCTGAAATACATGTTAATGAATCAGCGCCAGCATTATCTGGCTTAGCTTTAGAACAGCTAGTTAAACAATTCCGTAAAACACATGAAACAATTAAACGCGTTTCTCGTTTGATTCCTGCCGATATTTTAGAAAAAATGATTTACGGTGAAATTATTGAAACCGAAGATTTCAAAAATAAAGCTAGAGTTGAAAAATGGACAGCCAATTTACTTAAACAGTTAGAAGACCAAGATGGTAACGGTTCTATCTATACTGTTGAAGTGAAACAAGACCAAGAACGAAATGTTTATTACCCAAGCTTCAATGTTCGTAAGCATGGTATTGATACTCTTTATGATTGTAATTATGAATTTATTGATTCGAAAGAGTTTGCAGCAATACAAAGCTTGAACAAAGCTATCAATGGTTTAATGGACGAAGGAGCTTATGTTAAACGTGGTGAAAAGGTTAAACCTATCACTGAGTTTGAAGAGGCGCTGAATTGGTTAATGGCTGAATCAAAACGTGGTCAATACATTCAACGTTATAAGGGTCTTGGAGAAATGAATCCAGATCAATTATGGGAAACCACTATGGACCCAGAATCACGTAGAATGCTACAAGTAACTATTGAAGATGCTATCGCAGCTGATCAATTGTTTAATACACTTATGGGTGACCATGTAGAACCACGTCGTCACTTTATAGAAGAAAATGCACTTAAAGTAGCTAACTTAGACGTCTAGCTTTTTAAAATTTAAAATATAAATGCCCGATCATCAAATCGGGCATTTTTGTTTGTAGCCATTGTATATATCCAAACCATTTCAAGGTGAAGTCTTTAGTTGAAATGTAGGTCTTGAATGTTATGGGTATACCTAATGGAATAAATTTCAAACATCTAGGCAAGTACACTAGGCTAATAAACTGACAGTCGGTATAATTAGCCTTATTTGACACAATATAACCATAGAATCGGATTGTTATGAGTACGTTTAATGTAAAGACCTTTCAAGGACTAATATTGCAGTTGCAAGACTATTGGTCACGTCAAGGCTGTGTAATAGTTCAGCCATTAGATTTAGAAGTAGGGGCTGGGACATTCCACCCAATGACTTTTTTACGTTCTATTGGACCTGAGCCGATGAGTAGTGCGTATGTTCAACCATGTCGTCGTCCTACAGACGGCCGCTACGGTGAAAACCCCAATCGCTTACAACATTACTATCAGTTTCAAGTAATGTTGAAACCATCACCAGATAATATTCAAGAATTATACTTGGACTCTTTGAAAGAGATGGGGATAGATCCGCTAGTACACGACATTCGATTTGTTGAAGATAACTGGGAATCACCAACCTTAGGTGCCTGGGGACTTGGCTGGGAGATTTGGTTAAATGGTATGGAAGTTAGTCAATTCACTTATTTCCAACAAGTAGGTGGTATTGAATGTGCACCAGTTACCGGTGAAATTACTTACGGCCTTGAGCGTTTAGCTATGTACATTCAAAATGTAGATAGTATTTATGACTTAGTTTGGACTGATGGCCCAATGGGTAAAGTACTTTATGGTGATGTATTCCACCAAAACGAAGTAGAACAATCCACATATAACTTTGAACACGCAGATGTTGCCGATCTATTCAAAACCTTTGACCAATGCGAAGCCGTGAGTCAAAAGCTAATTGAAGAAGGTTTAGCATTACCTGCCTATGAACAAGTTATGAAGGCTTCTCATGCTTTTAATTTACTGGATGCTCGTCATGCAATTTCAGTAACAGAACGTCAACGTTATATTTTACGTGTTAGAACTTTATCTAAAGCATGTGCACAAGCTTATTATGCAACACGTGAAGAACTGGGCTTTCCGCTTTGTAAAAATAATGATGCCAAAGGCACTTCAGTTGAGGGGCAATCATAATGACAACAGAAACATTATTAATTGAATTGGGTACGGAAGAGTTACCCCCAAAATCGTTAAAAACATTAGCGGTAACTTTTCATGATCAAATTAAAGCACAATTAGATACAGCAAAGCTTTCGTATACTGACATTCATTGGTATGCGACACCTAGACGCTTAGCGGTTAAAGTAAATGGTTTAGTTGCTAGCCAAGCAGATAAAGCAATTGAGAAACGTGGACCAGCTGTTAATGTAGCATTTGATGCTGAAGGTAAAGCAAGTAAAGCCGCAGAAGGCTGGGCACGATCAAATGGCATTACTGTTGCAGAAGCTGAGCGTTTAGTTACCGATAAAGGTGAATGGTTACTACATAAAACAGTAGAGCAAGGTAAACATATTGAGCAGTTAATACCTGACATGGTTAATCAAGCGGTAGCAAAATTACCGGTACCAAAGCCTATGCGTTGGGGATCAGGAAGAACACAATTCATTCGTCCTGTACATACATTGACTATGCTCTACGGTGAAAAAATTATTGCCGGAGAAACATTAAACGTAAGTGCCAATAATGTTGTCACTGGTCATCGCTTTCATCACGAAGGTTTAGTGCACATTGATCATGCTGATAATTATGAAGCAATATTACGTGATGCGTATGTTGTTGCTGATTATGAAGAACGTAAAAAAACGATTTTAGAACAAATTAATAATGCAGCGAAAGAAATAGACGGTATTGCTTTACCAGATGAAGAGTTACTTGATGAAGTAACCTCATTAGTTGAATGGCCTGTTGTGTTAGTCGGAAGCTTTGATGAAGAGTTTCTTAATGTTCCAGCTGAACCACTAATATACTCAATGAAAGATCATCAGAAATACTTTCCAGTAACAAATACTGAAGGTAAGTTATTGAATAAGTTTATTTTTGTTTCAAATATTGCAAGTAAAGATCCAAGCCAAGTTATCAAAGGCAACGAAAAAGTTATTCGTCCTCGGTTGGCTGATGCTGAATTTTTCTTTAAAACTGATAAAAAACAAACACTTGAGTCTAGATTAACAAGTTTAGAATCAGTTTTATTCCAAAAGCAGCTTGGTACTGTCAAGGCGAAGTCAGAGCGCATTGCCAGCTTGAGCGAATTTGTTGCAGAGAAAACAGGTGATGATAAAGCGCTAGCTTACCGTGCTGGTTTGCTTAGTAAAACCGATCTAATGTCAGATATGGTACTTGAATTTCCACAAGTTCAGGGCACCATGGGTAAATACTATGCCCAACATGATGGTGAACATGCTGACGTTGCCCAAGCATTAGAAGATCAATACCGCCCACGTTATGCGGGTGATTCTTTGCCAGAGCAAACTATTGGCTGTGCTGTTGCAATCGCTGACAAGATCGATTCTTTAGTCGGAATATTTGGTATTAACCAACCGCCAAAAGGTGATAAAGACCCATTTGCACTTCGTCGTGCTGCAATTGGTTTGATTCGAATAATTATTGAGAAACAATTAAATCTTGATATTGCCGAATTAATCACAAAAAGTGTCGATTTATATCAAGATAAATTATCGAATGACGATGTTGCAAAACAAGTTTTAGATTTTATCTCTGGCCGGTACCGTGCCTATTATCAAGATCAAAAAATAGCGATTGATGTTATTCAAGCTGTTTTAGCCAACGCACCGTCTAAGCCACTAGATTTTGATAAGCGTATTCACGCTGTTACCCATTTTAAAACGTTAGCTGAATCAGCAACATTGGCGGCAGCTAACAAGCGTGTAGGTAATATTTTAGTGAAGTTTAAAGGTGAGTTATATTCTGAATTTAAAGAAGAATTAGCATCTGAAGCTGCTGAACAAGAGCTTGCTGAAAGCTTCGCTAAAGTTAAGGTGAAGGTAGTACCATTGATGGCTGCTAAAGATTATCAGAATGCATTGGCTGAGCTTGCAACATTAAAGCAACCAATTGATAACTTCTTCGATAACGTTATGGTAATGGCTGATGACGAAGCGGTAAAAACTAACCGTTTAACCTTGTTAAGTGAAATTCGTGATAGTTTTTTTGCTATTGCGGATATTTCATTATTGCAATAAAGATCAGTTACAGCGGTATTATTATAGCTATTTTATAATATAAGGTTATTTTTTAGCTTAATACGACAAAAAGGAATGCTCAGGCATTCCTTTTTTTTTGTGATATTTTCAGGATAATAGCAAGAGGTGTTATGTAGCGCCGATAGTTTGCCTAGTTAGGGTTTAAAGTTTACTAACACAGTGTGGCTAACATCGAAAAGTTTCACCTAAATGACGAAAACTAAGATGATAATATGCCAAAAGCAAAACATACTTAATTATATATGAGTTGTTATTTGAAGCAGCAGAGCATTTGTTAAGATTGAATAGTAACAAATGCTATGGGGATAAGAGAAAGTCTGAGTGGGTTAAGCCATGCCTTTTTTGATAACGTATTGGAAAGGTAACTCTTTCACCTGTTGGCTGATGAGTTGATGTTCCATAAAACGACAAAAACTTGGTATATCTCTTGCGGTTGAAGGGTCATCAGCGCTAACTAACAGCGTTTCACCAACTGATATTTGACGAATTTTTTGTCGTACCATCATTACCGGCTCTGGGCAGCGTAATCCTATTGCATCTAATTGATGATCAGTGTCTGGAAGTGTCATAGTTATTAAAGTTAACTTGCTAGAGAATATATTGCTGCTAATTTTAAAGCCTATTTACACTAGCGCAACCCCAATATGAGGATAATTAAGTGACTGTATTAACAATTTAATAGATAAATATGGTGAATAGACTTGCTTTGTCACGTTAGGAGTGAATAATTGAACTACGCTTATTTTTTCAAGGTCACCCAATGCCGTTAGGTAGTTTCCGATTTCTAAAAAATATATTACTGAGTGCTCTGTTGGCGAGCACAGCAAGTTTTGCAAATGATGAAAACTTACAGCGAAAAACTTTTTTGCAAGCAGAAAAGCAAGTGTGGAATAGTGGCTCTGCAACATATGAAAACTTATATAATCAACTGCACTATTACCCTCTGCAACCTTATTTAGATCAGAAACGTTTGATGACAAAAATTAATTTGTCATCAACGGCGGAAATTAACGATTTTCTAAACAAGTATGAAGGCACACCATTAGATTGGCCATTGAGAAAAAAATGGCTTAACTATTTAGCTAAGCGTAATAAGTCGGTACTTTTTCAACGCTTTTTTAAAGCAACCAGTAATGTCGAGTTAACCTGTCAACATTACTTATTTCAATTAAAGTCTGGCGTTGTTGCCGAAAAAATACTACCAAAAGTTACACCACTTTGGCTGGTTGGTAAGTCTCAACCTAAAGTTTGTGATCCACTCTTTAAAAAGTGGCAACAAGCGGGCTATCGCACGAATGACATTATTTGGCAACGTATCGTATTATCCGCTGATGGCGGTAAGCACACCTTAATTCCTTATTTAACTCTGTTGCTACCCAAAAATGAGCAGTACTTAGCTGAACTTTGGCATAAAGTACGTCGCAATCCTGCTTATATAAAGCGGTTGGCAAAATTTAAGCATAAAACTCCAAGAGAAGCTGAGATTGTTGCTTACGGTTTAAAGCGTTTAATATGGCGCGCACCACAACAGGCTATCGATACTTATGCTTTAGCCAAAACGTTACTACCATTTACAGAGCATCAGCAACAGCAAATTACTTTAAAGTTTGCTTTGGCATTAGCGAGTAAAAATCATGTCGATGCAGCCGGTTGGTTAGAGCAAGTTGCTGACAAACACTTTAATAGTAACTTAACCCAGTGGTACATAACTGATGCATTACGGGATCAAAATTGGCAAAATATTAAAGCCAAATTGGAGGCATTACCTGAAATTGCCCAAAAAAGTTTAAAGTGGCGATATTGGTATAGCAGAAGTTTACTGGCAACAGGTGAGTTAGAAGTCGGAAATAAACTTTTAAATGAACTGGCTGAAAGTCGTCATTACTATGGTTTTTTAGCGGCCAGTTACTTAAATAAGCCGGCTAACTTTCAGAATATGCCCCTAAATGTTAGTGCCGATGAAAAAGCATTGATTATTAAAAGCCCTGAAGCGAAAAGAGCCTTTGAGTTGTTTGCTATTGGTCGGTTTCATCACGCACGTCAAGAATGGAACTATTGGTTATCTAAACTCAATAAACGAGATAAGTTAGTCGCTTCGAAAATTGCAAATGAGATGCAGTGGTATGACAGAGCAATATTTACCTTAGCCAAGGTTGGCTATCTTGATGATGTTGATTTACGTTTTCCATTAGGCTTTGAAGATGAGATTAAACATTATGCGGGCGATCAAAAAATTAACTCAGCATGGGCATTTGCTATTGCTCGGCGTGAAAGTTCATTTATGTCTGATGCTAATTCATCTGCAGGTGCTAAAGGTTTGATGCAAATAATGCCTGGTACGGCAAAGCAATTAGCGCGTAAAACAGTTTCGAATCAATATTTGTTTGATGCTAAAAATAACATCAAATTAGGTACTAAATATTTACGAAAGCTATTAGATCGTCATGATGGCAATTCTGTGCTTGCAACCGCAGCATATAATGCTGGTCCTCATCGAGTGAAAACGTGGCTAAAAAATGCTGAATCGCTACCTGCAGATGTTTGGATTGAGACGATTCCTTATAAGGAAACACGAGAATACGTTAAAAGTGTTCTAGCATATCAACAAATATATCAGCACAAAGTAGGGCAGACGGCTTCGTTATTTGATCAAATTATTGCTATGAATATAAATGAGTAGCAAATATATATTGGTGCCACTTCATATTGAAGTATCCTAGGTATAAGGATTATCATATCGCGCTAAACGCGGTATAATTAAAACAACAAGAAATTTAGAGAGTTACCAGATGAATACACTAGCGAGTCACTATCCAGCTCATGTTGCTGAATTACAAAAAAGAACTAAAGCTGTATTAACAAGAGAGAACCTTGAAGGTTTAGTTATTCATTCTGGCCAAGAGATTAAGGCTTTTTTAGACGATAACAGCTATCCATTTCGTGTTAATCCTCACTTTAAAGCTTGGTTACCTTTAGTTGATATTCCTAATTGTTGGCTATTGGTGAATGGCAGCGATAAGCCAACGCTAATTTATTACCAACCGGTTGATTTTTGGCATAAAGTTATTGAGTTAGCTGATAGCTACTGGAATGAGTTTTTTGATATTAAAGTTCTGGCTAAAGCTAGCGAGGTTGATAAGCTACTGCCTTATGACAAAAAAAGCTTTGCTTATATTGGTGCTCATATTGAAGTGGCAAAAGCGTTAGGCTTTGAACATATCAACCCTGAGCCCTTGATCAATTATTTACACTTCCATCGTGCTTATAAAACATCATATGAGCAAGAGTGCATGCGTCGTTCTAACGCTATTGCAGTTAAAGGCCATAAAGCAGCAAAGGCTGCCTTTTTTGATGGCGCTTCAGAGTACGATATTCAACATGCTTACCTTAAAGCGACACAACATGTTGAAAGCGAAACACCTTATGGCAATATTGTTGCCTTGAATCAAAACACTTCTATTTTACATTACACCGCGTTAGATCGTGATGTACCGCAAGCGCATCGTTCTTTTTTATTAGATGCTGGCGCCAATTTTCATGGTTATGCTTCGGATATAACACGTACTTACTCTTTTAAGTGCGATAGGTTTGCTGAACTAATTACTCGCATGGACAGTTTGATGCTAAATGCGGTTGATGGCTTAAAGCCTGGGCTTAGTTACGTTGATCTGCACATTGCAACATATCGTGAAATAGGCAAAGTACTAAAAGAGTTTAATTTTATTAATGTCGATGTTGATACGGCGGTCGATAGCGGCATAATTTCAACTTTCTTCCCACATGGATTAGGGCATCACTTAGGCTTGCAAGTTCATGATGTTGGTGGCTTTATGGCTGACGAACGTGGTACTCACGTAAATACCCCTGAGCAGCATGCCTTTTTACGAACATCACGTATCATAGAAAGTAACCAAGTTTTTACGATTGAACCTGGACTTTATTTTATCGATTCATTGCTTGCTGATTTAAAACAATCTACGAATGGTAAAATGGTTAACTGGCAAGCAGTAGATACGATGCGTCCATATGGCGGTATTCGAATTGAAGATAATATTATTGTTCACCAATCACACAATGAAAACATGACACGAGACTTTGAATTAAATTAAGCGAATAAATAAGTGTCAACACCATATGAAATAGCGGCTGAAGCGGTAATTGATGAAACAATTGTCACACGCAGTCGCTTTATTTGCTACCTTAACCCTTGTACCAGTGCCGCTGATGCTAAGGTTTTTATCAAAAGCTTACAAATTATACATCCACAGGCCAGTCATCATTGTTATGCTTTTATTGCTGGCCGACCTGAAAATAGTCAGTTATATGGATTTTCTGATGATGGTGAACCATCTGGTACTGCGGGAAAGCCGATGTTAAGTATGCTAATAGGCAGTCAAATAGGGGAAGTTTGCGCTGTTGTTGTGCGATATTTTGGAGGCACTAAACTTGGCCCTGGCGGATTACAGCGAGCGTATGGTGGCAGTGTTAAGCAAGCATTGGCGCTTTTACCGACAAAAATTAAAATTCCTATGGTACGTAAAACACTAGCGTGTCAATATAACCAGATGAATGATGTTTTGTACTATCTAGGGCAGTTTGGTGGTGAGATTATTCAACAAGACTACAATGAAAACATTGTCTTAACATTGTCATTACCAGACGAAAAGCTTGCGCTTTTCCAGCAGCAATTACAAACAATGTCTGCTGGGCAGTTAACACTACAACCGACAACTAAAAAGCAACAATAAACTACCGTGCAATTTAAAAATATCATCCGAATATTAGGCTTACTCGTCGCTTTATTAAGTGTGACAATGTTACCGCCAGCTTTTGTTTCTCTCGTTTACCGTGATGGTGGCGGTGTTTCTTTTTTAATGTCCTTTGTTTTTTGTCTGATCGCGGGATTACTGGCTTGGTATCCTTATCGTGCTGAAAAAAGTGATTTGAGAGCACGTGAAGGCTTTTTAATTGTTGTTTTGTTTTGGACTGTTTTGGCAAGCTTTTCTGCGGTGCCACTATTGCTATTAGATGAGCCTAATCTGTCTGTTGCCGATGCATTTTTTGAGTCCTTTTCAGGGCTGACAACAACTGGAGCAACGATTTTAACTAAAATTGATGGTTTGCCGCATGCTGTGTTGTGGTATCGACAGCAATTGCAGTGGTTAGGAGGCATGGGGATTATTGTTCTCGCTGTGGCTATTTTACCTATGCTCGGTATTGGTGGTATGCAATTATACCGTGCAGAAATGCCAGGCCCAGTAAAAGACTCCAAAATGACCCCGCGCATTGCTGATACTGCAAAGCACTTATGGATGATTTATGTAACGTTAACTGTTGCTTGTGCTTTGTGTTATTGGGCTGCAGGCATGAATCTTTTTGATGCTATTTGTCATGCGTTTTCTACTATCGCGATTGGTGGCTTTTCAACTCATGACTTGAGTATGGGTTACTTTGACAGTCCATTAATTAACTTTATCTGTGTATTCTTTTTATTGGTTGCAGGGGTAAACTTTGCCCTACATTTTGCGGTAGTTAACAGTCGATCTTTACGAAGTTATTTTTATGATTCAGAATTTAAAGCCTTTTTAAGTATTCAGTTGGTGTTAACACTGATTTGCTTTGTTGTTTTGATGAGCTTTAATGTTTATCAATCTGGTTTTGAGAATTTTGAGCAAGCACTTTTTCATGCGGTATCTATTGGTACTACTGCTGGGTTTTCCGCAGCATCAGCTAATGAAGCTTCCTTTGCTAATTGGCCTACGCTGTTGCCGATATTATTAATATTTTCAAGTTTTATAGGGGGTTGTGCGGGGAGTGCCGGTGGTGGTATGAAAGTGATCAGAGTTCTGCTCCTTTACCTTCAAGGTGTTCGAGAACTTAATAAATTAGTACACCCAAAAGCGGTATTTACAATTAAATTAGGTAAAAAGGCCTTACCCAACCGTGTTGTTGAAGCAATCTGGGGCTTCTTTTCTGCCTATGCCGCTGTTTTTGTGATTTGTATGCTATTGCTTTTAGCTGCCGGTATGGATGATATAGCTGCATTTACTGCTGTGGCCGCTTGTCTAAATAATTTAGGTCCTGGTTTAGGGCAGGTTGCCGCAAACTTCGCTGATATTACCGACTTTAGCAAGTGGGTGTTAGTTGTTGCAATGCTATTTGGGCGCTTAGAAATTTTCACCTTGCTGGTATTATTCACACCAGCATTTTGGCGAACATAATCTTTTTTGTTCGGGCTGTTAGTCAGGTTGAATGCTTAGAAGAATGTTATCGCATCTAATTGGAATAAGGCTTCAACATCGTTGATATAACGTTTATTCACTAAAAATAATATCACATGATCTTCAGCTTCAATTTTCGTATGTGAATGGGCAATTAGCACTTCATCATTACGTACAATTGCACCTATAGTTGTCCCAGGTGGTAACTTAATTTGCTGGATACTTTTACCAACAACTTTAGATGACTTTTCATCACCTTTAGCAACAATCTCTAGCGCTTCTGCTGCACCGCCACGTAAACTGTAAACATTATTAATATTGCCTCGGCGAACGTGGGTTAATAAGGCTGAAATTGTTGCATGTTGTGGAGACACTGCGATATCGATATTGCTACCATGCACTAAATCAATGTATGCACTTCGCTGAATTAGCACCATGGCTTTACGTACACCTAAACGTTTGGCGAGTAGTGATGACATAATATTTGCTTCATCATCATTCGTCACAGCAATAAAAACATCAAATTGATCAATGTGCTCTTCCATTAATAATTCTTGATCAGAAGAGTCACCAGCAAAAACTAAGGTATCATTTAATTCAGAAGCTAAATGTGCAGCACGTTTAGCTGAGTGTTCTATTAATTTAACTTGGTGATTTTTTTCTAGTAGCCGAGCTAGGCCTGCACCAATATTACCACCGCCAGCGATCATTATTTTTTTATAGGGCGCTTCTAGTTTTTGCAATTCATTCATTACTGCTCGAATATGAATGCTCGCGGCAATAAAGAACACTTCATCATCAGCTTCAATAACCGTCGTACCAAGTGGCCTTATTGGTTTACCGTTTCGATAAATGGCTGCAACACGAGTATCAATATTCGGAATATGTTCACGTAGCGTAGATAGGGCATGACCGACTAATAAGCCGCCATAATAAGCTTTTACGGCAACTAAGCTGACTTTACCTTCAGCAAACTCTAATACCTGCAGTGCTCCGGGGTAATCAATCAGTCGGGCAATATCACGTGTTACGAGTTGCTCTGGTGCAATAACATGATCAACAGGTATGTTCTTATTTTGAAAAAGCTCTTTTTGATACTTTAGTATTTTACTTGAGCGAATTCGGGCAATTTTATTAGCGGTATTAAATAACGAATAACATATTTGGCAGGCGATCATATTGGTCGCATCATCATTGGTTACCGCAACAATAAGTTCGGCATCTTCGGCACCTGCTTGTTTAAGGATATCTGGGTGAGAGCCATGGCCAGTAATAACACGCAAATCCATTTTATCTTGCAATTCACGTAGAGTTTCACTGTTGGTGTCAATCAGAGTGATGTCGTTTTGCTCACCAACGAGGTTTTCAGCTAATGTTCCACCAACTTGTCCTGCACCAATAATTATTATTTTCATTTAATATTGCTTTTATTGTTGTTTTTACAGTGATTTTTTAATTAGCTTAGCGTAATAAAAACCATCCATTGAATTGTCATTGGGTAATATTTGCCAGCCAATATCATTAACCTGATCGGTTATAGCGATATGCTCAGCATCAGGGTTGTCATTAATAAAGCGCTGAACTTGTTCACTATTCTCCTCAGGTAAAATACTACATGTTGCATATAGCAAAGTACCACCAGGCTTCAACAAAGACCATATGTTTTTGAGAATATCCTGCTGTAGCTCGGTTAGGGCGCTAATGTCTTGGCTTTTTCGTAACCATTTTATATCAGGGTGACGTCGAATTACCCCGGTACCAGAGCAAGGTGCATCAAGTAGTATGCGATCAAATAATTTTCCGTCCCACCATTTCTCAGGTGTTGCCGCATCAGCAGCGACTACATTGGCTTGTAAGTTTAATCGTTGTAAATTCTCTTCCACTCGCACTAGGCGCGAGGCTTCTATATCAATAGCGGTCATTGACTTTATTTGAGGACTGTACTCGAGAATATGACAGGTTTTTCCGCCAGGAGCAGCACAGCAGTCAAGGACATTATCACCAGGTTGGCAAGCAAGTAAAAGAGCAGCTTGTTGTGCTGCTCCATCTTGAACTGATACCCAACCAAGTTGGAAGCCAGGTAACTTATTGACATCAATAGCTTCTGTTAGTCTGATAGCCCCAGATATTTTATCAACTAGCAAGTGTTCAATTTTTTCATTAGTAAGTAAAACTAAATACTCATCAACACTATGGTGTAGCTGGTTTACTCGTAACCACATAGGTGGACGCTGCATATTGGCGTTTAATACTGCTTGCCACTGTTGAGGGTAAGCGCTTTGTAATTTTTTAATAAACCAAGAAGGGTGGTTAAAAGCTACGGCGTCGGGCAATTTGTTAGAACTGGCTTGATTATCTTGAGCGGCTTGCTGACGTTGAAAGTTTCGTAATACGCCGTTAATCACACCCTTTAAGTGATCACATTTCAAAGGTTTACAGGCCGAAACTGTTTCATTAAATGCAGCATGGTCGGGAATTCGAGTATATTTTATTTGGTATATACCCACTAACATTAAAAAATGACCAACGCGCTGTTTACCGGTTAATGGTTTTTTAATGAATTCACGAACGTCATATTCTAATTCAGGTAGATGCCTTAATACTCCATAGCAAAGTTCCTGCAGTAAGCCTTTATCTTTACCCTCGATTTTAGCTAGTTGCTGGGGTAACTCGTCAGCTAAACTCCGACCTTTATCGACCACGGCAAAAGTGCATCGGGCAGCTAATGCTCTAAGGTTTGCAGCCATAATTACTGTTGCCCTTGTGTTGTTTCTAGACCATTTATTGAGCCACCTGGCGCAAACCAATCCGCTTTCCCGTTTAATAAATCGGCAACAGCCATGGCTTTTTTCCCTGGTAATTGAATAACCTCTAACCTAAGAGCGCCGTCAAGGGTTGCGACAACAATACCTTGTTTATCTGCGCTAAGAATATTACCTACACTTTGTTCATGCTTGATATCAAGTGCACTGGCTTGCCATACACGTATACGATGCAGCTTACTACCATCATTAAAAGTAAATTGTGTTACGGGCCAAGGTATATAGGCTCTAATTTTACGATCTAGTACCTTAGCAGGTGATTGCCAGTTTAATTCTGCGTCTGCTTTGTCTAGTTTAGCGGCGTGGGTTGCTAGGTTGTCGTCTTGTGGCTGGCGTGTGTAAGAACCTTTAGCCATTAGGGTTAAGGTGTCTATTAATGCAAGAGGTCCAAGCTTGGCTAGCTTGTCATATAAACTCGCACTGGTATCTTCCTGCGTGATATCACATATTGAGGTTAATATCATATCGCCGGTATCCAAACCTTTATCCATCTGCATTATGGTTACGCCCGTTTGAGCATCACCTGCTTCTAAAGAGCGTTGAATGGGTGCAGCTCCGCGCCATTTAGGTAGAATAGAACCGTGAACATTAATACAGCCTAATCTTGGCGTTTCTAGTATCACTGTTGGGAGTAATAAACCGTATGCGACTACAACCATAACGTCTGCTTGATAACTTGCTAATGCCGTATGTGTTTCTTGCGCTTTAAAGTTTTCAGGTTGTTCAACTGGAATATCGTGCGCTAAGGCTAAAAGTTTAGTTGCACAAGCTGTTAGCTTTTTACCACGACCGGCTGGCTTATCAGGCGGACAATATACCGCAACTACATTGTGATCTGATTGCAATAGTGCTGCCAAATGTTGGGCGGCAAAGTCTGGGGTACCAGCAAAAATAATATTTAATGGTTTAGTTACAGCGTTGGACAATGGAGTTTCCTGAATACAAGTGAGTTATTTAAAAGACAGTTTTTACGCGTTTGCATTATCTAAACGCGCTTCTTTCTCTAGTTTCTTTTTAATGCGCTGACGTTTAAGTGGCGATAAATAATCAACAAATAGCACACCATTAAGGTGATCAAGTTCATGTTGAATACAAATAGCTAATAGCTCCTCACCATCTAAGCTGAATGCTTTACCATTTTCATCAAGCGCCGTAACGGTAACATCGACACTACGGTCGACTTTCGCATAACAGCCAGGTACGGATAGACAACCTTCCTCATTAATCAGCGTTTCATCACTTTTGCGGGTGATTTCAGGATTAATCAGAACATAAGGTTTTTCTTTGTTTTCTGAGACGTCGATAACAACAATTCGTTGGTGAATATTAACTTGAGTTGCCGCTAAGCCAACACCATTTTCAGCATACATGGTTTCGAACATGTTATTGATAATAGTACGGATTTCATCGTTAACTTCAGTTACTGGTTGTGCTTTAGTTCTCAATCTCTCATCAGGAAATCGTAATACAGGTAAAATAGCCATAAATTTTCAAAAGAATTCGCGAAATATCGCATAGAGTGTTATGTTTCAATTTTAGCCATTAATTGAAATTAATCATAGTGGTTTAGGATAAAACCTATAATAATAGGCAGATTAACATGCTAATAAGAATTTTTTCGCTAATACTTGGCATTTTTATGTCGCTGTCTTTATTGGCTAATGAGTTAACATTAAAGCCTGATGCTCCAAAGTCCTATATTGTAAAAAAAGGTGATACCCTTTGGGATATATCTGGTATTTTTCTTAACCAAGCTTGGTTGTGGCCAAAATTATGGCGCCTTAATCCTGAAATTAACAACCCTCATTTAATTTACCCTGGTGATGAACTACGTTTAGTTTTTGATGCACAAGGTCAACCCATGTTAGTCAAAGGTAAGCCTGAGCTAAAATGGTCACCTAAAGTTCGTCAGCAATCAAAAAATCAAATGCCAATTAATACCTTGCCTCTGCAGGCTATTGCGCCTTATATTCGCTATGACAGTGTAAAAACATTAGCTGATTTGGAACATCTTCCCTATATTATTGGTAGTGATAAAGGTTATAAATCTAGCCTCGATGGCTTTAAAGCTTATGTAAACAATGATCTTATTATTGGTCAGAGCTATGCTATTTATCATAAAGGTAGCGCTATTGTTGACCCCGTCACAGCAGAGAACCTAGGTTATAACATCGTACTTGTTGGTACTGGGAAAGCAGTAGAACGTGGCGATATAAGCAAGAAGCTGCCAAGTACGCTTTATATTGATGGTGTAAAACGTGAAATCCATTCTGGAGCCTTTGTAGTGCCAGTAAATGACGAGCAGCAGTATCCTGCTGTTTTTACTATGCGGGCCAGTGCTAAAAATACTAAAGGTCTTATTATTAGCTCTGTCACAAAACTGCGCGAGTTTGCTAAATTTGATGTGGTAATGATAAACCAAGGAACGAAACAAGCGGTTCAAGCTGGCGATGTATTGACTGTTAGTCGAAAAAGTCCAGCTGTACTCAACACTGATAGTGGTCCTGAATATACGCATAATACTTCGCGTTGGAATCGAATAGGTGGTGATAATCGTGCTGATTATGACATGCCTACTGAGAATATTGGTCAAGTGATGGTTTTTAAAGTTTACGATAGTGTAAGTATGGCGCTAGTTATTCGCTCAGAAAAAGCATTACGTGTGCTTGATGGCGTTATAGCACCATAATATTTATAGCTAGTCACTTTTAAGGAGAAGACGGTGACAGATACTAGCAATAATAAGGCAGTAACTGAGCTAACTTCTTTGCATTATTGGCTAGCGGTAAAAGCTATTCCACGACTAGCGAGTCATAAAAAAATTGCTTTAGTGAGTAAATTTGGCTTAAAAGCATTATTTACTCAGCAGGTCAGTTTAAGTCAATCGGGCCTTACTGGGCCGCAACGTGCGGCGATTAGTTCACCTGACTGGCATAGTTTTACTAAAATAATTGCTGAATCAGAGCGTTGTCAAAGTAAAGTCATTGCTTATGATGATCCTGTATACCCTTCATTATTGAAAGAAATCTATGATCCTCCGTTAGTGTTATTTGTCCGTGGCAATGTCGAATTATTATTACTTCCCAAAATAGCCATTGTTGGTAGTCGTAATGCTAGCGTCTCTGGCCGAGAAATTGCCCATAAATTAGCTGGGCAATTAACGGCACAATTTGTAGTAACCAGTGGCTTAGCGCTAGGTATTGATGCTCAGGCGCATCTAGGCGCTTTGCATCAAGCCGGTTATACCATTGCGGTTGTTGCTACAGGCTTAGATATGACTTATCCCGCTCGACATAGAAAACTACAACAAGATATTATTGAAAATAAGGGGTTAATTATCAGTGAGTTTGCTCCTGGTATAGCACCTAAAGCTGGGCATTTTCCGAAACGAAATCGCTTGATCAGTGGCTTAAGTTTAGGCGTTTTAGTGGTTGAAGCATCATTAAAGAGTGGCTCGTTGATCACTGCACGCTGCGCGTTAGAGCAAGCGAGAGAGGTTTTTGCGGTACCAAGCTCAATTTATAACTTGCAAGCAAAGGGTTGCCATTGGTTAATTAAACAAGGTGCTAAACTTGTTGAGACTATTGCCGATATAGAAGAAGAGTTTGAAGATGTTATTAGTGATAGTCTAAACTTAGGTAGAAACAATGAAAAAGCTAGTTCGATAGAAAAAAATGAACCACAGGACTTGTTTAACGATCCAATGTTAGCTAGTGTGGGATACGAAGTCACCCCGGTAGATATGGTGGTGTCTCGGAGTAAACTACCCATAAATGTAGTACTAACTCGATTAACAGTGCTTGAATTGAAAGGTCTTGTATCTGCGGTGCCAGGGGGCTACCTTAAATTAAATAGGGGCTAGTTATGTTTGATATTTTGATGTACCTTTTTGAAAATTATATTCATAGTGAAGCCGAAGTAATGGTAGATCATGATTTACTGACGGATGAATTAACCCGTGCTGGTTTTCACCAAGATGAAATATATAAAGCTCTTGCATGGCTGGAAAAACTTGCGGCCTTACAAGATACTGAAACTTATCCATATTTGACCCGAGTGGGCAACCAGTCGGTTAGAATTTATACCAGTGAAGAAAGTCAAATTCTCGATGTAGAATGTCGGGGTTTTCTTATGTTTCTAGAACAAGTGAATTTATTAGACTTTACTACCCGTGAAATGGTTATCGACCGAGTAATGGAGCTAGACACTAAGTTTTTCTCTATTGATGATTTAAAGTGGGTAGTGCTAATGGTGCTATTTAATGTTCCAGGTAAAGAAAGTGCTTACTCTCAAATGGAAGATTTAATATTTGATGAGCGGGAAGGACCATTACACTAGCGTTACGCAGCCATTAACTTGCTTGAAAATTACACTACAGTTATATGATTAAAATATGGCATAATATGCACTTAATTTTTTAGGTGCATTTATTATGTCAAACCCCGAAAAACCGCTATTTTCACGCCATGAACATGCCTTAGAAAAAACGACTGAAACTTGCCCGCAATGTGACTCTGAGTTAGTTATTAAGCACAGTAAATCAGGCTCATTTTTTGGTTGTGTTAGTTACCCAAACTGTCAATATACTCGGCCTGTTGTCGAACACGAACGGGTTGATGATAAAATACTTGTTGGAAGTGAATGCCCTGAATGTGGCAATGAACTTGCGGTTAAGCAAGGTCGTTATGGCATGTTCATTGGTTGTACTAACTATCCAGACTGTCATCATATTGTTCATGAAGATGATAATGCTATAGCAGAGCAAGATGTTACTTGCCCGCAATGTAAGAAAGGGCACCTACAGTCAAAAACTAGTCGATTCGGTAAAACATTTTATGCTTGCGATAGTTATCCTAAATGCAAGTTTGCTGTGAATCATCAACCTGTAGCCGGTGAATGTGAAAAATGTGGCTTTGGTTTGTTGCTAAAAAGACAAATGGCAGCTGGTGAGAAGTTACAGTGCGCTGCTAAATCTTGCGGACACTTTCAAAAAATATAACGGTTGCTATTATGGCTAAATAAAAAGCCAGTGTTTTACTTCTGGCTTTTTAATCATTAATTTTAGCTGCTTAAACTGTTTTGGTAGCCGGCGATATAAGGCTTAAGTTCATCAAATGCTGCTTCTGGTAATAAATTAGCTAATAGCATTAATCGTGAGGCTAATTGCGCTTCAGATTTACCTGAAACATTAATATGTCCCATCTTACGACCTGCTCGTTTGCTTTTTCCATACCAATGTAATTTTGTGCTTGCGACGTTTAATATCTCGTTAGGTACGCTGTCTTCACCTAAGATATTGATCATAGCGGTTGGGCGAATTAATTCAGTGCTACCTAATGGTAAGTCACAAACTGCGCGTAAATGATTCTCGAATTGACAAGTATCTGCGCCTTGTTGTGTCCAATGCCCAGAGTTATGCACACGAGGAGCAATTTCATTAACCAATAATTGTTCACCAACTTGGAAAAATTCAATCGCTAACACACCAACGTAATCTAATTCTTTAGCAATGCTGTCAAATACTTGTTGCGCTTGTGTTTGTAATATCTCATTTACGTGAGTGGCAATAGATACACTTAACACGCCTTTACTGTGATGATTTTGAGTCAGAGGGTAAACAAGGGTATTACCTTGACTGTCGCGAACACCTACTAAAGAGACTTCACGATCAAATGGCACCATTTGTTCTGCGATAACCGCATGTTTTACGCCTTGCTCCCCACCATCGAAAAAAGCTTTAATATCAAGCCAAACCTCTTCAGCTGTGGTTTTATCTTTTAAGCGCCACTGGCCTTTACCGTCATAGCCAGCGAGAGCACTTTTTAAAATTAAAGGAAAAGATAGTTGATTCAAAGCTTGATCAAAGTCGGCTTTAGTTTCGATAATTTTGTGTTGTGCATTGGCTACAGCACACTGAGTTAGCAAGCTTTTTTCTAAACGTCTATCGCCACCAACTTTAATCGCTTGGCTTGCAGGTCGTAACTTTCCTGAAGCTTGGCACGTAGCAAGTGTTTGGTGGTCGATATGCTCAAATTCTGCGGTGATAAAGTCAGCAAACTCTATACCTTGAGCTAAGTCATTAAATATAATGTTACTTGTTAGTGGATCGACGACATTGCCAGAGCTAACGTCGAAAGCTCTGATATTAATATTCAAGGGCTTGACTGCTAATGCCATCATTCGAGCCAGTTGGCCTGCACCTAATACTAAAACATTCATTTAGTTAGCCTTATTGTGCAGGGTTTGGGTTGTCAAGAATGGTTTGTGTTTGTTCAGTTCTAAATTTTTCAACCGCCGCTTGCACAGCAGGGTCAGTGAGGCCGATGATTTGTGCGGCTAATAGACCTGCATTTGCGGCGCCAGCTGTACCTATTGCCAAAGTACCAACAGCAATTCCTTTTGGCATTTGAACAATAGAGAGTAAAGAGTCTTGGCCGCTTAAGGCTTTCGATTGAACAGGCACACCTAAAACAGGCAGACTGGTATATGCAGCGGTCATACCGGGTAAGTGTGCAGCGCCACCAGCGCCACCAATAATCACTTGAATGCCACGGGCTTTGGCGCTTTCAGCATATTCAGCAAGTAAGTGAGGCGTTCTATGTGCTGAAACTACTTTTGTTTCATAAGGAACGTTAAATAAATCTAACATATCAGCAGCGTGCTGCATTGTCGGCCAGTCCGACTTTGACCCCATGATAATTCCAACTTTCATATACTTAGTGCCTTTTGATGATGTGATTTTAAACCTAACCTTATATTAATAGAGTGAATGCTTTCTCTGATATTATTTAACGATTAGGCGAAATTTAGCTCAATATTATAACGTGTTTAAAAGTATTCTGAAATGACAAATCTTGCACGGCATTCATATAACAGTATTAAATACCACGGATGTAGACCAAAGGATGATTTTTTAATTTTATTATCCGCGTATTATTATTTTCATGTGTAGGCTAAATATAATTAAGGTGACCGTACTTTACTGGTTTAAACAATATCTAAATTATGTATTGTTTAAATTGCTATCTACAAGGTTACTTCGATAAGTAAGTGAGGAAAAGCATGAGTAATATTTATGACCAAGGTTTAGATAAGGTTGTTGCTAATAGCCAACCATTAACGCCAATTAATTTTTTAAATCGTACTGCGGATGTTTACCCTGAAAAAATAGCGATTATTCATGGCAAGCAAAGAATTACTTATGATGAGTATCGAAAAAATGTTCGTCGTTTAGCCTCTGGATTAATTAAACATGGCGTAAAGCCGGGACAAACCGTTAGCATTATGGCGGCAAATATTCCTGCTTTTCTTGATGCCCACTATGGCGTGCCTTTAACTGGGGCCGTGCTAAATGCGATTAATATTCGCCTTGATGCTGAAAACATTGCTTTTATTATGGATCATGGTGAATGTGATGTCTTGCTTACTGATACTGCGTTTTCTGGTGTTATTAAACAAGCATTGGCACTTTCTAAGCGACAACCTCTCGTTATTGATATTGATGATATTGAAGGTCCTGGTGGTGAACGAATTGGTACCATGGAGTATCAAGACTTATTAGCGCAAGGAGATGAAAACTTTGTTGAATCTCACGTTGATGATGAGTGGCAAGCATTAGCGCTAAATTATACTTCAGGTACAACGGGCAATCCAAAAGGTGTCGTTTATTCTCATCGCGGGGCTTACCTTAATGCGATTGGACATAATTTTATTTGGCCAACAGATAGTAATACAGTTTACCTGTGGACTTTGCCTTTATTTCATTGCAATGGCTGGTGTTTTCCTTGGACTATTGTGGCAGTTGGGGGCACGCAAGTTTGTTTAAGACAGGTTGAGGTTGGCGCAATTGTCAATGCGATGATCGAACATAAGGTGAGTCACTTCTGTGGAGCGCCTATTGTACTTAATATGATTTTAAATGCTGATCAAAGCTTACTAACCCAATTGCCTCAAAATATTAAAGCCATGACGGCTGGCGCTCCACCACCTGCGGCCGTCATTAAAGGTATCGAAAGTTTAGGTATTGAAATTACACAAAGCTATGGCTTAACTGAAGTATATGGGCCTTGTGTAGTTAGTGAGTGGAAAGATGAATGGAATGCGTTAAGTGCTGATGAACGTGCGGCATTAAAAGCACGTCAAGGTGTAAGGTATCCTACTCAGGAAGAAGTTGATGTACTTAACCCCGACACCATGGAACCCGTTCGCTCTGATGGTGAAACTATCGGTGAAATAATGTTTCGTGGTAATACTACGATGAAAGGCTATTTGAAAAATGAAAAAGCCACAGAAGAAGCTTTTGCAAATGGTTGGTTTCATTCCGGTGATCTAGCGGTTAAGCACCCTGATGGTTATATTGAAATTCGTGATCGTTCAAAAGATATTATTATTTCTGGCGGAGAAAATATCTCCTCCGTTGAAATAGAGGGCGTGTTGTATATGCATCCCGCTATTTTAGAAGCGGCTGTTGTCGCGAAGAAAGATGAAAAGTGGGGTGAAACACCTTGTGCATTTATTTGTTTGAAGCGTGGGCAAAGTCTCTCAGAGCAAGATGTTATTCAACATTGTCGAGATCATATGGCAGGCTTTAAAGTACCTAAAACCATTGTTTTTAGTGAGCTACCAAAAACATCGACCGGAAAAGTACAAAAATTTGTTCTAAGACAAAAAATTAAAACATTATTTGAATCAGCATAAAGCGTAGCCAAAAAAGCCTGAATTAATTCAGGCTTTTTTATAACTTATTCAGCTAGCAGGCTGAACTTTATTTTAGATGTTTTTCTAAAAAGCTTAAAACTTTCTTCATATAGGCTTTTTGATTACTAGGGTTATAAAAGCCATGACCTTCGTTATCGACAACATACCACTCATATGGCTTATTAATCTTATCTAACGCTTCACGAAGTCGTTCAACGTGTTCTACTGGTGCACGCTCATCATCTTCACCGTGTGCTAGTAATAAAGGTATAGTTATTTTTTCGACATAGTTTACTGGCGACATACTTTTTAATTGTTCGTTATCAGTGCCTAGTACTTTTTTCAAATAGCTCAGGCCAGCTCTTCGTTCAGTAACATCACCTTCTTCAAACATCAATTCTAAATCATAAATACCAGCATTGGCGATCGCACATTGATAGGTATCTGGATAAATTGCGGCACTCTGCACAGCTGAATAAGCGCCAAAGCTTGCTCCCATAATACAGGCCTTGCCTTTAAGCGCTTTGCCTTGCTCTATTAATGATTGGTAGGTGTCATAAATATCTTGTTGAATTAAAGAGCCCCAAGCGCGGTGACCTGATGTTTCAAAGGCATCACCATATCCACCAGAGCCACGATAATTAACTTGTAACACCGAATAACCATTGAGCGCTAAATATTGTACTGTTCTTGAGAAGCCCCAATAATCGCGAACACCATGTGGCCCGCCATGAACCATAACAACAACAGGGGCGGGGTTGGCTTTTGTTGATGATTTTGCTGCCGTAAAGTAACCATTAATAATAGTGCCATCAGCAGCATTAGCTTTGATTGGCTCCATCTGTAATAGTGCTTTATTATTAATCTTTGGGAAATATTTAAATAATAAGCTTATTTTCTTTGCTTTTTTATCAAATAAATAAAGGCTGCCAGGGTCTATATCAGAAGAAACATAAATAATATAAAAATTTCCATCCTTTGTTCGACTGGTGATATTTACTTCGCTATAAGGGAATGACTGTAACAACATTTTAAATGTCATTGCCTCGTCATTAGTTTTATCAAGCATAACGTAGGCAGGGTAACCGTCGTCAACTCGTACTGCATATGCTAAACGACCATCAGTAGACATTTCTATATCGGTTATATTCACTGCTTTATCGGTAAATATATTGCTGTAGGAGTAATCTTCTAAATTTAGCTTAAAGATTCCTCGACGATCTTGGTTGAGGCTATCAATAGTGTAGAGAAACTTTCCAGATTCACTGAGTGAAATGATATTTACGCTAGTACTGACGATACCTTCAGGTAAAGGATGCCACTCGCTGTCTTTTTTTAGGTAAACTTTCTGATCATTATTTTTGTCTGTACCTGAAACAATAATTGCCTTTCCATCTTTATTTGTTAGAAATTTGGCGAATGATATTGGAGCTTTGCCATAATCTTTCTTGATAATACCAGAATAAATATTAAGTTTTAGAACCGACGCTAGGTCCTCTCTAGACTTAGACATAGGTGTTGAACTAATTAATATATGGTCTTGATCTTCCGGCAGAATATCGATAATCCTTGCCCAGCCGTAAGTTGTTTTTTTCTTTTTAAGTCTGCCACTTGCGCGCCCATCACCAGCTTGCATCCCATATATCGTCTCTCCCTTTGTACCATCAAGGTTAACAGAAAAGAGTTCACCATAAGATACGGGTTGTTCACTAGTATAAAGTCGCTTAACTAATTGTATAACAACACGTTCATTGTTTGCCCAAGTATAATCACCAGGCTCATAATTATCGTGAAAATCAACCTTACCAACCGGTTGCATAGTATCGCGTTTGAAAAATAGTAATATTGCACTATCTTCATGGCGAACTGTTAGTGCTAAATGCTTGCCATCAGGGGATATTTTAGCGCTTCTATTTTGTGGGTGATCAAACAGGTGCTCCCAATCTTTGGCAAATAAAGTAGAACTGATGAGTAATAGTAAAGTTGCTAAGAAAAAGCTTTGTAATATTTTCATTAAATGTCATTCCATTAATTTATTTAATGTTTTAAAGATGATGGGAGATATAAATTACTAGCCATATCGTACATCCAAAAACGATGCCGAACTTTAATATTTTTTCAATAAAGAAACAAGGATGATTGATTTTTATGTGATTTTTACCTTGTAAAATTTAAATACAGCAACAATAAAAAAAACGTATAATCACAGGTAAATTATTTTTATTTATATACTGTAATAAAACGCAATGACGACAGCATTAGAAACTTTTCAACAGGGCGGTATTTTAGCTTATCCGACTGAAGCCGTTTTTGGTTTAGGTTGTGATCCCGATAATGAGCAGGCAATTGAAAAGCTATTGTCTATTAAAGCTCGATCGGTAGATAAAGGCTTGATACTGCTAGCCGGTAATTATTCCCAACTACTTCCTTATATAGATGATAGTAAAATACCACAAGATAAGCGTTTTGCTGTGTTATCTCGATGGCCTGATGGTATTACGCAATTAGTTGCTAAAAATGTTAATACTTCAGCATTGCTTACTGGCCGATTTGATACTATTGCAGTGCGCGTTACTAGCCAACCTGATGTGGTTGCTCTGTGTAAAGCGACAAATAAACCTATTGTTTCGACTAGTGCTAATCTAAGTGGTCAAGCGCCAGCAAAAACTTGGCAAGATATACCCAATACACTCGCTGAAAAAATTGATTATATTATTAAAGGTAAAACGTTGGGCTTTAAACAGCCATCTACAATTATTGATGCATTATCTGGAGATGTTATTCGCTCATGAGCACTATAGATATAAACGTTGTTATTACGTTTCTGAAATCACTACAAGATAAAATTTGCGCTGAGCTTGAAGCTGCTGATGGCAGGGGCAAGTTTATAGAAGATAATTGGCAACGTGCAGAGGGCGGAGGTGGTAGAACCCGGGTACTTACTGATGGTGATGTTATTGAGCAAGGCGGTGTAAACTTTTCGGTGGTATCGGGTGATAAATTACCGCCATCGGCAACAGCACATCGTCCAGAATTAGCCGGCCGAAAATGGCAAGCTTGCGGCGTATCTTTAGTTATTCACCCTAAAAATCCATTTGTTCCAACTTCTCATGCTAATGTTCGTTTTTTTGTTGCTGAAAAAGAAGGTGAGGAGCCGGTATGGTGGTTTGGTGGTGGTTTTGACCTTACGCCGTTTTATCCATTTAAAGAAGATGTTGTGCATTGGCACCAAACCGCTAAAGATATTTGTCAGCCCTTTGGCGAAGAAGTTTATTCTGAATATAAAAAATGGTGCGATGAATACTTTTATTTAAAGCATCGAAATGAAACTAGGGGTGTTGGTGGTTTGTTTTTTGATGATCTAAATAAGTGGTCATTCGAACAGTGTTTCGATTACATTAAAGCCGTTGGTGCAGGCTTTATCGACGCTTATATACCTTTGATAGAAAAGCGTAAAGCCACACCATATGATGATACCCATCGCCAATTCCAGTTATACCGTCGAGGTCGCTATGTAGAGTTCAATTTAGTGTTCGATCGCGGTACTTTGTTTGGCTTACAATCTGGTGGTCGAACTGAGTCTATATTAATGTCAATGCCGCCACTGGCTCGTTGGGAGTATAACTTTCAAGCCGACGATGGTTCTGCAGAGGCAAAATTACAAAACTATCTAGTTGCACAAAACTGGTTATAAGCTATTTATTCACCTCACAACACAAAAACAATGTATCTGTAGCAAGTACGACTCGATATCTTGTTTTTGTGCTTTAAATCACAAAACCGCAGCAATGTAATTCATATTCTTAAATAAACCCTATTTATTTTGTGGTTTATTAAAAACTTTGTGCTAGATCAATTACTCTATTATCGAGCAGGCGTAAAATTACCTCATTAAACGAATTCAATATTTTTATATTTAACAAAAGGTAATGCTCTCATGAAAAAATCAATAATTAATGGATTAATACTTTCCGCTCTTACATTATCTCCTTTAGCTTTCGCTAATCAAGCGGGTGATTTTATTGTCCGTGGTGGTGCAACTATGGTTAACCCTGATAGTGATAAATCTAACATTATGTTGGGCGGCGCTGATTCAACGATGACATTAACAGTTGACGATAATACGCAGTTAGGTTTGAATTTTGTTTATTTCTACGACAATAACTGGGCAATTGAATTATTAGCGGCTACACCTTTTACGCATGATGTTACTATTCAAGATAAAAACTCAGTGCTAGGAGTTGATGGCGCTAACTTAGGTGAAGTATCACATTTACCACCAACATTAAGTGCATTATATTACTTTGATACTAATTCAGCCTTTAAGCCTTATGTTGGTGTTGGTATTAACTATACTGTTTTCTTTGATGAAGATTTTGCAGCAGCTCCAAAATCTTTGGGTTTAAGTAACTTAGATTTAGACGGCTCGTTTGGTTTGTCTGCACAATTAGGTGCTGATTATCATTTAGATGACAAATGGTCAATAAACGCTTCTATTCGTTATATTGATATATCTACCGAAGCTACATTCGATGTCGGTGGGGCAAGCGTTGGTAAAGCAAATATTGATGTTGACCCAATGGTTTACTCACTTATGCTAGGTTATAAATTTTAGCTTTACTGTTTATTTAACTGGAAATATAAAAAGCAGTAATTCAATTACTGCTTTTTTGTTTGAATCTTTTCATAACTAGGTTAGTCTACAGCTAAACACTTCAGCAAGTATTCTCATGGATCAATACCGTGTATTTGGCAATCCGATTGCTCAATCAAAATCTCCGTTTATTCATCAACAATTTGCCACGCAAACCGAGCAGAACATTCATTATCAAAGTGAATTGGTTCAGCTGGGAAATTTTGAGTCAGCAGTAAGAGAGTTGATTGCACAAAATGGTAAAGGTGCTAATGTCACCGCGCCTTTTAAAGAGCAAGCTTTTAATATATGTGATGAATTGAGTGAAAGGGCAAAATTAGCGGGCGCTGTTAATACCTTAATATTTAATCACGGCACTATTTATGGTGATACTACCGACGGTGTGGGCTTAGTAAGCGACTTACTCAGGCAAAAAATTACGCTACAACATAGTAAAATATTATTGCTTGGTGCTGGCGGAGCGGCTAAAGGTGTTGTGCAAGCCTTATTAGAGCAATCACCAACATCGTTAACTATTGCGAATAGAACACTCAGTAAAGCGCAAGCCATTGTTAGTCAATATCCTAATCAGGCAATACATGCTGTAACGTTTGCTGATACTGAGCAGTTATCTTTTGATATTATTATTAATGCAACGTCGGCAGGGTTGTCGGGCGAAAGTTTACCCATTTCAAACGCCACCATAAAAAGCGCAGTAGCTTGTTACGATATGGTCTATGGCAAACATCCGACCGCTTTTTTAATTCAAGCAAAAACTCTTGGGGTTAAGCATATTATCGATGGGTTAGGTATGTTGGTAGGACAAGCCGCCGAAAGCTTCAAGTTATGGCGAGGTGTTAGTCCAGATATAGAACCTGTTCTGACAACATTAAGAACTCAATTGAAGTAAAAACCTAGAGTATAATAGTATGAATCAAGCATTTTTATTTAATGATGACCTACATTTTGATGAACAACATGACGCATGGGCATTGACCGGTCAGTTATTAGGGCAAAGAGTCACTATATTTTTTCACTCAGTGCAGTTAAAAAACATAGCGAAAATTGATAATTGTACAAAATATGATTTAGAAGAAGTGGCAGAACTCTGGCTCGAAAAAAATGAGCCAGAAGGAAATGAAATACATATAAACATGAGATGATTGAGGTTTTAATCATCCATAGTTAAATATTCATCTTTTAATTCCACATAATTAATGGCTGATTGCTTGAGAAATTTAGCTTCACTTTCTTTAAGTAATCTTGCTTGTTTTACGGGGTTACCGACATATAAATAACCGCTTTTTAATGTTTTGTTTGGAGGCACTAAACTACCAGCACCAATGAATACGTCATTCTCAATAGTCGCACCATCCATAATAATAGTCCCCATACCAACAAGGATACGATCTCCTAATGCACAACCATGTAACATGCATTTATGCCCAACAGTCACATCATCACCAATAACTAAAGGGTTGCCATTAGGGTTAGCTGCACTTTTTCGAGTGACATGTAACACACTACCATCTTGAATATTAGTCCTTGCGCCAATAGTTATTTTATTAACATCACCCCTTGCCGCGACTAAGGGCCAAATACTAGTATCATTACCTAACGTGATATCCCCAACGAGTACCGCTGTTTCATCAACATAAACTGCTTTGCCTAATAACGGGTTAATACCGTGGTAGTGTCGAAAATTATTTTTTTGCATATATAAAAGCTTTTTAACGATTGATAGCAATATATTAACAAAAATTAATCATGAAATAGTGCTTTTCATAGCAATATGACGAGCAATGGCAAAAATGCAGAGCTCAAGAGTAAACAAAAAATAAAATCACTGTCTTAATATTCAGCTTTTTGAGCAGTAAAAGTACATTGCCTGACGCTGCTGTACAAATAAGAAGCAAACAAACCACTTTTATCAATTTAATTGCAATTAGCGGTTGACGCGGGGCGATAAATCTCTAAAATGCGCTCCACTTCTTCGGGACAAGTC
>NZ_MUZV01000010.1 GCF_002000025.1 Cognaticolwellia aestuarii
GACTTGTCCCGAAGAAGTGGAGCGCATTTTAGAGATTTATCGCCCCGCGTCAACCGCTAATTGCAATTAAATTGATAAAAGTGGTTTGTTTGCTTTTTTATTGAACTATTCGGACATTAAACAGACTAACCAAGGCAATATTAAGTTTTTATTATCACATTATTTAAAGCGAAACCTAATTTTCATGTACAAATACACAGGAGATATAAAGTTATTTATACTCTATATTGTTTTGACATAAAAATAATAATATTCAAATAGCATGGATTACCACGCTATGCATACAGAGAGCATAACAAATGAAAAAACTTCTCATCTTGTTAATTCTTGCTGGCATGTCTAATGCCGTCATAGCAAAGGATATTGCTGAATACAAACAAGAACACTTAATAGCTAAGATATTAAATCAACAAGTTAAAAAACATCGATCCGTACAGAGTAGCGTGCATTCAATATTGGCAAGGTATCCTGAAAAAGTTGATGTTGTCATGGCTGTTGCACTTAAGCGCTACCCTGAAGAGTATCGTCAGATAATGGAAGGTGCTTTATCAGCAGAACCAGTACTTGCTTGTGATGTTATAGAGAATGCTATTAAAGCTAATGTCGCTCCTAGTAGTGAATTAGTGCAAATTGCTATTGAAGCTGAACCTGCTTATGCCCAAGAAATTGTAAATACGGCGGTACTGTTTAGCCCTAGCGAAATTGAAAACATTGTCCGCGTTGCTATAAAAGCTGAGCCTTATGACACCAGTAATATAGTTAATAACACGGTAACAAATCACCCAAGCAAATTATTAGATATTCTCACTGCCGCCATAACGGCTATCCCTGATCAAGCAACAAGTATCGTTAAAGGTATCTTACGTTTATTCCCTGGGCAAGCCGACACTGTTGTTGCTACAGCAGTCAATAAAAGTACTGATAATCATAATACAGATATTGTTAATGCGGCGATTGACTCTGGATTTGACAGAGACTCGGTGATTGCAGCTGCAATAGCTGGCGGGGCTAAAAAGGAAACGTTAGCTAAATTAAATAATTGATAGCTAATAATTATAGTTGATAAAAAAGCCCAAGTTAATACTGGGCTTTTTATTTAAGTGTTTGTAAATCAAAGTCTAATGTTGTTCACGCTCAATCGCACGATATGCAATATCAGTGCGGTACTCAACACCTGGCCAAGAAATTTCTTGTAATAGCTCGTAAGCACTACGTTGTGCTTGAGTGACATTATCACCTAATGCTGTTGCACAGAGTACTCGACCACCTGCGGTAACAACCTCACCTGCTTTTACACTCGTACCTGCATGGAATGTTTTACGGTCAATCGCCTTATTTTTATCAAGCCCGCAAATAACATCTCCTTTCGGGTAATTACCTGGATATCCGGCCGCCGCTAATACCACACCAACAGCGGGACGAGGATCAAAATCAATTGTAGCTTTATCTAACTCACCACGACATGCCATTATGCATAGCTCAACAAGGTCAGATTTTAAACGCATCATGATCGGCTGAGTTTCAGGATCACCAAAACGACAATTATATTCAATAACTTTCGGTGTGCCCTCATTATCTATCATTAAGCCAGCGTACAAAAAGCCGGTATAAGGTGCGCCCTCTTTTGCCATACCTTCAACAGTAGGTATGATAACTTCATTCATTGCGCGTTGGTGAATTTCAGATGTCACTACTGGCGCTGGAGAATATGCCCCCATACCACCGGTATTTGGTCCTTTGTCTCCATCATAAGCGCGCTTATGATCTTGACTGGTTGCAAATGCTAAAATATTTTTACCGTCAACCATGACAATAAAGCTGGCTTCCTCACCTTCTAAGAACTCTTCAATTACTACTCGATGGCCTGCATCGCCAAAAGCATTACCAGCAAGCATATCTCTAATTGCGTTTTCTGCTTCTTCTAGCGTCATCGCAACAATAACTCCTTTGCCTGCAGCAAGACCGTCAGCCTTAATAACAATTGGCGCGCCCTGTTGGCGAACATAGGCAAGAGCAGGTTCGATTTCAGTAAAATTCTGGTAAGCACCAGTAGGAATATTATTTCTTGCTAAGAAGTCTTTTGTGAATGATTTAGATCCCTCAAGTTGCGCAGCTTTAGCACTAGGCCCAAAAATCATTAAACCTTCAGCTTGAAAGGTGTCAACAATACCGTCAACCAAAGGCTGCTCTGGACCAACAATCGTTAAAACAACGCTGTTGTCCTTAGCAAAGTTGACTAAGGCGGGGATATCTCCGACAGAAATATTAATATTTTCTAATTTGCTTTCTGTTGCTGTACCTGCGTTACCAGGGGCAACAAATACTTTTGTTACTGAGGATGATTGTGCAGCTTTCCATGCCAACGCATGTTCACGACCGCCACTACCAATTACCAAAACATTCATGTACTTAAATTCCTAAAGTTTTAAAGCCACTACAACAAAGGCATTATGTTATAGCAGCTTTATTAGTTTATTTTACAAATTTTAATGTCATTCTATCACTTTCGCCAATCGCCATATACTTAGCCTTATCAGTATCACCTAAGCGTAATACTGGTGGTAAAGTCCATACTCCTTTTGGGTAAACAGCCTTATCTTTAGCATTAGCGTTTATTTCACTACTTGCTGCTAGGGTAAAACCCGCCGCTTTTGCTTGCTCGATAGTTTTACTTTGAGAAACATACCCCATGGCCTTTTTAGGATCGACACCTTCAGGTAGACGGTGCTCAACAACGCCTAGCACGCCCCCTTTTTTCAAGGCTTTGTAAGCATCTTTAAATGCTTGCTCAACTCCAGCATCACGCCAGTTATGTAGGTTGCGGAAAGTTAAAACCAAATCAGCGGTGCCTGCAGGTGCAAGCTCGCTCTCTTTGCGAGGAACAAAATTAGTCAACTCTACTTCGCTAAATACTGGATCACTGGCTAATTTTTTAACTAACTGCTTGCGAGAGTTACTGTAATAGTTGTCTTCGCCGGTATCAGGATAATGAGCGCCATATAGCTTACCTTTGCCTTTTACAGCAGGAGCTAAAATTTCAGTGTACCAACCACCACCTGGTGTAATTTCAACCACGGTCATTGATGACTTAAAGCCAAAAAACTCTAAAGTTTCTTTTGGATGACGAAATTCATCACGGGCTTTATTTTTTGCTGAGCGGTGCTCGCCAGAAATGGCTTGTTCAAGCTGACTTTGATGGTCAACGTCTTGATGAGCGCTGGCAAATCCTGAACATAATAGACTGGCTGAGATGATTGAGGCAGTGAAAACTTTTTTTATAGTTTGAGCTGTTGTATGCATTGTTATCTTCCATTAACGAGTAAATTATAGAGTGGCTAGCAACTGTTAAGCTTTTACCAAGGTAACAGAACTATAAACCGAATGTTAAACAGACACTATTTATAACAGATTTCTTTCAGATGTTCAGTGCAGAACGCTTCATTTTATCGACGAAAACTAGCATGTTAACTTAATCGTGTAGGCCTAAGCATTACTTAGCCTAGGCATACACCTTACTGTGACGCGGATAAGAAAATCACCTATAAGGGCTTTTCTTATCCTACTTCATCATTAATGACGGAAATGACGCATACCGGTGAATACCATAGCGATATTGTGTTCATCTGCCGCGGCAATAACTTCATTATCACGCATAGAACCACCAGGCTGAATGACAGCCGTAATTCCCGCTGCTGCTGCTGCATCTAAACCATCACGAAATGGGAAAAAAGCATCTGATGCCATAACAGAACCCGCAACCTCTAAATTTTCATCCGCAGCTTTGATACCAGCAACTTTTGCTGAATAAACACGGCTCATTTGGCCAGCACCTACACCAATAGTCATACTATTCTTAACATACACAATGGCATTCGATTTCACGTACTTTGCGACTTTCCAACAAAATTGCAGATCGCGCATTTCAGCATCTGTTGGTTGGCGTTTAGTCACTACGGTTAATTCATCAGCAGCGACTTTACCTTGGTCACGGTCTTGTACTAACAAACCACCATTTACACGTTTGTAATCTAGACCCGTAGTTTTAGCTGACCATAAGCCACAAACAAGTAAACGCACATTAGGTTTTGCAGCAACAATTTGCGCTGCGGCGTCAGAAACACTTGGTGCAATAATGACTTCAACAAACTGACGAGATACAATTGCCTCTGCCGTATCAGCATCTAATTCACGGTTAAAAGCAATAATGCCACCAAAAGCTGAAGTAGGATCAGTTTTAAAAGCACTTTCATAAGCGGCTAAAATATTATCACCAATTGCAACACCACAAGGATTAGCATGTTTGACAATTACACAAGCGGCTTCATCAAATTCTTTTACGCACTCTAATGCGGCATCAGTATCAGCGATGTTGTTATATGATAACGCCTTACCTTGAATTTGCTTAGCAGTAGACACTGACGCTTCTTCTGGATTAGCTTCTACATAAAAAGCAGCATCTTGATGTGAATTTTCACCGTAACGTAAGTCTTGAGCTTTAATAAATTGATTATTAAAAGTGCGAGGGAACTTCTGTGTTTCTTTACTTTGCGCTTCTTTGTTGCCGTATGCCGGTAACATCTTACCAAAATAGTTTGCGATCATGCCGTCGTAAGCAGCAGTATGTTCATAAGCTGCAATCGCTAAGTCAAAACGCGTTTGATAGACCAAAGAACCATTATTGTCTGCCATCTCTGCCAGTACTCGTTCGTAATCATGCGCATTAACCACAATAGTAACATCTTTATGATTTTTAGCAGCTGCGCGCACCATCGTTGGGCCGCCAATATCGATATTTTCAATTGCATTTTCTAATGAACAATTTTCATCAGCAACAGCATCAGCAAATGGGTAAAGATTTACCACAACCAAATCAATAGCACTGATATTGTTTTCGGCCATTACCGCTTCGTCCATATCACGACGCGCTAAAATGCCACCATGTACTTTCGGGTGTAAAGTCTTAACACGACCATCCATAATTTCTGGGTGGCCTGTATAATCAGATACTTCCGTTACTTTTATACCATTTTCAGCCAATAATTTGGCAGTACCACCCGTTGATAAAAGGTCAACACCTTTTTCTGATAGCGAGCGAGCAAATTCTACAATACCGGTTTTATCTGAAACACTTAATAGTGCACGTTTGATTGGGCGTGGTGTATGCATGGTTTTTCTAATTACCTATAAATTAAAATGGTTGTCTGGCCTATGACACATGTCCTTGGCAGTGAGCTTAGCGCTTTATCGCGTCCTTTATCATTGATATGCGATATTTACTTTGCGGGATAAAAGTTGACTAATTGGATAACTTTTATATCCCTAAAAACAAAAAAGCACCCGAGGGTGCTTTTAATTGACAGGCTAGCCTGTCGTATTTCTTAGTTCATGCCGTATTTTTTTAACTTTTTACGTAATGTACCACGGTTGATGCCTAATAAGTTTGCCGCGCGGGTTTGGTTACCACGCGTGTATTGCATGACTTCTTCAAGCATTGGCGCTTCAATTTCTGAAAGTACAAGGTCGTACATATCATCAACGTCATTACCGTTTAACTGAGACAAGTAGTTTTTAATAGCTACTTTTGCTTGTGTGCGTAAAGGCGATGCCTTTGTCTGAGTTTGTAAATCACCGGTAATAAATGGAGAGGAAATATTTTGTTCAAACATAAAGTTCAGACTCTTTCTAAAGTTAAATTATCAAAATACATAGTTAATGCGTCAAGTTGTTCAGTAACTGACTCGAATGCATTAAAAATAGAGCGAAACGATTTTCCTTGTTCATGCGTTTGCATGTACCAAGAAACATGTTTACGGGCAAAGCGTACACCCATAAAGTCACCGTAAAAGTTGTGTAATTCCATTACATGCCCAATTAACACTGAGCGCACTTCATCCATAGAAGGAGCAGACAAATGCCTACCCGTTTTCAAAAAATGATTAATTTCTCGAAAAATCCAAGGTTTCCCTTGGGCACCACGGCCAACCATAATGGCATCAGCCCCAGTGTAATTAAGCACCTGTGCCGCTTTTTCCGCACAAGTAATATCGCCATTAGCAACAATAGGTATACTCACCGCTTGCTTAATTGCTTTTATGGTGTCGTACTCCGCATCGCCTTTATAAAAGTCGTTACGTGTACGGCCATGAACAGCAAGTGATTGAATACCGTTATGCTCAGCGATATTGGCTATTTCAATACCATTGCGAGTGTTTTCACACCAACCAGTTCGAATTTTCAACGTTACCGGAATATCTACCGCATTAACCACAGCTTTTACAATTTGCTCGACTAAAGCGGGTTCTTTCAATAACGCTGAACCTGCTAATTTTTTGTTTACCTTTTTTGCTGGGCAGCCCATATTGATATCAATAATCTGTGCACCGCTATCAGCATTAAACTTGGCAGCAAAAGCTAATTCTTCAGGATCAGAACCGGCAATTTGCACCGACCGTATACCTGCTTCTTCGCTATGTTCCATCCGACGTTGAGATTTACCGGTATTCCACACTTTTGGGTTAGATGACATCATTTCTGATACAGCTAAACCTGCCCCCATCTGACAACATAATTGTCTGAATGGTTGGTCGGTAATTCCCGCCATGGGTGCAAGCATAGTATTGCTCGCTAATGTGTATGGACCTATCTTCACGCTGGTGTTTTTTTGAGCTACTAGTCAAAAGGGCGCTAAGTTTACGCGTTTTTTTTAGGATTGAAAAGGATATAAATTGACCAAAAAGCGCTTTTTTTCACGTTTTTTATATTGACTTTTTATAAAGTGTTGATGCGAGCAGTTTCTGTACAAATTGATAACAAAAGCTGCTCATTTTTTAAGACATTTAGCGTTGACTATTTACGAATACCTGATAAACGCACCCATTCATCTTGCACCGCTACCGCATCCATCTGACAATATTCGCCATAAATAGTTTGTAATTGCTCTGCCTGCTCTTCCAAAACACCAGATAATGCAAGTACGCCATTGCTAGCAACATATTCAATAATCACTGGAGCAAGTTCACGTAATGGCCCTGCTAGGATATTTGCCACGACAACGTCGGCTTTAAATTCGGGCTGATCTTTAGGTAAGTATAATGCTAAGCGATCTTCGCATTGGTTACGCTTTGCGTTTTCTAAACTAGCTTGCAATGCTTGTGGGTCGATATCAATACCAATAACTTTCTTCGCGCCCAATTTAAGCGCAGCCAGTGATAAAATACCTGAACCACAACCAAAATCGACTACGGTTTTACCTTCAAGATCTAAACCATCGAGCCAAGTTAAACATAATGCCGTTGTTGGGTGTGTGCCAGTACCAAATGCTAAGCCGGGATCGAGCATCACATTTACTGCTGTTGGATCAGGTACATCACGCCAGCTTGGGCAAATCCATAGGCGTTGACCAAACTTCATCGGATGAAAATTGTCCATCCATTCACGTTCCCAATCTTTATCTTCAAGCTGTTCAAGCTTATAAGCCATTTTATCTTTATCTGGGTGAATACCTTTTAAGTAATTCAGTACCTTATCCATATCATGGCTAGCATCGTATAGCCCCATAACTACGGTATTATTCCAATAGATAACTTCATCACCAGGCAGAGGCTCATATATAGGTGTATCTTTAGCATCAATAAAGGTGACAGCTTGTGCACCACAGGCACTTAGCCAATCACTATACTTTTCTGCCGTCTCTTCATTCGCACTTAATCTAAGCTGGATCCAAGGCATGTTTAATCTCATCAAAAAATTTTCGCTAGTTTATCATTCTATATCGAGACAGAATAGCCACTTTAACTAGATACTAACGGTTCAAAAACTTTCATGGGCTAAATCGTAGACGCGAGTAAAATAAATAAGCGTAATACTCACTATTGCGTCTGTTAACAGATCCCAGTTCAATGTTCTGATAAAGTGATATTGCACTCATTCATTATATAAGGATACTTATGCTAGATTTACTGCCTGATTTATTTGATATGCATGCCGACAAGCTTTCATTGGCACAGCCGATTTTTAATGACTATGGCGGCAAAAAGTTATTTCACGGTGAAATAGTGACGGTCAGTTGTTATAACGACAACTCGAAAGTGAAAGAACTGGTGGCCACTGATGGCAGAAATAAAGTCATGGTTGTTGATGGCAAAGCAAGCCTTACAAATGCTTTGCTCGGTGATATGCTTGCTGAACAAGCCGTAGAAAACGGTTGGCAAGCAATCATTATCAATGGTTGTATACGTGATGCCGGCACTATTGCTACATTACCACTGGCAGTAAAAGCCCTTGGTTGTTGCCCAATAAAAACTGAAAAATTAGGTAAAGGTGAAATTAACAGCACTATTAACTTTGCTGACCTAACCTTTATTCCAGGTCAATATATTTATGGTGATAGTAATGGCTTAGCTATCAGTAAAGCACTATTATCTTTTTAAAATAAATGTGAATAACAAAGCCGTTAGACATATTATAAGTAGAGCTAAACCATAGAGTATTATAACAATGAAATATTTCCCTATTTATCTAGACGCCAATTACATCAACGCCATGATAATAGGTGGTGGCGAAGTTGCTGCCCGTAAGATTGATTTATTATTAAAATCAACCACCAAAATTACAATTATGTCTGAAACACTTAATGCTAGTGTTGAACGTTTAGTCAATTTGCACAAGTTAACTTGGCTCAAGCATAACTATCAACCGGGACACCTCAATAATTATAATATCGTTATTGCAGCAACCGACAGCTGTGAAGTTAATAGCGCTGTCGCAGCAGAAAGCAGCCAGTTAAAGTTACTTACTAATGTTGTTGACCAGCCAGAACTGTGTAATTACATCACGCCAGCGATAATTGATCGTGCCCCAATGATTATTGCCATGTCTAGCTCGGGTAGCGCCCCCATACTCCTGCGCATGCTCAGAGAGCAAATTGAAAAAACACTCCCTAATGGCTATGGTAAATTAGCTGATTTTTCATTTAAGTTCAGAGATCATGTCAAAGCACGCGTTAAAAGTATACGTGACCGTCGTTCGTTCTGGGAGCAGACATTACGTGGTGGTATCGGACAGGCTATTTTAGACGGCAATACAATTCAAGCCGAGCAACAACTCATTGCCAGTTTACAAAAACAAACACCACCACCTGAAGGTGAAATTGTCTTTATTCATACCGGTGACGGTAATCCTGACAACTTAACACTGAATGCGCACAAAGAAATGCAGTTTGCTGATGCTGTATTTTACGATCAAGAGGTCAATACAGATATCATAGAATATATCAGACGCGACGCTAGCAAGTTTCCTCAAGATATATCATCAAGTATTTTAATCAATGTTCAACATGCTTTGGATCTCGCAGAGCGTGGTGAAAAAGTGATTTACCTGCTTGATGGCACAACAGAGCTGCCAAGCAATCAAGCCTTAGCTGAAAGCTCAATTCCTAAAAAACATTTATACAGCGGCTGTTAATATTGCAAAACAAACGCGTAAAAATACACTTTACAGCCCGGACGATAAAAATGACTACAAAGTAGCGCTGATCTTTCCTTGTCAGTATTTATCTAAATCATGGTGCAACAAGCATATGAGTGATTATCAACCACCTAAAGCTATGAAAATAGCTACACTTTAGCTTTTGAGCTACCTAGGCAACAAGTGCAATGGCGACGAGTAACATAAATAGCGCAGCGGCATCTAAATAATTAGAGATCGGATTAGCAACAGTCAATTGATTATCATCTTGCATAAATAACTCCAGGTTAAAGTTGATTGCTATATGTAATACTATAGAGCGGGCTACAGCACATTAAGTTCCGGGCTTTACCATTCATTACATTCAAATTATCTTGAACTACTTATATAGATAGGCGCTTTTAGCAAACTATTTCACTTAACTTGCCTCAGAATATTTTTGATTGACTATAGATATATACCCAAACCACATGAAAATACAGGATTTTGCAAGTCGAAAAAGGTTTAGTACCAAGGCATTGATTGAAGAGAATGCTTGTTCCATTGTCAAAATCAATAACGCCGGAGGTGGCCCTTTATCGCCTTGCCCTGCGGGAGCTAAGCTAGAAAAACAGTACAACGTTGCATACATGGATGTATGTACTTAGCTTTTGTCTGGAGCAAAAAAGCTGTACAGCGCTTGATAAGGTTCCCACAGGGATGTAGGGCATTAGGATAATGCAGGCGCTATTATCGAGAATAACCATTATCTGTGTGCTGCGCCTTGCTCTGATTTCCTAGCTTAACGCTGAAACTGCATTTCCAAGTGGCTTGGGTATAGTCATTATATTGGCTAGCAATATGAAAGTGCTAACGGTGAATGACAGTCAAGTCACTGAGCATAACGAACAAGGGGTTCAACAGTAGAGCTCAGAAAGATTGATACCACTGCACTGAGCTCACTGGTATCGACTTTTCATCGTAAATGAACAAAATAAAAAGTTGTATTTATAGGTACATTTCACATAACAACAAGCTTTTTAATAAACCATCAGCGCACTCAGCAAAAATGTAATACAAGAGAATGAATAATTTAGCTTGCTATTTATTCCTCTTACCATTACGATCGCAACCGATAATCATTCGCATTTAGATTCCTATTGGTATTAATAAACATGTATATTAAAGCTAGCCTCTCGGCGCTAATTTTGGCCTTGCCTATTGAAACAATAGCGCAAGTAACGCCAGACAAAGAGCAAACCGAACATATCGTTGTTACCGGCACCCGCACAGCAAAATTATTAAGTAACTCCCCTGTTTTAGTGGACGTTATTGACGGTGAAATTATTTCGAAAATCAGTCAAGGCACATTAGCGCAAGCGCTTAATTATATTCCGGGTGTGGTAGTAAAACGTAGTGCTAAAGACGGCTATAACATTCAAATGCAAGGCTTTGATGGTGACCATGTTTTAGTACTTATTGATGGTCAGCCAATTATTAGTCCAACAGGATCTTCAGCAGATTTAGACCAAGTGCCTGCCAGCAATATCGCTCAAATAGAGGTTATTCGTGGTGCTGCATCTGTCATGTACGGTAGCTCGGCAATGGGAGGAGTAATTAATATAATTACCAACAAAACAAACGAACCAGCGCTTAATCTTGATTATGATATTAGTCAGTATCAAGGCAATACCATCGAAGATGGTGACTTCAACCATACTGTAAAAATACAGGCTATTGATATATTTTCCGGCTGGCGTACGCAGTTAAATGCCTTAATTATTGATGATCAAGGTTACGATTATAATCGTGATACGGTTAATCAAAATGCCGCTAGTGTCGATAAAAAGTTTCTCACGTTAAGTACCAGTAAAGATCATCAAGTTATTGCTACCACGTTCAAGTACCAATGGTTAAATGATAAAAAGCTCAGAGATACTTCAATCATTCCTGGGCAAAGTGAGATTATTAATTATCAAACAGATGTCACACAACATCAATTAGATATTGGTGTTAACAGCATTAGAAATAAGCTTTCGCCTTGGCAAATTAACGGCCGTTATATCAATCATCAAGAAACTAGCGGCCAGTCAAATAGTATTCGTGATACCGATATTGTATTAGCAGAAATTAACGGCCAAAAAGTATTTCAAATTCAGAATATTGAACTGGTAACCGGTGGTGTTATTCATACTGATAGCTTAGATCAGATTAAACCTAATGAAGGCATTATCGAAATAGAGAATGAAAATCGTCACAGTATCGAAGTTTTCACGCAAGGTAACTGGATTAAAAAAAATCATCAAATATTGGCTGGTATGCGCAGCCAGTATGATTCAGATTTTGGCTGGCATAATGCGCTGCGTCTAAGCGCAATGAAAAACTTCACTTTCGAATCAGGAAAGTTGCAATGGCGTGCAGGTATAGGCCAGAGTTATCGAGTGCCAAATTTAAAGGAGCGCTTTTATACTTTTGACCACACTGCACTAGGTTATAAAGTACTTGGTAATAAAGATTTACAACCAGAAACAGCCGACTCAATTAATTCAAGCTTAAGCTTTAATACCACTTTAGCTAACAACACCCTTGATTTGCGCAGTGATATAAGTGTGCATTACTCCAAAACAACCGATCTTATCGATCCAATTGTTGATGACAAACTATCTGCTGAACAAGGCATCGAAGTTCATCAATATCAAAACATCAGTGAAGCGACAATTCATGGTCTAGATATCAGCACTGAACTTACGTTAACCGATTGGCAGTTACAACTAAATTACAGTTACTTAACCAGTGAAGATGACAACAATAAACGCTTATTTTCTCGTCCACGTCACCAAATAAAATTCAATGTAAATTACGACCTAGATGCCTACGACATTGAACTGATTGCTTACGCGGTATATCAAGCGGATGAAGCCGTACCTGAGGACGAATTTGGGGTAAAGAAACATGTTGAGAATAATCAATACACCACATTTAACGCGGTGATGAACCAAGCAATAACGCCTCAATTATCGTGGCGCATTAGCGTCGACAATATTTTTGATGAACATAAAAACCCAGCAATAAATAACGAAACTTCATTTGATGCAAGACCTGTTAGTAGTCGCACTATCGGTGCAGGCATTAGCTACCAATTTTAAGATAACTTCGGAGACCAACATGAACACAACATTTTTTACACCATTTAAATTAACTAGCTTGGCATTATGCGTATTATTAACGGCTTGTGGGGGTAGCGACAGCTCAAGTAACGATACCACACCAGAGCCAACGCCGACACCAGAACCAACACCTACCTCGCCAACACAAGGTGCGATTAATGGTCCTTTTAGTACTGGTAGCGTTAGCGAGCCTGCTTTTGTTTACTATGACTTAGATACACAAGCCGTTTTAGAACTCAGCACAGAACAAGCCGCAAACGATACCGCATGGGATATTGCTTTTAAACGCAGTGGCATTTATTTGAATCAGCATAGTGATAATACCGTTAAAGCACATGCTACGGGTAATAATAGTGAATTCTTTAATGCTGACGGCACAGCAATCGCTGCCAGTTTTATTGCTGCAAACGCTGACACTGAATTAGACGATTACTTAGCGGTAACAACCAGTGATATACCAACAGATGACAGTAAATTTATTGGCGATGTAACATCAAATATCATTGAAGGTTTTTACGATTACAATACAACAACGCATGTTGTAACTGCCGCTGATAGCCATTACTTTATTACGCAATCTGATGACGCTTTTGCTAAGTTTAGAGCCACTGATATTGTTACTGCCGGTAGAGGTATTGGCCAAATCACCTTCAAAACAGCTTATCAAGGTGTGGGTGATGTAGCATTCTCAGCAGAACAAGAGCTGGTTATCGACGCCGCGCTCACTTGTTCAGGTGATGTAAGTCATGTTTACATTGATTTTGACACCAACCAAGAAGTAACCATGGCTGATGAATGGGATATTAACTTGCCATGTGTTGCTGATAAAACCGCTGCTGATTTTACCATTAATATTGCTGATGATGCTCAAGCTCTACAAGACTTTGATAACAGCTATGATGCCATTGATCCCGCTGCAGCTTCATTCTATGAATTCCAAGCAAACAGCCATACCGTAAAAGCTTTTGATAACACACCTTGGTATCAATATGCCCTCAATGGTGGTCATTTATTATGGTCACAATTTGATATCTACTTAATAAAAACACCAAGCAAGGTACATAAACTACAAATAACAAGTTACTACAATGCTGACGGTGTTTCAGGCAACATCAGCTTCAGAGCTGATGAAGTCACTGAACTTGCCGGCGAAGCCAGCAACTAATAATAAAGAGTAAACCTCATACTCAAGGTGCCCCCCCTCTCCGCACCTTGAGTCCCTGACTCTCCCTTATTAAATTTACCTTAATACCGCTAGGAAAATATTATGATCGCTCTGATCGAACAAACCATGTACCAGCTGTCAGATTTTTTTATGGCGCCAGTACTTTGCCTTATTGCGCTACTTTTTGTTTATTCACTATTTGCTACAGGCCAATTTTTTAGTCAAACAATGCAGCGCCGCCGTCACTATCGTGCATTTATCCAATTACTCAATAACGACTTAGGCAGTAAACCTGAGTTGGTGCTAAACGGTTATCCCATGGCAAACTTAGCAAATGAAATACCTAATATCAGCCAAGATCAACTCGATGTCGCAGCACTAAAAGAGCTAGAAGGTGTCCGTAACGTTAGCCGACTTGCGCCAATGTTAGGCTTAATAGCGACAATGATCCCGATGGGACCAGCCTTAAAAAGCTTAGCCGATGGCAATATTCAAGGCATCAGTGAAAACTTAATCGTCGCATTCTCCGCCGTTATTTTTGGTCTTATTATCGCGTCAATTACTTTTTGGATAGCTTCAGTGAAAAAGCGCTGGATGGTTGAAGAACTTGTCGCATTAATGCCACTTATTAATAGCGAAGCGCCAGCAATCAATCAACAAACACTCGCCTTACCTGTACAAGCTGTGGAGAAAAACTATGAGGTTGCTTGATGAAGATGAAGGTATTAACCCGGCACTGTCGGTGGTTAATTTAGTCGATGTATTTTTAGTGTTAGTGGCAGCTTTATTAATTGCCATTGCACAAAACCCATTAAATCCTTTTCTTGCTGAAGACGTTACAGTGATTAAAAACGAAGGCAAAGAGAATATGGAAATTATTGTCAAAAAGGGCAATACCATCGAGAGCTTTAAAAGTGATGGAAAAACAGGCGCAGGTACAGGTAAAAAAGCCGGTACCGCATACGAAATGGCCGACGGCAGCATGATTTACGTTAAAGAGTAGCGATATTATCCAATGAACAATCTTTTAATTAAAATTTCCATCTTATTGTTTTCTGCTATCGGCTTTATAGTTAGCGCCCTAGCTAGTGATGTTAGCCCTAAAAAGTCAACAACCACAGTAAACAACAAGCACAGTGTACTTTTTGTCAGCACCGCCCATACCAACACAGCAAAAATAACGCTACTAAAAACCGTTGCTGAGAAAAAGCTCGACTCAAACTGGAATATTCAACAGCAATCAGCAAAGTCATTATTAGAAACAGCGAGTCAAGCCGATTCATTAGCTGCAATTTTCAATCAATATGATCTGGTAATTCTTGATGCGGTATCTGTACGTGAAGCCAGTGCTGCTTTTGACAATTATGCCGATGCCATCAGCAAAGTAGATAGTGCGGTGGTCGCCTTTAGTTATTTACAAAATACTAAATTGAATAAAGCCTTAAACATTGAAAAAGCGAGTACTTTACAAGCTTATTGGATGAATGCTGGACGTCGTAATCTTGATAACATGCTATCGTATATAGCTGCCAACATAATCAAAAAACCTTCTAATAATTCAGCTTTGATCGACAGTTCAGCCGTGCCTGCTCCGATCATATTTCCACATCAAGGCATATATCACCCTGAACTGCCCAACTTAATCATCAACGACTTAGTTGAATATAAAAAACGCCGTTCGGCAAAGCCACAGCAACCTAAGATAGCAATATTATTACAACGCGCATTAATAGAGTCTGAGCAAACGCAATTAATTGATGCCACCATTGCCCAACTAGAAGCCAAAGGCGCTTACGTTGTACCGTTCTTTTTCAAACTAAGCCCTGTTACCAACGACTATAGCCATTTGCTACAATTGCCAATCACTAAAGATGGCCAGGTTGTTGGTCAACAAACCGATGTTGATTTAATCATCAACTTTCGTAACATTCATTGGGCTAATCAACGTAAAGTCGAGTTTGAAAAATTCAATGTGCCAGTCATGCAAGCAATGACTTATTATTCTGGTGATAAAGAAACATGGGAAGCTGATATGCAAGGTGTCAGCGCCAATATGATGTCATTCACTTTAGTACTACCAGAAAACGCCGGCGTGATTGATCCGATGATCGTGGCCGCAATGAACATGGCAGATCAAGAAATTGAAGTTATTGACTACCAACTAGAGCACCTAGTGAACAAAGCTATTAATGTCGTTAATTTAAAATACAAAGCCAATAAAGATAAAAAGCTCACCCTATTTGTTTGGGGCGACAAAGATGTTGGTGCGTCATTTATGAATATCCCTAAAAGTATTGAAGCCATTAGTCAGCGCTTAGCTAATGAAGGCTACAACACCGCAGAACGTGATGCAGAATATTTTGTTGCCAACGCCAAGAAAATTCTCGACCCTTTCTATCGTGATTATCAATTAACCGAATTGTTAGATAATGACTTAGCCGAGTTAATGCCGATTGATGACTATTTAAGCTGGTTTAATGCCCTGCCAACTGAGTTAACGCAAAAAATAACTGACCATTGGGGCAAGCCGCAAGACAACTTTATGGCCGTAGAAAAAAACGGTAAGCACTTTTTTATCCTGCCACGGATTCGCAACGGCAATATGCTGATCATGCGACAACCACCGCGTTCTGATAGTAAAAATGACGAAAACATGATTTATCACCAAGGTTTAGTGCCTATCAATCATTTCTACCTTGCCGCTTATTATTATGCCCGCGAGTATTGGCAGTCAGACGCTATTGTGCATTTAGGTACTCATGGTTCACAAGAGTATTTAGGCGGAAAAGAGCGGGGGTTATCTATTTATGACCAAGGTAATTTGGCGGTTTGGGATACGCCCGTGGTGTACCCATTTATTGTCGATGATGTTGGAGAAGCGATGCAAACCAAACGCCGTGGCCGCGCTACTGTAATTTCACACATGACACCACCATTTGCTGCTGCCGGATTAGAAGGCGAGATTCGACATTTGCATGAATTAATGCATCAATATAAACAACTCGACCAAGGTGGCGTAAAACAAAAAACAGCCGTGCAATTAACCCAGTTATGCTTTGATACCAATATCTGTAAAGACTTAGCATGGGAACAAGCACAAATTGAGCAAGCGTTTGATGAGTTTATCGACGCCTTGCATATTCACTTAGAAGCGTTAGCAACGGCTAACCAGCCACTCGGTTTACATACTTTTGGTTATATTCCAGAACAAGCCTTAACGATATCAACCTTAGTACAAATGCTGGGCAACGACTTTACTGCACGAGCGAGTGAGTTTGAACATGAATACTATACCGCTAGCTTAACTGGTGAAGATAATGAAGATGACAGCGATAATCATAGTCATACTTACCATGAAAAGAACCATGATGAGGGTAATAAGAAGAATGATGATAAGAGTCTTGATACATCGGCAGAAAACGACATTACTCGCTTATCAGGTTATTTAACCGTTAAAAACTACATTACCGCTGCTGCCGCTGAATCAGCCGAACGCCCGATACCCGTTAACGAATTAACAACAGAGCTACAAGCTGACATTGTACGAGGTAAAGCACTATATAAAAGCATGACTAGCATTCATGAGCTAGATGCCATGGTTGATTTTTTGAGTGCTAAATATATTCCAGTCAAATCAGGCGGCGATCCTATTCGCCATCCTGAATCTTTAGCTACTGGCTATAATTTATTTGGCTTTAATCCTGCTCGGGTTCCTACTCAAGCGGCTTATGAGCAAGGTAAAGAACTAACAGAAAAGATGATCGCTAACTACTACCAAAAACATCAACGTTATCCAGACAAAATGGCCTTCTCATTATGGTCAATTGAAACTATGCGTCACTACGGTGTGCTAGAATCACAGGTGTTATATGCCATGGGAGTTAAACCTATATGGAGTAAAAGCGGTCGCGTTAGCGGCACCGAAATAATTCCCTATAGTGAATTAAAGCGCCCACGTATTGATGTCGTGGTCTCAGCCACAGGGCTATACCGTGATGCTTTTCCTAATGTTATGCAAATGTTAGCAAAAGCGGTCAATCAGGTAGCGGCATTAAAAGAAGACAACAACTCGATTTGGCAAAATAGTGAAAAAGTAAAAGCAGATTTACTGGCCGAAGGTGTTGATGAAAAAGAAGCAGAGTATTTATCCACTATTCGAATTTTCTCAAATCAATCAGGAGATTATGGTACCGGCATTGATGATGCTGCTTGGGCCAGTGATACGTGGGAAAATGATAAAAAAATATCAGATAACTATCTAGGTAAAATGGGTTACTTCTTCGGTGCCGACAACAGCCGTTGGGGACAAAAAGCGGCAAATACTGACGGTAAAGAAGTACAGCTTTACGCCAAACAATTATCAGGCACTGACATCGCCATGTTTGCTCGTTCTTCAAATCTATTTGGCATGTTAAGTACTGATGACCCGTTTGAGTACTTTGGCGCACTCAGCCTAGCGGTACGCAATATTGATGGTAAAAGCCCTGATATGGTAATAGCCAACTTACGTGACGCTAAAAACGCCAAAGCCGAAGATGCCGGTTTATTTCTTGCCAAAGAATTACGTACTCGCATGTTCCACCCGCGTTGGATAAAAGAATTACAAAAAGAAGGTTACTCGGGTGCTGTGTCATTAGCCTCAAAAATGGATAACTTTTTTGGCTGGCAAGTCGTTGATCCTAACCTGATCAGAAACGATCAATGGGATGAGTACCTAGACATTTATGTTAATGACAAACTCGACCTAAAACTCGACCAATGGTTTAAAGATATTAATCCTGCCGCCTTCGCCCGTATGATGGAGCGTATGCTCGAAGCAGAGCGTAAAGACTATTGGCAAGCAGACCCTGAACGTTTAAAAAAACTGGTTGAACAATACGTTGCTGTGGTTAATAGCAATGACTTAGTGATTTTAAATGACGCGGTAAAAGCGCATGTAAATGAACTAGCTGAAGGTTTTGGTTTAGCGCCACTGGCCGCAAAAACTCTTGAAGCAATGGCCGCTAGCGCAAAAGCCCAGCAAGCGAAGAACAACCAACAACTTGCCGAAAAAAATCTAGAGAAAAAAGATGACTCTTCGGCGGAAACTAAACCAGAACAGCAAGTTGAAGGACAAAAACTTGATAAACAAAGCGCACAAACTGTAGAACCAAACGACTTCATCTACTATAGCTTAGCGGGCTTATTCTTGTTTATTGGCTGTGGCGCTATTTGGCAAACTCGCCCCGTTAAAAATAATAAAAAGTCACTATTTACTTATAGCACAAATGTTTAACCATAAGCCCTAAACAAAAGCAGTACAACAGTGTCATTTTTATTGACTACTGCAAGCTAAAAGGCCGTAACACTCGTTGCGGCCTTGCAACCTTTACTTAACACACCATCTCAGCACTCAATGATTCCACGCTAAACTATTTCAATGTGCTTTAGCGAGCACTCATTATCCAGAGTTCAGGTTAAATAACCATATCGTGTGCAATTTATAGACAACTCTTGGGAAGTGTAATAACCTGACAAGAGCTTGGTTTATAATAACTAAATAACTTGAAACAGGTTATTTGGTAATTTTGAGTTACACTGAAATAAAGAGAAAAATCTACTAAAATGGAATGTTATAGATGCCAAATAATAAAAACAGTAAACAAGAGCAACAACCAGATGTCGCTCCAGTAAATGAACTTGACCAACTTCGGCAAATTGTTTTTGGCGCAGCTGAGCAACAATTAAAGCAACAAATTACCTCAACACGCAACGACATCGAGCAAGCGTTAAGTAAACAAAATAACGCTTTCAATGATCGTCTACTACAAATGCAAGACAGCATAAACCAACGATTTTCTGAGCTTGAGCAAAAACTACAACTTTTTGATAAGAACCATGACGATAACGAAGCATCAATTGAGAAAAACCTTGCCAGTTTATCATCAGAGCATGAAATGTTTGCTAGCGCTACTCAACAAGACTTTAAAAATATAGAACAAGCATTAGATACTGAGAGTCAGTCGCTTACCCGTAACTTCAATGATCAACTTGCACAATTAAAAGTTCATCTAGAATCAGTTTCAAAAGACTTAACCTCATCGAAAACTGACAGAAAAACACTCGCTAAATTACTGGCTACAATGGCAACCAATTTAGAAGACGACCAATTATAATGCCAACTGATGCCGCTACAGATCATGCTGACTCAGAGCAACAATTAGAAAAAGTACGCACCCTGCTCTTGGGGAAAGAAAATAGTAGAATAACAAAAAGCATACAAAAAGATGCTCGTAGCTTAGTCGCTGATGTAATTACAGAAGCCTTACATGACAGGCAAAAAAAAGATAATTCAGTTAATAAAGTACTGCAACCATTCGTCGAAGAGTCGGTTAAACAATCAGTTGCTCACAATAGTGAACAATTAGTTAGCTCATTATATCCCCTTGTTGGTAGCTTAGTTAGAAAGTCTGTTGCTGCTTTTCTCAGTGACTTTATGGAAAAAACTAATCAGCTACTCGAAAATAGTTTAACCATAAAAGGCTTAAAGTGGCGCTTTAAAGCACGGCAAAGCGGTGTGAGTTATGCTCAATATGCCGCATCACAAACCTTTGTTTACCGTGTAGAGCACGTGTTTCTTATTCATAGGGAAACGGGTCTTTTATTAAATACTGTCGCTCTAGAGCATGAAAGTAAAAGTAACGCGGATATAGTTTCAGCCATGCTAACCGCAATTAATGATTTTGTTGGCGACTCATTTTTAAGCGATCAAGAAGGTCAAAAAGAACAACTACAATCGGTCAGTACCGACAATTTTAACTTACTAATAAAGCCTGGGCCTAGTGCACTAGTGGTAGCCGCGGTAAGTGGCAATCCACCGCAAAGTATCAGCAATCAACTACAACTAACACTAGAAAATATCCATAGTTTATATTTCGATGAACTTAATCGTTTCAATGGCGACAATAAAGACTTTAATAGCGCCGATAATTTATTGCGCGACTGTCTATTATCAGAACAAAAAGAAATCGTAGCCAAGCAGAAAAAAACACCTTGGTTGGCTTGGTTGATCGTATTCTTAGTTGTTATTTACGTGGGATATCAATCTTTTAATTGGTTTAAAAGCGCACAATTACACGAAAAAATAATGCAATTAGATAGTCAGCCAGGGATCATTATCAAGCAACTAAAAATAAAGCAGCTTGATGACATTACCTTAGATGTATTACGCGATCCTGATGCTTTAAATATTCATGATTGGTTGAAAGACAATGCGTTAAACCCCGCACAACTGACGATTACTGAACGTAACTACCACTCACTTGACCAACAAATATTACAACAACGAGCACAGCGTATTGTGTCAGCATACCCAAATATCAGTGCCAGCTGGAAAAACCACAGCCTGATGCTTACAGGCACCATAGATTTAATAAAAACCGAACAACTACGCAACACATTAGCCATTGCCGGCTTCACCGAAGGAGAGAACCTAAACACTGAACAATTAAATTTAGCCTCTAATACCCCTTCATCAACCCACAAAGAAATTAAGCAACAACTGTTTGAGCAATTGGTTGGCCGCATAGCATCAATTCAACTTAACTTTTCTGTGGCTAGTGAAAATATCACCCCACAAATGCAGTCATCATTGCAGCGACTCTATTTGTATATTCAACAATTAACGCCAATAGCTAAAGAGCTTAATATTGATTTTGGCTTACTCATTTTAGGCAGTAGTGATAACACCGGTAATAAAAGCACCAATAACATTCTCAGTATGAAAAGAGCAAACAACACCGCGGAAATATTACAGCGCAAAGGAATAGCGAAAGATAGAATGTATGTGGTTGGTTTGGGGCAAATAGATATTAAAAACATTAGCAGTACAGCAAGAAGTGTCATGTTCAACGTAATTTATAATAGTCACAACTAAGTAGCCAAACTCAGGATAAATAAAATAATAAGGTGACACTGTTGTAAATAAGAGTAGTATTTTAAAACGTACAATGAATAAACAACAAGCGGTCGAAAAGGGAGGTGACGCTTTGATTCAAAAAAAAATCTGCCTATTAGGCGCATCGAGTGTTGGCAAAACCAGTTTAGTAAAACAGTTTGTCGAAGGTATTTTTAGTGAAAAATACCTAACAACCATTGGTGTTAAAATTGACAGAAAAACGCTATCTATCGCAAATGAACAAATTAACTTACTGTTATGGGACATGGAAGGCAATGATAGTTATAACGTTTTTCAAGAAAAGTACTTACGCGGTGCTGCGGGTTACATTATTGTTGTTGATCAAACTCGAACGTCTTCATTACTTGAAGGTATCGACATTCACACGCTCGCACGTCAAGTAACTGACTGCCCAGCAATATTAGCGATAAATAAAAGTGATTTACTGGCTACCTGGCATTTAGATGATAGCGAATATGAAGCCTATCAAGACTTATTCGATTTACAATTTTTAACCAGTGCTAAAACAGGTAACAATGTCGAACAAATGTTTTCATCATTGGCTGAATTACTATTGAAGCGTGAAAAAAATGACCTCACTACTTAATACCGCTTTAAATGCTTTAGAACAAGTTGTATTAGAAGTTACCGATGCCAAATCCGGTACAGTAAAACTACTTGAAGGTGGTAGCCCTTGGGCAAGCGATTTATTCCCGCAAGCTAGCGCTCAACAAGCATTTACCATTAATGACGATACACCATTCTTATTAGATTTTCTGATTGATGCTAACACTATCTGGCAACAGCAAGACAATGCCAAATTGCACTCAGGCTTATGGACTGAAATAACCACAAATAATACTGTTCTGCATTTAGAAGCTATCGCCATAAAGCACGAAAAACGTAATATTTTAGTTATTAGTAATCAATTAGAAAACTTTAAAATTCAACAACAAACTAAACAGTTAGCACGTGAAGTTTTATTATCTTACGATCGTTTATTTTTAAAAAACGAGTACCTGCATACTCGGTTACTCTCTATTTTGAATCAACCAAGCGATCAAAGTAATGTGTTATCAACACTAGCAAAAGTCATTGAAAATGCTGAATTTGCTGTATTAATTGCCAGCAAAGACTTTACTACAAGCATTGAAAACTCAGCCGCACTGAGCCTTTTTAAACACAATGATATCTTAAAAGCACAATCAGCTCGCCCGATAGACATTCTTATTAGCTTAATGAAAAACCAATTACCTGAATATGAGCGAATACTCTCAACAGGATCGAGCTGGGATGGCGAATTGTGCTGGATTTTACCCCCCTCTACGTTAAAGTGGCTGAAAATCGGCTTATATCCGGTTAAGAATAAAAATAACCAAGTAGAAAGTTGGATAATATTTGCCAATGACATCAGCACCATCAAGCATTTAACCCAGCGGAATGAATTACTTGCGATGCAAGACATGCTAACAGAGCTGCCAAATCGCTTTGCATTTTGGCAAACACTAGAAGAGCATATTGCTACCAAGCAGCCATTTTATTTGCTCTATGTCGACATTAATGACTTTAGGCGACACAATGAATTTTATGGTCATAATGAAGGCGACAAACTACTGGTCGAAATCAGCAGACGCATTCGCCGAATGATTAAAACCACTGACTTTATTGCCAGAGTTGGTGGTGATGAATTTGCCATCATTCTCAGTGGTGTTGACAGCAAAGTAACCTGTGAACTGGCCATCAAACGCATCATAGAAAGTATTAATAAACCATTTCAAACTAAAAAGTCTGAACTATTCTCAATTAATGTCAGCATTGGGGTAGCGAATTATCCCAATGATGCACAAAGCGTTGAAGAGTTGATGAAATTTGTCGACTTGAGCGCTTATAACGGCAAGAAGAACAAAAAAAATTCAGTGCAATTTTATTCAAAATCAATGAAAGATGCCTCTCATGACTTAATTAAAATAGAACGAGAACTTAGACAAGCTATAGTAAACAACGAATTTGAATTGTATTTACAACCCATTATTGATGTCAAAACCAACTGTATTAATAAGGCTGAAGCGCTGATCCGCTGGAATCACCCTGAAAAAGGTCTAATCGGTCCTGATGATTTTATTGCCATTGCAGAAAAAAGCGGGTTAATTATCGCTATGGGTGAATGGGTAATAAGCCGCTCTTGCCAAATAGCGAAAGCCATTAACCAACTAGGCTATGAAATAAAAATATCCATGAACTTATCACCTTCACAGGTCACTGACGATAATTTATTTTCTCACTTACGCCGCTGTATTAACGACAACAAACTTAATCCAGGTTTATTAGAGCTTGAGGTAACAGAGGGGGTATTAGTTGACGACTATTCTGTCGCAGAGAAGTTATTAAGCAAAGTAAGAATGATTGGAATGAGCGTTTCTGTTGACGATTTTGGTACGGGCTACAGCTCGCTTTCATATTTAAAAAAACTACCATTAGATTTTTTAAAAATTGACCGTTCATTTATTAAAGAAATTGTTACCGATGATAACGATAAGGCAATAGTACGAGCGGTTATTGCTATGGCACATAATTTAAACTTATGTGTCACTGCTGAAGGGGTTGAAACTAAAGAGCAACTGACATTTCTCGTGAATAACTCATGTAACTCGGTACAAGGCTACATGTTAAGCAGACCCATTAAATTTGATCACTTCATCACCCTGCTCAATGAACAAAAAGCGATTAGCTGAAGTTCACTTACATTAAGCAAAAGCAAATAAAGTTAACCTTATCGACACTTAAATTGCCGATAAGGTCTTAGCTTACTAATTTGTTTAACCCGTTACCTTACTTACTTTCTAGCAAGCAAATGAACAGTACTAGTTGAACGTTCTAAAAAAGCACCTTCACAATAAGCAAAGTAATACAGCCATAAACGTTTAAATTTTTCATCATAGCCAAACTGTGTCAACTCTGACCAAGCGTTTAGAAACGCTTCACGCCAATGAGCTAATGTTTTCGCATAATCTAACCCAATATCGCTAATCGATTCAGTTACCAGCTCAGTATGCTGAGTAAGGTTTTGCGTTAGAACCGTTACTGAAGGCAAAAAGCCACCAGGAAAAATATAGCGCTGAATAAAATCAACATTGTGCTTATAGTAATCAAAACGCTGATCAGCAATGGTGATTGACTGTATTAATAATTTACCCCCAGGTTTTAAGCGTTGGTTACATTGTTGAAAAAAGCTCGGTAAATACTCAAAGCCAACAGCTTCAATCATTTCAATCGAGACTAACTTGTCATATTCGCCGGTTAAATCACGGTAGTCTTTCTTAAGTAAGGTAATTTGCTCTGTTAAACCTAACTCTTCAATGCGTTGCTTGGCATAAGCGTATTGTGCATCTGAAATCGTTGTTGTGGTAACTTTACAGCCATAGTGCTGAGCAGCATATATAGCTAAGCCACCCCAACCTGTGCCTATTTCTAATAAGTGATCGGAAGCTTTTAACTCCAAACGCTGACAAATAGTCAATAGCTTATGCTGCTGCGCTTCTGCTAGCGTTGCTTCTTCTTGAGGATATATAGCCGAAGAATACATCATTTGTGGATCAAGAAAGCGGCTATATAGCTCATTACCTAAGTCATAATGAGCAAGAATATTCTTTTTTGAACCTGCTTGGCTATTACGATTACTGCGATGCAACAAAGCATATTTTAGCTTAGTTAGCCAAGGTTTCTTTTGCTCAAGTGCATCTGTTTGCTGTTGAGCGCGGGCAAAAATTCGAATAACGGCGGTTAAATCAGGGCTGCTCCATTTGCCAGCAATATAAGCTTCAGCAGCACCGATACTGCCACCTTTAACAAAGTCACGATAAACACTAGTATCATGAATATTAATACGTCCAAGTAAAGATCTGTTTTCCGCAAACTCAGGAAATAGAAAGCGCTGACTATTATCAACCAATTCAATTTGCCCATAGTCTATTTTTGCTAAAACGGAGAACACTATACTTCGACAGCGCTTATCTAACCAATTAGCTTGTTTTCTTACTTTTAATCCTGAGGCTTGTTCCACCACTAAACTCCTTAATTAAACCTTGCTGACTTAGTCTTGTAGCATATTAATTGGCATTACTTTGCTTTTTGATAGCCAATAAAGGGAATACCTTTACAAAAAATTCTTACCGCTTGCCAATAAATGCCAAAGACTATTTTCAAGGTCATTGCAGGTAAGTTACACCAAAGTTTCCATAACGATGTTCGGGTAAATGGCACTTTGGTTAAATTCATCGTTGCTGCAAATATTTTTTGCTCTGCTTTACTACTTCCACTGACTTTACCATCATTCTTTTTATGGTTTTCAATTTGAATCAGTAACTTATCACTATTAAGCATAGGTGGCTTAATACGCCACTGATAACACATGTTCAAATCCATAAAAGGTGATACTTGAAAGTTTTTCTCTGTTACATGAGGTTTTTTAGCAAACTCACTTTGCTCATCATGACTTAATGGCACTAAGTAATAATGCCGTTCATTCCATGGTGTATTACTCACCTCAACCAGCACTTGCTGGCAAGTATCATCAGCGTCATAGCAAAAATAAAAATTCGCTGGGCTAAAATATATCCCAAAGCATCTCACTTGAACTAACATAGAAATGCGCGTTATCTTATCTTCAACGTCATCAGTCGCGGTTAACACCGCGACTTTATTCTTTATACGCTGCTTAAGTGATCCAAGTTCACCCTTTACATAATCTTTTTGCTCAAACCTTAAAAGGTTAAACCATGCAAAGCCAAAAATACCTTTCGGTGCTTGCTTTTTTTCCATTTCATCGGCATCAAGTGCCAACATATATAACTGATAGTTAAAACTGTGCGGCTTAGGACTAAAGCGTCGATGGCTAATTTGTCCACGATAGATAGCACTATATAGCGACTGTTCAGCCATGATTATTCGCCGCACTGTCTTGCAAGTAACAGTCGAACCGCTGGGCTACATCAACTGCACTCCTAACGCCATCTTCATGAAAACCGCTATACCAATATGCGCCTGCAAAATGCGTGTTTTGCTGACCACATATTGTTAAGCGTTGACGCTGTGCCTCAATAGAAGCCATTGAAAATATCGGGTGATGATAAGTAAATTCTCGCAATATTTTATTGGGGTCAATATCTTCTCGCTGATTCAAAGTGACACAAAAAGTATGTTCAGAAGTTAATCCCTGTAAAATATTCATATTGTAAGTAACGCTAGCTGGTTTCGTTCTATTCGAGCTTAGCTGGTAATTCCAACTCGCCCACGCCTTTTTCCGCTTTGGCAACAAACTGATATCGGTGTGTAGCACCACTGAATTTTCGCTATAAGGTATTGCTGCAAGAATTTCTTGTTCTTGAGGGCTAGCATCGCCCAATAAGGCTAAAGCTTGATCTGAATGACAGGCTAGCACCACATCATCAAACGTCTGTACATCACCGCTAGCAAAGTGCAGTTGAACTTGACCGTTTTCACGTGTAACGGCGCTGATATCGGCATTAAGATTAATATCATCAGCAAATGATGCTGACAACGGCGCTAAATAACTTCTCGAACCTCCCGGCACAACATACCATTGAGGTCGGTCAGCAATATTTAACAAACCGTGGTGATGGAAAAACTGCACAAAGAAATGAAACTGCATTTGTGCTACTTCTGCCAACGAACTCGACCAAATAGCCGCAGCCATAGGCAAAATATAATGCTCGGCAAAGTAATCGCTAAAATTATTCGCGATTAAAAACTCACCTAGAGTTAACTGTTGAGTGTAATTTTCTGTTTGATAGCTTTGCTTACATAGTTTATTAAATTTGAGAATATCACTAATTAATAACCAAAATTTCGGATTAGCAATATTACGTCGCTGCGCAAATAGCGTATCTAAATTATGGCCATTGTACTCCATGCCAGTACTCGTGTTATGTACCGAAAAGCTCATTTCGGTTTCCTGTTTGCCAACACCAATTTCAGCCAGCAAGGCTAAATAATTGGGGTAAGTTTTATTATTAAAAACAATAAAACCGGTATCAATGGCATAGCATTTATCATCAAGCTCAACATCAACTGTTGCTGTATGACCACCGATACTGGCTGATTTTTCGTAAACCGTAACTCGGTGCTTCTTAGCTAACAAATAAGCCGTAGTTAACCCTGATATACCCGTGCCTATAACTGCAATGTTTTTCATTTATTTTCACTCTTTAAAATCAATTTCTGCCATACAGCATCGGGAAGTAGCGCGAATAATTTCATCAGCCACGTTAGCCTTTTAGGAAAATGTAGGTAAGATTTTTTTGCCTTAACACCATTGTATATCCGGCTAGCTGCTTGCTCACTCGTCAGTAAAAATGGCATAGGAAAATCATTTTTATCAGTTAATGGTGTTTTGATAAATCCTGGGTGCACTAAAGTCACCGCAATATTTTTTGTGGTTAAATCTATCCGTAAACTCTTAGCTAAATAGTCAATGCCGGCTTTAGATGCGCCATAAGCTTCAGCTCTTGGAAAAGGTAATAAGGTGGCACTAGAACTGACAAAAACCACTTGCCCGCCTTCAGGAACCTTAGGTAAAAAATGCTCAAGTAAATAGCCAAGCGATTGTAAGTTTATCGCGATAATGTCAGCAAATAATTGGCCATCAAATGCATTTACATCATCAATATAACGACAATCGCCTGCGTTTAGTAAAAGCAGATCAATTCGCTCAATATCAGTTAATTGACTAGCTGCCTGAGAAATCTGCTGCCTATCGGTAATATCAAATGCCAACGGGATAACATTGTGATGGTCATTTGCATATTGGCGTAATTTTTCTTGGTTACGACCACAGGCAATAACACGATAGCCATTAGCTAAATATTGCTGCAATAGGGCATCGCCAATACCGGAGGTTGCTCCGGTGATCAACACGGTTGCTTGTGTACTCATTATGCTGACGCTCGATGTTTAAACCATGAAATAATGCGACCAAACAAGGGTAATTGCTCATAAAGCATCGCACCTAAATCTAAATAGTCTCGATGATATATCACCCTATCAGCGCAACCTTTGATATGAGAACTACCTTGTACATGCACCACATTACCGGCATTTAAACGCGGATGCTGATAACTCATCGTCCAATAAACAGCAGCTTCAGAGTCTTGGGCAATCACTTGGTCAATTTTAAATTCACAGTAGCTTAACTGCTGATAGAGCTTACTAAAATAGTCACGTAAGTGATCGAAACCGCTCAGTTGATGCATAGGGTCGATAAAAATAATATCTTGATGGTAGATATCGCCGAGCAAGTGTAAATTGTCCGTTGAAAGCTGTTGATATATTTCAATAAAATTAGCTAACCAAGCAGCGTGTTCATTAGGCTTGCTTGTTTGCTCCATGCTATTAGTTACTTGCTTTGACATAAGAACTCTTCATTTTGGCGATAAAAAGGCATTAACGCTGCGATTCACTAGTACAGTAACAATGACTAACAGGTAACAATTTCAAAAATGCTCAAAAAGTTACTTAATAATCAACTGCCAATAACTGCTTAGCGCTCACAGCCTAACGGTAAAAATCAAGAGCGGCTAACCTTGCTTGCTTATGATCCACAATTGCCGGCCAATAATTTTTTAAATTATGCTTAGCAAGATACGCATGTGGAAAATGAATTTCTTTATCAGGCAATTGCGCCAACTCTGGAATATATTTACGAATAAACTGCCCTTTTGGATCAAATCTTTCGCTTTGTCGTATCGGATTAAAAACCCGAAAGTACGGTTGCGCATCACAGCCGGTACTTGCCGCCCATTGCCAACCGCCATTATTGGCGGCTAAATCACCATCAATAAGCTGTTGCATAAAGTATTTTTCGCCCCAGCGCCAATCAATCAATAAATGCTTAGTTAAAAAGCTTGCCACCACCATACGTAAACGGTTATGCATCCACCCCGTTTGATTAAGTTGTCTCATGGCGGCATCAACCAGTGGATATCCGGTATTCCCTTCACACCAAGCTTTAAAATACCCATGATTATTAGGCCAAATTACTGTCTGATACTTAGGGTTAAAGCATTGATGTTTCGATAAGTCTTGCTGATGAAAAACCAGATTACGATAAAATTCACGCCAAATAAGTTCATTTAACCAAGTAAACTCGGGGCTATCAGATGCGACTAAAATATCAGGAAAACGCTGTAAAAATAACAGCAACAAATAACGCGGACTAATTGCACCTATGGCTAAGTACGGCGATAAACCCGATGTGGCTTTAAGCGCAGGAAAGTCACGTTTTTCACCATAACTAGCTACTTTATTTTGATAAAATTCAGGGATAACCTGTTGCTCAACCTGCTCAGCTAAAGGCCAAGCGTCAGACTCTCCCGTGCATGTTAACAACGGCATTAACTCTACTTTCTTTTGCTCAGCGAGTAACTCGGTTTTTACCGCGCTAGGCTTACCAAGATAATCAAAGCCATGTTGTCGTACGTACGCTAACCAAGCCCGCTTAAAAGGGGTAAACACTTTATACATTTCACCGGTTTTGTTCAGCACTTTTCCTTTTGAAACAATGATATCGCTTTCAAACATCCGTAATGGAATGCCCTTAGCTAAACAAAGCTGGTCGCGTTGGTTTTCATTAAACTCAATTTCATAATTCGCCACAACTTCTTTAATATTATGTTGTTGGCAATAATGCTGTAAAAATGAAACTTGCTCAGAAAAATCATCGCAATGTACAACCTCTAGGCTAATATTTAATAACAATAGCTGCTTGGCAAGCGCATTGACATGGCGCTTGATAAAATCAATTTTTATCGCTGACCAATCATGAGCTAGCCATTGTTTTTCGCTGACAAAAAAAACAGCTTTACCAGGAAGTAAGCCGTTTTTTTGTGCCAGAAAATAATCTAAAGCCGGGTTGTCGTGTATTCTAATATCGTTGCGGAACCAAAGTAACACAGACATTCCTTAATAAAAAAGTGGGTTAATAGCCGTATCTCAGCTTTAATGACTCAGGATACGGGTTTAAATACGCTTGTTGAGCTAAGTAATCATTTGGGTGCGCTAACAAATAATGATTAACCAAGGTTAATGGCACCATTAACGGCACTAAACCATTTCGGTAAGCATCAACTTGCTCAGATAGTTCTTTACGTTGCTCTTTATTTAAGTACTTTGAGAAATAACCTTGAATATGCGACAAGGTATTAGAGTGATTTTTACGTGTCGCTTTTATTGTTAAGGCGGCCATCAAACCACTAATGTACTGCTCTGCCATTTCCTCAAGTGGCAAGTCTGCACGCGCTAATAAACGTCCCAACTCTTTATAAGCAACGAGATTATGGCTCATCACCGTATATTTATATTGAGCATGAAAACTGGTCAGTTTATGCTTGCTTATGCCTGACTCAACCAAGGCTTGCCAATGACGATAAGCATAAACACGAGCGACAAAATTTTCGCGAATAATCGGATCGTTCAATCGACCATTTTCTTCACAAGGTAACAACGGATTAGCTTTCATTATTTCTCGAGAAAATACGCCAATACCTTTTGCTTGCAGTGGATCACCAGTCGGTGAATACACTTTAACGCGCTCCATTCCACAGCTTGGGCTTTTGGCACAAAAAACATAGCCACTGAGGTTTTTGGAGAATGACGCAACTTTCTTACCATAAGCTTTAATCGCACTGGTAACATCACCCGAGCCATCAGGGCGTGACACCTTGATCATCTGCTCGTCTTTAATTAACCGTATGGTTGGTCGAGGAATTGGCATACCAACAGCCACTTCAGGACAATAAGCCTTATAAGTGACATGTTGGCTTAGCTCATGAATACAAAAATTCGATGGCTTGTTACTCGCATCAAAGCGAACTTTTTCACCAATTAAACAAGCACTGATACCAATAAAAACATCTTCTTTTGTAAAATTTTTATGCATAGTCATCCCAACTAATAAATAAAAGCGCCAATAGGGTTAAGCAACTTGTTGATACCTTGAGTAAAGTGCAGGGCGTCATTAGCAACGGTATAACAAAGACAACCCTGTTCAGTCGCTGGCTGATGTTGATGGCGTTTATCTAGCATTATAAAATCGCCTTGCACATACTCACCTTGTTCATCAGCAAAGGTACCTGCTAATAGTAAGGTTAGCTCAAAACCTTTGTGTGTGTGCTCAGGTATAGAACCACCAGCACCAATATGCAATAAATTAGTATGAATCTCACCTTCATCTAATAAAATACGTGCTCGTGATAACTTACCAATTTGCGCTGTTTTCCCGAGTGCCATATTACGTAGAGCATTAGGCAAAACATATTCTGTACCTTTAAAACTCACTGAGCGCTCAACACTCACAGGTTTAGTCGGTTCAACATCATCCGATGCCGTTATTTGACCAATAATGTCGTCAAAATCTAATTCTGTTGCCGTTGTTGTGACAACACTGTCAATCAACTCAGAGACAAAACTCTCGGTAAAATTGTCTTCAAAACTGGCTTCTGCTACCTGCTCTGTTAACTGGGTTATTTTTTGCTGACACAATGGGCACATTTCAGCATGTATTGCGATACCTGCAGCAAGTGAAGCCGGTAATTCACCATCAACAAAACTTTGTAATAAAGAAAATTTAGGGTGGTGTTTAATCATGATGCTCTCCAAGTTTCAACTTTAGTTTGCCAAGGGCAAGTCGAAGCCGCGATTTTATGGTGCCAAGCGGCAGATTAAGGTGTACAGCAAGTTGCTCTTGCGACATCTCCATAAAATAAAAACCTTTAACAACTTGTTGTTGATTTTCAGGCAAGGTTTCAATAACCCCAAGTAAATTACGACTTTGAATATGGTCAGTAAAACTTTCATCTTCGGTGTTTAATGATTCAGCCAAGGGCCAAATATCGTCACTGAGATTATCTTCTTTATTGGCTTTGATCTTACGCAATAAGTCGAAGGTAACATTACGCATGATGGTATACACCCAAGTAGTGGCTGCGCCTTTACTCTCATCGAATAAATGTGCCTTACGCCAAACATTACTCATGGTGTCTTGCAACACTTCAGCAGCTAATGCTTCATTGTTTAATTTACTTTGAGCAATGCGCTGTATTTTGGGTGCAAAAAACTTAAACACACCGGTAAAGGCTTGTTTGTCTCTATCAACAGCGACAGCTTTAAGCCATTGACAAAGTTGGGAATGATCGATTTTATTAGTCATGCTACTAGATGTAGCAGCTGTTTGACGACTTGGCAACTCTGAATGAACAGACTGCATAATTCTTACCCATTATTTCACTGATGTTAACTTATACGCTGTAAAACTTTGCTGAGATCACTTCTTTTAAATTTAATTTTTAGTCACGACATTTTTAGCCGCATTAATATTTGCCCATTTACTCAAGCAAAATTATATTCTGCAAAAACTCTTTCGCTGCACCAAATGATCCAGGCTCAACAAATAAACGTTTTTCATCAATATTCACTGGCAGTAACTCTAACCATCGCGCAACCACCCAGCTATCTTGGCTAAAGTAAGCTTGTCGATATAATGCCGTTAACTCAGTATTTTCATCAAAAGCTTTATTTAACGAATCCGCCAGTTGATCGGCGGTATTGTCTTCACCACTATCAGACCAATGTTTTTTGATACTAACATCACCATGATGAAGCTTATCTTTATCTTGTGTCATCAGGTGAATATCAACTAAACACTTACATTGCACATCAATCAATAGCAAGCCGTCTTCACCTTGATCAAAGTTAACAATTTCAACCCAACTACCCGTTGGCATATCGCTAACCTTTTCAGCTTTGCCATAAGGTAAAACGATAAAGCCATCATTTTTCATTGCATGAGCAACCATTTTTAAATAGCGTTTTTCAAAAATGCGCAAGCGAGTTACCCCTTTAGATAACAAAAAGACCGGTAATGGAAAAATAGGTAAATTCACTGTCGCCATAATTTTTACAATAATCAATGTTAAGAAGTTATAGAGTGTTATACGTTGAAAAATAAAAAACGATCAAAAAAAAGCCCCTAAAGCAAATTTATTGCATTGTAGGGGCAAAACACACAGCAAGTATGAATTAGGTAATTTTTTGCATGGCACTAACTAACCGCACCAATGCAACTTCAATATTTTAACGGCAAGTTTTAACAGGCATTTCTTTATCAAAAAATAAGGTTATTTCAGCTAGAGTTACCCCAAACTTTGCCATTTTTGTACGATTAAACAAACGATACTCATCAACTTGGTACATCCAGTCATCTAGCGAGAATTGTATGGTCTCGCCATCAATCGGCACTAATAGGTCATATTGCCATTGAAAAGCAAATCCCTCTTGCTGACCAAAAGCTTCACCAACAACATCTTCTGCACTGCCTTGGTATCTCCCCTGCTTGAGCTTTTTGAGCTGCCAGTTACGATAACTAACTTCACCATCAGCAAAATAGAACACCTCTTTTAATAGTCCATTATCCCCCTGCCATTGACCGTCAATTTCTACACAAAAGCGTCGAGTGACGTTATCGGTATAGTCTTGCACCATACCCCAGGCGATTAATTTCCCAGAAAAAAACTGCTTAATGTCAAGCGTTGGCGAAGTTGTTTGATAATCTTTCAGTTGCGTTGTACAGCTCGATAGCAGCAATATCGCCACAACAAGGCCGCAGAATTTGTAATGCCATCTCATATTTTTTCTCCAAGTAATTGCTGACGTAGCTTTGGTTCACTGGTGTTTTCATCTAACCAAATACTAAGAAACAGCTTAGCAAAACCTGCGCTGTCAATAGCACCAATACTCTGCCGATTTAAATAAAATACCGTGGTGCCTGCTTGGCTTAACATAGATAATTGATCACCGGCTTTTATGTCAGGCCAAATGCCGTCCAATAAAGGTACGAATTCAATATAGTCGCTTTCGTTCAGGGCTAAATGACGCCACTGTGAAATGGTATTTTCTAATAACTCTTCTTTACTAATGTCTCGTAAATACTGTATTTCAAATAGCGCACGCTGACAGCGATTGCTAAAAGGTGGCTGACCATCAGTAGTCAGTAATGTGCTTTGGTAAATATCCCAAAACAAAACCGAAAATTTTGCACTACCTAATTGCCGAAAATGCTTGTCTTTCATTGATGGTAATAACTCATTCATCAACATTGGCGATTGCTTGCTAAGCTGGCACTTAGTCAGCTCATTATTGGCCTGTGCTGTTGACGAAATCACCACAACGAATATCAAAATAATACGAGTGTAAGCAAAGCTAAATGGCATCATTTATCTCCTCAACTTTTGTCCAGCGACTAAGTGCAAAAATAAGCACCATTAAAGGTCCCCACAAACAAGCCAACAGTAAGTAACTTAATTCGAACGAAGGAGTAATATAAACCACAGAAAACTTTGCTCCGGCTAGGTAACTTAATGGGGCAAAAATAGCGCCTACCGAGCATTGTAATATTTTAGAATTGCTCAAAAACCCTAAGCTATGGCGCACAGTAGCCGCAAAACAAAACCACAGCGTAATTAGCCAAAAAGGCAGTTTTTTAGCTTCAGGAAAAATAAATACATGCGCATAAACTAAAACGCTATCTAACAGCACGCCAATGCCAGCAACAATAAAAATAAGCATTAGCTCATTTTTTCCTGCTAGAAAATACAAGTGTAAAAGCAGCAATATCGCCGCAACAGGTATAAAGCTATTACCCAGAAAAATAAGCCCAAACCAAATAGCATTAAAGCCAAGTAGGTTAATAAAGTTCGGGTTATTGATTAAAGTTAACTTGGGTTTTATCACGCGTTATCACAACAATATTTATCATCATAATAAGTCATACGTAAAAGACTAACATTTGGATTAGTCAGATAAGATAATTATTCAAGCAATAATGTCTTGCCAATGTGATGAGTATAGTAGGTTGCTAGTTGGGGATCAGGATTCGAGGTTGAGGGTTCAGGCTGAGAGTTCAGATTTAGGCGTTGAAAATTAACAGTCAACGGTTTCGAAAACACCAAGCGAATAAACCTAAAACAATACCATAACAACCTAACGCTAAAATTTTCATAGCAGCACCGGCAATAGGATTATCGCCAATTAAAATAATGATAGCTAAAAGCAAAAAACCAATAATGGTGGCAAGGGTAAAACTAGCGATAATATAGGTGGCACAATATTGTTGAGTGTTTTTTTTTATCCATAAAAATAAAGGCAGCGATAGCAAAGTGATCAGCATTACCGGAAAAACATAAAACAGCAGTACAGTTAACATCATATTATCAGCACTTAATGAAAAATGAATAGATTAATTTTTACGTAAATCGACAACAAATATTTTCCCACCATAACCATGCTTATTGCATTTAGCTCGGACAATAACTTGAGAAACTTCAGAAGGTATCTCGATATCGCACTGACCGCGAGTAAATGGCTGCTCATTAACATGAGGGTGTGCCAGCAAACGAAAGCTAAGGGGCTTGCCGTTAAAGTCTAACACTTCCCAGCCATCAGCATAATGCTCCCAGCCTTGATCATTATGTCGTACAGACGTGCCAAAGCACCAACTACCATCAGCTTGCTGCGTAGCAAGCACATTCGTCACCTGAGCATAATCTAAAGACGCTGAGTAAGTAGCTAAATCGTACTTTTCTGCCCACGCTGACGATGTAAATAACAATAATATCAATAAAAGTCGCATAAACCCCTCATATATAACTACTCGAAGAATAGCCTAAATAATTGATAATTAAAAACATACAGCCAAACTAGGCTAATTCGCTATTTATTAGCAATTAAGTCTGCTCTAGCTAAAGGCTTACCATGTAAAATAATAGTCTCGATACTATTCCACGCATCAATTGAGTCTAAAGGGTTGCTATTAAGTAAGAGTAGATTCGCAATTTTTCCAACTTCTACGGTGCCATAATCTTGAGCAATTTTAAATTGCTTAGCATTATTGACCGTTGCTGCCGCCAATATATCTTCAAGTGTTAATCCGGCATTAGCCATTGCCTTCATTTCTTGAAAGCTAGTCAGTCCCGGCTGATTAGCAAAGCTAGGGCTACCAGGAAAATCAGATGCTAACAAAATTGGATGTTTAGCGGCGTTTAAGTATTTAATAACTTGATTGCCTTTACCTATGCGACCATATAAAAACACCTCTGCGATTGCCTGATCTGCCATGCCATCAAATCCCACGCGAAGCTCTTCTTTAAACCACTGTGCTTGAGGCGTTTTATACCAATTTATAAGTGATTTAGGCGTAACAGATAAAAATTCGGCTGAATCAGCAATCGTCGGGTTCATTACTTCACCTAAACCGGCAATCACTCTTTGTGTTGGCATATAGCCAACTTTATCAGCAATAATTTTATCTAGTGTTACAGACATTTCTTTGGTTATATTAGCTTGGCGGCTATATTGTCCCCAATTCCACATACCATGCGCGATTACATCAACACTTGCGGCAAGTGCTAATTGCTGCATGTCTAGCGCATTAGCATGGGCAAGTATCGGTAAATTAACTTTATCTGCAGAGACTTTAATTCGCTTCAGTGTTTTAGGTGTAAAGGTTTGCCATTGATTAGCATTGCCATAGCCATCTTCAAAATAAAGTTTTATACATGATGCACCAGAGTTATAAATATTAAGCACTGCATGCTCTGCAGAATTCGTTTCATCTGCTGAAGCTGCCTCATCAATCACATAAGTGAACATCGTTTTCGATTTATCATCCACTTTTTCTACATAGGGAAAGGTATTTTTTGATGTTATAACTTCACAGCGTAAATAGTCGGGATGGTTAGCACTCGAAGTAAAATGTTTATAATTTAGCCCTGGATTGGGGTCAAGTACTTGAGTAACGCCATAATATAAAAAACTTTTCGGTTGCTGCTCAAAGTAAGCCTTAACCAGTTCAGGATATTGGCTAGCAACAACCTCAACGCCAAAGCCCATACCAGGAATCGACGAAACGTGAGCGTGGCTATCCATCAAACCGGGAGTTAAAAACTTATCTGTGCCATTAATTTTACTATCATAGGAGGTAATTTTGTCTCGCGAGATATTGGTAATTCGCCCATTATCTAACAACACATTCATCTTAATTTGTGGCGCTTTCAGGTGAGATGAAACAATTGTAACGTTCTCAATTAATACGGTATTTTTCGCCAATAGCGTAAAAGAACATAGCGAAATTGAGAGTAATAATACTTTAATCATAAAACATCCGTGTAAGGTTAATTATACCCAAGCCACCTGACACTAAGAGAAAAGTAATTGGCTGAAATATAAGACTAAATAGTAAACTAACACATTTTCAGCTTACTATTTAGTCTTATATTACACTTTATTATTTATCTTAAAGTTTTCATTAACACAAAGCAGCCACATCGGGCTGCTTTGTTATTAGACTCGGTTTACAAGACGCTAATTATTGCACTAAGACTAATAACTCGTGCTTAAAGTCTTTGCCTGCTCTTAATATGCGCCAGCCGCATAGGTTAGTTCATAGCTATGGCTATAAATTTCTAAAATATTACCAAAAGGGTCTTCCATATAAATCATACGATACGGCTTTTCACCCGGGTAATAATAACGTGGCTCAGCCATACGTTTTTTACCACCTGCAGCGACTATTTTTTCGACTAGCTCTTCTAAATTCGGATCTTGTACGCAGAAGTGAAATACCCCGGTTTTCCAATATTCAAAATTATTTTCTGGATTTTCTTGGTTTTTAAATTCAAATAGCTCGACACCAATACGATCACCTGTCGACATGTGGGCAATTTTAAATTTTTCCCAGTTAGCGCCAAATACATCAGTACACATTTCGCCAATGGCGCTATCATCTTCAATAATTTCTGTTGGCTCCATTATTAAATACCAACCTAAAACTTCGGTATAAAATTTAACTGCTTTTTCGACACTCGGTACTGAGATGCCAATATGTGAAAATGTTCTTGGGTATGCTTTGCTCATGTGCTTTCCTCACTAAAGTTGATAGGCAAAGTATAGTGCCACTGATAAGATACAAAAAATTATCATTTATAATAGATATGAGTACGTTTTGTTATGATAAATCTTCATTGGTTAAAAACATTTTGCACCTTGGCTGACATAGGGCACTTTACTAAAACAGCTGATGTTCTGTTTATGACACAATCTGGGGTCAGCCAACATATCAAAAAGCTTGAACAACAACTCGCGGTAACGCTACTACTTCGAGAAGGCAAATCTTTTACTTTAAGCGATGAAGGCTTACGTTTATATCAACAGGGAAAGTTGCTACTGGAAAAAAGTGATGATCTTGCACAGTCAATCAAACAAGATGACGCCCACATCGGCAATATACGTGTAGCTTCACCGGGTAGTATAGGTCTAAAGCTTTATCCACAATTACTCGCTATTTTGCAACAGCAGCCAAAATTATCACTCGATTATACCTTTGCGCCCAATCACAGTATTGAACTAGCGCTAATTGAACGTAACATTGATATTGGTTTGGTAACCAAAAAACCGCAGGATCATCGTATCAATAGCACAGCCATTGGTGTTGAACCGCTAGTGTTAGTTACTCCGGCAGCTGTTAGCCAAGTTACTTGGCCAGTGTTGAACGAACTGGGCTTTATTAATCACCCTGACGCCGCTCATCACGCCAACTTGTTATTGCAAAAAAACTTCACTGAATTTAGTCATATTAATCAGTTTCAACACAAAGGTTTTTCCAATCAAATAAGCTTAATTTTAGCGCCAGTGAGCTTAGGGTTAGGCTTTACAGTATTACCACTATATGCCGCTTTAGCTTTTCATCAGCAGAGCCTAATTAACATTCATCATCTCGCTGAAATTATTAATGAGCCGCTTTATATTTGTCATAACCAATACTCATATAAAGCGCAGCGTATTAACTTTATCAGCAACGAAATTATCAAGCATATTGCTAATGACGCATGCTTTGAAGTACCTAGGTCACTACACTCAGATTAAATACCCTGCTGATCTCATCGTGATTTTTTTTCGTATTATCTTAATAATACATTGTCGCTACCAACTAGCGGCCGAGCAAAGGAGTAAATATGACATCACATGCCACGCTGATCATTGGCGCGAATAGTGAAATAGCCAAAGCGATTGCAGCGCAAGTAATTAACAACGATACGGCACAATTGATTGTTATTAGTCGTGATTGTAGTTTTTATCAACAAGATAAATTTGCTGATGCCCAGCTAATTACCCTTGAAAACTATCAGGAGCAAACCATTAGCCAAGCAGTAGAAACACTAAAAGCAAATATGCCAATAGTGATCACACAGGTCTTTATTTGCCACGGTATTTTACATAATGAGCGTTGTCAGCCAGAAAAACGTTTAGAAGACTTTTCTGCTGATATGTTTATTGAAACCCTGACCGCTAATACCGTTACCCCTATGCTGTGGTTAAAACATTTAACACCATTATTGGCGACAAAGCATGAATGTAAAGTGGTGATATTTAGCGCTCGCGTTGGCAGTATTAGCGATAATAAATTGGGCGGTTGGTACAGTTATAGAGCCTCGAAAGCGGCAATGAATATGCTCATTACCTCAGCGGCGGTTGAACTCGCAAGACGAGCTAAAAATATGAAATTAATCTCTTTTCATCCCGGTACTACTGACAGCCCACTGTCGAAGCCTTTCCAAAAAAATGTTCCTAAGGGCAAGCTATTCAATAGCGAGTTTGTTGCTAGCCGATTACTTACCATTGTTGCATCAGCGACTATTGATGGTCAGGCAAGTTATTTGGATTGGCAAGGTAAAGAAATACCTTGGTAACTTTATGCTGAAATATTAAGTGTTGGTGCAAAAATGCTTACTGCCAACCTAACTTCCACTGTTTACTGTCTTTTAGGTCGCGCCAATTAATGACATATTCATTTTTGTTAATCACCGCTTCAATAACACAGGCAGTAACACGTTGCTCGTCATCAAAGCTGAGTTTTGTAATGGCAAAATGTTTTTCTTTATTCTCAACGATTACTTTCGTCCACTTGCTGTGCAGTAGTGCTTTTGGGCTAACTTTATTCATGGTATTCCTAACTATTCCTATGATGTAATTAACTAAATTCAATAGTAAAAACTTCTAAAGCGAAGGTGTTTGGCTGCTTATTAGCAATTAAGAATCCGACTTCTGTTATCGTGCTTGCTAGCAATATTGGCGCAGTGTCAATTGCGCGGCCACGATGCGTTGCTTTAAAGTCGGCTAACTTAAATTGATAACACAAACTTTGCCCTGCTTGCGTTGCAAGCGTCACTTTATAAGCCAGAGGAAAAGCCATCACATGAGATTTCAAGCGTAGTTGATAGTCATTTCCATCGCCTTTAAGGCAAACCTTAATGTTGCTAATTGCCTTTGGTAATGGTGTTATCGGTTTAAAAGTGCTGGTAAAACCACCATTATTTTCAGTGGATATATCGCCAAAGAATATCAACTTATGGTCAGCCTGCTCGACTCTACCTTCAGATAAACCGCCCATAACAGCGTCATTTGTGACATACCAAGGCGCGTCGCCCAAATCGATCATAACAGTGCCTAAGCGTTACTCGTCACTGGCGGTGAGTATATTTTCTGTACGAGTTTATTAAACGGCTGTAACTCGGCCTCGTCTTCACAGTCAAATGCAAACCGGCCATGAAAATACATCGACATGGTCACGCCTTTATAACTGAGATAGCAAGTATAGCCATCTAAGTCATGCCAAGCAGTGAGTCCATGTAAACAATACTTATCATCATGCTTTTCACCTTCCGAAATAATTTGATTAAACACATAAAGATATTGAGAAAGTTTCATAGCATTACACCCATTAATTTATAAATAGAGAGTTTGTGATATTGCCGTTGTGCTGGGCAAACCACACATTTCATCATAAGCAGACTCTAAAGTTAGCTGTACAACATTAATATCATTATCTCGCAGCAATTGCTTGGCCAAAGGCAAAGAATTACACATCGCGACAGTATGTAAACACGGCAATGCTATAAAGTTGTTGTCATTGTCAGTAGCACCGACTAAATAATGTCTCGCATCGGCAACGCCGAGTATGGTTGGCTTACACTGCATAGTAAATTCCTCCTAAGTAGATAATTTATTTTACGTAGTCGTGCCGTAAAAAGTTTACTTTCCCGAAAATGAATTTTTCTGCGTACCGGTTAAATCGCCTGTATCTTTAACACTTTTAACAAGAATAAGTACTTTTATCATACATCTCACATTGCACCAAAATGAAGCGGCGGCTTAGTTTAGTGCAATTTTATTAGCTTTTGAATCACTTGATCTTTAGCCAAATAAAAAATAAATCATATTTTACAATGAATTACAACAACTCAGTAGCGACTAAATAAAATGGCACAGGAGTTGAAGGTATAATAACAACCATAACGAATATTTAGCGACAGTGGGAATTATGCTTTCAACCTTTATGAAACAACACAAACTACCTGAAGCGTTTATCTTAACGGCAAAAGAGCACTACCAACCACTCGCTGAACAGATACATAGCCAATTTACTCAGCATGATGGTGCATTTTTTGTTGGTATTAATGGCTGTCAAGGTAGTGGCAAATCAACATTAACCGACTACCTTGCTGAATATTTAGCGACAACTTATCAACTAACTATCGTTGTTATGTCATTAGATGATTTTTATTTAACTGGAGAAAAGCGCCAGCAATTAGCAGATAACGTTCATCCTTTATTAGCAACACGAGGCGTACCAGGCACACATGACACCAACGCGCTAAAGCAAACATTACAGCAGTTAAAAACCAAGCAAATCGGCTTTACTATTCCACGATTTAATAAGGCAACCGACGAACCTTACCCTGAAAGCCAATGGCCAATAATTGATAAACCTGCAGACATTATTTTATTAGAAGGTTGGTGCTGGGGCGTCAAACCACAAACCGACGAGCAATTAGCTGCTCCGGTTAATGAACTGGAATTAAAACATGATACCGATGGCCTATGGCGACATTATGTTAACCAACAGCTGAAAAGTTATTATCAGCCTTTATATAAAGCAATGGACTTTTGGTTAGCACTACAAGCACCATCGTTTGATTGTGTTTATAAGTGGCGCTTAGAGCAAGAGAAAAAGCTGCAAGCCAGAAATATCAATCTACCAAATTCAAAGGTAATGGGCTCGGCTGGCGTTTTGAATTTCACTCAGTACTTTCAAAGACTCAGCGTACAAGCTTGCAACACAATATCACAATCTGCGGATGCCATTTTTTATTTAGATCACAACAGAAACATCACCAAAATGCCAATAACGGACGCACTGTAATGACTAAGCAAACCATTATTTTCAGTGATCTTGATGGCACACTGCTTGACCACTACAGTTATCAGTCAACGGCAGCTCAGCCAACACTAAAACAGCTACGTCATGCTGAAATTCCCGTCATTTTAAATACCAGTAAAACATTGGCTGAATTAGACATTATTCGTGCAGAGTTGAAGCTTGATACCCCTTTTATTATCGAAAATGGTGCCGCAATTTATATTCCGATCAACACCTTTAAAACGCAACCAGAAGACACTGAGGTATTCAAAAATTACTGGCTGAAATCTTTCTGTTCACCACGCCAGCATTGGTTAGACTTACTCAGCCAACAGTGTGAACAATTTCAGCCCTATTACCAAGGATTTTCAACCTTATCTAGCGCTGAATTATGCCAAGTTACCGGTTTAGATTCAGCACAAGCTGAACGCGCAAAACAACGACAATACGGCGAACCTGTGCAATGGGTTGGCGATGAAAAAACTAAAAAACTATTTGTTGAACACCTTATCGAACTAGGCGCTAGTGTTGTTCAAGGTGGCAGGTTTATGCATATCGGCGGCTATTGCGATAAAGGCCAAGCCCTGATTTGGTTGACTGAGCAATACCGTGAGCATTTTGCCAACAGCAACGTTTATACCATAGCGTTAGGAGACGGCGAAAACGATATTTCTATGCTAGAGGCAGCCGATATAGCCGTGCAAATACGCTCTCCTGTGCACGACTTTCCGCCTTTGTATCAACAATATAAAACCACACAAACCCAACGATATGGTCCCGAGGGATGGGCAGACGCGATACAGCAGCTTTTGGCTAATCAACTCAGTACACATCTTAGGCAATCTAATTTAGTTTAATAAAACAAAGAGGTAAATCATGGCTGATTTCTATCAAAACGGTACAGTTACTACGTTACATAACTTGGCACAGCGCAAGCCACAAGATATGGCAGCCGAGTTACTTGAGTTTTCAAAAGTCCGCTCACTAGGGCTTATTTTACCTTCGTTATTCTCCGAATTAGAGGGCAAAGCCTTACCCGATATTATCAATAAAATAAAAGACGTTGAATACTTATCTGAAATTGTTATTGGCCTAGACCGCGCTGATTTAGCACAATACAAGCATGCGCTGTCGTTTTTTTCTCAGTTGCCTCAACATCATCGCGTGTTATGGAATGACGGCCCAAGGCTTCAAGCAATAGACGCTAAGCTTCAAGCTCTTGGTTTAGCGCCGAAAGAGCTCGGCAAAGGCCGAAATGTTTGGTATTGCATGGGGTATATTTTGGCTTCAGGTAAGGCCGAGTCTATCGCCCTGCATGACTGCGACATTTTAACTTATGAAAAAGAGCTACTTGACCGACTTCTTTACCCAGTTGCCAACCCACTCTTTAACTATGAATTCTCTAAAGGTTTTTATGCTCGTGTTGCCGGCGGAAAAATCAATGGTCGAGTTTCTCGCCTATTGGTAACACCTTTGATCAAGGCATTGAAAAAAACCGTTGGACACTGCGATTATTTAGAATACATGGACAGCTTTTTATACCCGCTTGCTGGTGAGTTTTCATTTCGTCGCGATGTCTTAAGTGATATTCGTATTCCCAGTGACTGGGGATTAGAAATTGGCGTACTCTCTGAAATGTATCGTAATTATTCTCCAAACCGTTTATGCCAAGTGGATATTGCCGCCACTTATGACCATAAACACCAAGACTTATCACTCGATAATACCGCCGGCGGGTTATCCAAAATGTCGATTGATATCAGCAAGGCCTTTATCAGAAAACTCGCCACACAAGGTGAAACGTTTAGCGCTGAAAAGTTTAGAACCCTAAAAGCGACTTACTACCGTATCGCTCTAGACTATGTTGAAACGTATCGAAATGACGCGATGATGAACGGCCTAGAACTTGACATTCACAACGAAGAAAAAGCCGTAGAAATGTTCGCCGAAAACATTTTAACTGCCGGTAATACCTTTTTAGAAAACCCGATGGAAACACCGTTTATTCCATCTTGGAATCGCGTAGTAAGTGCTATTCCAGATATTTTATCGCAACTAAAAACCGCCGTAGAGTTAGACAACCAAGAGTTTAGTCAAGTATTAAAGGAAAGTAACACTTATGCCAGCGCAGGTTGAACAGCTAAAAAACAAACTTATTCAACAGCTTGAGACTATATATCAAGGCATCACCCTAGCCGAAGCTGCGGCCGATATTGCTGATGCTCTAATTGATATTATGCGCTTAACAAGCCAGGTCGCTGCGCCAAAGCCCTTTACTAACCATTGGTCAGAAAGTGATATTATTCTGATTACTTATGGCGATAGTATTATCAGTCAACAGCAGCCACCACTGAAAACATTAAAAACATTTTTAGACACCTATCTAAAAAGCACCATTAACAGTGTGCATATTTTACCATTTTTTCCTTATAGTTCTGATGATGGTTTTTCTGTTATTGATTATTCATCGGTTAATGAGTCATTAGGTACATGGCAGGACATTACACAGATCAGCGAACAATATCAGCTAATGTCAGATCTGGTAATAAATCATTGTTCAAGCCGAAGTGCATGGTTTGACAACTTTATTAAAGGCGAAGGCGTAGGTCATGACTTTTTCTTTACCGCCCACCCTGATGATGATTTAAGTGAAGTAGTAAGACCTAGAACCTCACCACTACTTAAAGAAGTTGAAACGGGCCAAGGTAAAAAGTTTGTCTGGTGTACTTTTAGTCATGATCAAGTCGATTTTGACTTTCGTAACCCTGAAGTATTAAAAACTTTTGCCTCGATTATTCGACAATATCTTGATAACGGCGTAAAAATATTCCGCTTTGACGCTATCGCATTTCTATGGAAAGTGGTTGGCAGTAAAAGTATCAATTTACCACAAACCCATGAAGTGGTGAGATTACTTAGAACATTAATTGAAGCCGCTGAGACACACGCCATTATCATTACCGAAACGAATATTCCTAACACCCAAAATTTGACCTACTTTGGTAACGCCAATGAAGCGCACGGTATTTATAATTTTTCACTCCCCCCCTTGTTGCTCAATACTTTACTGACTGGCAACTGCTTGTATTTAAAGCGTTGGTTAATGAGCATGCCACCTGCGCAAGATGGCACGCTTTATTTTAATTTTATTGCTTCTCATGACGGTATTGGTTTACGTCCAGCCGAAGGGTTATTAAGCGATGCAGAACTTGATAGCTTAATCCATACCGTTGAAAACTTTGGTGGTAAAATTTCATGGCGAAGCACAGAAAATGGCGAGCAAAAAGCCTATGAAATGAATATTGCTCTTTATGATGCCCTGCAAGGTACTGTTGACGGTAAAGATCAGTGGAATTTTGAACGTTTTATTTGCGCACATGCCATTATGTTTGGCCTTGAAGGCATACCGGGTATTTATATCCATAGCATGATAGGCACACAAAACGACACTAAAAAATTGGCTAACACGCATCATAATAGATCGATTAACCGCCATCGCTGGCAAGAAGATATTTTAGAGCTTGCGCTAGCAAACAAAAATTTACATCACCATAAAGTGCTATCAACTTTAAAAACTTTATTAGATATTCGCATTAAACAACCGGCATTTCATCCTAATGCAACGCAGTTTACTTTACATTTAGGGCTGCAGTTATTTGGCTTTTGGCGACAAAGTCTGAACCGAAAACAAAGTATATTTTGTGTCAGTAATATTTCAAATCAACCAGTAGTATTACCGTTAAGTGAGCTTAATTTAATAATTACCAAATCGTGGTATGAGCTAATCAGTCAAAGGGAGATCACTGAATTAAGCCAAGAAATGACTTTAGCTCCTTATCAAACCGTATGGATAGCTAACCAACAAAGTTAGAAAAACATTAATTTTTAAGTACTTATGTGTCAGATAGTTTTACTAACATTACAGAAAAAAACAAAACATTAAAAATCAGCAGTTTAAAAATGAATATAAAGTTCTTAAAGGCTGCAATTATTGGTGCAGCTTTCACTATTAGCAGTGTTGCCAATGCTGGCCTCATCTTTTCTGATAATTTTGATCCTATCTCAACAGCTAACTGGACTGTTTCTAATGGCGGTGTATTTGGTGGTGGTATTACTGAGTTTTATGATGGTAACGCATGATATTTCAATGGTTCAGGTTCACGTTTCGCTCACACATCTGGCTTTGATTTAACACAAGGTGAAAGTGTTTCTTTTTACTTTAGACAAGGTAAATCACCATCAACTAGCTATTTTGAAAACACTGACGGCTTAAGTGAAGCAATGGATTTCTCATATTCAGTGGATGGTACTAACTACACGACAATTTTTACTTTCAATCCAAGCAATAATAATTACAACGGTTCATGGCAGCAGTTTAGCTTTGATATTAATGGCGCTATGTTGTCGAGCTCTACCTGCTTCAAATGGCAACAAAGAGACAATAGTGGTTCATCTTACGACCATTGGGCAATTGATAATGTTGCCATTACATCAGCGGCAAGCGCACAGGTACCTGAACCAACAAGCCTTGCTATTTTAGCACTTGGTATTCTAGGTTTTACTGCCCGAAGATTTAAAAAGTAATCTGTAAGACAGCAAAAGTACTACTGAGCTATGTAGTACTTTTTCATAAATCTCGTCTAACGCATGCAGTGATTGCACTAAAATCTCATTGGCAATATTGCCCTGATATCACTTCGTTTCACATATGCCTGTAGGATTTAATACACTAAATTAATACCGCTTATCAGTACACATCTCAATAACGATCAAATAATTTAGACCTCAAAAAAACACCAAATTTCAATATCTTGTGACACATATTGCTATCACACTTTATCTTTGAATTTCTCGCACAGAGTTTACTCTGGATTTTATACTCAGTATCAACTAACTTTTGGTGCAATATTTCCCGTCAAATTTACTACTATAATCTGGATAGCATCTGTGGCTGTGTGTTTTTTAAACAAATGATATATACAAAAATACCCCGTATTATACCAAGCCAACACATAAGCTAAGTTAACCATACCGGAACCGCTCGCCCAAAGTTAAAAATAAACTAAAAATAAGATTGTTAAGATCTTATCAATAATAACGCTCGTATATATCCATCATGCATTAATCGCTGAATTTTAGCTTGGTGTGTCATGGCAATTTAATGCAGTAATAGAAGCTAACAATATCAGGGAGAACAACATTAACTATCAACATTACGACAGTGCTGACTTAGCAAAAATGTCGAGTCGCTACCGCGCAAGGTTTATTAACAGCTTGTCTGGATATAAAAGTGTCAACCTTATTGGCACACAAAACCTCGACGGCCAAAGCAATTTAGCAATATTCAGTTCGGTTGTGCATTTAGGCGCATCACCGGCACTCATTGGCTTTATCATGAGACCCGATAACGGCTCAAGGCACACACTAGAAAATATTACGCAAAGTCAGCATTATACGATTAACCAAGTTTGTGCTGATTTTTATCAAGCAGCGCATCAAACCTCAGCTCGTTACCCTGAACATGAAAGTGAATTTGACACTTGCAACTTATCTGAGCACTATATTGATGGGTTCAATGCGCCATTTGTTCAAGAAAGTCGATTAAAATATGCAGTGAAATTACAGGAAATAATGCCAATAGCTATCAATAACACGCAGCTTATTATTGGTGAAATTGTTCATGTTATTTGTCAAGGTTCGGCTATTCAAGCAGATGGTTATATTGATATAGAATCTTTAGACACAGTTACGGCTTCAGGTTTAGACAGTTATCACACAAGCCAACGACTCGCACGTTTAGCTTATGCTAAGCCTGATGTTGCTAGCACTGCACTTAAACTAGATGCTACTGCTGTAAAAGCGGAATTTTCTAGAGGTGTTAACGAAGCGTAGTCATTGTTGATTTGACGATAACAGCAATAAAACTTGGAGTCCAAAAAGAATAGCGGCTATCGGTATGTGCATTCATACCGATAGTACCGGTCAATATCGACATGATTACCTATTATGACGCTACATAAATAGATCAATATAGATAACTAATCGCACGGCTAACATAGTGCCGAAATTTTGTGCTATTCACTCTAAAAGTCAATCACTCGTTGTGACAAACTTCAATCCTATTGCGACCATTCTCTTTTGCTTTGTACATGGCTGCATCAGCATCTTTAATTACATCTTCGAAACAGCCATGCCGCTTTTCAGCCTGGCAAATACCAATACTCAATGTTACATAAACATCCACACCTTCTAAAGTTATTGTTTGCTTAGCTAATGATGATTGAATTCGCTCAGCTGTTGCTATTGCACCACTTAATTCGCTTTCGGGTAATAAAATTATAAACTCTTCACCGCCATAACGTGCAAAAAAGTCAATGCTACGTATTTCTTCATTGCACACAAAACAGATATGCTGCAACACTTCGTCACCAAATAAATGTCCATACTTATCATTTATATCTTTAAATAAATCACAGTCGAGTAAGATTAAACTAAAAGAACTACCTGACCTTTGTAAGCGCGTAAATTCATCATGACCTTTTTCAAACAAAGCCCTACGGTTTGCTACTTTGGTCAAGGGATCAGTTTTAGATAGTTGCTCTAGCACTTCCGTTCGCTCTGCAACAATTTTTCTCATTGACTCCAAAGAAACTGTGGTTGCACTCAGCTCAGTGTTCATTTCATTAAAAGCATTTGCAATACTCTCAAATTCTTCAGATTTGTTCGATAGTTTAATATTTTGATAATTACCACAACGGTTTTTAGTGAAAGCGAGCTTAACTTCATTAAGTGAAGTGCTAAATATTTTTACTAGTTTAAATGCGCCAAAAATCAAAATAATAAGGCTTAACGATAAAATTGATAAAACCAAAGTTACTTGACGTTTAATCACCCGATGGAGATCTTTTTGTACAATATTGAATAACTGTTTTGCATCTGAACTAATGGCTTCTAGTTGCATAATAAGCCTCAATTTTAAATGCTGTTTAATTCGATCATCAGCTTTTTTCAATTTATTTTCATGAATAACATTAAAAAGTTTAAGTACATTTTTATTCTGGCTTTCAATACTGTACTGAATAGTTTTTTGCTCAGCCGATAAGCTAGGTGTTCGCGTAAGTAGCTCATTAAATTTAGCCTCTAATAACAACCACTGATCGATATTGTGATCTTTAGCATAAATATTCTCGCTACGGATAAACTGCTTTAATACATTACTGTGGTTTTCAACTTTATGCGCATAACGCTCACGCTCTATGGCAACATCGACCACATGAATTGACCATAAAATACTGCTAACAAGTACTACAAAAAATAAGCAACTGCTTAGGATAAAAAAGTAAATGTGCTGCTGTAAGCTTAACTTCATATCAAAACCTTAATTACCGCGATATATTGACTGCGCCTGGGTCAACCTTAAGTAGTGCTCTACTATCAATAAAATTGATTGCACTCGAGGTTACATTTACTGATGTCATTTGATTCGCTACCGCCCAATTAGCTTGCGCATTAATATTGAGTATAAGCGACTGATTTAGTGATAACTTAAAAATATAGTCAGGCCATACCCAATCAATAAAGTCAGTCGAAATAGCTAATTCAGTAATCACTATACTTTTTGCCTGCTCTGGATATGAAGTAATATAATGAATTGCCTTCTGTAAACCTTGAATAACACATACAGCCTGCTCAACTAAGTGTTGCTCGGCTGTTTGAGAAACCAAGTTAAAACTCAGGGTACTTAAACTTTTAGTATCATGAATTTTAATTTTACTTTTAAGCGATTGCAGCGTTTGAAATGCGAAGGGCTCCCACGGTAAAATGGCATCAACTTCATTGTGCCTAAAAGCTTCAATTAGGTGCTCAGGGGGATAATCTTGTAGTACAATATCTCCTAGACTCAAGCCTTCAATAGCAAGTAAGGTACTTAATATATATTCACTTGCTGTGCCCTTAGTCACTCCGATACGCTTACCTTTTAAGTCGATAAAGGCTCTGATATTATCTGCTTTGCGAGTTATAATTTTTACGTCATTGTCTGATTGTACAAACATAGCGTGAGTCACAAATGGACGAGCCTTAAGGCTTTCAAATGCAATAACGGAATCAGAGCTAGTAGCAAAGTCAGCCTGGCCACTCATAACTTTCTCAAATGCTAGCTGTCCGCCTGCAACCGCAATATATTCAGGGGCAACACATGTATCGTCAAATGCATTAATAGCTTTAGCAACATAAAAAGGCGTTGATAATGGCGATTTTGATACAGCGATAACAACCGGATGTCTTTCTTGCTGAAAAAGCGGTACTACACCAAAATAGATAATACTCAATGCTGAAAATACAGCCGTGAATAACAACAATGTTACAAGTGAATTCTTCTTCAATGGCTTAACCTCAACTCCATTAATAATTTTATTGCCATTAGCACAAGCATTATTAACATAATTGCTAACAACCTTGTCGTATAACTACAGTTGCAGCACTAACAGTGTCTAGTAAAAAACAACCAATAAACTAACTAACATTGATTGTGATGCAAGCAACCCTTAATGCTATACATTTGTTCTTTAGTATTTTATAGCACCATAAAATTACTAGCCTTACTGCTTACTCATTAATACTTGCATGATATTTTTTGATTAGATCTAAGGAAGCCGTATACATCCATTTTGAGGTAATCAAGACTCCTGTCTATCACTCAACCACTACAAGCATAGTTAATCTTGTATAGTTAATATTTAATTTTTTCTTTGTTATTATAGTAGCACTAGTTTTTGAAGTTTCTTTTAAATTTCAAATATATTTTATATTTAGCTGATAATTCTGCACTAGCAGAGTATTTAATGTAGCTATTTTACTTCAAATTTTTCTTTATTAGGATGCGCCTTATCGAAGTGAAGACGACCCCAACACTCTAGTTTAATCATAGAATAACACTAAGTAGTTTGCTGGCGATGTGATGTCTTGATTTTTCTCATTTAATGCCGATATTTTGGCGACTGGCTGGTTGGTTGACATACAAAAATAGGAGTTTTTACGCACATTCCATATATAATTGCTGCCACGGTATTCATAGGCTTAGTTTAGTAATTTTTCGTTAGCCCTAAAAGGTATACCATTTAATGATGTATATTTAGTTTGTCTAGCTTTTGCTGTTTCTGCAGTTACCGTTATCAATCATTTTTATTATTAAAAGTCATTATCTATTCAACAACCGCATGTTTTAGTTTGATATTTATTGATGCTATTAACTTACAAACATCGCATCAACGGTTAAATAATAAAAATAAAAACCTAGAAAAATCAGAATGGTAATGTTTGCTCAACCAGGGTTATATAACTAAAATATTATAAATATAGCGATATAGCTAAAGTAGGCCTAACAACAATCAATAATGGCTATTTAGAGCATTAAGAAATAGCTATAAATGTAGCAAAATTGACTCTTGTTCTTTCTTCGGCAGTTTACTCACCACCAATAGGTAAGAATTATCAATCATGCGCTCAATTTCGCCTTGTGGAATTGAGCCATCTAAGATTACCGTATTCCACTGTGATTTATTCATATGGTAGCCAGGTATAATAGCTGGAAAAATATCACGCAGAATTACAGCCTCATCGCGGTCACATTTTAAGTTAATACAATAGTGCCCTGCCATTTTGCCGTTAGTACCTTTTTCATTACCCTTACCTAAAGATAAAGTTGCGAACATTTTATTTTTCACTTTAAAGACACTAACATCAGGGCCAAAAGGGTGGTAGATACAAGCTTCAATTTTATCGAGTAAGTAACGCTTAACTTGCGCATGATCCATAATGTAAACACCCTTTTCTTATGTTATTAGAAAACAGATAATTTTAAATTTATCATTTATTTAACGGTAACTTAACAAGAAACCTTAACACAAAAACACTTAATAAATTGCATTAGCGATAAGTGACTAGAGTAGGAATTGTTAATATTTTACTACCTGCACGCTTTAACCCGTAATAGATACTAAAAAATACCGCAAAAACTAAACTTAGGCTGAGCAATGAATCAAGCGGTTGCGTTGAAAATACCGCTATTTGGTAACATGCTGCTGCCGCTAAGTAAGCTAAAGTAAAGCTCCACAAAGCTGCAAAAACAGCCCAACGTGTGCCTACTTCATTTTTAATTGCTCCCATTGCTGCAGCACATGGCGTATAAAGTAAAATGAATAATAAGTAACAAAATGCACCTATTTTGCCAGCAAAGGCCGCTTGCATAATCGTAATCGTACTTTCAGCAACACCTTGTTCTTGTGCTGCAATTTCGACGCTAGAGACATCACCAATATCTGTACCTAGCGGGTCGTCAGCCTCAATGCCTTGCATGTTATCACCAATACTTTCTATGGCTTGCTGCCATAAGTCTTGCATTGAATCTGGCTCTGTTGGCTCTTCTGATGCTGGCGAATACAAACTATTAAACGTAGCAACCAAGGCTTCTTTAGCAAATAATCCGGTTATAATTCCCACACTCGCTTGCCAATTATCTTCTTTGACTCCCATAGGAGCGAGTAATGGCGTAACCACTTGGGCGCTCTTGCTCAGTAAAGAGTCTTGGCTATCGTGATGACCAAATTCACCATCAGTACCCAAAGAGTTAAAGAAGTTTAGAATACACACTACAACAACGATGGTTTTACCGGCCCCAAGAACAAATGAACGAGTACGTTGCCATACGCGCTTAAATAAATAGGCTGGTTTCGGCCATTCATATAAAGGCAATTCCATAATATTAATAGAGTTTTTACCCATTAATATGGTTTTCTTAAGTAGTAAACCGGTAAATAATGCTGCCGCAATACCAATAAGGTACAGCAAGAAAACCAAGTTCTGCCCTGATTCGGGGAAAAACGCCGCGGCAAATAAAGCATAAACCGGTAAGCGTGCTCCACATGACATAAACGGCGACATCATCACCGTCGTAATACGTTCACGTTCATTATCCAAAATTCGTGCAGACATAACCGCTGGAACTGTGCAACCAAAGCCAACGATCAAGGGAACAAAAGCTTTGCCCGGCAAGCCGATTTTTTGCATTGCCGTATCAACAACAAATGCTGCTCTAGCTAAGTAACCACTGCTTTCCAACAATGACAAACCAATAAACAGGCAGGCAATTACAGGAATGAATGTCGCAACCGTTTGAATACCTAAACCAATACCACTTAAGATGGTGGTAAGCCAAGCAGGTAAGTTAAAACTGCTTAAAAAATGTAACGGATAGTCAACAAATATTGCCCCAGCTAAAATATCGAAAAAGTCGATAAACGCACTACCAATATTAATTGCGAACATAAATAACAAATACATCATCACTAAAAAGATCGGTACACCCAGCACAGGGTGTAGCATCCAGTGATCTAATTTATCACTAAACCTACTGTTAGTTGTTGGTTCAGTAATAACTTCAGCCAGTAATTGATGAATAAAGTCATACCTTGCCTGCATCACAGCCATAGCTTTTTTGTCGCCTGATTGACACGACTCACTTTTACCGCAAGCTTGGCGCTCTAATGCTAAAGGCATGCCTTCATAGCCAGTAAGTTCAACAGGTAAGGTTAATAAGTGTTGCTTAGCGCTGGGCTTAGGTAGGTTTTTTAACGCCGCCTTAATTGCCTCACCTGCATTTTTACCAATACTGTTTTCAGCAACAACAGGGCAGCCTAATTTGTCCGACAATTTTTTTAAGTCGATGTTTGATGCTTCTTTACGGTCAACCTTATTAAGCACAACAATCATAGGTATACCAAGCTCAAGTAATTGAGTGGTTAAATATAATTGTCGTTTCAGTTGTGTGGCATCAATAACGTTAATTAAACAATCAATACTATTTTCACGAAGGAAATCTTGGCTAATAGAAAGGTCTTTACTTTGCTGATTACGCTGAGCTAATGAGCTAATGCCTGGTAAGTCGGAGAGTAATGTCAGTTTACCGTTTAGCTGACATTGTTGTTTTTTTGCTGCAACCGTCACACCGGTCCAGTTGCCAGTTTTTTGTTTCGCCCCTGCTAAGGCATTAAATAGCGTGCTTTTTCCTGCATTAGCAAAGCCAACTAGAGCAAAGTTTTGTTCGATCATTCGGTTAATAACTCAATTTTAATTTGCTTGGCAATTGCCACCGGCAAACACATTTTTGTACCATGTAAGTGGAAAGCAAGCGGGCCGTTGAATGGCGCTTTATGCGCCAGAGATATTTCGCTTTTCAATGCGAAGCCTTGCTCGATAAGCTGGGCACTTAAATCAAAATTTGTTGGTAAATAGCTAATACGTGCCGACTGATTAACGGCTAATTCTGATAAAGTCATAACAAGACCTTTAAACGATAATAATTATCATTTGATGATACTAGAATACACCACATGCAACAACATAATAAATCATCATTTCGATGCTATTTTGATCTAACTCAGTGTTAGAGCTTATTAGGCCTTAAAATACTGCTGGATTCTTTGAACGATCTCACTTTTGTATACTCTGATTATTTTCGTCATGCTGGCATAGTAAAATACTTTCTAGGTCAAATCGCTTATATCAAGCAGATAATATCAGCAGTATGTGGTAGATAAAGTCGGCTTATTGACGGATAAAAGATGACAAATTAGATTACACTGGCACAATAGCTAAGTAATAATAAAAAAGGATATGCAATGAGAGTTATTTTTGCTCTGCTACTTATAGGCTTTAGCACGTTAAGTTACGCAGTTGAGCAGGCCGAAGAGATTTTTAAACAACTGGCCCCTTCACTTTATCAAATTCGTTTAATCGACAAAGCTAGCGGTGAGAAATCATCGATTGGTTCGGGCTTTCAAATTAGCAGTGACGGCCTTATCGCCACTAATTATCATGTTATTTCAGGTTATGCTCGCCATCCACATAAATACACTATCGAATATATAGATAACCAAGGTAATAAAGCTCAGCTAGAGCTTAAAAGTGTTGATGTTATTAATGACTTAGCGATTGTACAACGCCAGGTAACTAGTGTAATGCCTTATTTTGAGATTGCTCAGCAAGCGCCAACAAAAGGTGAAGAGCTTTACTCGTTAGGTAACCCACATGATTTAGGTATGATTGTAGTACCTGGTACATACAACGGCTTAAAAAATGAATCCTTTAATGACCGCATCCACTTTACTGGCTCAGTAAACTCAGGTATGAGTGGTGGCCCAGTAGTTAACAAAAATACCGAAGTAGTCGGTATTAACGTTGCTACATCAGGTAATCAAATTGGCTTTTTAGTACCTCATGACAAGCTACTCACCCTCTACCTAAACTATAAAACTAGCCCACCAGAAAGCATTGAACAACAAATGGCTGCACAACTGATGCAAAACCAAAGCAAGTTGATCAGCACCATAATGAACAGCGACTGGCAATTAAAACAATTGGGTAGAGGTTTAATTCCAACTATTGATGTACCTTTTGTACGTTGTTGGGGTGAGTCAAACTCAGATAAAGCTGATGCTCAAATTATGGCAGCCGTTGCCAATTGTGACTTAGACGAGAATACCTATATTTCTTCCGACTTTTTTACCGGTTCGCTCGAAATGGAATATCGTTACATGGAATCAAGTAAAATTAGCAGCACTAAGTTCTACCATATTTTTCAACGCCAGCTAGACCGTGTATCACCGGGTAACCAAGCTGGCAAAGATGATGTTACTGAATATCAATGCCATCATGACATTGTTATGCCAGATACCAGTAATATCAGAAATAAAGCAGCATTTTGTACTCGTGCTTATAAAGACTTTCCTGACCTCTACGATGTTCTGTACATCGCAATATCGGTTGATCATGAACAATATGCATTGCTGAGCCATTTCACTATTTCGGGTGTAGCACAAGAAACCTCATTGGCTTTTCTGGCTAAATTTATGGAGTCGGTTTCATGGAAATAATTATTGAAGAAATCAGTCATGGCCACAAACTATTAGGCCGCCACAAGTTTGCCGCAGACAGCATTAGTATTGGCCGAGGTTACGACAACGACATAATTATTAGTGATCCTCATGTTTGTGCTGACCACTTACACTTACAATTTAACGGCGAGCACTGGTTTGTTAGTGATCAAGGCTCAATTAATGGCAGCTACCTCGAGAACAGCAAAGAAAACATTATTCAGCATCAAGTGAAGTCTGGCGATATTATTACCATAGGTAAAAGCCAAGTTCGCCTTGTTTTTCCAAGCCACCCGGTTGACGAAAGTATTGCTATCAGCCCATTTGAAAGCTTAATAAATTTAGCTCGCCACCCATTAGCACTGGCATTAAACATAAGTTTATTTGCCTTTATTGCCGGCTGGATTATTGATTTAGGTAATGTCAACGAAGTCACACTAACCCAAATGATAGTGCCAACTATCGGCTTAACATTTGCTTTTGCTTTATGGCCTGCTGGCTTAGCGTTGGTTTCACATTTAACCAAGCATGACGCACGTTTCTGGACCCAAGTGGGCATTAGCTTTATATTTTTTAACTTAATGTGGTTCAGCGATATTTTTGAAAACATTGTGCACTTTAACACCTCAAGCAACTTTTCAATGGTGTGGATCATTGCCATCATTCCTTTATTGTTGGCATTTTGCTTGTTTTGGCTCAACTGCTATGTTGGTTTTCATATGACCTTACGTCGTAGAAATCTCGTATCATTATGTTTAGTGTTGCTATTATTTGGCGGCAGCTTGATCATACAGATGAGTAAACAACCAGACTTTAACCCTCGACCACAATTTAATACAAAAATAATGTCGCCAGCCTTTTTGTTTGCACCTAGCAGCAATGTTGAACGCTTTGTTAGCGATAGTGCTAAATTATTTGACAAAGTAACAAAGCAAGCTGAAGAAGATAGCAAAGAATAGCCCAAGCGGACCAACCATTAGACACAAAAAAGCCTGAATTAATTCAGGCTTTTTTTCTACTTACTGTCCCATCAAGCTATGCGTAAATCACAACAGTCAAAGTTTAAGGCTTAGCAATAAAACCTACTGCTTGGTATACCTCAGCAAGTAACTTACTTGCGCGAGCAGAAGCTTTTTCAGCACCTTTGCGCATGACTTCGTCTAAGTATGCTTGGTCATTACGATACTGGTGAAAACGCTCTTGAATAGGTGCAAGTAAAGCTACAACAGCTTCAGCAACATCACCTTTCAAGTGACCATACATTTTATCTTCATATTCAGGTACAAGCTCTTCAACCGTTTTACCCGTAGTGCACGATAATAATGATAATAAATTAGACACACCTGGTTTTTCAGCAATATCAAAATAAATATTGGCCTGCTCGTCAGAGTCAGTTACTGCACGTTTAATTTTCTTAGTAATTTTCTTGGTGTCTTCTAACAAACCAATAAAGTTACCTGGATTAGTATCAGACTTAGACATTTTCTTTGTTGGCTCTAATAGGCTCATTACACGGGCACCAAACTCTGGAATATAAGGCTCTGGTACTTTAAAGGTTTCGCCGTGTAGGTTATTAAAACGCGTTGCAATATCACGTGCTAATTCTAAATGTTGTTTTTGATCGTCACCAACAGGCACTTTGTTGGCACCATATAATAAAATATCAGCCGCCATTAATACTGGGTAAGTAAACAAGCCAGAGTTCATGTTAGCTTCAGATTTTGACGACTTATCTTTATATTGCGTCATTCTGTTAAGCTCACCCATTTGAGTGTAGCAATTTAATACCCAGCTCAATTGTGCGTGTTCTGGTACATGCGACTGGATAAAAATAGTGCTTTTTTCTGGGTCAACACCACAGGCTAAATACAAGGCTAAACCATCAAGTGTTGCTTTACGTAACGCTTCTGGATCTGGACGAACTGTAATCGCATGTTGATCAACCAGCATATAATAACACTCGTGACTGTCTTGCATGCTTACCCATTGCTTTAACGCACCAAGGTAATTACCAATAGTTAACTCACCTGATGGCTGGCAGCCACTTAATACAATAGGTTTACTCATTTTTTATCCTTTAATTCTTTGAATTATTTAATCTATTACTTAACAGCGCTATTAGCTGTTTATTATTTTACAGTCGCTAATTCAGCACGCATTTCATCAATAGCAATTTTATAGTCAGGCTTTGAGAAAATAGCTGAGCCGGCAACAAACATATCTGCACCCGCTTTTGCAATATCTGCGATGTTGTCAGCCTTAACACCACCATCAACTTGCAAACGAATATCAAAACCACTGGCATCAATTTTCTCACGTACTAAACGCAACTTGTCTAACGTAGTAGGAATAAAAGACTGCCCACCAAAGCCAGGATTAACCGACATAAGTAAAATTACGTCAAGTTTATCCATCACAAAATCTAACACGTGCAACGGTGTTGCTGGGTTTAATACTAAACCGGCCTTGCAACCATTATCTTTAATTAACTGCAAGGTTCTGTCGATATGATCACTGGCTTCAGGATGAAAAGTAATAATATCTGCGCCTGCTTTAGCAAAATCAGGAATAAGGCTATCAACAGGTTTCACCATTAAATGCACATCAATAGGTGCTGTTATACCGTAGTCTCGTAATGATTTACATATCATCGAGCCAAAAGTAAGGTTAGGTACAAAATGGTTATCCATAACATCAAAATGAACAACATCAGCGCCAGCGCTAAGAACGTTTGCTACATCTTCGCCCAAACGCGCAAAGTCAGCAGATAAAATTGATGGAGCAATTAAAAAATCAGACATAGTAAGAACCTTGACAAAATTTGCGCTACTTTAACTTAATTACACGAATTTTGCGACTGAGATCAGCGACAAAAATGGAGATTAAAAGTAATAAAATTAGCCATTCTGTTAAATCAGTGGATCTTCACAACTGATGAAAATGCTTGAATCGTATTTCTTAGGCTTTAGGTGGATTACGATGACACTCATTTCAAACGAGGTTAGTTCAATTTGAGATGGGTTTGGATGGGTGCCCTTTTAATTTTTTTAATTTTTGACATCAAGGAAGCGTCCATATATGTCCTTTTTATTTTTAATTCTACATAGCAACATTTGCACTTTTTTTGTACATAAAACGTTATTTTTGCACCAACACAGTACAAGCACAGTTTAAAAAAATGATATAAAACATAAAAATCTACTCTAAACCTCTGATAAAAAACACTTTAAAAATTAAATTCGACTAAGGCATTGTCTTTGCAATGTTATTAGCAATTATAAAAACTTAGTGGACTCAAGATGAAAAAATCAATTATATCTCTATCTCTCTCAATGATATTAATGACTTCAGCGTTAACAGCAACCTCAGCACACGCGGTTGAAGGTTTATCGGCAAATGCAGCAGCCTCAAACAATTACTTGTGGCGTGGTGTTACACAAACCACCAATTCAGCAGCAGTATCTGGCGGTATTGATTATGAAAATGCTTCAGGCTTTTCAGTAGGTACTTGGGCATCAAATGCCGATTGGGCTGAGAACATGACTTATGAACTTGATGTTTATGCCGCCTATGCCAACGAGTTAGATAACGGTATAGGTTACAGCGTAGGTTATATTTATTACGCATATGATAACGATGCTGATGCTGACTTTAGTGAAATCAACTTTTCACTGTCATACGACGCTTACTCAATTACCTACAATACTTTAGTTGACTCAGATGGTGGCGGTGACTTTGGTGATGACACGTATATTTCTGCCGATGCTGCCTTTGAAGTGTCTGAAGGTTTAGAGCTAGCACTGCATGTTGGTAGTTACGATTTCGACGCCGGCGGTGATTATATTGATTACGGCGTAAGCCTGAGTAAAAATGGTTTTACCTTTGCTGTATCAGATACAGATATTGATGGCGCTGACGGTGATTTAAACTTTGTCATCAGCTATAGCGTTGATTTTGATTTATAAAAGTTCGCAGGTAAAAGTCACAAACTAACTTAGAGCATTTGGCGCGTTACTGTAGTCGCGCCAAAGCTTAATTTCTCTGCCTAATTTAGCTTGATAAACTAATTTATACCTTTAAGTTTTACCTGCTGCTTACGATGATTCAGTTGCTGACAAATAGTCACCAAATCAGCATGAATACCACCAGCAGTAACATCACGCCCGGCTCCTGGGCCACGAATAATTAATGGGTTTTCTTGATACCACTCACTCTTGATCTGAAAAACATTATCGCACGGTGTTAACTGAGTAAAAGCATCATCATTGGCGAGTTCTTCCAAACTCACTTTTGCACTAATCTTGCCATTTTCATTAGCAAAGCGTGCAACATAGCGTATGCCACATTGCTGTGCTTTTGCTCGGTTTAAGCGCTGCAGAAATAACTCATCAAGCTCATTGGTGCGTTGAAAAAACTCAGCGAGTGGAATATCGCGCAGCACTTCCGGCACTAAACTTTGGCAACCTATATCAGCTAACGATAATTCAAAGCCTGCCATTCTCGCCAAAATAAGTAACTTTCGTTGTACATCTCTGCCGGATAAATCTTCACGAGGATCAGGCTCTGTTAAACCTTGGGTTAATGCATCTGATAACAGGGATGAAAATGGTGTCTCACCATCATAATATTGAAATAACCAAGACAATGTGCCAGAAAATATACCTGATATTTCGGTAATAACATCACCGCTGTTGATCAACTCAGCAATCGTCGCGTTAATCGGTAACCCGGCACCAACCGTGGTATTTCCAAGCCATAAGCTATTATGCTGTTTGGCCGTACTTAACAATTGTTGATAATTTTCTGTTGGTGATGACGCGGCCCATTTATTTGCGCCAATAACGTGAATTCCTTGGCTAAAAAACTGCTGATACAATTCACTGAAATCTTCACTGGGTGTGATATCAACCACGATTAATTCATCATAAGGATGATTATTTAACCATTCGACTAGCTCAGCACTTTCATAAGCTTTTGCTTGTTGTTGATAACGGGTAATTGCATGGTTCACATCAATACCGTCGGTATTGATCAGCGCTTTAGTCGCTCCAACTAATGCTACTAAATGAACATTTTCTAAGACCGATAACCGCGCTAGTTGTTTAGGCAGCATTGCTAAAAATCGTTGACCGATATTGCCAATGCCAGCAACCACTAGTCCAATATTGCGGGCATCTTTGGTCATGTCTGCATGGATATTGTTAAGCCATTCGCTGGTACAAGGCTCAGGTAATACCGCAATATAACTATGCTTATTTTCTGCCTGAACAAAGTGCAACGTGCGCTGATGTCGTAATGCTCTTTTGAATCTAGCCCGCATATCGCCTTGCTTTGCCACCTGATAACCAACAACGGCAATAATAGCAACGGGCGTAAACGATACTTGATTACCTTGACTCGCCAACCATTGGCTAAGGGCTTTTTGCTGCGCCTGCGTTATCACTAAATAGCCTTCGGTTAAGTTATAACAAACCGGCGAAAACTCTTCAGCCGCCTTTTGACCTGACAGCCCTTGCAAGCTGACTGAGTGCGCGAGAATCAAATCATTTAAATGGGTAACGGACAATTCTTGTTTCGCTATTTGACCAAACTTGCCTATTTCAGTACCGCTAACCTCTGGGGCAAAACTACTCGCAACATGCAGGTGACTATTATGATGTGTTAATGGCTGTAAAGTTTTTTCATGCAATACCGGATTACCCAAACGGCCAAGTTCGTTAGCCACTGCATTCGGTAAACGGTGTAGTTTTCTGGCTTGTGGTACAACTCGAGGATCAGCACTATAAATACCGTCAACATCCGTCCAAAGTGTAACATTGCGAGCCCCCACCAATGCTGACATGATAGTCGCTGAATAATCACTACCATTACGTCCCAAGGTACAAGTATTTTGTTGCAGATCACGCGCAATATAACCGGTAACTACCACTAACTTCCCTGGCTGTTGATAAGCTAAAAATTGCTTTTTGCTTTGGTTATAATCAATAGCGCAACTTTTTTCATCTGCCAATAACAAAAAGTCTCTAGCGTCTACCGTGTAACTTGGGCAAACTCGTTCACTTAATACTGCCGCTAATAAACGCGCTGACCACACTTCACCAAAAGCTAGTAAGTCATTTTGAAAAGCTCTGGGACAAGTTACTAATTGCTCTGCTATCAAAGCGATATCAGCTGATAACATTGCGGTGAGCTTGACTGCACTACCAACATTGAGCAATGAACTGATTAAGCTAGCTTGCAAGCTTTGCAATTCTGCTAAGGCGGCATCTAATGATTGGCGAAATGATTTTACTAGCTCGTTATCATGGCCTTGTATTGGGTTTTCCTGCTGCTCATTAACTGATTCAACAAACTCAACCGCCAACTGATATAGATTAAAAAGCGCATCCGTTGTGTCACCATTAGCTGAAACAACAACAATGTCGTTTAGCTGGCAATGCTGACTGATAATTTCAATAACTCTTTCAATACAAGCGGTTGTAGCTAAACTACTGCCACCAAATTTATGCACGTTACTGGCAGTTTTTGCTAACTGATTTTTTGACGGCGTAAGCTTGACCGCTACATTTGACTCTATCATTTCATTACCAAAGGACAATGAGCTTTTCAGCTCTATTAACAACTTGTATGTTCATTTAAAATGCACAAACACATAACTTAAGCTACTGCTGACTGGCATCTAATGCTTGACTAAGGTCAGCCAAAATATCTGCAATATCTTCAATACCAACAGAAAGTCGCACTAACGATGCTGAAATACCGGCAACGAGTTGTGCTTCAACGGCCATACCGGCGTGCGTCATGGTTGATGGGTGACTGATTAAACTCTCGACACCACCTAAAGATTGCGCCAAGGTGAATAATTGCAAGTGTGCAAACAGAGTTTTAACCGCTGCAACTCCGCCTTTGATTTCGAAACTCATCATGGCACCAAAATCATTTTGTTGCTGCTTCGCCAATTCATGCTGAGGGTGATCGGCTAAACCTGGAAAATATACCTGATCAACGGCATCATGCTGAACAAGAAATTGCGCTACAGCATTGGCATTTATTTGATGCTGTTTCATCCGTATTGGTAAAGTTTTTAAGCCTCTTAACGCTAAGTAACTGTCGAAAGCTGAGCCAGTAATACCAATACAATTTGCCCACCAAGCAAGCTCTTCTCCCAGTGCTTGCTCTTTAGTTACCACAACTCCGCCAACTACATCACTATGACCATTGATGTATTTCGTTGTCGAATGAAAAACAATGTCAGCCTCTAGCAGCAAAGGTTGCTGTAATACCGGTGACAAAAAGGTGTTATCAACTGCGACTAATGCTCCAGCTTGATGAGCTTGTGCTGTGATACTGGCTATATCAACTACGCGTAACAAGGGGTTACTTGGCGTTTCAATTAGCACCAGTTTAGGCTTAGTCGATAGCGCCTGAGCTAAAGCGGTTTGATCATTTTGATCAACAACCACTAAGTTGAATTGTCCACGTTTAGCTAAATGGGTAAATAAGCGAAAACTACCACCGTAACAATCATGTGGAATGACCACCGTATCTTCAACCGATAGCAATTGGCAAATAAGGTGTACGGCTGACATTCCGGTACTGGTAACAATACCAACAGCACCTTGCTCTAAATCAGCAATAGCTTGAGCAAACGTTGCACGTGTTGGATTGCCTGTTCGTGAATAATCAAACTGGCGCTTTTCATTAAACCCTTTCAGGGCATAGGTACTTGAGAGGTGAATAGCAGGGATCACACCGCCGTGCTGTTGGTCACTATTAAGACCTGCCCTAACGGCGATGGTGGCAATTTTTTTCTCGCTCATGTCTGCTCCAGGATAGACGCTTTTCTATTTAGATGTTTGGACGTCTACAAATCTAAACGGTTTGTGGCGCGCGGTCAAGAACTTTAGACATCTAAACTTCTACACATTCGTTATTGACTACCGCCCCACAACCAGTAAAATCAGCAGCTAAGAATAAACTTATCACCAACAAATCTAACTAAAAGATTTTGCGCCTGTAGGTTTATCGCAATTAATTAAGCATAGAGGAATATTCATGGCAGAGTGGAATGGCGAATATATTAACCCATACGCCGAACACGGGAAGAAAAGTGAACAAGTAAAAAAGATCACCGTGTCTATCCCTTTACGTGTGTTAAAAGTATTAACTGATGAAAGAACACGTCGTCAGGTAAATAATCTACGTCATGCAACTAACAGTGAACTATTATGTGAAGCATTTTTACATGCTTTTACTGGCCAACCTTTGCCAGATGATGGTGACTTAGCAAAAGACAACACACAAAAACTACCCGCAAGTGTGCGCAGAGCGTTAGAAGCACAAGGTATTACTGACTTTAGTGAATACGAAGCAGAAATTGAAGATTAAAATAAAGCCTAGCGCTTTATAAATAAAACAAGGCGCTTAAAGCGCCTTTTTTATTGCCTTGCAAAATGATGCTTAGCACGTCGTATGAAATTTCAAGCTGCTTTAATGCGCTAAAATAAAGTATCAAGTAAAGTGTTTTGAGTTTTATTGTGCTGACGTACTTAAATCAGTAATCATGATATAACCTTCAGCTTGGTAATCATTGACACATTTTTGAAAACGATTCTCAATTTTAATTTCATCAAAAAAGCCCCAAGCATAAGCGTCACATTTTACTTTAATTTTTTTATCGTTCTGTAACACTGCGACTTTTTTTAATTCAGCAAAACCAAATTTATAAGCAATTTCAGAAAATTGCGTGTAAACAATAAAACCAAATGCCAACAAAACTATAAACGAAATTACATTTCTCATTATAAATCCTTATTATTTATTAAACATCAAGTTATAAGCAATTAACAAACCAAAATAAAATCCTTTAATTTCAGTTAACTATAAAAACAATATTAATTGAGGAATGTTAATTTAGCTATATTTTAGTAATTTAAACCAACAACTTAAACTTATTTGTGTCAGCTAAGTTACCAAAGAATAAAACCGTAACAAATTAAGCACTACCAGCTGGCATTATGTAACTGCAGTAAATCCCATTGCGTGCCATATAAGTCTTTAAATACTACCACTGTGCCGTATTCTTCTTCGCGCGGCTCTTCGGTAAATTCAACACCTTGCGCTTTCATTTCTTGGTAGTCACGCCAAAAGTCATTGGTTTGTAAAAATAGAAATACTCGCCCACCCGCTTGATTTCCCACTGATTGACTTTGCTGCGCATTGCTCGCCTTAGCTAATAATATATTTGTGCCATTACCGTTTGGTGGTGATATTTGTACCCAACGTTTTCCGCCACCTAATTCAGTATCTTCAATAAGCTGAAAGTTCAATTTTTTGGTATAAAAAGCAATGGCATCATCGTAGTCTTCAACCACGAGGGCGATATTTGATATTCTTTGTTTTATGGTTGTCGTCATGCGTTGTTACTCATAATTGATAGTAGCGGCTATGTTTAGTACTTATACCCAAGTCACTTGAAAATGCAGTTTCAGAGTTAAGCTAGGAAATCAGCGCAAGGCACAGCACGCAGATAATGGTTATTCCCTTATCAAGTGCTGCAACGCTGCACTGATTTTCTAGCTTAGCTCCCGCAGGGCAAGGCGATAAAGGGTCATCTCCGGCGTTATTGATTTCGACAATGGAACAACCATTCCTTTCAATCAATGCCTTGGTGCTAACCCTTTTTCGACTTGCTGAATCCTGCATTTTCAAGTGGTTTGGGTATAACTATCATAATTTAGCTATTTTACAGACCGCTGTTGAAAATTTAGTCAGTAGAGAAGCGGGTATTTTAGCGTATATGAAAGTAAATAAATTAAAAAAAGACGTTTATATAACGTCTTTTTTACTTGTAACTCATCAATGGCTATACGCTGAACAATAATGGCGCAAGGCCGCAGTGCAGTAAGTTAATTCGAGAAAAACTTGGTTACGGTTATCGCTTTTACTTCTGGCATATCATGTACACTGACCTGCAATGATACTTCACTGACACGCTCAGTGATCTCTTCAGGTGTCATCGTTAAATGTACCGGCACACTGACGATTTCACCGCCTTTAATTAGTATTTCATTTGCCACACTTAAGGTAACATTGCTATTCAATACATTGATGTCAAACTGTCGATCAAGTTTCGACTTATTGGTAATTTTTAATAAGTAGCTATTGGTCACATTGTCTTGAAAGTCGAGTTGAAATAATGCCCCACGATCACGTAAAACTGAAAATTCAATTGGCACCCGCACCTGAATGGTATAAACCATAAATAGCATGGCTAATATCGATAAAATACCATAACCGATAATTTTTGGTCTGAGCAGCTTGGCTTTTTTACCTAACAACGCATTTTCACTGGTATAGCTAATAAGACCTTTCGCATAATTAAACTGGCTCATGGTTTGATCACAGGCATCAGCACAAGCACCACAGTTAATGCATTCATACTGCAAGCCATTACGAATATCGATGCCAACCGGACAAACTTCAACACAAAGATTACAGTCAACACAATCGCCTAAACCCAGCGCCTTAGGATCGTCTTTACGTTTACGACGACCACGATTTTCACCACGTAATTTATCATACGCCACCAGTAACGTATTTTTATCAAACATAGCTGATTGAAAACGTGAATATGGGCACATATAAATGCACATTTTTTCTCTTAGCCAACCCGCATTACCATAAGTACAAACAGCAAAGAACATTACCCAGAATGTGGTTAAGCCATCCCATTGCCATTGAAATAAGTCAACATACAATGTTCTAGCCGGTAAAAAGTAGCTAATAAAAGTGCTGGCAGTAAGAAATGCCATTGCCCCCCAAATAAGGTGCTTAGCCGATTTTCTTGCGAAGGTATCGAACGTAGTTGGCTGTTTATCTCGCTTGATACGCTGGTTACGGCTACCTTCTAGCCACTCTTCAACCCAGATAAAACTGAAAGTCCAAACTGTTTGCGGGCAAGTATAACCACACCAAATTCGCCCTAACCAAGTAGTGACAAAAAAGAGTAAGTAACAACTAACAATCAGCAGCCCAGCTAAAAGGGTAAAATCTTGTGGGAAAAATGTTTGTGAAAAAACATGGAATTGCTGTTTAGCGATGTCTAACAACACCGCCTGATGACCTTGAAAATTAATCCAAGGTATTAACACAAATAACAAAACAAAGGCTAAACCTGTGAATTGTCGAACTCGTTGATAACGACCTTTTTGTTTACGAACATAAACTGGGGATTCAGACTTGTATGGCTTAATGATCAAGTCTTCTGCTTTATAATCAAACTTCATGATTTACTACTAGTACTAACGTTAGGATAATTGCCAATAGCAAAATATGAACCAAGTTACACGAGTGTTTTAACCACATGTTTAATAAGTGTATTTTTATATTCAGTTAAAATACAAGACCTGAAAAATACACGACATATCGCAGAACCACGATATATCGTGTAACTTGATAAATAAATTAACTAGCTGGGTCGGCTAATGTGCAATTTTTTCATACGAGATCGTAATGTACTTTCAGGTAAAGCTAATTGTTTAGCTGCCCCCATATCACCACCAATACGCCATTTACATGCTTTCAATGTCGTTAAAATATGTCGAGCTTCAACTTGCGCTAAAGTTTCTGCTAACTTTGGCGCTACTGCTTTTTCGCTACTTTTAAAATTAAAATTTAAAATTGATGTTGAACTTAAAATCATTTCACGCTCGAGGATATTTTGTAACTCTCGAATGTTGCCAGGCCATTGATATTGCATAAGTTGTGTTAAGCTACGATTGCTTATCGCGCTAATGCTTTTTCCCAACTTTGTATTTAATGTCGCAATAATTGCCTGTGATAATAGTGGTATATCTTCTTGACGTTCACGTAGTGGCGGCACGGTCACAGGAAAAACATTTAAACGATAGAATAGGTCAATTCTAAATGTGCCATTGGCAATCATCGTCGATAGATCACGATTGGTAGCAGCGATAATACGTATATTTACCTTGATGGTTTCGCTACCACCGACCCTTTCGAACTCTTGCTCTTGTAGAACTCGTAGTAACTTCCCTTGCGCTTCCATTGATAGCTCACCAATTTCATCCAAAAACAGTGTGCCACCATTAGCCAGTTCAAAACGCCCTTTGCGGCGTTCAACAGCGCCAGTGAATGCACCTTTTTCATGACCAAAAAGCTCTGACTCCAACAAGCTAGGTGTAAAGGCTGCGCAATTAACTTTCACCATTGTAGAATTTTTACGTTGGCTAAGGGCATGTATATTACGGGCAACAAGCTCTTTACCTGTACCGTTCTCTCCTAAAATCAATACCGTACTATCGGTTTGTGCTACCAGTTCAACTTGTGACAGCATTTGTCTGACAATGGCACTTTTACCTACTAAGCCTGCAGACGACCACTCTTGGGCAAGTTCATTCTGTAAATAAGTATTTTCAGCTTTAAGTTGCTCGGTAAGAGACTGCACGTTTTCTAACGCACTACGCAATGCTAATTCAATTTGTTGCTGCTGGCTTACATCACGAAATACCGCGACAGCACCGATCAAGTGATTATTTTTATAAACCGCCTGTGTGGTATATTCAACCGGAAAACTACTCCCATCTTTTCGCCAAAACACTTCGCCACTGACTTGACGAGAAATACCATCAATTGCCGTATTAAAGATTTTGCAATCACAAGCAGGATAAGGTTCACCATTACTATAACTATGATGATGAAATTGATGAATATTTTTGCCAAGCAACTCAGTAGAAGACCAGCCTGTCATCGCTTCAGCTGCGGGGTTAATAAAAATTGCTCGCCCTTGAGCATCTAAGCCATATATCCCTTCACCAACCGCGTTGAGTAATAATTCTGAGTCAGCAAGGTAGGCTTTTATTTCTGAATTCATTTCATTCGTCATCAATAATTTCACTTGTCACAATTAGGCCACGATATTTCGAGGTTATTATGCTGGATATTGGCTCAATATAAAAGCCATTACTTAATGGATTAATTTTCAGCTATTTGTTGATGTAATCGAGTATTTATTTAGCACAAATATCTAATACTCTTATATATCTCACGGTGACTTCAAATGTCAGGATTGAGCTGAAACTTGTATCTTGGTTGTGCATGAGTATAGTTCGTAAGCTGTACTTAAGGACTTTACATTAATGGCAGGACAGTATGAATAATAAGTTAGTCGCTTTAATTTTAGCAATGCGTTTACCGTTTCTGTTGCTCACCTGCTCAGTAATTTTACTCAGTATTGCTGCAGCATTAGCAACCGGTGTCGATATAAAGCTCATGGATGCTGTGCTAGTAATGAGTGGCGCCTTAGCAGCACATATTAGTGTTAATTTGCTTAATGAATATCAAGACTTTCAGAGTGGGCTAGATGCCTTAACGAGCAAAACCCCTTTTAGTGGTGGCAGTGGCGCTTTAATAGCCAGGCCTTCAGCTGCGAAATTGATCGCTAAAATGACGGTATTATTCTTAGGTATTACCATTAGCATTGGGCTTTATTTCACCTTAAGCGTGGGCTTTCCACTGCTCGCTATTGGCATTGTTGGTGTGGCTATTATTGTTTTATATACCCAATGGTTGAATAAGCAGGCTATTTTATGTTTAATCGCTTGTGGATTTGCCTTTGGGCCTTTGATGGTTTTAGGCGCTTATTTTGTCTTATCTGGTACCATTAACGCTACTATTTTATCAGTTTCGCTGGTGCCGTTTTTCCTCACTAATAACTTACTACTGATCAATCAGTTTCCCGATATAGCGCCTGACAAAAGCGTTGGACGAAATAATTTTCCAATTAAGTACGGTATTAATATCAGCCTTTATGTGTATTTTGTTTTTGTTTTACTTGCCATGATCACGACATGTTTTATTTTACTGAAGCTAAAGCTAGCCATGATTAGTTATGTAACGCTACTGCCAATGCTAATTGCCCTGGTTGTGGTTTTACGATTAAAGTTAAATAACACGGTAATGACTAACATAATTACCGCCATGGCAGTTTCTGTCATGAGCGCAGTACTCAGTCCTTTATTACTTGCTCTAGCAATATATTTAACCTGAACTCTGGATAAGCAGCACTCATTATCCAGAGTTCAGGTTATTTTAACTAAATTTGTGATTGTGCGTGCTTTGTTCTAGCTTAAACTGAAACCAAAAAGGGAAGCATAACGCTTCCCTTTTCAACAACTGAATACAGTTAAATTTTTCGATTAACAACTTAGCCGTTATAATTCTCAGGCATTTCCAAAGCAGCTACACCTGAGTCTACCGCCGCTTGTGCAACCGCAATAGCTACCGCTGAGCGTAAACGTGAATCCATTGGCTTAGGAATAATATAGTCTTTACCAAACTCTAAACTCTCACTATCGCTCGCCGCTAATACTTCAGCAGGAACCGGTTCTTTTGCCAAGGTACGAATAGCATGGACAGCTGCAATTTTCATTTCATCATTTATTGTACGTGCACGAACATCTAATGCACCACGGAAAATAAAAGGAAAACAAAGCACGTTATTTACTTGGTTTGGATAGTCTGAGCGACCGGTCGCGATAATTAGGTCATCACGGGTTGCCATAGCAAGCTCTGGCTTAATTTCAGGATCAGGGTTAGAACAGGCGAAAATAACAGGCTTAGCAGCCATTAACTTTACTTGCTCAGCTGAGAGTACGTTTGGTCCAGACACACCAACAAATACATCAGCACCATCAATAGCTTCATTAAGTGTGCGTTTATCTGTGTTGTTAGCAAACAAGCGTTTATATTCATTTAGATCGTCACGGCGAGTATGGATAACCCCTTTAGTGTCAAGCATGTAAATTTTTTCACGTTGCGCACCACACTTAATTAAAAGCTCCATACATGCAATTGCCGCGGCACCAGCGCCCATACAGACAATATTGGCATGACGTAACTCTTTGCCTTGAATCTCCAGCGCATTAATCATACCGGCTGCAGTTACAATTGCGGTACCATGTTGATCATCATGAAACACAGGTACTTTACAACGTTCAATAAGAGCTTTTTCAATAGCAAAGCATTCAGGTGCTTTAATATCTTCTAAGTTAATGCCGCCAAAACTATCAGCAATGTTGGCAACAGTATTAACGAAGTCTTCGACAGTTTTATGTTTAACTTCAATATCAAAAGAATTAATACCAGCAAAACGTTTAAACAATAATGCTTTACCTTCCATTACCGGTTTAGAGGCCATAGGCCCCAAATTACCTAAGCCTAAAATTGCCGTACCATTAGTAATAACTGCAACGGTATTACCTTTACCAGTATATTTATAAACATCATCAGGGTTTTCAGCAATAGCACGAACTGGCTCCGCAACACCTGGACTATAAGCGAGCGCGAGATCATAGCTGGTTTCAGCTGGAGTCGTTAATTCAACGCTAATTTTTCCTGGTGTCGGGTAAGCGTGATAATCAAGTGCTTGTTGACGAAGATCTGTCATGTCTATTCCTAATATGTGGGGCTAATGCGTGAGTTAATTCGATTGCAATGTTCGCACTGCAATAATTCATGATGCTTATATTCAATATCATCATTTTCTATGTTATTGCAATGTGCTTGCTAATTTCAAGCTGTTTTATATATATTATTTCGCTACAAGCTATAAATAATATAGCCTTAGCCGTTCCATATTTCACATTACTTAGCTGAATATTCAGCATAAAGCCTTAACTATTCATCGTAAAAAGGCCTTCCTGTTGCTTGAACAAGTTATAAGCGAGTTAAGTAGAAGCTATCAAACTAAAATGCTTGTTTTAGTTAACTTAATATCATTTCATGACAGATAGAAGAAGTTAGCGACTGTTTAGTTATTTCTCTTGCAGCCTAATCGTTAAAGTGGTCAACCTGACCAGGCTAAAAATGAAATATTCGCTAGTTTATGAAGGTATGTGTCAGGCCCTAATTATCTGGATAAGTGAACAATTTCAGGCATAAAAAAACCACCTAGCCGGTGGTTTTTAAAGTAACGTTAAACGAAATAAATTTTACTATTCGTCAAACGGATTAACTAAGATCATTGTTTCATTACGATCTGGACCAGTAGAAATAATATCAACAGGTACGCCAGTCACTTCTTCAATACGTTTAATGTATGCGATTGCATTTGCAGGTAAAGCATCAACAGAAGTAGCACCTACTGTTGTTTCGCTCCAACCAGGCATTGACTCATATACTGGAGTAATTTTCTCGTAACCTTCAGCTGCAGTTGGTGGCACAGTGATAACTTCACCTTCAGCCGTTTTATAACCAATACAGATTTTTAAGGTTTCTAAGCCGTCTAGTACATCAAGTTTAGTTAAACAAAAACCACTGATGCTATTCACTTGCACAGCGCGGTGCATTGCTACAGCATCAAACCAACCACAACGACGTTCGCGACCAGTAGTTGCACCAAATTCATGGCCAACTGTACCTAAATGATGACCAATTTCGTCATCAAGTTCAGTTGGGAATGGGCCTGAACCAACACGAGTTGTGTAAGCTTTAGTAATACCAAGCACGTAATCTAAGTAACGAGGACCAAAACCACTACCCGTGGCAACACCACCAACAGTAGTATTAGATGAAGTTACATATGGGTATGTGCCGTGGTCGATATCAAGTAATGTACCTTGAGCACCTTCAAACATGATAGGCTCGCCCGCTTTACGCGCTTGATCTAGCATTTCAGAGATATCAGCAACCATACCTTTAATTACTTCAGCAACTGCCATAGCATCAGCTAGCACTGCTTCATAACTAACTGGCTCAGCTTTGTAGTACTGAGTTAAAACAAAGTTATGGTATTCCATAATTTCTTTTAACTTAGTCGCAAAAGATTCTGCGCAAAATAAATCACCAACACGTAAACCACGACGAGCGGCTTTGTCTTCATAAGCTGGACCAATACCACGACCTGTAGTACCGATAGCTTTGCTACCACGTGCTTTTTCGCGAGCAGCATCTAAAGCGTTATGATAAGGAAGAATTAACGGACAAGCATCGCTAATTAAAAGACGTTCACGTACAGGGACGCCACGTTCTTCTAACATTGCCATTTCTGTCATCAGGGCTTTAGGACACAGAACTACACCATTGCCGATTAAACATTTTACGTTTTCACGCAAGATGCCTGATGGAATAAGATGTAAAACGGTTTTTTCACCGTTAATGACTAGTGTATGACCAGCGTTATGGCCACCTTGATAGCGCACTACATATTTGGCTTTATCAGTAAGTAAGTCGACGACTTTACCTTTACCTTCGTCACCCCATTGGGTGCCTAGAACTACGACGTTTTTACCCATGTTCACATATTGGTAAGAAAATTAGGCGGGGATTCTATCAAATATCAATATTGAGTCCAAGTAATAATTGTTGATTTTTAACGCGTTATAAAAAAAGCTATTGATAGCTTAGAGTTAGCAAGATAATTAATTTGCCTTAAAATAGCCTTAATTGACCGCCCAAAGTAATAAAGCACCGATGAGCAATAAAAAAACACCAACCTGGCGAATGGCCGTTATTGGTTCATTGGCTAATTTCAACACATAAGCCCGCCATTTATTTGGAAACAGTGCGGGGATTAATCCTTCAAGAATAAATGCAATTGCCAATGCTGTCAGTAATGTAGAAACCATATTTCACCTTATAATTACTCAATAAATTATTAGTTAACCTGAACTCTGGATAAGCAGAACTTGCTCAATCCTCCCTTTTAAGCCATTGATGGTGTCTATTAGTGATGTTCAGCTTGCTGTAACATTTGCTTTGTCACCTAAGCTGTTGATTCATTTGACTATCAAGCACTCATTATCCAGAGTTTAGGTTAGTTAGCCGTTAGATACAGAAAAGCCATGACAAGGTCATGGCTTTCGATAACTGGTTACGCTTAAGAGTTACTTCGTTTTTTTACCGTCTTTTAGGTAATTAAAGAAGTCGCTATCAGGTTTAACAACCATGATATCACTCTTAGAGCTAAAGCTTTTTTCATAAGCTTCAAGACTACGGAAGAAGTTATAAAATTCTGCGTCTTGGCTATATGAGTCAGCATAAACTTTTGCTGCTAAAGCATCACCTTCACCACGAATTTCTTGTGCGTTCTTCTGTGCTGTCGCTAGCATTACCGTCACTTTTGCATCAATGGTTGCACGAATGATTTCAGCTTGCTCTTGACCTTGTGAACGATGTTCTTTCGCTACCGCAGTACGTTCAGCACGCATACGTTCGTATATTGAATTACTAACTTCTGTAGGAAGGTTAATCGCTTTAATACGAACATCAATCACTTCAATACCTAAATCTTCACGGCTACTTTTAGCACTTTCAAGTGCTTTTGCCATGATGTCATCACGATCGCCAGAAACAATTTCCTTAATCGTACGAGTACCAATTTCGGTACGCAGACCATTGTTAACTTTTTGTTTCAACAACGCACGAGCGTTTTCAATTGAACCAGAAGTACGTAAGTAATACGTAGAAAAATCAACGATGCGCCATTTAACAAATGAATCAACCATTAAATCTTTCTTTTCAGACGTTACAAAGCGATCTGGTGCTTCATCTAAGGTTTGAATACGCGCATCAATTTTACGTACCGTGTTAATGAACGGAAACTTGAACTGTAAACCTGGTTCATAGACTTTCATGTCACCGGTATCACCGTCACGTTTAATTTTTGAAAATTGGAAAACAATGCCTCGTTGACCTTCAAAAACCACAAAAACAGAAGAAACTGTTAATACCAATATTAAGGCAATAATTGCCATTATAAAATTCTTCATGGCTTAACCTCTCCCATTATTGAAACGATCAGTACGACCGGATAACGTTGGCGATGTATTATTACCATTTGAACTTTGGTTTACAGTCGGCAATGACTGTTGAATAACGCGTTGGGTACCCGATTGTTGCTGCATAATTTTATCTAATGGTAAATACATCATGTTATTACCACCATCAACATCAACCATCACTTTACTGGTATTGCTGTACACGTTTTCCATCGATTTTAAGTACATACGTTGACGAGTAACTTCTGGTGCTGCTTGGTACTCAGGTAATAACTTATTAAAGCGAGCTACATCACCTTCAGCATCAAGTAAAATTTGTGATTTATACGCTAACGCTTCTTGTTCTAAACGCTTAACACGACCACGAGCACGAGGCTCAATGCCTCTAGCATAAGCTTCAGCTTCACGTAAAAAGCGTACTTCATCTTCTTGTGCTGCAATAGCGTCATCAAAGGCGTCTTTTACTTCCTCAGGAGGACGAGCATCTTTAAAGTTAACATCAACAATAATTAAACCTAAGTTGTAAGGTTCGATTATTTTTTCCAGTTCTTGCCAAACAGCTTGACGTACTTCTTCACGGCCACTGGTTAAAATGTCATCCATGTTTGCATGACCAATAACATAACGTAAGGCACTATCAAGTGATTCACTTAAACTTTCGTCAGCGTTAGTAACACTAAAAATGTAGTTTCTCGCATCAACAACACGGTATTGAATTTCCATCTCAACACGTACAACATTCTCATCTCGCGTTAGCATAAAGCCCGACGAAGGAAGGTTACGTGTGGTTTGCATATCAACAGGAATAATGCGATCAACAAAAGTCCACTTCCAGCTTAAGCCAGGCTCAACCATACCGGCATATTGACCAAAGCGTAAAACGATACCTTTTTCAGCTTCTTTAATAGTATAAAAACCATTAAAGGCGTACACGAAAATAGCCACAATAAGCAATAACATGATACCGATGCTAGAAAAACTTTTTCCAGACCCGTTTCCTGAGTTTTTGCCACCAAAAATACCGCCAAATTTATTGCCAATATCTTTTAATAAATCGTCTAAATCAGGTGGTCCTTGATTTTTGCCACCTTTATTTTTCCAGGGATCTTTATCATTATTCCCCGGTTCATTCCAAGCCATGGTACTCTCCGCTATAAAAAATTAATGCGCTAACTGCTATATAAACGATAAAACACTGCTTAATATATCAGTCTGTTAAGTTTGAATAAAGCGCTCTATTTCGGCTTCATCTTGTTTTAGTAATTGATTCCATTCTCGAACGGGTAACTTTATCGATAATAAGCAGTTACCTTGCTCGTCATATCGCTCATCAGTGATACAATTTAATTGATAAAATTGACCACGAAGTTTACCGGCACTGGGCGGCAAACAAAGCTCATGCGCTATAATCTGCTTACCTAACCGTTCGGCAAGTGCTACGAATAATAACTCAATGCCAACGCCTTGTTGCGCTGACAACCAAACTCGAATCGGCAACCCTTGTTCATCACGATCAATTCTCGGTTCAACATCGTCTAATTTATCGATTTTATTACAAATCAATAATTGAGGCACATCACCTGCTTCAATTTCTGTTAAGACTTCGTTTACTTGTTCAATATTCTCGCTGCGTCGGTCATCAGCAATATCAATAACATGTAATAATAACTCTGCTTCTCTTGTTTCTGTTAGTGTTGCTTTAAAGGCTGCAACCAAATCATGGGGTAGATGGCGAATAAAGCCAACAGTATCAGCAAGAATAACGCGGCCAACCTCATCGACCTCAATTTTACGTAAAGTTGGATCTAGGGTCGCAAATAGCTGATCTGCTGCATAAACATCTGCTTGAGTAATATTATTAAATAAAGTCGATTTACCCGCATTGGTATAACCAACTAAAGACACGGTTGGAATTTCAGCTCTATTTCTTGCTCGACGCCCTTGTTGTCTTTGCTTTTCTACCTTTTCTAAACGTTTACGAATATTAACCATACGGTCACGTAACAAACGTCTATCAGTTTCAAGTTGAGTTTCACCAGGGCCACGTAAACCAATACCGCCTTTTTGTCGTTCTAAGTGCGTCCAACCTCGTATTAACCGAGTACTTATATGGCGTAATTGCGCTAGCTCAACTTGTAATTTTCCTTCATGCGTACGAGCTCGCTGAGCAAAAATATCTAAAATCAAGGTGGTCCGATCAACAACTCGGCATTCACACAGCGCTTCAATATTTTTTTCTTGTGATGGCGATAAACTATGGTTAAACAGAACAATATTGGCCCCAAACATACGCACAGCTTCAGCAATTTCTTCTGCTTTTCCGGTTCCAACAAAATATTTTGGGTGAGGGGTATTGCGTTTACCTGTAATTGTATTTAACGCAGTTATCCCTGCTGAATCAACAAGCATTTCAAATTCTTGCAGATCTTCGCGGGTGTTATCATCTGGGAAATCTAAATGAACAAGTATCGCCTGCTCACCTGCTTGATACCTATCAAACAAATGAGCGACTCCATACAATACTAGCTTTTACCATTAATCTTCTGAATCCTGATTGTAGCCTGCTTGATTGGCTTGTGGGGCTGGCATAGTAGATACTGCTCTAGCCGGAACTACCGTTGAGATAGCGTGTTTATATACCATTTGACTTACAGTATTTTTAAGTAAAATCACAAACTGATCAAATGATTCTACTTGCCCTTGTAGTTTGATGCCATTAACTAGGTATATTGCTACTGGAATGCGATCACGACGTAACGCGTTCAAAAATGGGTCTTGTAAAGATTGCCCCTTTGCCATTATTTGGCCCCTTTTGTTATTTTTAGGTAAAGTTAAATATTTGCTTCAATTTTTATTAAAATTTTTCAATTAAACTAGTTGCTTAATGCACAACTGATTTAATTATACATCAATGTTTAAACTTTGCTTACTGCCGATAAAATAACTTGTAAATTATTTTCATCTTCCATATGCAGCCATTGCAAGTTTTGCCAACTTCGCAGCCAAGTTAATTGCCGTTTCGCAAGTTGCCGAGTAGCACAAACACCTTTAAAAATCATTTCATCATGATCATAATCACCTTGCAAGTGTTGCCACATTTGTCGATAACCAACACAACGCATTGAAGGTAAATCTAAGTGTAAATCGCCTCTTTGCTTTAAATCGATAACCTCTTGTTTAAAGTCTTGTTCAATCATCTGCTGAAAACGTAATTCAATACGCGCATGCAAATCACTGCGCTCTTTTGGTGCTATGGCGAACTGTAAAACATTTCCACTGACTTTATCACCTTTTATTTCAGTCAATTGTGTCAAAGTGTGACCTGTTTTACGATATACCTCAATTGCTCGAGCGAGTCGCTGGGGATCATTAGGATGAATGCGCTCAGCTGATACTGGGTCAAAACCCTGTAACTCTTCATGTAAAGCAAGCCAGCCTTTTTCTGCCGCTTCCAACGCAATACTTTTGCGTATGCTTTCGTCAGCTTCAGGCAGTGGCGAAATTCCCTCAATAAGGCTCTTAAAGTACATCATAGTGCCCCCCACCAACAAGGGTATCCGGCCATTTTCTCGACTTTTCGCTATCGCCTTTAATGCGTCTTGACAAAAGTCTGCTGCTGAATAGCTGTCACTCGGATCTCTAATATCGATCAATTGATGCGGATAAGCGGCCAGTTCTTCTGCCGTTGGCTTAGCCGTACCGATATCCATACCTTTGAATACCAGCGCTGAATCAACACTAATAATATCGCAAGGTAATGCATCGTATAACGCCATCGCTAAAGCTGTTTTTCCTGAAGCGGTAGGCCCCATTAAACAAATAACAGGCGGCTGATTAGCAGCAATATTTTGTTGGTTTAGCACGTTATTCAATACCGTTATTTGTTACGTTAACTCATTTATAGATGATGTGAGGTCTAGGGCAACAGAATTCAAGCGTAGTTGCTGTTCAAATTGACAATTAAAATGTCTTTGCGCATTTCGCCAAATTTGCAAGGCATGTGCTTGGCTACTTTCCTCACTCAGCATAAGCGCAGCTAAGGCCATTTGCCAGTCAATATCTGCATGCACGCCATCATGACTCTCAACATCTAACTGCTTAATTAATCTATCAAAACTATGAGCAACATCTTTATTTCTCAATAAAGCGGGAAATTGTCGAATTTGTACTTTCTGGTTATTTAGCGATTGTATATCCATGCCAATATGTTGAAATTGCTCAGCATTGAGCTGAACAAATTTTGCTACTTTTTCACTGACAGATATTTTGATTGGCAATAATAACGGCTGACTAACCAGCTTTTCATGCCAACGTTGCTTAATAGTTTGCAGCTTGAGTAATAATTCAATTTTTTTAACCGACAGTACTCGTAAGCTTTGCTGTTGTTGAAATAATAAACAATCCGGTGCTTGCCAAAACAACACTTTAGTTGCTTCTGTTGTTTCTGTCATTTCATCTTCAGTACTAGCGCTTAGCACAGCAGGGGAAACTTGTGCCGAAGTTCGGTTATTTTCTGGTATTAACTCAGGCTCGGTTATTTGTGAGTCAATCGCCAGTGGTGTCATCAAGTCACTGTAAGCCTTGCTCGCTTGCGGATTTATTTTTGGAGAATAGTGATGAGTATTTGCACTGCTTGCATAGCCATTAGCACGCAAGTTTTCATGGTTGCTGGCACGTTCGGCACGGTTATCCGATGACTGAATATTAGTTGCAGTATGAGCTTGCTGACTAACATCAGCACTAGCACGCAAAGGCGTTACAAAGCTGGTATCGTGATCGGCTAACTGATGCTGGGCTTCATGGTTAGTGTCTGAAGGGCTAATTTCCCCGGTACTATGATCAACATCAAACGCTAGTTCATTTTTCAACGCTTGGTTACACACCGAATAGATAAAATCATGAACATAACGCCCTTGATGAAAACGGACTTCATGTTTGGCCGGATGTACATTGACATCGACATCACGAAAATCAAGTTTCAAAAATAAAACAAAAGCAGGATAAGCATCGCTGGGCAATAAGTCCGCATAAGCTTGACGAATAGCATGATTAATCAATTTATCACGCATCATACGCTCGTTAACGTAACTATAACTTAAGTCATTTTGATTACGATAAAAGCTAGGTTGTGCAATCCAACCATGCAGATGAAGCCCATCATGTTCACAGTCAACTTCAATGGCATTATCAATGAATTTCTGACCGCAAACTTGCGCAACACGTTTACTACGCTGTATTAATGAATTCGCCGCACGAAATTGTTTGATCACTTTATGATTGTGACTGAGCACGAAGCTAATATCAAAATGTGCTAAAGCAATACGCTTAATGACTTCTTCAATATGAGCAAATTCAGTTTTTTCAGTACGTAAAAACTTGCGCCTGGCCGGGGTATTGAAAAATAAGTCACTAACATCGATTGTAGTTCCTTTAGGATGAGCCGCAGGTTTAATCGAGACCGCCATATCACGCCCTTCAGCATTTGCTTGCCATGCCGACGTTTGTAATTCTGGCTTTGAGGTCAGCGTTAAACGGGCCACAGAGCTAATACTGGCCAGGGCTTCGCCGCGAAACCCTAAACTACTAATAGCTTCTAGGTCATCAAGGTCTTTAATTTTGCTGGTGGCATGTCGGCTCAAGGCTAAAGCTAATTCATCCTTAGCGATGCCTTTACCATCATCACTAATTCGGATCCGCTTTGCGCCACCTTTTTCAATATCAATTTTGATGGTTTTCGCGCCAGCATCAATACTGTTTTCAACCAACTCTTTGACAACTGAGGCTGGACGTTCAACAACTTCACCTGCAGCAATTTGGTTAGCGAGGCGAGCGGGTAATATTGCAATGGTCATGCGAGGATTAATCTGCCTGTGGTATTTTTAAGGTTTGGCCAATTCTGACAACATTCGATTTGAGATTATTTGCTGATTTTAATTGACTGACTGAAACTTTATAGCGTTGTGCCACAACGGAAAGTGACTCGCCACGGCTAATTTTATGCTCTCGAACACGAGCAGCAGCAATCAGTGTGCCATCGGGCGCATTATGAGCAAAGTAATCATCAACAGCGGTATATATAGCTTTAGCCAATTTCTGTTGGTGATGCGCATTGTTCAATCGTTTTTCTTCTTGTGGGTTAGAAATAAAGCCAGTTTCAATTAGTACTGATGGAATATCAGAAGACTTTAACACCGCTAAGCTTAAACGTTCAGGCTTCTTTTTGTGTAATTTGGTCACTTTCTTCAGTTGTTTGACAACATGCTCAGCAAAGTCATAACTACTCGCCATAGTGTATTCTTTTTTCATGTCAGCTAAGGCTATCGCTAAGTTATTATCTTTGGTTTTTCTGATAGTTTCTCCCGCGCCGCCTAGTAACTCTGAATTTTTTTCTCGATTTTGGATCCATCGGGTAAACTCTGAATCTGCGCGACGCGTTGCTTGCACTAATACTGATGCACCATTAGGTTTCGACGATGTAAAGGCATCTGCATGAATAGAAATCAGCAAGTCCGCCTTAGATTTCCTGGCTAACTCTGTTTTGCGATTGTGGTCAACATAGTAATCACCACTGCGGATCATTACAGCTTTTAACCCGGGCTTTTTATCGATTAAATTCGCTAGCTTTTGCGCTATTTTTAACGTGACACGTTTTTCATAAGTACCCGCTGCCCCGATTGAACCTGGGTCTTCACCGCCGTGACCAGCTACAATCGCAATGACAATATCGCGTTTACCTAGATTGTTATCATTTTTTTCAATACTTCGGCTCTTTTTATCGTAGAGATCAATGACCAAACGATCACCATATTGTCCTGCTGGAGCAAGTGGAAAAACTGAAACTCTGAAGTCTTCCGCTAATTCAAGTACTAAACGAGTACTGCCTTTTTCTTTTGAAGTACTGGTACGAATTTTTTTTACTCGACGATCGGTATTAATGGCTGACATTAATGCGGCATTGTTTTTACTATTTTTAAAATCTATGACTAAACGGTAAGGTGATTTTAAAGGAAAGTATTTAAAATCAGGTTTTTCACTGAGATCAAAAACAATTCGTGTATTTTCTGGCGCTGGCCATATCCGCACACTTTCGATGCTATTACTTGCATAAGCAACAGCCGATAGGCCGATACACAACAAAAATACCGTCAGTAATTGTTTTATATAGCTCACTAAACGCATTAAATTTATTACCTCTAAAAAGACACGATCTGAAATAACTCATACATTGGTTATTTTCTTATTATATTCTCAAACTATACTGAACGAACACGTAACATACGTAGCCGCTATTCATATGTAGTGGTAATTACTCCGCTAATTTTGACAGTAAATTTTCACCTAAAATCGTTTTAGCATGCAGAGAGATTTCGCGTTGCTCGTCATGGTAGGCTAAATCTATAATCATATCTGGTGCAGGTAACATACCTTGGCCTTTTTCGGGCCACTCAATAAAACTACAACTCGTACTATTAAAATAGTCTCTAATTCCCATGTATTCTAGTTCTTCAGCATCAGCTAAACGATATAAATCAAAATGATAGACCTGCCAATCAGGTAAATCATAAGGTTCAACTAAGGTATAGGTTGGGCTTTTAACATGACCTACATGTCCCATTCCTTGAACAAACCCACGCGTTAATGTGGTTTTCCCTGCACCAAGGTCACCATTAAGAAAAACAACAACACCTTGTTTTAGCTCATTTTTTACAATATCAGCAAGTTGTTTTCCCATGGCTATTGTTGCCAGTTCATCTGCTAATATATAATTTTTTTTCGTTGTAAAATCATTCATTTTATCGTTATTACTTCTAAAGTATCGCATCTATAGCGTAATTACCATTGGTTAATTAGCCGTTGAATTTCGGGCGATAAATCACTCGCCAACAGGCCTATTTGCCCGTGTTTTTGAGTAATAATATCAGCTGCAAGGCCATGAATATAGACACCTAAACGTGCAGCACTCAATATATCACTTGTTTGTAAAATTAGCGCACCAATGATACCACTGAGTACATCCCCCATACCACCACTTGCCATGCCTGGATTGCCAGTGCGGTTAATCCAAGTAGTATTACCATCAGATATCAATGTGCCTGCCCCTTTGAGTACGCATATTCCACCATATTGCAAAGCAATTTTTTTCACCGCAGAAAAACGGTCTGCTTCTACCTCTGCTGTCGAACAAGCCAGTAAAGCCGCAGCCTCACCTGGATGAGGAGTTAATATCCATTGATTATTTTTTAGTGGTTTTTTCGCCAGTAACCTTAAAGCATCGGCGTCAATCACTTTCGACTGTGGTAATTGAATGACAAAATCAAATAAAGCTTGTGACCAATTATCTTGCCCTAACCCTGGCCCTAGAATAATGCTTTTAGCTTTATCTAAAACCGGCGAGCAACTCAATGTTTGTAGAGAATTTGCGGCTATCATCACCTCAGGCCGACGAGTCAATAAGGGAGTTCTAGACATTTCATGACAACAAACGCCAACCAACGAGGCGCCTGAACGCAACGCTGCTTCAGCAGCTAAACAAATTGCTCCGGTATAAGCATGGTGTCCTCCCACGGCTAATAAAAGTCCAATATGGCCTTTATGGCTACACGGTAATCGTGGCGATATAACCGGTAAGTTTTGCTTATTTTGTACCAAACAAAGCGCTTTAGTGAGCTGTGCTAAGGCATGATTAGCAGCTAATGTTTCCAGTTGTAGCTTACCAACAAAATTAGCCGCTTGCCCGCTTAATAAACCTTGTTTATAGGCTATCAATGTTACCGTTAACGTTGCTTTGACTGCCACTGTCGATATTGTCCCTAAGTCAGCGTTTAGACCTGAAGGAACATCAACTGACACGCGAGGGCATAACGTATTGTTGATCTCTGTAATCAACTCCACATATGGAGCAGACAAATGCCCGTTGAAACCAATTCCGAATAAACAATCAACCAGTAGATCGCCTTGAAAGTCTTTAACGGTTTGCTGAACTAATGCAACATCATGATAAAACATAATCTTTATCGGTAAACCGTCAAGCTGCTCCAACGCGAGTTTAGCATTATCAGCAATTGATTCTCGTACCCCGTTCACAACAACGGTTACCGAAAAACCCGCTTGATGCGCCAATGCTGCAATAATATAGCCATCGCCACCATTATTTCCTTTACCACAAATAATAATGAGCTTTCGGGCATCGGGAAATTTTTCTTTTATTTGCTGAAAAACTGCGGCTCCAGCTCGCTGCATTAATTGCCATAGGTTAATACCTATCAGTTGCGCTGCATCAGCTTCATAGCGCTGTAGTTGATTAACCTTATAAGTATGATGTGTTAAACTTCTCGACACTTGCAATACCACCATTATCGTTTGAACATTCAGCTGCCATGACTACATCTACTATTAACTATCAAGATTTAACAGAAAAGATCAAGCTTTGGGGCCAAGAGCTTGGTTTTTCCCAAGTAGGCATCAGCGATGTTGACTTATCTAAGCATGAAGCCGCACTAACTCGTTGGTTAGAGAATAACTATCACGGCAATATGGATTATATGGCGCGTCACGGTTTAATGCGAGCAAGAGCAAAAGAGTTAGTCGAAGGCACACTTAATGTTATTAGTGTTCGTATGGACTACTTACCTACTGATGCAAAGTTTGCCAAAATTTTAAAAAATAAAGATCATGCCTATATCAGTCGTTATGCCTTAGGTCGTGATTACCACAAACTCATACGTAAGCGTTTAAAGCAACTTGGGGAAAACATTAAGGCACATTGTGAACACTTTAATTATCGCCCTTTTGTCGATTCCGCGCCAATACTTGAAAGACCGCTAGCCGAAAAAGCTGGGTTAGGCTGGGTTGGTAAACATTCCTTACTGATTAACAAGCAAGCTGGCTCATGGTTTTTTCTCGGAGAACTACTCGTTGACCTACCTTTAATACCAGATACTAAGCCAGAAAACGATTGCGGTACTTGTGTTGCTTGTATAAAAATTTGTCCAACACAGGCAATTGTAGAACCTTATGTTGTTGACGCTAGACGCTGTATTTCGTACCTAACAATAGAATTACGTGATGCTATTCCTGTCGAGTTTCGACCATTGATCGGTAATAGAATTTATGGCTGTGATGACTGCCAATTAATTTGTCCATGGAATAAGTTTGCCAAACTTGGCAGTGAAGACGACTTCAAACCTCGGCAGAACTTAGATAATATCGCGTTATTGACCTTATTTGCATGGGACGAGCAGACATTTTTAAACAAAACTGAGGGGTCACCTATTCGCCGTATTGGTTTTCAATGTTGGCAACGCAATATAGCTGTCGCAATAGGCAATGCTGATTTTTCCACGCGTAATATTGAAGCACTAACAGAAAAGCTACTGGAGGCAGAGCCTATGGTTGCCGAGCATATTGAGTGGGCAATAGCGCAACAGACATTGAAACAACAAGCATTAGATACAGATAAAAATTTGCGCTTAACGGCACGCTTAATTCGCTCGGTTGAAAAAGGTATGCCGCGCGATGCTTAAGTGATAAACCACCTTATGTTATGTGTTTAATTTTTGCCATTTAGTCAATAAATCAGTAAAAACGGTCGCACTTTGACCTTCAAGATTTAACGAGGTTAACTTAGCAATAGTATTATCAATGAGCTTAATATGCTCTGGCTCTGCTAGTTCTTCTTGCTTGATTTTCATCAATATTTTAAATTGACTAAAAAGCAGTTTAACATTGTCAGGATTAATTTTTAATGCTTGTTCAACGGCATTAAGTGCTGGCAAAAAACGACTTTTTTGGAAGTGCTCAACCGCCATAGTATTGAGCTTTTTAGCACTAAAATGTATTTCCTCTCGTTCTTGAGTTTCCTGGGCAATGTAGCGTCTGATCACTTGGCTATTCAGCGAATCACCGGCGATTTGGTTCTTAATCGCTTCAAGCAACAACACAGCATCTTCACGCATGCCCAATTCATGCAATACTTTCACACGATCTAAATTGTCTTCTAAAACCGTACTTGGTTTAAGTGACATATGGTTTTCAACCAGTTTTTTCGCTTTACTCTGTTCATCTTTGACATTATGTAACCGGGCTTTCACCACCAACAATTGTTGTTTAAAAAAGTTCGCATCTTCACGATCACTTTCCAATTGTTTGATATAACGTTCGGTTTGCTGCAATATCACATCAGCACTTTCATCGGGAGTTGAGCACACAAGATCTATACCGGATCTAATCACATTTAGTATCAGTTCCGGTGAGTCATGAATAGAGTTTTTTGCTTGTTGTGCAATATTACGAGTTGCAAGGTACTGACCTTTATGATCATGAGTTAAACGTGCTAAATCCCAGGATTTCTTATTACGTTCAATATTCCTCGGGGCCAATTCCATAGCCTTTTTGATTTCTTCATAAGCTTGCTGATATTGCTCTTGCTCAATAAAATATTGCGCCATCATATCGTGAGCACCAAAACGTGTTTCAGGCTTATCGATAAGCGTTTTGATCATGTCTCTTATTTCATCTAAACGCCCTTGTTTCAATAAAGCTTTGGCATAGCCTAGATAAACCCAAGAGTAAGGATATTCTTTTAATAGCTCCTGATAAAAAACTTCCGCTTCTTCAAATTCAAGTAACGAAAGATAAGATTCTCCTTTAATACGATTAATATTAGGGTAAAAGTGCGCTAGCTTTTCATTTTTCAGGTGCCTGTCGGCAAAATAGATGGCTTTAGCATAGGCTTTTTTATCAATGGCACTATTAATGTTAAACAGTACTTGTTTGATTTTTAGCGTTGAAATTAAACGGGTTCGTACTTTTTTTATCGCAAGCGGCTTAGTCCAAAAATCATCAGGTTGTAATTCAATAATAGAATTGACTAAAGACTCATTTGTTTCTGTACTGAGAAAGATCAAAACGGTAGTTTTAGTGACGTGGCCTTTAAATTTAAGCTCTTCTAGTAAATGAAAGCCGTCTTTGTCACTCTTGACATTAAAAGCACAAATAATGATATGAAAATGCATTTCATCACACAACCTCAAACCATAATAAGAATTTTGTGCACAACGTATTTCCTTAATGCCCAAAGCAAATAAACTTTCTTTTAATACGCTATGTACTAATAAATTATCATCGATAATCAAGACATTAAGTTGATCTAACTGTGCTAAGGGATTTTTTTCAATTTCTTCCATTAATCATCCTGTTACCCCTAATGCTAAGCGACTATTTATCTAGCTGTTGTTGACGTTGCTGGCATTGACTCAAGACTGATTTCTTTCCTGTCGCATCAAGTTGCCGCCATGCCATGATTTCATCAATATGACGAAAACAACCTAAGCAAATATCAGCCTCATTTAAACAGCAATTACGCACACAAGGACTGGCAATATCATCCTCAACATTATTTATTGGCTGGTGGTATTTAACGCTCATATTGACTCTGCAAACTCAGTTAACTGCTCTATGCATAGTTTGAGTTGATTTAGCTGCGCTTGCAATTGTTCTTTTTGCAGTTCTGATACTGACTGATCAGAAAGCTCGGCATTGTCAGCATGACTATTTATTTGCTTTAATACCAGGTCTAACGCCGTGCATTGTACCAACAAAGGCTCTGCGGCAATGACTTTTGCTAGTATAGTCAAGGATTTTGAAGACTGTAAAGCCAAATGATAGTTTTGCCGTGCTAAAGCGTGCTCTAAAGCTAGTGCGTGCGCATGAATGTCCAACACATATTCATCTAACATAAAAGCCGCTAGTTCTGCTGAGCCTTGATTGTCAGCATACTGAGCTAAATCAAAAGCATTATCGGATAAGTGAAATTCTGCTGAGACTTTAGCAGTATCAAACAGCGATGCTACATCAACCATATCGAAATCTAACGTTTGCTCAGCATGACTAAGCACTGACGCGGCCTGTTCCCCCACGGCAGTATTACTCATTACTTGCTCAGGTAATGTCAGTGAATTTATTTCAGCAGAAACCTTATTACAATCAGTTTTTAGCCAAGGCGATAGTTGCTCAATTAACAATGCGACATCCAATTCAGCTGTTACCTCACCACGATACCAAGTTTCAGGTAACGTCAAACAACTCAAGTCAGTTTTATCGCTTTCATTATCCAGTAACGAAAATACACCTCGAGCATTATCTGCACAGTGATTGAGCGTTAATTGGGTCGGCAAAAATTCACTCATTACCACTAAATAACGCCCCGACTGCCACAAGCGATCTAAACGTTCTTGTTGAGATACCAAGGTAATTTGTAGCCCAAGCCATGGTAATACTCTGATTAATGTTTGGTATTTGTGCAACGCTGCTACACCAAGTAAAATTTCTACCTGTGTTGGAACAAACTTATAATCTGCGAACGTTTCTGCTGCGAGCAAAAGATTCATCTGATTTTTATTGTTTTTTAGCTGTACAACACTAGCCACGAGTTCTTGAGCAAACCATGGTAAATTACAGTTACTAAATAGCCCTCTACTTTGCAAAACATGACAACAAAAAGGCTGGATAACTAATATTTTTGGCAGTAGCTTTTCGGGAAGTGTCGCTAAATGCCGAGTCACTAAATCATAATCAGAAGCATATACTTCCGGTGATAAAATAATAATATCAACATGGTTTTTGCTTAAATGATTAACACTGATTTGTCGTCGGAATAATGACAGATCTTGCATCGTTTCAACGATGGCTTTGCTATTGATAAACTGCTGGCAAATTCTGCTGCGACTACTTTTATCCGTTGCAATAACTAAAATAGAGCATTTATTGAGCTTTATCGGTGCATCATGATTATTTTGATTATGCTGTTCAGCAATAACCGACGGTAAGTGAAAAGAAAATTTACCTGTTGCTCCTAACTGCTGAGCAGCTTTATCACTAACGTTAAAAACTAACTGCAAATCACGTAAATAGCTTTGATTCGTTATTTGACTCTCTGGAGATACTTCGTTGTCAGCGGCCAACTGTTCAATAATTTGAAACAAGCTTTTAGGCGCTGATGCGTTATTAATCTCAAAGCTGACTTTTAGTATTTGTTGATCAGAGTTGACATTAACTAACTGAACATCGATAACAAGCTCAACCCCATACTGTCCTGCCAGCATAATTTGGCAGGTGGTATCAATCATGGCTTGAAATAACTCACTTTCAAGTGTGACAAAACTCGCGACATTACTAGCAACATTCATATAAACAACATTATTATTAGCTACTTGCTGTAAGCCAATATTAAGCAACGCAGTCTGCAGCTCATTACTTAAGTTAACCGTACTCAGGGTTAAAACAAAATCGTCTCGACGTAATTGCGCGCTAATTCTTTGTTGTTCACTCCAGCAAAATAACTGCTGTAATTGTTGATAGGCATGCTGTTCATCACCACGATCCAACGACAGTATTTGTCTTTCCTGCATAGCTGAACTAGACATCTCGATAATATGTTGAAAGCTTGTCATAGCAGTCAGCTTGTCTTCTTGATTTTGCTGTTTAAGTTTTCGTTGAAGTTGGCTGTTTTCGTCTTTCAATAGACGTAAGGCCTCGGCACTAGATAAGCTGCCACACCATGTACTATCGATATATTCGATGGTTACTGTAATAGCCTTTCCTTGTCTGCTGGTTAAGGACGCTCTTTCAATACTTTGATGCTTCTTCGCTTGACGAGCAATCGACAAAACAGTGCGAACATCAGTTCGGCTAAAGCAATGTCGCCAATGTTGAGCCCTAAAGTCGACAGCTAATAATTTGCAGAGTTGCTGCTGCTTTTTCTTTGACTCTATTGGCAGCTGAAAAAACACACAACCACTATGACGAGACATAGCACCTGCATATTTTTGAAATTGTAGCCGTTGTTCTTGAAAGTCAGCTTCGCTATGCTCAGGGCGGGAAAGCTGTTTGATCTGTGTAATAATTTCGCTAATTTCATAACTTACAGGAGTAATATCTAGCTGCTCTGTGCTAACTACTGCCTGTACAGTTGCCACCCCTTTAATACCGCAATGTTTTATTTTTCGCCGTATACTGAATAGTGTCATGATAAAAATGAGAGCAAGCAAACAAAAGAAAGCAGTAACTAACCAAATAATATCTTTAGCCTGCAAGCTTATATTCGTTAGCGATAACCACTTCCCTAGTTGCTGTTCAAACAACGAAGGTTTGAGGGCTGGAATAGTCAGTTGTTTCTCAAATAACGGCATCAACTCAGCTTTTTGTTGCCCAAGTTCTACTTGGACAGTATTTGCCCTACGGATTTGCCCTCGCCATTTTTCAAAAGTACTTTGCTCGCTAAGAAGCAAGGCATATAACACAGACGTTTGTTCGAATAGTGAGTTTTCTTGCTGATTTTTATCGACAATATTAGCTTCGTTCGCCAGCCATTGTTTTATTTCATGATTTATTTGCTGCTGAATATAATCAAAATTAACTAAGTCATATTGAAGATCAAGTTGATTAAACATCACCAAAGCGTCAATGAGAGCTTGCTGAAATTGCCGGTTAGTATTTAAGTTGCTCACTAAACCACTTAGTGCCTTTGCTCTGATGGCAGTAACTCGATCGGTTAAGTTATCTTGTGTTATTTGTCGGTATAATTCCTGCTGTTGCTGGCTTTGCGTTGTGATTAAATTTGACAAACTGTCAGCAACTAGCGTTAATTGTATGATGGCATTATCTTTAAGCTGACTATTTCGCCGTTCATTATCTACTAAACTTTGTACATTTTCAGCTTGGCTTTGCATGCGCTGTATTAAGCGTTCAATCAACCGTCGATTGTTGCGGCTTAAAGCAGAAATATCAGCTAAATTACTATTGAGTGCTTGGTAGTTATCGCCAAACTTCGTTGCATACTTACTATAGATCATCTCATTAAGCAGACGCTCATGCTTGCTCAATAGTTGTTGCTTCTGACTGTATTCTTCAATCATCGGTACTTGCTGATATTTTACAACAGCTAAGTCTTGCTCATGTTGAAAGTAAAGCGCCCCTCCAACCAAACAAAGCAAAAAAAAACTCAAGCCCAATAATATAAAACGGCTTGAAAGCTGACGGTATAACGGCAGAGTTGAATCCATGAATGGGTAAAATCCTAACAAGTCAAAGTAATTTATTTAGCCAAATAACAATCAGGGAAGTATTTTAAATACCCAAAAATTATTCGAATATATAACAGTCTATGGATTTCACTTCAATTAGCAACGATTAATCAATAAGGCTGGCTATTTACTCATCACATCGGCATTATCATCTACGGTAATATCTTCGCTGTCGCAAGCTAAATCAGCTGAAACATACCACTTCATCCAAAAGCTTCGAGCCAGCATACCTAGCTAAACTTAACGCTTCCACGTTCATCGCCAGCGCACTTGACACTATTTAACCTCAATTCAGACGAATGAACTTTATAACCGAAAAATTCTTCGCATTCTTGACTGAATCATTGCCTAAATAATTGATGATATTTTTAAATAAAATATTAACCAAGCCATAATGGTCGAGTTTAGGTGCTTACCAAGGCATTTTAACAAACCAATAGCGGCTACTGGAGATAAAAACAACACTGACAAGCCTTGGTAGAGTATTATTGAAGCTTAATTCGAACTGGCGTTATTTAGATTTTTTGTCACCCAGGCCCAATTCATAATGCACTGAACGGGTTGCTCACCTGATTCATCAGTAATAGTGACGACTATTTCCATACTGCCTTTTTCTTCTGTTAGCTGGGAAATTTGTTGCTCAGAAATACTTGCAACAGCGGTCAAGTCACCTTGCATTCGGCGCTGAAAGTGCATAGTCATTGATTTTAATAACGGCAGCGCAGTATCTGGCAGGTTCATACCGAAAACAATACCCGTTGCTGACTCCGCTAATAGTGCTACGGCAATCGCATGCACCCCGCCAATATGATTTTGTACCTTTTTATGGTTTTTAATCAGCAATTTCACTTGCTGTGCTTCTATATCGACAATAGTGATTCTGGACGTGCGAGCATACTTTACCTGAGAGCAAAATAGTTGTGTAAATAAAAACGAGTGAGTTACCTTCGGTAGTTTTTTTATGGTCTTAATAGCCCGGCTAAAGCGATTACTCATAAGAGTCCTTTATTGCTGTTTGCTAAAATAATAACTAATTGTTAAACAAACTGGTCAGACCTGCAAGAAGTTTATAAAAAAAGACGCTTGCGCGTCTTTTCACTGCTTGTGATTAAAAACAATTCAATTAAAGTTTGAAGAAATGCTCTTGATAAATTTTTAATTCTGCGATCGATTCACGAATATCATCTAAGGCTAAATGCGCCCCTGTTTTAACAACTTTTTCAAGTACTTCTGGTTTCCATCGTCGTGCAAGCTCTTTAATAGTACTGACATCAAGGTTGCGATAATGAAAGTAATCTTCAAATTCGGGCATATACTTATTAATAAAACGTCGATCTTGCCCTATGCTATTACCACACATAGGAGATTTACCTTTAGCAACATAAGGTTTAAAAAACGCTAAAGTTTCTGCGCTTGCTTGAGCTAAACTCGTCGTACTTTCACGACATCTTTTTGTTAAACCGGAGTTGCCGTGGTGCTCAATACACCACTGACTCATGTTGTCTAACACATCGTCACTTTGATGAATGGCAAAAACAGGGCCTTCCGCCAATATGTTAAGTTGGCTATCTGTGACTATAGTAGCGATCTCTAAGATAACATCGGTGCTGGGTTCAAGGCCGGTCATTTCCAAATCTAACCAAATTAAGTTGTTATCATTAGCGCTCATTATTTTTCCTATATCAATTAGTCTGCAACTTACTACCCCACTTTAATCAGACAATACTATTAGCTAATAATTGGGATAACGGATATTTCAAGCTTAGTTTTACTTCAGTTTATCAGGCATTTATACAAGCCAGTATTTATGCTATGCAACTTGCGACTTAACGTGAGTCATAATGCAAATAAACGTCCAGCAAACATTGTGTAAAAAATGCAGTTAATAATCGTTTTACTCGTTATTGACGAATGCATGCTTAGAGTGACTAAGCGACACCGTCAGAGAGAAATGCACTTTAATCTTCAACAAAATTTCATAGCAAAAATACAACTGCCACGAGTAAAGACGCGATTACACATGCATTTAAATCATGCTTAAGTATATAATACGTGAGAATGTAGCACGATTGAATTTATTTGTAATTTGCTCTGGTAAGTTATCATAATAATGAGAGTCGAAATAAAATGAGAATAATTTGTGGCTAAAGCCAAAAAACTAACCAAAGGCCAAGCGCGGCAGATCAAAGCGAACCAAAGTAAAAAGTTACGCAAATCTACTGAGAAAGTGCAATGGCAAGATGATGAGCTTGCTGCAGCTGAAAATGGCATTGTCATCAGTCGCTTTGGCCAACATGCAGACGTTGAAAGCAGCAGTGGAGAAATATTTCGCTGTAATTTACGCCGCAGTATTAGCTCTTTAGTCTGCGGTGACAAAGTGCTTTGGCGTAAAGGTAAAGAAACCCAACATAGTATCTCAGGCGTAATCGAAGCGGTACACGAACGAGACTCGGTACTCAGTCGTCCTGATGTTTATGACGGTGTTAAACCTATTGCTGCCAACATCAGCCAAATTCTAATTGTTTCATCAGTCTTACCGGCTTTTAATGCTGATATCATCGATCGCTATTTGGTTGCCGCTGAGCAAACCGGCATTACACCAGTTATCTTATTGAATAAAGTTGATTTACTCGATGATAGCAACCGTGATGAAATCGAAAAACAACTCAACATTTATCGTAAAATTGGTTATCAAGTCACTTATGTTAGTAACGAGACAGCTGAAGGTATTGCCGAATTAAAACTACAACTTAGCCAACACACTAGCATATTTGTTGGCCAATCTGGTGTTGGTAAGTCAACACTCACTAACACGCTAATGCCTGAATTAGGTGTAATGACTAAAATTGTTTCAGAAAATTCTGGGCTTGGTCAACATACAACAACTGTGGCTCGATTATATCACTTCGAACAAGGTGGTGATCTGATCGATTCACCGGGTATACGCGAATTTGGCCTTTGGCATTTATCACCAGAGCAAGTAAGTAGTGGCTTTATCGAGTTTGATGAGTATTTAGGCACCTGTAAATTTCGTGATTGCAAACATCAAAGCGATCCCGGCTGTGCGTTGGTCGCAGCAAAAGAAGCCGGTAAAATTTACCCTGAGCGCTTAGCTAGTTTCCAAAAAATATTAGCCAGTTTGGGTGATAACACCTTAACTTCACGCTTCAATGATTAAACAGTAGAATAAGACATTAAGGAAAAATAGTGTTAATTAATAAATTAAAAATCGCTTTGCAGTATCTAATGCCAAAGCATGGTATTTCAAGACTTGTTGGTAAATTCGCGGCAGCAGAAGCCGGTTGGTTTACCACTAAAGCTATCAGTTACTTTATCAAAGCTTATGATATTAATATGGCTGAAGCTAAACTAAAAAATGCTACTGACTTTAAAACTTTTAATGATTTTTTTACTCGTGAACTTGAAGATGGCGCCCGTACTATTCTGCAGGATGACAGCACCATTTGTTACCCTGTCGATGGCGCTATCAGTCAGCAAGGTCGAATTGAAAAAGGCCAGCTTATTCAGGCAAAAGGCTTTAATTACAGTTTAGAAACTTTGCTTGGCGGCGATAAAAATACCGCAGCTCCTTTTCAAGACGGTGAGTTTTCCTGCATTTATTTAGCTCCGAAAGATTATCATCGTATTCATATGCCTATGACCGGCACTTTACGTGAAATGATTTATGTCCCTGGCGATTTATTTTCCGTCAATCCATTAACGGCAAATAATGTACCAAACTTATTTGCACGCAATGAGCGTGTAGTGGCCATTTTTGACACTGAACATGGCGCAATGGCAATGGTACTGGTGGGCGCTACGATTGTTGCGAGTATTGAAACAGTTTGGGCCGGCACAGTAACACCACCAGCAGGGAAAGATGTATTTCGTTGGCAGTACCCAAGCACTGGCGCGAGCGCTATAACTTTAGAAAAAGGTGCCGAAATGGGTCGCTTCAAGTTAGGTTCAACGGTTGTGACTACTTTTGCACCTAATATGGTGAGCTTTAACCAGCAAGCGGGTCCTGAAACCGTTACTCGGCTTGGTGAACATTATGCTGACTTGCTTACGACTACTTCAAACAGCTAAGCTATACCCGATGACTAATACCGGTAACTATTTTGGCAATCAACAATGCAAGTAATTGCCCATAGAGGTGCTAGCGGTGAGTTTACTGAAAACTCACTACTAGCATTTGAGCAAGCAATACTTCAAGGCTGTGACGGTATTGAGTTTGATGTTCAATACCATCAAGCTAGCGGGGAATTTATTCTCTTGCATGATAATTACTTGAAAGATAGTTGCTCGAATAATAAAACTATAAATATTCACTTTAATCAACTGTCGCTAGCTGAGCTTACCAGTGCTAAATACAATATCTGCACGCTAAACCAAGCTTTAAAGTGCATAAACACTCAGTGCTTAATAAATATAGAGTTGAAATCTGCAGCACAAGGCGATCAGCTTGCTGATGAAATGCACAAGCTTATAGCATTACTAAGGCAAGCAGAGTCAAATAATACAATTAGCTACGCACAAATTATAGTGTCTTCCTTTAACCATCATACGCTTACTTATCTAACCACGCATCTACCCAAAATCACCACCGCAGCATTAATTGCCTGTTGCCCTATTGATTATGCTAAGTTTTGCATAAAACTAAAGGTAAAAATGTTAAATCTTGCTGTTGATTGCCTAAATGCTGAAATCGTTAATGACGCTCATCGTCGTGGCCTAAAGGTTTGGGTTTATACTGTTGATAATCCAGAACAAATCAAACAATGTCTGCAGTACCAAGTTGATGGCATTTTTACTAACTTTCCACAACGCACACGTCACTTTATCTCGTCAATAGAACAAAAAGATTAACACCTTGAATAACTACATTTTTTATTATTTTCGCAATAATTTTTTAAAACAATTTAGTAATTGCTATTGCTCATTTATTCGTCTCAAGCTAGGATGGTTGGAATAATATACGAGCATATTCGTATAAAAATTCTGAAAATATTCGCCTTAAGGAATCTCAATGTCACGAGATAAATCAGATATTAAGCCAACAGAGGCAGAGCTGACGTTACTTAATATCCTCTGGAAAATGGGACCTGCCACGGTTCGACAGATTCATGAAACCGTTAGCCAAACTCAAAAAACCGGCTACACTACGGTACTGAAAATATTACAAATAATGCACGAAAAGTCGTTAGTTATTCGTGATGAAAGTAATAGAGCACATGTTTATGCTCCTGCAAATAGTGAAATGGTCACTCAATCATCTTTATTGAAAGATTTAGTCTTAAAAGCATTTGGAGGTTCCACCTCAAAGTTGGTGATGCGAGCTTTAGATAACTCAACAAGTAAAGAAGAGATTGAGGATATTAGGCAGTTGCTCAATGAGCTAGAACAACAATCATAATTAATTAAGTTCAAGGTAATTAAAACAATCAATGATGCAGGAAAGCTTAATAAATAGTCCCTTATTAGCTGGTTTAGCCATTACTCTTATCCATTTTTTATGGCAAGGAGTTTTGGTTGCATTGGTACTAAAAGTACTACTATCGTTAATTTCCTATAAAAAATCACAATTACGCTACGCACTTAGTTCAGTAGCTATGCTAGCAAATTTGATTTTACCTCTTGTGACATTCTTTATTGTTTACGATGTTGAATATCGCCAAGTTGCAAGCTTTGTTAATACCTTCCCCCTACTAGAGCAAGGCTTTTCTTTCGAGCAAATACAAGCAAATGCTTGGTACATTGAGTGGCTAGAATACTTACCTGCACTTGCTATGTTATGGCTGGTTATTGTTTTTACTCTTGCACTTAAGTTAACCATAGAGCTGTACAATGTGAACAGGCTGCCAACTCAAGGTTGCACTTCGGTAGATTTAGCGCTGCAAGCTCGTTTTGATAACTTAATTAATAAGGTCGGGTTATCAAGAAAAGTTGTCTTGTTAGTGTCTAGCAAAACCAATGTACCAATGGCTATAGGTTGGTTGAAACCGGTAGTACTTATTCCATTTAGCATGCTTTCAGGCTTATCACCTCAACAATTAGATATGCTTTTACTCCATGAGTTAGCTCATATTCGACGCCACGACTACTTAGTGAACTTTCTACAGACTTTAGTTGAAATACTGTTATTTTTTCACCCCGCAGTTGCTTGGGTTTCTAAGCAAATGCGTAATGAAAGAGAATATTGCAGCGATGATATTGCGGTACAGCACAGTGGTAGTCCGCTGGCTTATGCGCATACTTTGGCTGACACGGCATCGCTATGCCAAAAACATCGTCACCACACCATTCCTAACATGGCAATGGCAGCCTCTGGCGGTGATTTAAAGCAACGTGTAGTGAGACTATTAGACCAACAGCAACATTGCACTAAAAGTACTGATTCTGGCAAATGGCTAGCATCTTTCACTGTGTTATTAAGTCTTATTTTTCTATTTTCTAAATACTCATTAACCTTGCCGATCATTGACTTACAATCGGGCAGTATTTCAATTCAGAGTTCACCTAAAGCACTACGAGAAAGCGCAATAACTTATGCACCTTTAACTGTCCAAGCAGTTAAATCCAGTACCTCGCTTGCTAGCCAATTATTAGCTATTGATGATTCAAGTTTGCCCCAGCAAGCTGTCAAAAACACTGCTAACGTTTCATTTCAGCCGGCAATAAAAAAAGATAATCTTTTGACCGTTAAAGCGCCTTCAAATAAGTCCAATACCGTTAATCAAGCAAAAGTTACACCTTATTATAATGAGTTACCCATTGTACGAACCAATGTTGACGCGAACAAGAATGTTGCCCAGCACCACGCAGAATTAAAAAGCCAGACACGTACTAGCGATAACCTTAACAATAATACTCGCGCAACTGAGTTAATGTCTGATAGCGCATTTAAACAAACAGACTTAAGTAACTCGACAATAAAAGCTACCGCTTATTCTCAACAGCTTGCGTCCTTGTTAAGTGAACCTAATGTAACTCAGAATGATCAAATAGCAGCCTTAAACAAAACTCACTATGGCATTGACCCACAGTCATCAGTGAACCAGATAAACAAAAACGGACTTAGTCAAGCTGTACTAACTGATGAAACTAGAGATGTACTGAAACGCAATACCACTAATATCGCCGCTAAGTTAATCAGCTCTGTTGAACCTAAATACCCTTCTTCTGCGAAAAGAAAAGGCATAGAATTAGAAATCATGGTCAAGTTCAACATTGATAAAAACGGTTTAGTAAAAGATTTACAGTTTGAAAGTAAAAGCAGAAGTAAGGCAAGTTACTTTCGCAATACCATCAGAAACGCTATGGAAGAATGGCGCTTTCTACCGGCCAAAAAGAATGGCCAAGTGGTAGAAAGCAAAATGTCTAAAATATTTTCTTTTAGCTTACTAAGCTAAAATAAAACGAATTAACGCGCTCGTTTATGCTGTTGCATTTTTACGAATTTCTTTTGTTGCTCTGGTGTTAAAACCTGCATAATTTGATGATGAGTTTTCGCTTTTTGCATAGCCATCTCTTGAAAGCTCGGCTGATATTCTGCATAGATAGCTGCAAAGCTATTGTCATCAAAATCACTCGCTAACATCAATGAGTCAACTTGCTTTTTGAAGCTCTCACGTGATTCTTTATGTTCTTGACGTTTGGTTTTCATATCAGCAAAAATAGCTTTAATCTTCGTTTTCTGTGCTGAGTTTAAATCCAGTTTTTTAACTAAGCGATGAAACTGCTTTTTCATTTTGTTATGATGCTTACCGCGTTTTTCACTCTTTTGGTACTGAGCATTCGGATTACTAACATCACTCTTGTGGCCAATAGCGTTGACATTAAGACTAGTCACTGTCAATGCGATAGCACCCATCGCAACATATGGTTTTATTGTTGAATATAAGCTTTGCATTTTCATAAGTTTTACTCCTCAATTAATTCAACACCAGTATAAATCGCTCAACGAAAAGAAACGCAAACCAACGTAAATGTTATGTAAAGATCTTAAAAGGTAATAAATATATACGCTATTATGGCAATAGAGTATTAGCGGTTAACGAGAGCAACAATGAAAAAACATAAACTTTTATTAATAGATGATGATAGAGAGCTCGCTGATTTACTTTCTGATTATCTTGCAACAGAAGGCTTCGAGTTAATTTGTTGCCATGATGGCATATCAGGCTTAGAGAAAGCATTTGATGATAATATCGCTTTGATATTATTAGATGTAATGATGCCTGAATTAACCGGTTTTGAAGTATTAAAAGCACTTGGGGGCAATCATAAAACCCCTATTTTGATGCTGACAGCTAAAGGTGATAATGCCGATCGTATATTAGGATTGGAACTAGGTGCTGATGACTATTTACCTAAGCCCTTTCAGCACCGTGAATTGTTAGCACGAATAAATGCCATTCTGCGCCGAATTAACATAGTGCAAAATAGCAAGGTACCAAGCTCATCATTAAAAGTTAACGGGGTAATGCTTAATCATGCAACACGCCAAGTCAGTTGTCATGATCAGTCTATAGAGCTTACCGGTACTGAGTACCAAATTATCGAATATTTAATGTCAAAGCCAGGAAGCATTGTCAGTAAAGATGAAATATCAGAGCAAGTGCTGAAACGTAAGCTTAGTGCTTTTGATCGCAGCATAGATATGCACGTCAGCAATATTAGACGCAAACTGTTACCGTTTAGTCCAAACGATAAGCTTAAAACAATCCGTGGTGCCGGCTATATTTTCTTGGCAGGAGAACTAGAGTAATGCTGAAGCTTAGAGAGAAATTTTCTTCAATTGGCGCTAAATTATTTATCTGCTTTTGGTTAATAGTCATATTAACCATTGGCATTACTCGGCTGGTTTCCGAACAATTTAGAAGCAAAAGCTTTATTGCCCCTAGTCATCATTCCGATATAGCAAGAGTTAAGCGCATCGATCACCTCATTAAACGTAACCCCCCAAAAACACCACAAGCAGCGCTAACGATTCTATCTAGAAAGTCAGATCGTGAATTACTGCTAAAAAATATGCAAACAAACCAAATTTACGCATCAAAAAAATGGCAAATTGAAAACTTAAAAAGTTTTTTAAGTGAAAATAACCTAGAGAGCCTCACAACAGTTAAATTTGAGTTTTATCGAATGACAGGCCCTTTAGCCCTTGATATTGCAGGTACACCCTACCAGATATTTCTTGCAAGCCGTGATCGCAAACCACCTTTTGGTGGCTTAATACAACATATTCCAATTTGGATACGTTTAGCCATACCTATCATCATCAGTTCAATTTTACTGTGGCTACTTACCCGATCATTCACAAAGCCATTAATTGCTATGCAAAAAACAGCAACACGCTTTGGGGATGGCGAATTCAGCGCACGTGTGCCCTTAATTGCACAACGTAATGATGAAATAGGTACTTGCGCAGCCAGCTTTAACTTAATGGCTGAAAAACTAGAGCAAAATATTGGCTCTCATCAGAGACTTATGGCCGATGTTTCTCATGAACTTAGATCTCCAATGACTAGATTACAAATTGCCTTGGGCTTGGCACAGCAAAAAGATATCGAACAAGCGACACTTCATAAGCATTTGCAACGTTGTGAGCTTGAAGTCGCTAGGCTAGATGAAATGATAGCAAATGTCTTATCGTTATCACGCTTAGAAAACACGATAAGCCAAATGGAATTAATGTCTGTCGATGTTAAGCAACTTTTAATGCTGTGTATTGAAGATGCGCAATATATAGCTAATGAAAAATCTATTGTTATTAACTTTCATAGCGAAAGCACAGCTTTAACCCAAGCAGATCCAACACTTTTATCCAGTGCATTTAATAATATTTTAATTAATGCGGTAAAATATAGCCATAATAACGATGAACTTAATGTTTACTTAAAAAACACTAGCACTGACTTTATTATTGAAATAGTCGATACTGGCACTGGAGTTCCTGTTGATGATTTACCTAAATTATTCGAACCATTTTACCGAGTAGCACAAGCCCGTGATCGAGCAACGGGTGGTACAGGTTTAGGATTAGCAATAGCTAAACAGGCTGTTATTGCACATAATGGCTCTATCAGCGCAAACAACAATACTAATAATGGCCTCACTGTAACCATTAAACTGCCGATTGAGAGCGGTAAAGTATGATCATAAGTAATGCCTAGTTTAAGTGATTAGCTTTACTTGCTATTAAGCGCCTTATAAGGAATAACATCATTGATTAGCACAGAATGTCTGGTGAGCAAGCGTGCACTTACCACAGAAAAAGTTATCGCCATCGAAAAATATTGGCAATCAGTGCATCAAGCTTCATTCACCACAGTTGATCAGGTTAATATCGCTTACGCCACGCATTTTAAACGCCCAGATCAACCTTACATTGTCATCGTTCCGGGTCGTTCCGAAAGCTACTTAAAATATCAAGAGTTAACTTTTGATTTAGATGCTTTAGGCTACGACTGGGTAATCATTGATCATCGCGGGCAAGGCCTTTCTATGCGCTTAACAGCTAACCCGTTACAGGGATACGTTGAAAAATTTGATGATTATGCTCGAGACTTGCACCAGTTACTCGAGCAAGTATTACCCCAAAAATACCCACAGCATCAACAAAGTGCTTTTATGCTGGCACACTCAATGGGCGGCGCTATTGCATTGAGGTACTTGCAGCTTTATTCTCACCAGATCAAGGCTTTAAGCTTGAGCTCTCCAATGATAGCTATCGCAAGTAACGGGGTCCCAACTTGGTTAGCTAAATTTTTGGTCAAAACTGGTAGAGCAATAAATCAATGCTTGTCGGCAACTCCTTGGTATTTTTTAGGGCAAAGCGATATCAATCAAAGTACATTTGATGAAAACCGCTTAATGCACTCAAAACTACGTTTTCAACGTTTTCGTGAGTTATATCATCAACGGCCAGAACTAAAGCTCGGAGGAGTAACATTTCACTGGTTGCAACAAGCACTAGATAATTCAGATAAGCTATTTATTGATTTGAAAAAATTATCACTACCCATACAACTGATGCAGGCAGAAGAAGAATATATTGTTGATAATAATGCCCAGAATAGTTTTTGCCGACAGTTGAGCACACTTAAGCCCGATCATTACCCAGAAAATAAACCAATAATAGTGGCCGGTGCCTATCATGAACTCTTTTTTGAGCTTGACCAATATCGAGATATCGCAATAAATAATGCCGTAGCTTGGTTTGTTGAGCATCATAACGACTAAGGTTGTTAGTCGCTGATACAGGCTTACTTATTACTTAAAGGCTTAACGACTGACAAAGGGTCGTGATGTATAAAGACCTCACAAGGCGCTAATGCTTGAATAATTTCACTCTCAATAGCTTCACCTATTTTATGCGCTTCGAGCAATGACAGATTTTCATCTAGCTCTAGGTGAAACTGAATAAAGCGATCAGGGCCTGCTTGGCGTGTACGTAACTCATGTAAGCCATAAGCACCTTCGTGCGCTAAAACAATTGCTCTTATGGTATTTAGCTCTTCATCTGTCAATTCATGATCCATTAAATGATGAACGCTGGTCCATATTATTTTACCTGCGCCTATGAGTAGGAATATGCCCACCGCAACCGTAAAAACGCCATCAGCCTGCAGCCAATAACCTTGACTTAAAAAAAGTGCGGCAAGCACGCCTAAATTCAATAACAAATCAGACTGGTAATGCAGGGCGTCAGCGCTAATCGCAACAGATTTAGTACGGTTGATAACATATTTTTGTAACATCACTAATGATAAGGTCAGCACAATTGCAACAATAGACACAAGCATGCCCACTTCCGTTCTAACGATTTGCTGTGGGTTAATAATGCGGTCTACGCCATTAAATACTAATAGCAACGCAGAACCTAAAACAAATGCGGCTTGCACTAAACCTGCAAGACTTTCGGCTTTACCATGACCAAATTTATGTTCTTTATCTGCGGGGGCTAAAGCAAAACGTAAAATAACCACATTCATGATCGAGGCAAATAAATCTAGAATCGAATCTGTTGCAGAGGCAAGCATAGCGCTTGCATCCGTAGCAAGCCAAGCGTATAGCTTTAGCACAACTAAGACTAATGCCGTTGTTGTTGCCGCAAACGCTGCTAGCTTAACGAGATAAGCATATTGATTCGCATCTAGTGGTTGTTTCACTATTTTAAACTCCTAGTAATAAATATTAAGCCGTTATTTATCAAGCATTACTTAAGCATTCGCTTCAAGCACGGTATAATGTTTTAATTATACAATTTATTAAGCACTTGATATGTTAGATGTCGTTTTATTTCAACCTCAAATTCCACCCAATACTGGCAATATAATCCGTCTATGTGCTAATACCGGTTTTAGATTACACCTTATTGAACCATTAGGCTTTGATCTAGAAGATAAAAAATTACGCAGAGCCGGTTTAGATTACCATGAATTTGCAGCATTGAAGCGTCATGCAAATTATCAAAGCTTTATTGAGTCTGAGCAACCGAAGCGTGTACTTGCAGTAACGACTAAGTCTACAGGTTACTATGGTGATGTTAATTTTCAATCAGGTGATTACCTGTTATTTGGCTCTGAAACGGGTGGATTACCTGAAGATGTTCGACAGCAAATTCCCGATCAAGACAAAATCAGAATCCCGATGCTAAAAGATAGCCGCAGTATGAACTTATCAAATGCCACTGCGGTTATAGTTTATGAAGCCTGGCGCCAATTAGGCTTTGCAAATTCAATTTAAAGCTTATTTTTAAGTTAGCATATTAGTTAATCATTAGCGCATAAAAAAGGCATACACCATAAATGGGGTATGCCTTTAAATAAATGATTTCAATATTCAGCTATTCAAATTTACGTTCGCGAGATAATAAATCGGCAGCAGCTAATTTGGCATCTTTACCGCAATAAAGCACTTGATATACTTGCTCAACGATAGGCATTTCTACCCCCATACGCTGTGCTAGCATGTAAACTTCTTTAGTATTGCGATAGCCTTCCACAACTTGTCCAATATCAGCCATGGCTTGTTCCACTTCAGCTCCACCACCTAAGGCTAAGCCAAAACGTCGATTTCGTGATTGATTATCAGTACAGGTTAAGACTAAATCACCTAAACCAGCCATGCCCATAAACGTTGATGGCTCAGCGTTTAATGCGCAACCTAACCGGGTCATTTCAGCTAAACCACGTGTGATCAACGCTGTACGAGCATTTGCACCAAAACCAATACCATCAGCCATACCCGCACCGATGGCGATAACATTTTTAACCGCCCCACCTAACTGAACACCGATAAAGTCGTTGTTACTGTAAACACGAAAGGTTCGTTCGCAATGCAGTAAATTAGAAATATCACTAACAAATTCTTCGTCTGTTGAAGATAGCGATATTGCTGTTGGTAGCCCTGCCGCCATTTCTTTAGCGAAAGTTGGCCCAGAAAGCACAGCTAAAGAAATTTCATTGCCTAAAGCCTCACGAGCAACATCTTGCAACAAGCGTCCTGACTCATGTTCTAAGCCTTTAGTGGCCCACACCAAGCGTGCATCTTTGCGTAAATGTGGTTTTATTTGCGCCAGCATTTCACCAAAAGCATGACTAGGCACAACTAATAAAATATTTTTACTGGCTGCAACCACCTTAGCTAAATCATCACTAACCAGTAATGGCTCAGGAAATTTACTGCCAGGCAAGTACTTCTCATTAGCGCGCGTACTTGCCATTTCAGCAACGTGATTTGCATCACGTCCCCAAAGTAAAGTTTTATGGCCATTTCGCGCTAAACAGATTGCCAACGCTGTGCCATATGAGCCAGCGCCAATAACTGAAATTGCGGCAGAATTAGGATTCATAAATTAGTGCGTTTCAGTGCTTACTTGCGCTTGCTCTGCTTGTGCTGCACGTTGTTGAACATAATTAGCAAATAATGCTTCAAAGTTCACTGGCGCTAAGTTAATTTGTGGGAATGAACCACGGCTAACTAAGTTCGCTACGGCTTCGCGCGCATATGGGAATAATGTTGTTGGGCAGAAGGCACCAATTGTGTGCGCTAATTGCGCTTCAGGTATGTTACCAATAGTGAAAATACCAGCTTGCTTAACTTCAGCTAAAAATGCAGTTTGGTCTTCAACTTTAGCTGTTACCGTTAGAGATAATGTTACTTCATAAGTATCATCAGCAAGTTTCGCTGACTTAGTATCAATATCTAATTGTACTTCAGGTTTCCATTCTTTTTGAAAAATAGCCGGTGAATTAGGTGTTTCAAATGAGATATCTTTAGTATAGACACGTTGAATAGCAAATTGTGGTGCTGGTTGTTCGTTTGTTGCTTCTTCGCTGTTTTGAATTTCGTCAGCCATAGTTTATTTCCTGTATATTTATGCCATTATCTAATGGCTTATTATGCTAAGTTTTTCACTGATATTATGATGCTAAAAGTGAAGCTAATTTTCCTTGCGCATGTAATGCAAATAAATCATCACAACCGCCAATATGACTATTGTTAATGAATATTTGAGGTACTGTTGTAGCTCCCTGACTACGTGTGATCATTTTTTCACGTAATGGTGCATCACCGTCAATTTTTATTTCGTTATAACTAACATCCATATCATCAAGTAAAGCTTTCGCTCGCATGCAATAAAAACAAGTTACTTTGGTATATATGTCAACTGCCATCATGATAATCCGCTGTTAAGAATTTACGACTTGGTGACAGGTAAACCTGCACTTAACCAAGCATTCATGCCACCTTTGAGTAAATTTACTCGTGTAAAGCCGGCTTTTGCTAGCTGGTTAGTCACTTTACCTGCACTAAGACCAGCACTACATACTACAATGATGGGATTATCTTTGTGCTTTTCAAGAGTAGCAAAGTCATTTTTAGTGACTTTTTCATTATCGAGATGGATTGCATCAATAATATGTCCGGCTTTATAATCTTTCTCACTGCGACTATCTACCACAACACCCGACTCTCTATTCACTAAAAAAGTCATTTGCTGTGTGCTTAATTGTTTAATCGGTGACATTTGAATTCTGATCGTTATAACAATAATCAGTAAAACAATGACTAACCAAGCCGTACTTAGTAAAGGCTGGCTCATTGCAAAAGTAATAAGTTGATCCATAAGAGTTACATTCTAATTAACTAAAAATTTGCCATAGTATACAGGCTAATAAACTAAACCCAAACTGAACTTTTCATCAACAATAAGATTGCTCAAATAACTTAAGCGCCACCAGCAAAATTTGATCATAAGCTCGAAACATTTTCTCTAAACAGACACAAGATATTCATTGCGTGTCTTGATATACTCAGGCGGAAAAATAATTTTACTTATCTTTGTTCGTATAAAGGAAGCCGTGATGTCAAACAAGAAGTCAACAGTTCTTATTATTTTAGATGGCTGGGGATACCGAGAAAACCCAGAATCAAATGCCATTTATCATGCAAAAACACCGGTATTAGACGACTTAATGGCCAATAGACCACATATGCTGATTGAAACATCGGGTATGGCTGTAGGTTTACCAGACGGACAAATGGGTAATTCTGAAGTGGGTCATGTCAACTTAGGTGCCGGACGAATCGTTTATCAAGACTTTACTCGTATCACCAAAGCGATTGAAGATAAAGAATTTCAAAACAACCCAACGTTAGTTAAAGCGATTGATAACGCAGTTAGTAACAACAAAGCAATTCACGTTTTTGGCTTATTATCACCCGGCGGTGTTCATAGTCATGAAGATCATATTTTTGCCATGTTAGAAATGGCTGCTAAGCAAGGGGCAAAATCAATTTATTTACATGCCTTTTTAGACGGTCGCGATACACCACCACGCAGTGCTGAAGCTTCGTTATTAAAAGCACAAGAAAAATTTGAAGAACTCGGCTGTGGACAAGTGGCCTCAGTGATTGGTCGTTACTATGCTATGGATAGAGATCAACGTTGGGAGCGGGTCGAGACAGCTTATAATTTAATGATTTCAGGCCAGGCTGAATTTCAGTATAGCCAAGCTACAGATGCTTTACATGCGGCCTATGCCCGTGATGAAAATGATGAGTTTGTTCAAGCTTCTGCCATTACTGGGCCAAATGGCGATACAATTCAAGTGCAAGATGGCGATGCCATGATTTTTATGAATTTTCGCGCCGATCGTGCTCGACAATTTACCCGCTGCTTTACTGATAAAAACTTTTCAGGATTTGAACGTCAAGCACGGCCAAAACTTAGCGAGTTTGTTATGTTAACTGAGTATGCTGGCGATATTGATGCACCTTGTGCCTTCCCAACAGTACAGCTGAACAATGTACTAGGTGAATGGTTAGAAAAACATAATAAAACGCAACTGCGCATTTCTGAAACAGAAAAATATGCCCATGTAACCTTTTTCTTCAGTGGCGGTAAAGAAGACACCTTCAATGGTGAACAACGAATATTAGTTCCTTCACCACAAGTGGCAACTTACGATTTACAACCAGAAATGAATTCGACACTGTTAACCGACAAATTAGTAGCCGCAATCGAAAGTGCAGAACATGATTTTATTGTTTGTAATTACCCCAATGGCGACATGGTTGGGCATACAGGAGACTTTGACGCCGCAGTAAAAGCCTGTGAAGCAGTCGATGCGAGCATCGGGCGAGTGTTAGTGGCTTTAGAAAAAACCCATAGCGAATGCCTAATTACGGCTGATCACGGTAATGCCGAGCAAATGAAAGATAATGTTTCAGGGCAAGCCCATACTGCACACACTTGTGAACCGGTACCATTAATTTATGTTGGCCGTAATGCGCAAACAGCTAAAACTGGAGCACTAAGTGATATTGCCCCAACCATTTTAGCGTTAATGGATATGCCGCAACCAGAAGAAATGACAGGTAGTAACCTATTAACGTTAACGTAAAACTAAGATTATTTTAAGGTGAATAGCTCATCAAACATTTACCAACATAGCCAATCTAGTATTGGCTATGTTGGTTGTATTACGCTGCTAATACTTTTCTGTTCGCTAACAGCCTACGGGCAATCAGACCTAAGTGCAAAAAACACCGCAAAAACAAATCAGCAACTGAGTGAGATCCAACGAAGAATTAATCAACAAAAACAAACATTATCAAATACCACAGTAAAAATTACCGATTTAGAGCAGCAACTTAAAACTGATGACTTAGCCATTGGTCAAGTGGCTAAAAAGCTGCAAGCAACTAAACAAGGTTTGCTGGCAGTACGTAAAAAAATTAGCCAACTTGCGAATGAACAGCAACAACTAGAGTCAGCTAAAAAACAACAAGAACAAATATTAGCAAAACAATTAAGGGCAGCTTACTCTGCAGGGCATCATGACTACTTAAAGTTAATGCTAAATCAACAAAAGCCCAGTAGCGTGCAACGCACAATTACACATTATCAGTACCTTAACGCTGCTCGCATTAAAGAAATAGAAACCTTTAAACAGACAATTGCTAAATTAAATGACATTCGAACTCAGCAGCAAGTAAAAGCGGAAGAGTTTACTCAATTAACCCAAGAGCAAAGCCAACAAAAACAGATTCTAGAACTATCAAAAGTAAAACAACAGCAAACCTTAAAAGCCTTAAATAAAAAGGCACTGACCGGCAAACAAAGGTTGAATAAACTAGAACGAGAAGAATCAAGTCTAGTAGCTTTGCTGAAAAAAATGGCCGCTGCAGCAAAAGCGGCTGAAAACTTAGTTGGCTTGAGCAAGTTGAAACGTAAGCTAAATTGGCCGGTTAAAGGTCGAATTAGCCACAGTTTTGGATCAAGTAAACAAGGCTATTTAAAATGGAAAGGGGTATTTCTTTCTGCTCCAGTTGGCCGGCAAGTGAAAACCATTCACAGTGGAACTATTCTTTTCTCTGATTGGCTTAACGGCTATGGGCTGGTGTCTGTTGTTGACCACGGCGATGGCTATATGAGTTTGTATGGCCATAACCAAGCATTACTCAAATCAGTTGGTGACCGGGTTGAAGCAGGAGAGCCTATAGCACTAGTTGGACAAAGTGGCGGGCAAGCTGACTCTGGACTGTACTTTGAAATAAGACATGCAGGTAAGGCCGTCAATCCTAAGCTTTGGTGCAGGTAAGCGTGTTCGTTCTTAAGTATTGAACTTATCGATTTTACCTGCTCGAACTGTTAACCTAAAACGGTTACTTAACATGAGAAATACTGCCCGTGCTCCGATTACTGTTGATATTAAGCTTACTCCTCCCCTTTTTTTCTACTGCTCAATCAGCGCAAGTTGCAATTATTATTGACGACATTGGTTATCGAAAAAGCGATGCCCAAGCTCTTTATCTTCCTGGTGATATTAGTTACGCCATTTTGCCTCATACGCCTTATGGAAAAAGGTTAGCCTTGCAAGCAAAAGCACAAAACAATGAGGTTATTTTGCATATCCCAATGGAGGCAAAAAATGGCAAAAAACTTGGTCCTGGTGCACTGACTAGCACAATGAATGAAGAGGGTATTCGACAAAGTTTAACAAATGCTTTTCTAGAGGTACCTTTTGCTTTGGGTATCAACAATCATATGGGGAGTAAATTAACTGAGTTATATCAACCTATGGCCTGGACAATGCAATTTCTCAACGAAAGAAATTTAATGTTTATTGACAGTATGACCACCAGTGCAAGCCAAGCAGAAAAAATCGCCATTAACTTTGGTGTACCTAGCCTTCATCGTCATATTTTTCTCGACAACAAACTCGAATATAGCTATATCCAAAGTCAATTTAAACAACTAATACGAGACGCTAAACGAGAACATAAAGTAGTAGCCATTGCTCACCCTCACCCTGAAACAATCGCAGCATTAATTAAGCTTTTACCATTACTTGAGCAGAATCAGATTCAGCTCGTACCGATATCGGCACTATTAAGCAATAAAGCCATCGCACAGAATCAACGTCTAAGTACAGAAGATTAAAACGACTAACTTTTAATCTTATGTTTTTTCAAAAGTTGATGCAGATATTTAACCGGTATCGCATAAGTAATGCCACTGGGTTTGCTGATCACCGTTTCTTTACTTTCTTGCACAAAAACTTTATTTATAATACCAATAACTTTGCCAGTTTCGATATCGTACATAGCGCTACCGCTATTACCTGGATAGGCCGTTGCATCTAATTGGTAAACTAAATAAGGATCTCTTAAGCGCTTAATCATAGCAATACTGATCTGCCTTGAGTCATCAACCGGAATGATGGTCGGCGTTACAGCAGCAATAATCCCTCTATGTGTCACAGGATAAAGTCCTAATACAGCACCAATAGGGAAACCGGTAAAGGCAATGGCGCTCCCCTCAGGCATAAAGCTACTTTGTGCTAACTGTAGTGCTGGCAACGGCTGGCCTTTAATTTTCAAAATCGCGATATCATGCTCTTTATCTGTAGCAATTAAAGTTGCCACTCTTACTTTTGCAGCTGACCCCTTGCCGGTAAAAACAGCTAATTCTTGTAATAAGCTTTCATCTAACTCTTTTGCAATAACATGACTATTCGTGACAACATAACTACCGTCACCAATCACAAAGCCGCTACCATAAAGTTGATTTTTGGGCCGGCCTGTTGGTGTGTAGACCCCAATACCAACAACAGAAGGCTTTATTAAACGTACAGTTTCAACTAAGTTACTATAGGCTGTTGAACTAAACAGCATGCATATCAATAGTAGTAACAATATCTGTCGACTCATTTCTCACTCTTCCTAAAAATTAATGACTAACGCTGAAGTTAGCACACTTTGTCGCTAGCGAATTCCAAAATTTTGCCCATAATTAAATAATCTAAGTATATGGAGAATAATACGTGGTTAGTATTGTACCTATTTTAGCTGGCGGTGGAACACGATTGCCTGCGCATATCGGCGTATTGCAAGCGTTAAAAGATTTAGAGATTAATTTCTCTCATATTGTCGGCGTTTCTGGCGGTAGTATTATTGCAAGTTTATATGCTGCTGGACTGTCGATAGACGATATTAAACATATTGCAATAACCACTAACTATAATCAATTTAAGGGCTTTTCATTAGTCAGTTTGATTCGTAATGGCGGCCTAAGCTCTGGTGATGTTTTTGAACAATGGGTTGATCATCACTTACAAGGTAAAACCTTTATCGACCTCGAAAAAAACTTACATGTTGTTGCCACCGATGTCAAAACTGGTCGCCCTGTTATTTTCAATCGAGAAAGAACTCCTGGCATGAAGATTTCTCAAGCCGTGCGTTTTTCAATGTCAATTCCTTTGGTATTCAGTTTCAAAAAATTTGGTCAGCACTTAATGGTTGATGGCAGTATTTTGTCTGAAGACGCCTTACATCGTGATTGGGCAAAGGATGGAACACCTGTATTATGCTTTCGTTTACGTGGTGAGCATGAATATGACGACCTAAAAACCAATGGTATGTTCCCTATCGTAAACTACGTCACCTTACTTATACGTACATTTATGACGACTATTTCACGTGAGTATATTAATGATGCATTCTGGCACAATACCATCATTATCAATACAGGCCTGTGCTCTGCGGTAGATTTTGGCATGAGCGAAGAAAAAAAGTTTTCATTGTTTGATATAGGTTATCAAACCGCTATGGAAATAGTCCCTATTAAAGCTAAACTGGATAATTAGAAGTATTGTTAAAGTAATGAAGATAAATATGTCACGGGTATTTAAACAATATATTCTATAATAAATAAATAAAACCTAAATTAATTATACAACTAGCTTAAAAACAGGTAATAATGGTTAGTATATCTAATCCTTAATAACGTTCACTAGGAAGCTGAGGTAATAATGAGTTGGAGCAAGAAATTGCTAAATGCACCGGTAATTGGAAATGTCACCAAACGAATTGCATCGATGAAAGTGAATCATGACGCAATGAATATTGCTGAGCACTTCACCCAATTCTTAAAGCCTGAGGTTGCAATTAACGATGAACTTAGAGATGAAGTGTTCCGTATTCGTCATAATGTTTATTGTGAAGAATTAGCATTTGAAAAAGTAAAGGATGAAGGTAAGGAACACGATGAGTTTGATGGACAATCAACTTTTTCAATGATTAAGCATAAACCATCAAATATCTATACTAGTTGTGTTCGAGTAGTTAAGTCAGCAAATGAATCTGAAGATCTCCCAATAGAAAAATATTGTATCGAAGCTATTCAAAATAAAGAGCTACATCCAAGCAACTTTCCTCGCCATGAAATTGCTGAAATTTCTAGACTAGCTGTAAAAGCTGAGTTTAGACGACGTAAAACCGATAAATTTAAAGGCTCGGCAATTGGCGCAATTAGTGAATCAAGCTACTCAGAAACTGAGCTTAGATGCTTTCCATTTATTGCAATAGGCTTATACATGGCAGCAGCAACCATGTGCATTGAAACAGGCGTAAAGCATATTTATGTCATGATGGAACCAAGACTAGCTCGTAGTATGAAGTTTGTTGGTATTAACTTTGTACAGTTAGGTGAGCCTATTGATTACCATGGTTTAAGAGCACCTTACTATATCAGCCCAACGATCTTTTTAGAAAACTTATCTCCAGGGTTTAAATGCCTCTATGAAAAAATATCAGAGGATATTTGCAAACACTTATCGCTAGTTGAATAAATTTTTCTGTATACATGCACCAAATGATATATCTGCATTTTTATCGTTAAATTTCACATACTATTAGGTAATATCCATCAGCACTAACGGTTTACATTAGTTTATTTACATCATATATAAATACTTTCAAATGCAATAGGAATAAAAATGTTTGATTACAACGAAGCATTTTCAAGGAACATAGGCTGGGTTACTAAAGAAGAGCAACAAAAGCTTAGAAACACAAAGGTTGCTATTGGTGGCTTAGGTGGCGTTGGCGGAGATCATACAATAGTACTTGCCCGTTTAGGTATTGGTAACTTTCATATATCTGATCTTGATGACTATGATGTTGCCAATTTTAACCGCCAAGCTGGTGCTAACATGTCTACTTTAGGTAAAGCTAAAGCAGCAGTTATGGAAGAAACAGTAAGAGGTATTAACCCAGAAGCGACGATAAAAAACTTTGATTCTGGTATAAATGAAGACAATCTCGATGAGTTTTTAGAAGGGGTTGATATATATGTTGATAGCCTAGACATTTTTGTTCTAGAAATCAGGCGCAAGGTCTTTCGTCGCTGCTACGAAAAAGGTATCCCAACAATTACCGCCGCACCTATGGGCATGGGCACCGCTTTTCTAGTATTTATGCCAGGTGAAATGTCTTTTGATGAATATTTCGCTATCGTTGACGCTGCTACAAATGCGAGTGAAGAAGAAAAAGCAAAAATATTTAATGATAATATTATTAGGTTTGTTATCGGTGTTTCACCTTCTGTACAACAGCGCCACTACTTAGTTGATAGATCTTCAGTTAACTTCCTTAAAAAGAAAGTACCCTCTACCTGCATGGGGATCTCATTAGCCGCAGGTACTTTATGTACAAACGTATTAAAAATTATATTACAGCGTGGCGATGTAATTCACGCACCGCATGGAATGCATTTTGACGCTTATAGAAATAAACTAATTAAAACTTGGCGACCTTGGGGCAACAGAAACTGGCTGCAACGCTTTATGTTTTGGCGAGTTAAAGTGCTGCTTAAAGAAAATAATTAGACTGGCTAGTTTCCAATTTATAGAATACTCTTCGGTTGAAATATGTCATATGCTTAGGTACTTTTACTGTTAATATTTCAGTATTAATCAGTAAAAGTATCAAGTAAAGCTGAAGCCGAGTTAGGCGACTGAGGTCAGTAGCGCTGTTTTAACGCATCACGATTTTACCTCTTCTAATAGCCTGAAACTCAATTATAATCACAGTAAACCTATTGAATACTGTAATATAAACATGTCAAATTAACGCTCTATGGATGATATGAAGCCTTTAAGAAGTTGGGCTTGCTCATAACTAGCCTTATAAATTTTTATCATTGGTATATACTCTTAAACCAAAACAACTTTAAAGTAACCATCTTAAAGTAACTATCAAATATGCTCTCGGCCAAATATGCTGTCGGCAAACCTGCCTCTTATACCAACCAACTATTCAGGACAAATGACCTTAACAACATGTATCAACAGCTGCCTGCAATCGATGCTACTGGTTATTTGATGCCAGCAACTATATGCAGACGCGTTTCGCCAAAGTAAAACTCTAGACTTCCCATGTCTCACTAGACAACTTGTAGTTCAGCGGCCTTATCCAAGCAATAGCTAAATTCAAATACCTAGCCAGTCTAATTTTTTCAACATTGATTAGGAAGATGGGTAATTATAAATATTGCAAACAAAAAAACCGCCATTTGGCGGTTTTTTTATTATTCATAGTAACTTTTCTAAGTTAGCTTATTTAGCTTTACGACGTGACGCACCGGCCATACCTAATAAACCTAAACCTAAAATAGCAAGTGTAGTTGGCTCAGGAACGTTTATATTAAGCGATGCACTGTGATTTGCACTTACATATACATTACCAGCACCGTCTGTACCTTTAAAACCAGCAGCAACATCACCACCAATAGCCGCTAATAGAGTCGACGCACCACCTTGAACGTTTTGATCGATAAGTAAGCGAATATCGGCCATAGGATAAGCTAGCAAGTAATCTTCAAATGAAATTGGAGTACCATTTTGGCTAAAAAACATTACGTCATCTTTTAATATGTCACCAGGGCCAGATAGAGATAAAACATCTTGGTTACCCGCAGTAACACCACCAGTAGCAAAATTAGCCGTTAAAATTTGTTCCGCTGGATTTCCATTAGTGAAACCCTGCCATAGGTTTAAAGTACCAGAAGTATATGTAATTCCAGTTGTAGGATTTAGCGTGCCAATTAAATCTACACCAAATGTTATATAAGAACCAGCAGCCGAACTTTCATTGAAAAGATCAAAAAAGTTACCCGCAGAAGCCAAGGTGTTAGAACCGCCGCTTAAACCACCGACCATATCAGTGAAATCTGTGTATATTGGGCCTGTTGCTATACCGTTCATATTGTTACCAATAAGATCATAACCAGCATATGTGCGAACTGTATTATTATTTAAATCTACTAAGGTATGTGAGTCGTAATTAACTGTGAACTGTTCAAAAGCAACAGATAATGCACTGTCACCATTTAAGTCAACCTGAATAGAATCAGCGTAAGCTGTGTTAAAAACTAAAGCACTAGCAACTGCTGCTGCTTTTAATAGAGTAAGTTTCATTTTTTCTTCCCTTTAGTTGTATTATAAAATCGATTAACTTGCTTGTAGTTACTTAATGCATAGACTAAGCCAACAATTCAATACCATGTTTTAAAAGGTTTTTTATGTATAGAGCATTTCTTAAAATTAAAAATGTAAAAAATACTGACATCTAACTTACCTTAATGAGAAGAAATCTCATTAAATAGCATTTTCATTCTAGGTTTCAACGTATTTATATCTATAGAGCGAAGTAATTTTTGTGCTGAGTCAACATCGTCATTTAATTTAAAACTCTTAGCTAACCAAACTTTGTAATTAGCATTCGATTTATCTAAATCTACTGAAGTTGTTAAGTGAGAATGTGCTTTGGGTAACTCACCAAGCTCTAACAAAATAACACCGAGCGTATTATGAATTGCTGCCAGATTTGGTGACTTCTCCAAGGCTTGCATTGCAAATTTTTTCCCCTCTTCGTATCGCTGTTGAGTATAATATAGCCAAGCGATATTATTTAATGTAACAACACTTTCATCTGTATCTGATAACAGTTGTTTATAGTACATTTCAGCTTTTAAAGGATATTGCTTTTCGTTTAAAGCGGCTAACTTGTATTTGACCAGAATCAAACTGCTATCTTCTGATTTAAGAAGGTAGCTTTCTAATAACTGAATTGCTTCATCAACCTGGTTTTCGTTTTCAAATGCTTGTGCGAGCTCTAACGTTACGAGCTGGGATGCATTTCTTTTCTGTGCTCTGCTTAAAAGCTTTATGGCTAAGGCACTATCACCTTTTATTAAGGCTATTTTTCCCGCTACTCGATCATAGCTAGTACCTTGTTGGTTTTTGACTAAATTTAAAACATCTTCTGCTTCCGATATTTTTTTACTTTCGATATAAAGTGTACTAAGCATTATTAATAAGTCGTCATTTAACGCGTTGTTATCCATAGTACGAAGTTTTTCAATAACCTTGATAGCTTCAGCTTTTTTACCAGTAACATTTAAAATAAATGCTTTGTTTTTAATAATTTCAGGGTTGTTAGGAGCCTTATTTTCAATAGAGTTTAGGGCTTTTTCAGCTTCTTTTATTCTATTTAATGATAAAAGTGCCCTTGTTTTTATTAATGTCATTTCCAACTGTGCAGGCGACTTCAATAAATAGCGAGACGTAACAACTAGCGCTTGCTCAAATTCATTATGCAATAAATAAAATTCCGCTAAGACAATCTGCCTATTGACATTGTTTTGATCTGATTCAAACTCTTTTATGAAGAATTGTTCCAATGCTTTCTTTTTGGCTGGCTCTAATGATAATTTAAACAAATACCTCACAGCGTAAAAATTCGAAGCTGAATATGTATATATTTTTTGTAAATATTCTTGAGATTTCTGTGTATTCCCTGCTTTATAGTAAGCTTCGCTCAACTTAAACATTGCGCCTTGATGCTGGGGTTCAGCAGAGAGTATCTTTTCGTAGACAGCAATAGCTGAATCTAGCTCTTGCTTTTCAAGGAAGACACCACCTCTAAGTAAGTTCGCCGTAACTTGACTACTGGGCGATAACGAATTCGCTATTTCTAAAACCTTGGAGTACTCTTTCTTTTGTAAATATTCTTGTGCAAGTAATATTTTCGGTTCGATTCCTTCAAATCCATTTGAAATAGCTCGTTTAAAATCATCTACAAACGAGGTATCACCTTCCATTACTTTCAAGAGACCAAGTCTGAAGTCTGTAACCCCCTCATCTGATGTAAAAGATTTTGACGCCTCTTGAAGCACTGCTCGAGTTTGCTGATAATTACCACTCTGAATTAAAGAAGTTACAAGTTCGGGTAGTTGTTCATTTCCGTTTACACTACGATATGTTAATTGGTTAGTTAACGATTTCACTATAGTATTTACGGGGTGTTTTTCTGGGAAGTAATCCTTTACAGTGCTCAAATAACTGTATGATGATTCATATTGCCCTAATTGATAAGCGCTCATTCCAGCAATAACTTTAGCTAAAACATCCTCACTAGTACGCAGAGCTATTTCTGCAAATTCTTTTGCTAAAACGTAATCCCTAGCATTAAATTTTATTTCCGCTTTAATCCTATTTAAAAGCGCATGGTTTTCATAAAAAGTTAATAGCAGATCAGTGTTTTTTTCAGCTTCAGAATAGTTTCTGGCTTTAGCATAGTTACTAGCTAATTGCAGTCGATGTGTATGAGAGTCAGGGTGAATTGATAAAAATAATTCTAGTTGTTCGCTTGCCGCTTTATATTTGTTTTGCGCGACTAAATTCGCCACTCGTAACTCTATAATATCTTCCTGAATGATTGATGCTTTAGTTATAGAGTCCATTATTGTTAAAGAGGCTTGATACTTTTTATTTAGAAAAGAGTCCCATGCCATAGCTAATTGGCCTACAGTATCGTTCTCATTAACTAAAACTATTTCATCAAGAATTGCTTGCCCTTCTTCTAAGTAATTCTCTTTAAGTTCAATAATTGCTAAATATAGCTTTGCTAAGTTACTGTATTTCTCTTCACTATTGATTGAATTCAAGTACTCTTTATTATCAAGCCGATAATTAACCTTGATTAATAATAGCTTAATTTCATCATCTGTTCGTCCCGCTTTTTCAGCCCTTCTAAATTCTTTTTCAGCTTTTAGCCATAACCCTTGTTGCATGTATATTGAACCAAGTAAGAACCTTGCTTGTATATTATTTTTATCTACTTTTAAAACATTTTTTAAACTAATAATAGCAGCATTACGCTCGTCTTTATCAAGCGCAACTTTTGCTTCAGCCAAGTACTCTGTAGGGGTTTTATTATCTCCACACCCTAAAAGCATTGTCGTTATCAGAACACCAGTACAAGCTAGTTTAGACTTATAATTAATATACATATAAATTCCTTAATTTTATAATTACACAAACATCCATTTTTAAATGATAAACAATAATTACATAAACTAGCTCACATATTGTTCACACTTCAACAAGCTGAGTTTCCGCTTACAGAAGTGCACTGAAGCAGTACTTTAACTATTTTTGTTATTAGTTAAGCTTATCAAAAGGTTCCTTCTTTTTTCCCTTTTTAAATCTTTGATCTGTAATCGTTTTAAAATAGAAAGTGCATCTTTATTGTTTTTATTTGAAATTAAAACTTCAGCATAGTTCATTGATATATCAAGATCTTTGCCTTCAGAAATCTTATAAGCACTTGCCAGTGCTTTTGATGCTAACACAATTTTACCTGCTTTAAATAACACCATACCTCGCGTATCAAGGACATTAGGATGCTTTGGCGCAAGCTTTACAGCTTCAGCAGAATATTTTAATGCTTGTTCCAAGTTATTAAGATCGAGGTTCAACCAAGCTAGATTATTCAACACTATAATATTATTACTTTGTGTCTTAATTAATCGCTCGTATTCAGCAATCGCTTTTACAGGTTCAGTTACAGTATAATCATTCGCTAGCATCATACGTATGCGATCATCTTGATCATTGTTCGCTAAATACTCACGTAAAATGTTCTGCGCTTCTTTTATGCGATTATCGCCCTTGTACGCCATCGAAAGTAGCACGGCATTTTTACTTGATGGATAAGCTTGATAAAAGGCAGTTAACTTATTAACAGCTTCAACAAAATCTTTTTCAAGTAACGCAATACGGCCTGTTAACCCTAACTGAAGTTCAGGTTGAATTTCCTTAAACTGTTGGTCCTGATATAACTTTTTAGCAAGGTACAGCTGATTCGTGTCTAATAGCAATTGTATTTTAACAATCTTCAAAACCAAATTTTCTTGGTGATGATCCAACAAGGCCTTATCTAAATATTGTAATGCTTTATTAGTTTGGCGTTGTTTAACATAATAATCAGAGATCATTAACACGGGCTCAATATGATAAGGATTAGCCTGTAACCATTTTTCAATAGTGCTGACTAGTAGCAGCTCATTTTTTTGTTTCTTATAGATTGCTATCCGCTGTAACCAGGCCTTTTTTGGCGTTTTAACACTAGCATCCATAGTATTTGAAACAGCTAACGCATTTATCAAGTCATCTGAACTAATTAATGCGTCAACATACAACAACGCTAACGCTATATTATTAGGTTTGCTTTCATGTGCTTGCTTAATTTTTAGCAATGATTCTTCATCAGACTTAATCGCATAAAAATATCGTAAAGCTTTAGGATTCTTGGGATCTTTATCAACCGCACGTTGAGCAAAACGCTCTGCTTCTTCTCTATTACCTTCATTAAGCGCTATTTTTGCCAACTCTGTTAACGCAAATATATTATCTTCACCTTTTGTTAAACTGGTCTGTAATGCTTGCTTCGCCAAATCAACTTTCTGCTGGGCAATATAGACCGCTGCGAGCATATTATAACTAGCAGCTACCTCAGAGTTCTGTTCTTGCCATTTTTTAGCAACAGCAAACGCCTTATCAAAATCACCCGACTGTAAGGCAGCATAAGCAATAGCAAGCTCTGCACCTTTTAAGTTCGGGTTTTCCTCTAATGCGGCCTCTAAGTTATCGACACCTGAAGGGTCATTCATCAGTAATTTTAATACCCCTTGTCGAGCATTATCTGTCGGTTCAGATTTACTTATACTCGCTGATTTTTCTGCAAATTTTATCGCCTCTTTTTCAGCACCTACTGAATACAAGTTAAAACTGAGCGTCGAAAGGAACTTTTCGTCATCTTTATTTTGTGGTGAAAAGGCATCTAGAGAATCAGTAACATCATCAATCAAGCCTAATTGAAATTGACTAACAATTAGCATTTTCTTTGCTGGATGCTCTGGCACTAAAACATCAGTAATGACAGACAAGTGATTATGCGCTTTTTCGAAGTTACCTAAATGAAAAGAGCTTGCGCCTGCAATTAAGCGTAACTGTGGTAACTGCAAGTTTCCTTGAATAGCCTTTTCAGCAAACTCGACAGCAGAAGCGTAGTCTTTTTTTACATATAAAGTGGCTGATTTAACATAGTTCGCGACAGGTTGATTCGGCAGCGAAGCTAAAATTATATCAGCATATTTTTCAGCTTCGTCGTATTGATTAGCTTTTAACAAACTATCAGCAAGCAATAAATATACGATACGGGCATTTGGCTGCAAACTGCTATATCGCTTATATCGTTCGCTCGCTTTAACATGATCCTGTTGAGCTGTTGCAATTTGCGCTTCTAGCATAACAACTTCAGGGTTGTTACTTGCATTGCTGCTAATGGCATTAACTAATGCATCAGCTTTTTCAATATTACTTTGATTTAATTCAACATAAGCTTGAGAAAGAATAGCAAACACATTGGCTGGTAAAATTGAGACTGCTTGACGTGATGATTCTATCGCTAATTCAGCTTGCTGAGATTTAATCGCCGCGAGTGTTTTATAAGCGAGGTATTCCACCTTACTTTCGTCGGGTAAAGATTCTACGCCCTCAAGCGTCAGAATACTATTATCGTCATTCGCAATTAAATAGGCTCTTGCAAGCGATGGTAATAACTTGCCACTTTGATAGTTTAACGACTGCGCTCGTTCTAATTCTTTCACTGCATCCAATGCATTACCTAAAGATAAGTAGGCTTGCCCCAACAAAAACCTTATTTCACTATCATCTGGCGCTAATCTAGCCGCATTTTTTAAAGCGACAACTGATTCTTTATACTGGTTTTCTTTTGAATAGCTTTTTGCTTGCATAAGGTAAGTATCAGCACTTTCCTGCTCTCCACAAGCAGATAGGGCTAAGGCAACTGACAAACATAACGTCAGTGTTTTAGTTCTTGTATTCATTTTCTTACATCCAATTTGTATCGAGCGTTATTTTATTCATTAAATGACGGCCCATCTATTAATGAGCCGTTACTTATTACTTGCGGGTATTAAAAAGCGGAATATTTATTTGTAAATCATCATAGCAACTATGATCTGTTACAAGGATGGCAACATCAGCCCACGCTTGCATTTCTGATAGCGAACCAACATTGGCACAATCCCATGCATTCACAAATGGGTCGTGATACTTAACTTCAATGCCATGTGCTTTAAAGTAAGACAATATACCGTCAGCGGGGGTTTCTCGGCAATCATCAACATTAGCCTTATAAGCCACTCCTAAAATACAAATTTTAGTGCCATTTACAGATTTGAGTAATTCCAACGCTTGTGCGGCAACAAGAGCAGGGCGTTCATCATTAATTTTACGTGCTAATCGGATAAACTCACCGGCTTTAGTGTTTTCTACTAAGAACCACGGATCAATTGGAATACAGTGTCCACCAACCCCAGGGCCTGGGCTTAATACATTAACTCGAGGATGGCGATTTGCTAGACGAATAACTTCATGCACATCAACCTCAAGCTCTTCACAAACTTGTGATAATTCATTCGCAAAAGCAATACCGACATCACGCGAGGTGTTTTCAACCAGTTTTATACATTCTGCTGTTGTTAAGTCAGTTAAAAATACTTCACCGTTAACAAAGCTTTGATAAATATCTTTCACTTTCTGTTGTGCTACTTTACTAGAGGCGCCAATAATTCGGTCATTATTAACTAATTCATTCAAGGTTTCGCCTGGAATGGCACGCTCAGGACAATGCACTACCTCAATATTGAGACCAGCATCAGAAAAACGCTGCGCTACGGCTAAGCTCGTTTGTGGAGAAATTGTTGATTCAACAATCACAATTTGTCCATCTTTAGCGACCTTAGCAATAGCGTCTGCAGCTGCGAAAACATAACTGCGATCACATCGGCTATCTTTATGCGGTGTTGGTACAGCAACTAAATAGGTATCACTTGACGGAATAACAGTCGAGGCTTTTAAAAAGCCTTGGCTAACAACTTTTTTAATCAGCTCTGGCATACCAAGCTCATCAAATGGGCACTCACCACGGTTAATGGAATCAACCTTATCTTGGTTCAAATCAACACCTGTAACCGCGTAACCTGCTTGTGCAATTAAGCTTGAAATAGGCAAGCCCATATAACCCATACCAATAACAGCTAACGTTTCATTTTTAGCAACAATGGTAGCGGTATCAGTTTGGGTAAAGTCTTTAACAATTACATCAATAATATATTGAGCAACATGTCCGTCACCAAAAGGGTTATCCCACGAGTAGTCATCACGGCTTAACCATTGCTTAGCGGCTTTAATCGCTTTAACTGCATCTCGGCCTACTAATTCACTCGCACCAACTTCTACCGCTTCAGGTCGTTCAGTGTTTTCACGTAATGTCAGGCTAGGCACACCTAACAAGCAGGCTTCTTCTTGAATACCACCAGAATCCGTTAAAATTAACTTCGCGTGCTTTTGTAATTGAATAAAATCTAAATAACCAACAGGTGCAATTAACTGCAAGTAACTTGGCAGCTCAATATTAAATTCTTTCAGCTTAGATTGAGTTCTAGGGTGAATAGGCCAAACAATAGTACCGGTGTAGTTTTTATGCATTTCATCAAATAAATGCAGCAACTCTAAAAGATTTGACGATACATCGACATTAGAAGCACGATGAGCAGTAACAAGGAAATATTCACCCGCTGTTAATTTTAGGTCAGATAAAATATTACTGGTATTGGCGGAAATTTCTAAATGTTGAAACAATGAGTCTGACACAGTATTGCCAACCGTATGTATTTTCTTGGTTGCTATGCCTTCTGACTTAAGAATTTTCTCTTGGTTAGCGCCAACTGCAAATAAGTACTCACTAATGTGATCAGTCATTATACGGTTAGTTTCTTCAGGCATAGTGCGGTCATAACTTCTTAAGCCCGCTTCAATATGACCTACTTTAATATTTAATTTAGAAGCTGCTAACGCCCCTGCTAATACCGTATTAGTATCCCCCTGCACAAGTACAACATCAGGTTTTTCTTCTAATAAAATGGGCTCCATTTTTATTAGAATATTACCGGTTTGATTACTGTGTAATCCTGAGCCTACACCTAAATTATAATGTGGAGCGGGAAGGTGTAACTCATCAAAAAAGATACTATCCATCTCTTTTGAGTAATGCTGATTTGAATGAATTATAAAGAATGGAATATTTCTTTTTTCACACTCTCTGATCACTGGCGCCATTTTTATAATTTCTGGCCGTGTACCAACGATGATGCCAATTTTCATTTAAATTTCCCTACATGATAATAATATTAATTCAATTCAATATACCCAGTTTACCTGTTAAAAAAACTTTTAAAAGTACTAAGGCGAAAAGCAAGTCAATAATATTCGACTTCGTTCTTTACATCTTGATAGGTGGCATTTCAGTATTAACCGTTTCATAAAGCAATAGCGTGACAATCAAAGTGTTGATACAGTAATAAGACTATAAATGGAATGATGTTAATTTAATACTAGCCAAATCTTTTCACTAACAATAAATCAATTAGCTAATAATGACGCATAATACTAATACAAGCCCTTTAAAGAAGAACAAATTTAAGCCTGCTTTGGGACTCATGCTTATTTTTGTGTTGTTTGCCTTTTTGAACATCCCAATTTTAAAAACAATATGGGAAAACAGTTTCGACGACGGCACCTATTCACACGCATACCTTATCCCGATTATCTCAATATATTTATATTATAATTTAGCTAAAATTGGTCAACTAAGATATCGAGAGCAGGTATCTGTGCTACCCGTATTGCTTGTTATTGCGAGTGCTGCCTTGCTCTTTGTTATGTCGTCTGCACAAATTAGTCTCGGTTATTGGGCGGCAACATTAGCTATTTTATTATCAAGTATCATGCTGATATACCGCACAAATTGGCAGCTAATATTTCCGACGCTGTTCCTTGCCTTCTTAATGCCAGGCTGGGGGCTGCTAACCGCCACTTTACAAAAAGTTTCAACAAGTGCAGTAACTTTTTTAATGAGCTATAGCGGCATACCCACTTTTGTAGAAGATAACTTTGTTACTATTCCTGCAGGCGTTTTTGAAATTGCCGGAGGCTGCAGTGGCCTAAGGTACTTAATAGTTTCGCTCGCCATTAGCTCATTATTCAGTTTTCTTTATATTAAGAACACCAAAAAAGCATTGTTGTTTTTTACTGTTGCTATATTAGGCGCTTTAATTACCAATTGGATCAGAATTACCGCATTGATTCTTATTGGTGAATATACCAACATGCAAAGTGATTTAATGACTGATCATAATGTTTTCGGATGGTATTTATATATTCCCTTTATGTTTTTATTGTTTATGTGGGGTAATAAATTAGCTGATCACGACTTGTTGTCAGACACGGCTATTAATGCAGCATCGCCAAGCAGTGTTTATCCTGCACGAGTGAATACTTTAATCTTATTCGTCGCTATTATCATTTCATCAACAGCACTAAAATCATTATTTCTAAACGACTTATCATTGAGCACTAAAATATCAGAGATTAAACCGATGATTAAACGCTATACCACTGTAGAACAAATATCATCGAGCACCGGTAACACGCCTGACATTTACTTAAAGTACTTTTTCAATGGCACGTTAGGTAATGGTAAACCAATGGCTCATGACAATATTTATATACCACTCGGCTGGCATGAGATTGGTGAAGAAATTATAGGTGATTGGAACTACATCACTATTGCAAAACAAAATAAAGTTGCATTAATACGCTACAGTTTTGATATTAATAATCAAAAAACCGCTTATGCTGGGGTCTTTAAAAAACAACGTATTAAAGCAGCATTATCTGGTCAGAGTGAAACATATTTACACTGGCAATATAGTCATTGTTTAAGTGATTGTGTCGAAGAAAAAAAGCTAAATAAAACTAAATAAAACTAAATAAATATGCCATCTACATACATCACAGGGTTATACATTTGAGTACAAATAATTTTTATAGGGCTGACATTGATGGTCTAAGAGCAATAGCAGTAGTAAGTGTAATTATATATCATATTGAATCGAGTCTGCTACCTGGTGGTTTTCTAGGTGTAGATATTTTCTTTGTAATTTCAGGCTTTTTGATAACGGGTCTACTTTTAAAAGAATTACAAAAAACAGAAAAACTTAACCTCCAAGCATTTTATGTGAGGAGGGTTAAGCGTATATTACCAGCTCTATTAACTGTAATATTATCAACATTGATTGTTGGGTTCTTAATATTCACGCCTGCTGATTATTTTTCACTATTAAAGTCAGCAATAGCATCGCTCCTATCACTTGCGAATGTATTTTTCTACTTTAATTTAGATCAAGGGTATTTTGCAAAAGACACTGCAGAAGTTCCACTTCTCCATATGTGGTCATTAGCTGTTGAAGAACAGTTTTATTTAATTTGGCCATTATTAATGACTTTTATTTATAAGAAAAAAGGCTTTACTTTCTTATTTTATACTTTATTAGTAATACTTATCTTCTCTTTAACTCTTGCCCAAACATCACTTAAATTTGACCAACCCTTTGCCTATTATTCACTTCCAACAAGAGCATGGGAGCTCGCCGCAGGTGCAGCTCTTTCTATATATCTACAGAATAAAAAGGAAACTTCCAAAAATATATCTAATCTTCTTTCTCTAATTGGAGTACTCCTTATTTCTGCAAGCTTTTTGGTCGTATCTAAGCAGAGTGATATTCCAGGCCTTGATAATATTCCTTTAATTTTAGGAACGCTTTTGATTATTGTTGCAGGAAAAAACTCTGACAACATTTCACGGCGAATACTTTCAAATAAAATAATTGTATTTGTTGGACTTGTTTCTTACTCCGCATATTTATGGCATTGGCCGATGATTGCCTTTACAAAATACGCGACTATAGAAATCGACTTTTTCATTGGCTCAATGATATTTGTTTTAACCTTTCTATTAGCAACACTTACTTATTACTTGATAGAAAACCCTCTAAGAAAGCTAAAGATCACTACTTTCAAAGCATGGTCAAATTATTATATTTTACCAGTCACTTTTTTAGGTATCACTTCTGTGATATTAGCCTACAACATAAAAGTTCATTCACCTACATTGTATGACTGGGATCAGTATTCAAAAGTCGTAGATATAACTCCTAATTGGAAATACAAATACAACTGCCAATACACTACTTTTGGAACTCAAGTACTGGATGAAAGTGAGTGTGTTTTTCCAAAAAAACAACTATATAAAACCTTGTTAATCGGGGATTCGAATGGTGCTCACTTTATAGGAATGATCCAAGCATTTGCATTAGAATACAATTTCACTTTCAAAAACCTAACACAAAGTTCATGCCCTCCTTTATTGCAAGCGAAAGCATTAGATTGGGTTGACTCTAAATATCAAAAGGGATGCTTTGCATACAGAGAGTTCTTATCTAATAATTTAAATAAATATGAACACATAATTATAGGTGGAGACTGGTCAGATTATGATAGGTTTAAAGACTTTAGACCTTTATTTATCGAAACAATAAAGGAGCTAGCAAAAACAACTAAAAAAGTAACTATTTTGGCTAAAATACCTACATTTCAAAACTACAATGTTGAATGTGAAATACGCCAAGTGAAAATAAATAATTTAGATTGCTCTTTGACGAGATATGACAAAGTGTATGACGACTTATCTAGCGTTGCTACGATTAATAATTTTATTGAAAATATTTCAGAAAAATATAATAACGTAAATTTCTTTAGTATCAGTGATGTCCTTTGCCCTAATGATATATGTTCTCCAACTCTTGAGGGCCAGTTTATATATGCAGATGGTGGTCACCTCCATATGAAGGGCTCCCTTCAAATGGGTGAATATATATTAAAATTACATCATGAAAAAACTCAATTATTTCAATAATTAATTACGAATGTATGGTATTAAAATGTTAAAAATAAAAGAATCATATTTAAATATTTTTACCCAAACGTTGTATTGGTTTTTATTTCTAACCACATTAGCTCTTATCTCGTCGAGAGTTTTCCCGCATAGTGATGCATTGATTACCTTAAAGTACATTGGATTTTCTTTGCCTCGTTATTGGTTCATCTTTTTCTGCTTACTTTTAACTACCCAATGGAAACGACTAAGTACTTTTAAGAAATACTCTCTTCCTTTTATAATCGCCACCAGTTTTTATTATTTAGACTTTCAACTAAACATTATTACTAAGACCTTAAATACTAAGGATTTTCCCTCATATACTTTAGTCTCCGCAAACCTTGGCGAAGGTGTAGAACTTGAACGATTAGAGTATATAATTAGGCTTTACAATCCTGACACTTTTGTATTTCAAGAGTCACAAAATCTAAGTGGTTTTAAAACCTTCAAAAACTATCCATTTAAAGACTGCAAAGGTCATTTATGCTTTATCAGTAAACATGAATTTAAAATGGTTAATTTTTTAGGAAACTCCATGTTTGACGGCTATGGTAATTGGGCAGCCTTTTATGAAGTTAATATCAATAACATTAAGGTAAATATTGCTAATGTTCACTTGCCAACAGTCAGAAGGGCCTTTAGCAACTTTCATAATTTTGATGCCGTGCATTCCAATAGAGTTATTGCCGCAGGTATCTTGAATCAATGGGCTTCCTTGAAAGAAAACGTCATAATTGCTGGCGACTTCAACATGACCGTAACTGACAATTTGTATCAACGAAACTTTACTAATTACCAAAATGCTATTACGGATTATGGTATAGGTTTTAATAATACTTTTGACTACATCTATAGAGGTTTTTCGATACCAGGTGTAAGGGTTGATCATATTTTATTTTCAGGTGATTACAACATTGAGAAAGCAAGTGTTTTAGTAAACTTAGGTGGCGATCACCGCCCTGTTTTATCAAAATTTACAATAGATAACGGTGAAGAATAATGCGAAATATTAATCTAATGAGATTTTTAACAGCCATATTTATTTTTATATTATCTTCACCGGGACACTCAAAAGAATCTTCAATTCAATTTTCAGCTCCTGAGCAAGAGACTATATTTATATTACCCGTACCTAACAATGAATTAGCGCTTACATCTGAACTAAGCCTTCTCCGTGAAGGTAAAATATTGGAATGTGATTTTTCTGTTCTGACTATATGGAATAGTGATAAGCAAAAAAAATTCATTAGGCTATTATCAATAAAAATAAATAATAGTGATAACGCACAACAAAATAAAGCAGCAACATTCACTTTGAGATGGTCGAGAAAAACTAAACAGTTACCCATAAAAAGCAATAGCTTTAATACTAAAGCCCATTTAGTTTATCCAACTCAATCGTGGTTAACGAGAAGTATTTTATTGCAACCACAAATGGGTGAAATTGACACCTCTTGGTATACTGAGCCACAATCCCTATACGCAAATTTTGTTACTAATAAGTCACTACTCACCGAAAAAGGCTACCCTCCGCAAAAATACTCACAGTGGTTATTTGATAGACCTAGGGCAGTTTATCAGCTATATATCCAAACTGAAGATCCTAAGTGGCTTAAAGAAGGCACAAAGTTAGCACAATTTTACTTAGCAAACATAGATGATACAGGCCAATTTAAATTAAAAGACAGCTACGACTTAAAGTACTTAATGCCTAACGGATTACTTTATTACTACTTGCTAACCGGTGATAAAGAAGTAGTAAATATATTAAAAACTTTTTATGACAGAGCATTAAGTTGGAATCCCACATACGATGGTGGGCATAGGTTCTGGACTGAACGTCATCAGGCAGCGGCATTAAATATTGCGATTGCCTACTGGGAAGTAACCGGTAGCATCGAAGCTAAAAATCGAATAGATGAAATTATTGAAGCTACGGTACAAATGGTTTTCAATCCCAGAGAGAATTGGCCGTTAAGAGGTTGTCCTCAGCATACTTATAAATCACATGAAGGTAAGGCTGGTGATTCTCCCGTCTGCTCGCCATGGATGATGGCTTTATTAAGTGACGGTTTATGGCGCTACTATCGCCTTAGCGATGATAAAAAGTCGGCCGCATTACTTAATGCTTTTGGTGATTTCATGCCGCATTATGGTATTCATTTCGCTGACAAAAGATTAAAAAGTATGGTACTGCCTATTTATCTATCTTCAATGGATAATAAGCTTCTAGAAGTAAAGAACCAATGGTCTGACGGTCAACATGCATGCGATGTAGCCAGCCTCATTGGAAAGTCTTTATATATAAAGAAAAAAACAACTGAAGATACTTATATACTACAAGAGCTTTTTAACGTGTTTGTTCAGCAATGCAAAGACATTAACAAAAGATATCGAAATAAAAAGCATGACTATTTGCCCATATTACCGCCAAGACGTTTTGGTTGGACATACTCAACCACCAGCGACTTGCCTTGGTTAGAATCATGGTTGAACTCACACGGCACACAATGACTTTGATAAAAGAAAATGAACAAGTGGCTAACAATATTCAGTGGCAATTAATTACGACTTTTGATGACTTAAGTGCCATTACGCAGCAGTGGCAAACATTAGCGCAGCAGTCTTCAACCGCGACTCCATTCTCTTCTCCTCAATGGCTGTTAACTTGGTACCGTACTTATTGGCAAAGTAATTGGAATTTAATGACCCTCGCGGGTTACATTGATAACAACTTAGTCGCTATATTGCCTTGTTACGTCCAAAACACATTGCAGTGGCCACACATAAAAGTGTTGTACCCTTTAGGGCAAGGGGAAATAGAAGAAGCTGAGATTTCATCGGAATACTGTGACGCTGTAATAGCAAAAAGATTTGAAGCGACAGTTTTACCCGAACTGCAAAAGAAATTAGCAGCACTCGATATAGATAAAATTCTTTGGGGTGCTGCTTTACAAAGCAGTCACATTAAAGGGCTATTAGAAACAGTTTTCAAATATACCGCAGTAACAACCCATAGCCGATATTGTATTGAACGCTCAAAGTGGACACTACAAGACTTAAGCAAGAATACCCGTGCTCGATATAAACGATCAAATAATCAATTAAAAAAAATTAATGCAACTTATCATTGGGTTGATGAGAAAGAGCACGAACGTTATACCAATTTACTTATTGAATATCATCAAAGCCTGTGGAAAAGCAGAGGTGACAAAGGCGCCTTCGCGCACGAAGACTTTAAGCGTTTTCATGAGACATACAGAGCTAAAAACACCATAAGAATAAGCGCTATAATAGTTGCTAATAAGCCTATCGCGATTAACTATTATTTTTTCGATGATACTACGCTATATTTCTATCAATGTGGTTGGGACAGTGAAAGTTATGCCAATTTTTCATTAGGGTTATCTTTACATCTATGGAGTATCGAAAATTGCCCTTACCAGTATTATGACTTTATGATGGGAGAGCTCAAAGGTAGCTATAAAGAAAAGTTTGCGGCTCTGCGAGAACCTATGACTAATATCGATATTAAGGTTAATCCTAAAAAAGTATTTCTAGATAAATTAGTACAAAAAATTGTTTCTTTTAAAGTATAACAGTTGGGTGATATAGCATACCTATTGAAGACTTATCAAAAAACATGATAGACATTTAATCTGTTTAATAGATAATAACCTCGATTACTTTAGTCTCCGTCATAACAATACGATAATGAAAATATCGAAAGGACTCTCATTCCAATGACACGTCAGTTTCCTACTACTGAAGAAAAAGACTCTACAGCAGCGTTTTTCTTTTTATTTCTTTATACGGCATCATCATTAATTCGTCCCCATGAGATGTTTCAAGTAAGTGTTGAATGGATACTTATCAAAGTATTTGCCATTATTTCATTTTTTATAGTCTTACTCGCACAAAGGCCATTAAAGTTATACCCACAGCACTGGATGTTATTAGCTTTAATCCCCTTAATTATAATGTCAGGCTTTTTAAATGGCTCAGGTATGTTTGGGATTGAAGAAGCAAAAAAACTATTTATTAGCGCTATAATTCCAATATTTTTAATGAGCTCTTGCATTACAACAGTCAAACGACAACATATTTTAATGGTCGTTTGCTTAATAGCTGCATTATTAATGGTACATAATGGCCATACTCAACAAACAGCTTATCAAGGGTTTGGTTGGGCATTAAACTCCCACTCTGTTGGTTATATTGATCTAGGTGAAAGAAGAATCACGTATTTAGGTTTTTTTAATGACCCTAACGATCTAGGAATGTTTTTGGTTATGAATATCCCTTTTGCAATATATTTTTATAAGATAAAATCAGGAATTTTAAAGTTAGCGATGCTCTGTGTACTCTGTGCTTTGGGCTATGGTATTTACTTAACTGGCTCTAGAGGTAGTATGCTTGGTGCAGGAGGATTGCTCGGTATATACATTCTAGTTGTGAATGCAGGACCTAAATTATTTATTTCATCTGTATTATTAGCACCTATTGCTGCAACAGTTGTAGCATCATTACAAAGCAGTATTGATGCCTCTGCTAGTGGACGATTAGAAGCTTGGTATGCAGGTATTCAAATGATGCTGTCTAATCCACTATTTGGTGTTGGGAAAGGACAGTTCTTTGATCATCATGGTTTAGTTGCCCATAACTCATATATACATGTTGCAGGTGAGTTAGGTGTACCTGGCTATTCCTTATGGGGGGGAGCTTTAATATTTACTGTATTAACGAGTTATTTATTTATTAAAGCCAGTAAGCTAAAAAAAGAGACAGAAATAGCTGCTAGTAAAACAGTAAACGATGATGATTCAAATAAAGCATTTGAGAATGAACGATTACTTAATAAAACATTATTTTTCTCTATGATTGGTTTTATGATCACAGGCTTCTTCATTAGTCGCATGTTTACGCTTACACTCTTCATTTTTATGGGGATGACTATTGCTTCACATATTCGTATGATTAAATTGAGTCCAGAGTATAAAGAATACTTTAGTTATGCTCTTGCTTTCAGGTCAATGGGGTATTGTTGGGTGGTTATTGTCGCTGTGTATATTTCATTAAAACTAGGTCTTTAGAAGATTTAATTACCTTAGCCAATTAATACTATTTGATCGTTATCAACAAATTATGAGCCAATTAAATGAATAAAATAACACTTATCATTACGTTACTAATTAACTTTTTATTCTATGTTTTGGGAAACATCATCCCAAAAAGTAAGACAACATGGATATTTGGTGCATGGTATGGTCAAAAATATAATGATAATCCAAAAGCTTTTTTTAAATACGTGAATGAACATCACAAACAAAACATTAAGACGGTTTGGATCACTAAAAGCAGCGATGTTATTAACGAGGTCCAAAAAGCAGGATGTATTGCCTATCATGAAAAAAGCTTATTAGGTATTTGGCATCAATTAAGAGCGACTAAAGTCATTATTTGCCAATCGCTACATGACGATGTTTTTTCTCCTTGTATAGGGAAAAAAACTCAAGTGATCCAACTCTGGCATGGTATACCTTTAAAAAAGATAATGTTTGATGCTTTTAGTGAGAAAACAGAACAAAAAAATATATTTGGTCGCTTCGTTGATTATTTATCGCCTTACAATGAACATAGAAATGATATAGTCATTTCCACAAGTACATTAACTCAAACAACATTAGCCCAAGCCTTTAGAGTAGAAAAAGAACAAGTATTAACCTGTGGTTTCCCTCGCAATGATGTTTTTTTCGAGAAAGCAAACAAAGCAGAAAAGGGTCCGTTTAAATGTATTTATATGCCAACATTTCGAGGAGGGATTGCCTCAGAGTGTGATCTATTTGAGGCTTATGGTTTTGATTTAAAAACAATAGAAAGCCAACTAATTAAGAACAATATAGAATTAACCCTTAGAATGCATCCCGTAAATAAACCTCCTGTTCAAATAGTCGAAGAAATTAAAAATTCTGCTGTAATTAAACTAGATGCTGGAAATGATATTTACCAATCAATCAATCAATATGACTGTTTAATTACCGATTACTCAAGCATTTACTTTGATTTTTTATTATCAAACAAGCCGATTGTTTTCGCCCCTTTTGATCTAGACGAGTACAAAACACGTGAACGTTCTCTTTATTTTGAATTTGAAGATGTAACATTAAAGCCTTATTGTTATTCTTGGAATGAGATAGTGGAGCGATTAATATCGTTAAAAGAAGCATCCATTGATGATGAATATAAAAACGAATACAGAGCTTTAAGAGATAAATTCCATGAGAAGCCTAACGGTGGTACATCTCCATTCTCAGCCAAGTTATTTGGCTATTTAAACAGCCAATAAATAAGGATATTAACTTATGAAAAGAGTACTCACATTCGGTACATTTGATTTATTTCATATTGGTCATTTACAAATATTAAAAAGAGCAAAGGTTTTAGGGAAATACTTAATTGTAGGTATATCTACAGATGCTTTAAATTACTCTAAAAAACAACGCAATCCTATCTGTAACCAAGCTCATAGAAGAGAAATAATTCAAGAGTTGAAGTGTGTTGATGAAGTTTTTTTTGAGGAGTCTCTAGAGCTTAAACGTCAATATATTATTGATACTAGGGCAGATGTACTCGTGATGGGAGACGATTGGAAGGGACGTTTTGATGAGTTCAAAGATATTTGCGAAGTTATCTACTTACCAAGAACACCATCAATCTCTACGACTGAACTTATAGAAATCGTAAGAGAGATTTAGTAAGAATAAACGGTTAAAACAAGTTGATAGCTTATCGACTTGTTTTAACAAAAAATGGCTAATGAGCTACTACTGTACAAATCTTCCAGTAACTTTCTGAAGTTCTCGTTTGAGCAACAACTCAACATTAAAGCATAACCGATTATTCAAAGCGATCATGCTTCCTAAAACAATAATTAAAATGATATTCTTTTCAATTTGTCATATTTTGTTCATATACACTTGGTAGTTTAACTGGAAATATCCTTATCAGGTTGACTATATGAATGACATTATTTTATATGGCGCTTTTGACCGACACAATTATGGCGACCTATTATTCCCTTTGATCATGGAACGCGTCATTAATGATCTTCATCCTAACAAGAAAGTACTCATTGCTGGTTTGATAAATAGTGATTTATCAAAATACGGGGCAAAAAAAACAATAACAATAAAAAGAGCGCTCAAAAAAAGCAAACATGACGCTACATTAATACTTGCTGGTGGCGATGTTGTGGCTTGCGATTGGCAATCAGCTTATGGATACCTATTGCCAAAATCTATCTTTCCTCTATATGAACGAATAGCTTGTTATTATTTCCCTAAATTAACTCAATATTTAACATCACGCCTTATGGGATTAACGTCTGATCTTCCTTTTAATTTAAGCCGTAATGATGTGGGAGAATCTAGGAAGGTTATTTATAATTCAGTTGGAGCTACAGGCGTTTCTAATGTTACCAATGAGCAAGATGTTTCAGCATTAGGCGAGCTAATGAATGAAACTAACTTTGTTTCTGTTAGAGACTTATTTTCACAATCTCAGCTAGAAAGAATTGGTTGCAACTCTTCACAATTAGCACCTGACTCAGCAACAGTTATGTCGTCATATATATCAATCGAAGAACTTGAACAAAAATCTTTATATTCAACAAGAAAGCTCATAGAAACTTATATGAATGGCTACATTGTTTTTCAAATATCTCAAGGTCATGTGAAAGGTAAGGAAGAAGCCTTCGCGAAGGCTCTTTCAGACACTAGCAGAGCTTTTAACTTACCTATAGTATTTATAGCAATAGGTAATGCGGCAGGCCATAACGACGCAGCAGGAGTTCATAAAGTTGCTTCCTTACTGACTAAAGGTACCACTTACAGCACCTACTTAGATGGAAATATTTTCGACTTAATGAATATCATCCGTAACGCCTCTTGCTATTGTGGTAGTAGCCTACATGGTTTAATTACATCAATGTCTTTTAGTGTCCCAAGAGTTGCTCTATTACCAACATTAAGAAAGCAAATTAATTACATGAATACATGGGATCTACCACACATGCCTAAAGGTATTATACCTGAAAATTTATCAGACGCTGTTGGTATTGCTATGGCGACTCCAAGTAAGGATTTGAAATCATTAGGGCGAAAATTAACGGATATTTACATGAATAGCTTTAAAAGCATGAGTTCAAGTTTTTAGAGTTTATGTTTGAAAAGTCGTAGATATGTCGTCAGGAACTCGTAGGCTGTCCATATAGGTAATATGCTAAACATGGCTAAAATTAGTATCATCAATCTGGAGAAACTTAACTTTCTTAGCGAGTAATGAGGATGCAATGCTTTCACCATTATTAATACCACTTTCAACAAAACAGAAATGCCAACCTTTAAAAATCACCTCAGCCTTTAACCTTTTATTATTTGAATAAAAGTAACGGTTTTCAATAACGTTAGGTGCCTAAGGAATACTCAAGACCATTTAATACTCTAAACGGCAGGAGGTTTTTATATTTGCATAGAGCTATTGCTTAAAGGTGATAAGTGAATCTATTTTCGGCGGTTTATTTAATTTGTAGCTAAACCAGCAGGATGATACTACGACGTTTTTCATTTGGTTTTCCTTAATCATTCTATAACTTGCGTGCATGATGTCGAGATAAATTCTCGACATCTATACCTACAAATAATAAATCTGTGTAAACCAACAGATTAACAACTCATTATTTAAATAGCTCGAGTAAATTTATCCATATTGTTATAAATAAGAAAAGTAACATTCAACACTTAACTTACCTATTTAATAATTTCTTACTAATAGAAATAAAATAATCTCCTGATATCTTTCTTAAATTTGTATCGAGTACTAATAGCCAGCTAAGTATCAAGAATATGCTAAAGCTCACTGCGCCATAAATAACAAGTTCAAACCAATTGATTTTTGTCATTACCACAAGAGCAAGCCATAAACCGACACCGAAAACTAAAAAGTTAGCCCAGAACAATTTACGAATGATCAGCCAGAGCTTTAATTCATTATAAAAACTGTACAACCATAAGCTTAGCACAACGTTAGCAATAAAAGAGCCGATTGAAGTGCCTATAGCGACACCAATAAGTCCGTACTTTAACCCTAGTACTATTGATAATGAGATATTAGTAATTGCCCCAAAAAGGCTGACTAATGAAATGTATTTATGTTGAGCCTGCGCCAGCAACACTTGATTAACTGAAGTATAAATTGCTTGGCAAAAGAAGGTAAAAATTAAAAAATAAAGAATATTTGCTGCTGATGCAAATTCTTCGCCAACCCAAAGTACGATAAAGGCTTTGCCTAAAATAATTAAAGGCGCGGAAAAAAGCGTCGCAAAAAATAAGTTAATCATTATCGCATTATGAAATAACTCATCTAAATTTTCATTTCTTGACATTTTTTTCATAAAAACAGGTGATAGGAAGCCATTAACTGTAAAAACAAATGACTTAATATGCTCAGCTAAGCGGTTAGCTACACCATAAACAGCAACAGATGAAAGACCGATAAGCTTGGTAACAATAAATGGATCCGCTTTCGAATTTAATGTGTTGGCAACACCATTGGCAACAACATGCTTGGAGAACGCAAAAAGCGAATTCAACTCTTCTTTAGACACCAACTTGAAGCTAAATCTCATCGCAGGGTAAAGTTTCTTTATGTAATAAATTTTAACCCCGTTAGTTAATACATCAGCAAATAGAGTAGCTATTATTGCTCCCCAAATATTCATGGTGGGTATCAATAAAAAAATCAAAACAGACTTTATCAACACATTAACCATGACCAGGTTAGAGTCAATATCGAGCCTTAAGAAGGCCGTAATGAAACCATGAAAAGGGTTCATTAAAAAATCCATTAATATTTTTGCTGAGAGCACGAATAACGCCATTTTCAATGCATCAGCATCAACCGTAGCCCCAAAAAAGTCAGCGGAAAACAATGCGACACAAGCTAGTAAAGCAACTGCTGCAAGACCAAGGCAACCAAAAAGTACAATACTTGTAGAAAATACAGTATTCACTTCTACAGGATCATCCCTCTCTAACGCTAGTATGGTATGGCGCTGAACTGCTGATGGAAAACCCAGTTCGATAACATTAAACCAACCTATTATCGAAAGAATAAGCAACCAAAAACCATAGCCATTAGCGCCAAGGACATTTATAAAATAGGGAGTAAGTAATAATGAAGATACAACTAATACAATTCTTTCTATAAATCGAAAAACTGAACTCTTAAAAAATAGCTTTTTAGTACTCATTGTTCAGTACTCGTAGAAAAACAATCATAATTAACTCTTTGTAGGTAATAAACTTTATCTTTTTCTTTATTGAACAGATTAGATAGCGCGTTTTGTTTTTTGCATGAATTGCCAAATAAAGTTAGGCACTACTTTCAATAACCGACCTTTTAATGATAACTTTCCATTATTTTTCAATCGAGATGCCTCTAAAAGCGTGTCACCCGCTAAATTGAACATGCCATTATAAATATAGGTATTGGCGTATCTAACATGTAAATTTTGTTTTATTTCATCCCAATCAACCGATTTGTTATGTTTCTCAGCCTTTGGTTGAATTTTATTTAAACAGACTAACTCAGCAGCATGCATTTTTTCTTCATTTGATGAATAGTTATCACCATGGAATACATGAATGGCTAAATGCTCTGGTACAAAGTCAAGCTCACACACTAGCGAGAGTTTTAACCAGGCCAACCAATCATCGACGCCCATTAAGCTTCGTTCGTCATCAAATGCTTGTGTTTCTTGCAGTAAACTCTTACGTGCAATAGCTGTACAACATGTGAACATGTTCACTTGTATAAGTTTGTCGAATACATCGCCACGATATTTACGTTCGAAGCTCGGCTTATCTTGCTTATTAAGATGGGCATAATCAGCAATAGCCCCACAATAAACTAGGCCTACTTTAGGATTTTCAAAAAGTGGTACTTGTTTTGATAACTTAGTAGGTAGCCAAAAGTCGTCCTGATCACAAAAAGCGACCAATTCTCCGTTTGCTCTTTCAATGCCATAGTTTCGAGCAGCAGCCACACCACCATTTTGTTTGTGGAAGCCTACAATATTGCTGTTGTTTTCAGCCAAGGTATTGATGAGTTGTTCAGAGCCATCTTTACTACCGTCGTTAACCAGTAATATTTCAATGTTATCGTAGTCTTGGGCTAAAATCGTTTCAACCGTTGCTTCTAAGTATTCAGCCCCGTTATAAACAGGTATGACAACAGAAACTAATGCGTTCATGCAAAGTCCTTAATAATTAATGTTTAGTCAGCTAAATAAAGCTTCATATATTTTTGTGCGACTGTTTCTAATGAATAGTTTTGAACCACCAATTGATAGGCTTCATTGCCCCATTTTTCAATTAATTGAGGTGCTTCTGCTATCTCGGTTAACAGTCTTGAAAGCTTTGTATCGTCGTCATAATTAAATAACTGACCTGTCACATCACTTTGTACTAGTCTGGGGTTTCCACCGACATTAGTTGCTAATACCGGAATGTGCCGAGCCATAGCCTCTAAAATGGCAATAGATAATCCTTCCATTTCTGAAGTTACCACCATGACATCGATATGCTTATATATATTTTCTCGGTCAACTAACATGCCATGAAAGTGTACGTTTTTAGATAGGCTACTTTCAGCTGCCGCTGATTTTAATAATTCTTCACAAGGACCATCACCAAAAAAGTGAATCTCGAATTTATTTGCTAGAGCCTCTGGCATTAACGCTACAGCTCTTAACAAACAAATTTGATTTTTTAAGGGAACCATTCTAGCAACAGAGCCTAGTTTAATTTTAGCCTGTTGTTCATTCAGTGGTTTCTGATGATTTTCTTGCGGTATTAAAATGCCATTATCAACAACAGATTGTGGTTTGTTCTGCCAATTATTAACTTTGCCAAAAACAGCTTGCCCTTCATTTGAAACGAAGGTGATTTGGTTGACGATAAATTGCGTTATTTTATGCATAACACGCCACTTAAGCTGATTAAATGGTTCAGCTCCATGTCGGGTATAAACAACAGTTTTTCGTCTGCATAGTATTGGGCTATAACAAGTAAATAATAGTGTGAAAGGCGAATGAAAGTGTAAGATATCAAATTCGTTAATCACACGCTTAAACGTTTGTATTTTTTCTGATCGGCTGCCTTCAACAAAATGAACCGGAATATTGTTTTTTATGCATTCAGCAACTAAAACATCATCCTGCTCACCGAAAGATAAAATAGCACTATTAAGTTTTAGTGACTGCCGCTGTTCTATGGCTAAGTCGATAACAAAACGCTCTGCGCCGCCTATATTTAGGCTAGATAATATATGCAGAACACTTTTAGGTTTAATATCCACGCTTTCTCCTAAGGCACTTTCTATACTTTGCACACTGTTACTCGTCTTTTACCTGAAGGCGTCAGAGGTATGTCATCTACAATATCAAATTTAATGGCTAAGCTGGCTTCTGAATACTTATTGATTATTTTCTCTATCGGTTCAAAGTCAGGCGATGTACTTTGTGCATTTAGCACTATTTTTACATTAATGGCTTCTAGCTCAGTTTGCACCACTTGAAACTTTGCAATCCAAGTGAAGTCTTTGAACATATGCGGGAATAGTTCTCCAGGAAGTAACTGACCATTCGGACATTTTATAATATCTAGTTTACGTCCGTCGACTGAGTTCATCATAGGCAGCGGATTACCACAGTCACAAGTGTCGTTTGATAACGTGGCACAATCACCGTTGAGATATCGAATGAGTGGCATACCGTAATTGGTTAAATCAGTTATGGCTATATCGCCGCTTTGTTCAACAACACTTTTACCGTCAACAAGCGTTTCAACCACTAATTGATCAATATTAATGTGTAAGCCATGCTGCTTTTTACATTCTGAAGAAATAAGCATAACTTCACGACAACCATAAGTATTATGAACTGGGCAATTAAATGCTTTTTCAATTAACTCCCTTTGATGTTCATAAAGCGCTTCAGCTCCGGTAACAATGGTATTGGGCTGATGCATTTTAATCTCATTAGCAATAATGTATTTTGCTAATTCAACTAAAGGGTTTACGTAACTAACTATTGCATCCGGCTTTATTTTATTGATACGTTTTACATACTCATCAATATTGCTGTTATTCATTTCAAAAGAGTTCAGCATGTAGTTATTAAAAAATCGATGGTAAAGGCTTTCTTTAAGCTGACGAAAAGCGGATACATTGCCTAAGCTAGTACCCCACAAATATACCGCTTTAGTACCTAAGTCAGCACCAACTTCACCATATCCGCGCCATGCTATCGCTAACCTTTCTTCATGGCTTTCCATGTTTAATTCAAAGTGAAATGGCTGTCCGGTTGAGCCTCCGGTAGATTTTTTTATATTTGTCGCTTTATTACAAGCAGGCACAAGTTCGTCATAGTAGGTCATCACGTCTTGTTTGGTTAATACAGGTAATGTTGAGAACTTTTCCAGGCTGTCAATTTGCTCAACAGATTCAATACCAACACTTTGCCAAACTCGTTTATAGTAAGGTACGTTGTGCCAACAAAAATGGAGTAACTTTTTAAGTTGCTGCCACTGATATGATTTAAGTTCTTCTTGTGTCCACGATAAACGTTGGTTAGCTTGAGTAACCTTTTCTACAACGTTACTTTTTTTCAAGGTGGTGTAATAGAAAGGAAACAATACTTTAATAAAAAATTTTCTATAATTCATTTTTACTTCCATACACTTTTATGCAGCTTTTTTAAGTATAGTTTTAATAACTTATGGGATAATTGTGTGGCGTTACAATTACTGTCGACAGATATTCTCTCTATGCTAAATTCATTTAACTGCTTAGAGGTATTAATGCCTGAAATAAAAGAAAATGACACTTGATAATATTTCTTGATGATTTTGACTGTCTCTGCAGTAAAGCTGTCTTTGCCACCGACGGGATACGCAAAAGCCTTAATACTTGTATTGAGCTCTTTTTCTATAAGTTCTTTGGACGTTTTTGCTTCATAATCTTGTTCTTCAATACTTAAGTGAGACAGTATTCTATGGCTACAAGTTTGTGAACCGAACTCCATACCTGCGGCGCTCATTTCCCTTGCCATATCCCAAGTCATAAAGAGAGGCTCTTGATCACAAAAGTTAGAGTTAGGTGTTTGTAATTTCTGGTGTAACTCTATGAGTATTTCCTCAATAGTTGAACCGTTGTTTATTTTTACAACATCTAGCACTTTTCTTATACTTGTTGGTACATCCTCTTTAGACAGAGTGATGCGATCAGGCCAATTATTAAGTTTAATCTCATCAACTTGAGCATGTCGAACCAAATAAGCAATTCTATCCCACCACGGAATTTCAGCATTATTAATAAAGTTGGTTGCTAAGAAAAAAGTCGCAGATATTTTATTTTCTAACAGTATAGGAAATGCTTTACTGTAGTTATCAATGTAGCCGTCATCAAACGTAATTAATGCGTATCTTTTGTCCGTAATTTTACCTTTAAGTATCTCATCGAGATCATCAAGGGTAACGACGGTAAAATGCTTTTTAATATATTGCATGTGTTCAGCAAAGTTAGCTTCATCGCAACTAAAAACGTTAGGATCGTATTCAGTTAGGCTAGCTTCGCCGATTCTATGGTAATTAAAGCAATACAGTCCATTGGGTAAGACTGCATTCGCGATAAGTTTACCCAGCTTATATTTAACATTTGTTAGCATCCTAGCTCCTATACAGCTACAGCTGTTTAAATGTCGGTTTAGCTAGAATAAAGTCTCTGTACTCATTAGGATTACCGTTTTTTCCAGCTTCAGCGGCTTTGGCAATATTGTACATTTCTCTTGCTGATACATAATGCAGTATATAATTTTCACCATCATTATATTTTGTTTCTAAATAGCTATGCATGTCATGACGTGGTTGGCCTAACAAGGTGTCCATATCACTTTCTTGTGTACCATGGGTATGTACCTTGATAAAGGTCCACTCTGGACGCCCTTTAACGTGTATATGTGAACTAACCCACTGATCAATTCTGCTTTTAAGTGGTGGACAGGCTTTTCTGACATCCGCATTTTCAACGTGAGGTAAACCTTTTGGTGTTCTCCACTTGAAGTTTATGCCTATAGGCCCTTGAATAAGCATGACATCACCAGATTCAGCTTTGCCTACTTCTACATCAATACCTGTATCGTGGCTTTTACACTTACCCGGTCGCCCTTCGGCATAATAAATGGCATTAACTTTACTAGTTTGCGCGGGACTAGGCGTTGCAGGTAATGTCATATCAACATAACAGCCGGTTTTATTTAGTAGCGCTAGTTCATTATCGATACCGCACATGTAGCCATCAGGCAATGAGTTATCTAATGACCAGTTGCCATGGATAAAAGCATACATTATTTGCCCTGTTTCTGGGTGAACAGGTAAAGCATTATGATCATGGTGTAAGATATTGGCAAAATCTGTCATGACCTTAGTAAAGTTTTCTGGCGTATCTTTATCATGATGCAAGTGAATTTCTATTTCACCAAAACCGCGATAGCACATATCTGATAGCTTAGCTAAATGCTCATGTCTGTACTCTTCTTGTGGATAGAAGAAAGAGTGTTGAGGCATGTGGCCATCCGCATCTTTATGTTGCTCAGCCATTAATGGGTAATCTTTAAACCAACGATCGACACGTGCACGCTCTAACTCAATATTGTCTCGATTTTTCCACTGCGGCTCAAAGTGATCAACAAAACAAAATAAAACATGTACTGGACCATCAACTTTAGGTCGGTTTATTACGTTTTTAAGGTAAGAAATAAACCAAATGTCCATATTTTTCTTTTTGAGTACAAACCAAAAAGCTACTAAACCTAAAACGAGTAATACTAAAAAAAAGTACATTATTTTTTATCTCCTGAGCGAGCTGTTCTTTGCCAGCCACCGCTTTGATGTCCTTTCAAAAACTTTAAGAAACCTTGTCCTAAGGCTATATTCATCGATAAGAAAAAACTGACTATAGCAATAATACCGCTGACCTTTTCACCGTTATCTATTTTTTTCTGACCATACAGGCCGAGTGCGTAAAACAGCACTTGTCCAACAAACAGTAGGTTATAGAATGATGTACCTAGCAATGCTAAGTTTGTTAGAAATATAACCAGCATTAAATGAGGAGCGAACCAACGTAGCACTTTATGTGACCAATAACATAAGCTGAACCAACCATTTAAAGGCGATAACGCCCATAAGTTAACCATAAAGGCTTTATAGTTACCGACACCTATTCTTACTCTACGACCATATTCTTCTTTGAGTGATGGTGCGACTTCTTCTGTTGCAATAGCAAGATCATTGTACAGAACTTGGTAGCCCTGCTTTTTAACATTCATAACTATACAAAAATCATCAACGACGGTGTCTTTCGATAACGGCACATAAAGTTCGCGTTTGATCGCATAAATAGCACCGTTAGCGCCTAACAAACCACCTAATGCTGACTCGTACTTTTTCAGGAGTTGCTCGTATTGCCAATAAAGTCCGTCTTGGTTTTGATTACCGTCATCGGTTTCTAGAATTAATTCACCTGAAACAGCGCCAACTTGATCAGTAAAGCTTCTAATGAGTATATCAACTGCATCGGCCTTAAAGTCAGTATTAGCGTCTGTTAACACTAAATAGTCAGCATTTGATTGCGCAATTAGATCATTTAGAACAGATATTTTTCCTCTATTTTCAGGAAAATTAAAGGCTTTAACTCGTGGATCAGTAAAACTAGTGATGATTTCACCGGTAGTATCTTTACTACCGTCTGATGCAACAAGTATATTTAATTCGCCAGCATAATCCTGCGCTAAAGCGTTTTCTATTCGTGCTTTAATGCAGGACTCTTCGTTGTAAGCGGCAATTATAATGTCGACACTTGGATAGTGGTTTATGTCTTGTAAAGCAATGCTTTTAGGCTTAATAAGTAGCTTTAATAACAAAGGGTAAAGAAAATATGAATAAATTAATAAGCTTAAAGACAGCCAAAAAATAGTTAACATGTTTTTTCGCCTTTATTGATTATTTTAGCTGGTACACCAACCGCCGTTACGTTACTAGGTAAGTCTTTTACAACGACGGCATTAGCACCAATTTTCACATTATCTCCGATGGTGACTCCACCAATAATCTTTGCGCCTGCACCAATAAAAATATTACTACCTAATACTGGTGCTTGACCTTTTTCATCACCAATAACAACACCACTTTCAACAATGATATTTTTACCGCCAATAACTTTTGAATTTATTACTACACCTACGGGGTGCATAATCACGAAACCTTTATCAAACTTTGCAGCTGCACCAATAACACAACCATTAATCACTCGATTTAACCACAATGATATAAGCGCTAAGGGTGCCAGTTTATAGTTCACTAACCAACTCGTCAGGCGATACAAAGCATTGGCAGAAGTACCATCGCTCACTAATGTTCTGAGCATCGAAACTTGATAGCCTTCGTCTGTTAGTACTTGTTGTTTTTGCTTAATATCGCTTTTTAGATATTTCACTATTTATCCATTTTGTCTAAAACATGCTGAACATTGGTTTGCCAACTAAATTTACTCGCGTGTTGAAGAATAGCTTCAGTTGACCACGTTTGATTCATCGCTTTTTCCATTGCCTTTGCCAAGGCTAATTCACTTTTTGCTTCAACCAATAAGCCAACGTCATCATTAACAACTTCCGGAATACCGCCTACGTTGGTGGCAATAACAGGGGTTGCACTTGCAAAAGATTCTAACAACACATTAGGCACACCTTCACGGTAACTCGGTAATACCAAAAAGTTAGCCTGGCGGGTATATTGGGCAACTTGCGCTAAAGGAACTGAGCCAAGTAAACGAATACTATCGCTAAGCCCATGCTGCACGATTTTATCTGCCAGTATAGCTTTCATCGGGCCTTCACCTAAAATATCTAACTTCATTTTAGGGAACTTTTCTTTTAATTGAATAAAAGCGCCTAATAACTCGTTACAGCCTTTGGTTTTAATTAAGCTGCCAACAAAAACAAAGTGCTGACAATGTGGCTTTTGTGCTATTGGATAAAAAACTTCTGGGTTTACACCATTATAGTTAACCGATAATTTATGTTTCTCGATTCCTTTGTCCTGTAACACAGTTGCTAACGCCTTGCTTGCACAAAAAATAGTATTGGCCTTATTCAACCATTTCTTCATTAAATTGCTACGAGCTGGGAATTGACTATTTTCATTTACATCGGTGCCATGTACTTTGACAAATAAAGGTAAGTTAATAAACCTATTGAGCATTGACACTGCAACAGCATCGGGAAAGCCCCACGAGGCTAAAATTGCAGAACTCTGTTGTTTTTTGATCCAAGGCAAAAGCCATAACAAAGAGAAAAATTGAAAAGCGGGTACGAAGCGGCGACCAAATTTAGGAATATAAAAATACGGACAATATTTTATGTTTTTTGAGCCTTGGCATTGTGTACGGTGGTTTAACCATTCTTTCCAAGGCAATAGCAGCACTATCTTAACATCTCGAGATTGTGCGATTAAGTCAAACTGCTGTTTATTAAAGCTAGCCCTATTTACTCCCCAAGGTACAGGGTATAAATTAGTGATTATAAGTAAGGGCTTTTTTGTTACCGGCATTTATTGAGTAAGCCTTTCATACACAGGCAAGTATTGTTTTGCGGTATTTAACCAATTACGCTCTTCACGAACAAATACTAACCCTTGCTCACTGACTTTTTCGAGTAAAGCTTTATCATCAATAACATCAATAATTTTAGATGCTAGTGCAGAGGCGTTATCTGCTTCGAATAAAAAGCCGGTTTTACCGTCAGCTATCAATTCACGATGACCACCAATATCAGAAGCTATCACAGGTTTAAACTGCGCCATCGATTCTAGAGGCTTTAGGGGCGTAACTAACTCGGTTAAACGAATACTTTCGCGCGGGAAAACCATCACATCAGCCAGGCTGTAATAACGGCTTACTTGCTCAAAAGGCACTCGTCCAACAAAAGTAACTGACTGTTCTAAATTGGCTTGGTTAACTTGTTGCTTTAGGTTATCTAACTCGTTACCAGCACCAACGAGCAGTAGGTGAATATCGTCACGCGTTTTAGCAATTATTTCCATCGCTTCTATCGCGTAAGACAGGCCTTCATATTTAAAAAAAGTACCTACGAAAGCAATAACTTTCTTACCTGATAAATTAAAAGCTTGCTCAAGTTCAGTATCACGTTGGTGAGAAGGTAAAAAATTACTAATATCAACCGCATTTGGCGTGACAAATATTTTACTTTCAGGAATATTTCTTTTGATGATGTCTGCTTTAAGGCCTTCACAAATACAACTAACGGCATCAACTTTTTCAAAAGCACTTTGCTCTATCGCTTTAATCATACGATATTTAAAGCTGCCTTCTGTTGTTTTTCCGGTATCGACAGCGGCATCCTCCCACAAAGCTCGAACTTCATAAGTAACAGGAATATTGTATTTTTTACCCACTTTAACCGCTGCTAAGGCATTAAACATAGGAGAATGGGTTTGAATGACATCAGGCTTATCAGCTAACACTGCCTTTTCAATACGTTTAGCTAGATGATTTATGTGCAATAAATAATTTATAAAAGGAATTTTAGTAAGCACGGAAGTAGATTCTTCAGTACGCAGATAAACAACACCGTCAACATCTTCTTCCATTGCTTTAAAGTCTTGATATCTTTGGCTAGTCAGTTGATTAGTCGTTATACCTATTTTACGTTGGTGGCGAATAATTGCATCAGAACGCAAAGAGTAACCACTTATGTTTGGCCTTGAATATTCCAATACATGCAAAACTTTCAACTGAACTTCCTTCTACTAAAATGAATACTACGACATCAAAATGTCTAAACAGACAATCAAAAACTATCTACCTTTACCAAACAAAACGATTTCTACTGTTCTAATTAAAATAAGTAAATCAAGTAAAAAACTACGATGCTTAATATAGTACAGATCGTATTTCAATTTTTCTAAAGAGTCTTCTTCAGTAGCGCCGTAAGGGTACTTAAGTTGTGCCCAACCAGTTAAGCCTGGCTTCACGTTATGACGCTCGTTATAGTAAGGTATATTCTTAATAAGTTGCTGTACAAACTCTGGACGTTCTGGACGTGGACCAACAAAACCCATGTCACCACGCATTACATTATATATTTGCGGAAGTTCATCAACGCGATATTTACGGATGAACTTACCAATTTTAGTGGTTCGATCATCATTTTCAGATGCCATTTGGGCACCATTTTTTTCTGCATCGATACGCATACTTCTAAATTTAAGAATACTAAATGCTTGACCATCTAAGCCAACTCGCTCTTGGGAATAAAAGATTGGTGCTTTTATACCTTCATCAAGCTTAATCAACACAGCCGTAATAAGCATTACTGGCCATGTTAGCAAAAATAAGAAAAAGCCCATAGTGGCGTTAAAAATCCAATCCAATGTATTGCGAAGGTGATTAGCTGAGGCAAAGCCATTTGAATAAATTACCCAGCTTGGGTAAATTAGATTCACCGCTATTTGGCCGGTTTCACGCTCTATGAAATCAAGAATTTCAGTAACTTCTACCCCTCTAATCTTACAAGCAAAGAGTTCATCAACAGGTAGGTTTCCACGTCGTTCATCATTGGCAACAACGATTTCATCAATTTGATGCTCTAAAGCGTAATTTACTAACGAGCTGGTTAAAGTAATTCTATTTTCATTAACAATACCGTTTTCAGTATCACCATTCATGATAACGAAACCGTGCATAAAGAAACCTTGGCGATCAACATCACGACGCATACGCTTTTCAATGATTGATGCACGTTCGCCAGCACCTAACACAAGAACATTACGTTTGTTGAAGCCAAAAAAATCAATTTGAAGCGTTAAGTACCTTACTCCACTAGCGATAATCAAGCTAATTAGAGATGATATTGCAAGTAGTTCAATGGCAAGTGAACCCGAGCCGTAAAATGGATTAATTAAGGAAACAATAAAGAAACCTATTGCAACAGAAACTAATAACCTTCTCACCACACCTCTAAAGTTTTCTCTTAATTTAGAGTTATATAGCCCCATTGCTAACGACGACAATTGCACAACTAGAGCAAAAACTATGGCATGAATAAATAAAATATTAAGGGCAATGCTTTCGATATCAAAAGTAACGAAATTTAATAAGTTATTAAGATATAAGCTCAACAGTAGCGCGCTTGCAAAGCAGACAAATTCAATTAAAACTAAAGATTTGCTACCCGCAGATAAATCACGGAAATTAGGGCTAGACATATGGTTAGAAAGTTCCTTTCTAGTGAGAAAAATAAACCAGCATTAGACACTTTTACTTTTTAAGTTGTATATTAGAATTGATTACTAGGTAAATGTAAACATTGCATACTTAAAATACAGCGATGACACATTATTTACAAAAATTAATAATGTGCATCAAATGTAAAAATCAAATACAATCGGTAAGCTTACATATAAAAACAGTTGTAAATAAAAAGGTTAATACCATGGAAAAAAGCATGACTAATACATTAAAAGCGCTTCTATTTCTTACACTGGCTTACATAGTAGCTGGGTGTAGTTCAGCCACTCTGCCACCAGCAAAAATTCATCAATCTACCACCACTGACGTTGATTCATACAAATACCTTATCGGTGCTGGTGATGTTGTTAATATTTTTGTTTGGCGCAACCCTGAAGTTTCTGGCACATTCATCGTTAGACCTGACGGTATGATAACTACATCATTGGTCGAAGATATTCCAGTGTCAGGAAAAACACCTACAGAATTGGCTCGTTCAATTGAACAAATCCTTGCCACCTATTTACGAGATCCTGTTGTGACAGTCACCGTAAATGATTTTGTTGGACCATTCAGTGAGCAAATACGTGTTATTGGTGAAGCAACTGAACCCCAAGCCGTTAATTATATTCAGCATATGACATTACTAGACGTAATGATCCGTGTTGGTGGTTTAACAGAGTTTGCCAATGGTAACGGTGCCGTATTGGTACGAGTAGAAAATGGCAAACAAAAGCAATACGATATTTTTATAGAAGATTTAATTAAAAATGGTGAGATATCTGCAAATGTTGATGTTTTACCTGGTGATATTATTGTAATACCTGAGACATGGTTTTAAGCGCAATAGAGTTATTTACCCTGTTTTAGAGGTCGGGAATGCAAGAAATTATAGAGCAAATTGTAGATTATCTTAAAGGTATCTGGCTTAAGCGCCGATTTATCATTATTTCAACTTGGTTGATATGCCCATTAGCATGGGTATTTATTTCACAGCTTGATAATGTTTATGAATCTGAAGCTAGAATCTACGCTGATACACAGTCGATTTTAGGCCCGTTATTAAAAGGTCTAACAGTTAAAACTGATCCCGAAGTACAAATTCGCTTAATGATTAAGACGCTGTTAAGCCGTCCTAATCTTGAGCGTATTACCCGTATGACAGATTTAGACGTTCAAGCTAATACGCCTGAAGCTTATGAATCACTCATTGAAGATTTAAAAACAGATATTATTATTAGAAAAACGGGTGGGCGAAATGAGAACATCTTTACTATTACCTATAAAAATAAAAACCCTGAAACAGCAAAAAATGTTGTTAACTCAGCATTAACGGTATTTATTGAAAATACTTTAGGTGAGAATCGTAGTGACTCAACCTCAGCACAGAAATTTTTAGATACTCAGATTAAAGAGTATGAAAACCGCCTTTTAGCTGCCGAATCACGACTAACTAGCTTTAAACAAAAATATAGCGATGTATTGCCTGACCAATACGGCGGTTATTACCAAAAACTCAATATTGTTAAAGAGCAATTAAAGATAATTGAGCTAAATTTATTGGAACAAGAGACGCAGCTAAAATCTGCTAAAGCACAATTAAGTACGTCTCCAGCTGATACGACTAATTCGCAAAATAACATCATGAATTCTAATAGTATTCAAACGACTTATGATGATCGTATATCTGAGTTAGAAGCATCGCTAGATTCATTGCAATTGCGTTATACCGAAATGCACCCCGATGTGAAAGAAGTTAAACGCAGACTAGAGCACCTAACGCAACAACGCAGCAAAGAAATTGAAGAGTATTTAAGTACGACTAAAGATGGAAGTAATAAACTTGCTACCAGTCAAAATCCTGTTATTCAACAATTACAAATTCAAGTCAATCAATTAGAAAATCAAATTGCATCCACTAATGTCAGAGCAAATGATTACCGAGAGCAAGTAAAAGACTTGGAAAGTAAAATTCATATACTGCCAGAAATTGAAGCTGAATTAACCTCACTTAACCGCGGCTATGAAATTACTAAAGATAAATATGAAGAGTTGCTTAACCGTAAAGAAACAGCTCAATTAGCTCAACAAGCAGACGAAACGACTAACCCTATTCAATTTAGAGTGATTGACCCTCCAAGAGCCCCAACTGAACCTGCAGGTCCGAAACGTATTTTATTCTTAATCGGCTCAACTATCTTTGCTTTTGGTGTGGGTGTAGGGTTATCGCTATTGTTTAGCCAAATTAACCCTGTGGTAACGTCTAGCATGCAAGCTTCTAAAGCTACTGGGATACCTGTATTTGGAATTGTTTCAGCGTCTGAGAACCTTGGTTTGCAAAAGTGGCACAGAAAGAAAACATTGATATTTATACTTTCCAATAGTGTTTTACTAATAATGTTGGCGTTTTTTATACTATATGCCATAGCACCTAATGTCATATTAGCGCCGATCAGAGGAATTTTATAAGTTATGAGTATCATAGAAAAGGCGCTAGCCAAGCAACAAAAAACTGCTGAAAATACACCTTTAGTTGAACCTGAAACTCAGGAGTTAAGCAACAATGAAACAGCAGGAAAAGTAGATCAAAAAGCAGCCTTATCCCTTGATAAAAACGGCTTGGCCGAGCGTGGTTATTTAATTGATAACGGAACACGGAAAAGTATTAAGGATGAATTTCGCCAGATTAAGCGCAAACTGTTAAATAACGCCTTTGGTAACGCTTCTAAAACCCTTGAACATAGCAACTTAATTATGGTGAGTAGCGCTAAACCGAACGAAGGAAAAACCTTTGTTGCTATCAATTTAGCCTTAAGTATTGCCTTAGAGCAGGATAAAACCGTGCTACTAGTTGATGCTGATGTTTTACGACCTAGCGTGATTCGCGAGTTAGGCATAGAGGAGCAACCTGGGATTATCGACTATTTGCTTGGTAAGTCGAAACAGGTCAGTGACATACTTTACAACACAGATATAGATAAACTTAAACTTATACCTGCTGGCAAACCCCATCATCTATCTAATGAATTATTAGCCAGTGAAAAAATGGCGACATTAGCGAATGAATTAGCTAATCGTTATCCCGATCGAATTGTTATTTTTGATTGTCCACCATTGATTGGGGTTACAGAAACACTGGTATTAGCTAATTTAATGGGGCAAGCAGTAATTGTTGTTGAAGAATCGAAAACCTCTATTGCAGATATAAAATTCGCGACAGAACACCTCAATGAAGATTTGGCATTAGGGCTAGTACTCAATAAAGCAATAAGATCTCATAAGGACTTGTATGGCTATTACGGTTACGGATATGGCGCAAAAGACTAAATTTAGTGCGGTTTTCCTCTCATTAGTTTGTTCCAACATTGCCTTTGCTGGTGAGTGGCAATTTGAGCCAAGCATTTTAATCGATGAAACTTATACAGATAATGTTGGCTTAGTTACCAATAACGAAAAATCTAGTTTGGTTAGTCAGGCAGGTATCAATCTAGATTCTACGTATAAAGCACGTAATGCTATTTTTAATTTTTCATCAAAAAGCACCTATGCATCATATAGCCATAACCATGATCTTGATGATGACTTCCACACCATTGCCAGTGACCTTAGGTTACAGCTTTGGCCTAACGGTATTATATTAGTTGGCTCTGCTGACATCAGTAATCAGTCAAGAAATGGCAGTAGAAATGCCTTAGCCGACATAGTATCCGCAGATACTATTCAAGTAGGCACTTACCGAGGCGGCCTTGAATATAATGTCAATAACAGTACCTTTATTATCAACTCTGCATTGGGCTATAACCAAACAGACTCAGAAGACGATATAGGAGACAGGCAAGGTGTAATAGCAAATCTAGAAAGTACAAATGGTAAAGGTGCTCGGCACTTTTTTTGGGACTTGCAGCATAACTACCAAGAGCTAAAAAATGATAGCCAAGAAGGTAAGTTGAGCGAAAGTGAAGTAAAATTTGGCTTGATTACCGATTATAAAATCAATCCTTTTCTGCGTTATTATAATGAAGACAATAGTGGTAATTTAAGTAACCCAAATCAAACCATTGAATCAAATTCATATGGGTTAGGCCTTCGTTGGTTAATTTCACCAAGGCTTTATTTAGATACTTCATACAATAAGCCTATTGGTAATAAACTAGACTTAGACGGTGATGAACAAAAAGAATATATAAACGCATCAATCACATGGCAACCCTCAGCTCGTACAAGGTTAGAAGCAAGTTTTTCTGAACGATTTTATGGCGACAGCTATGGTCTTAATTTTATCCACCGTAATAAGCGATTAACAAATACTGTGAGTTATGTTGAAGATGTTCAAACCTTAACTAGAAATAACTTTGCCGTAAACATTATCGGCTATTACTTTTGTCCCAGTAGTAATATTAACTCGTTCGAAGAGTGTACTTTAGAAAATGGCAGTAATATATTTCCTGGTGACCCTAATGATCCTGATAACCCAGGCTTTCAAATATTTCCGCTGCAAGATTTTACCTTAGTGGAGGACAATGTTTTCTCACTCAATAAAACATTAACTTGGAACTCGACATTAGCATTGGCGCGCACAACCATTACTTTAAATGCCAATAAACAAAAAAGAGACAACCTAGAAACGCGTATTGAAGATGAAAACAGTGCCGCTAGCTTAAATATTAGACGTGATATTAGTAGTCGCTCTAACCTAAGTTTAGATATTTCATACACAGAAACCAACTTACAAATTGATACTGCATCAGAGCGTGTCGATCGTTATAGGCGCTACCAAATCGCCTACGAAAAATCATTAAATAGTGCCTTATCGTTTGATTTTACTGTCAGTTATTTAAATAGAAACTCTAATAGTGCGGTACTAAATTACCAAGAAGGTCGTATCAGCGCTAAAATTACCAAAGGCTTTTAGCAGTATGTATGAAAATTACTATGGTTTTAAAGAAAGACCATTTCAACTGAGCCCAGATCCTAGATTCTTTTTTGCATCCAGCCATCATCAGAGAGCTCTATCATATCTCCAATACGGTTTAGATCAAGGCGAAGGCTTTATCGTAGTAACGGGACCAATAGGAACCGGAAAAACCACTATCGCCCGTAACTTATTAAATAACCTCGGTGATTCAAGTATTGTTGCCGCACAACTTGTGACGACTAAACTTAACCCACAAGAGTTACTTGAATTAGTGGTTTCAGAATTTAATATAACTGTGATCGGTGATAGTAAAGCAGATCTGTTACAAGGCATTGAAAAGTTTTTAATACAATTGCACCAACAAGGTAAACGAGCTCTATTAATTGTCGATGAGGCACAAAACTTACCTAGTGAAACTGTTGAAGAATTACGCATGTTGTCAAACTTTCAGTTAGACAATAAGCCTTTAATTCAAAGTTTCTTGCTCGGACAGGAAGAATTAAAAGCTATCATTCAAGCACCAAATATGGAGCAATTTCGGCAACGTATTATCGCTTCAGCTCACTTGAAGCCTTTATCAAAAGAAGAAGTAAAAGAATATATTAATCATAGATTGCATCAAGCTGGCTGTAATAAAAACGCACTATTTTCAGATGCTGCTTTTGAGCTTATCCACGAAAAAACGCTTGGCGTGCCACGAAAAATTAACATTTTTGTCGATAGACTACTTTTATTTGGCTTCCTAGAAGAGCTTGACAGTATTACTACTGAAGCAATCAATGAAGTAGCACAAGAAATGGAGGTTGAGCTAACCGGTTCACTTAATGCTGCGGATCTCGCCAGTAATGAGCCGAACCAAGTTGTAGTCAATTCTTCAGGAAAAGTTGAGAACATCAAAGAAATATTACGAGAAGTGGAAGATATTTTAGAAAGCAATATCAAAGAAAAAATAAAAATGGCTCGCTACGTAGATAAAATGCTCAAACATAAAAGTCGCCTGTATACTGAAGCTACTGAGGCAGCACCAAAAGATTAAAATTGGTCACCTCTTGTTATCGATAAATAATATATAAAAAGCCGCTTTAAAGCGGCTTTTTATATATCAGAGTATACATTTATATCTGTAGCACTTAATCATTAATAGTTAACTCATATTTCTCAATCAAAGAATATAACGTTGGACGAGTAACCCCTAATAGCTCTGCTGTTTTAGACATATTACCATCGGCTAATGCGTAAGCCTTTTGTATTGCAATAGACTCTGCTTGTTCACGTACAACTCTTAAATTTAAGGACAACTCAAAGCTAGTATCTTGCTGATCAAAAAATCCTAAATCTATTGCCGTGACCTGTGTACCTGTGGTCATAATGACCGAGCTTTTAACTTTATTCTGAAGTTCACGAATATTACCTGGCCACCTATGACCTTTTATTGCGCTTAAAGCATCAGCAGAGAAACTTTTAACGTTACGCTTATATTCTTTAGCATAATGTTGAAGAAAGTACTGCGCCAAGATAATAACGTCTTCATCTCTATCTCTCAAAGGAGGAATATTTAAAGTAATTTCACTGACTCGATAAAATAGATCTTCTCGAAAGGTTTTATCTGCAACCATTTGCTCAAGGTTCTGATTAGTAGCACAAACAACCCTAACATCTACTGCTATTTCTTGACGGCCACCAAGGCGTTCAATACATTTTTCTTGCAAAAACCGCAGCAATTTAGCTTGAAGGCTATATGGCATATCACCTATTTCATCAAGAAACAGCGTGCCACCTTCGGCACATTCTATTTTTCCTTTTGTCGTGCGATGCGCGCCAGTAAAAGCCCCCTTTTCGAAGCCAAATAACTCACTTTCCAATAATGTTTCAGGAATTGAGGCACAATTGATAGCAATAAAGGGTTTATCTTTACGATCACTGGCTAAGTGAACGGCATTTGCTGTTACTTCCTTACCTGTGCCACTTTCACCTAACAGCAAAGCCGTAATGGCTGTTGGAGCAATACGTTTAACCATCATACGTAAGCGGTCAATACTTTCGCTGTTACCAATGATACCTATATCACTGCCTGCAACAGCGCGCATTTTACGGTTCTCTTCTTCAATAGCCGCAACACTGAACGCACGAGCAACAATAACATTGATCACTTCTGTATCGACTGGTTTTTGATAAAAATCATATGCGCCTGCAGCAATAGCCGCCAGCGCATTCGTGCGATCATCATTACCGGTAATAACAATAACTTTACTATGTGGTGCAATAGTCAGAATTTCTTGTAGTGCGGCTAAGCCTTCAGACGCATTAGCTTCATCAGGTGGTAACCCCAAATCTAAAGTAATAACTTTTGGTTCGTGGCGTCGTACAGCTGCAATGGCACTTTGACGATCATCTGCTAGTACAACATCATAGTCCGATAAGCTCCACTTCAATTGTTTCTGGATACCTTTATCGTCATCTACGATTAGCAATTTTTCCATTTCAATAAAATCCTTATGGTAAATCTTGACTACTTACGGAGCCTGTTAATCTTAATGGTAAATCAATAGTAAAAGTTGTGCCTTGCTCGGGCATACTTTCCACTTTAATAATACCCGCCATGCTTTCGAAGAATTGTTTGGCTTCAAAGACACCAATCCCCATACCAGCATTACCTTTAGTTGTATCAAAAGGTCGAAATAGACGTGAATTAATGAACTCTTCACTCATACCACAGCCGTTATCTTCGATAATGATTCTAATGGTGCGCTTCTTCTTAATGAGCGATACTTTTACCCAACCGTCACTCGCGGTTGCTTCTTGCGCATTTTGGATTAAATGCTGAATTACTGACTGAAACGATTCGCTATCAATAAAAGTTTCACATGGCCCCAGCTGATCAAATACAACCTTCGGTTGTCTGATATTACACTGTGATACCGCCTTTGTAACGATTGTCGCTAAATCGACCTGACTATGCGAAGACTGCTCAACCTGTTTTTTCCTCAGTTGTGATAATACTTTTTCTAGTCGTTGTGTTGCTGACTCAACCGTTTCAAAGACATCATCGATAAATTCTGGATTATCACGGTGCTTTTGCCCATTGGCCGTAATGAGCGCCAATTGTGCTTGAACATTTTTCAGATCATGAACTAGAAATGCTGACATGCGATTAAAGGCATCAAATTGCTTAGATTCACTTAGTTTATCAGTCGCTTCATACAGAGAAATAAAGTTTCCTAATTGTTTAGAGACAGCAAATAACAAATCTCTATCTTCCCAGTTCAGTTGTTTGATTTTGTTCTCATCAGCCAATAAAAATAAACCATAGAATGCTTTACCAATAAAAATAGGCACGATAATTTGAATATTTTTACTTCTACATAAAGAAACATCTAACTGTAAATTAGGATATATAAGAGGTGCATCTTCATATTCATTTACATCAACAATCCAGCCTTGTTGTTGACAAAATTTACCAACCTCTAATAAATGCTCTTCAACATTCTCATCAATATCAAGTCCATCGCTATATTGCACTTGATAATGCTGATGCGAGACTTTTTTTATTATTGCGCCTTTTAAAGCATCAACCTTCGACATCATAATATGTGTTGCCATTTCATAGTGACTTTCACCACTCGAGGTTTCTATTTTTTCAATAAGATTTAGCCATTCATCTCGATATTCATATTTATTAGCAAAAAAGTTTTTAGCAATGAAAACTTTAACAGTTCTACGTAAGGATTCTGTAATCAAAAGTGCAACTAATACAATACTGCTAAGCATTAAAAAGCCGATACTAACTAGGCTGCCCCACTCGCCTCCCATATAATTAATCACGTAGCCTGCAAGGGCCATAAGTAACAAATATCCACCAGCGATCATCAACATTGAGCTATAAAAAACCACATTGCGGGAGACAAAAATACGTACTTCGCCATTTTTTACTCGTCGTGTGCTAATGAGCAATAATGGCACAATAAATAATGCTAAATAGCCACGGCTATACCAAAAATCAAAATCAATACCATCAACCATGGTTGCTTGTGCATAAAGCACAAAGTCAAAAATACTGACACTAGCTAAAGCAATAACCAAAGGCCAAATAGCCCAGCGTACTTGTAGATCAGCATTCCGATATAACTGCTCTAGTAGTACCAACATCCAAAGGTTAAGAACAATAAAAAGCAAAAATATATATTCATAAGAATAATTTAACCAATAACTTGCTAGCCAACACCCAGACATCAGAAGGAACCAAACCGCAAAATATTGTCGAACATAATAATTACCGATCAGTGCTCGTAAATTACGATGTTCAGTATTAAACAATATAATTAATAAAGACCAACAGGCAATTTCAAAACCATCTGATAGCATGGCCCACTGCAAGCTAAACCCAAGCTTAATTTGCAATGCTGCCACTAAATTACTTGCTAGAGTAATCAAAGTACAAAAGAGCACCCAACGCGCGAGTAAACTACTATTACGGGCCGCTATGACTAACAAGGCAAATAACGCATAAGCAGCACTGGCCAAAGAAAAACCTATTAAGCCAATAAAATCCATAATTTATAGCTCACTATCCGTCGTTTTTGTAAATAATTCGGTCAAAATTGGCACAATAATAAAGCTAGCTACAGCTGAAATACATAAACCTGAAATAATGACTACACCCAGCGGTTGCCACAAACTACCACCAAATAATGTTAATGGTAATAAACCACCGATAGTGGTAATGGTTGTTAATAGTATCGGTGTAAAGCGTGTTGAACTGGCTGATAAAATGGCCTGCTTCTTGGTCATTTTATCAGCCAAGTTTTTATTCGTGGTATCTACTAGAATAATTGCATTATTGACCACAATACCAAACAAACTGATCAGGCCAATAAATGCCATCATAGAGAATGATAAGCCCGTCAAGTATAAACCAAGTACAGCACCGGTCATGGCAAATGGAATTGATGTAAAAATAACTAACGGTTGTAAAAATGATTTAAATTGCAGAACTAAAATAGCGAAAATACCAATAGCCGTTATCAGCATTATTTGCGACAAGCCTGCAAAAGATTCTTGTCGTGATTCTTCTTCTCCACCCAAGAGGTAATACATACCGGCGGGTAATTGATAATTATCAAGATAACTAACTACTTCAGTGGTTATTTCTTGTACGGAATACCCTTGCGCTGCATCAGCAGATACCCGGGCCATGCGTAGTTTTTGATAATGGAAAAAGTCAGTACGCCCTTTTTGCAACTTCATTTCAACAAATTGTCCTAGAGGCACGTTTTTACCTTGCTGGTTGACAATTGTTATGTCGGATAATCCGGCTAAATCACTCTTAGGACGACGAACCAGAATGGGATAGTTTTCACCGTTGCTGTCATTAAACTGGCCGATAAAAGTTCCAGAAAGTGCAGTCTGGATACTATTATCTAATTGATTAATATCAACCCCCGAAAGCGCAGCTTTATCATAGTCAATTACTAACGCTAATTCAGTATTGGCAATACCAATAGGGTTATCGAGATTGATCGCACCAGGTATTGAAGCAATTTTATTTTGCAAGTCTGCAGCTACACGCTCAAGATCTGACAATGACTCACTAATTAACCTTACTGTAATAGGTTGGTCGGTAACCGGACCTTGAGTGAACTCTTTTACAGTAATTTTTGCTTGATGCCATTTAGAGAACTCTGCTCGTAATGCGGACACTAATACATTAACTTCTTTTTCATCATAAGCTTTTAATACTAAGAGTAGTTGCCCATAACTGGCTACGCCACGCTTAGGGATTTCATTGTAATAAATTCGAGGGTTAGAGTTACCAACATTAAGTGCTATTTTATCGACATAAGATTGAGTTTCAATAAATTCAGTCATCGAATGCATAACTTTATTGGTATAATCTAACGATGAATTAGCTGGTGTTTCAACATCGATAAGTAACATTGACTTTTCAGCTTTCGGAAACAAACTAACGCCAACTTGCCCAAACAGCGAAGCCATAGCAAATAGCGCAATGAAAGCTCCTATTAGCATCAACAATTTAGCGTTCATTAAGCGACTCAGCCATGTTGTGTAATATTGTTCAGCAAAACTATTGACATAAAACTGTAATGTTTTAATTTTACTTTCTTTACGACTGAAAAATTTACTGGCGAGTAATGGGGTAACAGTTAAAGCAACCAATAAAGAAGCCAATAAGACGAGCACTACGGTTACCGGCATAGAGCGCACAAAATCTCCAGTATCACTCGCTAACATCAGCATAGGTAAAAAAGCTAGCATAGTGGTGACAGTACCACTAGTGATCGCCCAGCCAACCTTGCTGGTGCCTGACGTAGAGGCTTCAACCAAATCAGCTGTCTTTTTCTTTTCTCGATGAATGCTTTCGGTTACTACAATAGCGTTATCAACGAGGAGGCCTAACGCGATAATAAGACCAACAATTGACATTTGCTGTAAGCCAAAGCCTGCAAAGTCTAACCATCCAATGGCGATTAAAAATGACAACGGGATAGCAATAATAACAACCACCGCTTCTCGAACGCCTAAAAAAATCAAGGACATCAACCCAACTAACACAAGACCTTGCCATAAATTATCAAAGAAGCCATTAACACGATTTTCAACCCCTTCAGATTGCTTAAAAAGTGTCGCTATTTTTATGGTGTCAGGTAAGGTTTGCCTAAATGCAGCAATTTCTTCATCAATGGCTTTAGTGAGAGCGAATATATTGGTATTCATTCTTTGTTCTGCTGTTAAAAAGATGACTGGCTTACCGTCATAGTAAGCTAAGTAACTAGCCTCACGACTCGAGAACTGAACGTTAGCAACATCTTTTAAACGAATAACTGCACTCTCATTGGAAAATACAACTGTATTATTTAGTTCATCAAGATGTTGAAAATTACCACTGGTTTTTACATTAAATCTGCGTGTGTTAGCATCAACAAAACCAGGCGTAATATTTATTGCTCGCTTTTGTAGCAAGGCATTAATAGTTGCCACACTGATACCGTAATGCTTTAACATAGCAAGGTTAAGATCTACTGCTACAACTTGTGTAGGATAGCCCCAAATATCAGCTTTTTTTACTGCCTCAATCGCCTCTAAACGTTTCTCAAGCTGCTTAGCATGAAATTCCATTTTTTTATAATCAGTTGAATCACTCCAAAGCGCTAATTGAATAATAGCGACACTGGTCGGCGTAGCCTTCAATACTAAAACATCTTGCACACCCTCAGGTAATGTTGGCTTTACGGTTGATACGGCTTGTTTTACTTCATTGTATGCTGCATTGGGATCACTACCGTATAAAAAAGTGACCTCGATTCTAGCACCACCATTTTTAATTTGAGACTCTATCTTTTTGATCCCCTCAATTTCAGCGAACTCCTCCTCTAAAGGGTCAACAACTAAGGTTTCTATGTCCGTTGGTGAAGCGCCTGGGTAGATAATTTCAAGTAAGGTAATGGGGATATCAAATTGAGGGTCTTCAGAACGAGGCATATGAAAATATGACACAATGCCGACAAGTACCAAAAGGATAACAATAGTAAAGGTAAACTGAGCATTCTTTATAGCAACACGAGGAAGAAACATAATGACTACTGCCCACCCAGTGAATAGTTTTGCCAACCTTGCGTAACTACCGTTAACGGTTCATCGTTACGATTAGCACGTAGGTAAACATAATCATTATCTAACTCAAATACCTCGAAGCTCTGCTGCGTAAACTCTGTGCTTGCCATAGATTTTGCAACAATAATGGCTTTGCCATCATCGTCAACAGCAACCAGTGCGGCTATAGGTAATCGATAGATAAAATAATCATTTTCAAAAGCGATACTCACACTAGCAAGTTGTCCTGCTATCATTCGATTGTTTGTTTTTGGTAATAAAACTTCAGTAGTAAATAAATTGTCTTCGCTATTGGCAATTGCTGGTATTTTGCTAATTACACCTTCGATGATACCGCGTTGACGTATTGATACTTTTACAGACTGCCCTAACTGCACTTGACTAATTTCTTGCCCTGTTAAAGCGACTTTAACTACCCAATCAAGTTTTGCAACTTGTAGAGCGGCTTGCCCTGGGCTTTGCAACTCACCCAACTCGGTATTTCTAGCTAAAACAACACCTGAAAAAGGTGCAAAGATTTGTGCTTGTTCTAAATTGTAATAAGCAACTTGATATGCAGCTCGTATTGTTTCAACTTCTGTCATCGCCATATCTAAATCACGTTCAGACGCCAACTTTTCATCCATTAAACGATTAATACGCTTAACATCACGCTTTGCTTGCGTTAATTGTGCATAATATGAATTCTTTTCTTCTTGCAGCTCGGTTATGTTTAGCGATGCAAGTAATTGCCCCTGCTCGAACGTTTCTCCTTCATCAACATTAAGCACAGCTAAATAACCTGCGCTTTTGAATGAGAGACTTAATGTTCGCCTATAGTCCAACTTACCGGTTCGTTGTACCGTACTATTATAAAGTTCGGCTTTAATAACCTCGGTATCATAAGATTGAGCTAGTAATGGTTGTGTCATTATGAACAACCATAGAGTAAGTGCAATAAGGAGTAATTTCATAGCCAAGTTTTTGCTTATAGGATATTGAGATAAAAGATATTATAGCCTTTACTTTAGGCATCTTCATGGTGAAAGTACATCTTTTTCAATGTTAGGATCGGCAATAACCATAGAAAGGCAACTCATTGCAAAGTGCAATAAGCATAATCGCCAATTATTAAGATTAATAATTTTAAATAAATCCTATTTGAGTACTTAACTAATAAATACATATTCATGCTAGACATAAACGACGATACTCTATACTATTTGCCGCGCTAAAATCATTTCAATGTGCACCCATAGCTCAGCTGGATAGAGCGCTGCCCTCCGGAGGCAGAGGTCGCAGGTTCGACTCCTGCTGGGTGCGCCATCTTTATGTTTGCTTAAGAGCCAATAAATTTAATTTCACGATTAATTCCACTATACAATCTAGCTAATCATTAATGAATTCCATACAATATTATCACTAAAAACACTTTGGACAACATAATGAAAGCAGAAGTTAAATGGATTAGTGATGAGCTATTTTTAGCGACATCGGAAAGTGGTCACTCATTGGTATTAGATGCAAATGCGGGTTCTTTAGCACCGAGTCCATTGGAGAATGTGCTTTTATCTTTAGGTGCATGTTCATCAGTTGATGTGGTAAGCATTCTCAAAAAAGTACGACAACTCATTCTAAATTGTAAAGTCGAGATAACAGCCAAACGCGTCGACTCTGTGCCTAGGTTGTTTTCAGATATCCATTTACATTTTGTTATTGAGGGTACTGAAGTTAGTGAGAAACATGTTGAACGAGCGGTTAATTTATCTGCAGATAAATATTGCTCTGTCGCTCTTATGCTAAATAAAACTGTCAACATCACACATGACTTTAAGATCATATCTCCACAACAATAATGTAAATAATTGCACGCTGTTGATTACGTTATTAGAGCTACTATAAAGGTCTAGCTACCACTGAGGTGTGTTTAGAAAGTTGACACACCTATCAGTTAACACTTTTGAATGCTATGTTATAAATCACTCATCCAGTCTAGTTGTTTATTTGCTTCAGTTTTCTTATCCATTAATTCTTTAATCAACGGTGTTAATATCAACTCCATCGCCAAGCCCATCTTTCCACCCGGGACCACAAGTGTATTCATCCGCGACATAAACGAACCATCAATCATGCTTAAATAATACGGAAAATCAACATTAGTCGAATCTCTAAATCTAATGACAACAAAGCTCTCATCTAATGTTGGAATTGCTTTGGCACTAAAAGGATTTGAAGTATCAACAGTAGGAACTCGTTGAAAGTTAACATGAGTTCGTGAAAATTGAGGAGTAATAAAAGAAATATAGTCTTCCATACTTCGAACAATACTTGCTGTTACAGCTTCACGACTATGGCCGCGTTTATTGGTATCACGTATTATTTTTTGGATCCATTCAAGGTTAACAATCGGCACCATACCAATAAGTAAATCAACATGTTTAGCCACATCATTTTTCTCGGTCACGACACCGCCATGTAAACCTTCATAGAACAGCAAATCGGTACCATCACCCAACTCCTCCCACGGGGTAAAAGTTCCTGGCATTTGATTATATGGTACGGCTTCATCAAACGTATGTAAGTATCTACGTATCTTTCCCTTACCTGTTTCAGAATAATCTTTAAACAGTTTTTCTAACGCTCCAAAATCATTAGCTGCATCACCAAAATAGCTGATATTACGTTGGTCTTCTCTTGCCTTACGTTTCTCTAAGTCCATTTCCGGACGCGAATATCGATGAAAGCTATCACCTTCAACTGTTGCCGATATGATACCTAATGTGCGAAATATATGTTCAAACGATTCAATCGTCGTAGAGGTACCAGCCCCTGAAGAACCTGTAACGGCAATAATCGGGTTACGTGATGACATAAAGTGTATAGACCTATTTTTGCGTGGGTAATTGTTATACGAGGTATTAAGTAGTGGGTCAAGTTTTTAGCACTTATTGGTGTTTTTTAGACACAAAAAAGCGGAGCCTAAGCTCCGCTTTCAATTCCGACAGAAATAAATTTAGTAAATACTAAATTACGCTTCTGCGCTAACCTCTTCAACTACTTCAGCGGCTTCTTCAGCTGCTGGGCGGTCTACAAGTTCAACGTAAGCCATAGGTGCTTTATCACCAGTACGGAAACCACATTTTAAAATGCGAGTGTAACCACCTGGACGTTCTTGGTAACGAGCACCAAGTTCGTTAAATAAAATACCAACTACTTCTTTATCTTGTGTGCGAGCAAATGCTAAACGACGATTTGCTACGCTGTCGGTTTTGGCCAATGTAATTAGTGGCTCAACAACGCGACGTAGTTCTTTAGCTTTAGCAACAGTAGTTTTAATCAAACCGTGCTTAACTAATGAACTTGCCATATTGCGGAACATCGCCTGGCGATGACTGCTATTACGGTTTAACTGGCGACCGCTTTTACGATGGCGCATAAGTTAATCCTTATCTCAACTATTAAAAAACGATGATCGACTTAGTCGTTATCAGCTATGCTTTCTGGTGGCCAGTTTTCTAGGCGCATGCCCAGAGACAAACCACGAGACGCCAAAACGTCTTTGATTTCAGTTAAAGACTTCTTACCTAAATTAGGTGTTTTAAGAAGCTCAACCTCAGCACGCTGTACTAAATCGCCAATATATTGTATTGCTTCTGCTTTTAAGCAGTTTGCTGAACGAACAGTAAGTTCAAGGTCATCAACAGGACGAAGCAAAATAGGATCAAACAGTGGTTTTTCCTCTTTTGGCTCTACTTCAGTCACATCACGAAGCTCAACAAACGCATCTAGCTGTTCCGCTAAAATTGTTGAAGCGCGACGAATTGCTTCTTCAGGATCTAACGTTCCGTTAGTTTCCATGTCTAAGACCAATTTGTCCAAATCTGTACGCTGTTCAACACGTGCAGAATCAACATCATAGGCAATTCTTACAACGGGACTGAATGAAGCATCAACTAACAAACGTCCGATTGCACGATCTTCTTCCTCGGCATCGCGTCGAGCTGAAGCTGGAACATAACCACGTCCCATTTCAACCTTTATACGCATACTGATAGAGCCATCACCTGTCAAATGACAGATTACATGTGTTGGGTTTGCAATTTCTACATCACCATCATGTTGGATATCGGCAGCCGTTACAGGGCCTTCACCGGACTTAGTTAAGGTAAGAACAGCTTCATCTTTGCCTTCTAAACTTATAGCTAGTCCCTTAAGGTTAAGCAATATTTCGATGATGTCTTCTTGCACACCTTCTTTACTGCTGTACTCATGAAGTACACCGTCAATTTCAACTTCAGTTACAGCACAACCTGGCATTGAAGATAAAAGAATGCGGCGTAACGCATTACCTAAAGTGTGACCAAAACCACGCTCTAATGGCTCTAAAGTTACTTTAGCGCGAGTAGCACTAACAGTTTCGATATCAACCAATCGTGGTCTAAGGAATTCGGTTACAGAACCCTGCATTATGTCCTCTCTTAAAGTGCAACTTTACTTAGAGTAAAGTTCAACAATCAACTGTTCATTAATTTCGGCAGACAAGTCAGAACGATCAGGAACACGTTTAAAAACGCCTTCAAGTTTCTTGTTATCTACTTCAACCCAAACTGGCTTCTCACGTTGCTCAGCTAATTCTAAAGCAGCGATAATACGCGCTTGAGTTTTAGACTTTTCACGTACAGAAACTACATCTTCGGCTTTAACAGTGAAAGATGGAATATTAACAACAACACCGTTAACTACGATAGCTTTATGGCTAACTAGTTGACGAGCTTCAGCACGAGTGCTTGCATAGCCCATACGGTATACTACGTTATCAAGACGTTTCTCTAAAAGTTGTAACAAGTTTTCACCTGTATTGCCTTTTAGACGAGCCGCTTCTTTATAGTAGTTGCGGAATTGTTTTTCTAGTACGCCATATATACGACGAACTTTTTGTTTTTCACGAAGCTGAATACCGTAGTCAGATAAACGACCGCGACGGGCGCCGTGTTGACCTGGTATTGTTTCGATTTTACATTTAGTGTCAATTGCTCGAACACCGCTTTTAAGGAACAAATCTGTACCTTCGCGGCGACTAAGCTTTAACTTAGGACCTAAATATCTAGCCATTTTCTTTCTCCAACTATCCTAAAAAAAGTACGATTAAACGCGACGTTTCTTAGGAGGACGACAACCATTATGAGGAATAGGTGTAACGTCAGTAATGTTGGTGATTTTAAAACCAGCAGCATTTAAAGCACGGATAGCAGATTCACGACCTGGACCCGGACCTTTAACGAACACTTCAATATTCTTCAAGCCAAACTCTTGTGCAGCTTTACCAGCACGATCTGCAGCTACTTGCGCAGCAAATGGAGTAGATTTACGTGAACCACGGAAACCTGAACCACCAGCAGTCGCCCATGATAAGGCGTTACCTTGACGATCTGTAAGAGTTACGATTGTGTTGTTGAAAGAAGCATGGATATGAGCCATGCCATCAGCAACTTGTTTTTTTACGCGTTTACGCGTACGTACAGGTGTTTTAGCCATTGTCTAGTTCCTCTTACTTCTTAATTGGCTTACGAGGACCTTTACGGGTACGCGCATTAGTTTTAGTGCGTTGACCACGTAGAGGAAGACTGCGACGGTGGCGAATGCCACGGAAACAACCTAAATCCATAAGACGTTTAATGTTCATTGAAACTTCACGGCGTAAATCACCTTCTACGGTGTATTTATCCACTTCTGCACGAAGCAAATCAATTTGAGCTTCGTCCAATTCACTGATCTTAGTTGACTCTGCAATACCAGTTGCTACACAAATTGCTTTCGCACGTGTTGCACCGATACCGAAGATCGCAGTAATGGCGATTACTGCATGCTTACGATCAGGGATGTTAATGCCAGCGATACGGGCCACTAACACATCTCCTATTTTAAATTTAAAATTTACCGGTTGAAAAGCCCGTTAGGATACTCAACCAGCGCGTTTTTTTGCAAATCGAAGCGGCATTATACAGAGTTATCTACATAATGCCACTTCTAAAAGATTAAGCTTTCGCTCAGGTCAATATTAACCTTGACGTTGCTTATGCTTTGGCTCTTCGCAAATTACACGAACAACACCAGCACGTTTAACAACTTTACAGTTACGACAAATCTTTTTTACGGATGCACGTACTTTCATTTTATACTCCGTTACCTAATGACTCAGCCTAACGGCCATAGCCCTTAAGGTTTGCTTTTTTAAGTACATTATCATATTGATGAGACATCAAATGCGTCTGTACTTGTGCCATAAAGTCCATTATCACAACTACAATAATAAGTAGTGATGTGCCGCCAAAGTAAAAATTGACGTCCCATGCCATGATAATAAACTGAGGTACTAAACAGATAAAGGTTATATACATCGCACCAGCTAGGGTTAAGCGAGTCATAACTTTATCGATATATTTAGACGTTTGCTCACCAGGACGAATCCCAGGAATAAACGCACCAGATTTTTTCAGGTTATCTGCAGTTTCACGCGGGTTGAAAACAAGAGCCGTGTAAAAGAAACAGAAAAATATTATCGCTGCAGCAAGTAACATTACATATAGCGGCTGTCCTGGAGAAATAGCAATTGATACTTCTTGTAGGAAATCAGCAACCATACCGTCACCTTGTCCAAACCAGCTCGCAAGCGTGCCAGGGAACAAGATAATACTTGAAGCGAAGATTGGTGGAATAACACCTGCCATATTCACTTTTAAAGGTAAATGTGTGCTCTGCGCGGCAAAAACCTTACGGCCTTGCTGACGCTTAGCGTAATTAACAACAATACGTCGTTGACCACGTTCCACAAATACTACAAAGAAAGTCGTAGCAAATATAATTACGCCAATTAGCAACAATACTAATAAGTGCAATTCACCTTGACGCGCCGCCTCTGCTGTTTGACCAACAGCTGACGGCATACCAGCAACAATACCTGCAAATATCAAGATAGAAATACCGTTACCAATACCGCGTTCTGTAATTTGCTCACCTAACCACATTAAAAACATGGTACCAGTAACCAAACTTACTACCGCAGCAAAGTAGAATCCGAAACCTGCGTCCATTACTAGACCTGGCATCATTCCCGGTAAACTTCTTGCTATTGCAATTGATTGTACAGTTGCTAGAACTAAAGTGCCGTAGCGGGTGTATTGACTAATCTTACGTCGTCCAGCTTCACCTTCTTTTTTCAATTCTGCCATTGCTGGGTGCATCACCGTTAGCAATTGCATTATGATAGAAGCTGAAATGTACGGCATAATACCAAGTGCCAATACAGAGGCTCGCTCAAGAGCACCACCAGAGAACATGTTAAACATTTCTACAATGGTGCCCTTTTGTTGTTCAAACAACTGAGCTAATACAGCGGCGTCAATACCAGGGATTGGCACAAATGTTCCTAAACGAAGCACAACTAAGGCTCCGAATACAAACCATAACCTTTGTTTAAGCTCAGACAATCCGCCTTGCGCTTTATTATCCATTCCTGGTTTAGCCATTCTGTACTATTCCTCGATTTTTCCGCCAGCAGCTTCAATAGCTGCACGAGCGCCTTTAGTAACACCTAAACCACGTACAGTAATTGGACGAGTGATTTCACCAGAAAGCATGATTTTCACTGACACAATGTTACGTGTGATTAAGTTAGCATCTTTAAGGGCAAAGATATCGACAACATCACCTGTGATGTTATTTAGCTCATGTAAACGTACTTCAGCGCGAACTAAAGATTTACGTGACGTGAAACCAAATTTAGGTAAACGTTGTTTCAATGGCATTTGACCACCTTCGAAACCAGGACGTACACTACCGCCAGAACGAGACTTCTGACCTTTGTGACCACGACCACCTGTTTTACCTATGCCAGAACCAATACCACGACCACAGCGTTTCTTGGCTTTCTTAGCACCTGGTGCAGGAGATAAAGTATTTAAATGCATTATTAATCCTCCACCTTAATCATATAAGATACTTGATTGATCATACCGCGTACAGATGGAGTATCTTCTAACTCTACTGTATGACGGATACGACGTAAACCAAGACCCTTTAATGTAGCTCTATGCTTCGGTAAACGACCGATAGAACTTTTTAACTGAGTTATTCTAACTGTTTTAGCCATGCTCAATTACCCCAAAATGTCTGAAACGCTTTTGCCACGCTTAGCTGCAACAGCTTCAGGCGAATGCATATTCGCAAGAGCAGAAACAGTAGCACGAACTACGTTAATTGGGTTGGTAGAACCGTATGCTTTTGACAATACGTTCTGTACGCCTGCAACTTCAAGTACTGCACGCATCGCGCCACCGGCGATGATACCTGTACCTTCAGAAGCTGGTTGCATGTAAACTTTAGAACCAGAGTGCTTGCCTTTAATAGCATGCTGAAGAGTAGTACCCTTCAAATCAACGGTTACTAAGTTACGACGTGCTTTTTCCATTGCTTTTTGGATTGCAGCAGGCACTTCACGTGCTTTACCGTAACCAAAACCAACGCGACCAGCGCCATCACCAACTACGGTTAGTGCTGTGAAACTAAAAATACGACCACCTTTAACCACTTTTGAAACGCGGTTAACTGCGATTAACTTTTCAGCCATATCACTTTGTTGTGAGTTTTCTTGATTATGATTAGCCATTATCAACCCCTAAAACTGAAGACCAGCTTCACGAGCTGCATCTGCTAACGCTTTCACGCGACCATGGTAACGGAAACCTGAACGGTCAAAAGCAACACTAGTGATGCCTTTAGCTACTGCACGTTCTGCAATTGCTTTACCTACAGCCGTAGCTGCTTCAACGTTACCTGTTTTTTCTAACTGAGCACTAACTTCTTTGTCTAAAGTAGACGCTGCTGCGATTACTTCAGAACCCGTTGGTGCGATCAATTGCGCGTAAATATGACGAGGAGTACGGAATACAACTAAACGATTCGCACCCAACTCGCTAATTTTTGCACGAGCGCGTTTAGCGCGGCGCAAACGAGATGTTTTCTTATCCATAGTATTATCCTACTTCTTCTTAGCTTCTTTACGACGTACATTCTCATCGCTATAACGAATACCTTTACCTTTGTAAGGCTCAGGTTTACGGTATGCACGAATGTTCGCTGCAGTTTGACCGACCAACTGTTTATCAGCACCTTTCAGTATGATTTCAGTTTGGCTAGGAGTTTCAACGGTAATTCCTTCAGGAATTGCATGGCTGATTGGGTGTGAAAAACCTAAAGATAAATCTAAAGACTTACCAGCAGCTTTTGCACGGTAACCAACACCGTTTAACAATAATTTTTTCTCAAAACCTTTACCAGTACCTTCAATCATATTATTGATTAAAGCACGTACTGTTCCGGCTTGAGCCCAAGCGCCTTTAACATCTGCAACTATGTTAGTAACAAGGTTGTTTTCTTCTTGAGAAACAACAACGTCACTATGGATAGTATGAGATAACTCGCCGATTGGACCTTTAACTTTAATGTCTTGACCTGATAACGTAACAGTAACGTTTGCAGGGATTGCGACAGGTGCTTTTGCAACACGAGACATAATTCTGCTCCTTTACTCTACGAAACCAAGAACTTCACCGCCAAGACCCGCATTGCGAGCGGCGCGATCAGTCATTAGACCTTTAGAAGTAGAAATAATAGCGATACCCATGCCTGCTAATACTTTAGGAAGCTCTTGAGCACCTTTGTATACGCGAAGACCTGGACGTGAAACACGTTTGATCACTTCAATTACTTCTTTACCTTCAAAATATTTCAATTCAACAGTTAACTCAGGCTTAGCACCTTCAGCAACTGAAAACTCTGAAATGTAACCTTCTTCTTTAAGCAAGTTGGCAATTGCAACTTTAACCTTTGAAGATGGCATTGTAACTGCAGTCTTTGCTGCAGATTGACCGTTGCGAATGCGTGTAAACATATCCGCGATAGGATCAGTCATCATAACCATTTACTCCCGTGAATTACCAACTAGCTTTCTTAAGACCTGGAACTTCACCGCGCATCATAGTTTCACGCAATTTAATACGGCTTAGACCGAATTTACGTAAGTAACCATGTGGACGGCCAGTAATATTACAACGGTTACGTTGACGACTACTGCTCGAATCACGAGGTAATGCTTGAAGTTTCAATACAGCATCCCAGCGTTCTTCTTCAGAAGAATCAACACCAGAGATGATAGCTTTTAGTGCGCTACGCTTTTCAGCGTATTGTGCAACTAATTTGGTTCTTTTAGCTTCACGAGCTTTCATTGACGATTTAGCCATAACTCTACACCTTCTTCTTAAATGGGAAGTTGAAGGCAGTCAATAATGCATGACCTTCTTCATTGTTCTTCGCACTTGTAGTGATAGTGATATCCATTCCGCGAATTTTATCGATTTTATCGTAATCGATTTCAGGGAAAATGATTTGCTCACGTACGCCCATGCTGTAGTTACCACGACCATCGAATGACTTAGGATTCAAGCCACGGAAATCGCGGATACGAGGAATAGAAATAGAGATTAAACGCTCTAAAAATTCCCACATACGTTCGCCACGTAGAGTTACTTTTGTGCCAATAGGGTAGCCTTCACGAATTTTGAAGCCCGCAACTGATTTGCGTGCAACTGTCGTGACCGGCTTTTGACCTGAGATTGCAGTAAGATCATTTGTGGCGTGTTCTAGTACTTTTTTATCAGCAATAGCTTCACCAACACCCATGTTAAGGGTGATCTTTTCAATCCGAGGGACTTGCATGACACTTTTGTATTCAAACTTCTTTTGAAGCTCTGCAACAATTGTATCGTTGTAAAAATCATGCAGTTTCGCCATCGTTTACTCCAATTAAATTAATTCGTTATTAGATTTGAAAAAACGAACTTTTTTGCCGTTTTCATCTCTAAAACCAACACGATCTGCTTTGCCAGTAGCTGGGTTAACAATCGCAACGTTGGATACATTTAAAGGTGCTTCTTTTTCAACAATTCCACCAGGCTGCTGTAACTGAGGTACAGGCTTAGTGTGCTTCTTGATTAAGTTGATACCTTCAACAAATACTTTGCTTTCTTCAACAAGAACTTTGGTCACTTTACCAGTTTTGCCCTTGTCTTTACCTGCAAGTACGATTACTTCATCATCACGACGAATCTTAGATGCCATTATCGTGACTCCTTATAGTACTTCTGGTGCTAATGATACGATCTTCATAAATTTCTCATTACGAAGTTCACGTGTCACAGGCCCGAAAATACGAGTACCAATTGGTTGTAAGTTAGCATTTAACATTACAGCCGCGTTTTCATCAAAACGGATAGTTGAACCATCTGTACGACGAACACCTTTCTTTGTGCGCACCACTACCGCAGTTAATACATCACCTTTTTTAACCTTGCCGCGAGGATTTGCTTCCTTCACTGCAATTTTGATGATGTCACCAATGCGTGCGTAGCGACGGTGCGAGCCACCAAGAACCTTTATACATTGTACACGACGAGCGCCACTGTTATCAGCCACGTTCAATTGTGATTGCATTTGGATCATTTATATTGCTCCGCTAATTATCTTTTACACATATGAAAAGATAGAAATTTAAGGCCAAAAATTCGACCCGTCACTGCCTTTTACCACCTACCCATAACGAGCGGGCGCGAGATTATAACACCGGTTATTCAAAAGTGATACTAAATTTAGCTAAAAAATGAACACTAAAGTAAGTTAGCAATGCATAATCAGAATTTAGGCTATAAAATATGACGGTGTTCAGTAGCAAGAAATACCTGTCATAACAATTTTAACATCTACAAAATAGCCTAAATCACTAGCTGATAAACGAAATTACTATTTTTTGAATCAACACACATATTATTTACTTAGGCAAATAAAAAGGCCCTGCCGAAGCAGAGCCTTATTAAAGTACTTATTGTGATTTAGATTAAGCGATTAAGCTTTTTCTAAAACGTCAACCAAAGTCCAAGATTTACTCTTAGAAATTGGAGCACATTCACGAATAGATACTAAATCACCCGCTGCACATTGGTTAGTTTCATCATGTGCTTTCAACTTAGTTGAACGCGTCATGAACTTACCGTAGATTGGGTGCTTTACACGTCGTTCAATTAATACAGTGATAGACTTATCCATTTTATCACTGATAACACGACCTTGTAGTGTACGAATTTTAGCTTCGCTCATTACTTACCTGCCTTTTCAGTTATGATAGTCTTAACACGTGCAATATTGCGACGTACTGTTCTTAGCAAATGAGTTTGTGCTAATTGGCCAGTGCTTGCTTGCATGCGATAGTTAAACTGTTCGCGTAGCAATTCAAGCAATTCAGCGTTTAGCTCTTCAATGCTTTTTTCTTTCAATTCGCTTGCTTTCATTACATCACCGTTCTAGTTACGAAAGTTGTTTTGAAAGGAAGTTTAGCTGCTGCTAAAGCAAATGCTTCACGAGCAATCTCTTCCGAAACACCTTCCATTTCATAAAGAACACGACCAGGTAGAATTTGGCATACCCAATATTCCACTGAACCTTTACCCTTACCCATACGAACCTCAAGAGGCTTTTTAGTAATTGGCTTATCAGGGAATACACGGATCCAGATTTTACCTTGACGCTTCACGTGACGAGTCATTGCTCGACGAGCCGCTTCAATTTGACGCGCAGTCATACGACCACGTTCCATTGATTTTAACCCGAAAGTACCGAAGCTAACTGAGCTACCAGTGTGTGCAAGACCACGGTTACGCAGTTTAAATTGCTTACGGAATTTAGTACGTTTTGGTTGTAACATAACTTATTCCTCTACTTACTGGTCTTGCGGTTAGTTTTTCTTTTAGGCTTAGCTGCTGGTTGCTCAGCTTGTAATGGCATATTACCAATTACTTCACCTTTAAAGATCCACACTTTGATACCGATAACACCGTAAGTGGTATCAGCACGCGCAATTGAGTAATCAATGTCAGCACGTAAAGTGTGTAATGGAACACGACCTTCACGGTACCATTCAGAACGTGCAATATCTGCACCGCCTAAACGACCACTAACTTCAACTTTAATACCCTTAGCACCTAAACGCATTGCGTTTTGTACTGCACGTTTCATCGCACGACGGAACATTACACGACGTTCTAATTGACTAGCAATGCTGTCAGCAACAAGCTGCGAATCCATTTCTGGCTTACGAACTTCAGCGATGTTGATTTGAGCAGGAACACCAGCAATTTTAGAAACCGCTAAACGTAATTTCTCTACGTCTTCGCCTTTCTTACCGATTACAACACCCGGACGAGCCGTGTGAATTGTAACGCGGATAGATTTAGCTGGACGCTCAATTACGATTTTTGATAATGATGCACGCTTAAGCTTTTCAGTTAAATATTCACGAACCAAATGGTCACCGTGTAAATTAGCTGCGAAATCTTTAGTACTTGCAAACCAAGTAGACGCGAAAGGTTTCGTGATACCTAGGCGTATACCATTTGGATGGACTTTTTGACCCATTCTAATATCTCCTAGCTATCAGATACAATCACAGTAATGTGACTTGTACGCTTAAGGATACGATCCGCGCGACCTTTCGCACGAGGCTTAATACGTTTCATTGTTGGACCATCGTCAACCATAATAGTTTTTACGATAAGCTCATCAATGTCTGCACCTTCATTGTGTTCTGCGTTAGCAATCGCTGAATCAAGTACTTTTTTAACCAAAACAGCAGCAGACTTGTTGCTGAATGTTAAGATTTCAAGTGCTTTTTCAACGTGTAAGCCGCGGATTTGATCCACAACTAAACGTGCTTTTTGCGCTGAACCACGGGCAAATTTATGTTTAGCAATAGCTTCCATCTAATTTCCCCTATCTCTTCGCTTTCTTATCCGCGACATGGCCACGGTAAGTACGAGTTGGTGCAAATTCACCTAATTTGTGACCGATCATTTCATCAGTTACAAATACAGGTACGTGTTGACGGCCATTATGGACGGCAATGGTCAATCCGATCATGTTTGGTATGATCATTGAACGACGGGACCAAGTTTTAATTGGCTTTTTATTCCCGCTTTCCACCGCTGTCTCTACCTTCGTCAACAAGTGTAGGTCTATAAATGGACCTTTCTTGAGAGAACGTGGCATGGTGATTCCTCTTTAATTATAAGTACTATTATTTAGTACGACGACGTACGATAAATTTATCGGTACGCTTGTTAGAACGAGTCTTGTAACCTTTAGTTGGTACACCCCAAGGTGATACCGGGTGACGACCGCCTGATGTTTTACCTTCACCACCACCGTGTGGGTGATCAACTGGGTTCATGGCAACACCACGAACAGTTGGGCGAACACCACGCCAGCGTGATGCACCTGCTTTACCCAAAGAGCGAAGCATGTGTTCAGCGTTGCCGATTTCACCTAAAGTAGCACGACAATCTGACTCAATTTTACGCATTTCACCAGAGCGAAGACGTAAAGTGACATAAGCACCGTCTTTAGCAACTAGTTGAGCATAAGTACCAGCAGCACGTGCGATTTGAGCACCTTTACCTGGTTTAAGTTCGATTGCGTGAACAACACTACCTAATGGTGTGTTGCGAAGTGGTAAAGTGTTACCCGCTTTAATAGGAGCATCTACACCAGACTGGATTGAATCACCAGTTTTTAAGCCTTTAGGGGCTAAGATGTAACGACGTTCACCATCTGCGTAAAGTACAAGTGCAATGTTTGCACTACGGTTTGGATCATATTCCAAACGCTCAACTTTTGCAGGGATACCATCTTTAGTACGCTTAAAGTCGACCATACGGTAATGGTGCTTGTGACCACCACCAACGTGACGAACTGTAATACGACCAGTATTGTTACGACCACCAGATTTAGACTTAGTGTCTAATAATGGTGCGTAAGGCTTACCTTTATGCAACTCCGTGTTTACCACTTTAACAACGTGGCGACGACCCGGAGAAGTAGGTTTACATTTAACTATAGCCATTTTCGTAAACTCCTATGATTCCGCGCCGACGAAGTCGATGTCGCTGCCTTCAGCAAGAGTAACGTATGCTTTTTTCCAATCGCTTCTGCGACCAAAACGAGCACCAGTACGTTTCACTTTACCTTTAACATTTAATGTGCGAACACCATCAACTGAAACTTCAAAAAGTTTCTCAACAGCAGCTTTGATTTCAGCTTTAGTAGCAGTAGTAGCAACTTTGAAAACAACTGTGTTGTTTGCTTCAGCGGCCATTGTGCTTTTCTCAGAAATGTTTGGTGCCAAAAGCACTTTCAGTAAACGTTCTTCGTTTATCATCCTAACATCTCCTCAAGTTGTTTAACTGCAGTAGCAGTCATCAAAACTTTTTCGAAACCAACCAAGCTAACTGGGTCAATACCGTCTACGTCACGTACGTCAACTTTGTATAAGTTACGTGCTGATAAGAATAAGTTCTCATCAAGCTCTGGAGTAACGATCAATACGTCTTTTAACTCCAAACCGTTTAGTTTAGCTACTAACTCTTTAGTTTTTGGTGTTTCAACTGTAAAATTTTCTACCACAACTAAGCGTTCTTGACGAACTAACTCAGAAAGGATGCTTTTAATCGCACCACGGTACATTTTACGGTTAACTTTTTGGCTGTGATCTTGTGGCTTAGCAGCGAATGTTACGCCACCAGTACGCCAGATTGGACCACGAGTTGTACCAGCACGAGCACGGCCAGTACCTTTTTGACGCCATGGTTTTGCGCCACCGCCGCTAACTTCTGAACGAGTCTTTTGAGCACGAGTACCAGCACGAGCACCAGCTGCATAAGCAACTACTACTTGGTGTACAAGAGCTTCATTAAACTCAAGTCCAAAAGTTGTTTCAGAAACTTCAAGAGCGCCTGAAGCGTCTTTTAATGCTAATTCCATCACAAATCTCCTGGACTAGGCTTTAACAGCTGGTTTAATGATTACGTTGCCGTTGATTGCACCCGGAACCGCACCTTTAATAAGGAGCAAGTTACGTTCTGCATCGACACGAACCAATTCAAGGTTTTGCGTAGTAACTTTCGCAGCACCCATGTGACCAGACATTTTTTTGCCTTTGAAAACACGACCTGGTGTTTGACACTGGCCGATTGAACCGTTTGAACGGTGAGAGATAGAGTTACCGTGAGTAGCATCTTGCATGCTGAAATTCCAGCGCTTAATACCACCTTGGAAACCTTTACCTTTCGAAGTACCGGTTACGTCTACTAATTTCGTGTCATTGAATAACTCAACAGTAATTTCACTGCCAGTTTCAAGACCTTCACCTTCGTTTTCGTTTAAGCGGAATTCCCACAGGCCACGACCTGCTTCGATACCAGCTTTAGCGAAATGTCCGGCTGTTGGCTTGTTAGTACGATTAGCTTTTTTGCTACCCGTAGTAACTTGAAGCGCTGAATAACCATCATTGTCAACAGTTTTAACCTGAGCAATACGGTTCGCTTCAACTTCTAGGACGGTTACAGGAGTAGATACGCCATCTTCAGAGAAGATGCGAGTCATACCCACTTTACGTCCAACTAGACCTATAGTCATGTTAAAACTCCTATTAACCCAAGCTGATTTGAACGTCAACACCAGCTGCAAGGTCTAAACGCATTAATGCGTCTACAGTCTTCTCAGTTGGTTCTACGATATCAATCATGCGTTTGTGAGTACGAATTTCGTACTGATCACGAGCATCTTTGTTTACGTGTGGTGAAGTCAAGATAGTGAAACGTTCCTTGCGAGTAGGAAGTGGAATTGGACCACGAACCTGTGCGCCAGTACGCTTAGCAGTATCAACGATTTCAGCTGTTGATTGATCAATCAAACGATGATCGAACGCTTTCAAACGAATGCGAATTCTTTGATTTGACATTAAGACAAATCCCCATTTTAAAGAACAACAAAATACTGCCCATCACCTTTTTTATGAAAAGGGGGGAGTATCGCTATAACATTCAACTCCAAATCGGAGTTGCTGTGTTGTTAACTATTTAGTTATAAAAACTAATATGTTAACTAATTATACGAAGAGTTTAACTCGACGTGGAGCGGTATTATACAGAGAAAGACGATAATTTCAACTATTATTGTAAACACTTGGTTATTCGCTTCCCGAACTAATACTGAGAAACTATATCTTCAGCTAGTGATTAATACTCTCGATGAGGATTTGCACTAATAACAAATCGCATACTTGAGTTACTTATAGCTGCACATCATATCTAATGCTACTTGGATGCAAATTTTTACATTCAGTTTCACCTATATATTTTACCCTATAATAAGCAGAACAATTAAAATATATCTGAGGTGTTGATGGTCCTGCCAAATATCATCCTTCTAGAATAATGACAAATCACGAGACTCGTTTTAATAAAATTGACAAACATCAAAATTTTTTTATGTCGATTTTAATTAAGTAATGTTATACTCGCGCGCAAATTTTCAACAATTCATTTTCATAAATAGAGTAACGTAATGGCAGATTTAGCTAAATACAGAAATATTGGTATCTTCGCTCACGTTGATGCTGGTAAAACAACGACAACAGAACGTATCCTTAAACTAACCGGTAAAATCCACAAAACTGGTGAAGTACATGATGGCGAGTCAACAACTGACTTCATGGAACAAGAAGCTGAGCGCGGTATTACTATCCAATCTGCTGCTGTTACATGTGAGTGGAAAAAACATCGTTTTAACGTAATCGACACTCCTGGTCACGTTGACTTTACAGTTGAAGTTTATCGTTCACTTAAAGTGCTTGATGGTGGTGTTGGTGTATTTTGTGGTTCTGGTGGTGTTGAGCCACAATCAGAAACTAACTGGCGTTATGCAAACGACTCTAAAGTTTCTCGTTTAATTTTCGTTAACAAGCTAGACCGTTTAGGTGCTAACTTTTACCGTGTAACTGACCAGGTTAAAAAAGTTTTAGGTGCTCACCCACTTATTATGACTTTACCAATTGGTGAAGAAGATGACTTCGTAGGTGTTGTTGATGTATTAAGTCAAAAAGCTTACATTTGGGATGACACTGGTCTTCCAGAAAACTACGAAATCACTGATATTCCAGCAGATATGGTTGATGATGCTGCTATTTACCGTGAGCAACTAATCGAAACAGCATTAGAAGCAGATGAAGATCTGTTAATGGACTACTTAGAAGGTGAACTTACACCTACTGATGAACAAATCAAAGCTTGTATTCGTAAAGGTACACGTGAAATTATGTTCTTCCCTACTTACTGTGGTTCTGCTTTCAAAAACAAAGGTATGCAGTTATTACTTGATGCTGTTGTTGATTACTTACCTTCACCTACTGAAGTTAACCCACAACCTTTAACAGACGAAGCTGGTGAGCCAACGGGTAAATTCGCTATCGTTGATACTAAAGAAACATTCAAAGCATTAGCATTTAAGATTATGGATGACCGTTTCGGTGCCCTAACCTTTATTCGTGTTTACTCTGGTGTATTGAAAAAAGGCGATACAGTATTAAACTCATTTACAGGTAAAACTGAGCGTGTTGGCCGTATGGTTGAAATGCAAGCAGATGACCGTACTGAGTTAACTGAAGCACAAGCTGGTGACATTCTTGCAATCGTTGGCATGAAGAATGTACAAACGGGTCACACATTATGTGATGTTAAAGATCCATGTACACTAGAAGCTATGGTATTCCCAGAACCAGTAATCTCTATTTCTGTTACACCTAAAGATAAAGGTGGCTCAGAAAAAATGGGTATTGCAATTGGTAAAATGGTTGCTGAAGATCCAACTTTCCAAGTTGAAACAGATATCGATTCAGGTGAAACAATCCTTAAAGGTATGGGCGAGCTTCATTTAGATATTAAAGTAGACATACTTAAGCGTACTTACGGTGTTGACTTAACAGTTGGCAAACCTCAAGTTGCTTACCGTGAAACTATTACGCAAGAAATTGAAGATAGCTACACGCATAAGAAACAATCTGGTGGTTCTGGTCAATTTGGTAAAATTGATTACCGTATCCGTCCAGGTGAGCCAAACTCAGGTTTCACATTCACTTCTAAAGTTGTTGGTGGTAACGTACCTAAAGAATTCTTCCCTGCTGTTGAGAAAGGTTTCAAGAGTATGATGGATACTGGTGTATTAGCTGGCTTCCCTGTGCTAGATGTTGAAGTTGAACTATTTGATGGTGGTTTCCATGCGGTCGATTCATCTGCTGTTGCATTCGAAATTGCTGCTAAAGGTGCTTTCCGTCAATCAATTCCAAAAGCTGGTGCTCAGTTAATTGAACCTATCATGAAAGTTGATGTGTTCACTCCTGAAGATCACGTTGGTGATGTTATTGGTGATTTAAACCGTCGTCGTGGCATGATTAAAGATCAAGAGCCTTCTTCTACTGGTGTTCGCATTAAAGCTGATGTACCTCTTTCTGAAATGTTTGGTTATATCGGATCTTTACGTACTATGACATCTGGCCGTGGTCAATTCTCTATGGAATTCTCTCACTACATGCCTTGTCCTAACAACGTAGCTGAAGCAGTTATTGCTGAAGTAAAAGAACGTGAAGCGGCTAGTAAAAAGAAATAATTTTTCTTTTTATCTAAACGCAAAAAAGGATGCTTAAGCATCCTTTTTTATTGTCAAAAATTTATTAATTTACTATGTACAAAATCCAGTCATATACCGCAGCACATGTTAGCGTTTTCTAAGTATCTATGTTTACTGATTATTTCCAGAGCTTGGTGGCATTAGACTACTAATAATAAAACAATAGACTAGAGTGCAGGTAGTTTCAGGTGTACTATTTTTATGACGCTCAATATTAAGTCAATTTGTGATTACTATATCAGGTGCAGTTGCTGTTTTTTTAATCATCGCTTCTTTTTTCATTTTATCAAAAATGAGTGACTATAAACTCAGGCAAGTTATTGCAGGCATGTAAAATAGTGTCACAATGCGTTCAACTAAAGTAAAAAACTTATTTATAGCAAAAGCTCAGATCAATAATAGCATCTTTGCTAATCCGCAGGTTATTGATTAGTTTTCCACTTACAAGCAACGTTTGAGCAATATTACTGATAACAAGCAGTATCAAGATTTAACTCGTTATTTTAAATACTTCTCCACCCAAGACATTGCCATAAAAAGTGTATTTTTTGGTAGTGGGAATACTCATGAGTATTTCGATCTAAACGGTCGATATAATGATGCACATAATTTTACCAATCAGCACCCATGCGGCGTGATGACCTACCACAAGGGAAGATGTACATCACTGCTCCTGCCGTCGACAATAATGACGGTTCAATTTCAGCAACTATTACTTTACCCTACTATTTAGCGAATGGAAAATTGCTAGACATAGGTGCTATGGACATATTGATCAGCACTATAGGTAAAGATTTGCTAGCACCCACTAAATACAAAAATGAGGGTCAAGCATTCTTAATAGCTGATATCGCAAAGCTGGTGTTTTTCCTAGGCTTTAATGATACATTTCAACCAGATGACACTTATGGCCAGTATTGATGAGCATTTTCCTGATACGTCTGGTTTCGAACAATTACAAAGTACTGTTGCACACCTTACTGCCGACATAGCTAAAGTAGCATGGCGTGGTACAAATTATCAGGTAGCCTTTAATTAAGTTTAATGTGACTACCCTTCGATGAATTGGAAGCTTATTTTTGATACCCGAGTAACTGCTAACTGAACCCGTTAAAGCAGCTTTTAGATGCTCTATTGCCATTGTAATCGCCATTATTTTAATGATTGCTATAGTGATATAGCTGAGTGTTTTACCTTTTGTTAAAAAGATAACAAGATTACAAGATGCAATGAAAAACATTGCTGAAGACTATGGTGACTTGACTCAAAGAATAGCTCCATTGAAGAACGCTGAGATAGGTAAACTTGTAGATGAATTTAATATTTTTGTCGAATCTATTCAGGAACTGGTCAAACAAATAGTCGTTACAACGCACCAAAAACTCGACACCAAGCTTCTTAGGATAAACCCTTAAACTAGCTCCACTGAAAACAAAAAAGGATGCCGAAGCATCCTTTTTTAAGTTCTAGTGTGGTCTAAAATTAAGCAATAATTTTAGATACAACACCAGCACCAACTGTACGACCACCTTCACGAATCGCGAAGCGTAAACCTTCGTCCATCGCTACTGGGTTGATAAGCTCTAC
>NZ_MUZV01000011.1 GCF_002000025.1 Cognaticolwellia aestuarii
AAGTGGTTTTAAAGATTGTAGTTAAGTTTGACTAAACACTCGCAAGAGTGACACGTACATAAAGCATTGAATAAGAGTTCGAAACACGTATTTATATAAAGTAGAACCTAGGTTTTACTGTAGCGTCGATAAAAACGTTCATCCATGAACATTATCGACGTTAGTGCATCCATGCACGTCGGCTTTCAAGATTGTACCCTTTTTGTCTAGCGACAATAGCGACATGGCCCCACCTGATCCCATTCCGAACTCAGAAGTGAAACGTGTTAGCGCCGATGGTAGTGTGGGAGTTCCCATGTGAGAGTAGGACATTGCTAGACTTCTATTAAGAAAAGCCCGTTACGAAAGTAACGGGCTTTTTGCTATCTAAAATTCACTAAAGATAGCTATCAGTAATAAGCTTTCAGTTTAAGACATAATCCATTGACACCTGATAGCTTTGAACTTAAAGCTATTCCCTCTAGCTTCTATTTAGAGAAAGCCGATACAAAAGCGTCGGGCTTTGCTATCTAGAAATTATAAAATCCAAGCTACAAGCTATAAGTTTTGAGCTTTCAGTTTAAGACATAACCCACTGACAGCTTTGAACTTAAAGCTATTTGTCTACATCTTTATAAGAAATTCACCATATAAAGAGACGCAGAAGTGACCGCTTTAGTGCATCCAATCTCGTCAACGTATCTGTTTATCTATACATCACTACAATTCGCGCTAAACGCACAACACTAACAAAATGCTCTTTATATAACTAAGCAGGTGAAATTTCATTACTCCTGATTGTTATGGATAGAAACTATATTGTTGTTTGAGTTTTAAAGTCATTACTCTATATTTACTTAGCAAGCTAACTAATGTTAATATAGTTAGCTTGCTAAGTAAATAGAGGTTAGGATGACAAAACAGCTGCCTTTTTATGAAACATTGGATTTAACTTTATGTGGCAACATGGGAAGAGTGCATAGATTATGCCGAGAAGTTGTCACAATAGCTGTTGAACCTTTAGGCTTAACACAATCGCGTTGGACAACATTAGTTCATGTCAATATGCTCCAGGAGGGGGTGACACAACTTGAACTAGCACATAGTTTAGGTATAGAAATGCCTTCTTTGACACGAACACTTAAGCAACTTGAAGAATCGTTATTGATTGTGCGCAAAGTAGATCAACAAGATAGGCGCAGTAAGAGGATTTATTTTACCGAGCAAGGTAGAAATGTATTAAGTACATTACAAGAAAAAATAGCCGATATTAAGGATCAGCTTTATCACGGTTTGAGCCATGAGCAACTAGATATAATGGCCTATGGTTTAGTTAAAATGGAAGAAAACGCAAAGAAATCTATTATTCAATCGACTATAGGTGAGAACCTTAATGACACCTGATCAAAAATTTGCCCGCTATGTAAAATGCTCACTAATCGGCTTTATTTTAATTTTTGTCTACTATGTTATCGCTGATATCTGGTTGCCGGTGACACCTCAAGCACGGGTTTATCATTCAGTTGTACAAATTGCACCACAAGTAAGTGGTAGGGTTACGAGTGTATTGGTAACGAATAATCAAGCAGTAAAGCCCGGTGAAATATTATTTGAAATAGATAATAGCAGTTATTTACTTGCATACGAGCAAGCAAGGCTTGCTTATGATGACGCCAAATTACTTAATCAACGTCTTGATACTAATATTAAAGTTCTAGAGGCACAAGTGAGTGCCGCTAAAGCAAAGCAGTATGAACAAAAGTTATTAAAAAATCGTGGTGAGAAACTATTTCAGCAAAACTCTATTTCAGAACAAAATCTAGAAAGTATTAGGGCTAACTTTGAAGCAAGTGAGTCAAGTGTCATCGCTTTTGAGGCGCAGTTATCCGAAGCTGTTTTAGCTCGGGGGGATTCTGGTGATGATAATTTAGCATTACGTCATGCCGCTAATGAACTAGCGAAAGCTGAACTTAACTTATCATATACAAAAGTACGCGCACTAAGTGGTGGTATTGTTGCAAACTTGCAATTACTAGACGGTGCTTATGCTTCAACGGGGACTCCTTTATTGGCAATAGTGGCTAATAATGCTGACTTAGTTGCTGATTTTCGTGAGAAATCACTGTCAAAAGTCAGTAAGGGAAGTTTAGCGAAAGTGGTATTTGATAGCCGTCCTGGTGAAGTTTACGATGCTAACATTATCAGTTTTGAAGCTGGTGTAAGTGACGGGCAATTAAGTGCAAATGGTTTGTTGAGTACTACTGAAACAAGTAATCGCTGGGTTCGTGATGCTCAGCGCCAACGTATCCATTTACAGCTATCAAATAATACATTACTTAAAAATATGCCCAGTGGTGCAAGAGCAACAGTGCAATTGTTACCGGATTCTTTGTTTGGTCAGTGGTTAGGCATAATGCAAATTCGTTTCATTAGTTGGTTACACTACATTTATTAGTAAGGCCTGAGATGAATAACATCATTAATCAACCAACACAACTTGATGCCAATGGATTGTGCCAAGCCTTGCGTATTGCTGGTGGCTGTACGCTGGGTTTTGCGATAAGTAAATTATTGAACTGGCCTAATGGCATATTTTTTACGGTCTACCCTATGTTGATATTAGGATTGGTACCTACTATTAATAAATCCATAATAATACAGTTTTCTGCTAGTGCTGGATTTAGTGCGTTTGTGGTGTTACTAATGCAAGGGCTGTTTTCGCACTTACCTGTTTTAATGACAATACTTGTTTTTCTTACCTTCTGCTTTTTATTTTATCAAATGAGCACTTCAGGTGCTTTTTTGTTTGGTGCTTTAGGTGCTGTGAGCTTATCAATTCAATTACATTTCGCTAGTTATGCTGTTGGTGATACCAGTATTTACCCATTAATTTTAAGTAATGCGGTTGCTATTATATTAACAATATTTATTGCGCTAATAATGCACGGCCTATTCCCTGATGTAACAGCTCGTACTGCTAGATTAATGCCTGAAAAGGCAAAAGAAAGTATTCGCCACGAAGTGCTTTTATGTGCGAGTGTTGCGACATTATCCTTTGTGTTTTTTCAAACACTAGATTTACAAGATTCAATTTCTGCTCAGGCTGCTTCTATTCTAATTTTGTTTTCTTTGTGCTGGAAAGCTGCGGGAATAGCAAGCTGGCAGCGAATAATAGGCACGCTTATTGGTTGTAGCGCAGCCTTAGTAACACAACTATTGCTATATACTCATAGCGATTTTTTGTTATTTCCAGTTATTATGCTTTGGATATTGTCGTTGATTTTCAGTCGATTTCATATTCTAGGTGGTGGATCACCGGGAGTGGGCTTTGGTGTTTTAACCACTTTTGGTATTTTATTTGGTCAGTCATTGGGGCCAGGGCAAGATCTAATTTTCAGCGCACTCTATCGTTTTAGTTCGGTTTTTTTAGCAGTAATAGCAAGTTTAAGTGCGGTGTATATTATTCATCATATACTAAATCGCTTTAGCGCTACTCGTCATCATACTTATGATTAGCTAACGTAACGAGTTCAGTGATTAATCATTGATTATTATGTTGGTTATAATAACTCCTTGCGTTTACTTACAGGCTGTATACAATAACAGTAATACTGTTTAAAAATACAGGTTTGCTGATAAGCTAGCCTAAGGAATCACTATGCGCCCTTTAACACCTAGACAACAGCAGATTTTTGATCTGATTCGAGACAAAATTTCTGAAACCGGTATGCCACCAACGCGTGCAGAAATTGCTACTTTTTTTGGTTTTAAATCGGCGAATGCTGCTGAAGAACATTTAAAAGCTTTGGCAAAAAAAGGTTATATCGAAATGTTACCAGGTACATCACGCGGCATTCGTTTAGCTGAAGAGTTCATTGTAGAGGAAGGTTTACCCCTCATTGGACGTGTTGCAGCGGGAGAGCCTATTTTAGCGCAAGAGCATGTAGAGCAGCACTATAAAATTGACGGTAGCTTATTCCGCCCAGCTGCTGATTATCTACTACGTGTTAATGGCGAAAGTATGAAAGATATTGGCATTATGGATGGTGATTTACTGGCTGTTCACCAAACGAGTGATGTACAAAATGGTCAAGTAATTGTTGCTCGTGTTGAAGACGATGTCACGGTTAAGCGTTTTAAGCGTGAGGGTAATGTGGTTTATTTACATGCCGAAAATGAAGACTTCTCACCAATCAAAGTTGATTTAACTTCACAAAACTTTAATGTTGAAGGCGTTGCTGTTGGCGTTATCCGTGCAGCTGATTGGATGTAAAATTTTAATAACAGTTCATTTTGTTTTATCGAATGCTATTGCAGATTTAATTAATCAAGTTGTTTAGATCTGCAACCATTTACTTTGCTCCTTTTGCTCTTCATTTATCCTGCGAATTTGTACTTTTCTCACTTCTATTAATTATTCCCTATCTAAGGTTTATTTATATAGCGTAATTTTTATTCTCATCATTAGATGCTGATACCTGACTTTTTTTTATACAGTAAAAATCCTAACTGTTCATATATTATTCTGCACGATATTTGTGAGCTGAATAAAAAATAAACATTCAACCCATACCACTAAAAATGCGCTTATCGCCTTGTTTAGGGTTATTACTCTATTGTATTTATTGGTTTTTATTTTTCACCTTGATGAAATTTTAAATTGACCCAGATCAACTTTTGAGTAATTCTAGTCTAGAAAACGTACAGAAATAACAAAAGGGCGTAATTGACGGTTGTTTGAAAATTCGCCACTTAAATAATAATAAATGTATGCGCGAGATAACCTTTTTCATTGTTTTTTAATAATTAAATTGTGTTATTGAGCCTAAAAGGGTGAAGGAGATGTCGAGTGAAAAGACGTAACCTAGGTTTACTGTTGCTAGGGAGTTCATTGTCTAGTTCAGTTTGGGCAGATATGTCACTGAACTTGACCAAAGGTGTTACAGAAGTTAGTCGAGACGTATATGATTTACATATGTTGGTACTCTATATCTGTACCGCTATTGGTGTTGTAGTATTTGGCGCAATGTTTTGGTCTATGGTGTTTCACCGTAAATCAAAGGGAGCAAAGCCAGCTACCTTCCATGAAAGCACAAAAGTTGAAATTCTATGGACGGCTATTCCAGTCGTTATTCTAATTGCCATGGCGGTTCCTGCCACTATCACACTCATCGATATGGAAAATAATGATGATGCCGACATCACGGTACAAGTCACTGGTTCGCAGTGGAAATGGCACTATAAGTACTTTGATCAAGATATTGAGTTTTACTCAGTACTGTCTACGCCACGCGAGCAATATGAAAATCAAGATGGCACATCAGCTGAAAAAGGTGAGAATTACCTGTTAGAAGTTGATCGCCCTTTGGTGATTCCAATCAATAAAAAAGTTCGGTTTGTTATTACTTCTGATGATGTTATCCATGCTTGGTGGGTACCTGCATTTGCTGTAAAGCAAGATGCTAACCCTGGTTTTATAAACGAGGCTTGGACTAAGGTTGATAAACCTGGCACCTATCGTGGCCAATGTGCAGAGTTATGCGGTAAAGATCATGGCTTTATGCCAATTGTTGTTGAAGTTAAAACTGAAGCCGATTATGCCATTTGGCTTGATGAGCAAAAACAAATGAAAGCTAATGCGGCAGCGGCTGAAGCAGCATCATTAACTGCTTCTGTTTCTATGGACGAGCTGATGCAACTGGGTGAAACAACTTATACCGCTTATTGTGCTGCTTGTCACCAAGTGAGCGGGCAAGGGCTACCACCAGCATTTCCAGCGCTTAAGGGTAGTGCAGTAGCAACAACAGGACCTGTCAGTGAGCATATTAATATTGTTTACAACGGTAAAGCAGGTACAGGCATGCAAGGCTATGGTAAACAATTAAGCTTAAAAGAAATTGCTGCTGTAGTAACTTACGAACGTAATGCTTGGGGTAACAATACTGGCGATGCAGTACAAGCTGCAGATGTTAAAGCCGCTTCAGGTGCTGCTGTTGCAAGTATCACAGATACGGTTGCACAAGTGGTTACGGATGTTAAAGAGCAAGTGGCTGATAAGGCAGCTGACGTGATCCCTGCTGAAGATTTGTCTAAGGTTTATAGCCAAGATGAGTTAATGGTCATGGGTGAAAAAGTCTATATGACTGCTTGTGTCGCTTGTCATCAAGCTAATGGTGAAGGGATGGCTCCAGTATTTCCAGCACTTAAAGGTAGTGCAATTGCTACTGGCGATATAGCTGTGCACGTAGATATGGTGCTTAATGGCAGTAAGAAAAATCCAGCGATGGCAGCATTTGCTAGCCAATTAACGAAAACGCAAATTGCGGCAGTTGTCACCTACGAGCGTAACGCTTGGGGTAATAACACCGGTGATTTAGTCCAGCCAGCAGATGTTGCTGCTAGTGCGAAGTAGGGAGGCGTTATAATGACTACAGATGTAATTAATGATCAATCCGAACATGATTCACATGACGGTGGGCATCATGATCATAAAATGACTGGCCTGAAACGCTGGTTATATACCACTAACCATAAAGATATCGGCTCGATGTACTTATGGTTCTCATTTATCATGTTTTTGACTGGTGGCGCTATGGCGCTGGTTATCCGTGCAGAACTATTTCAGCCGGGACTACAGATAGTTGAGCCCGACTTTTTTAACCAAATGACCACCGTACATGGTTTAATTATGGTTTTTGGTGCAATAATGCCAGCGTTCACTGGCTTGGCTAACTGGATGTTGCCTATGATGGTCGGTGCACCTGATATGGCATTACCACGGCTGAATAACTGGAGCTTTTGGATCTTACCATTTGCTTTTGCCATTCTATTATCATCGTTCTTTATGGAGAGTGGAGCACCAAATTTTGGTTGGACATTCTACGCACCACTATCAACAACCTACAGTAACGGTAGTACCGCCTTTTTTGTTTTTGCTGTTCATATCATGGGTATCTCGTCAATTATGGGGGCTATTAATATTGTCGTAACCATTATGAATATGCGTGCACCAGGTATGACTTACATGAAAATGCCATTGTTTGTTTGGACATTTTTCATTACGGCTTACTTATTAATAGCGGTGATGCCGGTACTCGCGGGTACCGTCACTATGGTATTAACCGATACTTATTTTGGTACTAGCTTCTTTGATGCCGCCGGTGGTGGTGACCCTGTGATGTTCCAGCATATTTTCTGGTTTTTTGGTCATCCTGAAGTTTACATTATGATCCTGCCTGCTTTTGGTATTGTTTCTACAACTATTCCAGCATTTTCTCGTAAAAAGCTCTTTGGTTATAGCTCAATGGTTTACGCGACAGCATCGATAGCTTTCTTGTCGTTTATTGTTTGGGCTCACCATATGTTTACTACAGGAATGCCGTTATTTGGTGAACTGTTCTTTATGTATTGCACCATGTTAATTGCGGTGCCGACAGGTGTGAAAGTATTTAACTGGGCGGCAACTATGTGGCGTGGTTCAATTAGCTTTGAAACGCCGATGTTGTTCTCAATTGCTTTCGTTATATTGTTCACTATTGGTGGTTTTTCTGGCTTGATGCTGGCAATGACACCGGTTGATTTTCAATATCACGATACTTATTTTGTCGTTGCTCATTTTCATTATGTCTTGGTGACGGGTGCGCTATTCTCCATTTTTGCCGGTGCTTATTATTGGTTACCTAAATGGACTGGCTACATGTACAACGACACCTTAAGTAAGTGGCATTTTTGGTGTTCACTGGTGTCAGTCAACCTATTGTTTTTCCCAATGCACTTTTTAGGTTTAGCAGGTATGCCTCGTCGTATTCCTGATTATGCACTGCAATTTGCAGATTTTAATAAGTGGGTCAGTATTGGTGGTTTTGCCTTTGGTCTTTCGCAATTAATTTTCTTGGTATTAGTGATCAAGTGTATTAAAGGTGGAGAAAAAGCACCAGCGAAACCTTGGGATGGTGCAGAAGGTTTGGAATGGACAGTAGCTAGTCCTGCGCCATACCATACGTTTACTACACCACCAAAAATCGATTAATTGGGGGCAGAATGACTAACAGAGAATCGCAAAACAAGTTGTCGAAACAAACACAATTACAAACAAAAGACGCCTCAGTAAAAAAAACAGTGAAAAAGCTGATGTTGATTGTGTTTGGGATGTTTGGTTTTGGTTTTGCGATGGTGCCGTTATATGACGTTTTTTGTGATATTACCGGATTAAATGGTAAGACGTCTAACGTGGCTGCTAGTTATAAAGGCGTAAGTATTGATACCGAACGTACGATTACCGTGCAATTTTTGACGCGAACTGCCAAGGGTATTCCTTGGCGTTTTGAGCCAATGATTAATGAAGTAAAAGTGCATCCAGGTGAAAGAAAAATCGTCAAATTTTATGCTAAAAACGAGTCTGTAAGCGATATTGTTGGCCAAGCGGTGCCGTCGGTGTCGCCGGGGAGGGCTGCCATTTATTTTCAAAAGATAGAATGCTTTTGTTTTAATAATCAGCCATTAAAAGCTAGTGAGGACGTTGAAATGGGATTACAGTTTTATGTTGATTTAGACTTACCTGACGACGTTTCTACCATAACGCTATCTTATACCTTGTACGATATTACAAGCTCAGTTGATTCTTAAGTGCTTGGCACTTAAATGAGGGGAACAACAATGACAACAAAAGAATACGAAAGTTATTACGTACCAGCGCAAAGCAAATGGCCAATCATCGGCGCCATTGCGTTATTTTTAATTGCCGTTGGTGCGGGTAATTATGTTTCCAACCTTAATAACCCAGAAAGTAGCAGTGGCGGTTGGATCTTACTTGCGGGTATCGCACTGATTATTTATATGGTATTCGGCTGGTTTAATAATGTTATTACTGAGTCAATGTCAGGAAAATATAGTCATCAAATGGACAATTCATTTCGACAAGGTATGAGTTGGTTCATTTTTTCGGAAGTGATGTTTTTTGCCGCGTTTTTTGGTGCATTACTTTACGCCCGTACCTTTTCAGTACCTTGGCTTGGCGGCGCTGGAAATAATGCTGCAACCGCAGCAATTTTATGGCCAGAGTTTACCGCGACTTGGCCGTTAGTTAAAACTCCAGACGGTACAGAAACCACGGCTATGGGTTGGTATGGTTTGCCGTTAATTAACACTATTTTGCTGCTAACTTCATCGATTACTGCCCACTTTGCTCATGTGTCATTAGAGCAAGAAAAACGCGGTTTATTAAAATTTTGGTTAGGTCTAACGGTGTTGTTAGGTTGTATATTCTTATATTGCCAAGGTTTAGAGTACGCGCACGGTTATGCTGAAGAAATGAGACTGTACTTAGATAGCGGTATCTATGGCAATACCTTTTATATGCTCACTGGCTTTCATGGTATGCATGTAACCTTAGGTACCATTATGCTGTTTGTGATGCTGATTCGTGTGTTTAAAGGTCACTTTACACCGAAAAACCATTTTGCATTTCAAGCCGCAAGTTGGTATTGGCACTTTGTAGATGTGGTTTGGGTTTTACTATTCGTTTTTGTTTATATCATCTAATACGTTATAACGTTGCAGTGCTCAGCTATTATTCGAGTTGAGCACTTTATATTGTTATTACATTTGTTGAATGATTAATATGGACGCGGGTTTGGTGTGATAAGCCCAGTGAAAATTCCCACTAACAATAATAATATGATCACGACGGATGTTATTACCCGTCGGCCGATGAATTTAGTCATTGGTGGCTGATCAGGATCGTTTTTATTCATGGTAAATAAGGCTTTAAACAGGTTGTAAACCATAAGCATTAATAAGCCGATAATCATGATTTTAATTAGCACAGTATTCTCTCTTTTATAGTTTGTTTTTTGTTCGTGAACATGCGGTAGTCTATGAATTTGGTATCACTTCAGCACAAGTTAAAGCAGCTTAGTTGGCCGATGGTTTTATTTACCATGCTAGTATTTTCGTTATTAATCAAGCTTGGATTTTGGCAAAGCGAAAGAGCACTTGAAAAAGAGCAGCGTCAGCAACGCATTAGTGAATTAAGCCAACAACAAGCTTTAACATTAACGCAGGTGCTAGCACTGCGCGACTTGCCAGATGGTATAAATGATTTGCCAATCGAGCTTGATGGGGAATTTGTTGAAGATAAAGTTTTTTTATTGGATAACCAGCCTGATGAGGGTCGCTTGGGATATCGCGTCTATCATGTCATGACAACGAATGACTATGCTGTGCTGGTCAACTTAGGCTGGGTACAAGGTTCAATAGATCGTAATGTGCTACCCGCAGTAACCGCAATGACAGGACAACATGTTATTACTGGCCACGTTCGAGAAGTTGAGGTAGGTATACAATTACAAGCACAAAATTTAGCTAATCCGTCGTGGCCATTACGAGTGCAACAAATTGAATTAGATAAATTTTCACCGTTAATTACTAAGAAACTATTGCCCTTTGTGGTTTACTTAGATAAAACAGAAGCTATTGGTTATAAAAAGAACTGGCAAGCCATCGTAATGCCACCAGAAAAACATCGGGCTTACGCTTTTCAGTGGTTTAGTTTGGCATTAGCGTGGATCAGCTTAATGATCTGGGCTGCGATAAAGATGAGCAAAAATCAGAACAATAATTAGCGTTATATAAAACATAAGAAAAGTACCGAAACCGAATAAAAAGAATAAAAGGCTGAGTTGTATGAATTCTTCAGAAGTAAATAAATCACGCCGTAGTATGTTGATCCTTTTGGCTGTGTTCGTTATTCCCGTGATATTGGCTAAATTAGCCTTAAACCAACAGTGGTTTAATTACGGGGTCACTAATCAGGGGCAGTTGCTCGATAATGAATTAACTCTCGACAAGCTTGGGCTCAACCTTGTTGATTTTGATCACCACTGGTTGTTGCTATATACCTTACCTGAAATTTGTGATCAACAATGTGAGAAAACACTAGTGAGTGTTAATAATACTTACATTGCGTTAGGCAAAGAAATGCCACGTGTTATGCCTGTGGCACTGACCCAACAAAATTTAACTGATGAGCAGTCAGGTAAAATTCAACTTAAAAAATGGCATGTTCAAGCGATGCCTGCCTTAGCAAAAAGTGCTATTTCACAATCACAAGTATTGATAGTCGACCCTTTAGGCAATGTTATTCTTAGTCACTTGCCTCCTAAAAATGTAGAACAATTACCGCAGTTTGGTAAAGCAATCTTGGCTGACTTTAAGAAATTACTTAAATATTCAAGGATTGGCTAAATGAGAACACAAAGCTCCTCAGATATTAAAAAACTGGTTTTTGTTAGCATTTTATTAGCTATTGTGGTGGTCAGCCTAGGTGCTTATACACGACTCACTCATGCGGGGTTAGGCTGCCCAGATTGGCCCGGTTGCTATGGTTTATTAAAAGTTCCGGTTACTACTGAGCAAATTGTTGCTGCTGAGCAAGCATTTCCGGAACGCCCTGTTGAAACGCACAAAGCATGGAATGAAATGATCCATCGCTATTTTGCTGGTTCATTGGGGGTACTAATATTGATCATAGCCTTGATGTCTATAAAGCGACGAGCACAAGGTGGTCCTGTTGGCTTACCTATTTTAATTTTGCTGGTGGTAATATTTCAGGCTGCACTTGGTATGTGGACGGTTACTATGAAATTAATGCCTGTGGTGGTGATGGGGCATTTATTAGGTGGTTTTACGACTTTATGTTTATTATTTTTGTTATATCTACGCTTACATGATTATCGAGTGCCCGGTGGAGATTTTTCCCTAAAAAAATACGCAAAATTTGGGCTTATTGGTATTGTTATTTTAGCTGGACAAATTGGCTTAGGTGGTTGGACTGCCGCGAATTACGCGGCATTAACATGTACTGAGCTGCCGATATGTCAGGCCGGCTGGGCAGAACAAGTTAACTTTGAACATGCCTTTGATCTGATACCACCTGAAAAGGACAGTTATGAATTTGGTCACCTCGATCATGCTTCGCGTTTAACTATACATGTTATGCATCGCTTTGGCGCTATAGTCGCAACACTCTACTTGTTGTGGTTAATTACCAGTGTATATCGCAAAGCGCAGTCGCCATTTTTCAAAAACGCTGCTATGAGTTTAGGTTTTATTCTCAGCGTACAAGTGAGCTTAGGGATAAGTAATGTCTGGTTTTCATTACCGTTAAGTGTTGCTGTCAGTCATAACGTTGTGGCAGCGATGTTAATGATGTCATTAATTACCATGACATATAGTTTAAAACGTAAAATTTAGGGGCATATTATGGGGCAAAGTAACACAATAGCAGTAAGTCATAGCGCACCTAGCACAGCAACATGGCGTGATTATTATGAAATAACTAAGCCTCGTGTTGTGGCACTACTTGTACTTACTGCTTTAGTAGGTATGTGTTTATCAGTGCCTGGGGTTATTCCTTGGCACGTATTAGTGCCATCAATGATAGGAATTGGCTTTTTATCTTCAGCGGCTGCGGCAATTAATCATATTGTTGATGAGCGTATCGACAGTGTCATGGGCAGAACACATAATCGACCCTTACCTAACGGCAGGCTAACCGCAAAAAGTGCCTCAATGTTCGCAATGGCTTTAGCTATAACGGGCTTTGCCATTCTGTATAGCTTTGTTAACCCGTTAACTGCTTGGCTAACTTTTTCGGGCCTAGTGGGTTATAGCTTTGTATATACGATGTATTTAAAACGCGCAACGCCACAAAATATTACCATTGGGGGGCTAGCTGGCGCTATTCCCCCACTATTGGGGTGGACGGCAATGACCAATGAAATTCATCCTAATGCATTGCTATTAGTGCTGATAATATTTACTTGGACACCGCCACATTTTTGGGCTTTAGCGATTCATCGTAAAGATGATTATGCGAAAGTGAACATCCCAATGCTACCGGTAACTCATGGTGTTAATTTTACCAAGACTCAAATCTTACTTTATACGGTTTTATTATTTGTTGTTGGTTTACTACCTTACTTGGTTGGTATGAGTAATTGGTTGTATTTAATTGGTGCTGTGGTGTTAAACTCAGTGTTTTTTGCTTACGCTTGGAAATTAAAATTCAATGCTGATGAGAGTACTGCTATGGATACCTTTAAATTTTCTATTGTACATTTAATGGCGCTATTTATTATTTTACTACTTGATCATTACTTATTGCCGGTGACTGGCTAATGAATAAAATTGTTACCTTAATTGTCGCAGCTGGCGCGCTAGTGGCAGGTGTAATATTATTTGGGCAGCTGAATAAAAAAGCCACAGTTGAATTTGCGTTACATTATCAACAAGCGCGTGATGTTAAACCCTTTGAGTTAACCGACCATTCGGGTAAGGCATTTAATAATGAGTCGTTAAAAGCGCATTGGAGCTGGGTGTTCTTTGGCTACACATCTTGCCCAGATGTATGCCCAACTACCTTACAAGAAATGAATTTTATTTATGATGAGCTAAAAGCTATCGCCGATAATAGCCAAGTATTATTAGTTTCTGTTGATCCTAAGCGTGATACGCAAGAAAAGCTGGCAAGCTATATCGGTTACTTTAACCCAGAGTTTAAAGCATTGCATGGTGATCACGGTACACTGTTTCCGTTCGCTCGTAATTTAGGTTTAATGTATGCCATTAATGAACCAGATGCGCATGAACACGGGCAAACTGTCGGTAACTATCTTGTTGATCACAGTGCATCTTTGGTATTGATTAATCCTGCAGGTAAAGTCGAAGCTATTTTTAAGCCAAAACAGGCACTAGGAGAAGTGCCGGTGATTGAAGGCGATAAACTGGTCAGTGATTTTGCTAAAATAGTCGCTTTGTATTGAGTTCATATTGAACAAAACATAAAACTCACTTTGCTGGCGGTTTATTCAATTATAGTGGATACCATTGACGGTTTTCTTTGAGAATAAACCAAGGTTTTGAAAACCAATAGTATCGTCCTGGTTCGCTAATACTGGGCGCTGTACAATTACACCGTACGCGTCCTGTAGGTAAAGGCGCACTATAGTTAATAGTAAACATTTCCTCACCTTGCCATTGAATTTTTTGACGACCCAAACCTGAAATATAACAATGCAACTGTTCTGGATTGAAGTCATCTACTTCAATATTAAAACTAACTGACGTTGACTCCCCTTGCTGAAAAATAGTTTGTTGATTCTCACCTTCAAGGTGAATATTAAAAGCTAAAGCGTTAAGTTTATCGCGTAAACTTGATAACTGATCATAAGGTTTAGATGCCGGAAAACGAGGAATACTTGTGGTATCTGTTGCTAATCCTACGGCGCCAGACTGCTGTGAAAAAGCAACAAAGTCATTATCCTTCACCCATTGCTGGATCTCTGGGCTATATTCTCCGTAAGGATAAGCAAAATAACGCCAACTTTGTCCAGTTTTTTCAGTAATTAACTGTTCTGCTTTTAATAGCGATTCGCTATTTTGAGCTAGCCAAGCTTGTTGGCTGACACCTTCAGGAACCCGTGTAAGTGAGTCGTGAGTCATGCCATGGTTAGCGATAATTACACCATCATCAGCCATAGCTTTTAGTTGTTGCCAAGATAAATAATGGCTTGAATTGCGCTCAACAATACTAGGGTTAATAAATATAGTGAATGGAAATCTGTGTTTGTCTAAAATCGGCTTACCATGAGTTAAAATATCTAAATAAGCGTCATCAAAGGTGATTACCACTGACTTATCAGGTAATGGCTTTTGCTGCTCAATGGAAGCCATTAATGTTGACAACGCAATAACTTTGAAGTTGTTATCCTCAAGGTATTGCATATGCAATGAAAACTGCTCAGGAGAAATACTAGTACTAGCTGGCGTAGTGGTGCTGACATGATGATATTGTAAAATGACAGTGGCAAAACTGGTCATGTGAAGACAATAGCACAGTGCTGCCAACAAGCGGTATTTCATGGTAATCTTCCTAAAATATTTGTAAGGCTTTAAGCTCATGCTTAAAATAGCTTTTTTTACCGTATTTATACAGTCCATTTGCCAACAAAGGTCGGCTTTTTTTGAAATTCAATGATATAGAACGTCATAAGCAGCTATTTATTCTTGCACTGCCGATGATTTTATCAAATATTACCGCGCCATTATTGGGTTTAGTCGACACGGCTGTTATTGGGCATTTGGAATATGCGTATTATTTAGGTGGTAGCACTGTTGGTGCGATGTTGATAACTGCCATTACTTGGCTGTGTGGTTTTTTACGTATGTCGACCACCGGATTATCAGCACAAGCCTTTGGCAAGAATGACGATGAACTCAACAGCTTAATTTTATTACGCGGTATTATTGTTGCTTTTACCATTGGTTTAACGGTCATTGCACTGCAAGTATTTTATTTAGATATAGCTTTATCTTTAGCTGGTGGTTCGCAGCAAGTTCAATTTTATGCACGAGAGTATAGTGCTATTCGTATTTGGGGCTTACCGGCCGCACTGGCGAATTTAGTTATTCTGGGTTGGTTGCTGGGTAATCATAAAGCCAAAATTGTTTTATGGTTAATTGTTGCCACTAATTTGATTAATCTTTTGCTCGACTTATTGTTTGTTATTGGTTTTGGCTGGCAGGTTAAAGGTGTCGCAACGGCAACCTTAATCGCAGAATATAGTGGTTTAGTGATAGGGTTAACGTTAATTGTTGCTCATTTTAAGCAAAAAATTGTTGGCTTATTTACTTCCACTCAACATCTGATTGAACGCACTTTTGAGAAATCCGCCCTGTTAAGTTACTTTAAACTTAATCGCGACATATTAATCCGCACTTTATGTTTAGAAGTTTGTTTTATTTTTATGACTTTTCAAGGTGCGCGTTTAGGTGATAATGTCGTTGCTGCAAATGCTATCTTAATGAACTTTTTACTCCTGATATCTTTTGGCCTAGATGGTATTGCGAATGCAGCTGAAGTCATGGTTGGTAAGGCAAAAGGCCAAGGTAAGCAGGTGAATATTTTATCCAGTGTTAATATTGCGCTGTTTTGGACTGGCATTTTTGCGCTGGTCTATAGTTTACTGTTTTACCTTGGTGGACAATATTTCATTTCAACAATATCGAGTATTCCTGAAGTGGTTGAATATGCACAGCAGCATATGTTTTGGATTATCGCGTTACCGTTACTGGCATGTTGGTGTTATTTATTTGATGGTGTTTATGTGGGGTTAATGCAGGCCGCGGTGATGAGAAATAGTATGTTAATTGCAACATTTGGGTGTTTTTTCCCTGTTTGGTGGTTATTAAAAGACTATGGGAATCATGGCTTATGGGCGGCGTTTTCAGTATTTATGTTGGCACGAGGTGTGACTTTAGCGTGGCATTATCAGCGGCATAGATATGCGTTTTAATCTTTTGTACGATTAACGATATGATATAAGCGATTGGCAAACATACCGATGTAGCCGTGTATGGCAAACAGAGACCCACAAGCCAAAAATACTAAGCCAATTATTTGCCAGATATAACTGTGGTACATACCAATAAAAATTAAGCATACTCCGATAACAAAAAGGCCAAGTCCACTGAGAAAACGCTGCATGCTGCGTTGTGGATCTTGACCTAATTTTTCTAATAATGACATTAAGATATTACATTAATGATTAGTAATATGAGTGCTCGCCACGTTGATGTTCTGTCATATCACGAACACCTTTGATTTCATCGCCCATCATATCAATTAATTGTTTTTCAATACCGTCTTTAACCGTAACATCAATCTGTGCACAACCGTTACAGCCGCCGCCAAATTGTAAAATAGCATAACCATCTTCGGTAATTTCCATCAGGGTACATTCACCACCATGGCCAGCAAGCTGCGGATTTACTTCAGCTTTCAAGAAATAATCAACACGTTCAAATAAAGGAGCATCATCAGCTACTTTACGCAATTTAGCGTTTGGCGCTTTTAAGGTTAACTGCGAACCCATTTGATCAGTAGTGAAGTCAATTTCTGCATCTTCTAAGAATAATTTACTGTCGGCGTCTATATAAGCAGAGAAATGTTCATATTTTAGTTCAATATCGTCAGCTTCAACAGCATCAGCTGGACAGTACGATACGCCGCATTCTGCGCTTGCTGTTCCTGGGTTCACAACAAACACTCGGATACTGGTACCTTCAGCTTGCTGAGAAAGTAGTTTTACAAAATGTTCTTGTGCAGTTTCTGAAATGTTAATATTCATACTATTTTACTCTTCACTACTGGGGTTGAATGTTCAATACCCGACTATTTTACTCAAGTATGGATATTTTACTCTGCTCTGTCATCTCACGCTAGTCCTAGATAGCATAATTTAGATAGCGATAATATGAAACCGATAAAAAAGCAGATAAATAGTTAATTATCACGAGATAACTAGTTCACATGACATAATTTTGTTATTTTATCCGACAATTAAATAAGGAAGCTTTTATGTTGTTATCGTTATGTCGAATTGTAATATTATTTCTAATTAGTGCTTCGTTTAGTGCCTTTAGTGCTAATGTAAGTACTTACTTGCCCGATGGCGCCACATATGACAAAACAATACCAACACCAGAATCAGCATTAGGGTTTGGTATTGGTGAACGTCATCCCCGTCATGACCAAGTATTAAATTATTTAACACAAGTAGCAGACGCGTCATCACGAGTGACAATCAAAGAAATTGGCAGAACTACCGAATTTCGCTCGCAAGTTTTATTAACTATTTCTAGCGCTACCAATTTAGCCAATCTTGATGATATCTTAGCGCGACGTGCCGATATGACAATGTCAGCTACAGATCCCGTTGTTGTTTGGCTAGGTTATAGTGTTCATGGTGATGAAATTAGTGGCACCAATGCGGCTATGGTTGTGGCTTATCATTTAGCGGCATCACAAGATAAAGTGGTTACTGAAATGCTTAATGATACGATTATCGTCATTGAGCCAAGTATTAACCCTGATGGTATGGATAGGTTTGTTAATTGGGTAACTACCCATCGTGGCATAACCCCTAATGCTGATCCCAACCATATTGAACATCATCAAGACTGGCGCACCGGTCGTACTAATCATTTTGGTTTCGATCTTAATCGTGATTGGTTGCTATTATCACAAAAGGAAAGCCAAAACCGTCTACCTTATTTTCATCAATATCAACCGAATGTTTTGGGTGACTTTCATGAAATGGGAGCTCACGGTAGTTACTTTTTTCAGCCGGGTATTCCAACACGCACGCATCCTTTAACGTTGGCAAAAAATACTGAATTAACAAAACTATTAGCGACTTACCATGCTAGCGCGTTAGACGCTAAAGATCGTTTATATTACAGTGAAGAAAGTTTTGATGATTTTTACTATGGCAAAGGCTCAACGTATCCTGATATTAACGGTGGTATCGGCGTATTATTTGAACAAGCAAGTAGTCGAGGCTTTCAACAAAATAGTGTAAATGGCTTATTAACCTTTGAATATGGCATACAAAATCATGTTTTAACGTCTTTATCAAGTATTGAAGGCGCTTGGAAAAACAAAGCGCAGTTTAAAGCATATAGGAAAGATTTCTACAAAATTGCTGAGAAACAAGCGAGCGATGAAAACTTTAACGGCTATATTTTTACTGAAGGCAAAGACAATTATCGTTTACAGAGTTTTTTAAGCAAGTTACAACAGCATCAGATCAAGGTTTATGGATTAACACAAGATTATAAAATTCATGAACGTATTTATCCAGCTAAGCATAGCTATTACATCCCGTTAGCCCAACCCCAATATCGTGTGATTAAAGCGCTTTTTACTCAACAAAAAAACTTTCAGGATAATACCTTCTATGATGTTTCTGGTTGGACATTACCACTTGCTATGAATATAAGTTTTGCTCAAGTTGGACGAACATGGGGCTTAAAAACAGCAGATACACCGTGGCAGCCAATGAGTGAAAAAATGGCTGATGTTGATGATTCTGCTTACGCTTATGTATTTGAGTGGAATGAGTTTTTAGCGCCTAAACTGTTACACAAAATAACGACTGCAAAGCTGAAAGCTAAAGTGGCAACTAAAACCTTTTCTGCCGTTGTAGACGGCGTTGAGAAAACTTTTGCACAAGGCAGTATTATTGTGCCTGCTGGCAACCAAAGGGTTAAAAACTGGCAAAGTAAACTGAAAAGCTTCGCTGTTGACAGTCAAATACCGTTATTGGCCTTGGAAACAGGGCTAACTGTTAAAGGTATTGATATTGGTAGCAGTTCATTTCGTCCGGTCACTACACCAAAAGTTTTGATGATCGGTGGTAAAGGGGTATCTCAGTACGAAGCTGGTGAAGTGCTATATTACTTGGATAACTTATTGGAAATACCGGTTACTGTCGTTGAAATGCAACGTCTAGCAGCAATTAATTTAGCCGATTACAGTCACATCATTATGGTGGATGGCAAGTATTCGATGTTAGATAACCGAGCTGTGAGTAAGCTGAAATCATGGTTAGTTAATGGTGGAGTACTGTTTGGTCAAAAGCGTGCAGCACGCTGGTTATCAGCAGAAGAGTTGCTAAAAATTGATTTTGTCACTAAAGATCATATTGATCAGTTATTTGATACTGAAAAACTTAACTATGGTGACAAGGAAGTTTTAGCGGGTAGAAAACGTATTGCGGGCGCTATTTTTCAAGCAGAATTAGATACCAGTCATCCTTTGGCTTATGGCTATCAAAACAACGAACTACCAGTATTTAGAAATAGCACAGTGATAATGGAGCAAACCATTTTACCATTTGTTAGTGTGGCTAAATACAGTAAAACGCCATTATTGAGCGGTTATGCAGATCAAAACTTAGTTAATCGACTTGCTAATAACCCAACGCTGGTAGCCCATAATGTTGGTAAAGGTCGAGTTATTGCTAGTACGGATGACTTAGCTTTTCGTGGTTACTTTTTGGGCAGTATGAAAATTATGGCTAACAGCCTATTTTTTTCTAAAGCTTTTAGTACTAGCCTAGCGGAATAAAAGTCAGCTTTTACCAGGCAGAGCCAAACAAAGACTAAGGAGTGTAATATTTTGCACTCCTTTTTTTTTCAGTAATCGACAAATTTCATTTGCTGTTGTACCTGTGGTCACCACATCGTCAATTAAAACTACCTGTGTTGGCATAGGAAACTGCGTATTAAATTGAATGCTAAAAGCGTTTTTTAAGTTTTTTCTTCGTTCCGCCCCTGATTTACCTACTTGGTTTTCTGTGAGTTTGTCACGAACAATAATGTTGGTTTGATAATTATAGTTAAAATGTTGTGCAAATTTTCGTGCAATAAGGTGAGCTTGATTAAAGCCGCGTTCTTGCCATTTTTTAATATGTAATGGAACTGCTAAAATCATGGTATTTTCAGAGGTTAAATTAACGTTTTCAATCTCAAGGTACTGACGCCAGTGGATAATTAATAAATAACTTAGTAATGCTGCTAATTCTGTTTTATGTTGATATTTTAACTGGCCAATCCAAGTATCGAATGGCCAAACGTAAGGCGCTATCGCTAGTAGATGATCAAAACGATTGATTGGGATAATTTTTGCTATAGCGGGCCATAATAATAAATCGTATGGCACACGTTGATGATCAAAATAGGGCAGATCAGCTTGGCAATATTGGCACAATAGAGGGTGCTGTTGGCAAGGGTTACCACATAAGCAACAACAACTAATATGTAGTTTTAAGTTATTTACATGTCTGCTGAATGACTGACCGAAATAACGAACTATCTGATGAACGTGTTTGTTGGCAAATTCCATTTTCAGCATCCTTTCGTTAAACTACACCTTCACTAATATTCAGCATTATAGGCATGATTGAAAGCATGGCAGAAAGATTAAAAATTGCGAGCCAAGGGCAAGGTACTCCGTTAGTATTTATACATGGCTGGGGGCTAAATTCAGCTGTTTGGCAGCCATGTTTACAACAACTTGAGGCTGACTTTGAGGTGATCACAATTGATTTACCCGGCTTTGCAACTAACCAAAAATTTCAGCTAGCTGACTATAGTTTGGAAGATATCGCAAAACAAGTTCAGCAAGCTGTTGCTAAGCCAGCTGTTTATATTGGCTGGTCTTTAGGTGGCTTAGTTGCGAGTAAAATAACGCTTGCTCAGCCTGAGCAGGTATTAGCATTAGTTACCGTTGCTAGTTCACCCAAATTTGTCGAAGATGAGCATTGGCCGGGCATTAAAAAAACTGTTTTGGCAATGTTTCATCGACAACTCGCGCAAGATACCACAAAAACTATCAGCAATTTTTTGAAAATACAGGCGATGGGTAGTCCAAATGTTCGTCAAGACATTAAGAAGATTCGTGACTTAGTTATGCAACATGAACAGCCTAGTCAGAAAACCTTGGATGATTCATTAGCATTATTAGCAAGTTCAAATTTGTCTGATGCATTAAGTGATATTCGTCAGCCATTTCTCAGGCTTTATGGCAAGCTTGACGGTTTAGTGCCCAAGCAGGTTATTCCCTTGATTGACTCTTTAGCGCCTAATAGCGAATGTCATATATTTCCATATGCCTCGCATGCGCCATTTATATCGCATCAGGAAGAGTTTTTATCCGTTTTGCAAAACTGGTTGTTACAGCATTTTAATCAGGGTTAATGGTTTACTTTTTTATGCTTTTGGTTAATAATTAAACAGGCCGTGAACGGCTATATCGTTATTATTTAATTGTGCTATTGGTAAATTAATAAAGAGTATTTAGGAGGATTTTATGGAAATTCAATCAGCGTTCAATGCTGGCGTACAAGGTTTTCAGAAAGCAACCGATGATGCTAACCAAGCTGCTGCGAGCATAGCGTCAAATATTGCTGTTGGCCCTGATGACTTTGGTATTGGTCAAGAAAATAATGCTAACGCGACTGAGCAAAACAAAAATAATGGTGAACTATCAGATTTAAATCAATCGATAGTTGATTCCCGAGTTGCCGAATTTCAAGCGAAAGCTTCTGCAGAAGTTATAGATGCTGCAGATGAGAATTTAGGCACGTTATTGGATGTGCGCGTTTAGCAATCATGAATATTAATTCGCAAGGCTATAACTTACCTATACCAACTGCAGTAAACCTGCAGACGGATAGCCTGCGTCGTGAGAATCAGCAACGAGAGATCATTGCTAAACCTGAGCCCTCTCATCAATCATCTGGTGAAAAGGGAGTTGCCTCAGATAAAGAGCGTGGACGCACCCCAGCTCAAAATAATGAACAAGTCGACTTTGCTAGCCTGCGTAAGCAAGCAGAGCTTGCTAATGATGTTATTGGTGATAATTCAGAGCGTTCAGCGCAAGACTCACCACAAGATAACGAAAATGATACTAGTGAACAAGATAGCAACCCTAAAGGAGAGCTAACTGAAGAGCAAGGTTCACAAGACGGTGCTGAAAAATCTAGAGAAGCTGTATTTGCCGAGCAGCAGGAAGTCAAAAGCCTAAAACAACGCGATCAAGAAGTACGTTCACATGAGTTAGCTCATGCTGCAGTTGGTGGAGCTTATACCGGTGCACCTAACTATTCATTTGAGCTTGGCCCTGACGGTAAAAAGTATGCCGTTTCTGGTGAAGTTTCGGTTGATTTAGCACCTGTTGATGGTGATCCTAGCGCTACTATTGCCAAAATGCAGAAAGTTCATGCAGCAGCATTAGCTCCAGCGAATCCGTCAATTCAAGATACTCGAGTTGCGGCCTCGGCTGCTAAATTGATTGCACAAGCTCAATCAGAGTTATCGGCAATATCATTGGAAGATCCTGATGTAAAACAAGACTTTGTTGGTTTAATTAAACCTAATGATGTGCTTGCCCAAGAAGAGCAAGGTAGTACTGATGCTAGCACTGAGTTTGATCAATTTATTGGCCAAACTTTATCTGCTCAAGAACAAATAGCGCCGAGCAGATCTTTAGAGGTAGATGAAAGAGCTGGGCGTATTAATCAATTTTACGCAAATATTAATCAAGCTTACGAAAAACCAGCAAGTTATCAATTCCAATTAACAGCTTAACCCAATTGACAATTTTGCAACAAAAAGCCTGCAAATTAGCAGGCTTTTTATGTTTAGTTTTACAGTATTATGCGTTAAAGCTGGGTCTTAAATACCGTAATCTTCTCGATACTTTTTAATGCTAGCTAAACTGTCAGCCATATCTGGCTTTTCTTCTAAATAACAAATCAAGTCAGCTAAAGTAACTATCGATATTACTTGCGTGTTAAAATCGCGCTCAACTTCTTGAATGGCAGAAAGCTCAGCTTGACCTTTTTCTTGTCTGTCTAAAGCGATCAGTACGCCTGACAACTCAGCACCATGGGCTTTAATTATTTCCATCGATTCACGAATAGCCGTACCTGCGGTGATCACATCATCAACTAACATCACTTTGCCTTCAAGCGCTGAGCCAACTAAGCTGCCGCCTTCACCGTGGGTTTTTGCTTCCTTACGGTTGAAACAATAAGGCATATCAATATTGTAACTGTCAGCAAGTGCAACCGCTGTTGTTGTTGCAATAGGTATACCTTTGTAAGCAGGGCCAAATAGTAAGTTGTAGTCAATTTTTGAGTCTTGCAAAGCCGCGGCATAAAAGCGACCTAAGCGTGCCAAGTCACCACCGGTATTAAATAAGCCAGCATTGAAGAAGTAAGGGCTTGTACGTCCAGACTTTAAAGTGAATTCGCCAAAACGTAAAACTTGTTTAGATAAAGCAAACTCAATAAATTCGCGTTGGTAATCTTTCATCATTAGCTCCTGTCAGTGGCTTAGTTTAAGGCAGTTTTTTGAATATCAAATAGCTCATTAATGCTATTTTTAGCTAATGTTAGCATTGCTTGCATTTCGTCAAAACTAAAGGGTTCTTCTTCGGCAGTACCTTGTACTTCAATCAATTTACCTGTTTCTGTCATAACAACATTCATATCAGTATCGGCTGAAGAGTCTTCAAGGTAATCTAAATCAGAAACAGCTTCGCCTTGATACATTCCAACAGAAACAGCTGCAATCATGTGTTTAAGTGGATTATTGTTAATAATACCTTTCGCACGCATATGATTTAATGCATCAACTAAAGCAACACATGCTCCGGTAATTGATGCTGTACGAGTACCGCCATCAGCTTGAATGACATCACAATCAACAGTAATGGTGTTTTCGCCCAGCGCTACTAAATCAACTGCTGCACGTAATGAGCGAGCAATTAAACGAGAAATTTCTAAAGTACGACCGCTTTGTTTACCGTTAGCAGCTTCACGGCGCATACGGGTATGAGTTGAACGAGGAAGCATGCCGTATTCAGCAGTGATCCAACCTTTGCCTTGGCCTTTTAGAAAGCGTGGTACGCCAGTTTCAACGGTTGCGGTACATATAACTTTAGTATCACCAAACTCAATAAGCACTGAGCCTTCTGCATGAGCTGTGAATTGACGAGTAATGGTTACCGGACGAATTTGTCCTAAAGTTCTGCCACTTGGACGCATGTTGAAATTCCTATCATAGTATAATTGCTGCGCATTATAATCGTTCGTATAGCAATTTGACATAATGACGTATCAACTATTTTGAAATATAGTTAATTAATCTAAGGTCATTCTATTAAGTTATTATTATGCGTTGGCATTGAGTGCCATCACAATAGAGAGAATTTATGAAATTTCAGCTGTTAATCACTTTGTTCATCATAAGTCTATTTTTCACAAGCCAAGCAAATGCCAAAGATGCGGATAGTCAGCCAGTAAAAGCGTTGCCGTTATACAGCCAAGTCTATGACGACAAGCGCGATCCATTTAAAGATGCACAAGCAGCTATTAAGTTGGCGCAAGCAAGTGGTAGAAATGTATTGATTGAAATAGGCGGTACTTGGTGCACTTGGTGTCACAAAATGGATGCCTTCTTAGCCGATAATCCCGATATTTATCAACAACTACATGACAATTATGTGCTGCTTAAAATCAGCGTTAGCGACAGCAATGAAAATGAAGCCTTTATGAAGTCATTACCGCCAGTACAAGGCTACCCTCACATGTATGTATCGACCAATACTGGCCAAATGTTATTGTCGAAAGATACCGCTGAGTTATTGGATAATTTAGAATATTCACCTGAATATTGGTCGGCCTTTTTAAGCAAATGGCAGGCAGCAAACAACAAGGAAAATAGTGATGTCACAAATGCAAAAAGCTAGAGCTGCAGTCCGAAAAAAGCGCATCAGCAAGCCATTGTCACAGATACTGTCTTTTTTTGATGAAAGCTTTAGCACACCGAAATGGTTACAAAAAAAAGTCACCCGTCGTGATGCACTAAAGTCTGCAGCAGGAGCGACTATGGTGGCTGCAATACCTATGCGTAGTTGGTCAGCAAGTATGAGCAATCGGCTTGAAGGAGCATTGAAAACTGATCCATGGTTAACTTTGGATGCTGTACTGGCTCACATGTTACCTGAATCACCAACCGGCCCTAGTGCGAAAGAAATTCAAGTAACACAGTATTTATACAACGTGGTTTTTCAACAGCCAACAGAAGAGGCTGAAATTGAGTTTATTTATAAAGGTGTTGGTTGGCTTAATGGCTTCAGTAATAGCCAATTACAGCAGAACTTTATTGCCTTAACGTTTGACGAGAAAGAAAATATTTTACGAGCGATCAGTAAATCAACCGCGGGTGAAAATTGGTTAAGTAACTTGGTTGGTTATATATTTGAAGCCATGCTTTCCCCACCGAGTTATGGCGGTAATCCAAACGGTATAGGTTGGCAATGGTTAGAGCATCAAGCAGGGTTTCCTTTACCGCAAGCAGGGCAACGTTATTACGAATTGCCCGGAAAACAACCGATTGTGTTAAGCAGGGCGTCGACACTTGCAAAGCAAACAACCACGCATGTGGTTAGTCATCAACAATATACACGTAAGCAAGTAGGGACTCGAAAAGCATGAAATATGATATTTGTATCGTAGGTAGTGGTGCGGGTGCTTCACCAGTCGCTTACACCTTAGCCAAAGCCGGCGCAAAAGTTCTGGTGTTAGAAAAAGGTGCTTGGTTAACCGAAAAAGAATTTTATAAAGATGAACTAGCGATTAGTTTGCGTGATGCTTACAACCCTAAGCTTGAAGATGAGCAGCATGTTATCGAAGAAGAATATGAAACCAGCGACGGTGAAAGCTTCTGGCAGGGTGAACCTACCAGTGAGTCAGGGTGGAGTTTTTGGAACGGCACTGTTGTTGGTGGTTCATCCAACTTTATGAGTGGTTATTTTCATCGTTTAAAGCCGATAGACTTTCGGTTGAAAACAGAATTTGGCGCTATTGAAGGGGCTAATGTTGAAGATTGGCCGATTAGTTACGATGAACTTGAGCCTTATTATGCTCAAGTTGAACAAGTTGTTGGTGTTTCAGGCCGAGTGACAAAACATCCCCACCAAGAACCTAGGTCTACTGACTTTCCATTTCCACCAGTTGCTGAGCACGGCATATCTTCATGGATTGATGAAAGCGCAGAAAAAATTGGCTATCACACTGTGCCTGTTCCACGTGCAATATTGTCACAACCAGCAATGGGCAGAAACAGTTGTGAATACTCAGGTTATTGTAGTAGTTATGGCTGTTCATCAGGTGCTAAAGGTAGCGGTAGGGCTGCGTTGCTTAATCACGCGGTAGCAACTGGAAACTGTACGATTACCCCGCATGCAAAAGTTTATAAAATTGCCACTGACAGTAAAGGCGAAATATCAGGTGTGCATTATTATGACAAAGCTGGGCGTGAGCAAATAGCTCAGGCCAAATACTATGTTGTAGCTTGCCAAGCGGTAGAAACCTCTCGGTTGTTATTAGCCTCAAAAGGTGAAAAGTTTCCTAATGGTATTGCGAATAGCTCAGGCCAAGTGGGTAAAAACTTAATTTTTAGTGGTGGTGGTACCGGACGTGGAGACTTCTTTTATAAGGATTTAACCAAAGCCAAGCAAGCACAACTCAAGCAAGTTGGACCGTTTATTAATCGAGCTCTACAAGATTGGTATCAAATTGATGATAAAGCATTTAATGGCTTTAACCGCGATGGAAAAGCGAAAGGCGGTACGGTAGATTTTTTGTTTTATCAAAATCCAATTTCACGCGCGCAAAGTACAAAGTGGCAATATGACGAAAGCCAAGACAGTGAAAAACTACTGTGGGGCGAAGCACTTAAACAAAGCATGAAAACTGAATTTACCACTTATAAAACGTTACGCTTCGAGGTGTTTAATGACTGGTTGCCAACTGATAACTGCTTTGTGGCCTTAGATGATGATATTACCGATAAATGGGGTGACCCAGTAGCCAAAATACGCATTGGCGCGCACAGTCATGATTTAGATGTTGGTGAATATCTAGCTGAAAAAGCAGAGAAATTACTGCTAGAAATGGGGGCAACTAATATTTCTTCGTCGATAAGCAGCGCACCGGCAGCAAACTTAATGGCGGGGGGCTGTCGATTTGGTGATGATCCTAAAACAACGGTGTTGAATAAAAACTGTCAGGCGCATGACGTTGACAATCTCTTTGTCACAGACGCTTCATTTATGCCAACAGGTGGTAGCGTGCCTTATACGTTTACCATTTATGCTAACTCGTTCCGAGTCGCTGATCATATAAAACAACGTTGGCAGAAAAGTATCAGCTAGCATAGACAATATTGGCCAAGCTAGAAATATATGCCTTAGCTCTGATTGCAGTAGATACCTGATCTTAGCTAGGGCATAATTCCAGTTATAGACCAAATTTAATAGTTAGGAAATTCAATGATCCATAGTATGACAGCGTTCTCTCGCCATGAAATTAAAGGTGAATGGGGCAACGCAGTGTGGGAAATCCGCAGTGTTAATCAACGTTTCCTCGAAACTTATTTTCGTTTGCCTGAGCAGTTTAGAAGCATAGAGCCAGTATTACGTGAGCGTTTTCGTAAACAATTAAACCGCGGAAAAGTTGAATGTAATTTACGATTTAATGCTAATCCGGGTGAAAAAAGCAATTTATCGATGAACACAGCGCTCGCAGAGAATTTGCTTAAACATGCAAATTGGATCAATGAGCAAACATTGAATAGCCAAATTAATCCGCTAGAAATCATGCGTTGGCCGGGAGTGATGGAAGCCGAAGAATCAGACATGAATGTCATTCAAGCTGAAATTCTAGCTGGTTTTGACCAAGCATTAAAAGACTTTATTGCTGCCCGAGCAGATGAAGGTGCCAATATGAAGGTGCTTATCGAGCAACGTTTAGATGGCATTATCGAACAAGCCGAGATTGTTAAAGGTCATATGCCAGAAATAATTCAATGGCAGCGTAAGCGTATTACTGACAAGTTTGCTGATGCCAACATTGAACTAGAGTCTTCACGCGTTGAGCAAGAACTGGTATTACTTGCGCAAAAAATGGATGTTGACGAAGAAATTGACCGTCTATTTAGCCACGTAAAAGAAACTCGCAGCATTTTGAAAAAAGGCGGCGCCCAAGGTCGTCGTTTAGACTTTATGATGCAAGAATTCAATCGCGAAGCGAATACCTTAGGTTCTAAATCTATCAATGCTGATATCACTAATTCAGCGGTTGAATTAAAGGTTTTAATTGAACAAATGCGTGAGCAGATCCAGAATATAGAGTGATATTCGTAGGTATCCATAGCGGCCTGTTTCTTATTGATTTATAGGGGTGTTATTTAAATTTTCGTTCGTAGGTGTCCACAGTTACCCACCGAAATCTATACCTAAGTGGTGGGTTAATTGGTGGGTAGGTGGGTATTTACAAATGCACTAGTGGTGGGTGAAATGAATCCCAAGAGATACACGGCTTGGGGGAGCACTATGAGTACTTCGGGTAATCTAACGGTTAAAGAACTAGAGTCTAAAATAAAAAAAGAAAATGCAGGTCGCTACGCAGATGGTGGTGGGTTGTATTTTGTTGTTCCAAGGTCTAGCTCAGCTTATTGGATGGTTCGCTACACTTCCAATAAAAAACGTAAAGAGATGACGCTAGGTAAGTACTCTGATCTTTCGTTAAAAGATGCACGATTTGAAGCCGCTTCTAAAATGAAGCAACTCAGAGAAGGCCTTGATCCGCTGTTAGCAAAAAAACGTGCCGAGCAAGAAAGCATTAAAACAGTGGATGACCTATTCGAAGACTGGTATCCAACACTCGAAGCGAGACTTAAACACCCGAAAATCCCCAAACGCATTTATACCAAAGATATTGCCCCACATATTGGTGAATTTAAAATTGACCAGGTAACCGCCAGAGATATCCGCACCACAGTAGAAGATATAAAAGCTACAGGTAGATTGGCTATCGCTAATGATGCATTAGGCTATTGTAAACAATTATTCAATCACGGCATAAAACTCGACTTACTCGCTTATAATCCAGCTGCTGCTTTCACTTTTAAGGATGCTGGCGGTGTAGAAAAGAGCAGAGAACGAGCATTGAGTGAAGATGAACTCAAACAGTTTTTTGCTACAGCCAAAAAACATAACGACAGCTTTAGTCGAGAGAACTATGGGAAGTCCACAAAGTATATGGTGTTTTTTCATCTATAGGATACGATAAAAAGATAAGTTCGGTACTTACCAATTTGTGTGTTTACAAAGGCTGCTTGCCCCAAGGGGCTCCTACTTCTCCAAAGTTAGCCAACTTAATTTGTGCAAAGCTTGATGCTCGAATACATGGGTATGCTGGACCTAAAGACATTGTTTACACTCGCTACGCTGATGACATTACTTTATCTGCCAAATCACTTCAAAAAGAGGAAAAGGCAAAAGCTTTTATTGGCACAATAATCGCCGATGAAGGTTTGAAAATAAATAGAACGAAAACGAAGCTTTTTGGAACAACAAGACAGAAAAAAATAACAGGTCTTGTCGTATCTCACAATAGTGTAGGAATTGGTAGAGAGAATCTCAGGGAGTTAAGGGCTAAGATACATCATCTTTTTACTGGAAGAAGCTGTGAATATTCACATATTAATGGCTATTTAGCTTTTACTTATGGTGTTGATAAAAAGTCTTATAACAAACTACATAAATTTATAGGCACAATGGCGAGTAAATACCCAAGCTCTGATGCCAATAACTATGTACATCAGAAAGTAAAAAAAGAGGAGTCTTAGCCTCTTCTTATTTAAGTAGCTCATGCTTTTTCTTGACTTGAAATTGTTAATAATTACAATGGGTTTCAGACCTATAGTCTAATATGGCAAGACGCTACTCTCGAGTAGAAATCCCAGTTCTATTCTGGGCAGGTAAAGAGCATTTTGGTAAGTGTTTTTTACCTACAAAGGATAAAAGTGATGAATGAATCTGATAGATTAAATGTATTTGAGGCCCAAACAGAAAACGTTAGGACCTTAGAAAAAGCATGGATTCATCTTAATAGAACAATTAATCAAGCATTAGCCAATAATCAATGAGCTGCTAAAAATTAAATTATAGAGGATAATAGTTTTATTGCTTTTTACCAACGATCAAATATTGATTTGATGCTCTTGCAAAGCAACCGTCTTGCATTGTTCTACTATCTACAGTCAATGTATTACTTGGGCCGAAAGTTTGAACAGTAAAGTCTCGCTGCTCAAGGTAATTTGCAATTTCGTACGCTTTTTCTTGTGATTCAGCTGTTTGAACGTAAATATCAGACATTTTATTTACTCCATATTATTTGGTTATTTTATTAAATAGCGGGTCAATTGCTAAAAAATCAGATGCTTTTAGGTTACTGAGTAACTCAGATATTGAAGTTCTGTTTATTAATGTAGTTTTAAGGCTAGGAGGTATATCACTGTCGTCTATAGAATTTACTGTTGTAGTTAATGATGCCTTATCTAGACTACCATCTCCTTTAGAAAAGTGATTGCCAATAAGTACAACTTTTGCGTCTTCAACAGTTATTTTATCTTTATTTTTCTCTGATAGTTCTAGTGCCTTTTCATTACCAATATTTTCTTTAAGTAATTCGAGGTTAGATTTTTCCAATTTCTTAACTTGTTTTTTTAATTCAGTATTTAGTTTTGTATCAGTAGATTGAAGAGTTACTAATTCTGACCCACCATTTCTTGTTAAGTTTTGTGCTGCAATACCTGTGGCAAAATATTGTGCGATACCAACTCCACTTCCTTTAGTTCCGCCTTCAATATTTGCGCCAAAAGATGCTAAAACAGAGTAAGTATCTATACTTTTACTGTCTTTATCTCTTGATTCAGCCATGTATTTCGCATTATGTAAATCTATGCCTTGGTAAGTTGTACCAGCAACATCTTGAATTAATGACATTTCTGGTATTGATATAAAACTTCCTGCTTTAAGTGTTACATTTGGACTGCCACTAGCCAGTGAAAATGTAGATCCTTCTGTAAAAGTTAGCTCTGTTTGGGGCTCAAGTTTAACTTTAGTTCCTTTTGGTAAAACAAAAAAATTGTTCGTTGACAATGTTATGTCTGAGGCTCCACTAGGAATTGCGACTGAAGCGTTTTTGCCTGTAATGTAATAGCCTTTATGTTTGTATTTTAGTAGCTTAGAGTCGATCCCATTAATGAATAATGGCATCCAGACTAACTCTTTTCTTTTATATCCTACAATGAAACTCGGTATATTAGCCTGTTCAGGGCTACTAGAAATATCTACTCCTAGGTTTGTTTGAGTGCCAAATACCATTACATCACTATGCGGTGCTGCACATCCTATCAACATTGAAATTGATAATATTAAGGGGGCTTTTGAAAGGCGCATACATTTTCTCCATCAATTCCATTTTGCTTCAATATATCCATAAACTCCTGCAGTTCAGATTTAGTATAGACGACAATTGTGATCTGGCAATTAGCTGCTGCTTTGATTGTCTTTATATTTTTATATCCTAGGCCAATACCTCCTCCCCACATTGAATCATTAATTTGCCTACCATCAAGTAGAAGCCAAGCTCCAATTGATTCTACATCTAGGTTGATACTATGATTTTTCCCTTTCCCTTCTGGAGTTGATACTTTGACAACGCCTATATAAATTTCGTCTAAATATTTATCGTTTTCTGTTCCTAAATAGATGTTTGTGCATCCCATAAGGAATAATGTAATGAATATTACTAAACTGTGTGGCAGTGCTTTCATTAATATTCCTTAATAGAATATAGAGTAATTTTTTACTTATATTCCCATAAAAATAGCCAAAGTTAGTAACTTATTTAGGGCTTTATTATATTCACAAAACACTCGGTATATATAATAAAGCCCTTTTGATAGTTAGTTACTTTAGCTGTGTTCAGTACCGCTCAAAGCAATAAACTAATCTATTATTCACGTTTCAATTAAAGCTAATGACTCAGCAATATGATAAATATTTTTATAATCATACTTGATGGTATCAGGCCTTTTTTCTTCTAAATCTGACCAACTTAATAAGCAATCGTGGGTTTTCATTGCTTCGTTTTTTGATTTTCCATATCGCCAATTATTGACAATATGAAATGCATTCCATCTATTATGTTCGGTTTTTGCTAACGCATGTATTCGGTGTGTAAGTTGTTGATTATTTAGTCCCGTTTGCTTTTTAATAAACTTTATCCAATGCTGAATTAAAGCCATGTTTAGATCTGAAAATTCATTTAAATATGGCAAATAGTCTAATTCTTCTTGTTTTGTTGCAACTGAATTCTTAAAGGTAACCGCAGGTATTGAACCACCTAAAGCTAATAGTTTCATGGGAAAATGACGTTTTTCAGTAAAGTTTGAATTACGCTTAAAAAGAGGTTGGTTAACCCAATGTAACCACTGAGTTGAGTCCACTGTATCTTGGTCGTGTTTTTCTATTAGCACGGATAACGCTTCAGGCGTTAAAGCACTTAAGGCGAGTTCTGTTTTTGCATAAGTGTTGTGGCTTCGCTGCGCAAGTACTTCGCTGTTGTTATCTAATAATTGATTGAAACTTAATACTTTCTTTAAGGCGCCGAATGATTTGATTTGTTGGTGCTCTATATGATGATTTAAGGCGTTGTAATAATGAAATGTGGTTGTGTTATCCGTTGTTTTTAACTGCGCCAAGGTGCACATATCATAAAAGCGCAATATGCTTTTTAAGGCGATATTTTCATCTTCATCACAAACAATAATATGATTAAAATTAGACGGATTTTGAAGCTGCTGTTCAGAGCCTACAAAAGTAATATCCCATAAATCTAAGCCTTTTCCATTACAATGTTCAAACACTTGATGATGAGTAATAAAAAAGTCATGGGGTTGAGTTGCTAAGACAGTAATCTCGACTTTTTTATGATTGCAAAAGTGAGCCAAAAGCAAAAGCTCTCTGAGAATAGACTCTCCTATTTCACCAAAACCTGAAATAAGCACACTTACTGGTGCGCTAGTATTAGAGCTCGTATCTGTGTTTTCTCCTAATCCCATGGACTGCACTAAGTCGATAGCTATTTTTTCGCTTAAGTTAAATATGTTAATTAACAAGCCCGTAGATTGTTTTTTAATATTCTCAATTGAATAAAAAGCGCTAGGTTCAAAGAGTTTGTAGCTCATTACATTGTCTATTCCAATATGACAATGAAGCTCAGGTTTATAAGGTGACTCAACTAACGTTTTTAAAATAGCTAAATTAGTTAAGTCACACCCTGTTATAGCGACCATTGCTTTTGCTTTTAAAATAGCTGCTTTTAATTGAATAGCCATATCTGAAGCATCGCCCATTATCAAAGTAGCTTTTTTCTTTTTATACTGAGTAATTAATGGATTGTTATGATTTTTCTCTACGATAACGACTTTTTCTTTTTTATTGAGTAAATCATCAATTAAATAGGCGCTCTCGCTATTTAAGCCGAAAATAATGTAATGATTTTTGTAATACTTAACTAATATGTTGCTTTTAAACCAGCTACCAGCGGCAAAAAAGGTTGCAAATGCAATGGAGAAAAACACAGTGCAAACCGCAGAAAGTCTTGCTGCTGAAATTGCCCAATGTTTTAGTGCTTCATCGGCAGGGGAAGAAATTAAAGAAAATAATTTAAATGTGCTGTAAAAAACATCAAACCAACGGGTTAATTCTGGGTGAGAGATATTGTTTTTAACAACATATACCGAACTAAAACCATAAATTCCTAAGGTAATCGTAGCTACCACAAAAAATGCTAAAATGATGATGCCTCTAATACTTAGCGGGGCAGATGCACTTTTATTAGCTTTCATTAAATTTCCCTTTATTTATAACGTTTATAATATTCAATTTTTATATCAACATGACCAAACAGAGTTTATTTACTGGTAAAGTGTGCGCAACCTCTGTCTTGCCATTGCTGCGCTGATAGTGCGGGTAAAAAGAATGCTCTTCTTTCTGCTGGCGTTAGGCAGCTTCTATTTATTGGTAAGCTGTTAATTGCTTTTTGTTCATAGTCTTTAATACTAATCATTTTTTTATCTGCTTTTGTTAGCATTTTTTGGAAAATAGGTGTTACTTTTGCGGTAGGAAAGCGAGCGTTAGGTGTTAAATACTCTGTAGTAACAATACTCTTGCTATCATTTGAAAATTTAGAAGGTAAATCTTTAGTCACTTGTGAAAAAGTCTCAATTTTCTCCATGGTATTTACATCCCATAAAACGCTGGTATTACGCTCGGGATTAACAGTACTCGATGTTGTTAATAAATATTGTTGATCACTGGAAATGCTAACATCCACCAGAAAAACATTATCTAAAGAGTGTCTTTTTAACATACTTGGTTGTTCGTCTTTAAACTTCCAAACAGCAACATAGCTACCATCTATAAAAATTGCACCATTACCGTCAGGGTGGAAAATAAAATCTCTTATCCAGTGTCCATCCGAATAGAAAAGGGTGGATAAATTTTCAATAAAATCAGCAGAGAATAAGCTTAATTTTTTAGTATCATGTTGCACTAATATTTTGTCGTCAAAAGGGCTGAAAATAGCTATTTTGGGGTTTACTAAATCAGGATATGTTGCCTCGCGCTTACCGGAAATAAGGTCAAATAATATAACCTCTGAAGGTAAGTTTTGTTTCTTAACGTCGGAAGAAAAATAGTCAAAGGTTGAAACTAACAATACCTTTTTGCCTGCTTGGTTAAACTCATAAGAGGGTATTAAATTATTTCTAACTAAACTTTTAGTTACCCCTGTTAGTAAGTTTCTATGTTGTAACACTTCGTTTTTAAATGCCTGTTGTTCTTGCGGTTTTTTAAGTACGTAAATTATGCTATCGCCATCAGGTGAGAATTTAATATCGCGATAGAGTTTTCCTTCAAATATAAATTCATCAAGCTTTTCTCCTGTTTGTAAATCATAAACCAATGCTTCACTTTCGAATTTATTGTTAGCTTCTCTGGTAATTAATAGTTTATTCTGCTTCGGAAAAATATAACTTTGTAGCGTGTTTTTACCAAAATCCAATTCGTGTATTACGGTATTTTTCTTAATATCCCATATAAAATGTTTACCATCACGTTGGCTAACAACGACAAATTTATTATCAAAACTGTAATGTATATTTTTGATATAGTAAGACTCTTTATTCAAAAGCAACGGGCTTTCTACCTTACTCGTGAGTGACCACGATACTATTTGCTCGCCAAAGACGGTAAAAAAATTACCCTCGATAATTGCAGAAAATATGTCAATTAAGTTTGTTGCTTCCAAGCTATGATCTATAACTTTAACCAGTTCATGCGATTGAGCTGACCAGAGTATGCTTTTTTTGTCGTTGAAAGACGAGGCTAATACCAAGTCGCTGCCAGGGCTATAGCTGGCATAAGAAAGGTGGCTTTCGTTAAGTTGATAACGATGCAAAATTTCTCCAGTGGCTATCGACCACTCTAAAACTTGATTACTATAAGCTGATAGCGTTAGCAGTTTTTTGTTATCTGCACTGAATTGAGCGCTTAACAACTTAGACGATTTTTCAGATATTTTAATAGTTTGGAGTATTTCTCCTGTGTTCGCTGACCATATCGCAACTTTACTTCTTCCTATTTCACTAAATATCATTTCTCCGTTTGGACTAAAGTGTGCTTTTAAAGTGCCACGGTTACGCTTAGTATTAATGTCAGAAAAATCATTAATAAATTTATGCTGAATGAGTTTACCGGTCTCTAATGACCATACATAAGTGCCGTGATTTACTGCCACACTGAGTATTTTTGTTCCATCAGGGCTGAAAATAGGCTTAATAGGAATAACATTTTTTATGCTGATAGTGGTGGTTTTTTCTGCGCTCTCAGCGTCAAATACATCTATATAGCTAGTAACGGCGCTCTCAGCTTTGCTTTTGTTAGTTTGTAACCATTTGGGAATTGTTTTTTCGGGAATTACAGAGGTAATGGCCAGCAAATTTTTAACGGGATGAAACGCAACGCGACCTAATTGCCTATCAGGGTAATCAAACTGTTGTACTTGTTCTCCTGTTAATACTGACCAAACGTCTACTGCCTTTGCACTTGTGTAAATAAAGCGACTATCGTAACTAAAGTCAAAATTTAATATTCTTGATTCAGCGGTGATTTTAGTCACAGGCTGGCCATCATCAAGTGACCATATAGTTAATGTTTGATTATCTACCATCGCAACATAGCGACCGGTCTTGTCAAACTTTACTGACTGTCTCGAAAGCGGGTACTTGGAATTAATATTCATAAGCCGACTGATTTTTTCTAAGGGCTCATGGAAAGACAACTCGATGCCTTTGATCAAAGGCCTATCACCGCCATACAGGCCAGGAATAGCATTTAACGATAATAGCAACGCTGTGTCATATTCACCTTTCTCGCTTTGGTTTTTCGACATTTGGGTAAGAAATTCACTCTGTAAAACCAGTGCACCATTTTTTTCTTTTATAGCAAGTTGTTGTTGAAAAATAGCTTCCTCTTTCTGAAAATAAGCAAACACACCAGCCCCAATAGCCAAAATAGCTAATATAGCGACAGCAGCTAACCAACGTCGCAATTTTTTTGCTTTTAAACGCTCTTGCTGTAATTGATATTCTTTATCACGCTGAGTAAGTTCACCTAAAGGTACCCCTAAAATTCCGGCGATAATTTTAAGCAACATTAAATGCAACTGTTGTTGATAGGCATTTACCTTTGCAGCGATTGACTTCTTATCAAGCTGTGTGGTGTTTTTTAGATGTTCGCGATAAGCGGCCGGCGAAGTAAAGCCTTGTTCGGGTTTACCATTATTATTTATTCTAAAATCTGCAGCGATTGGCTCCGCGTGCTTATCAGTAGCATTACCTTCTTGATCGTATTCGTACTGTAAAGGAATTGGAAAACACTCATCTGCTTTAGTAAAGCCTAACTTTTGTTTACCTTCGTCCCAACTGGTATTGGGCTCTCCATCTATCATGGCAGCAATAATGTGCTGAGAGTTGCCTAATTTTTTGAAATAATCTATTTCGTCAGCAACATACGTTGATGCGACAGCTCTAGGTGAGCATAAAACAATTAATAAGTTTGTTTGCTCTAATGCACTAACAATTGATGTACCTAAATCGGCATGCGCAGGTAGTTCTTGCTCGTCTCTAAACACGGGATAAATACGAGGGGGAATAGTATCTCCTCGGCTATTTTTCTGGCCGACTAAATCATTCGGCACTTCGTAAGTTTCAATGGCTTGGTGTAACCATGTGGCCCATTTTCTACCTTGTGTTTTATTATCTGCATGGCGGTATGAGATAAACGCGTGGTATTTGAAAGATGAATTTTTACTGTTTGCCATTGAAAAGCCTGTTGTTATTATTTGAGGTTAATTATTTTTAGGAAGGGGGAAATGGTTATTTGCATGTAACACTTTATTTTTTGCACACGAGGGAAAATGGCCAGTAAAAGCACATTAATAGCAAAAGAAACTCTCTCACTAATTTCAGCTTTAAATATGACTACGGCATCTGTAAAACAGCATAAATTAGTGCTATTAAAACAATTCTTTTGCACTAACTTGCAACTAAAGAAGCCCATACTTAATTTTACTTTCACTTTACTCTACAGCTTACATACTTTACTTTAACTCTGTACAACTTTAGCACAACTGATTGATTTATCACCATGATTTTTTAATTGACCCGTTATATTCGGCGTAAATTTTATAGCTTTGTTGTGGTTAATACTGCTGTAACCGTTTTATAACACTTAGCGAACTTGGCTTATTTGTTCATTGTAAAAGCGAGTTATTTTTCAATATGCGTATTCGCTATTATGATGCACAAACAATTACTGTTAGCTTTTATAACCAGTTAAAAATGATTAGCTATGGCATGTGGGCTTGCCTTTGATTCGTTTTCTTTGTCTAAACGGTATACATAGAAACTTAACCAGTGTGATTAAACATATGAATATACATTTATTTACTGAAAGCAAACCACCAGAGTCATATAATCAAACCTATTGGCTATGCTTAAAGCAACGTATGGCTTGGCTATTGCAGAATTGGTTAAATAAAAGCGGCGATCCGTATTTATATTTTGATCTATTAAAAGCGCCATTATTTATAAGTGATGAAGTAGCGTTTAATTCGCTTTTTTCGGGAGAGCTTTATCATCAAGAGCAATTCGTTAGTCGCTTTATTGATGAGTGTTATTGGATTATTTGGCGAGTTACACAAGGCGATACCACTTACTTTTTTTTCTTGCGTGCAGAAAATTTTTATAAAGGTAGTATGTTAGACCAATATACTTTCCCTTATCAGTTTGATAAAACTCAATTGATTGCACAACGTGAGCAAGTAGAAAACTTGTTAATCGAATTAGACCAATATGGTGCAAAAAGCCAGTCATTATTGCCCTTTCAAAAGCCAAATAATAGTACTAATAGTTCTGCTGTATACGCTCAACTCTCAGAAAATAAACCGTCAGATATGCCTCAATGTAATCAGCATGAAAGCAGGTTTTTAGCATTACACCGTGACAAGTTTACTTATCAACTGCCTCTAATTGAATTAAATAAACAATTAATTTATCTGAGCAAAATAGATAATGGACAATGGCAACAAGATACCTACATTAAAGCGTGGAATTTTGCTAGCAAAGCACATTGTAAACAGTTCATACCTGGTAGCGATGTTCCATATATTAACCATATTGGCTTAGTTGCCATGGAGGTTATATCCGCACTGACGCAGCCGCAAATAGATAAAATGTTACATTACCAACCGATTAAGTTTCAAAATTTAGCGGTGGTTTGCGCGTTATTACACGATACAATTGAAGACACTGCAGTTACATTTGAAGATATTGAAACTGCATTTAATCAATATGTTGCTGCAGGTGTTTTAGCGTTAACCAAAAACACTAATTTAGCCACTAAGCGAGATCAAATGATCGATAGCTTAGCGCGTATAAAAGCGCAACCTTTAGAAATAAGCATGGTAAAAATGGCTGATAGAATAACTAACTTACAGCCACCGCCAGCTCACTGGACTAAAGATAAAATAAGGAATTATCGTGACGAGGCGCAATTGATTCTTGAAACCTTAGGTACGAAAAATGAATACTTAGCACAGCGGCTAAAAGAAAAAATTGATAACTATCAACAGTATTGTTAAATAAGATAGCCTTACATCAACCATGTAATTGAGGTATTCAATTTTCACAAAGGGTTTTTCTGCTGATAATTGTATTAGGGAGGTATTAGTGTGCATTAAACGAAAAATAGCTTGCTAGCACATGATTTGAACAACTTGGATTTAAATAAACAGCATTTAATGCCCAGTAGCAAATGAACAAGCCAGTAAATAAAGACAAAATAAAAATAAGTGCAAAGCGAAAAGCTAAGCTGATAGGGAAAATATCTTACATATCACCTTGTACGCAAGCTGATATAAATTACTGGTATCGACGCAATACTCTTGTATTTTCTACCTTACTCGTCGTCTTTATATGGTTAATTTATGCCGCCTTAAGTCGAGAGACACAGTTTCAGCGTTTTAATCAATTAAGTCTTATGTGGACTGATAATTTAAATGTATTTGATTTAATTGCATTTATAGCGAATTATTTTGTAGCAGAACTGATTTTGTGTTTTTTTACTTACTTTTTGATTAGAAACCTATTTGCTCAATGCCTAATAAAAATTGTTGGTGAAAAAGGTTTTGCTTTTGTTGGCGTAAAACGAAACTATACCGTTACATCTGCAAATATCGCATTGTTTTCATCAGTTAAAAGAATGAGGATCACTATCCCTCGAGGGGGTATTGGTAAACACTACAAATGGTATGGCGATAGTCGGTTGAGTGTGTTTGATTACGCCTACCACCCTTTTTTGTAAAGTACTCACTTTATTCATGCAGTGCTTGAAAGTTGGCACAAACATCGAATATTAAAAACGCTTTAAGTGGCAATGAAAACGGAGTAAACATGAAAGTTATATTCTCACATGGCAAAGAAAGTGGCCCTTGGGGTAGTAAAATAACCCAACTTGCTAACATGGCCAAAGCGGCAGGTTTTAGTGTCGATAGTATTGACTACAGCAATTTAGTAAGCCCCGATGAGCGGGTGACAAAGTTGAATACTTATTTAGCAAGCGAGCTTGAACCTTATATTTTAGTCGGCTCAAGCATGGGCGGTTACGTTTCATTAGTCGCATCATTAAGTAACCAACCACTGGGCGTATTTTTATTGGCGCCAGCTTTGTATATGCAGGGTTATCAGCAGCAAAGTTATAATACTACGCTTAACAATATTGAGATTGTACATGGTTGGTCTGACGATATTGTGCCCGTAGCTAGCTCTATAAAATATGCTCAGCAAACGCAGTGTACCTTGCATCTTATTGATGGCGATCACCGTTTAAATTCATCAATTACACAAGTTATCGCGTTATTTGAATCGTTTTTACTCACCACTAAAACTAACGCTCAGCAAGCGAGCGTAGCAGTTCAATGAAGTGGTTATATGTTGTTATCTTAATTGTTACCTTAGCGCTTTGTGCAGCAGTAAACTCAGCAGAACCAGACAGTGGCATCGATAAAGCGCAATGGCAACAGGCGCGTGAATACTTTAGTCGGCAGGGCTCTGCATTAGAAAACGAACTTTTTAGCGGTTACTCTACAGCTAAGCAAGCATTGCTGTTAGGCAGTACTTTATGGCTGAATGATGAAACGTTAACTCAGAAAAATATTACTCAAAAAAACACTAACCATAAAAATGAAACGCAAAAAATATTAGCCCAACGCTTACTTATTCAAGCGGCTAGCCAAGCTGATATGTTGAATAAATTTGACCAGGGATATTTGTATAATTTGTTAGCAAGCACATATCAACGTGAAAATAACATCATAACTGCAGCGCATTACTTTAACCTAAGTATCGACGTTGAATACCCCGATGCATGTAATAACCTAGGGGTGATGTGGGAGCAACAAAACAACTTTAAACAAGCGAAAGAAACTTATATACGCTGCTTAGCACTTAGCAAGGTGTTTGCCACGCCGCTACTTTATTTAAACCTAGGGACTATCTACTATAATGGCGCCGGGGCGGTAAACAAAAATAAGCGGCTAGGTGCTAGCTATTGGCAAAAATCTTATGACTTATTTCCATTTGATGCTGATACTAATTACAACCTCGGAATTTACCACCTGAATGAGACTAAGCGTTACGCTAAAGCGCGCTATTATTTTGCTTATTGCGCTTTTAGCGACCCAGACTGTGCGCAAATTATCGCTAGTAATGCACTTATTGGCCATTATGCTGATAAGGCATACCTACAAGAGGTACTAGCATTGTCAGCACCATATCAGCGTGAAAACTTACTCAGTGATAGGTTAAAATATGCTTTCAACGAGGCAATATATTTTGATGAGTTAACCAAAAACAACTTAAGGTTTACCATTGAAACGTCAGATAATAATCAAGTGACCTCTGTGGCCGTAAGCTTTACACCGTCAGAAGCTGAGCGCGCAACTCTTATGCTAAATCGTTTAATTTATCTCGATATGTTTACTGGTTTAAACTTGCCGATGTTAAAACTAAAGTCAGCGATATCAAAACATAAAAGTGCTACGTTTGAATACTTAAAACAACGACACCGTTTAACTTACACAGAAGGTATCTTTGTTTATAGTATTGAGTTAAATAATTAAGTGTGAATGCTTTTTGATATAAGTGCGTGGTGATTAACTGACCAACCACGACAAAAAACAGTTAGCACCTAAGCTGCTTTGCCGACGTTATTCATCTTAATTTACCCATGACTAATGTTGGCCGAGTTAAATTAACAGCATAAGTAAAGTAAAAAATTAGATTGATATTTTCAATAAGGATACCTTCAAAATGATCACATTATCCGCAGAGCAATGCCGCATTATTGGTGTAATGCTGGAAAAAGAAACCACTACGCCAGAGCAATACCCACTGTCGGTAAATGCTATAACCGCTGGCTGTAATCAAAAAAGTAATCGCGAACCTGTCATGTCGCTTAGCGAACAAGACTGGCAAAACACGGTAGATGAGCTGGTACAAATGAATCAGCTGATGATTGACCATAAAGCCTCAAGCCGAGTAAATAAATACTTTCATCGCTTTTGTAACACCGAATTTGGCAACCTACAATTTACAGCGCAACAACGCGCGATTATTTGCGTGTTATTTCTAAGAGGCCCGCAAACACCAGGAGAATTAAGAACCCGCACCAATCGCTTAGCTGATTTTTCCGATGTAAATGAAGTAGAAGTAGTATTACAACAACTGCAAAACCTAAATAACCAAACCTTAGTGCAGAAGCTCGAACGCGAACCCGGTAAACGTGAATCTCGCTATGTGCAGTTATTTTCATGTTTTGATGAAAACCACTCAACAGCGTCAAACACCAGTGCGCTATCTGGTGACGCAGAGCATGAAAACGGCAGTACAAACATATCCATACCTTCAGAAAGTGAGCACCTACTTACCCAAAGGGTTAATTTGCTTGAGCGACAAGTAGCGACATTAACCGAGCAAGTGGCTTGTTTGACTGAGTTGCTTGAGGGTAAGTGATGATTTTTTGATGGTTGTGGCTTAATTTTACAGGTCGTTTTTATTTTCTTTTTTACCATTACTGATTTTAGATAAAAAATCTGAAAAGGACTTTCATGAAGCAAACAGGTATTTATGAGCAGTTAATTACCCAATTAGTTGAACAAAATTTAGATCGGGAGTCTTTTCATGTTGGCGAACGGCTGCTAGAGTCGGGCGAAGCAGCAACATGGTTGTCTCGTTTTCTAACTCGGTTGATCGAAATAGCGATGGATTCAGTACCGCGTAGCGATGCAAGAATTCATGAACAAATAGCGCTAGCAAACACTATAGTGCAGTGGCTTAGCAGGCATATTAAAGATGATGAGTTGATCAGTGAAAACTTATTAGACAGCCAAGGAAAAATCTTAACCGCTTTATTTGATAAATCGAATCCGATTTCAGCTGACTTGCCTAAATATGTTGAATCGATAATGCCAATAACAGGGCTCACACAAAGTGAATTATTTTGTGGTAGTAATGTAGGTGTATCGCTAGAAACCGAGATAAAAAGAGAAATACAGTCATCAGATAAAATTTACTGGCTGGTATCATTTATTAAATGGACCGGCATTAGAATATTCAAAAAAGAGCTTGAGGATTTCGCGCGAAGTGGCAAACAACTAAAAATAATTACTACCTCTTACATGGGGGCTACAGATGCAAAAGCGGTTGAGTTTTTAGCGTCATTACCTAATACCGAAGTTAAACTCAGTTACAACATAAACCGTGAAAGGTTGCACGCCAAATCTTATTTGTTTATGCGAAATACCGGTTTTCATACCGGTTATATTGGCTCATCTAATTTGTCTCATTCAGCATTAACCAATGGCTTAGAGTGGAATTTGAAAATTACCTCGCAAGAAATTCCACACATTATCGAAAAGTCGCTTAGCACCTTCGATACTTATTGGGAGTCACCTGATTTCGAATACTTTGATGGTAAAGCCGAAAGTCGCGAAAAACTAGGTAACGCATTACAGGAAGCAAAAGGTGGTTTTAACCACTCAGTAACTAACTTTTATTTTGATCTAAAGCCACATTCACATCAGCAGAGAATATTAGAAAAATTGCAAGTTGAGCGGGATATGCATAACCGATATCGGAACTTAGTTGTTGCCGCAACAGGTACAGGTAAAACTATTATTTCCGCTTTTGACTTTGCACGTTTTTATCAGCAGAAACCAGAGGCAAAATTTCTATTTATTGCTCATCGTGAAGAGATTTTAAAACAAGCATTGAGTGCTTACCGCGGTGTATTAAAAAATAGCACTTTTGGCGAATTGTGGGTTGGCAATAACAAGCCCAATAAATATCAGCATTTGTTTGCTTCCATTCAAAGCTTGAGCACGCAACTCAATAATCAAATTGACCGTTTAGCATTAAGTGAAAACTATTTTGATTATATCGTTATTGATGAAGTTCACCATATTTCAGCAAACAGTTATCGTGCTGTGCTCAAGCATTTTAATCCTCAGGTATTATTAGGCTTAACAGCAACACCTGAAAGACATGACGGTAGTGACATTTTAAGTGACTTTTGCCATGTTATTGCCGCAGAAATACGATTACCTGAAGCTATTAATCAACGTCATTTAGCGCCGTTCCAATATTTTGCTATTGATGATGATACCGACTTAACTAAAGTACCATGGTCAAAAGGGCGTTACGATATTGCTGAACTTACGCATCTATATACCTATAATGACCAACGCGTTTTACGTATTCTACAAAGCCTAAGTGAAGTTGTAACTGAGCCAGCCCAAATGCGAGCATTAGCTTTTTGTGTCAGTAAAGATCACGCAAATTTTATGGCTAAAAAATTCACCTTACATAATATTGCTTGTGGTGTGCTTACCAGTGATAACAGCAAAGACCGTGATATTTTGCAGCAACAGCTAAGATCAAAAAAAATTAATGTTTTGTTTGTTGTTGATATTTTTAATGAGGGTGTCGACATTCCAGAATTAGATACCTTACTATTTTTGCGTCCGACTGAAAGTTTAACCGTATTTTTACAGCAATTAGGGCGAGGGTTACGCCTGACCAACGATAAAGAATGTTGTACGGTTTTAGACTTTGTTGGCAACTCGCGTGCAGAGTATGACTTCTCTCATAAATTTAGAGCCTTGGTGGGTAAAACAAACCATGCCATAGGGAAAGAAGTAGAACAAGGTTTTCCTAACTTACCATTAGGGTGCCGTATTGAGTTGCAAGAAAAAACTCAAGCCATGATCCTTAAAAATATTAAGCAAGCAACACTGAATAAGCATAAATTTATTAGCTTAATACAAAACTTTCTTCATGTGACAAACTTACCGCTCACATTGGTAAATTTCTTACATATTTACCCTCATATTACGCTAGAAAATATTTATAAAGTGAAAGGGGGTTGGTCGTTATTATTGGCAGCGAGTAACAATAATGAAATACCTTCAGATGAAAAAGCACTTTATGATGCTTACTACCGCGCCATTAATAATCGTTTACTCAACTGTTCATCGTTATCTTACTTACGCTTTATTAAAGCGCTTTGTGCTAATGATTTTAGCATGTCAGGTATTAATATCGATAATATGTCTCAACATTGTCTACAGAAGTTTGCCTTAATGTGTCATTACGATTTCTGGGATAAAACCGGTCGTCAACTTGGTTTCGAAAATTTAAGTGCTAGCCTCAAGGCGCTTAGAAAAAATGACTTACAGCAAGAATTAAGCGAAGTCATTACGTTACTCATTGATCGCCTTGAGGTTAACGAATTTGATATGCCAGTTGTTAATAATGTTGTTGTAGACTCTTCTCCGCTAAAAATGCATGTTCGTTATCCAAAAGAGCATATTCTAGTCGCTTTTGGTGATAGTACGTTTAATAAAAAGTCCTCGAGTCGCGAGGGTGTTTTAAATATTGCTAATGCGAATACCGAGCTATTGTTTGTCACCTTAAATAAATGTGAGAAACAATTTTCCGCTACCACCATGTACCATGATTACGCCATTAGCCCGACCTTATTTCATTGGCAAACACAAAATAGCGCTAGGCCGAATTCAGGCCGAGGTTTAGCTTACATTACACAAAAAGAAAGCAAAAAAACTTTCCTGCTATTTGTACGTGAGCAAGGTAAAGATGAGAATGGAAGAACTATGGGCTTTGTTAACTTTGGTCCGGTCGACTTTGTGAAATACGAAGGTAGTCAGCCAATGAATATCACATGGAAATTGCAACATGCTATGCCTGCATATTTATGGCAAGAAACCGCTAAATTGGCTGTTGGATAGTGATGTAAGCTCATAATTAAATAGAAGATGAAGTGATGTCTATTAACCAGCTTATTACGAGTACTACAACGTTAAAAATATTGACAATAAAGTTAAATTCTCGCATTAAGGAGCGTGAAGCATCATCTTTTTCTAATTTTATTAATTAGTTTAAAACACCAAAAGATATTTTTTACTGCGAATGCACCAAGCCAGTTTCATCATTTTCAAAACCATGACAAATATAACCCACTAACTGGCGCTTTTTCTTGGCTATATGATGAAAATGCTCAAAGCCAACAGAAAAGGCAAATGGGTTAGCGTTGTAGTCGGCGTATGATTGATCTGCTCCGTTTTGTGCTTCACGCACACCAGCAGCGAATGAGCTTAAAAAGTCGTCGCGGTTATTGAGTAAAATAACCGTTGCGCCGGTATCGCTTTCAACCAGTTCTAATGCACCTAGCTCAATATACTTATCAACCACTGTGTTATTGAAAAAACCACTGTATTGCTCGGTTTCACCATCATAAGCCACGGCCGAGTCATCTGTTGCTTCCATTAAAGAGACAAACAATTCTCTTACTTTTTTTGAAATCATACCTTGTTCCTTTTACGACGGTATTGGCAAATAATTCACTGGTTTTATAAAGCCATTAAGCTGATGGCTAGTTGTAGTAACTAGCCATGCATTACAAGTTATACAAAAAACCTAACTACCTAATATTTTAAGCGGTAGCGATAAGGCGTTGTTACCCGTTTGGCCTACCAACCAAATAATAGCGCTTAAACCACCAACGGTAACAACATACCAAATTGCAGACACTACTTGTGCATAACGATTAAGCGGTAGTAATTGGCTAAGGTGTCGGCGTTTATATTCAAAAAATATTTCAATACTACCAATTGCTAGTAAGAAGCCTAGCAAGGCTAAACCAAAGTAATAGCTAATATAAATACCAAGCGCTGCACCTAATGCACAAACGATTAAACCCACTTTTGAGTTAATAGAGAAAGCGATACTTTTAAGTACGTGGCCGCCGTCTAAGGGTAATATGGGTAACAAGTTAAATAAGTTCAGTAGGGCGTTAAACACCGCTAAGCCGGCGAGTATTTCTAGGTCAGTTATCCAATATCCAATTAAACAGGCAATTGAGAGAATTAAGCCGAAAAATGGTCCCATGATGGAAATAACCACGTCTTGCCAGCGGGTGTTAATTTTGTCGTCACTCAGCGCTAAACCACCAACAAAAGGTATCAGGTAAATGCCTTTGGTTTTTAAACCGAAGTATTTCATCGCTTTAATATGACCATATTCATGAAACACGAGGCAAAGGATAAGCGCAATGGCGAATTCGATTGAAAACAACCAGCTGTATGCGGCTAAACTGCCGGCGGCAAATAGCACTTTTATTACTTTGGCACTTTTTAGTAACTTTAAACCAAGGCCAGCCATACCAACCAAACTAAACTTTATCGGCTGCTTTTCACGGGCACTAACGTCTTGCTGCTCAATGCTTTTTTCATCGAGTGAGTCACTTTGTACTACTTGGTCGTTGAGTAAAAGTTGGTATTGCAGGGTAAAAGGCTGCCATTGCAGTGCGCCATTAAGCTCTACTTGTATTTCGCCTTGTTCACTTTGTAGCATAAACTGATGTGAAAACGTGTCGCTGTCGGCGCTTGCATCAATTTGTGATACACATTGTTCGTTCCAAAATAGCTGCTGCCAGCCCGCCATTGAACCTTCTAATCTTAATGTTTTGCCTAAACACTCTATTGCTAATAATTGCACTGCATAACCTTTGCTATAAAACCTTGCCCGATTATCGCTATATTTTCGCAGTCAGCAAGGTTTATTGGCAAAAAACAATATCTATAGATTGATTTATGACCTTAGTGGCTTTTGCACATTAGTGTAAATTACTCCCCCCCATCGTTTTCAAAGAGAGTACGTACTTACATAGCATCTATTTTTGTTGGCTTGATAGTATAAGTGCACAAAATTGACTATCAAATTAGTAAAATTTTGAGTAATTAAATAATATAAAAAAATAATTTTAAAATATTTTTTAAATTAATTTTACGTATCAATTTCTATCGAAAAATCTATTTAAAACAAAGAGAAACAGTCTTTAGTTAGTTTGTATATTAGAAAGGTTAATTGAAAGTGAGAGGTTTATATTTAACACTCGGGTTTTGTTTTTAACTTACTTTAAAATAAAAGGTTTATTGTACTTTTGTTGGTTTTGTTAGGTCTTTATTGTGATGTTTGTGTATTTAAGTTCACTTGATTTGTGTGGGGTTTTTGCTAGTTTTAATGTTGCTTACGAAATTTGACTGATTAGCCAAATTTCACTTTGATATGGAAGTCGAACCTAGCAATCCCCTTTCTGTTTTATCTCGCATTAGTAAGCTAGAAGTAAATTAATTTTAACTCTTTAAATTCTACTGATAGAGGTAATTATTATGTCCGAAAAAAATTTAGTTTCTATGGCGCAACAATTTACAGGTTTGCCCATGGACGATCTTATAGGTGCGCCTTTAAATGCTGCGGCGAAAGCGAATTCTGCGATGGCGTTAACCCAAACAAAGTTTATGTTAGATACGTGCTTTTCACATGATGATACAGCTCCCCAAAGTGATTATAAACCCATTATGATATCAATGAGCTTAACTCGGGGTGTAATCACACCTAGCGTCGACGGCACAACACCACCAACTATTGAATCAGTGGAAACAAAGTTTGAGTTACCGATATTAACTATTATTCCACTGAACTCCCTGGCTGTTGATAATGTTGATATCACGTTCGAGATGGAAGTTAAATCGAGTTATGGAGAAGAGTCTAGTCAGGAGTCAGAGAAAAAAGCTGCTGCTGATAGTTCATTTGAAGCAAAAGTGGGCTGGGGGCCTTTTTCAGCCTCTATCACAGGCAGTGCAAGCTATTCGAGCACAGATAAAGCAGCATCTAGCTCACATTACGAAAAAAGTAATTCTGCGAAATACACTGTTAACGTTCATGCTGGGCAATTAGATTTACCCAAAGGGGTCAGTATTATTATTGATGCCTTCTCAAAAGCTATTGAGCCATTAACAATGCCTTTACCAGCAACGCCTTAATATTGAACACGCAGTAAACAGGTAGGTGAATATGTTTACTGCGCTTTCGGTATAACTAAGATTTGAATAATTATGAATAAAAAAAAGTCAAAGACCAATAAATATGATTTTTCAGGTATGAGCATTGATGAACTTATAGCTAAGCCCTTAACAGCGATTGTTGATGCACAGGGAAAAATGGCGGCAGAACAAGTAAAACTACTATTGCAGAATTGCTTTTTTTTTAATGGTGAATTTTATGAGCCTAAAGTCATTAAAATGAGTATTACAAGAGCTGTAATCGAAGATCTAAATTCAGGTACACAACCTGTTTTAGAGCAAATAGTAACTTATTTTGATCTTCCTCTTATATCTATTTTTCCATTAAATTCATTAGGTATCGATGCCGTTAACATACATTTCGAGCTTGAGGTTACGGCTCAATATCAAAAAGAAACCGACTCGGCAGATACCAACAGCAATAATGATCATCAAGGCTTTGTAAGAAAAAATAATTCTAATATTGAAATGTTAGGCAAAGTATCGACTAAAGCGATTATCAACCAGAATGAAGCTGAATCGATCGCAACAAGTGCAGCTTATTCAGTAGATGTAGTCGCAGGTCCTTTACCTTTACCTCCGGGGTTACTCAGTATTATTGACGTATACACAAAAGCTATTGAGCCAACTGTAATGCCAGAAATTGAAAAATAGCATAGGTGAAATATGATTAACGAACAAAAGATACCATGTCCTATATGCCAAGGTCAGATCCCGTTTGATCCAATGTCATTGCTACAAGGGGTAGGCTTTGCGTGTCCCACTTGTGCCGCTGTAGTTTCTATTGCACCTGAAAGTATTGATATATCTAAGTCTGCAATGAACGCGTATCGAGAGTTGAAACTCACTAATGCAAAAAAATAGAAGACTATAAATTATGATTAAATTTGATCAGCTAGTGCAAGTTATTCACGATGCAGCACTTTCAGCAAATGAAGCTGTAGCAAACGAAAACCTTAAGTTAATTGATAAGTATTTTGAAAGTGCCGCTGAAACAAAGTCATCGACACAATTTATTGAGGCTGCTTTGCAATTAACCGATGATATGATGACACAAGACGATCCCGACTTTTCCGAGTTGGGTGACTTGATGGAGGGATTTGTTAATTGTCAAAAGAATAAACCAAGCAAACTTGGAGGTTTAGACTATCAGTCATTCGGTAGTTTAAAGCCTCGCACAGTAACTTTACAGTGTCCTGAGGCTACACGAGAAGGCACTAGAGTGAAAAATATAAAAGTACCGCTTATAGCACTTGCTCCGATAACATTGTCAGAAATTTCGGAAATAAAGTTTAAGACTACATTGGAAATTATTAGTGATGATGAAGGGTTAAATGTAGATTTCATCAATAGTAGCGTAATAGCAAAAGATAAAGATAAGGCTGATGAAAACCAAACACGCACAACTTTAGAGATAACTATTAGGCCCAAAGAGACTTCTGCTGGACTCAAAAGTTTGGTTCAGGGTTATGAAAAAGTAATAAAAGCACAAATGCCATAATTGTAGGTAATTTTTTAGAGAACCGAATAAGCCTATACATATTATTTGTGTGTATTTACCTACATAAAGCCAATAAAAACACCGTTTTTTAGGGTGTTGTTAAATAAAGACAAATCTTTTTGATGTAAGCACAACTGATATTATTGACAGTAAAATGCGTCTGTTAATTTTTATGGTAAGAAGCACACAGTTAGAGTTATTGCGCTTTTTCTATTATTTTTTGTTTTAGTCTGCTATTTCAGTTTTTTGCTAATGGCAGTAGCGAAGGTTTGGTGATTGTCATACCATGGAGCCATATTCAGTTTGCGACTCTATTTATTATGCGTCTTATATTTTCTTTTTTAGTTTTTTTAGTTGCTAGCTCTCAGAGTTTTGCTCAAACACCCGCGCGATTTTTTACCCTCGATGTAACACCAAACTTGGCTAATATGTCTGATTTTAAAGCTAGTGCTTTGTGTGATGTTGCTGATGAAACGCAGCGATATTTAACGAAGTTTACAGCTGATAAGTTTGCTGTGCACGCTGGAACGGTATTTGATGAGAGTGTAACGCTAGCTAAGGTCAAAAAAACTCTCGCCTTTATTTGTCAAACTTACCGAGAAGATGTTCGAAAAAAGCGCTATAGCCGCCTCCATGATACGCAGTTTTTAATTGAGAATTTTTATTTTTATCGTTGGACACCCGATATTAAAACTGCCCGAGAAATTGCGCTTAAAAGTACTAATACTAGTAAGTCTCGCATGTTGAATACGATACCAAGTGATAAGATATTTTTAACTAAATATTATACAAAACTTTTAACCGCTAGCGCCGTTAAAACCCCACAGTATAACCAAGCGCTTTATGCTTTACCTTATGATGAATCGGCGTTGACGTTAGAGGCCGCGAATGAAGATTTGTCGTTAACGCGCCATAAATACACTCGGCAAGATATTATTGCGGGTGTGCTAGAAGAAAAAAAATTAGCCAAGCCGTTAATATGGTTAACTGAAGAAGCTTTACATGATGTGTTATTGCAAGGTACTGGTGTTGTTGAGGTTGATGGTGTTAGGCGCTATTTTAATGTTCACCGTAACAATGGTATTGCTTATGATTATGCCATTGGCAAGCGTGAACAGGCGCGTTATTGGTATTTTTCTGAAGTGCCAAGCATTATGGGCTATGGTGAAACACTTGATAGTAAAATTGCCATTGCGCCACACGTGTCTTTTGCTGGCAATGTAGCTGAGTTAGGTTTAGGTAAGCTGTTTATGGTGAGTTATGACCAAGGTGATGAAAAAATATCGCGTTTAGGGGTGTTAGCTGATCAAGGTGGGGCATTTGATAACAACTTATTTCAACTCGATTTATTAGTAGATAGCTATTACGGTTGGCAAGATTATCATAAAGCCAATAAGCATTTACCTGATTACGCAAATGCTTGGTTGATGTTGGTTAAATAATTTCAGTGAATTTTACACAGCATTACTACGGCCAGACATTACCACAGTGCTATAACATGAAAGCACAGCAGCAACATTATGCTACGTTGCTGGTTAAGTTTTGCGTTTGATTTTCGATGCTGTTTTTGCTTTTTGCCGGTTGATAATCAAGTGGCGCGGCAATAAGCAATTGGCGTATGGTGGCCTCATCTTCATTGTGCATAGCCGCCTTAAGTTGCGCTAAAATTTCAGCAACCTCGTTATAATGCAATGAACGTTCGTTGGCGGTTAAAATGCGTTGATGCTGAGTTTTCTTGGCATTATCGTCAATTAGTAGCTCTTCAAACAATTTTTCGCCAGGGCGTAAGCCGCTAAAGTTTATTGCAATATCACCGGTTATATTTGTTTCATCTTTAATGGTTAAGCCCATCAAATGCGTCATTTTATAAGCTAAGTCGATTATTTTTACTGGGTTGCCCATATCAAGTACAAAAACATCACCACCGGTGCCCATAGCGCCGGCTTGAATAACAAGCTGCGCGGCTTCAGGAATGGTCATAAAGTAGCGAATAATATCTGGGTGAGTAATGGTGATCGGGCCGCCACGTTTAATTTGTTTTTTAAATAGCGGTACTACTGAGCCCGAGGAACCTAAAACATTACCAAAGCGCACCATAACAAAGCGGGTACTATGATCTTGCTTTGCTAAGCCTTGTAGTACTAACTCAGCTAAACGCTTAGTTGCGCCCATCACATTGGTGGGCCGCACGGCTTTGTCGGTTGAAATAAGCACGAAGGTTTCTACTTTAGTGTTAATGGCGGCTTGGGCTATTTCATGGGTGCCAAAAACATTATTGGTTACGCCGGCAATAACATTGTTTTCTACCATAGGTACGTGCTTATATGCTGCGGCATGATAAATCGTTTGAACGCCGTATTTGCGAAGAATATGGTTCATTAACATGCCGTTTTGTACATTGCCGATCAAAGGCTCAATGCTAAGCGGGTTAGCCGCTTCTTTTAAAATTTCACCAAGTTCCTGATGAATTTCATAAAGTTGCGCCTCGCTAACATCAAGCAGGATGAGTTTTTGTGGCTTGTTTAATACTATTTGTCGGCAAAGTTCTTTACCGATAGAGCCACCTGCACCAGACACAAGTACAACTTTATCGCTAATATTAGCACTGAGCAATTCGGCTATTGGTTTTACGGGTTTACGACCAAGCAACTCATCAACCGACACTTCTCTTAATTCATCAATACTACGTTTGCCTGATACAATGTCAGACATATCGGGCACTATAAGTAATTCAAGTGCGTAAGGTTCAATATGCGCGACGATTTGCTTTAAGCGAATAGGATCAACTTGTGGGATGGCAATTAATACTTTGAATTGGCCATATTTCTTTACTAGCTGGTCTATTTTTTTATGGGAATAAATTTTTAACCCTAATACTCGACGATCAACATAACGTTTTTTTTCATCTATGAAGGCTAAAGGTTGATATGTTCTGCCTTGTGACAAAGCATGCACAAGCTGCCTGCCAGCGCTACTTGCGCCATAAATTACTACGCCTTCACGCTCATCAAACCAACGTTTTTTGGATACTAAACTGACTAACGTTCTCGCTCCAGCAATTTGCAGGCTGGCAAGCACCAGAAATACAATAGGGACAGATCTAGGTACGAAAGCATCGACCAAAAAACTGGTTAAATAGAAAATTATACTGGCAATGATTAATAGTAACTGGATCTTAAGAAAAGCTTTGGCGTTGAAAAAACGCACGACAGAGTTATAAACATCAAAGCTGTAAAATAGTACTAGTGTTGAACTGACCACGGTAATAAATGCAATGTTTTCGTGCCAAGAGATTTCTACACTATCAACACCCAAGCGAATAATATAAGCAAGATAAAAAGCAATACTCAGAGCAAGTAGGTCGTAAGCCAGTGCTAAAATTAACTTCACTGAACTTGGGATTAAATCAATACGTCTAACCATGTAAATGTACCTTACAACACGCCGTTTTAATGCAAAGCTGCAATAACGATCTTTGCTTAGTATTCTTGCAACATATTGTTACATTGTCATTATTTAATTACGCTATGCCAGTAAATAGTTTTATAAAAAACTCAGCTTTAGCGCTTGTTATCAACAATATCAAATGCTTGGCTTAGGGCTTGGCAAACCGTATTCATGTCGTTGTGAGTAAGTGTCGGGTGTACTAAAAACATCAGGCTTGTATTACCTAAGGTTTGCGCATTTTTCAACTCAACTTTAGGTCGTAAATTGGTTTTATCGAAAGCTTTTTCTTTATAAACCTCTGAGCAACTACCTGAATAACATGGAATATTGTGCTGGTGGATGATATCAATGATATCGTCTCGAGAGATAGTTGTAGGTAGTTTTTCAATATCGATGAAGACATAACACTTGTAATAAGCGTGGACGATATAATCAGGTACTGTTGGAACCACTAGCCACGGATATTGCCGACAAACTTGAAAAATTTTCTCTGCATTATCATTGCGTAGTTTAGTCCAATTAGCCATACGTTTAAGTTGAATGCGGCCAATCGCTGATTGCATTTCAGTTAGGCGCCAATTAGTGCCAAAGCTTTCATGTAACCAACGATAACCTGGCGGGTGCTCTTGCTCATAGACAGCAGCATACGACTTGCCATGATCTTTATATGCCCAAGCTTTACGCCAAAGGCTTTCATCATTGGTGGTTAACATGCCGCCTTCACCGCCGGTGGTCATTATTTTATCTTGGCAAAAAGACCAAGCGCCGATATGACCAATACTGCCGACAGAACGGCCCTTATATTTAGTGCCATGTGCTTGTGCGCAATCTTCGATAACAAAAAGGTTTTCAGTTTTAGCTAGCGCCATGATGTCGTCCATTTCACATGGCCAACCCGCTAAATGCACACAGATAATAGCTTTAGTTTTTTTTGTTAATACTGTTTTGATGGTGTTAGCACTGATATTTTGACTAGTCAGTTCGACATCAGCAAAAACAGGGGTGGCACCAGCATTGATAATGCTACTAATAGAAGCGATGAATGTTCTAGAGGTGACAATCACCTCATCGCCACAGCCAATATCTAGAGCATTTAGAGCTAAATCTAAAGCCAATGTGCCATTAGCCAGTGCAATGGCATATTGGCTGTCAGTGTAATTGGCAAACTCTTTTTCAAAATCACGACCTTGTTGGCCGGTCCAGTAATTGACTTTATTCGATTGTAATACTTGGCTAACGGCGGATATTTCTTCTTCGCTAAAGCTTGGCCATGGAGAGAGTTGGGTATTAAGCACGGGTGGTCCTGTAAATGTTAAGTAAGCGAGCGACTAGGTTGTGCGGGCACACCCAAGTAAAGTGTATTACTCTGGGTTGAGTGTGTTATCACAGCACCGGCACCTGATTGAGTATTTTCTGCAATAGTAATGTATTCAACGACTGAGCTACCAATACCTAACCAAGAGCGAGTGCCAACTTCGACTCCTCCTGCGATATTAACACCTGGGGAAATATGACAATAAGCTTGAATATGACAGTCGTGATCTATCGTGGCAGCGGTATTAATTATGCAACCTTCTTCGATGCGGGCGCCAACATTAACGACGGCATTGGCAAAAATGACAACACCACGCGCTATTATCGACTTTGTGCTGATAAAAGCAGTGGGGTGGATGAGCGTAGCAATAGAGCTATTTGTGGCAAATAACTTTTTCAATAAGCTTTCACGTAGCGTGTTACTGCCTATCGCGACGATAAAATCAGCGTTATCAGTGTATTTAGTCCAATGCGCTATTGGTCCAACAATTGGCCAGTGGCTATTGTTTTTACGTGTTGAAAAGCAATCATCGAGAAAGATAATTTCATGATAAATTGCGATGCTTTCTGCACAATCTGCTACCACACGACCGTGACCACCAGCACCTATTATTACTAAGGTTTTATGTTTATTCATTGTTGGCCTGTAAATTTGCTGATCGTGGCTTCGCCATCGGCGTTGATATCAGCTTGTGAAAACACTTTTTTAACGGTGAGCAAGATAATTTTTATATCTAACCAGAGTGATTGATGGTCTATGTACCAAACATCCAGTTTAAACTTATCTGGCCAACTAATGGCGTTACGTCCATTAACTTGTGCCCAACCAGTTATACCCGGCTTAGCATCATGCCTTCTTGCTTGTTGCTTGGAATATAAAGGCAAATATTCAACTAACAGTGGTCTAGGCCCCACCAAACTCATATCGCCTTTTAATACTGACCAGAGGCCAGGCAGTTCATCTAAACTTGAGTTTCTTAATTTTATACCGAAGTCGGTTAAGCGTTCGTTATCAGGCAATACATTACCATGTTCATCATGTGCATCGCGCATTGAGCGAAATTTTTGCATGGTAAATATTTTCCCATGCAAGCCGGGTCGCTGTTGGCTAAAAATAACCGGGGTGCCTAAATTTTTTGCTACTTTACGCGCGACGATAAAATAAACTGGTGAGAGTACGAGCAGCGCGAGTGAAGCTGCCAAGATATCAATGGTACGTTTGATGAATTTATACATAATAAGTCGTTTGCATTCAGAAAACTGAAAGCTGTAGTTTCCGTTTTCGCTTTATTTTCCAATATAACAGGAGTAAATTGAACAATACAATAATAACAAATTGATTTTCATATCTAAGTCTTCATATGCATGCTGTAGTTCGTCTTTATTACCTATCTCGTTGGTGTTATCTAAAAAAAATTCCTTTTTTACCTCAGTTGATTCATTACTTTATACGTATTGTTTTTGCTTGTGATGTCAAATATACCGCTGATATTGGGGAAAATGTTGGATTTTTTCATAATGGTTTGGGCGTTGTTATTCACAAGCACGCTAAAATTGGTGCCGGTACTTGTTTATATCAGAATGTTACCATTGGTGGTAACGGTAAATCGGCCGTTGATAATGGTATTCCCGTGATAGGTAAAAATGTTTTTATTGGTGCTGGGGCTGTAATATTGGGTCCTGTGACAATAGGAGATAATGCCCGCATTGGAGCAAATTCTGTGGTGCTAAGTGACGTTGCAGCAAACACTACAGTCGTAGGTTCTCCGGCTAAGCCAATCGGCAAAGGTTAATATAATATGTTAAATGAGCCTATGCCGAAGCGTGTTCTGCACGTTTTTATGAACTTGAATCTTGGTGGTGCAGAAAGCCGTATCATGGATCTCTTTCGCACACAAAATAAGGATGTTCTAGTTAACGACTTTGTTATTATGACAAAAGAACATTGCTACTTTACGGATGAAGTCTTGGGTCGTGGTGGTGAAATTCATGTTATTGATAGTCCGCGTGAGGGCTTATTAAAAAATCTTTGGCAGTTGTATCGCTTATTGCGAAAAAAGCCCAAGTACACTGCTATTCATGCGCATACTTCCTACTATTCGGGTTTGTGTGTTTTTATTGCTTTTTTAGCGGGTATTTCAGCGCGAATACCCCATGCACGTAATACCAGTACTGGAGTGAACAATTTATCAACGCGAGTTATGTTGTCACTTGGTCGAGCATTATGTGCTATTTTTGCCACACATCGTTTTGCGATCTCAAAGGCTGCTGGACAGTTTTTATATGGCAGCGCTTCAAATGGCACAGTAGCTAATTTTGATGTGATTCCCAATGCTTTTGATTTTCACAGTATTAGACATCAGCAAAGCATTACTCAAGAAGATAAAATAAACTATCAGCTTGATCCTCAAGTACTTAATATTGTTTGTGTTGGTCGCTTTTATGCGGTTAAAAATCATCGTTTTTTATTAGATACCGTCCGTTGTTTAGCTAACCGCAGAAGTAACTTCTGTTTGCATTTAATTGGTGATGGTGAATTACATAGCGCCTTGCAGGAGCAGGTACAGCGCTTAGGTTTAGCGGGTAAGGTGAGATTTTGGGGCAAAAGATCAGATGTTGCTCAGTTGTTGGCGCTATTTGATGTCATGGTGATGACATCGAATAGCGAAGGCTTGGGTGTTGCAGCTTTAGAAGCGCAAGCAGCTGGATTGCCATGTGTTCTGTCCACAGGTATTCCTGATGAAGCAGATATTGGTGTTGGCCTTTGCCAGTTTTTAGCGCTGAATGAAGGTCATGAAGTGTGGAGTGATGCAATAGAGCAGCAGTCCTTGGTCGACAGTGTTAATAAAGTGGATATTGACCTGCAATTTGAACAGCGTGGTTATTGCTTATCTACCACTCGCCAGCGTTATTTGGATGCTTATTTACACCATGAAAAAAATTAGAATTTTACAGGTTATTCCAGCATTGACCTTAGGTGGTATTTCATCTGTAGTGATGAACTGGTTTAGAAGCTTAGACAGAAATAAGTATCAATTTGATTTTATAAGTTTTAATGATGGACCATTACGGCAAGAAATTTTGGCCTTAGGCGGGAAAATCTATATTATTCCTACAATTAAACAGCGGCCTTTTGCGCATTTAAGAGCAATAAATAAAATACTGTCAAGCACGCCTCGTTATGATGTTGTGCATGTTCATAATAGCTTTAAAAATGGTGTGTTACTTTGGCTTGCGAAACGCAAAGGGATACCAGTACGAGTGTGTCACTCGCATACGAGTGGGGTTGAAAACAAATTTTTACTGCCTTTTATTGGTTTGCTTAAAAGTCTTGTTATTCGAGCGAGCAATGTGCATTTAGCCTGTGGTGAAAATGCGGGTAAATTTTTGTACGCTAAGCAGCCTTTTACTGTGCTCAATAATGCTATTTCTGTGCCGCGATATTTAGCAAAACTACACGATAATCGCGAAATTAGGCAGCAATTTTCTCTACCCTTAGATAAAAAAATTGTGCTGCATGTTGGGCGCTTTTCTGTGGTGAAAAATCATCAATTTCTTTTACAGCTAGCACAACAAAAGCAGCTTGATTCATCGGTACACTTTGTTTGCGTGGGTGAAGGGCCGTTAAAAGATGACTTTGCTAGAAAAATACAAGCGGCAAACCAGCAGTCACGTTTTACCTTACTGTCAGCGACACCTAATATCCCCCAATTATTACAAGGTGCAGATGGTTTTATCATGCCGTCACTATTTGAAGGTATATCAGTAGCGCTATTAGAAGCGCAAGCTTCAGCTTTACCTTGTCTAATTTCCAATACAATAGCCAAAGAGTCAGATATGGGGCTGAAGCTTGTTTCATTCCTTGATCTCGGTGATACAGCACCTTGGCTTGAGCAGTTAAATCACTTGTCAGTAGTAGATTTAACCGATGATGACATTAGTGCTGCTTTTCTTGAAAAAGGCTTTTCTACTGAGGGGGTTTTACGTCAGTTAACCGCGTTTTATCAGCCACGTGAATTTACATGTTCATAAGTAAGTTAGCACGATCACTTAATGTCGAAGTGGCGCTTTGTGCATTGCTTATTATAGCCTACGCCATCACTTTTAGTGCGCCACTGTTATTATTAGTTGTATTAGCCGGTGTTGTTTGTGCCGCACTATTACCTTTTGGTCGTAGTATTCAATTAGCTTTTTTCTTATTGCCTTGTTCAGAGATCTTTACTCAATCACCTTACATTGCGATTTCTTTATTAACGTTTATTTTTTTAGCCATGTTCGGACGTTATTTATTAACTCATGTTTTTACCACGCAATTTTCCCAACCAGGATTATTGCTGATGCTGTTGGTTTTACTGTATGAGTTGATGCATGTAATTTATAACCCTGTGATGGTGTCATCAAAAACAGTCCGTTGGGCTATATTCTTTGTTTTTACATCCTTGTTATTATTCGATAAAAACAAATACTGTTCATTCTCTCAATTACGTTTTGCCTTGTTATGCGGCGTAATAGTTTCGACACTCTATGGCTTGTTACAGCAGTACTTTGCCCCGATAAGTATTTCATCTATAAAGGTTATTAGTCGCTTTTCTGGCGGTGCTGGCGATCCCAATAATTTTGGTTTATTTTGTTTATTGCTGATATATTTTTATTTGCCAACCATACCGCGTGAGAAAATCCCTCGTACTACATATGCAATAATTTTGTTGATGTTAGCATTTGGCGCTTTAACAGTTTCTCGCAGTTTTTTTATTGTCGCTACGCTGAGCTTAATGACATATTTTATTTTTTACTATCGCACTGCGTTAGGGGATATGTTTGTTCGCTTGTTAATTTCACTCAATGGCGTGCTAATTTTAATTGCTTTGTATTGGTTTAGCGGCGCATCGTTTATTGGTGAGCTAGCAATATTTACTCGTTTCAGTGGTGATAACCTATCGGACTTAACCGGCTCGCGCAGTGACATTCTACAAGAATATGTTCGCTTGTTTTTTTCCTTACCTTATAGTTTTTTACTATTGGGCGCCGGTATTAATGGTTACTTAGGTTATTACAACTTTCATTTCTTGCAAGCAGGGTTGTTCCCTGAAGTTGTTGGTCCGCATAATACGTTGCTTGAAATTATGATCAGTTTCGGTTTAGTGGGTTTTATTTTGTTCTCGGCTTATCTTTACTTGGGCTTTAGAGCAGAACGAAACCGTACGGCTAGTCAGCATATATTTCGCTTGGCTTGGCTACCAATTATTGTCTTTACTTTATATTGCTTTAGTCTACAAAACTTAGGCAAATATGGTAGCTACTTTATTCTTATGTTAATTGTTTACAACACTTATAGAAAAGATTCTTAAATGACAAACTTAAGCCGCGAGAGGCGTAATGGTGTAATGCTAAGCTATTGCTCAATAGCCATTAGAAATATTGTCGCTTTGTTACTGATCCCATTTATTATTAACCACTTAGGGGTAAGTGATTATGGTATTTATAGCTTAGTTTCTGCTTTGGCAGGTTACTTGATTGTTCTAGAGTTTGGCTTGGCAAATACCACGATTCGTTTTTTATCTGTCTATAAAGCCAATAATGATAAAGTAAAAGAAGCCGAATTTATCAGTAGTATTATTGTTATTTATGGAGCCTTAGCCTTATTTGTTGGGGGGGTAGGGTTAGTGGTTTGGTATAAATTACCTGATATTTTTTCTTACTCGCTTTCTGCGGCTGAAATTAGCCTACTTGAATCGGCATTTTTGGTGTTGTTGGTTAATGTTGTTATTACGTTAATGAGTAATTCATTAACCGGGATTATTAGCAGCTATCAGCGCTTTCGTTTTCAAAAAACGACTGAAATTTTAGTTTTTATTACTCGTTGTATTAGTGTTGTGGTGTGCTTAGAGTGGGGCTTTGGTGTACTGGCAATTGTCATTATTGATACCATCACCAATTTACTGCATAGCGCGATACGTTTTATTTATATAAAGCGAAATATTGATATTTGTTTTCAGGCCAAACTTCCAGATAAAGCCACGTTGAAAGAAATTTTTGTTTATGCATCTTTTATCGCCTTAAACGTTATTGTTAACCAAATAAACTGGCGAGTAGATAACTTGATCATTGGTACATTAACGAACAGTAAAACCTTAGGTATTTTTAATATTGGTAGTCAGTTAGTCTTTAGCTTTATTGCCTTTGCCAGCGCTATTTCTAATATATTTACTCCCAAAATTGTGCAAATGGTCAAGCAAAATGTTAGTCATGCGGTGTTGATGGCACAGCTTTGTTCCATTGGCCGATTTCAGATGATTGTTTTGGGTTATATATTCGTTATTTTTACTGTTTTTGGTGAACTATTTATTGATTTGTTTGTTGGTGCTGAGTTTTCAGAAGTATTTTTAGTGGCGTTAATTCCTATGGTGCCGTTTATTTTTGTTTTGGCGCAAACCTCAACTAATGCAGTCTTACAAGCATTAAATAAGCATAAAGTGCGTAGTTTATTGTTGCTGGGTACGGCGTTTGCCAATGTTGTTGTCTCAATTATCTTGGTAAAAAATATCGGCATGATAGGTGCTGTATGGGGCACTGCAATAGCGTTATTTGTTGGTGAATTGCTCTTGGTAAATATATACCTCTATCGCGAAGTAGGGCTAAATATGTTGCACTTTTATCAACAACTTTTACGCTATTCTATGCCTGTGATGCTGATCAGTATGCCCCTAGCATTTGTCTTTTTTAATTATCTACCTGCAACGTGGTTCGGGTTGATTTTGGGCTGTTTCTTTACGGGATTTATATATCTTGTACTTAGTTACTTTTTGAGTTTAATGCCGCTTGAGCGTCAAGGCGTTAAGCGTTTAATTTTTAGTAGATAACCGACTGCTAGCGTGTAACAGTGTTTGATTTTTAACATGATAACCTGAGGCATATTTACTACGGTTTATCACAGTAAGGTGATGTTTTTGAGAGTAGTTATAATTGGGGCATATCCTAATTCTATTATTGGATTTCGTGGCGCTTTAATTCGTGCATTGGTCGATGCAGGCCATGATGTTACTGTGATGACGGCAGCAGCATCTGCTGATGTTGTTGCGCAGGTAACTGCGTTAGGCGCAACATTTAGGCCTTATTGTGTACAGCGAAACGGCTTAAACCCTGTTGCTGATATCAAGACATTATTGGCGATTAAACAAGCCTTAATTGATTTAGCTCCCGATCAGGTGCTGGCTTATACTATTAAGCCGATTATTTGGGGAGGAATTGCTGCTCGCCTCATTGGCTTTACAGGTTTTAATGCCATGATCACCGGCTTAGGCTATGCCTTTGAAAAAGGCTCGATCATGCGTAATTCTGTGAACTATTTAGTTAAGCATTTATATAAATTTTCACTGAAAAAAGCTAGAAAAGTTATTTTTCAAAATCAGGAAAATCGTCAGTTATTTGTTGATTTAGGCTTAGTACAAGCTGAAAAGTGTTATCGCGTTTTCGGCTCTGGAGTTGATATTGACGCATATCAACAGCAACCTTTACCTCAAGGTGATGTTACCTTTTTATTAATTGCGCGCTTACTGGGTGATAAGGGAATTCGAGAATATGCTAAGGCAGCTAAAATAGTTAAGCAACGCTATCCTAGTAGCATCTTTCAACTTTTAGGTCCTTATGATAGTTCACCTGATCAGATTAGCGCTGACGAGATAGCGCAGTGGCAGCTTGATGGCCAGATTGAGTATTTAGGTGCAACAGATAATGTTATACCTTTTATACAGGCTTGCCATATTTATACCTTACCGTCTTATCATGAAGGACTACCAAGAACCGTGCTTGAAGCTATGAGTATAGGGCGGCCAATATTAACCACTGATGCTGTTGGTTGTCGAGATACAGTGGCTAATGGTGATAATGGTTGGCTTGTACCGGTACGCGACACTGAGCAATTAGCTAGTCGTATGATTTGGTTTATCGAAAATCCGACTGCTTGGCATGGTATGGCAAATAACAGCAGAGCTATGGTAGAAGATAAATTTAATGTTAAGCAGGTTAATCAAGCAATTCGCGACATTATGGGGCTTTAATATCAATACATATAGGGAGACTAGGTGTTGTTCTATATCAATATTGCATTATAAATAATGCAAATGATATTGATTCCTATTTATTGCTATGGTTAAATGCGCGCAATTAAATTATTGTTTCTTTTATAGGCTGAGCCATGCGAATTCTTTCTTCTTTTCAACCTGCGTTGATCGCTTTATCTGTTTTTAGTGCCATTTCTAGTGCTGCAGTTGCAGATGACGATATGGAACATTTAACTATTTTTGGTAATGCACAAGCTGTTAATGATATACCTGGCAGTGCTCATATGCTTTCTCAAGCCGATTTAGAGAAGTTTGATTTTACCGATATCATGCGTACGCTAACATCTGTACCAGGTGTTTATGTTTTAGAAGAAGATGGTTACGGACTACGCCCAAATATTGGTATGCGCGGCACAGGACAAAACCGTAGCGAAAAAGTTACCATTATGGAAGATGGTGTTTTAGCTGCTCCAGCACCATATTCAGCTCCTTCCGCCTATTATTTTCCTACCGCTGGCCGTATGCAGCAAGTTGAAGTATTAAAAGGTACGTCAAGTGCTATGTATGGCCCTCGCACCACTGGCGGTGTCATTAACATGCTATCTCGCGCTATTCCTGAGCAAGCCCTAGCTGGTCAAGTTAACTTAAGTGCTGGCGAAGACGGATTTGGCAAAGCACATGCTTATGTTGGCGGTGCAGGCAAGAATGTTTCGTCTGTTTTTGAAGTGTTTCGTTATCAAGCTGATGGCTTTAAAAATGTAAATCACACCGGTGCGGATACTGGTTTTGTTAAGAATGACATCATGGCAAAAGTGTTGATTAACAGCGATACTGATGCCAAGTACTACCAAGAACTAGAATTCAAGCTGAAATATTCAGATGAAGATTCAGATGAAACTTATATGGGGTTAACTGAGGCTGATTTTAAAGCTAACCCTTATTCTCGTTATTCTGCTTCGCAGCTTGATAATATGGATACTAGTCATAAACAATTACAAGTTAATCATCATATTCAATTGTCAGAGCGTTTTACATTAGGCACCACCGCTTATTACAACGAGTTTAGCCGTAACTGGTATAAAACAAGTAGTGTTGGGGCTTGGGCGACTGATGAAAATGGTGCTTATATTTTCGATGAAAATAATGAGCATGTTGTTGAAAAGAGTAGCTTAAGTGGTGGCGGTATTGATAAAGCAGCAGCCTTTGATCAAAATGCCAATAACGAAGTACTTTATGTTGATGTAAAAGCGAACAGTCGAGATTATGAATCAAAAGGCATTCAAACAGTTCTAGATGCTGATTTTGGTGCACATCAAGTGAAATTTGGCGCCCGTTATCATGAAGATGAAATGGATCGTTTTCAGTGGGTAGATAACTATAGTATGGACAATAGCTATGAAATGACCTTAATCCAAGCGGGTATTCATGGTACTGACTCTAACCGTATTGACTCAGCTCAGGCTCTTGCGCTTTTTATTCATGATGAATATACCTTTGGTGATTTCATTATTAATGCCGGTTTACGTTATGAAGATATGACTATCTCACGTAAGGATTGGGATAAAGGTGTTATCGACCGTAATCAACCGTTAAAGAAAGATGTTAGCAATGATGTCGATGTATTGTTACCTTCACTCGCGGTAACCTATCGTGTTAATGAAGACTTAATCATTATTGGTGGTGTACAAAAAGGTTTTGCGCCGCCAGCACCAGGTAATGATAAAGCAGAAAACGAAGAAAGCATTAACTACGAGCTAGGCTTACGTTTCAGCCAGGACGCTTTACGTGCTGAAGCACTATTTTTCTATTCAGATTATGAGAATATGCATGGTAATTGTACGGCTAGCCAAGGTTGTGATGATGATAATATTGGCAACCAATATAATGCTGGTGAAGTGAAAGTTTCAGGCTTAGAAATGAAAGCTGGTTATGAGTTTGCAGCAGGGGCATTAACATTTCCTGTTGATGTAACTTACACCTTTACTGATACCGAATTTCAAAATGCGTTTGAATCAGGATTAGATACTTGGGCTAATGTTGCCTCTGGTGATGAATTACCTTACGTACCAGAAAATCAATTACAAGTGAGCGTAGGTGTTGTTGGAGAAAAATGGCGCGGTGACATGCTAGTACGTTATATGGATGAAATGCGCACTACAGCAGGTCAAGGCGCATTCGTTTCTGGACAGTCTATTGATAGCCGCACGGTTGTTGACATGGCAGCACACTATAGCATTGCTGATAACCAAGAAATCACTTTCAATGTTGATAACCTACTTGATAAAGAGTACATGTCGACACGTACACATGGTTCAATCATGGTCGGTAAGCCGCGAAGTGTAACTTTAGGTTATAAATACAGCTTTTAATGTAGAGCTGGTATTTAAAGAATAAAAAAGCAAGCGATAAGCGAAATGACCCTCAATAGTTGGACATGCCAATTACTGGGGGTTTTTTATTTGCACAAGTAAAATAATATAAAGTCATTGTGCCAAGTCCAAGGCTAAGTTTATAAGTCTTATCGGACTTTGCCTTAATGACTATCAAAAATCGATAGTTACTCAGCTAGAGCCAAATAAGCAATCGTGAAGCATCGCTTATTTTCGTATTCATTTTAAGACAATGAATTAGCGGTTTTTTGATTGCAGAAGCATGTTGATCTCTTTTTCATAGGCGATTTTTTTTTGTTGATTAAAGCCGACATGAACACTGACTATTTGCCCTGTTCGGTCAACAATAAAGCTACTTGGCATACCTTTAAGTTGATATTTTCGTGCTATCAGGCCTTTCGGATCAAAAATCACTGGAAACTCTGCCGGTATTTCAGCTAAAAATGCATCGGCTAACGTGCGGCTGTGATCTAAATTAATACTGACTATGGTTAAGCCATCAGCCTGATATTTCGCTTTTAAATTGTTCATCCATGGAAATGACTGACGACAAGGTATGCACCAAGACGCCCAAAAGTCGACATAGATGACATCTCCTTTGTTACTTGTTAACTGCTGCTCTAATAATTCGAGGGTATTTACGGTATTATTATCATTCGCCCATAGTGACTGAGAAAAAATAACTGATGCTATTACCAAGGCGCATATTTGAAGGTTTTTTATCATAGTACTGTTTGTCATTATTAGCTTATTGTCTTGGTATTTAAGCATGTTGGCAGCTATTCACAAAGCGAAGACGAAACTTTATCAGTATTATCATAAAGTCGTTTTTGTTCGTTGTGCAAGTAAGAGTGAAATTTTTGATAGAGTGAATACATTAAAAAGGTGAGAAATACATAATGATCATGCAGCAAAGTAAATTAAATAAGCGATTTTTCTCTCTATATTGGATTATGAGTGTCGCTGTCGTATTTAGCTCAGCACTTCACGCAGAGCAAAGCCAAACTTTAGATAGAGATCAGTGGTTAAAAGCGCGCTTTGGCGCACAGCATGACGCGCTTATTCCCGTTGTTGCCGTTGCAGATATGTTGTACGGCTGTCAGCAAGTCAAGCATGCAGATAAGAGTGTTAATGTTAAAAGTTTACTCACGAAGTTAGATAAAAACCATTTAGCTGAAAAGTTATTGGCCTGTCTGGCAGGTGAATCACCTAAGTCAGATGAGGCATTAAACTATGGTTTAACAGGCTGTTTTAATGAACAATTTGCACATTTACCTTTAGCAGAGAAACAGCAAAAAATGTTGTTGGTTGGTAAAGCTATTAATGGGCTTTCTAGAGCAGAAAGACAAAAAAGCTTTACGCAGTGTGTTACAGATCAAGCTATTCATTATTTGCGCTAATTTTTGCGTTTTTGTGGCTTTTTGTCACTAACAAAAGAGCTGGGTAGTATTTCTACGCCGACCATGCGGCCAACTTTTATCATAATAGGAATAGTGATAGGGGCAAAAGGTAAAATAGCAAAAACACCAATGCCAAGACCTTTTAAAATATCAACAAACTGCTGGTTAGCAATACGCATTTCTTCGGCACTGGCATCACGCTTAGTGTAACGTTTGTAAGTACTTAACATTGCCTTGGTTTCTACTTTTTCTTGAGCTAGGGCAATTTTTACCTTCAACATTTGGCGTTTGAGTCGGACAATATTGCGCCTTTTACTGATACGTAAAACACGGATAGGTACTTTGTGGAAATGGCGCCAGACTCTCATTTGTATATTCTCCCACAATAACTGGTTAATGTAAGTAGTTAACCTGAACTCTGGATAAGCACCACTTGCTCAACCCGCCTTTTTAAGCCATTATCTGCGTTAACACGTCGATAAATAGTTCGCTATTGATAAACGTTTTGCCTTGGAAATGGCATAAAATGAAGTATTGATGGTGTTTATTAGTGATGTTTAGCTTGCCATAGCATTTACTTTGCCGCTTAAGCTTTGATTCACTTGAATATCAAGCACTCATTATCCAGAGTTCAGGTTAGTTAATCAATAGCCATGCGATTATTCCTAAAAGCGCTACTTCTAGATATCTTGACTCCTCCCTATGATTAACTGTGTATCGAGCAACATAGTTGTATGAGAGTAATATTTCGCCAAACATAATTTGTAACAAATACTAGGGCACTGACCTAGAACAGTTTTTTATATTTTAGCCAATATGGCTTATAGTTAGAGTAATTTTAATATTGTGATAATGGAAGAAGTATTATGGGACATGAAACGCCGAAAGTTTTAGTCGTTGATGATGATATGCGTTTACGTGCCTTACTGGAACGATATTTAGTTGAGCAGGGTTTTGTCGTTCGTAGTGCCGCCAACTCTGAGCAAATGGATAGATTACTTGAACGAGAGAACTTTCATTTATTAGTGCTTGATTTGATGTTACCAGGCGAAGATGGCTTATCTATTTGCCGTCGTTTACGTCAAAACTCTAATGATATTCCCATTGTTATGTTAACAGCGAAAGGTGATGAAGTTGACCGTATCATTGGTTTAGAGCTGGGCGCTGATGACTATATGCCAAAACCCTTTAATCCTCGCGAATTATTAGCGCGTATAAAAGCCGTTCTACGACGCCGAGTGCAGGAAGCTCCTGGCGCACCATCACAAGAAGAGAATATTATTTGTTTTGGGGATTATCAACTTAACCTTGCCACTCGTGAAATGGTTAAAGGCGAGGTCAATATGCCATTAACCAGTGGTGAATTCGCGGTATTGAAAGCATTAATAACCCATCCGAGAGAGCCATTATCACGTGATAAGCTGATGAATTTAGCCCGTGGTCGAGATTATTCGGCATTAGAGCGCAGCATTGATGTGCAAGTATCACGCTTACGTCGTATGTTAGAGGAAGATCCAGCAAAACCTCGCTATATTCAAACCGTTTGGGGATTAGGCTATGTTTTTGTTCCCGAAGGTAAATCTGTTGAGCAATAATTGTGCTTTCAGGTATACAAAAATAATCTTAATTTAGTAGAAGTATATGAAAATATTGCCACGTAGCGCCTTTGGTCAAACGGTGTTATTAATTGGTGTTTTATTGTTAATTAATCAGGTTGTGTCGTTTATATCGATGTCGATATATATAATTCAGCCTAATGCCCAACAGGTAAACCAGTTGCTGGCAAAGCAAGTTAGGGTTGTTTTTATTGACGTTGCGGATGAAGCTTTAAGCCCTGCCATGGGCGAAGCGTTTCAACGTGAAACTGGCATTGGTGTCTATCGAGAGTCGGCGGCAATGAAACTTGGTTTGCAAGAAGCGGTTTATTACGCTTTTCGTTCAGAAGAAATGTCGAATTTACTGGGCGGGCCCGCGGAAGTAAGAATTTCTCAAGGTGATGAGTATCTTTTTTGGATTCGTCCGCCACAAGCTCCTGATTATTGGGTTAAAATTCCTATTAACGGCTTAGAAGAAGAAAACTTTTCACCACTTATTGTGGTACTAATGATCCTAGGGGTTTTAAGTGTCATGGGCGGTTGGTTGTTTGTCAGGCAGCTTAACCGGCCATTAAGTGCCCTACAAAATGCCGCACATGATGTTGGCCGTGGTGACTTTCCTGAACCATTGACTGAGCGTGGTACTACTGAAATTGTTGCTGTAACGCGAGCTTTCAATCATATGTCAAAAGGGATTAAACAGCTTGAAGATGACCGTAATCTTCTCATGGCTGGGATATCTCATGATTTACGCACGCCGTTAACGCGTATTCGTTTAGCAACAGAAATGATTTCTGAGCATGATGATTTTTTAAAAGCAGGTATTGAGGGTGATATTGATGATATGAATAACATCATAGATCAATTCATTGATTACATTCGCCATGATAGTAAAGATAAAGCTGAGCTAGGTGACATTAATGCTTTAATTGAAGAAGTTGTACAGTCAGAAAGCATTTTAGAGCGAGAAATAATTTTTACTGCTGAAGCATTGCCGAAAGTACCATTGCGCTATGTTGCAATGAAGCGAGCGCTAGCAAACTTAATTCAGAATTCATTACGTTATTCGAGCGGGAAAATTACTGTCGCGACTTCATTTGATAAGCGTAAAAGCGAAATCTGTTTTTGTGTTTGTGATGAAGGCCCAGGTATTCCAGAATTAGATATTGAGCGCTTATTTCAGCCGTTTACACAAGGAGATAAAGCACGGGGAGGCGAAGGCAGTGGTTTAGGTTTAGCGATTATCAAGCGTATTGTTGATACTCACGGTGGTCGTGTGCAATTGTCTAATCGACCTGAAGGTGGTTTAAAAGCGAAAGTTTGTTTGCCGATCAGCTAAAACTACTTTAATTAACTTGATGAAAAATAACGTTCTCAGGGAGAGCTTTCTAAGTGTAGTATTTTGGCAGTGCATACAGAATTCAGGGCAGGCTTGAAATTGCGATGCAATAATATTTTATGCGTTTTCAGACATTAAAAAACCGTCGTAACTACGACGGTTTTTTGTTTTCAGTGGCAAATAGTATGCCTAGCCAGTGGGCTATACTTTAGGACCAGCATCAACTAGTGATTGACCATTTTCAGTATCAGTAAATTTGTCAAAGTTGTTAACAAAGCGAGTAGCTAGGTCAACCGCCTTTTCATGCCATTGAGTTGATTCAGCATATGTATCACGTGGATCTAAAATCTCACTATTAACACCATCAATGCTTGTTGGAATGTCTAAATTGAATAATGGTAAAACTTGAGTTTCTGCATTATCAATTGAGCCATCTAAAATAGCATCAATAATGGCACGAGTATCTTTAATCGAAATACGTTTGCCTGTGCCGTTCCAACCAGTGTTAACTAAATAAGCTTCAGCGCCTACTGCTTGCATACGTTTGCGCAGTACTTCAGCGTATTGTGTTGGATGTAAACTTAGGAATGCTGCACCAAAACAACTTGAGAACGTTGGTGTTGGTTCAGTGATGCCTCGCTCAGTACCGGCTAGCTTGGCAGTGAAACCTGACAAAAAGTAATATTCTGTTTGTGCAGGCGTTAATTTAGCAACAGGTGGTAATACACCAAAAGCATCAGCCGTTAAGAAAATAACTTTCTTGGCGTGACCGGCACGAGACACCGGTTTTACAATGTTATCAATATGATGAATAGGGTATGAAACACGGGTGTTTTCAGTGTTTGAGTTGTCGTCAAAATCTATTTCGCCCTTTTCATTAACAACAACGTTTTCCAACAATGCATCACGGCGAATAGCGTTGTAGATGTCAGGTTCATTTTCTTTACTTAAGTTAATGGTTTTTGCGTAGCAGCCACCCTCAAAGTTAAATACACCATTTTCATCCCAACCATGCTCATCATCACCAATAAGCTGACGTTTAGGATCTGTTGATAATGTTGTTTTGCCTGTGCCTGAAAGACCAAAGAAAATTGCTGTGTCGCCATCTTGACCGACGTTAGCACTACAGTGCATAGAAGCAATACCTTTTAAAGGTAGTAGGTAGTTCATCATAGAGAACATACCTTTTTTCATTTCGCCGCCGTACCAAGTACCACCAATAAGTTGCATTCTTTCAGTTAAGTTAAATGCAACAAAGTTTTCTGAGTTTAAACCTTGCTCTTGCCAGTTAGGGTTGGTGGCTTTTGCACCATTCATAACAATAAAATCAGGTTCGTAATTTTCTAATTCTGCATCGCTTGGGCGAATAAACATGTTTTTAACAAAGTGTGCCTGCCAAGCAACTTCTGTGATAAAGCGCACTTTTAGGCGTGTAGCTTCATCGGCACCACAAAATGTATCAACAACAAATAAACGCTTACCAGATAGTTGCTCAGTTACTAGGCCTTTTAAATCAGTCCATGTTTCTTGCGTCATTGGTTTGTTGTCATTTTTACCTTGATCTGACCACCAAACGGTATCACGGCTAGTATCATCACGAACGATATATTTATCTTTTGGAGAACGGCCAGTAAAAATGCCGGTGTCTACTGAAACAGCGCCAAGTTCTGTAACTACGCCTTTATCAAAACCTGTGAGATCAGATCTTGTTTCCTCAGCAAAAAGTAACTCATAAGACGGATTGTAAACGACCTCAGCAACATTTGTGATTCCATATGAAGATAAATCGATTGAGTTTTCTAAAGCTGCCATTGCGAATTCGCTCCTAAAAGTATGACGGTTTTTTAAATGAATAGTTTGGTGTTTCTGATTATGGGCGCCAATTTTAGGCGATTGTTGAGCAAAACGAAAGTTTTTTTTCTTTCGTTGTGAAAGTTTTCACTGTAACTTTCATGTTTTTTTTGCTGAGATTTATAATATCCCTAGCGTTAAGTCAGTTTTTTATTTTGAATGAATTCGTTTTTTTTAATTATTAGTATTTAAAACATGGTGTTATGGTAATCTTAGGGTTGACCGAATGGTCAGGAAAATCACAAGTGAATGAAAGGAAAAAAGTTGAATAAAATTTAAGAAATGTTTCGAAGTGATACGAATGAAAGCATATTTTTCATTCGTATACTTATCTATCGAAACTTTTGTTGATTAATCGAATATTTCCCCTTCGTCATTTTCAACAGGGTTGCCACCATCAAGAATCTCGCTACTAATATCTTCGCTGATGTATTCCGTTGGTGCAGTGCCTAATTCAAAATATTCAAAACGACTAGATTTATCGGTTTTTTTGGTTAATTTTCCTGAGGCTTTATCTATTCGGACTGACATCAGCGCTTGTGGTTGCTCAAAGGGCTCTACAGGTAGGCCCGCTAATGCTACTTTCATAAAGTTAATCCAAGCTGGCTGTGCCGACTTTGCACCAAATTCTTTACCTGTGGTTTGTTCTTTACCTAAGTTACTGTTATAGGCTGTTTGACCTAGATTACGGCTTGGATCGTCGAAACCTATCCAAGATGTTGTTACTAGTCTACGACTATAGCCTGAAAACCAAGCATCTTTTGCTTGGTTTGTGGTTCCTGTTTTACCTGCAATATCTCTGCGCTTAAGTTTACGGGCACGGTATCCTGTACCTTGCCAATACGGCTTTATATTCCAGTCAGCACCCCAAATGGCAGAATTAAGTGCTTCTGTCATTAAAAATGCATTTTGTGCGCTTATCACTCGCTCAGCTTTATTAACAACTTTTGCTTTCAATGCCATATCTGCAGCATTTTCATTATTACTTTCTGTTGCTACGTCCGATGTTATTGGGAAACTATCTTCACAGCGATCGCAAGCAATGGCTGGATTGGCTTGAAAAATCACTTTACCGAATGAATCTTCGATGCGTTCGATTAAATACGGTTGTATTAAAAAGCCGCCATTGGCAAACGTAGCAAAACCAGTGGCAACCTCTAAAGGCGTTAAAGAAGCCGAGCCTAAAGCTAAAGATTCATTACGCGGTAAGTCATCTGGATCAAAACCGAATGAGGCCAAATAGGGGATAATTTTATCTAAGCCAACATCTCTGAGTAATCGAACCGCGATAACGTTTTTAGATTGCGCTAGTGCTAAACGTAAGCGAATTTCACCGTTGTAAACAGGCGGTGAATTTTTTGGACGCCAAACCACACCGGAACTTCTGTCCCATTGATTTATTGGTGCGTCATTAACTATTGATGCCAGGGTATAACCACTATCTAAAGCTGCAGAATAAATAAAAGGTTTAATATTGGAGCCTACTTGTCGTTTCGCTTGCGTTACGCGGTTGAATTGACTTTGAATAAAGCTAAAGCCACCCACGGCTGCTTTGATTGCACCGTCATCAGTCGCTAAAGATACCAGTGCTGAACTCACCTCAGGCAATTGGCTTAGCCGATAGCCTGTTGCTGATGGCGTGACCATAACGATATCACCCGTTTTAACGATCTCATGTGCAACCTTGGGAGCTGGACCTTGCTTATCATCGTTAAAGTAAGCTCGGGCCCACGACAACCCCTGCCACTCAATAACGATATCAGTACCGTCGGCTAATCTAACTTGGATAGAACGTTCTAATGTTTCAGTAACGACTCCAGGTACAATCGAATGGTAGCTACTTAAAGGCGCGAGAGCCTGTGCTATTTCATCATCACTTATAGGTTCAGCTAGTATATTATTGGCATCGCTAGTTTGAGCAGAACTAAGTTGTTCGTCGTTTACTGGTCGTAAGCTAGCAAGAGGGCCGCGATAACCATGACGTTGATCATAGGCAATAATATTATTAATAACTGATTGTTGGGCGGCATGTTGTAATTTTGATGTCACAGTAGTGAAAACTTTATACCCGCCGGTGTAGGCGGCTTCCTTACCAAAGCGATCAATCATTTCTTGATGTGCCATTTCTGCAATGTAAGGGGCATTTAATTCTATTTCCGCACCATGTTTTTCAGCCGTAATAGGTTGCTTGTTAGCCGTTAACATTTCTTGTTCGGTGATATAGCCGGCGTTATACATACGCTGCAATACCACCGTTCGTCTTTGCATTGCTCGATCTGGTCGGCTAATAGGGTTCATGGTTGATGGTGCTTTTGGTAACCCTGCTAGTACCGCTATTTGTGCTAAGGTTAGCTCTTTAACGTCTTTGCCATAATATACTTGTGCCGCTGCGCCAAAACCAAAAGAACGATGGCCTAGAGATATTTTATTCATATAAAGGGCAAGTATTTCATCTTTGGTCAGCAGGCTTTCAATGTGAAAGGAGATGAATATTTCTCGAATTTTTCGGACATAAGTTTGTTCACGCGTTAAAAAGAAGTTACGCGCAACTTGCATGGTGATGGTACTTGCCCCACCTTTATTTTGGCCTGTTAATTGACCTAGTATAGCTCTACCCATACCGATAGGATCAACACCAAAATGTAGGTAAAAACGGTCATCTTCAGTGGCTAAGATTGCATTGATGAGCTGCTTTGGCATTTCATCTAACGTGAGAGGGATACGCTTCTTTTCACCAAACTGAGAAATAAGTTTACCGTCGGCGCTGAATATTTGCATGGGCGTTTGCCATTGCAAATCTCGCAGAGAGTCAACACTTGGTAAGCTTGATCGCATCGATAAGTAGAGTCCAGCAAGAACCAGAATTCCAATCAATATCAATACAGAGCTTGCTTTTAACAGATTTTTTATAGAAAACACAGAGAGATGCTCAATAAATGTTATAAAAATGACGTAATAATACTAGTATATCCTGTAAAAGCATGTAATAAATGTATTTATACGAATTTTATGCCTAATATTATAATAATAAAATGTTCTAGTAGGATTCTATGTTAAGTAGTTTATGGAAAAAAAAGACCTCATTAATGGTGGGGATTGACATTGGTTCTCACTCTATTAAAGCTGTTTTATTGAGCCAAAACGATACTGGATATGTGCTAGAAACTGTCGCCGTTGAAGTTATGCCAAGAGGAGCGATTGTTGATAGGGAAATCCAGGATATTGAGGCGGTTGGTAAAGTCGTAGCAAAAATTAGAAAAAAGATATCCTCCTCAGTTATTCAAGCAGCATCTGCCGTTTCAGGCCAAACCGTTATCACGAAAATTATCTATATGGATGTTGCACTAAACGAACAAGAGCTAGCCAGTCAAATTGAAATTGAAGCTGATAGTTTGATCCCTTACCCGCTTGATGAAGTTAGTTTAGATTTTGAAGCGCTCGATATTAATGAATCTGATCCAAGTAAAATTAATGTTTTGCTCAGTGCCGCTCGCACTGAGTCTGTAGAGGCCAGAGTAGCAGCACTCGACGCTGGTGGCTTTGTAGCAAAAGTGATTGATGTGGAGTCCTATGCTATTAGTCGAGCCTTTGATTTAACGTTGCAACAATTACCAGATGATGCAAGTGGTAAAATTGTTGCCACCGTTGATTTAGGTGCCACTATGATGCTTTTTTCCGTCACTGAGGCGAGCAATCATATTTACAGCCGCGACCAACTTTTTGGTGGTGAGCAATATACCCGTGCAATTGTTTCTTATTACAATAAATCGTTCGAAGAGGCTGAGCTAGCAAAGCTTACTAATGACTTACCGCCTAGCTACACTTTTGAAGTTTTAGCGCCTTTTCATACCATACTGGTACAACAAATCCGCCGCGCTATTCAGATGTTTTTGACGACCAGTGGTAAAGAAAAAATTGATTATCTGGTTATTTCCGGCGGCAGTGCCTTAGTGGAAGGAATAGAGCAACTATTAACAGAAGAGTTAGGTATTCATACTGTTATAGCTGACCCTTTTTCAGGTATGGAAATTTCCAGTAAAATCAACCAAGAACAGTTAGCTAAAACAGCGCCTCGCTTTATGGTTGCAGCCGGTTTAGCATTAAGGAGTTTTGTTCCGTGGCATATATAAACTTATTACCATGGCGTGAAGAAGCTGAAAAAGCCAAGCAACGAGAATATTTTACGGTATTAACTGTCGTAGCATTCGTGGCTTTTGCTCTGGTGTTTTTAGTGAATCAGTTTTATCAAATGCGTATTGATGGCCAAAACACGCGAAATCAATTTTTGAAAAACGAAATTAATGTATTAGATATTCGAATTGCAAAAATAAAGTCATTAAATGAAAAGAAAAAAGAACTTAAAAAACGTACTAATGTTATAGAGCAGTTACAACGTAGCCGCAATGTAGGCACCCAAGTACTGAACGAAATAGCGCAAGTAGTGCCGAACGGTATTTATCTTACGCGCCTGGAAAAGCAAGATAATAGCTTAAGTATTGTTGGTAAAAGTGAGTCAAACAATCACTTAGCTAATATGATTCGTGAGATAGAAAATTCTGACTTATTTGAAGATGCGATACTGGAATCAATAACCTCAAATGATGCCACCAGTAAATTGTTAAGTGATTTTAAAATGCAAGTTCGCATTAAAGGCTTGATGAATTTGAATGAACTGGGAGCGCCATGATGAGCTTTAACTTATCAGAATTCACCGAACAATTTAATGGTTTAGAACTTGATAATATTGGGCAATGGCCGAAAGCTGCAAAAATAGTTTTATCAATATTCTTGGTTATTTTAGTGTTAGGTTTGGGTTATGTGCTGATGATTAGTGACCAAATTAAACAGCTCGAGCGTGTGACCGCTGAAGAAGCGACGTTAAAACAACAATACCAAGCCAAATACCATATTTCAGCGAACTTAGAGCTATTTGAACAGCAGATGATTGAAGCTGAAGCCATTTTTTCAAAGCAATTAAAAAGCTTACCCGAAAGTCATGAAACACCGGGTTTATTAGATGACATAACCTTTGTTGGCACCACAACCGGATTAGATTTTGTCAAACTGAATTGGCAGCCGGAAATAGAGCAAGAGATTTATATTGAGTTACCGATAGATATCGAAGTGTTGGGTTCGTATCATGAGTTTGGACAATTTGTCAGTCGTATTGCTGGTTTACCACGAATTGTCACTTTGCATGATTTTGATATTAATCTGCAAAAGCAGAACTCTGGAGACTTAAAGTTAACGCTGCAGGCCAAAACTTACCGTTATCGAGAGGCAGCTGAAAAATGAGAATATTTTTTATATTAAGTGCTGTGCTATTGACGGGATGTTTTGGTGATACTGACGACTTGAAATTACATATTGCTAATGTGCAATCAACTACGGCAAGCTCGATAGAGCCGATGCCAGAAGTAACCATTTTTGACCACTTTGATTATTCTGCACAGACATTACGTAGCCCATTTGATGCCCCGAAACCTGAAGCTATTCAAGAAAAAATTCAACAAATGTCTGGCTGTTTAAGCCCAGATCCACGCCGAAGAAAGCAACCTTTAGAAAAGTTTTCGTTAAGTGATTTAATTATGCGCGGCACATTAGGTGAGTTGGGGGTGACTTGGGCGTTATTAGAAGCGTCTGATAACACCTTACACCGTGTCGCTGTTGGCAGTTACGTTGGCTTATACCATGGACGAATTACCTCAGTAAGCCAAGAAAATATAAAAGTATTAGAGTTGATCCCTGATGGCGCGGGGTGCTGGGTAGAGCGTGAAACTGTTGTTACCATGACGCAGGCAAGTGCAGAGGAGCAAAGACAGTAATGTTGCTATTTAATAAAACTAAAAATGATGATCTTATGACACATTGCAAACCAATAAAGTTAATCACAGCGGCTTACCTTTGCTTATTGTCTACGTTTACGTGGGCTAATGAGCTAACAGGAATTACCTATAACACAATACAAAGCAATGAAATTGAATTAGTGTTTGAATTATCAGATAAAATCTTAGTTCAGCCAGAAGTGACAACATCAATGGCACCTGCACAAGTGAGTATAACTTTTGATGCTGACGAGTTTAATCCTAAGCTAGCCAATACTTTGGTCGAGCATGCTGGCGTTACAGATATTGTGATACAAAAAATGGCTGGTAAAGTTGTCGCCAATGTTAACTTACAGCAGTTATCTATTTTTGATGTCGTGCAAAAAGATAACACCTTTGCTCTGGTTTTGAATACTGGCCAAGCCGATAAAACAGTAAAGCAATTAATTCCAGTGGGTCATGGCTATATTAATAAAATTGATAATATTGATTTTAAGCGTAATCCGCAAAACGAAGCTCAGCTTTTAATTAAGCTTATTGATAGTAAAGTTGCTGTCGATGTGAGTGAAAAGCTAGGTAAGCTTTACATTGAGTTTCATAACACTGAAATTCTAGAAGAGTTTATTTATAAATTAGATGTCACTGATTTTGGTACGCTTGTTAGTGGCATTGAAACCTTTAAGGCCGATCGAAATGCTCGTTTAGTGGTCGATATTAATGGCGCATTTGATTATGAACACCAACAAGTTAATGATGTATTCTCATTAACAGTTAAGAGTAAGGTCCAAGACGATGGATACCTTGGAGAAGAAGAAAGCTTTAATGGCAGAGCTATATCATTAAACTTTCAAGACATTGCTGTACGCACTGTTTTACAAATTATTGCTGATTATAATGGTTTTAACTTAGTGACCAGCGACACTGTTGAAGGCAATATTACTTTGCGTTTAGATGGCGTACCTTGGGACCAAGCACTTGATATTATTCTTAAGGTTAAAGGCTTAGATAAGCGTATGGAAGGTAATATTCTGATGGTAGCGCCAAGCGATGAGTTAGCTGCTCGTGAAGCTCGTGATTTACAGGCGCAACAACAGGTTGAAGAATTAGCACCATTATTCTCTGAATACGTACAAATTAATTATGCTAAAGCGGCTGAATTTGCGACATTAATTAAGAATGAAGAAAATAGTATTTTGTCTGCTCGTGGTAGTGTTAGTGTTGATGAGAGAACCAATACACTGCTTATACGTGATACGGCTAGTAGTATTGCCGATATTAAACGTATGGTGACAGTTTTAGATATTCCCGTTCGACAAGTTATTATTGAATCTAGAATGGTGACAGTAAAAGATAATATTAATGAAGAGCTCGGCATTCGTTGGGGTGTTACCGATACCGGTAGTGATTCAGCTACTTCTGGTACTTTAACAGGGGCTAATAATGCAGGTAATGGTGTAGTACCGAATTTGACCGATAGATTAAATGTTAATTTACCTGTAACCAGCCCTGCAGGGAGCATCGCGTTTCAAGTTGCACGTTTAGCGGATGGCACTATTCTGGATCTTGAATTAAGTGCCATGGAGAAAGAAAACAAAGGTGAAATTATTGCTAGTCCTCGTATTACTACTGCGAATCAAAAGGAAGCTTATATCGAACAAGGTGTTGAAATACCTTATCAAGAAGCAGCTTCTAGCGGTGCTACTACTACGCAATTTAAAAAAGCAGTATTAAGTTTAACGGTAACACCACATATCACGCCTGATGATCGGATTATTTTAGATTTAGTGGTAACGCAAGATACCGTTTCTGATGTGTCAAATGGCAGTGCACCGGCAATAGATACCCAAAGAATAGGTACACAAGTACTGGTTAATAATGGTGAAACCATCGTGCTAGGTGGAATTTATCAGCAACAAATAATAAGTTCAGTGTCAAAAGTACCTGTTTTAGGTGATATTCCGTATTTTGGTTGGATGTTTCGCAATAGTAGTAACTTTAATGAGAAAAAAGAGCTATTAATATTCGTTACACCACGCATAGTTACAGAAAGATTTTAAGTTAATTTGCTTGTAAGGTGGTGTTTTCATCTTACAAGCTTGCAATTTGTACCCAACAATTGCGATAATTGCGCCCTTGAAATTTTCGAGGGGGGTTCCCTCTTACCTGTTCACGTAATAAATAAACGAGTATTAATTAATCTAATGGCAGAAAAACGTAACATTTTCCTTGTAGGCCCGATGGGCGCAGGCAAAAGCACCATTGGTAGAGAATTAGCAGATAAGCTACATCTTGAGTTTTTTGATTCCGATCAAGAAATCGAACGTCGTACTGGTGCAGATATCGCGTGGGTTTTCGATCTTGAAGGCGAAGAAGGTTTTCGTAAAAGAGAAGAAACCGTTATTGAAGACCTCAGTGAAAAACAAGGCATTGTTTTAGCGACAGGTGGCGGATCTGTGATCAGCAGCCAAGTTCGTAACCGCTTGTCAGCGCGTGGCATTGTAGTTTATCTCGAAACAACCATTGATAAACAAGTTGCTCGTACTCAGCGAGATCGACGTCGACCTTTACTTCAAACTGATGAAGAACCTAGAACAGTACTTGAAAACTTAGCTGTTGAACGCAATCCGTTATATGAAGAAATTGCCGATGTAATCGTGCAAACGGATGACCAAAGCGCCAAAGTGGTAGCAAGTAAAATAGTCGAACGTTTAGATTTTTAATGACGTAACTATGACCACACTTCAGGTTAAACTCGGTACTCGCAGTTACCCTATCTATATAGACAGCGGACTATTATCAAATAGTGATCTGCTGTCTAATCATATCCGCAGTAAGCGTGTTTGCATTGTTAGCAATGACATTGTAGCACCACTTTACGTTGAGCAGTTGAAGTACGCCCTTAAGGATTTTGATGTTGATGAGATTGTGTTACCTGATGGTGAAGCTGAAAAAAGTTTAGCAAATTTTGAACGCATAATGTCACATCTGCTGTCTGGTAATCATGGTAGAGATACTACGTTAATTGCTTTAGGTGGTGGGGTTATTGGTGATATTACCGGTTTTGCTGCTGCTTGTTATCAACGAGGTATTGATTTTATTCAGGTGCCGACCACCGTATTATCTCAAGTAGACTCTTCTGTTGGTGGTAAAACTGCCGTTAATCACCCTTTAGGTAAAAATATGATAGGGGCCTTCTATCAACCTAAAGCTGTTTTTATTGATCTTGCTACATTAACCACTTTACCGATACGAGAGTTTAATGCCGGCATGGCTGAAGTGATTAAATATGGCATATTGGGTGATAGTCGCTTTTTTACTTGGCTTGAAGATAATGTTGTCGCAATTAAAGCTGGCGATAACACGGTATTAATCGAGATGATAGAGCGATGCTGCCAATGCAAAGCGACTATCGTTGCTGAAGATGAAACCGAAGCCGGTGTACGAGCATTATTAAATTTAGGTCATACCTTTGGGCATGCTATTGAAGCCGATCAAGGCTATGGTAAATGGCTACATGGCGAAGCTGTAGCTACTGGTATGGTTATTGCTTCTAAGTTGTCTGTAGCAATGAATTTGCTTGAAGTGTCAGATCTTCGTCGTGTTGAAACACTACTTTCAGCGTTTGATTTACCGTTAATCGCACCTGAAAATATGGGTTTTGACGAGTTTATTTGCCATATGCGCCGTGATAAAAAGAATTTAGCAGGTAAACTGCGTTTTATCCTTCCAACCGCTATTGGTCAATCTGAAATTAACGATGATGTCAGTGAGGAAATGCTTCAACAAATTCTATAATTTATTCTGAATAGGTGAAGCATGTCGGCGTTAGTAAACAATATCGACTTATCAAACGATAATACCAGTGTCACAAAAATTAGTGCCCACGCACGTATTGACTATATTCTACGGTTTTCTAAACAAGCTATCTTAGTGATTGATGAAAGCACTGAACAAAATGCCGCGCTTTCTGGTCAATTTTTGGCAAGTTTATCTGATCAACATAATGCCGCTTATATTTCGCTCTCTTCACAGTTTAATAATATTCAAATTCGTTGCCGTATTATCGAGCAACTGTATGCGGGGGAGTTATTCGACCCTGAAATATCTTTAGCTGTTAGTGTCATTAATTTAGCAAAAAAATCACCACAGGTTATTAGCATTGTTCTTGATAATGCACAGTATTTGTCATTGCAAATATTGCATGAAGTATCACAACTGGCAGCGATTGCTAAAAAAGCTAATTTAAATGTAAATATTGTGATGTTTGGCTCTCCTCAAGCGGGCAAAACGGTTGCTGAGAATAAAAGCCTATTCGATGACAAGTTAGCCTTACTATCTGCTCAATCAGGACAATTGCTATCTACAACAGCAGCAATATTTAAAGATACCCAGCCTAAATGGTTTTTTATTAAGCAAAACAAGTGGTGGATTAGCCTATTAGTGCTTTTACTGTGCTTTGCTATGTTAGTGATTGGCTTGTTGCAGCAAGATAGTTTTAACTTTTCTAAATCGTTAGTGGTTGATAATCAGGAAAAGATACTACTAAAGAATGAGCTAGCGAAGCCACAAACTACGGTGTTAACAGCTAAAAATAACCAGATGACTCATGCTAAAGTTGCAGCTCAGTCTTTACCAGACAAACTCAAAAAGCATAGTGTCGCAATACCTGAAGATATTTATCTTTCTTTAACTAGCCCAGTATCAGATGAGGCAAAAAAAAGTGAAATACTGCCCGCGTCACCTACTGATATTATGTTAGCAATGGCTGCCCAATCTAATGATGTGGTATCGAGCAATAATACAATTGCAAGTAACAACGCAAATGAGAAAAAATTAGCAGTTAAAACAGTATCAAATGACTCTCATCAACCATTAATCATCAATAATGCATATTATGCTGATAAAAAAGGCTATGTCATTCAAATTGCAGCATTTAGTGAACTGCAGCTACCAAAAGCATTCTTAAACACTTTGGCTGATGTCGAGTTTAAAGCTTATCAACGATTATTGAATGACAAAGCTATTATGGTAATTACAAGTCACGCATATGCTGAAAGAGCTGCCGCGGAACTTGCGTTATCAAAATTACCAAAAGCACTACTAGATCGCCAACCTTGGCTGAAGTCAGTTACTGTAGTTAATAATGAAATTAACGCATTTTTGTCTTCGCAATAAGTAACAGTGAGGGGAATTCATGGCAATGGGTTAATGTCTGATAAGGCTTAATTCAACTTAACCTTCTAACATTAAATTTTTTATAAAAGACTTTGCAATAGAGTTGGGCTCATCTGAAATTAGCCTTATAGATTTATGAAGGCGTCGATGTGCTAAGTTGTAGAATTATTTAATGTGATTGCTATTAATTCACGATACAATCCCCGCTTACTTTTCAGATGCTTGCTATCTGTTGTTGAATTTTTAGGTTTGTAGGTATCATGAAGAAGAAACATCGAGCTTTTTTAAAATGGGCGGGTGGAAAATACGCACTAAGCGATGTAATAAACTCTATGCTACCCAAAGGAAATCGTTTGATTGAGCCTTTTGTTGGTGCAGGCTCAGTGTTTTTAAATAGTGATTATGATGAATACCTTCTCAGTGATATTAATCAAGACTTAGTTAATCTATATCGTATTTTACAGCGCACGCCTGATAAATTCATCGAAGATGCTCGTCGTTTTTTTGCCGCTGAAAATAATCAAGCTGATGTATATTACCAGTTACGTAAAGAGTTTAATGCTAGCGCAGATCCCTATTTTAGATCACTCGTTTTTTTATATATGAATCGCCATGGTTATAATGGCTTATGTCGATATAATAAATCAGGTGGTTATAACGTACCGTTTGGCAAGTATAAGCGTCCGTACTTTCCTGAAGCTGAGTTGTATCATTTTGCTGAAAAAGCAAAAAAAGCAATTTTTATCTGTGATGGTTATCGTCAGACCTTTGCACATGCAAAGTCGGGAGATGTCATTTATTGTGATCCGCCATATGTGCCTCTGAGTAAAACAGCAAGCTTCACCAGTTATTCAGGCAATGGTTTTGGCTTAGATGAACAAGCGGATCTGGCGAATGCCGCAGAAGAAGTGACCAACAAACGCAATATATCGGTTTTGATCAGTAACCACGATACTATTTGGACACGAAAAATATATCAGCATGCGAAAGAGCAGCGCTCGATAGAAGTGTCTCGCACTATAAGTCAAAAAGGCAGTAAACGTAATAAAGTAGCTGAGTTGCTGGTACTTTATTAATGAGCGTTAGTTAAATTTTCTTGAGAGCTTGATTCTTTATTGCGCTGTAAATAACAGCGCTACTCTACCTTCTTGATAAGGTCAGCACTAACCAGGTAAAACCAAATTTACGATCGCTATCAGTGCCGCGATAAACACCACTACAGCAATTATGCCCGCGATAATAAAGTGACTAAGTTTTCCTTGTGTAAAATCACGCTCTCTATTCTTATTACTTTGCACACCGAAAAATGCTGCCCCAACGCTTTTGAATGTTTCTTTAAAGTTACTTGAGCTCATTGTTATCCCTACATGCTGATTTATATCTATGCCATTTCCAAGGGCAAGTTGAGAGCCTGATTTTGAAATGGTGTATTTTCTATCTATAAATGATTATTCAGTATGTTCCAATGCGTATTTGTGATCAAGTGGTTAAATTTCATGCACCTTTGGCAGCGCTCAGTTAGGTCATCGTTTTTATAGCCATACTACAACGATATGCTAGGTTTTGCGGAAACTAGCAGCTTGAGGTTGCCTGTGGATAGTTATAAAATTATGGCTAATTTTTTCAATATTAAGCATTATAACGAGCAGATAGGTTAGCTTGATTAACTAATCGAGCTATTATTTAATTATTGTTTAATTAATACCGCTAAGCAACATCATTTAATGCGAATGGAATTCATGTCGAAACATTTAACGGGCGATACTAAATTTACTGCACAAGTAAAAATTTTAATTGATAAGATTTATGGTCGTAGTCCATTAAAAGACTCGGTCTTAGAAAGGGCAATTGCATTTTATGATTTAGAGCATTTTTCTCAACGTAAACTGACCAAGTTGCAACAGGATATTAAGTATTTAACTGAAACGGCTAGCACTAAAAGTAAATTTAAAATAGAAAAACTTGAGAGTGAACAGCGCGAATACTTGCAAGAATTACGTTTTGAACGTCATCATCGAGCTCAGCATTTACAGAGTATTTGCCGAGAAATTATTGAACTTTGCGAAGGTGATAATTTTACAGAAACCAATCGAAAATCAGCACAGCTCTTAGGTACCATTCAGCTATTAGCGCCGACCGAAGGTAGTAAGGTTGCAGCCGTTAATGAGCGCAGTAAGCCGTTATATAAAAGTATACTTACCTTAAGATTACTTGATGAAGTTTGCGTTAAAAAACTATTACCAAATAGATACTTAGAGCAAGAGTTAGCGGAATTATCGACATTTAACTATAAAGAATTACGTACGGAAAGCGAAGCTGCTTACCGTAAGTTTGTTGATAATATCAAGGTGCCAGTATTAATGGCGACAATCTTACAAGACATCGGTAACTATCATCCAGATGCTCAACAAATTATGTATGGTGTTGATGGTAAGCAAGATTGCTACCGCACGTTGAACGTTGAGGAGCGTAAATCTCTATTACAAATTAATTACCGGGAAACGCTAAAATATTTACTCAATGGCATTGGTGTGAGCATGTACTTGGGGAATTCGAAAACCGAGCGTGATATCTTCAATAAAGTTGAAACTAACAAGTTACGCTTTGTTAAAGAGCTATTGAAAAGCAGCGTTAACCCTAAGTTAGGCATTGGTAACCTGTTAAAAATACCACAAATTTATACCTCAATTGTTTTATCAACCAAAGCTAGCTATAACTACAAATTATTACCAAAAGTTTATCAAGCGTTATACCAAAACTCGGAGCGCGGTAGTTGTAGTCGCACTATTGTTGATGCTTTATATCAAATCACCGGAGATTTTCCGCAAGGCTTTGGTGTTATTTATATCCCGGCAGATGTTGAGCAAGAAGTTCGATATGAATATGCGATAGTGAATCAACTTTATCCAGCGAATGTTAGTGAACCTAAATGCCGGATGGCAACTAGAAGTTTAACTTTTATTGGCTATGGCCATGATTTGGTAGTGAAAAAAACGAGCAACTTGTATTTTGTAGAAACAGCAAAAGCTTTTTCAAGTATCAGTAAAGAAAGGCTGAATGAAATTTTAGAATTATTGTCTTCAAATTACCTTGAGCGTAAAAAACTGGATTTATTGCCACGCTGTTGGCAACCAGGTGAATATTTTTCAATGAAAACCAACCAAAAACTTTGGAATCGTAGCCGCTAGCCATAGCTATATCATTTAAAGTTGAATTGCTATACCTGCTGTACAACTGATGTAAATCAGTCAACGTTAAATGCGATCGGGATATATTGCCAGTACTAACGGGTAACTGTTTCATGGTAATTTTATCAGTTAGTTTTTATATTTGAACACACTAATTTATTTAACCTAGATTTGGAGTAATGGATGTGCGAAAAATTAGTATGGTGCAATGATTAATGATCACTGTAGTCAATTTTTATAAAATTTTGCACATATAGTTTATTCTTAATGTGAGTAGTTTTACGTGCATCAAGGCTGATTTGTGCAACTAATAGCGAGTTATTAGGTACACATTTAACGTTGATACACGCAGAAATCATCGCCTTGACAGGTTTAGCTTATCCCAAGCTCAAGTTATTTATTGTTTTAAACATGCTTTAATGTGAGTGTAAGCTTGTTTCCTAGCATCTTACTAAAAGCAATAGTGCTGAATAAGTTGAGTAAGCAAACGTTCGGTTTTATTAATTTCACTCTCTGCAAGGTATTCGTTTGGTTGATGTGCTTGATCAATAGAGCCCGGACCCATAACAATTGTTTGACAGCCTAATTGTTGAATAAAAGGTGCTTCAGTTGCGTAATTTACTGCACAACAGCCATGACCAGAGAATTTCTCGGCGATCACTACCAATTCGCTTTCAGACGCTTGTTGAAAACTCGGTGAACTTGGATCAAGCTCGGTTATTGTCAGTCTGCCAGGATACTTTTCAGCGATTGGTTGCAGTGCTTTTGATAACCATGAAACAAGCTCCTGATCTTTCATACCCGGTAAGGAGCGCATATCAATATCAAGTTCACAGTGACCACAAATTCTATTGGCATTGTCACCACCGTGAATAGCACCAAAATTCATTGTTGGGGTTTGCACATCAAAAGCTTCATTTTGGTAACTTAGATTTAATTTATCTCTTAACTTAAACAGTTCACTGATCACTTGATGCATGATTTCAATAGCATTAACGCCGTTGGCTGGTTTACTTGAATGCCCAGCTTGACCCTTAATACTGATTTTATGTGACATATGGCCTTTGTGCATAATTACCGGTACTAAATTGGTTGGTTCGCCGATAACAGCGACATCAGGTTTAATCATGTCGCTGTCAGCAAAAAAGCGAGCGCCAGCCATCGTCGTTTCTTCATCTGCTGTTGCGAGAACATACAATGGCTTCTTTAATGTTCTGATATCGATTTGCTGACAGGCTTGTAAAATAAACGCAAAAAAACCTTTCATATCACAAGTGCCTAGTCCAAAAAGTTTGTCATCTTTGTGGTGAACTTGTAATGGATCCGAAAGCCAACGGTTTTCATCAAAAGGTACAGTGTCACTATGTCCAGCAAGTAATAATCCACCGTTACCAGCTCCCAGTTTGGCGAGCATATTAAATTTACCTTTCACTCCAGGGACCGCTTGAATGGTAATAGCAAAGCCTAAAGTTTCGAACCAAGCGGATAGCAAATTTATCACTGCTTGGTTGCTTTGATCCCAACTTGCTTGCGAAGAACTAATACTAGGTAAAGCTATTAGCTGGCTAATAGCTTGAGTAAAGTTAGGTAAGTGCTTATTTTGTTGGTTCATGATATCGCGTAATCCAAATTATTATGGGTAGTTATGCTATTTAGTTGCATAACTAGAGCTATAGTGATACTTTAGCGTCATAATGTAAATAGCCTAATTAAATCACACTATGAAAATATTTGTAATGCTTTCAACTAAGCGACGAAGATAGCGTCAAATGTAGGTTCTAGTAAGTCATTTTTTACTAGCTAATATGACCTATTGAGTTGTAATAGCTAGATGATAATTAGTTAAAGTTGAATAGAATTGCAAAACTTATCTGTTAACAGCGTAAGTTTGTAATCGTAAATAGAATGGTAAGTAAATGAATGTCATAGTAGTTGGTGCAAGTGGGTATGTTGGTGCTGAATTAATTGGTTTATTAATGCAGCACGATAAGATTTCAATTCAACATTTGTTGGTATCTGAAAATAGTGATGCTAGCGGCAAGACTTTTGCCGAGTTGCATGCTCGTTGGCAGGGTATATGTACATTGCCGTTAGAAGCTTTTTCTTCGCAGTGGTTTGAGCAGCAAATTAATATTGATAATCATGGTATTGATGCTGTTTTTTTTGCTACGCCTCATGAATTTAGTGCTCAATGGGCGCAAGCATTTATTGATGCTAATATCAAAGTGTTTGATTTGTCTGGTGGCTTTCGTTTAAAGGATGCTCAACAGTACCCAATTCATTATGGTTTTGAGCATCAATCTTTAGCTGCATTAAAACAAGCACAATATGGTCTAGCTGAGTGGCAAGCGCAGGCAATTGCTGCGAGTGACTTAATTGCCGTACCTGGCTGTTACCCAACTGCGAGTTTGTTAGCTTTAAAGCCTATAACGATGAATGGCCTAAATACAGAAAACTCATTGATTGTGGTTAATGGTATTAGTGGTGTCAGCGGAGCAGGTAGAAAAGCCTCTTTAGCAACGAGTTTTTATGAGGTGAGTTTAACGCCTTATAATATTTTACAGCACAGACATCAGCCAGAGATCAGCCAAGAAGCAAATGCTGAAGTTATTTTTAATCCTCACTTAGCACCATACAAGCGTGGCCTGTTAGTGACGATAACGTTGCAATTAAAAGCGGGAATAAGTGCAGAGCAAGTTGATGCTGTATTTACCCAAGCCTATCAAAATCAGCCATTAGTAAGGTTAGTAAACGCATGGCCAAAAATTGATAATGTTGCTTATACCCCTTTTGCTGATCTTCATTGGCAAGTTGATGAAAGCAAGCAAGTGGTTGTAGTGAGTTGTGCAATTGATAACTTATTAAAAGGTGCAGCTTCACAAGCTATTCAATGTGCTAACCTTTGTTTAGATTTGCCGAGTTACTATAGTTTATTACCAACAGCGAGTACGTTATGAAAAAGCCGGTAGTGATCAAAATTGGTGGGGCTATTTTAGATGGTTATGACCAAGGTAATACCTTTGCATTAACAGCTTTACTTAAGGTTATTGCTAGCTTAGTTAAGCAACCTGTGGTCATTGTACATGGTGGCGGCTGTGTTGTTGATGAAATGCTAACTCAAGCGGGCTTAGTTACCGAGAAAAAAAATGGTCTGCGTGTGACACCTAAATCGCATATGCCGATTATTAGTGGTGCTTTAGCCGGCAGCGTCAATAAAGCCATTGTCGCAACCGCAGCAAGTTTACAGCTACCCGCTGTTGGTTTGTCATTAACTGATGGTCAAATGGTGCAATGCCAGTTAAGTCCTTTACAACTGGGTCAAGTGGGTGATCCAAAACCCTATAGCAGTGCATTATTAGATACCTTACTTAAAGCTAACTTTCTGCCGATTATTTCTTCCATTGGTGCACTGGATAATGGTGAGTTGGTCAATGTTAATGCCGATGATGCGGCTGTGGCAGTATGCCAATTACTGAATGCTGAATTAATATTACTGACCGATGTCAATGGTGTTAAAGGTGCTGCTGGCGAATATTTAGCATCTCTGAATTATCAACAAGCTAAGAAATTAATTGATCGTGGCGTTATTGCTGGTGGCATGACCGCTAAAGTTAATGCTGCGCTACAAGCGGCTAATAAATTACGACGAAGTATCGCGGTTGCCAGTTGGCAATCGCCAGAGCAAATTGTAGATTTTCTCAACGGTGTCAGTATTGGCACTCGTATACAGCCAGATGGCTGTTAATTTATTTCGTTAACTATTTTTCGCACAGGATAAAACATGAACTTACTACAACATTTCTTAGCTGATGATCAGCTTAGTAAAGCACAAATTCTCCACTTAATTACCTTAGCGCGAGATATTAAAAAGCAACCTGAAAGCTATAGTAAAGCCTTAGCGGGAAAGTCTGTGGCAATGATTTTCGAAAAGCCTTCTTTGAGAACCCATGTTAGCTTTGATATTGGTATAAATAAACTGGGCGGTCATGCACTCTACTTAGGTCAGCAAAATGGTAAATTAGGCGAGCGCGAACGTGTTAGTGATTATGCTAAAAACCTTTCGTGTTTTGCTGATGCAATTGTGGCACGTGTTTTTGACAACAGTTCGATAGAACAGCTCGCCGAACATAGCAGTGTACCTGTGATCAATGCGCTTTGCGACGTGTACCATCCCTGCCAAGCATTGGCTGACTTTGTTACCTTAGCGGAAAATTTCCCTAAGCTGACACAAGTTAAGTTAGCTTACATCGGTGATGCTAATAATGTCTCAAACTCTTTAATGCTAATGTCGGCAATAGTCGGCGTTGACTTCACCTTAGTTTGTCCACAAGGACATGGTCCAGATACTGAAATAGTTAACAAAGCTAAAGCATTTTGCCAAAATTCTGGGGCAAAACTCACGTTAACTAGTGATATAAAAGCCATAGGGCAGCAAGATGCTGTTTATACTGATACTTGGGTATCTATGGGTGATGAAGACTCCAGCAAGAAAGCCGCGATCCTAGAAAAATTTGCAGATTATCAGGTAAACCATGAATTAATGGCAAAAGTTGGCGCCAGTATTGTAATGCATTGCCAACCGGCACATCTTGAAGAAGAAATTACTACTGCGTTATTTGATAGCGAAATGTCAGTCGCTTTTCAGTCAGCAGAAAATCGTATGTGGGCACAAAATGCAGTGCTAGTAACCCTGCTGGCGGATTAGTACGGCTGATTATTTAGTAGATATTTGAAAATTTTTTTAAAGACAAAATTAGTTTAGCCAGTGACTCATTGTTAGCTAAACTGAAAACAACATATTGTGAAGGAATAAATCATGGCTTTAGCAGCAAAGAAAAATATTAAAAAAGTAGTATTAGCATATTCAGGTGGCTTAGATACCTCAGCCATTATCCCTTGGTTAAAAGAAAATTATGACGGTTGTGAGGTTATTGCCTTTTGTGCCGATGTAGGGCAGGGCGACGAAGAGCTTGAAGGTATTAAAGAAAAAGCCATTGCTTCAGGTGCGTCTGAATGCCATGTTGTCGATTTAAAAGAAGAATATGTAAAAGATTATATTTACCCGATTATCAAAACCGGAGCTGTTTATGAAGGTCAGTATTTATTGGGCACCTCAATGGCCCGCCCAGTTATTGCTAAAGCGCATATCGAAGTCGCATTAAAAGTCGGTGCCGATGCCGTTTGTCACGGTTGTACAGGCAAGGGTAACGACCAAGTGCGTTTTGAATCATGCTTTGCTGCCTTAGCTCCACAGCTAACGGTAATTGCGCCGTGGCGTGAATGGGATATGGTTTCACGTGAAGATTTACTTGATTACTTAGCTGAGCGTAATATTCCTTGTTCAGCTTCATTAATGAAAATTTATAGTCGTGATGCTAATGCTTGGCATATTTCTCATGAAGGGGGTGAACTGGAAGACCCTTGGTGTGAGCCATCAAAAGAAGTGTGGACCATGACCGTTGATCCGCAAGACGCGCCAGATGAAGCAGGTAAAGTCATGCTGAGCTTTGAACAAGGTGAATTGGTTGCTGTTGATGGCAAAGCAATGTCAGCTTATCAAGCTTTAATGTTATTAAATGAAAAAGCGGCTGCCCATGGTGTTGGTCGTATTGATATTGTTGAAAATCGTTTAGTCGGCATGAAATCACGTGGTTGTTATGAAACTCCTGGTGGTACTGTGTTAATGGCAGCCTATAAAGGTTTAGAGTCATTAATATTAGACAAAGAGTCGCTGAAATATCGTGAAGCTGTTGGTCATGAATTTTCTCACGTTATTTATGACGGTCGTTGGTTTACTCCGTTAGCCAAAGCACAGCTTGCCGCTGCTGCTTCTTTTGCTGAACAAGTAACAGGCGATGTTGTTGTTAAATTGTTTAAGGGAATGGCACAGGTTACACAGCGTCGCTCACCTAATAGCTTATATTCTGAAGAGTTTGCTACCTTTGGTGCTGACGATGTTTATGACCAAAAACACGCTGAAGGCTTTATTCGCCTATTCAGCTTGTCGAGTCGTATCACAGCATTAAAGCAAGCAGATTCAAGCGTTAACAATGATAAATAACGATCAATAACAGATTCAAGGAAATTTACCATGGCATTATGGGGTGGACGCTTTAAAGGGCAGCCAAGTTTACAATTTAAAAAATTTAATGATTCGTTGCCAGTTGATTACCGCATGGCAGTACAAGATATTGTTGGTTCTATCGCATGGGCTGGCGCCATTCATTCGGTCGGGATCATCAATGACTGTGAGCTCACTGAGCTTACAGAGGCATTAAATGAATTAAAGCTTTCTGTTGAAGAAGACCCACAGCAAATTCTTGGCTCTGATGCTGAAGATATTCATAGTTGGGTTGAAATAGCTTTAATAGAAAAAACTGGTGATTTAGGTAAGAAACTGCATACAGGACGAAGCCGTAATGACCAAGTCGCGACAGACTTAAAGCTATGGTGCAAGGAAACGGGTGGTGAATTATTGTTTGCCCTAGTGAATTTACAGCAAGCCATGATGAATTTAGCTGAACGTGAGAAAGATACCGTATTGCCAGGTTATACTCATTTACAGCGCGCTCAACCGATAACCTTTGGTCACTGGTGTTTGGCTTATGTTGAAATGTTTAACCGTGATATAGGTCGATTAAAGGACGCTTTATATCGTTTAGATGTATCGCCATTAGGCTCAGGTGCTCTGGCAGGAACCGCTTATCCAATCGACAGAAACAATTTAGCGCAAAAACTAGGTTTTAGAACCGCCACATTGAATAGTTTAGATGCGGTTTCAGACCGAGATCATGTGATTGAATTACTCGCTGCTGCTAGTATTTCAATGATGCACTTATCACGTTTTGCCGAAGATTTAATTTTCTATAACTCTGGCGAAGCAGGCTTCGTGGAAATGAGTGATTTAGTCAGCTCTGGCTCATCACTTATGCCACAAAAGAAAAACCCTGATGCGTGTGAATTAATTCGTGGTAAAGCGGGACGCGTTTTTGGTTCGCTGACCGGTATGTTAACAACGATGAAAGCACTGGCACTTGCCTACAACAAAGATATGCAAGAAGACAAAGAGGGACTTTTTGATGCTTTAGATACTTGGCAAGAATGTATGGAAATGGCGGTTTTAGTTGCTGACGGCTTAAAAGTTAACCGTTCACGAACATTAGCTGCCGCGCAACAAGGTTATGCTAACGCAACTGAGCTGGCCGATTATCTGGTGAGTAAAGATATTCCATTTCGTGAAGCTCATCACATTGTTGGTGAAGTGGTACTTGCTGCAATCGATAAAGGATTGCCTTTGGAAGACCTGACCTTGACACAATTGCAGGGTTTTAGTGATCGTATAGAACAAGATGTTTATCAGCATTTGTCGATTGAGTCGACGCTTGATAAGCGTGAAGCGTTAGGCGGTACATCACGTAGTCAGGTACAAAAAGCGCTGGATAATATTCAGTCGGGTGATCGAGAAATATTGAATGAACAAGTTGTTGGCGCGCCAGGTAAAGAGCAAATTAAAGTCGCCTTAAAGCAAGTTAAACAACGTTTAAATGCCCAGCGTGCTGCAGCATTATCAGTACGTAGAGCCAGAATGTCAGATGTTGATAGCATTCACCATTTAACAAGTTATTGGGCTGAAAAAGGCGAAATACTGCCACGTAGCCGTGACAATATCATTCACGATATTCAAAATTTTGTCGTGGCCGAAATTGACGGGAACGTTGTTGGCTGCGCTTCGCTTTATATTTATCAAACAGGTTTAGCCGAAATACGATCAGTAGTGGTTGACCAACAAGCGCAAGGTCAAGGCCAAGGGCAGGCGCTTGTGCAGTACTTGCTTGGGTTTGCTCATCAAATTGAGTTACAAAAAATTATTGTATTGACTTATATTCCACAATATTTCACGGAACTTGGCTTTAGCTTAATTGATAAAAGCTCTTTAGCAGACAATATCATTGAGGATAGCGAGCAAAGTCCATATAAAGATCCAGCCGATGAAGTTGCGATGGAATATATTGTTGACCGTTGTGTTGTTAGTACTGAAAGTGCTGACGAGCTAGAGAGTTAGTGACCACTTGCCATGAATAGTAATGAAGATAATGTAAAGTGGTTTAGAAATGCCGCGCCCTATATTAATGCTCATCGAGGTAAAACTTTTGTTTTAATGTTTGGCGGCGAAGCGGTGCAACATGCAAACTTCGCTAACATCATTCATGATATTGCTTTACTCAGAAGTTTAGGGGTCAAATTAGTCTTGGTGCACGGGGCTCGTGCCCAAATTGAAGAGCGAGTGATTGCGCAAGCAATACCACAAAATATTGCTGATAATGTGCGTATTACTGATGCAAAAACTTTGCTAGCAGTAAAAGATGCTACCGGCTCACTGCGCATTCATATTGAAGCATTGTTAACCATGGGTTTAGTTAACTCTCCTATGCATGGCGCTCAAATTCGCGTGAGCACAGGTAATTTTGTTATTGCTAAACCGATTGGTGTACGTGACGGTATTGATTTTAAATATACCGGCTTAGTACGCCGTATTGATGCTGAGGGTATTAATACTCAATTAAATTTTGGCTCGATAGTGTTATTGTCGCCAGTGGGATATTCATCAACCGGTGAGGTATTTAACTTGGCTTTAGAAGATGTTGCCGCTAAAACAGCGATAGCGCTAAAAGCAGATAAATTAATTACCTTAACCGAACAAACAGGCTTATTAGATAACAAAGGCGCTTTAATTCGCAGCTGTGGTGTCGCAACTGTCAGTAACTTGCTTACAGAGCAAGAAGACCATGTCCAACAATTACTGTTAAAAGCCATTATTCAGTGTGGTAAACAAGGTGTAGAGCGCTGTCATTGTGTAAGTTACACCAGTGATAGTGCTTTGCTGCAAGAGCTATTTACTCGAGATGGTGCCGGCACATTGATTGCTAAAGATCATCAGGAGCAATTATCTGCGGCCAGTATTGATGATGTAGGTGGGATTCTAGAACTTATTGCACCTTTAGAAGAAGAAGGTGTGTTAGTTAAGCGTTCACGTGAGCTACTGGAAATTGAGGTAGACCGATTTACCGTGATAAAAAAGGAAGATGTTATTATCGCCTGCGCGGCGCTTTACCCATACCCAGAAGCAAGAACAGGTGAAATTGCATGTTTAGTTATTCACCCTGATTATCGTGGAGGTAATCGAGGTCTTCGGTTAATTCAAGCGCTAGAGCAAGCGGCTAAAAGACAAAATTTAATGTCAATTTTTGTTTTAACTACCGTCAGCGCCCATTGGTTTATTGAGCAAGGGTATAGTGAACAAGCTATTGACCAACTGCCGGAAGGTAAACAAAAAATGTATAACATTCAACGAAAGTCGAAAGCTTTTACAAAAATAATATAATGATTTCGTCGTAAAAATATCAATATAAAGTTCATTGAACAACGCCAATCAGCTAATAACTGATTGGCGTTTTTTGTTGCCTAATTAAAGATTTTTGTTACATATAGATAACAAATGATTACAAAGTTTGGTTTTTTGTGCATACTAGCGACTATTGCAGCTAAGTCGTTACTTTATTGAGCTCAATATTTTTAATAAAAATAATAAGAACAGGCAAATTTGAGACATGAAACACTTTCGCTTTATCACTATTGCGGCAACATATTTTGCTTTTAGTGCTTTGGTTAATGCAGAAACAGATAATAATATTCAATTTAATTTAGCAGCAGAAGCTGGCTATATTGATAATTTTCTGTATCAAACGCGTGATGAGCAAAGTACCGCATATTATACCTTGTCATCTGACTTGGTCTTTACATCAAAAATGCAGCAATCAGCATTTGACCTTGATGCCAACGTAACAGGACATTTTTTTGATAAATTTGAAAATGACCAGCATACTAACGTCACCCTCAAGCCGAAATATCAGTATAAACTCAGTCAAAATCAACGCTTTTATATGTCTGCCCTTTGGCTCGACCGTTATGTCTATCGTGGTGAAGGCTTATCTTTAGGTGAGGCGGAAAGTTTAGCAGAGGGAGATAAAAAGAAAAATGTTGGTGCAACTGCCGGTTATGAATATGGTACGACAGCATCACAGGCGAAATTGAATTTTAATGTTGCTTACAATAAGAGTGAATTTACCACTCGTCGTGATTTGACGAATAAGCTTGATACCGAGGTGTTGCAGCTAAATTCTAGCTTTGATTACTTATTATCTGGTAAAACTTATTTAGCATTTGATATTGACTATAAAGCGATTGAGTATCCTAATGATTTGCTGATTAACCGGGATAGTATTACGGGTCTTGTTGGCATTAAATGGTCAACTACTGTCATCAGTGAGTTAAGTTTTCTATTGGGTTACCAAAAACTTAAGTTTGAAGATAGCCGATTAAGTGATGATGACGCGTTTAAATGGCAATTTGATTATACTTGGCGTCCTTCCGATTTTACACAAATGCATTTTGTTTCAGATCGTAAATTTGATGAGAGCAACCGTTTACTGAGTAGCTATCGCTTAGCTCAACGATATCAAATAGATTTGACGCATGCTATTAGCGAGCAGTTAAATGTTTTTGTTGCCGTAGGCCTTAATCAGCAGCAATTTTTTACACCAACAAGTAAGCAAAAAGAGGATTATGTATCTTCCACATTGCAGTTAAATTACCAATACAATGAGCGATTAACGCTGCAAGTTAGCTACGACTATAAATCATTAGAAGCAAACTATAGTGATATTGATTATCTCTATAACCGCCTAGGGTTGAGTATAAAGGTTGAGCTGTAATATGTTTTTATGTTGTGATTTTATTGCCAAAAGCGTCAATAACTTGTTGGCAGCAGATGATGCCAAGACTCGATAAAAGTAAGTTATGTTAGCTTTATGTAATTTTTATCAATGATAGGGAAAAGTACCATGCGATTTTTGATATTTTCTTTGTTGTTATTTTGGGGGCAAGCAGCAGCCAGTAATTATCAATTAGGGGCTGGTGATCAAATTCAAATAACGGTGTATGGGGAGTCAGACCTTAGCAGCCAAATTAAAATTGATAAATCAGGAATTATTTCCTTTCCGTTTTTACCTGATATTGCCGTGGTAGGTTTAACGGTAAAAAATTTAGAAAATACGATAGCAAATGGTTTACGTGGTGATTATTTAATTGACCCACAAGTGACTGTTTCTATTGTTATGTACAGGCCTTTTTTTATTCATGGACAAGTAAAACGCCCCGGCGGTTACCCCTTTCAGGAAGATTTAACATTAGACAAAGCCATTGCCATCGCTGGCGGGTTAGCTGCACGCGCATCAAAGTCATCATGGAATATTACGCGGTTAGTTAACGGAAAAAAAATGGTTTTTGAAGCTAATGTCGCAAGTGCAATCTTGCCGGACGACATTATAGAAATTGAGCAAAGTTTTTTTTGAAGACACAAGAAAGTGAAAACTTAATATCAACAAATGAAGAGGTTGAGTTAAAAGAAATTTTAACGCCGCTTTGGACTGGTCGTTGGAAAATTTTATTTTTTACGCTAATGATCACATTTTTTGTTGCCTTCTATCTTTCTCTACTCAAACCTTCATACCGAGCGACAGCCATTCTTCAAATTGGCAGCAATAAACCGGCTAATACTTTATCTATTAATGACGCGTTTAATGAGTCCAACGCAAGTAAAGAACAAATTCAAACCCAGTACGAATTATTACGTTCGCGTAAGTTTGCCGAGCGCGTGATAAGACAGCTTAACTTGGTTCAACATAAAGAGTTCAATAGCGGTAAATACAACAGCAAATTTGCCATGTTAGAAAGTATGGGTGGTCGTGACTCCGTGCCATCAGTCAGTGATATTGTTGGTCAATTTCAAAAGCAATTATCTATTGTGCCAATTGCAGGTACAGAGTTGGTGAAGATATCTTATGCATCGTTTTCTGCTGAGTTATCGCAGCAAGTCGCTAACCAAGTGGGTGTTACTTACCTTCAATATCAAGATGAAATTCATAGCGCGTCAAAAGAAACAACATCGCAATGGCTGGTTGATCAACTTGAAGAGCTCGGCAAGAAGTTACAAGTTTCTGAGTTATCGCTACAAACTTATCGAGAGGCTGAAGGTATAGTTGATATAGATGGGGTTGTAGGGCTGGTTGGCGCAGAGTTGACGGAGTTAACTTCTGAAACACTTAGAGCAGAAAAACTAGCCGATGATCTCGCTATCTCCTATCAGAGCCTTAAAAAATATGATGGTGATATTGCAAAGTTAAGCGAACTGTATGAAATCAGTAATCATGCAACTTTACTGCAATTACGAAGCGCCGAAGAAAAAGTTGCACGTAAATTCTTTGAACTCTCACAGCGGTATGGTCCTAAGCACCCGAAAAGAATAGCTGTTAACGCTGAATTAATGTCGTTAAAAAATCGTATTACACAGCAGGTGTACGATATTGTAACTTCAATTGAAAAAGAATACTTTAGTGCTATAGAAAGAGCCAATGGTACCAAGCAAAGGCTGGCTATTGCCAAAAAAGACTACTTACGTTTAAGCCGGTTGCAAAATAAGTTTTCTCAACTGACCCGCGAAGTTGATACCAATAAAGAGCTTTATAATAACTACTTAGTACGCTTAAAAGAGGCTGATGCTATGGGCAACTATAAAGCCAATTTTTATGTGCGTTTTATTGATAAGGCGATTATACCTAAAAGCCAATTTGCGCCGAATAAAGCTTTGGTGATCGTGCTTACATTTATATTGTCTATCGCATTTATCTCCATCATTATTATTATGCGTGAACTGTTGGTGGATACACTCAATTCTCGTCGTAAACTCGATAACTTTAATGAGGCAGCTATTCTCGCTGTTTTACCTAGAATTAAAGCGAGTACAACAGAGCGCAAAGAGGATGCCTACAGCACTGATAATCGCTTTACTGAAGCGGTACGTACGTTACGCACCGCATTATTATTTAATAGTGAAAAAATACCACCAAAAGTTATCGCGATAACATCATCAGTACCCAATGAAGGAAAGTCGACTGTTGCGCTGCATTTAGCCCGTTCTTTTAGTGAAATGGAAAAAGTCTTGTTGATTGAAGCGGATATGCGTCATCCAACGATTGCTAAAAATATGAATTTGAACCAACATCGACCTGGCCTTTCAAATTTATTAGCTAAAACCCATCAAATTAATGAATGTATTATTCGCGATAAAAGTGTCAAATTAGATATTTTAACTTCAGGAATTTCTCCGGCTAATCCGTTAGCTTTTCTGTCTATGAAGCGCTTTAATATGTTAATCAAAGTGTTTGGTAATTTTTATGATCGTATTATTATTGAAACACCACCAGTGCATGCGGTTAGTGATGCGGTTATTATCTCTAAACTCGTTGATAGCGTACTTTATATTGTCCATGGCAATAAAACCAAGCGAGAACAAATATCTTCTGGCTTGAGGATGTTAAAGCAGGTTAATGCACCGATAGAAGGGGTGGTAATTAATCATAGTGAAAACATTGATACTGATAAATACCAAAATAAATATTATACCGAACGGAGTAATATTATTAAGCTTGCGGCAAGAAAGCGTGGTTAAGGGAGCTTAACATTGTTTATGCCGTGGCTATTTTTGCGTACAATAGGCAAAATTCTTGATAGTCTCTGTTATGAAAATACGCACTAACTTTTCTTTACAAACATTAAACAGCTTAAATGTTCCTGCAAACACCCCGGAAATATTCTTTCCGACTAACCTAGAAGAGTTGTCAGAACTTCCACAGAGCAAGACGGCTAAGTGCTATATTTTAGGTGAGGGGACAAATACTTTATTTTGTGAGAAAAGTGCCCCTGTCATTATCAAGCCTAGCTTAGTTGGTATTGAGGTCTTTGAGAATGAAGCGTTTTTTCTGATCAGTGCTGCTTGTGCAGAAAACTGGCATGACTTTGTGCTGTTTTGCGTTAATAACGGTATGTACGGTTTAGAAAATTTAGCTTTAATTCCGGGCAGTGTTGGCGCGGCACCGGTGCAGAATATTGGTGCTTATGGTGTCGAAGTTGGCGATTTTATTGAGCGTATTACTTGGTTTGATTTTGCTTCACAAAAGCTATCTGATTTTAGTAAAACAGATTGCCAATTTGCTTATCGCAACAGTTTATTCAAACAAGCTTTAAGTGGTAGAGGTATCATAACTCATGTTCATTTTGCTTTGCCAAAAGCTTGGCAAGCGGTCGATAGCTATCAAGGGCTTAATGAAATTGATTCACCAATAACCCCTCAAGCTATCATGGCGAAAGTAATGCAATTGCGTCAAGCCAAATTACCTGAGCCGAAGCAGCTACCTAATGCCGGTAGTTTCTTTAAAAACCCAGTGGTCACGGCTGATTTCTTTAACAAGTTACAAAAAAAATACCCAAGTATGCCTTTCTATAAGCAAGCTAATGGCGCTGTTAAATTAGCAGCCGGTTGGTTAATCGAACAAGCTGGACTAAAAGGCTTTCGTGAAGGCGGGGTTGGTGTTCATGAGAAACAAGCGTTAGTACTGATTAATTATGAAGGAAGACTTGGTCAGGAAGTGGTTGACTTTGCTTGCTTTATTCAGGACAAAGTACGTTCTAAATTTAATATTAATTTAGATCCTGAAGTTAGGTTTATTGGTAGTGATGGGCTAACAGATATTACTCGCTTAGGGGTTAAAAAATGAAAGCTATTCGTGAGCAGTTAATACAAAAATTAGTTAAAGGCGAATTTTTGTCAGGGCAAATGCTAGGTGAAGAGTTAGGGGTTAGTCGTGCAGCAATCTCAAAGCATATTGGTGTTTTACAAGAAATGGGCTTTGATATATTCAGCGTTACAGGTAAAGGTTATCGATTAGCTCAACCTATTGAGTTGCTCGACGAAAGCCAAATTATTGGCCACTTGCAAGTGCTAGACGCTAATACAAAAGTGGAAGTGCATAATTTAATCGACTCAACAAATAGTTATTTAATGCGACGTTTACCTAATCAAAATACTGTTGGGCAAGTATGTATTGCCGAGTATCAAAGCGCAGGCAGAGGCAGAAGAGGGCGACAATGGATTTCTCCTTTTGGTTCTCATATTTATTTGTCGATGTATTGGTATTTGGAACAAGGCATGTCTGCTGCTATGGGGTTAAGTGTTGTAGCAGCGCTTGCGGTGAGTGATGCCATTAACGCACTGTATCAAGTTGAAGTTGAATTGAAATGGCCAAATGATATCTACTTTAATGGTGTTAAACTCGCGGGTATTTTGATTGATCTTGAAGGGCAAGCCATGGAGCCTTGCCATTGTGTTATTGGTATTGGCTTAAATATTAACATGTCAGAAAAGAGCGCAGAGTTAGTTGACCAGCCATGGACTGATTTATCGCGTGCTATTGGCGTTGATATTGATCGCAATATACTTGCGGCACATATCATTTCGGCCTTGCTTAAACGATTGAAAGTTCATCGAGAGACCGGTATCAATACCATGGTGAAAGAGTGGCAATCACAAGATTTTTACATCAATAAGCCTGTAGCCCTGATCACAGGTGAAAAAATCACTCGGGGAATATCTCGTGGTATAAATACCCAAGGTGCTCTGATGCTGGAAGTTAATGGTCAAGTTGGGCCTGTTTATGGTGGTGAAGTGAGCCTAAGGCCCAGCATATGAGATTGTTAATAGATGTTGGTAACACACAAGTTAAATATGTATTTCAAGCGAATGAACTCGTACTTTCAGAGGTCGTATATCTTGATTATCAGAGTTTTCTAGCCGCAATGGCGCAGGGTAAATTTTCACACGTCAAACAAGTTGTGCTAGCTAATGTTCATAGTGATGAGATTAGCGATGCCATTAATCGTTGGGCAGTAGCTAACCAAATTGGTTTTATACAAGCACATAGTCAAGCGGCCGATTTTGGTGTGATATCGTCATATCAGCAGCCTGAACGCTTGGGCGTAGATCGATGGTTAGCGATGATAGGTGCTAGGCTACTTTATCCGAACAAAAATTTACTTATTATCGACGCTGGCACTGCCACAACAGTGGATGTACTTGCTCAAAGTGGCCACCACTGCGGTGGCTGGATTATGCCCGGTGTACAGACTATGTTTGATAGCTTGTTAACTCGCACTCAAAAGATTATTGCAACGCCAAGTGAACATGCTAATTTGGCCTTTGGTACCGATAGCTCGGCTTGTTTAAATCATGGTAGTTGGGCAATGACGGTTGGGGCAATTAAGGAAGCTATTATTCAAGCTAACAGCATTCAGCCCATTGATAATATATTACTTACTGGCGGTAATGGCGAGGAGCTTACTAAGCTCATTGCTGATGTTGTTGTATTAGAGCCTAAGCTAATTTTTTATGGTTTAAGTTGTTTTAAACCACTTTAATAGTAACTAATAGTGTTAAATCATCACTATTGTGGGTAAAAAACCATCAAACACATAAAAAGGTGTTTTTTTTTGCATTTTCCTGTTGCAAGCTAGAAAACATTACTCTAGAATTCGCACCACTTAATGTAGTGCCGACTTAGCTCAGTTGGTAGAGCAACTGACTTGTAATCAGTAGGTCGCCAGTTCGATTCCGGCAGTCGGCACCATTAATACATCACAATGTGATGTGATGATAAAATTTGGAGGGGTTCCCGAGTGGCCAAAGGGATCAGACTGTAAATCTGACGGCTCAGCCTTCGGTGGTTCGAATCCACCTCCCTCCACCATTTTAACAGAGATAATCTGATAGAATTTAGCGGGTGTCGTATACTGGCTATTACCTCAGCCTTCCAAGCTGATGAAGCGGGTTCGATTCCCGCCACCCGCTCCAGTCTTTATAGAAAATGCTGATATGGCTCAGTTGGTAGAGCGCACCCTTGGTAAGGGTGAGGTCGGCAGTTCGAATCTGCCTATCAGCACCACTTCTTTAGACCTTCTACAGATTAATCAATGTTTTAACTATATAAAATTAATTTATTTAATCTACCCAGAGGTATTTTAAGATGGCTAAAGAAAAATTTGAACGTTCGAAACCACATGTTAACGTAGGTACAATCGGACACGTTGACCACGGTAAAACAACTTTAACAGCTGCTATCTCTGCGGTATTAACTAAAGTTCACGGTGGTGAAGTTAAAGATTTCGCACAAATCGATAATGCTCCAGAAGAGCGTGAGCGTGGTATTACTATTAATACTTCTCACATCGAGTACGATACAGAAACACGTCACTACGCACACGTAGATTGCCCTGGCCATGCTGATTACATCAAAAACATGATCACAGGTGCAGCACAAATGGATGGTGCTATCTTAGTAGTTGCTGCTACAGATGGTCCAATGCCACAAACACGTGAGCACATCTTGTTATCACGCCAAGTTGGTGTACCTTTCATCATCGTATTCATGAACAAATGTGACATGGTAGATGACGAAGAATTACTAGAATTAGTAGAAATGGAAGTTCGTGAACTTCTTAGCGAATACGAATTCCCAGGTGATGACTTACCAGTAATTCAAGGTTCAGCTTTAGGCGCACTTCAAGGTGAAGAGAAGTGGGAAGCTAAAGTAATCGAACTTGCAGAAGCACTTGATACTTACATTCCAGAGCCAGAGCGTGCAATCGACGGTGCATTCATCATGCCTATCGAAGATGTATTCTCAATTTCAGGTCGTGGTACAGTTGTAACAGGTCGTGTTGAACGCGGTATTGTTAAAGTTGGTGATGAAGTAGAAGTTGTTGGTATCCGTGATACACAAAAATCAACTTGTACAGGTGTTGAAATGTTCCGTAAGCTTCTTGATGAAGGTCGTGCTGGCGAGAACTGTGGTGTTCTTCTACGTGGTCTTAAGCGTGAAGACGTAGAACGTGGTCAAGTACTATGTCAACCAGGTTCAATTTCTCCTCACACTAA
>NZ_MUZV01000012.1 GCF_002000025.1 Cognaticolwellia aestuarii
TTGGGTGTGGAAGTGCTGCGAGGCATTGAGCTAACCAATACTAATTACCCGTGAGGCTTAACCATACAACACCCAAGTGGTTTTAAAGATTGTAGGTAAGTTTGACTAAACACTCGCAAGAGTGACACGTACATAAAGCATTGAATAAGAGTTCGAAACACGTATTTATATAAAGTAGAGCCTAGGTTTTACTGTAGCGTCGATAAAAACGTTCATCCATGAACATTATCGACGTTAGTGCATCCATGCACGTCGGCTTTCAAGATTGTACCTTTTTTGTCTAGCGACAATAGCGACATGGCCCCACCTGATCCCATTCCGAACTCAGAAGTGAAACGTGTTAGCGCCGATGGTAGTGTGGGAGTTCCCATGTGAGAGTAGGACATTGCTAGGCTTCTATTAAGAGAAACCCGTAGCTAACGCTACGGGTTTTTTGCTTTCTGGCGTGTAAATAATAAATTGCGCCGTAGCCCCCTTGAACACTCTGCAACTGCTCCTGCGTTGAACTGATTTCCTTCATCTTTGTCGGAAATTGACCATATACACAGATGCAGAAGTGACCGCTCTAGTGCATTCGTGCATCCAAGGCATGAGTATTCCTGTACGCCAAGCGTGTTAGCGCCGGTAGTAAAGAGGGGGGGCTTTCTGATCTTTAGCAGTAAACACTAAACTCCAACTATTCTGATGATGCAATTTGGTAATAAAAATTTTTCTTGAGGCTGTGATGAGCACACTATTTATCTCAATAAACCTCAATCTATATGTAATGGTGTTCCCTCTATATTCTATTTTAGAATAAAAAAGCCCTTTCTATTCTTTTTCTTTCGACAGAAAAGAGACTACTCTTGCATCATTAATTAGTAATGGGCGTATATTCGACATGTTGCCGGAAAAGCAAAACTTAAATCAAACTATGCTTGATACCAATCAGCTAGCATCTTTTAAACAAAGTATTAACGATCTATCTCCTTTGCAGCTAGCATGGGCTAGTGGTTACTTAGCCGCAAAAGCAGAGGGCGGTGTTAATGATGTAATCGCTTCAGAAACGGCACCTGCTGAGCAAGCCACGTTAACTATTTTATATGGTTCTCAAACAGGTAATGCCAAAGGTGTAGCAAAGAGCTTAGCGGCTAAAGCAACTGCTGAAGGCTTAACTGTTGAACTGAAAAGTATGGGTGAGATAAAGCCCAAAGCGATTAAAAATATTACACATTTATTGATCGTGACAAGTACTAATGGTGAAGGCGAAGCACCAGATGATGCTATTGCACTACATGAATTTCTTGCCTCGAAAAAGGCACCTAACCTTGAGCATATGCACTATAGCGTGCTAGCTCTCGGTGATACCAGCTATGAGTTTTTCTGCCAAACAGGTAAAGACTTTGATTTGTATTTAGAAAAATTAGGTGCAAAAAGGTTAGCTCCTCGTGTCGATTGTGATGTTGATTATGATGTTGATGCAACAACTTGGTCGACAGAGGTAATTGCAGAAGCTAAAGCAATGCTTGCAAGTGAAACAGCTTCAAGCAATGTTGTTTCATTATCTAATGTTGTCAGTACGGAATCACAATATACAAAACAAAGCCCATATGCAGCTGAGTTGCTAGTAAGTCAGAAAATTACCGGACGGGATTCAGCTAAAGATGTCAGACATATTGAAATAGACTTGGGTGAGTCGGGTTTAACCTATCAACCAGGTGATGCATTAGGTGTTTGGTTTGATAACTCAGCTTTGCTTGTTGAAGAGCTTATACTAGCGCTTAAGTTGAATTCAGCAGATAAAGTTGTCGTCGCAGACGAGAGTCTAACCTTAGCTGAAGCACTAACGACAAAGTTTGAAATAACGCAAACTTCAATAAACTTTATCGAGTACTGGGCAAATAAGTCACAATCATCAGATCTGCTTGCGCTATTGAATGATAAAGCCGCTGTACGTGAATATGCTGGTAATCATCAGGTTGTAGACGTTGTTAAATCAGCGCCATTGGCTGCTACGGCTCAATTAACGGCTCAAGAATTTGTTGATGCTTTGCGAAAAATCACCCCAAGACTTTATTCGATAGCTTCTTCACAAAGTGAAGTAGAGGAAGAAGTACACTTAACTGTTGGTCTGGTTCAATATCAGGCAGGTGACGCTCACCGTCAAGGTGGCGCCTCAGGATTTCTAGCAAATGGATTAGATGAGGGCGGTGAAGTTAAAGTGTTTATTGAACACAATGATAACTTTAGATTACCTGCAGATAGTAATACACCAGTGATTATGATCGGACCTGGTACAGGTGTCGCACCTTTTAGAGCCTTCATGCAAGAGCGAGAAGCAACAGAAGCTTCAGGTGAAAACTGGTTATTTTTTGGTGACCAAACATTTACGCAAGATTTTTTATACCAAATTGAGTGGCAGAGCTACCTTAAGTCAGGCCTATTAACTAAAATTGATTTAGCTTTCTCTCGTGATCAAGCCGATAAAATCTATGTACAAGACAGGTTACGCGAAAATGCGGCTGAAGTATTTTCATGGTTAGAGCGTGGTGCACATATCTATGTTTGTGGTGATATGAGCCGAATGGCAAAAGATGTAGAAGCAACATTGCTTGATATTATAGCAACACAAGGCAAATTGTCTGAAGAGCAAGCAACGGCTTACTTAAAAGATTTACGTAACGCGAAGCGTTATCAGAAGGATGTATACTAATGACTGATTTAACTGAACAAAATCAAGCTAATGGACCGTTAATTGTTGAAGGTAAACATGCTGATAATGAACGTTTAAAGGCAGAAAGTAACTTCTTACGCGGTACAATAGCCGAAGACTTAAAAGATAACGTTACTGGTGGTTTTACTGCCGACAACTTTCAGTTGATCAGAACGCATGGTATGTATCAACAAGATGATCGTGATATTAGAAATGAGCGTACTAAGCAAAAGTTAGAGCCGCTACATAATGTTATGCTACGTGCTCGTATGCCTGGCGGTATTATCACGCCAACACAATGGCTAGCAATTGATAAATTTGCTCAAGAAAAAACTAGCTATGGCAGTATTCGGATTACAACACGCCAAACTTTTCAATTTCACGGTGTATTGAAGCCAAATATCAAATTGATGCATCAAACCTTGAATGAATATGGCATTGATTCTATTGCAACTGCGGGTGATGTTAATCGTAATGTACTGTGTACGACTAACCCTGTTGAATCTGAACTTCATCAAGAAGCTTATGAATGGGCTAAAAAAATTAGTGAACATTTATTACCAAAAACACGTGCTTATGCAGAGATTTGGTTAGATGGGGAAAAAATTGAAGAAGGCGCAAATGGTGAAGTTGTCGAGCCTATTTTAGGCTCAAATTATTTACCTCGTAAGTTTAAAACAACAGTGGTTATTCCCCCGCAAAATGATGTTGACGTACATGCTAACGACTTAAATTTTATTGCTATAGCCGAAAACGGTAAGTTAATCGGCTTTAACGTTTTAGTTGGTGGTGGCTTAGCCATGACCCACGGTGATAAATCAACCTATCCACGTAAAGCTGATGATTTTGGTTTTGTTGAATTAGCTAAAACCTTAGATGTGGCTGCCGCTGTTGTGACGACTCAACGTGATTGGGGTAACCGTGTTAATCGTAAAAATGCTAAAACCAAGTACACGCTTGACCGAGTTGGTGTTGATACTTTTAAAGCCGAAGTAGAGCAGCGTGCAGGTATCACTTTTGCTGAAAGTCGTCCATATGAGTTTACTGGCCGTGGCGACCGAATCGGTTGGACTGAAGGTTTTGACGGTAAACATCACTTAGCGTTATTTATTGAAAATGGGCGTTTGCTTGATAAGCCTAATTTACCTTTAAAAACGGGTGTAGCAGAAATTGCTAAAATCCATAAAGGTGATTTTAGAATGACAGCCAACCAGAATTTAATTATTGCTGGTGTTGCAAGTGAAGATAAGGCTGAAATAGAGCGTATAGCTCGAGCTCATGGCTTAATTTCTGATGGTACATCAGTGCAACGTAAAAATTCAATGGCTTGTGTTGCTTTTCCAACTTGTCCTTTAGCAATGGCTGAAGCAGAAAGGTACTTACCAAGTTTAGTTACTGATGTTGAAGCAATACTTGCTAAGCATAACGTTGCTGATGAGAGCATTATCTTACGCGTAACTGGATGTCCTAATGGCTGTGGCCGAGCTATGCTTGCTGAAATAGGTTTAGTTGGTAAAGGACCTAGCAAATATAACATGCACTTAGGTGGTAACGTTGCTGGTACGCGCGTGCCTAAAATGTATAAAGAAAACCTTAATGAAGAAGATATTTTGCAAGAAATAGACACTTTAGTTGAACGCTGGGTTGCAGAACGAAACACGGCAGAAGCTTTTGGCGACTTTGTTATTCGTGTTGGTATTATCAAAGAAGTCAAAGTAAGTAAGCGAGATTTTCATGACTAATATCATTGAAGCTAGTACACCTCCGGTGATTAATAATCGATTTCCAGCATCGCTACCTGAGCCTTGGCTAAAACAGTGGAATGAATTGTTAGAAAAGCAGTCAGCGACACAGCGAGTAGAGTGGGCAATGGAAAATTTGCCATCGCAATTTGTTTTGTCGTCTAGCTTTGGTATTCAGTCAGCTGTTATGTTGCATATGTTGACACAAATAGATCCAAATATACCTGTATTAATAACCGATACTGGTCACTTGTTTCCTGAAACTTATCAATTTATTGAGCAAATGACTGACCGCTTAAAGCTAAACTTACAAGTGTACAGCGCCAAAGAAAGTGCAGCATGGCAACAAGCTAAATATGGTCAAGAGTGGGCTACAGATGAAACTGCTTTAAAAGCTTATAATCGACGTAACAAAGTTGAACCATTAGAGCGTGGCTTAAGTGAACTACAGGCAGGTACTTGGTTTTCAGGTGTTCGTCGACAACAATCTAGTCACCGTGAAGGCTTATCTGTTGTCAGTATTTTACGTGGCCGCTTTAAGGTGCATCCCATAATTGATTGGACAAATAAAGATGTGCATCAATATTTAACATCGAATAATTTACCTTATCACCCATTATGGGAAGAAGGTTATGTGTCTGTTGGCGATGTGCATAGTACAAAGCCATTAACAGCTGGAATGGATGAAAGTGATACCCGTTTTTCCGGCATGCAGCGAGAATGTGGCTTACATACAGACGGTGACGGTATTTAATAAATAGCGATAAAAAAGAATGTATTTATTACATTCTTTTTTCTTTGTTAGCCTTCAATAATAAAGTTTTCAGCTAACTGTGTTTTCATTGTTGTTAGGTAGTTATCATCTATACTATCACTAACTAGATGCGCGAGTTCAGTACCAATAGGAGTGAATTTATAGAAGGTTAAAATAGCGTCGTTTTTTTTAGCTGTAAAGCTGAGCGGTTTGCCATTGTAGTTAAACTGTATTTTCTCTCCCTTAGCAAGCGCATGGCTCTCTGCCTCTTGTTCAAATACTAAGTGATTATCTGCCAAGGTCAAAATATCAGCGTAGCTTAACCCTGCTTGATTGAGATCTAGCCGCTGTTGTCGTTGACGATTAAAAAAGTTGAAGAACTTTGGAATTTGATAGCCGCCACTGATCACTCTAATGTTTTTCTTTCGGCAATCACTAACAGCTAAGCTACAAGCTTTTGCCAACAATTTTGCTTCGGTGATACTCATGGTTCTAAACATCTGTAAAGTTTTTAAAGAATAAGACCCTGGGTGAGATATTTCACCAGCTAAAATTTTTGCCCATAAATTCTGCATAGTTTTATTACTGATACCCTCAGCAAGTCTGACAAAGTGACTAAACCAGTCTTGGTCAGCTCGGTCAGTAATCGTGGCGTCAGAACAATACTGAGCAGCACGTAACATAATTTCTTCCATATTTTTTTGTTGGCGTAACTCATCTAACTTTTTTCGACGATAAGCTCGATCTTCTAATGGTGCTTGTTTGCTTTCGGGTAAGAACTGGGCATCAAGGGAAAACTTTTTTGCAAAGCCTAACAGTTGTTGTTGTGAAGAAGCATTAGCGCTTGAGTTTGAATTACTTTTTTCAACATTTTGGGCTTGTTCATGCTCGACGATATGTGTATCCTGTTCCACAGAATGTGCAGTTATTGTATCTTCTTTAATCGAATTTGATGCCACTGTATATCCCTTAACCTATAAAGTGCTGGAAAATCCAACATAACACCGAGTGGAAACTAATTATAGCGTAAACTTAGACTTTACTCATTCTGATATATATTTATCGTGTTTTTTAAAGGGATATATATTATTCTTGTTTTACAAATGTTTATAATTTTATCTTGTGCTGTTATTTGTACAAAAATATAATTTCCCATGAAATGTAAGCTATAGGGTAAATAATATTAAAACGAAATGTTGAATAATAGTAATTCGACTTTTATTATGTATTATATAATAAGACAATTTTTAACTAAATTGATGTTCAAAAATTCTACTAGTTGAAGTTTACTAGTGCATTGAGGATGATATGCAAGTTTCAGAAAATACGAACGATGATTTTTTGTTTATCGATGATAGCGAAGAAGATGAAATACTAGATTCCGCTATAAGGGATACTTGGAAAGTTCTAATTGTCGACGACGATCCTGAGATTCACTCAGTGACTCAACTTGCTTTATCTGACCTGGTAGTTTTAGGACGTCATTTAGAGTACCTACATGCTTATTCAGGCCAAGACGCTTGTAAATTAATTGTAGAGCATGACGATATTGTTCTCGTGTTACTTGATGTTGTGATGGAAAGTGATGATGCAGGTCTTACGGTTGTTAAATATATACGCGAAGAATTAAAACGTGATGACATTCGTATTGTTTTGCGCACGGGGCAACCGGGTTATGCACCTGAAGAAAGTGTCATTAAAGATTACGATATCAACGATTACAAAACAAAAACAGAGCTAACGCGTCGTAAGTTAGTAACAACGGTTTATGCTGCGATTCGTTCATATCAACAAATTGATTCTGTTACTAAAAACAGAAAAGGTTTAGAAAAAATAATTTGTGCTGCTGCTAATCTATTAGAGCAACATACTGTTCATGATTATGCACAAGGTGTATTGACAGAATTTAAAAAGTTAGTTGATAGCACCACGAGTATTTTCTGTGCTCGCGGTCAAGGCATTGTTGAAGGTGCTGATGATTTGAGCTTATACATCCTTGGTCAAGAAGGATTAGCAGAATCTAAATTGAACCAAAAGCTTATTGCACTCGATAATCGCGATACTGCTAGTCAAATAACCAGTTGTTTTCAACAAAAGCAACATTTCTTTAATGCAAGCTCTACCTCGTTTTATTTTGCCAGTGGCGGTTTTAGAGCTGTAATTCATTTAGAGTTAGAACAAGCCTTAACAACAATTGAAATGCAGCTTATCGAAGTTTTTCTAACCAATATCGCTACGGGTTATGAAAATGTGCATTTATTTCAAAAGCTACGAAATGCCGCTTATAAAGATTGGTTAACTGAATTACCAAACAGATTAGATTTTGTTAATTTATTAGATGGTTTTTGTCAAAGCGACGATGACAACTTAGTCACTGCATTAGTTGATATTAATCACTTCAGTGACATTAACGATGGTCTAGGACAAGATATTGGTAACCAATTACTGATGGCTGTTTCTGCACGTATACGAGCATTAAGCGAAAAGAACCATTTAGCTCGAATTGGCGCTGATGTTTTTGGTATTATTGGACCAAAGGAAAGTGTTAACCCTGAAACCTTAATGGCATTATTTAACCAGCCATTTGCGGCAGGGGAGCAAAATTTACCTATTAGTGCTAGTTTTGGCTTTTGTTCAAAAAAGTCGGCTGGAACGCGTGGAGTAAAAGTTTTAAATCAAATCAATATAGCGCTTAACCTCGCCAAAAAATCCCTGCAAGAGCCGTTTGTTTATTACCATCAAGAAATGGAAGATAAAACACTTTGGCGTTTAGGTATGATAAGACAATTACGTACCGATTTCGCTGATAACCGTTTAGAGCTCTGGTATCAACCACAGCTGAGTTTAACTACCGGGAAAATAATTGGTGCAGAAGCCTTATTGCGCTGGAAAACAGCTGAAGGTAAGTTTATTTCTCCTGCAGTATTTATTCCCTTAGCGGAGTACTCTGGCTTAATTATTGAAATAGGTAACTGGGTTGTTGATCAAGCTTGCCAACAACTACAACGACTTGCTGAAAGTAAATTTGAAGATGTTAGTATTTCAGTTAATGTGTCTATCCCTCAATTTAAACGTGGTAACTTTGTTGATAAAGTTATTGAAATAACACAGCTAAATAAGGTTGATCCGAGTAAGTTGGAGTTAGAAATTACTGAAAATGTTTTAATGGATGAGCCACAAGTTATTATTGATGCTTTAGTGCAGTTAAAGGCACAAGGCATTAGTATTGCGCTTGATGATTTTGGTACCGGCTTTTCATCGTTAAGTTATCTACAGAAACTTCCTTTGGATCGATTAAAAGTAGATCGTTCTTTTGTTAATGACATTGCTGAACCTGGCGGTTCAATTATAGCTGACACTATTATTAACTTAGGCAAACAAATGAACTTAAAAGTTATTGCTGAGGGGATAGAGAGCATCGAGCAAGAAGTTGAATTAAAAGCTTTAGGTTGTGATGAGGTACAGGGCTTTTATTATGCTAAGCCTATGCCAGCAGATGAGTTCTTTATTTGTTTAGAAAAAAGAAATAGATAACCCAATATAACTTATCGACTTGAGTAAAAATGTATATCATTGCAACCTATAAGGCACTTATTTTATAAGTGCCTTTTCTTTTGTGCGAAATTCAACATTCAATTGCGGTGAGTAAGGCATGAACAAGGTTAATATTAATGAGCAACAAGCAAACCCAGCACCAATATAAAACACCCATGAAGCATTCACTATCCACACCATACCGAGTAAAGCCGGTATAACTACGGCAGCGATATGGTTAATAGAAAAGCTAATACCGGCACTGGCAGCAATATCTTCTGGCTGTGCAATTTTTTGAAAATAGGTTTTTATTGCGATGGCTAAGGCGAAAAATAAGTGGTCAACAACATAAAGCACAGCAGCGATATTGGCATTTTCGACTAAGCCGTAAAGAATAAAAAGGATGGTTAAGCCAATATATTCAAAACGTAGCACATTACGTTCACTGACCCGACCAATAAATTGGCCAATTTTAGCGGCAAATAACCAATTAAATACATAGTTAATGAGGAATAATGCGCTAACATCTGCAACGCTATAGTGGAATTTTTCTACCATTAAAAAACCGGCAAATACGACAAAAATCTGTCTACGAGCACCACTGAAAAATGTTAACGCGTAAAATAGTAAATAACGTTTACGTAAGATTAACTTGCGAGATTGTTCGGTTGGCTGTGGGAAGTGAGGAAACAATAAAGCTAGAGCAATGGTAAACACTAATGCAATACCACCGAATAACACGTAAGTTGATTTATAGCTCCACGAAAACTGTTCCATTAACAGCCAAATACTGGAAAATGCCATTAATGAGGCAATAGATTTTACCGACAAAGCACGGCCTAGAAAGTGAGCGGTTTTAGTTTTATCAACCCATTGTAAGGTCAGAGACTGATTAACAGTCTCAAAGTAATGGAAACCTACAGACATAATAATCGTCGTAAGATAAAGGCCAATCGCCGAGGGGAAAAAGCCAGTTGCCGCAACGCCTAAACTTGTTAAGCCTAAAGCAACTAACGCTAATTTTTGCTCTTTAATAAATAACAAAACGTAAATAACAGTAAAAGCAAGAAAACCAGGAACTTCTCTTAAACTTTGTAATATACCTATTTCAACACCGGTAAAATTGGCTTGTTCAACTACGAAATTATTCAATAAAGCCATCCAAACTGAAAAAACTAACGGCATAATAAACGCCATGGCAAGTAGTAAGTTTTCTGGGGTACGCAATTTAGCGGGTAATGACATTATAAATCCAGCAGTGTTGTGTTGACAGCGACACACCATTGTAAGTTAATTGTCTGTAAAATACACGACGAACGAAATCACTACTTTTGAGGTATTTATGAATATTAATCAACTAGCCAAGCAAAATTATGACTGGGTTGAGCGAATGGGCTGGCATAACAAAACTACCTTAGAGGCGCTTGCTTTAGTCGCCTCGGAAGTTGGAGAAGCGATTAACGAATGTCGCGGTGAAAGCCCAACAGATAATTTTGCAGAAGAGTTAGCAGATATTGTTTTAAGGGTTTTGGATATTGCCCACTGGCAGGGGATAGATATTGAGCAGGAATTGTTGAATAAAATGAAAAAAAATGAACAAAGAGGTACTCGTGGTCGTCTTAAGTAAGTTTGATGTAAGTGTTGCTAAGGCTTGCTTTTAAAGACCTGCGGACTAATGATTCAATGGCGGGTATTTGTTGTATGACAACTTTAATACAGTTAATTAAAACACCTGTTTAAAAAAATTTGCTTTCCCTTTCCTTTCAAGGCAAACTCATTGGCACTTTATTTCTTTTACTTATTTCTTGTATTTGATGAGTAAACTAAATATTCACACGCTTGGTAGTAATCTATGATTACGTATTTACCAGTCAATCGATCTAGATAAGATCCATTAAAAGTCAGGAGAGTAGGCATGTTATTTCAAGGCAAAAGCCTTTCTGCCCAGTTGTTAGATGACGGCATTGTCGAATTTAAATTCGATGCGCAAGGCTCAGTTAACAAGTTTGATCAGGCAACGTTTAAAGAGTATATCGCTGTAGTTGATGCGATTAATAATTGCAGTGAAGCAAAAGGGGTACTGGTTACTTCAGGTAAGTCTTCTTTCATCGTTGGTGCTGATATCACCGAATTTTTAGAGATATTTAAAAAGCCAGAAGCTGAATTAATACCTTGGATCAAAGAAGGATCAGATGTTTTTGATTCGTTTGAAGATATTAAGCTACCAACTGTAGTTGCCATTAATGGCTTTGCGTTAGGCGGCGGTTGTGAAATGAGTTTAGCTTGTGACTACCGTATTGCTGATACAACATGTTCAATTGGTTTACCTGAGGTTAAATTAGGCTTAATACCAGGTTTTGGTGGCACCGTGCGTTTACCACGTGTTATTGGTGCTGATAACGCTGTTGAGTGGATGTCAACAGGTAAAGCGTTTAAAGCTGAGCAAGCAATGGCTGTAGGTTTACTTGATGCCGTAGTTGCGCCTGAGCATTTACGTGAAGCGGCTTTAAAAATGCTGAATCAAGCAATTGCGGGCAAACTAGACTGGCGTGCTAAACGTCAACCTAAGCTAGAAGCGTTAAAGCTTTCTCCAGTAGAAACTATTATGACCTTCAATACCTGTAAAGGTATGATCGCTGCTAAAGCTGGTAAACATTACCCAGCGCCAATGGCGATGGTTAAAACCATTGAAGCAGCTGCAGGCTTAGACCGTGCTGGCGCAATGGCATTAGAAAACGCAGGTTTTGCAAAATTAGCAAAAACTGATTCAGCTACGGCGCAAATTGGCCTATTTATGGCTGATCAAGTAGTTAAAAGTAAAGCTAAAAAAGCGGGTAAGCAAGCAACTAAAGCCGTTAATAAAGCGGCCGTATTGGGTGCGGGTATTATGGGCGGCGGTATTGCATACCAGTCTGCTTATAAAGGCACGCCAATCATCATGAAAGATATTAACGACCAAGCGCTTGACCTAGGTTTAACAACAGCTGCCGGTATTTTAAGTAAGCAAGTTGAACGTGGCCGTATGAATGCCAAGAAAATGGCTGGTGTGTTAAATAACATCACACCATCATTAAGCTACGACAGCGTTAAAGATGTAGATATTGTTGTTGAAGCTGTAGTAGAAAATCCAAAAGTTAAAGCCATGGTTTTAGCTGAAGTTGAAAGCTACGTTAGCGATGATGCTATTGTTACTTCAAATACTTCAACTATTTCTATTGATTTACTGGCAGAAAGCGTAAAACGTAAAGACAAATTTTGTGGCATGCATTTCTTCAACCCGGTAAACAAAATGCCACTAGTTGAAGTTATTCGTGGTAAAGAAACCTCAGATGAAACCGTTGCTGCTGTTGTAGCCTACGCGGCGAAAATGGGTAAATCACCTATCGTTGTTAACGACTGTCCTGGTTTTTATATCAACCGTGTTTTATTCCCATACTTTGCCGGCTTTAGCCAATTAGTGTTAGAAGGTGCTGATTTCGTTGCTGTTGATAAAGTCATGGAAAAACAATTTGGCTGGCCTATGGGCCCAGCATACTTACTTGATGTTGTCGGTATTGATACGGCAGATCACTGTACGGGTGTTATGTCTGCTGGTTTCCCAACACGTATGACTAAAATTGATAATGACCCAGTAAGCGCTTTATATAACGAAAAACGTTTAGGCCAGAAAAATGGTAAAGGCTTCTACGATTACGGTAAAGATAAGCGCGGTCGCCCAACAAAAGTTGCAGCACAAGCAGCTTATGACTTATTTACTGGCGTAGATAAAAAAGACTTCACTCAAGACGAAACTATTGCTCGCTTGATGATTCCTATGGTAAATGAAGTGGTTCGTTGTTTAGAAGAAGGTGTAGTTGATACTGCAGCTGAAGCTGACATGGGCTTAATTTACGGTTTAGGTTTCCCGCCATTTAGAGGGGGTCCAATTCGTTATTTAGAAACCTTAGGTTTAGATAACTTTATTGCAATGGCAGATAAATACGCGCACTTAGGCGAAATTTATCAAGTTACTGACGGCATGCGCGCAATGGCAAAATCTGGTCAGTCATATTTTACAACCGACGTTAAAACAGCTTAGGCGAGGAGAAAATCATGAAAGAAGTCGTTATTGTCGATTGCATCCGTACCCCGATGGGGCGCTCAAAAGCTGGTGTTTTTCGTAATGTTCGTGCTGAAACTTTATCAGCACACTTAATGCAACAATTATTGGTTAGAAACCCTAATCTTGATCCAGCATTAATTGAAGATATTATCTGGGGTAACGTTAAGCAAACTAAAGAGCAAGGTTTCAATATTGCTCGTAATGCGCAGCTATTAACTGATATTCCAAAGTCTACCGGTGCTGTTACTGTGAACCGCTTATGTGGCTCATCAATGCAAGCATTACATGACGCCACTACTAATATCATGGCCGGTCAAGGTGATGTGTTTATGGTTGGTGGTGTTGAGCACATGGGTCATGTACCTATGATGTATGATGTAGATTTTGATCCTGCATTGAGCAAACATATCTCGCGTGCTGCTGGTAACATGGGCTTAACCGCTGAGTTATTAGGTATGCAACATGGTATTACTCGTGCTGAACAAGATGCTTTTGGTGCTCGTTCTCATCAACGTGCTCATCAAGCCACGCTTGAAGGCCGTTGGGCTAACGAAATCGTACCAACATTAGGTCATGATGCGATGGGCGCTTTAACGCTGATTGAGCATGATGAAGTTATTCGTCCTGAAACTACCGTTGAAAGCTTAGCGGGCTTACGTCCGGTATTCGATCCGGTAAATGGTACGGTAACAGCGGGTACTTCTTCAGCACTTTCTGATGGCGCTTCAGCAATGTTAGTGATGTCAGCTGAACGTGCTAAAGCGATGGGCTTAACACCGCGTGTTAAAATTCGTGGTATGGCTATCGCAGGTTGCGATCCATCAACAATGGGCTTTGGCCCAGTGCCAGCAACGAAGAAAGCGCTACAACGTGCAGGTTTAACGTTAGCTGATATCGAATTAGCTGAATTTAACGAAGCATTTGCTGCCCAAGCGTTGTCATGTGTACGTTCATTAGGTTTAGAAGACAAAATGGATGACATGATCAACTTGAACGGTGGCGCTATTGCATTAGGCCACCCTCTAGGCTGTTCAGGCACACGTATTTCAGGTACTTTGATAAACTTAATGGAAGCACAAGATGTTAACATTGGTTTAGCGACTATGTGTATTGGTTTAGGCCAAGGTATCGCGACTGTATTTGAAAAAGTGTAGTTGTACTTCCCACTTTTAATGATAAAATTTAGCTAACTTTCTAGTAGTTAAATTAGATAAAAGCCCAACTTTTGTTGGGTTTTTTTGTTTTTCTTTCCCTGCAAACAATGCCTAGTATAAAGGTATTATCGACAGGAAAAATTTATCTTTTTAAGTCGAGCGGGTATAAAACGCAAAAAAGCCAACTACTGGAGAATAGTTGGCTTTTTATTTCAAATAACGCTATCAAGTTATTTTTTGTTAAGTACGTTACTTAATTGAAACACGTCCCAATTCATAACAACTAAGCTCCGTACTTGTATCAACATTAGCCTAAGTAGTAGTGCGCCCACTTCGACCAAGAAGATAAGCAAATGATAATCATTATCATTTGTGTTGTCAATGGTTTATTAAAAATCACCTGTATTTGTGTTCGTGAGTACGCTCATGAGGACTTATCGATGGCCATCAACCATTTAAAAGTCTCTGATTCATAGAGGTTGTCGTTAATGGTAGCAACGCGAATAAGGTTAATTTTAGCGAATGGCAATAAGCAGGTTTGGTAATTCGTTAAGTTATTTGTCTACATTACCGATCAGCATATTTTCTAGATATTGAGGTATTTTCCATGCTATATAACACCACATCTAAATCCCCCAGTTGTGAGTCAGAATGAGTATAGGACTTAACATATTCCATGCCCACTTTTTTCATTACTGCAATCGAGCCAGCGTTGTCATGCATAGCGATCGCACTAAATATTTTATTTTCAGGCTGTTTAGCTAGTGCTTGCTGAATATGAATTGCGGCTTCTGATGCATAGCCTTTGCCCCACGTTGATTGTAGAAAGCGCCAGCCTAATTCAATATCGTGCCAAATGGGCCTATCGGAGAAAAAGTCCATTGGGCGCACTAAAATCCAGCCAATACTTTCTTTCGTTGCTGTAATTGTTACTTTCCATAAGCCCCAGCCTTTGTTGGGATTTTTATAAGCGTTATGGCGAGGTATAAACTTATTAACGATATCTTCACGTGTGGTCTCAACGCCGCCATTGATATAGCGCATGACTTCAGGATTTTGGTCAAGTTGGTAGAGAAACTCACTATCGCTTTCATCAATAAGCTTATAACTTAGCCGGTTTGAGCTGGTAATGTTCATATTTCTTTACTTTATCTCGTATCTTAGTTAATTGATTCTATTATATGTTTGCCGCTTTGGCCTAATTACTTTTCCTGACATAGACATCAATCTGATACTGCCATATGATATCTGGCAAAGAAAAACAATCTCACTTATTTGGTAAATTATGAATTCTAAAAAAATAGTATTACGTTCGGCAATTCTACTGGCATTGTTTGGCTTAAGTGCCTGTGGTCAAGACACCGCACCTAGCGCGGCAACTGAACAAGTTGCGAATATCAGCAGTGAAAGTACCAGTTTGGTTTATCCAACAACTAAAAAAGTTGCTGTTGTGGATGATTATTTTGGCACTAAAGTGGCCGACCCATACCGTTGGTTAGAAGATGATATGAGTGCTGAAACTGCAGATTGGGTAAGCGCCCAAAACAAAACGACTCAGGGCTATTTAGCACAAATTCCTTTCCGCGATAAAATTAAAACCCGCCTTGCAACATTGTTAGATTATGAAAAAGTAGGCATGCCTTTTATTGAAGGTGACTATAACTATTTTTATAAAAATGACGGCTTACAAAATCAATATGTTTTATATCGCCAAAAAGGCGATGCCCCTGCAGAAGTTTTCCTAAATCCCAATGAGTTTAGCGAAGACGGTACGGTGTCGTTAGCGAGCATTGAATTTAGTGAAGATGGTTCACTCGCCGTGTACTTGATCTCTGAAGGCGGAAGTGACTGGCGTAAAGCACGAGTAATCGATACCAAAACTAAAGAAGTGATAGAGACTGAGTTAGTCGATATTAAATTCAGTGGTTTGTCTTGGGTAGGTAATGAAGGCTTTTATTATTCAAGCTACGACAAACCTAAAGGCAGTGAACTATCGGCTAAAACCGATCAACACAAACTTTATTACCATAAGCTAGGCACTCCACAGTCAGAAGATGCATTAGTTTTCGGCGGAACTGAGGCTGAAAAACATCGCTATGTTGGCGGTGAAGTGACTAAAGATGGTAACTATTTATTGGTCTCTGCCGCGGTTTCAACTTCAGGCAATAAATTATTTATTAAAGACTTAACAAAGGCAGACTCGCCATTGGTTACTGTTGTCGGTAATACCAACTCAGACACTAGCTTAGTGAGCAGTAAAGGTAATGATTTACTATTTATTACTAACATGGACGCGCCTAATAAACGTGTCGTGAAGGTAAATGCTCAACAGCCAACGGCTGAAAACTGGGTAGATGTTATTCCTGAAACTGAAAATGTATTGTCAGTTTCTACGGGCGGCGGCTTCTTATTTGCTAAGTATATGAAAGATGCCACGTCGTTTATTCAACAGTACGAACTTAATGGTAAAAAAGTACGTGATATTGCTTTGCCTGAAGTAGGAACGGCTGGTGGCTTTAGTGGTAAAAAATCTCAAACTAAACTTTACTATTCGTTTAGTAACCAGAAAACGCCTTCAACGACCTTTAGCTTAGATCTTCAATCTGGCGAATCTAGTGTGCATATGAAATCGAAAGTTAAGTTTAATAGCGATAACTTCGAATCAAAGCAAGTTTTCTATACCTCTAAAGACGGCACTAAAGTGCCAATGATTATTACCCACAAGAAAGGTTTAGTGCTTGATGGTACTAACCCAACCATTCTTTATGGTTACGGTGGTTTTAATATCAGCTTACAGCCACAATTTAGTTCAACACGTGCTGCATGGTTAGAGTTAGGAGGTGTTTACGCTGTTGCTAATTTACGTGGTGGTGGTGAATACGGTAAAAAATGGCACGACGCAGGCACACAGCTGAAAAAGCAAAATGTTTTTGATGATTTTATTGCTGCTGCAGAATACTTAATTGCCGAAAAAGTAACGTCTTCAGATAAGCTGGCAGTAATGGGCGGCTCTAATGGCGGTTTGCTTGTTGGCGCAGTTATGACGCAACGTCCTGAACTATTTAAAGTGGCATTACCTGCGGTTGGTGTACTTGATATGCTTCGTTACCATACCTTTACCTCAGGAGCTGGTTGGGCATACGACTATGGTAAGTCGGATGATAACGCTGAAATGTTTAACTATTTACTTGGCTATTCACCGGTACATAATGTTAAAGCAGGTACGCATTATCCAGCTACTATGGTGACAACCGGTGATCATGATGATCGCGTAGTGCCGGCGCATTCATTTAAGTTTGCTGCCGAGTTACAAGCGAAACAAGCGGGCACAAACCCAACCTTAATTCGCATTGAAACGGATGCCGGTCATGGCGCAGGTACACCAATCAGTAAAACCATTGATCAGTACGCCGATATTTACGGTTTTACCTTGTTTAATATGGGTATTAAAGATATTTAAGCCTAACTAAATAAACATAAGTAACATAAGCCCTGTAACTACAGGGCTTTTTTAATTCACCTTAACGAAAGTAGAATAGTTAACTATTTCGTTTTAGCAAATGTAAGTGCTTTACATACATTTGCACGACAATTTGATGCTATTGTATTTGATGTCTTATCCGCATAATGCGCTCAATTAATAGAGACACAGGATTAGATAATGAAAAACTTAGTACTTATAACCTCAATACTAATTATCGTACTTGCATTGCAAGCTTGCGGTAGTAGTTCAAAAAAATCGCCTACACCAACTACACCAACTACACCAACAACTCCGACTACGCCTCCAACAACACCAACGCTTCCTGAGGCTGTACACCATATACAGCCAGAAGATGTTGCGCGGTATGTAGAAAATTATCAAAGTCAGCAAGCCGCAGTTGAGCTACAAATTGATGGTGCTATTTACAAAGTGACATTTGTAGATATGAGTCAAAGTGATAATTTAATTTTTGCTCAATATGATAAAGGCTTTTTGTTTTTTGGCTTTGATTTTGAAAATAACCAGCCTGTTGATTTTATCCGAGTAGTGGAAACTGAACTGGAAGATATTAATGAGGCACTGGCTGATGCAGATAATTACTTTTTTGGCAAAGACATTTCACTATCACAAGATGATAACGAAAATGCAACCTATGAAGGTAGTATTAGCCACCCTGTAAAAGGTGATTTTTCAATAAAGTTGACTGTTAATGAATCTTTAATCGAAGGTGGTACTAGTACGGTTGAAGTATCTGGCACTATAGCAATGGTTAATGGCGACCTTGGTACAAAAACATACGTACAAATAACCGATCTGATTAATAACCACCCTGAAGTTGATACATTATTACTACAAGAAATCAGTGGTTCAGTTAACGATGCAATTAATATGCATACAGGTAGACTAGTGCGTAATGCACAATTGACAACAATGGTTGAAGCAACTTCAGACGTTAACTCTGGCGGTGTTGATTTATACACTTCGGGCTTTAAAAGAGTGTATACCGAAGGTGCAAAACTTGGCGTTCACTCATGGTGTTGTACTGAAGGCAAGCCAGCTGACGAACTAGGTAGAGATCATGAAGGTCACGGTGCGCAACTCACTTTCTTTAGAGAAATGTTAGGTGCTGAGTTGGGACCAGAGTTTTACTTTTTTACTATTGAAGCTGCGCCTCACAACACAGTACATGTGATGACAAAAGCTGAATTAGATAAGTATTTGTTACAGTAATTTAGGCACTTGAAGTGACTGAGAAGAGGCATTATTAGTGCCTCTTTTGTTTTATTTTGCTATATTGGGCTTAATATTCTATTAAGTGATCTATATATCTAAAATGTCGAATATCCAAACTATTATGCTGGTTGAGGATGATGATAAATTAGCCTCTTTATTGAAAAATTATCTCTCAAATTTTGGTTTCGATGTTGTAGTTGTTCATTCGGGTATTGACGCGGTTGAAAAAATAGCCGCTATTGAGCCCTCGCTGGTTGTGCTTGATTTAATGCTACCAGGCCTCGATGGTTTATCTGTATGCCGTAAAGTTAGAAATCAATTTTCTGGTCAAATATTGATGCTGACGGCGAGTGGTGATGATATGGATCAAGTAGCAGCACTGGAAATTGGTGCTGACGATTTTGTTCAAAAACCGATTCAACCTCGCGTACTGCTAGCACGTATTAAAAACTTGTTACGAAGAAATCAAGGTGCTGCTGAAATAATTAACTCAGCTGGTTTAAACCAAGTAAACCCATCTCCCCATTCAAATAAAGAAAAAATTTTTGGCGCTTTGTGGTTGAACGAGCCACTACAGCGTTGCAAACTAAACGATGAACTAGTGCCACTAACGCCTTCAGAGTTTTCACTACTGTGGCACTTAGCTAAACATGCTGAGCAGGTGCTAAGCCGTGAGGAGCTATTGCAGTCGTTGAGAAGTATTGAATATGACGGCTTAGATCGCTCGGTCGATAATAAAATAGCGCAAATACGAAAAAAACTTAAAGATGATGCTAATCGCCCACAAGGTATAATAACAGTGCGGGGTAAAGGTTATATGTTTATACCTGATTATTGGTAATCAATATTCATACAAACGCATACAGAATAAGAGCATAATTAACGCTAAACTATTTGCATAACATTTAATTGTGCGAACTTTATGACCAGACTATTTATTTCTTTATATTTAGGGCTATTAGCAACACTGTTTATTTTTATGGTTGCTGCCCATTTAATTAATACTTACCTCTATGTTGATATTGAAAACATCATAAAAGCTGAAAATTTTGCTGCAGAAATAACATTACTTCAAGAGCTTGATAGCCATGTAACTTTGCAACGCAGGCAAGAGCTTATTGATGTTATTGCTGATAAAAACCAAGTTATTATCAGCCCCGTTGCATTTGATAGTATTCCAAGCCATATTCAAAAAGCTTTAGAGAACCAGCTAACCTGGTTTGATGATGATGAATACGATTACTTCACAGCTTTTTCACCAGCGCAGTACTATCAAATCGAAGAAAATGAAGCACATCAGTTATTAAAAATTGATGAAACAGTGGGAGATGCTATTTTTATTGCGCTCATTTGTTTTGTTGCATCAGGCTGCTTTATTTGGTTATTTGGTCTACATCGAAAATTAAAACGGCTTGAGTCTACCCTTGTTGATATTAGCCAAGGTAATTTGTCTGCACGAGCATCAACCCTAAAACGTTTTCAGGTGGGGCGATTGAATGTATGTTTAAATACTATGGCAGAGCAAATGGAAAGCTTATTAGGCAGTCACAAACAGCTCACCCATGTTATTGCTCATGAGTTTCGTTCACCTTTATTTCGTATGCAAATGATATTGGAAATGCTGGTTACAGCCAAGCGTGACAATATGATGGCTCATGTACAAGGCCTAGAGGATGAAATTTTCTGTTTAGAGGATTTAGTGGAGGAGTTATTAAGTTATGCAAAAATGGAACGAGCAGAGCTTAAGCTGCAGCTTGAACAAGTTAATATTGCTGACTTTTCACATAACTTACAGGAAAAACTGTTAATTGAATGTAAGGCAAGCCTTCAGTGGCATAATCATCTTGATAATGAAAGTAACATTTTACTTGATAAGTCGTTAACAGAGCGAGCTATTACTAACTTGGTTAAAAATGCAGATAAGTACGGTGAATCTGAAATTTATGTTTGCATAAATAAAATTGATGATTCCATTGTGGTTTGTGTTGAAGATAACGGATCGGGGATCCCTGCTTCGCAGCAAAAAGCTATATTTGAAGCTTTTCATCAAGTAAGTGGTGTCAGTCAAAATACCGGCTTTGGTCTTGGGCTTACTATTGTTAAAGAAATAGCACAGTTACATGGTGGTACCATTATTGTTACTGATAGTGAATATGGGGGAGCTAAATTCGTTTTAATGTTGCCATTAAAGCATTAAGGTCTTCGAAGTTTTTTTAGTTACAGACTTGATTTCAGTAATGGTTTTGAGATGAAATAAAGGAAAGTAGTTTAGATTCAATCCGATGGATTTATCTAAACTACTCAGCCAAAAGTATTTACGCGAACGTATCTTGTAATGGTGGTACCACTTGCTTTTTACGACTCATTACACCCGGTAACCATGCTTTGCCGTCAACTAGCGTTATACCGTAAGCTTTTTCAACAATACTGATATCGTCGCTTACCACTAATAGTTCAGAGCCTTCTTGCATAATGTCAGTTAGCAATAACATGACCGTGTGACGATTACCTTCTTCTTTAACCGCTTGTAAATCAGCGTGTAAATCTGCTTTCATCTCGTCAAACAAGGCAAGGTCAATAACTTCTAGTTGACCAATGCCAACAATGTTATCGCTCATATTGAAATCTTTAAAATCACGCAATACTAAGTCACGAACCGGTGTACCTTGAACTGATGATTTAACTGTGAACATCTCCATACCCAAGGCTTTATAATCTTCAATGCCAGCAATTTGTGCTAATGCTTCAACACATTTTATATCGGCAGTGGTGCAGGTTGGCGACTTGAAAATAACCGTATCCGACAAAATTGCACACATCATAGCGCCGGCGATATTTTTTGGAATTTCAACACCGTGAAAGTCATACATCATTTTAATAATCGTATTAGTGCAGCCAACTGGGCGTACCCAAATTTCTAATGGCGTTGACGTGGTAATATCACCTAATTTGTGGTGATCGATAATACCCAATACCGTGCTGTCATCAATATCATCAGGGCCTTGAATACGGTCTGAGTGATCAACAACATAAATACCATCGGTATCAGCAAAGTTCAATTTAAGCTCTGGCTGTTCAAAGCCGAACTTGTCTAAAATGAATAAAGTTTCAGGTGAAAGCTCGCCCAAACGAGCCGGTTTTACATCTTCACCAATTGTTGTTTTTAAGTATGAAAGTGCAATTGCTGAACAAATTGAATCTGAATCAGGAACCTTGTGTCCTACTGCATAAGCCGACATAAATCGTTATCTCCAAGCGCCATTGACCGAATAACGACTCAGCCGTTAAAGGTATTATCAAAATATGGCGCGTATTCTAACAAAAACATAGGCAGTTCGCCTAGTACACCTTGGCGCTATTTTTATACAACTTTTGTCTGAATAGACCAACAAAAGCGTGAGCTGCTAACCGTTACTAGCCTAACGCTTTAAGCTTGGTTGGTATTGCGTTAGTATTGCGGGGCAATTTTTATATTTTTGTACAAAATAATAGCTGTTACTGATAAGCAGCTTTTTCAATTGAGGAACTTATGTCGAAATTTAAATCATTAGTGGCATTAATGTCATTGGCGAGTGCGGGGACAATGGCAAGCGATGTCATTAGCATCGAAGATATCCCAAAAATAAAATCAGTGAGAAGTAGTGTTATTAGCCCAAGTGGCGATCAAGTAGCGTTTACTCGCAGTTTACCTCGAGAGCTGTACGTTGATAAAAATGGCGGCAGCTATAGCGGGCTTTTTATTGCCGACACTAAAGGCAATACAAGACCTTTTATTACCGGAAAAGTCAATGTTGGCGCTTTAGAGTGGTCAGCAGATGGCAAGTTTGTTTACTTTTTAGCGAAATTTAAAGGTGAAAAGTATACTCAACTTTATCGTATCCCTGTTGACGGTGGTGAGCGTGAAAAAGTATTGGCATTAAAAGACACTTCAATTAGTCGTTACGATATCAGTCCTGATGGTAAACAAGTTGCGCTGTTAGCAATGCCAGCAAAAGACAAGTCAGAGAAAAAACTAAAAGAACTTGGCTTTCAAGCTGAAGTTTATGAAATGGGACTGAAAAACAAACAGTTATTCATTACAGATTTAGCTGTGCAAGCAAAAGCGCTTAGTCTAACTGCCGTTGATATTAATGGTTATGTTAGTGACATGAATTGGGCTGCTGATAACGCGCAATTACTTGTTAAAACGCAACCAACAGCATTGATTGATGACTCGTACACCAAAGCACAATGGCATGTGATGAATCTTGCAGATCAAAAAATTACCATGTCGATTGCCACTGAAGGTAAGTTAGGCACAGCGGAATTTTCTGCTAATGGTAAGCATATCGCAGTTATTGGCGCAGAAGATAAACATGATCCAGCCACCGGCCGTTTATATTTAGCTGATGTTAACACCGGCGAAATACAAGATTGGTTACCAAAATTTGCTGGCCATGTTACAGATATTGAGTGGTCGCATAAAAGCAATAAGCTTAACTTTATTGCCAATGTAGGCACAGAAAGTATTGTTGCTAACATTAAACCTGGTAGCAATAAGTATAAAACCCAACTTAAAGCCGGAAAAATTATTGCCTCGGGCTTATCGCTGTCAAACTCAGACAAAACAATTGGTGTGAAAGGCCATAGTGCGCAACATCCTAATGAGAGTTTTATGCTGCGCGGCAAAAAATTGAGTAAATTAACCGATTCTAACCCTTGGTTAAATGAAAAACGCCTCGCTAAGCAAGAATCTATTACCATGAAAGCACGTGATGGCGTGGAAGTGGGCGGGATTCTAGTTTATCCATTAGATTATAAAGAAGGCCAACGTTACCCATTAATTATGCAAGTACATGGCGGACCAGAAAGCCATGAAAAAAATGGTTGGGTAACGGCTTACTCTAAACCTGGTCAAATGGGAGCGGCACGTGGTTATGCGGTATTTTATCCTAACTACCGTGGCTCAACTGGTAAAGGGGTAGCGTACTCTAAATTAGGCCAAAATGACTATGCTGGCGCAGAGTTTGATGACTTAGTTGATATGAAAAACTACCTAGTTGAAACGGGTTTAGTCGATGCTAAGCGCGTAGGTATTACTGGTGGCTCATACGGTGGTTATGCTTCGGCATGGGCGGCAACTAAGCTGACTGAACATTTTGCTGCTAGTGTAATGTTTGTTGGTATTTCAAATCAGTTATCTAAGTTTGGTACTACCGATATTTCTAATGAAATGCATTTAGTACATGCGCGCTCTTACCCTTGGGATAAATGGCAATATTATTTAGAACGTAGTCCTATTTACTGGGCACATCAGTCAAAAACACCATTATTAATTATGCACGGTAAAGACGATCCGCGTGTACACCCAGCACAATCAATGGAAATGTACCGTTACATGAAAGTACAAGGTAAAGATGTACGTTTAGTTTATTACCCAGGTGAAGGCCACGGCAACCGCAAAGCGGCGGCACAGTACGATTACAGCTTACGTTTAATGCGCTGGATGGATAACTACTTAATGGAAGGCAAGAAAGATATGCCTGACTACAAGTTAGATCACAAAGCCAAGTTAGAAGCAATAAAAGCACAAGCTAAAAAAGACAGCCAAGATAAGGCGTAAAGTGTTTTACTTGTAAATGTGCTAATAGAATGAAAAAGCCCGATATTACTGGTTAATATCGGGCTTTTATATATTGGAGTGCATGAGTTATGTAGCAAAACTCTTTAGTAGTTTAGCTTACTGGTTTTACCCCAAAAGACCTTATAAGAAAATATCGTATAACCAATAATCATCGGTAAAACCACAGCGGCGCCAACAAAGATAAACCATAAAGACTCGCGAGCACTTGCGGCCTCAAATATCGTCATTTTAAACGGTACTATATAAGGATAAAAACTATAGGCTAAGCCACAGAAGCACATGATAAATAGTATGATTGCTGCTAAAAATGGAAACCAACAGCCAAGATCATTTTCCATGGGGACCTTATCTAAATATAAGTGAACTGTGATAAATGTAAAAGCCAGCAGTAAGGTTATTGGAATTAAAATTAACACTTGCATACCACCTAACCATTTATCCATGATCTGCTGGTCAATGAGCAGGTTCGTTAAACATACTGCGATAATGCCTACTGCCATTAATACATTGGTGATTTTTGCCCAATTGGCCGCTCTGCGTTGCAACTCGCCTTCTGTTTTCATGACTAACCAAGCGGCACCTATAAAGCAATAACCAGCCGTAACACAAATAGCTGACAAGGCAGAAAAACCAATACTTAACCATGAGTCTTCAAATGAAGTGATATAGCGCCCCAACATGTAACCTTGGGTTAATGTCGCCAACAAAGAGCCGAATTTAAAAGCGTAATCCCATTTATGCTTATCAGTACTGGGTGCTTTAGTGCGAAAGTCGAATGATACGCCACGTAAAATTAACCCTGCTAGCATCAATGCTGTTGGCAAGTATAATGCTTGAAATATAATCGAGTGGGCTTTTGGAAAAGCAATTAACAATAGGCCAATGGCCATGACTAGCCAAGTTTCATTAGCATCCCAAAATGGCCCAATAGAATAAATCATAGTATCGCGCTGTTGTGGCTTATCTAGTGGCAGTAATACTCCAACACCTAAATCATAGCCATCAAGTATCGCGTAAATTAAAAATGACAGCCCCATCAAGCCGATAAAAACGCTTGGTAGCCAATCTACTGATGTAACATTCATGATGTTACTCCTTCATTGGTTGTTACTGGTTTACTTGCATCAGACACAAGAACCTTACCTGTTAATGAAGCATTACTTTCTTCGAGTATTACCGCTCGATTAGCCATAACAAATAAAGTACGGATATAGGCAATTAGCAAAAAGCCATAAATAACTAGATATAACGTCAGTGATAGCGCAATATCAGCAGGTGGTGTAGTGGTTACGGCATCTTTAGTTCGCAGAATACCGGTAACTAAGTAAGGTTGACGACCAATTTCAGTAACATACCAGCCCGCTAAGGTAGCTAACCAACCTGAGAAGGTCATGGCAATGCCAGCTTTTAATAGCCACGGCGGATATTGTTTCTTAAGCACAAATTGATAAGTAGCAAGCCAAGAAAATAGTAGCATTAACACGCCCATACCGATCATAATTCTAAAACTGAAAAATACTGGCGCAACGGGCGGGTGCTTATCAATAAACTCATTCAAGCCTTTTATTTCACCTTTTGGGTCATGAGTTAAAATAATACTGGCCATATTAGGGACTTTTATTTCGAAGCTATTTTCGCGTTTTTCTTGATCAGGTAAAGCAAATAATAAAAGCGGAACTTCGGTAGCCGTTTCCCAAACCCCTTCCATTGCTGCGACTTTTGCTGGTTGATGTTTAAAGGTATTTAAACCGTGTAAGTCACCAACGAAAATTTGTAATGGAATTAATATCGCAGCTAAGGTCACTGAAAAATTGAGTGCTTGCTTAACCGATTTCTTGTTGTCGCCTTTGATGAGTCGATAAGCTGATATACCACAAATCAAAAATGCTGAAGTTAGCCCCGATGCTAATAACATGTGCATTAAACGGTAAGGCATAGATGGATTGAAAATAACCTCCATCCAACTAGTAACATGGGCAACACCATCGATCATCTCGAAGCCTGCGGGTGTCTGCATCCATGAGTCGAGCGATAAAATCCAGAAAGCTGATAGCGTCGTACCAAAAGATACCAGCACAGTCGCGATGGTATGAACACGGTTAGATACCCGATCCATGCCAAATAGCATAATAGAGAGGAATGATGCCTCTAAAAAGAAGGCGGTCATCACTTCATAACCGAGCAATGGTCCAGCAATATTACCGACGGTTTCCATATAGCCAGGCCAGTTCGTACCAAACTGGAATGACATGGTTATGCCGCTAACAACGCCAATGGCGAAGGTTAAAGCGAATATTCGAACCCAAAAACGATAAACGCGTAGCCAACTTTCATCTTGGGTTTGGTTATAGCGCACTTTAAAAAACAGCAATATCCAGCATAAGGCGATATTAATGGTGGGAAATAAAATATGAAAACTAATATTGGCAGCAAATTGTATGCGTGAAAGCATGAAACTTGTGTCATTGGCAATAACTGCAGCATCTAACACGTGATGTACTCCACTTTAGTAAGGTAAATAATGTAAGCTGGTAGCGCAAGCTATTCAGTAAAACGGGGCCTATTACCCCAGTAGGAAGCGACGGTTATCGCTACCTTAATAATAATTTGTCTTTGACGTCTAAAATCTTACTGATGCCTTCACCCAGTTTGAGTAGCGCAGACAACTTCTCTGATGACATGCCTTGCATTTCGTTAGACCATAACGTGACCATCTCCATCAGATCATGCATTTGCTTAACGCGCATTTGCGCATATTCATCAGACTCGTTACTCGGTTGTTCCATCAAGGCGTCACGTAAGGTAGATAACGTAGGATCAAGCTCACGCTTTCTGCGCTCAACCACTAATGTACGTGCTATTTCCCAAATATCGCTCGGCGCAGAAAAATACTCTTTTCTGTCACCTGGAATATGGTGTAATTTGATCAGATTCCATGACTTCAGTTCTTTTAACCCCATACTGACATTGGAGCGAGAAATCTGTAATGCTTCGCTGATTTGATCGGCATTAAGTGGGGCTTCAGTTAGTACGATAACGGCATACATTTGTCCAAGTGTTCGGTTTAACCCCCAGCGTGAGCCCATTTCACCAAAGTGAAGGACTAGCGATTGTGTCATAGGTGTTATCTTCATATTGATAGCCTTTTGTTGTTTCTGAATTTTCAGTAATTTGTGAAAATTGTAATCCTTTTTTGATCTAAGTCAAGTCTTTGTGACTTTTGTCACTTTAAATAAAGGTTAAGTTAATCAGTGAAAGAGGGGATTGTGTCGTTACTTCTTGCTTAGCTTTTAGCTCTATTTTGACTTTGCTTGCGACTTTATTGAAAAACGTGGAGGAGAGGGTAATTACTCGGAGACTTTTGAATATTGATAAATTTTTTGCAGTTAAACTTTACTGACTTTGTTGTAAGTTAGTTGTTTGCTACATTATGGCGTGTTGTGAATGAACATGACTTCGTTAGTCGTCATTTTCTCTATCGGTAAATTTTCAAACGCTATAGCATGAATTTAAGCACTAGCTAAAGTTTGTACTAAGTTCTTCTATCGCTTCAGCATTTGTACTCACCTCATTACTTTTATCTGATACTTGTGCCGCGAGTGAGGTATTACGTTGCGATATGTTGTCAATATTGTGAATACCTTGAGTAATCTGTTCGGCAACAACGCTTTGCTGTTCTGATGCCGTGGCAATTTGCGCGGTCATGTCATTAACATTTTGAATGTTTTCAATAATATTTTTCATTGCTTGTTTAATGGTTTTTGATTCGGCAGAGCACGCTTCAGCATTGCTTTTATTATGTAACATAACTTGATTCCACGATTTTAAAGTACCTTGTAACTCATTGACCGACAATTGAATTTGCTCGGTAGCATTTTGTGTTCTGCTGGCTAAAGCTCTTACTTCATCAGCAACAACAGCAAAGCCTCGTCCTTGCTCACCCGCTCTTGCAGCTTCAATTGCTGCGTTCAATGCAAGTAAATTGGTTTGATCAGCAATACCTTGAATTTCACTCATAACGGTTGATATTTTATCAACGTCAGCAACTAACTCCGTGGCATTTTTTGCGGCATTGTCGACATCACAAGCAAGCTGATTGATTTTATTTTCACTACTTTCGATGGTGGCTATGTTTTGTACGCATTCACGGTGCACTTGTTCAACTCTATCGTGGGCTGTGGTGGTGCTTTGGCTAACCTCGCTAATGGTTGCGCTCATTTGTGTGATCGCCGTAGCAAACTGTCCTATATGATCGTTTTCTTCTTGGATACTGATGAACATGTCGTTTGAGGTTTGAGCGAGTTCATCAGCTAGCTTTGCTAATCTTTTACCGGAATCATTGCTACGCCCTAAAACAGTTTTTATTCTGGCTTTATAAAGTTCAATGGGGTAATTAATGATACTAATAATACCTTTACCTAAATATATATGACGAGATGGGCTATCAAACGCTAATTTAGTTTTTGTAAGCTGGTGGGGGATTTTTATAAGCTCTTCTGAAAAAATCAGTATTAGAATAAATAAGCAAGTGAGGAAAACTACTGCTGACATTATTGTGCCAGACAACAGCCAATTGAATGAGGCCGCCGCCGCAACAACGATTAGCGCCATGATACGCTTTAGGAGAATATTCGCATGTAAGTCGATAATGGGTTTGTTTTGATTCAACTTGTTATATAACGCTTGTGCCTGAGATTTTTGCTTCGCGCTTGGGTATGCTCTAACAGATTGATAGCCAGTGATTTTACCATTAGTAAGTAAGGGAGTTACATAAGCATCAACCCAGTAGTAATCACCATTTTTACAGCGATTTTTAACCATGCCTCGCCATGAGTCACCACGCTTTAGTTTTCCCCAGAGATCTTTGAAGGCTGCCTTAGGCATATCAGGATGACGGACAATGTTGTGATGTTGGCTGATAAGTTCATCTAAACTATAACCTGCTATTTTACAGAACTCAGCATTGGCATAGGTAATAGTACCGTTCAAGTCTGTGGTAGAAACAAGTTGTTCTTTTTCGGTGAATGTTCGTTCAACTGTTGTGATATGGCTCATAATCTCATCGTCCTTGATAAATTACGTTACTAGTCGTTATAAGTTTTTGTGTATTAAAATCCACACGTGATAATTTAAGTCTGCAGGATAAAAGCGATTATTTCAACCTTTAGGTTTTTTTGTGTGTTTGAGTTAATTTTAGAGGTGTGGTTAAGATTAAAAAAGCACTCGAAAAGTTTCAAGTGCTTTTTTGTTCGAGATGAGTATATTACTTGTAGTAGCTTAAGCAAGCCTCTACTTCATTTTTTGAACCCATGATCACCTCAACACGTTGATGAATATCTGTTGGTTCAATATCCATAATACGCCCTTCGCTAGTCATGGCTAATCCGCCAGCTTGTTCAAGTAAAAAACTCATTGGGTTAGCTTCATACATTAAACGTAATTTATAAGGCTTGTCTGGATTTCTATTATCGCTTGGGTAAGTGAATAAGCCACCACGACACAATACCCGATGAATATCACCGACCATAGCGGCAATCCAGCGCATATTGAAGTTTTTACCACGTGGGCCAGTATCACCAGCAAGTAAATCATTGATGTAATTTTGCATTGGTTTTTGCCAAAAACGCTGGTTTGACATATTAACGGCAAACTCTTGAGTATCTTGTGGTACTTGCACGTTGCGCTCAACTAATAAGTAACCACCGTGTGTACGGTCTAACACATAAAAGTGTGTACCACTGCCAGTTGTCATCACTAGCATAGTTGACGGGCCATATAGTACATAGCCAGCACAAACTTGTTTGTTACCTGCTTGCTTAAACATCTCTGGATCGCTTGCGTCCATATCTGTTGGCGCTTGATGGATCGAAAAAATAGTGCCAATTAGCGAGTTAATGTCAATATTTGAACTGCCATCTAAAGGGTCGAATGAAACAATAAACTTGCCATTTTCGTCACCAGCAACCGACGTATCTTCTTCTTCTGATGATATTGCCTTAACAAAACCAGACTCTAATAAAATATCTTTAAATAACTCGTTGGCGACAACATCAAGTTTTTTTTGTACTTCACCTTGAATATTTTCATCTAAGGTTGATCCCATAGTGTCACCTAAATGACCCTGGCTGACACGAAATGATATTTCTTTGGTGGCAGCTAAAATGGTTTTTATTAATGAAATCAAATCTAATGGGACATTATCTTCACGTAAAGCGGGAGCTAGTCGTTGCATCGGGTTACCTAATTACTTTAGTGTGTTACTCTTAATTTTAAGAGGAGATTGTATATTGTATTTAATTTTTGGTGTAATGATGTACTATCAAGACATTAAAAATTTGCTTTAATTAAGCGATAAAGTAATTTGAAAAAATTTCAAGCTTACTTTTAAATCGATTATAACAAGAATATGAGTATTTTCAGCACTTCTCATTATTTAATTTTACAGACGGCAAGGATATAGAATGAATTTTTTCATTAGGGTAATAGCTTTATTTTTTTGTTGCGTACTATCAGCACAAGCGCTGGCGAAAACAGAACCAACATACGCTGAATTTATTAAAGATAAGCAACACCATCAAGGTTACTTTTCTTTTTATCTTGATGATAAAACAGGTAAAGTTTTTTTAGAACTAACGAGTTTTGAGCAAAACTTTTTATTTCAAAGTGCTTTGCCGCAAGGGGTCGGCTCTAATGACATTGGTTTAGACCGAGGCCAACTTGGTGATACGCGTTTAGTGCGCTTTGAAAAAGTGGGTAATAAAGTGTTTTTGCGCCAACTTAATACCTACTACCGTGCTAATACTAGTAATATGCTTGAGAAACAAGCTGTTGATGAGGCTTTTGCTAGCTCAATAATTTGGGGCTTTAAGGTCAGTAAGCGCTCAAAAGACAACAGTAAAATTCTAATAGACTACACGCCATTCTTGTTGTCAGATATCCATAACTTGTCAGCACAATTGAAGCGAACTAAGCAGGGGGATTATAAAATTGATGCCTCACGTAGTGGTGTTTATAAAAAACGTAGTAAAGCCTTTCCAAACAATACTGAACTAGAAGCAACGGTGACTTATAGAGGCAGCAAAGCTGGTACACATTTGCGCTCTGTTACACCTGATGCCTCTGCTGTTACGGTAAATTTGCATCATTCATTAATTAAGTTACCTGATGATGGTTATCAAACGCGTCAATTTCATCCATATAGCGGCTTTTGGCAGCACGCTTATGCCGATTATGCGAGTGCCATTGATGAGCCATTAATAAAACGCAATATTCCTCGTCACCGTTTACAAAAGAAAAACCCTGAAGCGAAAATAAGTGAAGCGGTTGAACCTATTGTTTATTATCTTGATGCTGGCGTGCCTGAGCCTGTTAAAAGTGCATTACTCGATGGTGCTCGTTGGTGGGACCAAGCATTTTCGGCTATTGGTTATAAAAATGCTTTTCAAGTTAAGATGCTGCCAAGTGATGCCGATCCGATGGATGTGCGCTATAACGTTATTCAATGGGTACACCGTGCAACTCGTGGTTGGTCTTATGGTGCGTCGGTTATTGACCCACGCACAGGTGAAATTATTAAAGGTCATGTCACGCTAGGCTCTTTACGCGTGCGCCAAGACTACTTAATTGCGCTTGGCTTAACTTCGCCTTTTAAAACGACAGAAACGGATACCCGTACGATGAAAGCAATGGCATTAGCTCGTATTCGTCAACTGTCAGCACATGAGGTAGGGCATACCTTAGGTATTGCGCATAACTTTGCTGCCAGTGTTAACGATCGCGCATCGGTGATGGATTATCCACATCCGTTAATCACCATTGAAAATGATGAAATTAGCTTAGAAAATGCTTACGCAACCGATATTGGCATTTGGGACAAATATGTTGTTGCCTATGGGTATAGCGATGTCAATAAAGCGCAAGAAGCACAGTATTTATCTGAATTAGTTAACTCAGCTCAGCAACAAGGCTTAGCTTATGTGTCTGATCCTGACGCAAGACCTAAATCTGGCGCGCATGCGACAGGGCACTTATGGGACAACGGCAAAGATGCGGCGGCGGAATTAACCCGGGTATTAAAAGTACGAAAACTGGCTTTAGCTAACTTTGGCTTAAACAGTATTCCTGTTGGCACGCCGATGTCAGAGCTCGAACAAGTACTGGTGCCAATTTATAATTTTCATCGTTTTCAAGTTGAAGCGACTGCCAAACTTATTGCCGGTGTTGATTACGGTTATCAGTTGCGTAGTGAACAATTTAGCAATCAACAAAAGTTGGTATCAGGTACTTCACAAAATGCGGCCTTGAATGCGCTATTGCTAACGTTATCAGTTGAAACACTGACGGTTCCTGCTGAAGTTACAGCGCTAATTCCACCGAAAGCTTATGGTTACAGTCGAAACAGAGAAAGCTTTACCAGTAACACGGGATTAACTTTTGACCCCATCAGTGCTGCAGAGGCAAGTGCTAAGCATACCTTGTCATTACTACTTAATGCTGAACGTTTAGCAAGATTACAACAGCAAAGTATGCTTGATAGCGATATACCCTCAGTAGGGGAGCTGTTAACTAAACTTGTTGGCACTACTTTTCAGTCAGTCCCTAAAAAATCTACAGCCTTGCTAATACAACAACGTGTGAATCAACAACTTGTCGAGCATTTGTTAGGGTTATGGCACAGTGAGCACCTGGTTACTGAAGTTAAGGCGGAAGTTTATCTTACCTTAATGGATTTATCTCAGTGGTTAATGAATAAGCGCAGTACTAAAAAATACAAAGGCTCACGAGCGCAGTTTGCTTTATTAGCCAAGCAAATTAATTACAGTTTGAGCCATGACAAGACGGCAACGCCAGTGTCTAAAATAACCTTACCGCCAGGCTCACCTATTGGCAGCTATTAAGCACAAAGAGCCTGATAAGCAAGTGTTTTTTCGAAAAGTAACAACATTGACACTTGCCGTCACTGGGTTAAAGAAGTAAGAAAAAACGGCGCTGAAAAGGAAGGTATCCAGCGCCGTTGTGCAATCGGCACTTAGTGTTAAGTGAACTGCGCACAAAAAACTGACGATATGGCATTAAATTGATTATAAAGTTTCTACTTTTAAATTATTTTGATTCACATTCGGTTTTAGCGGCTTAGCGGCTTAGCGGTATGCGGTGCTAAAGGTGCCGCTATCGCAACGGGCTTTTTAGTACGCATTAACACCACTAGGTTGCCTGCCAAAATAAATAATAAGCCGATCACGGTATAGCCTGTCCAAGAAAAGCCCTCAACCAGTGTTGAAATAACGACGGCAACAGCTGGAAACATAATGGATGCATATGACGCACGATGTGCACCAATACGGTTGAGTAATGTTAGGTAACTACCAAAGGCAATAACCGAACCAAAAATAGCGAGATAAAGCAGTGAGCTTATATAAGAAAAACTGTAATCGAAGTTAAATGTTCTGCCGCGTATCATGGCAATAATTGCCATAAAAATAGCACCATATGCCATACCCCAAGCGTTAGCAGACATCAGGGGTAAATTGAGCCTTTGATTTTTCATTGATAACATATTACCAGTTGACGCAAATAGAGTGCCCGTTAAGCAAAAACCTAAGCCCAATAAGGTCTCAGCGCCTAACTGCGTATCACTAATTTGTGGCCAAAATAGTGTAATAATACCGAATAGACCTAATATTCCACCTAAATAAACTTGCTGAGTAATTTTAGTGCCATACCAGATACGAGCATTAAAGACATTGAGAAACATAATCATTGAAAAGGCGATACAGGTTAATGCAGAGTTGATGTGCTGTTGCGCAGAATACAGTAGATAATAGTTAACGCTAAATAAAGTGGCGCCAAAAAAGAAAAACTGTAGATGATGGCGTAATGAAAAACGTAAAGGTAAACCTTTAAGTTTGCAATAAGCAAATAGCACAATAGCTGCTAAGCCAAAACGATAAACGATAGAAACCTCTGAAGCGACCTCACCTAATTGGTAATTAATTGCAATCCAAGTTGATCCCCAAATCAACACAGTAATGATATATAAAAATGTATTATTCATAACGATCTCTTGAATAAGTACCACAAGCTTTTGCTTGTAGAGCAAAAAGATAAACCAAGCGAATAGCTTTTAAATCAGCTAAATACTCAGGAGTATCAAGTAGGCAGTGTTAGTAACGAATAGACATTTTACGGCTTTTTTGTTTTAATAACATACACAAAAAAATGAAAATGCAACCTATACAGTTATGCGACTCGTCGATAAATCAGCGTCAGAATTTTTATATCAACAAGTGATCGATTTTGTTGAGCATCAACAACGTAGTGGCGCCATACGCCCTGGCGATAAGTTGCCCAGTTTACGTAAGCTCAGTCGGCAGTTTGATATCAGTGTGCCCACCGTAAAGCAGGCTTATGTTGAGCTTGAGCGCCAAGGTACTATTTCTGCTCGACCTCAGTCGGGTTATTACTTAAAAGCAACACAGGCGCGTACTTTATTGCCTATGCGAGCAAAATGGTCAGGGGGGCAGCCAACTGAAATTTCTTGTCGTAGTTTAATCGAACAGGTCTATGAAGCTGTTCATATGCCTGACTCTGTCGCACTGGGTATTTCTAATCCGGTAAATGCTCATCCACCAGATAAAACGCTTGCTCGATTAATGCGCTCTGTCCTAAGTCGAGTCTCAGAAAAAGCGGTAAGTTACGGGCCGGTAAATGGCGATGCTAAATTACGTTTAAATCTGGCTTTTCGCTATCAAGAGTGCGGCGCTTTGGTAAATCACGACGATCTTATTATCACTAATGGCGCACAAGAGGCGTTATCTATCGCTTTACAGTGTGTTGCCGAGCGCGGCGACATTATTGCGGTTGAATCTCCTTGCTATTTTGGCATTATTGAGTTAATTGAAAGCTTAGGTATGAAAGCGCTAGAAGTTTATACCTGTACTGAAGAAGGGGTTTGTGTTGCTGAGCTGGCTAAGGTTATTGAGCAACACGCGGTGAAAGCGTGCTTATTTTCATCGGCCATTAGCAATCCATCGGGCTCTATGATGACAGATAAACAACGACAAGCCATGGTGAGGCTATTAGAACAAAACGACATTGTCCTGATTGAAGACGAAGTATATAGCGATTTGTACTTTTCTGAGAGCCGTCCATTACCAGCACAACTATATTCAGAAAAAGGTTTAGTATTAACTTGTTCATCTTTTTCCAAAACTGCCGCGCCAGGTTATCGTGTTGGCTGGTTGTTACCGGGCAAGTTTGAAGAAAAAGCTAAGCGCATCAAAAGAGCGCAGTCGTGCTCTACGTCAATGCTACAGCAATGGACCTTAAGTGATTATTTAATGAGTGGGGAATATGACCGGCACTTACAAGTGTTGAGAAAAACCCTACGTTATAATTGTGAACGTATGCGCGCATTAATTGCTGAATATTTTCCCGAACAAGTTTGTATTTCAAAACCGCAAGGGGGCAGCGTGTTATGGATACGTTGCCGTTCACATGTTGATACCAGCCAGTTTTTTAAACAAGCTGTTGCACAGGGCGTTAACTTTGCTCCAGGCGAAATTTTTTCGCCATCAGGAAAATATAAAAACTATATGCGGATCAGTTATGGTGTGCAATGGAGTGAGCGGATAGATAATGCCATTCAAATTATTGGGAAACTTGTTCATGACTATCCTGAGCCTAGTCCTGAGACTAGTAATATAGGAGTTAAGTAATGATGAATCAGCCAAAAGTTAAAGTCTCCTTGACATTAATGTTGCCATTACTTGCTGCCATAATCGCCGTGTCGCCACTCGCCATTGATATGTACCTTCCAGGCATGCCAGAAATAGCAGGTTACTTTTCAGCCCAAATGCCTTTGGTACAAAATAGTTTAAGTATTTATTTATTTGGCTATGCAATGGGCTTGCTATTTTTTGGCCCCATGGCAGATAAATACTCTCGCAGAGCCATGGTAATGTTGGGGTTGTCGGGCTTTTTATTAACAACCTTGGGGTTAACATTAGTTGAAAATATTGAGCAATTTATTGCTTTACGTTTTTGCCAAGCATTTATTAGCAGTGCCGCGACTGTGGTTGTGCCAGGCATTATTCGACAGCTTTATGGCCAAAACACCGCCAAAGGTTTGTCTTATGTCAGTATGATCATGATGCTGGCACCAATGATAGCGCCAAGTATTGGCAGTTTATTGCTGCTGCATAGCTGGCAGATGATATTTTATGTTTTAGCAACCTATGCTTTTATTGTATTTATCTGCAGTGCTATGTTTTTACCTGACATATCTATGACTAAACCGGCAAAAACTTATCGGGTAATTGAACGTTATAAGCTTGTTTTTAGTAACCGTGCAGCACGGTTTGATTTATTGAGTGTGATGATGGTGTCGTTGGCTTTTTTTGCTTACATAACCGCGATCCCATTTGTCTATTTGACGGTATTTAAGGTTTCTGAATTCGAGTTTAGTTTATTATTTGGTTTAAATGTTTTTGCGTTGATGATTGCACACTTTATTAACACGCGTTTTGTGGCCAGTGTTGGCTCTAGAAAAATGCTCTATTTTGGTCTTTCGTTGGCTATTATTATGTCGACGAGTTTACTGTTAGCCAATGTTTTTACCTTACCTTTACTGTATCACGCCATGGTAATTTTGCCTTTGATGGGGAGCTTATCAATGATTTCAGTGAATGCTGACGCCTTAATTTTACAAGAGTTTGCTGAGCATGCAGGAACCGTGACGGCAGTAAATGGCACTTTACGATTTGGTATTGGTGCCTTAGCGGGTCCTATTTTAGCTGTATTTTATGACGGCAGTGCCTTACCATTTGCACTCTTAATGGTAGTGTCGGTATATATTGTTGTGATCTGCCAATTGATACGTAATAAGCTGAATATAGCTACGGAGGAAGTGTGAAAAATATAGCGATAATTTTATCGGGGTGTGGTGTTTATGATGGTAGTGAAATTCATGAAGCGGTACTAACCTTGTTAGCTATTGAACAGGCTGGCGCAAAGTATCGTTGTTTTGCACCAAATATTAATCAGCATCACGTGATAAATCATGTCAGCGGAGAGGTGATGCAAGATGAGCAACGGAATGTTTTGGTTGAGTCTGCTCGTATTGCCCGTGGTGATGTTGAAGATTTAAGTGAATTTTATATTGATGAATTTGACGCTTTAATCGTACCGGGTGGTTTTGGTGCGGCAAAAAACTTATCTGATTTTGCCATTAACGGTGAAGACATTAGCATAAATGAGCAAGTGTTATCGGTATGCCAAGCATTTGCCAAGGCTAATAAGCCTGCAGGTTATATGTGTATTGCTCCCGTTATGATCCCGCTGGTTTATGGGGAAGGCGCGCAAGGGACGATTGGTCAAGATATTGCCATTGCGGCTTCTTTAACTAATATTGGCCTTGATCATAAAGCATGTGCTGTTGATGATATTGTTGTTGATGAAGCTCGACAATTAGTCTCAACACCGGCTTATATGTTGGCAACGTCATTGGTAGAAGCGGCAAGTGGTATTAACAAGCTGGTTGCAAAAGTGCTCAAGATGACTAATTAATCGTCAGTTGCTTTAGCTGCTTGCTCTGCGGCAGCTTTTAACTCTACTTGCTGTAAGCGCCATTTTTTTCGCTCAGCGTAGTAATGGTCCCAAACACAAGGGTTGCATGCACCACCACCACAGCAGTCATCATCGGCGGGTGGTAAAGGTTTTTCTAGTAATTTAGTCATTGTTTCTAGCCAAAATCATGGATAATAAGTCGTGCTTTATCATCTATGATATCACGACATAAGGTTTACGCTGAATATAAAAAAAGCTCTGCATGCAGAGCTTTTTATTAGTAGCGCTTTTGGGTTTATTCTAATTCAGAAAGCTTCTTCTCAAGGTAATGAATATTTGCACCACCATTAACAAAGCCTTGATCATTTAAAATATCTAAATGTAGCGCTATATTGGTTCTAATTCCGTCAATAACCAACTCACTTAATGCATTACGCATACGTGCAATCGCCACATCGCGGCTATCACCCCAAGTGATCAGCTTACCGATCATGGAATCATAATGCGGAGGTACTGAGTAATCTGCATAAATATGAGAGTCCCAACGTACACCTAAGCCACCCGGAGAATGAAAGCGGGTAATTTTTCCAGGCGATGGAATGAAAGAGCGTGGATCTTCAGCGTTTATACGACATTCAATTGAATGACCTGACACTTTTATATCATCTTGGGTATAAGATAAAGGTTGGCCAGCAGCAATGCGAAGTTGCTCTTTAATCAAGTCAACACCGGTGATCATTTCTGTTACCGGATGTTCTACTTGAATACGGGTATTCATTTCAATGAAATAGAACTCGCCATTTTCATACAAAAACTCAAAAGTACCGGCACCGCGATAATTAATTTTTATACAAGCATTACAGCAGCGCTCACCAATTTTAGCTCGCATTTCAGGTGTAATTCCTGGTGCAGGTGCTTCTTCCACAACTTTTTGATGACGGCGTTGCATTGAACAATCACGTTCACCTAAATGAATCGCACCACCTTGACCATCAGCCATAATTTGAATTTCAACGTGACGTGGGTTTTCTAGGAATTTTTCCATGTAAACCATGTCATTATTAAACGTTGAGCGTGCTTCAGACTTCGTTAGTTGGATAGACTCAATTAAGTCTTCTTCACTACGCACAACACGCATACCACGGCCACCACCGCCACCAGAAGCTTTGATGATAACAGGGTAACCAATGCGCTTACCATGCGCCAAATTGGCTGCATCATCGTCAGTTAATGGCCCATCAGAGCCTGGTACACAAGGTACACCTGCAGCTTTCATCGCTTTAATTGCTGATACTTTATCACCCATCAAGCGAATACTTTCAGCTTTAGGCCCGATAAAGGCAAAACCTGATTTTTCTACTTGTTCAGCAAAGTCAGCGTTCTCAGCAAGGAAGCCATAGCCTGGATGTATTGCTACAGCATCCGTAACCTCTGCAGCGGTAATAATCGCTGGAATATTTAAGTAACTATCCATAGCTGAAGGCTTACCAATACAGATGGTTTCATCAGCTAATAATACATGCTTAAGGTTTTTATCGGCCGTTGAGTGCACAGCCACCGTTTTAATGCCAAGCTCTTTACAAGCGCGCAATATTCTTAAGGCAATTTCGCCGCGATTGGCGATAACAACTTTATCTAACATGAAAATACCCTTATTGGTTGGGCTTATTCAATGATGAATAGCGGTTGATCAAATTCAATAGCATCTTCGTTTTCAGCTAAAATTTGTTTGATTACACCTGATTTATCAGCTTCTATTTGGTTCATCATCTTCATTGCTTCTAGGATACATAATGTATCGCCGGCGTTGACATGTTGACCTACTTCAACAAATGCTGGCGCATCAGGTGAGCCTGCGGCGTAAAATGTACCTACCATAGGAGAGCGAACAACATGGCCTGTGATTACTGGGGCTGCGGTTTCTGTTGCTGGTACTGGCGCAGCTGCTACAGGTGCTGCAGCCGCAGGTGCTGCTTGCATCATAGGTGCTGCTTGCATAATTGTGCCGCCACGACTGATACGTACCGATTCTTCGCCTTCAGAAATTTCTAATTCGTTGATTCCTGACTCTTCAACTAGCTCAATCAATTTTTTAATCTTGCGAATATCCATGTGAATACCTTTTAATAATTATTAATTTTATATTTATGAAAACTTAAGTGAGTTATATCACCTAAGTAAGTGTCTATTTGTTCTGTGTTAGCCAATTTCTTGCAAAATCTAAAGCATATTCATAACCACCGGTTCCTAAACCACTGATAACGCCTATAGCAATATCAGATAAATATGAATGCTGCCTAAACGACTCACGTGTATGGACGTTAGATAAGTGCACTTCAACAAATGGAATATTAACCGATAATAAAGCATCTCTAAGCGCAACGCTGGTATGCGTAAAAGCAGCAGGGTTGATAATAATAAAATCTACTTTTTCAAAGCTGGCATGAATTTCATCAATCAATACATGCTCTGCATTTGATTGTTTATGACTCAGCTCTAGATTCATTTTATCGGCAATGCTGGTTAGTCTTGCTATAATCTCATTTAATGACGATGAGCCATAAATAGTAGGCTCACGTTTGCCCAACATGTTTAAATTGGGACCATTTAAAACTAAAATGTTAAACTTTGTAGTCATCTTCGGTAAAAACACCCTAACTATTGAGTAATACTCGCATCATGTCATATTTAACCATATGTTTGAAATAAATTTGACTGAAATGTCGTAATTAATCTCATTTGACGATTATTATAGTGTTTTCGCAGAATATAGCAGCAAAATACTGGTCTAATCACTTTGGAGAGAAAAATAAAGCTATTAATGTTAGGTAAGTTATAATAAATTTACTAAACTAAACGTTGTAGGAATTTTAATTAATTCATTGATTTAACTTATTGTGTGGGTTGTTTTGTTCGATATGTTTTGCCTTATGTTAATTACAAGGATGAAATTATTAAAGTCACATTATTAAATATTGCTATTATTATTTTACTTTTTAGTTCACCAGTATATGCAATTAATATTATTTCAAATGCAACGGCTGATACGTCATCGTTATCGGTTAGTCAATTGCGTCGTATATATTCTATGCGGCAAGTCTATTGGAAAAACGGTACGCCTATTGTGGTATATGTTTTAGCCAGTAAATCCCCCCTTCATCAACAGTTTTGTAAAGAGCAGCTACGTTTATTTCCCTATCAGCTTGACCGCATATGGAACAAGTTAACATTTTCGGGGTACGGTGTAGCCCCAATTGAAGTGACTAGTGAAAGTGAGCTTATTAAAGCGGTACAATCAACTAAAGGTGCTATCGGCTATGTGGAAAATTTATCGGAGGCCAAAGATGTTAACGTCATTGAAGTTACTGATTAAACCGTTTGTTTTGATGCAGTTTTATATCAGTGTATTGTGTAGCTTTTTTGTGGTTTTTAATCTCAGTGCGGCTGAAGTTAAAGGTGAGTCATTACAAGTACATGGTTTTGTGGCACAAGGGATTATTGATGCTAATAAAAGTAACTTTATTAATGATGATGAAAGCATCTCATTTGAGTTGACCGAAGTTGGCATTAATGCTTCATATCAAATTAATGATAATTTCCGTGTTGCAGGACAGGCTGTTTATCTCAATGGTGGCAATCGTTATCATCCGGGCGCGCGTATTGATTACTTGTTACTAGAATGGGACGCTTTTCATAGTGAAGCTTGGCAAGCAAGCTTATATTTTGGCCGAGTTAAAAATAATCATTGGTTATATTCAAGTACACGAGATATTCCTTTTGCTCGTCCTTCTATTATTAATCCACAAGTCACCTATTTTGACGGCTTTCGTGATCTTGCTGTTGGCGGTGATGGTGCCGCCATCAAACTAAAATATAGCGACGATCACTTGGGAGAAGTCGACTTTAATTTCAGTAGAGGAAAAAGTACCTTTTCAGATCAACAAACTCGTGTCGTTATTGGGCAGTCGGGTGGGGGGAAGTTAGAGCATGACTTAGATGCGCAGGCGAGTATTTATTGGCGACCACTGTTTTCACAATGGCGTTTTGGTATTTCAGCTAACGATGCTTCGTTTAGTTATTCTCCGGCAGAAGTAGATAACTTTTTCGATGCTGATTTTATTTTTCAATTCTATACCTTAAATGCTATTTTTGAAGGGCAGTATTGGCAGTTTAGCGCGGAACTGGTGCAAGAAAGACTCGCTACAGAAGGTTTCTATATACCAGGCTTTAATCGTGATGAGATTGGCCAAGGTTATTACCTACAAACAAGTTACCAATTAACAAAAGATTTGTCGGTTATGCTGAGAAATGAACGTTTTTACGCTAATAAGGATGATAAAAATGGCTCTAAATTAGCAGCAAGTTCTGGCGGGTTGATACCATCATATTTTGGTTTTCACAATGACACTATGATTGGGCTTTCCTATGATTTTAGCAGTAATTTACGTTTGAATGCTGAGTATCATTGGATGGAAGGAGGAGCAAGGTTATCTCCTATTGTACAACCTGATCCCATTGCCAATGCTAGCAAAGACTGGCAAGTTTGGGCTATTCAGCTGATGTATTGGTTTTAATCATGAAGGTCAGTTTTGTCAGTGTCTCAGTCAAATTATTTATACTGGTTGTCGGTGCTTTATTACTGTTAAGTTTGTCCATTTCAGTGCTGTCTGTCACCAGGTTAGAGCAAGAGTTCTCTCAATACCAGAGCACTAAATTACGACAAGGTAATGCGCAGTTTAACATGCAAAGTCGTATTGTTAGAGAACAAGCGCGGATTTGGCTAGAGTCATTTACCGACCTTATACAACTAAAAGAACAGCCAAACTTTAACCATGCAGCTAAGGCATTAGAGCAGCAGTTTGATGCCTTGCAAATTAACCATAATGTCGAAGCCTTATGGTTAGCTTCTGATGATTTTAAGCCCATTTACCAATCTACGCCCTTGTCAAAGCAAGTACTTGCAAGTATGCAGCGAGTGAGTCAGAGCTTTGCTCCTGATGATTACTTAAGTTGTGTTCAACAATGTCAACAACTTGTCTCAATACCTATCTTGAATGCTAGAGGTGAAATGGCTATTGTGACGATGGCGATATCATTTGTTGATGTTATCTATGCAATTAATCAAGCATTAGAAAACCAAGTTGCCATTGTTGCCTTTGATAAAACTCAAGCTGCGACATTAGCCCAAGCAAATATTATTACTTCATCTGCTACACAGCTAATGAAAACACTTTTCACTGAGGACAATCCGGCAAAGCTATTGTCAGATGTGAAAGCTGGTGGTTTACAAGTTGAGCATAAAAAAAATAGCTATTTGATTAACTTACTGCCACTAGCGTCTTCAGCTACACAAGATTTTTATATGGCGCAGGTTGATGATGTCAGCTCATTCACTGATAAGTATCAAGCTTATCGCATGCAGTTCATATTATCAGCCCTCGGCATCTTTATTGTTTTAGCTTTTATGGTGCACTTTGTTGCAGGACCATTCACGAAAAGGTTATTGGTGCTTTCGGATATTTTACCTTTACTCGCTCGAAAAGAATTTGAGCAGTTCCGCGAAACAAAAATACCGCAGTCTAAAGTGTTTCCTGATGAGATTGATGTGCTGATTAATGCCACAACAGAGCTGAGCTATGAACTAGAAAAACTCAATATAGAAATAACACAAAAAACCAAAGAACTTGAAAATATTGCCATGTATGACCTATTAACCGGCTTACCTAATCGCAATATGCTGAACTATCAGCTACGTAAGTACTTACAAAATGGCACGCGCAATAATTGTAATATCGGTATTTTGTTTCTTGATTTAGATGATTTTAAAAAAGTAAATGACAGTCATGGTCATGGTGAAGGCGATAAGTTACTTATTGAGGCAGCAAATAGAATCAACCTAAGTGTTGGTAGCGCCGGTATGGTCTGTCGTTTCGGTGGTGATGAATTTGTTATTTTATTAGAAAGTAATACTTCACATGAAAATGCACAACGTATAGCTAAAGCAATTATTAAAAGCTTTCAGCAGCCAATAAAAATCAATACAGGTTTGTTTTATGTCACAAGTAGTATTGGTATTGCGATGTCTGATGGAAGTGTGATTCAAGCCAGTGAGCTAGTTAGTCATGCCGACATTGCTATGTATGAAGCAAAAAATAATGGTGGCGACCAATACTTTACCTATCATGGTGATATGCTGCAACGCGTTGCGCATCGAGTGATGATGGAGGGAGAAGTAAAACAGGCGCTTGCCAAAGGGCAGTTCAGTTTAAGTTTACAGCCACAACTTGTAGCAAAAACCAATAAAGTACATGGTTTTGAAGCTTTACTGCGCTGGCAGCATCCTGAACGCGGCATGGTTTCTCCAGATGACTTTATCCCAATTTTAGAAAATTCAGAACATATGATTGAATTGGGCTATTGGGTTATTCGCCGCTGTTTTGAACTGTATTGTAGTATGAAAAATATTGGCGTTAGTGATGTTATCATAGCGATTAATCTATCGGCCGCACAGTTTGCCGATGTTAATTTGCCTGATTATTTACAAGAATTACTGAAAGAATTCGATGTCAGTGCGCATAACTTTGAACTTGAGTTAACTGAGCAAACATTAGTTAAAGATATTGATAAAGCCATAGAAACTATGGACGCATTACGTGCGTTAGGCTTTAGCTTTGCTATCGATGATTTTGGTACTGGCTATTCATCACTAGCCTACTTAAAACGTATGCCTGTGGATGTTATTAAAATAGATAAGAGCTTTGTTTTTGGTATGTTAGAAAACCATGCTGATTTTCAAATTATTATGTCAACCATTGCTATGGTGAAAAATTTAGGTTTAACCGTTATTGCTGAAGGGGTAGAAACACAAGCACAATTACGTAGTTTAACCGAAAATGACTGTGATCTCATTCAAGGTTATTATTTTTCCAAACCCATTCCTGACACTGAAGTATTAGATTTCATTCATCGCGAAATGGTTGATGGTAAATGGAAGGTTTTAGTAAATTAACTTAAATAGATACCAAACAATTAACAGTTTATGGAGCCTGCGGTGGCAATGCGATTAGGCCGACTCTACTTTATCGCTCTTTTAAAAGCGATGTAACCTGTGCAGAAGTTAGTGCATCATATTTACGTTAATTTTAACCGTTCATACAAACAAAAAGCGCCCTTTGGCGCTTTTTGTTCAATGACTGTCAGCTTGACGTATACAGAATGAAAGTTAGAGTGAAAATGTGTTATCTACATGAGCTGAAAATTCATCAGCGCCCATAAACCCTGTAACTCTTCGTTGTGATAATTCATTACCTTGCTTGTCAAAAAATAAAATTGACGGTAAACCAAAAATATCAAAGTGAGACATTAGTTCAACACTGTCTGTTGAGCCCGTATCAGTTAAATCTATTTGTAACAATACGGTATCCGATAGAGATTTTTGTACGTTGGCTTCAAAGAATGTGTACTCTTCAAACTCTTTACAAGCAACACACCAGTCAGCATAAAGGTCAACCATAACTGTTTTACCTTGTGCGTTAGCTTTAGCAATTGCTTGATTCATCTCTGCTAAGTTCTTTACATGCACAAAACCATGTTGTTGACTTTGCTGTGATACGGAAACTTGGCTGTTAGGATAAACCAACTGGTAAGCCTTATTGGCGCCAACAAAGAATAATAAAAATATTAATACACTGCGTAGACCAAAGCCAAAAGTTTTATTTGAGTCTTGATTGACAGTGTAGAAGTAACCGGCCGCAGATAAAATAAGGATAACCCACATAATTTCAATCACGACAACAGGTAAGAAACGCTCAAGTAAGAAAATAGGTACGGCCAGTAACAATAAGCCAAATATATTTTTAATAACGTTCATCCAGTTACCAGCTTTAGGTAATAATTTACCTCCCGAACTACCGAGTACTAATAAAGGTAACCCCATACCTAAACTTAATGCGTATAAAGCTGATGCTCCGAGTAAAATATCTCCAGATTGAGAAATATACAAAAGTGCACCAGTTAATGGGGCCGTGGTGCATGGCGAAGCGACTAAACCAGAAATTGCTCCCATCACTAATACACCAACATAAGAGCCACCTTTTTGATTGCTGCTTAATTGATTGAGTTTATTTTGCCAACTGCTTGGTAAGGCTAAGTTAAATATGCCAAACATAGATAGCGCTAAGAAAATGAATAAAACACTTAACGCAATTAGCACGATCGGGTGTTGAAACATCGCTTGAAATTGTGCACCGGCAATAGCTACCACAATACCGAGTAAGGTATAGGTAACAGCCATACCTTGAACATAAGCAAATGATAATGCAAAGGCTCTTTTTGTTGAAAGCTTATCGCCTTGTCCAACAATGATACCGGTTAAAATAGGATACATAGGGAAAACGCAAGGAGTAAACGATAACAGTAAACCGCCAACAAAAAATGCGATCAGTGTTACCCAAATATTGTCACCTTTAAGCATGTCTGCGAGTTGATGCTGCTCGCTGCTGTTACTGGCGATGGTTGGTGCTGTGCTATTAGTTTTTTGCGCACTCTCACTATTTAACGCTGAAAGCACGTTTTGCGTGTTGTTATTTGTATTCGTGCTTAAGTCAACTTTACTTAAATCTATGGTCTTTTTGGTTGGTGGATAACACAAACCTTTATATGCACAGCCTTGATAACGCACGGTAATACTAGCATCGCGATCAGCTTGTTCAATATCAACCGTGAAGGCTAATTGTCCGGTAAATATTTGCTGAACACCAAAAAACTCATCTTCATGATGCTCACCTTCGGGTAAGTTTACCGGTACGACAACGGCATTTTCAGTAGAAAACTTAAACTGATGACGATACAAATAATACCCATCAGCAATATTAAAGCTAATTTGTAGTTTATTTTTTTGTTGATGAAAATCAAAAAGGAAAGCTTCATCTACTTTTAAGAATTCATTATCATTACTAAATAACGAAGCAGAAGAGCTAAAAATAGATTCTTGTGCGTTTGCTACAGGTGAAATAACAAAAGATAAGCTGGCAAGAATTAACCAAAAAACAGCAACAACTTTTTTCATAACCGTTATTTTAAATACTCATTGATCCAGTTTAAATATTGATAATCACCTTGCTGGATGTTCAAAGTGACAACCTCGTCTATGACCATTGCTTAATAGCACTATCAGGGCAATAAAATGCGCTAATTGACTGCTAGTAAGGTTTGAAGTTTTTGTACTACTAACGATATACTTTCGTGAACGATACCGCGAAAGTATATTAGCCAAAATATCTATACAAGCCATTGACTGCCTCGGCCAATAACACACTTCAATCGTACTAATAAAGTGGCAAAAGCATAATGTTATTTACTAGCTTATCAAAAATACCTTAATAAAAACTTAACTTATTACAAGATACTAGTACTGGTTACATTTGTTTAAATATTATCAGCGCACTATAAGCGTTAACCAGCTATCAGACGTAATTTTACTTAATACAAGCTAATAACAAATGGCTAAAAAGCTTACTTGCTTGAAAAAGACCCGTTAACCCCCATATTAGTTTCATCAAAGATGATTAGGAGCGACTATGTTTCGCCTGTTATTTGTATTTTTTATTATTATTCCGATTATTGAAATATCTGTTTTAATGCAAGTCGGTGCAATTTTTGGCATTTGGCCAACGATCGCTATTGTTATATTTACCGCATGGTTAGGCGCAAAATATGTACGTCAGCAAGGGCTGGCAACCTTAAACTCGGTACAAACAAAAATGGCGCAAGGGCAAATGCCTTCTGATGAAATTGTGACTGGGCTTATGTTGCTGGTAGCAGGAGTATTGCTTGTAACACCTGGTTTTGTGACTGACTTTTTTGGTTTGAGTTTGTTAATTCCGGGGGTTCGTCATGCTATTGCCGGTAGTGTTAAGTCACATATTACAACTAATAGTGCTAGCCAACAAAGCTTCCAATTTCACAGTCATAACCCTGGTCAGAGTCAAGATGATTTTTCTGCTCACCAGGATAGCCCATTTCAAGACCATATTCAGTCACCGCATAAAGGCCAAACCTTAGATGGTGAATATGAGCGTAAAGATTAAAAAAATATCGAGATGGACTTGTGAAGTTTCATTTAATCCCCATCTCTGAATCAACAAAATTAAAATCCTTAATTTTTTATTAAATTGAACATCTCAGGAGAACAAAATGAGTATTCGTCCATTACACGATCGTGTGATCATTAAGCGTAAAGAAGTTGAGTCAAAATCTGCTGGCGGTATCGTATTAACAGGTAGTGCTGCTGAGAAATCAACACGTGGTGAAGTTGTAGCAGTAGGCAAGGGCCGAATGTTAGAAAACGGTGACGTACGTGCGTTAGATGTAAAAATTGGCGACCAGGTGATCTTCAGTGAAGGTTACGGCGTGAAAACTGAAAAAATTGACGGCGAAGAAGTACTAATCTTGTCAGAGTCTGACATTTTAGCCATCGTTGAATAAATTAATAACTTTCCACTCATTTTATTGTACGGATTAAGTTCGGTACAAAGCACAGTTTATAAGGAACCATAAAAATGGCAGCAAAAGACGTATTATTTGGTAATGACGCACGCGCTAAAATGCTTAAAGGCGTTAACGTATTAGCAGATGCAGTAAAAGTTACATTAGGTCCTAAAGGCCGTAACGTAGTATTAGATAAATCATTTGGCGGCCCTACGATCACTAAAGATGGTGTATCAGTAGCGAAAGAAATCGAATTAGAAGATAAATTCGAAAACATGGGCGCTCAAATGGTGAAAGAAGTTGCCTCTAAAGCTAACGATGAAGCGGGTGACGGTACAACAACTGCGACAGTATTAGCACAAGCGATTGTAAACGAAGGCTTAAAATCAATTGCTGCTGGCATGAACCCAATGGATCTTAAGCGTGGTATCGACAAAGCTGTTGTTGCCGCTGTAGAAGCGCTTAAAGGTTTATCGCAAGAATGTAGCGACAACAAAGCGATTGAACAAGTAGGTACTATTTCTGCTAACTCTGATCAAACAGTAGGTCAAATCATTGCAACAGCAATGGACAAAGTAGGCACTGAAGGTGTAATTACTGTTGAGGAAGGTCAGGCACTTACTGATGAACTTGACGTTGTTGAAGGTATGCAGTTTGATCGCGGTTACCTTTCTCCTTACTTCATTAACAACCAAGAAAGTGGTAGCGTTGAACTAGAAAACCCATTCATCTTATTAGTAGATAAAAAAGTTTCTAATATTCGTGAGTTATTAACAACATTAGAAGGTGTTGCTAAAGCCGGTAAGCCATTATTAATTATTGCTGAAGACGTTGAAGGCGAAGCACTTGCTACTCTTGTTGTTAACAATATGCGTGGTATCGTGAAAGTTGCTGCTGTTAAAGCACCAGGTTTTGGTGACCGTCGTAAAGCGATGTTACAAGATATCGCAACATTAACTAAAGCGACTGTGATCTCTGAAGAAATCGGCATGGAGCTTGAAAAAGCAACTTTAGAAGACTTAGGTCAAGCTAAGCGTGTTGTTATCTCTAAAGATAATACGACTATCATTGACGGTATTGGTGAAGAAGATGAAATTCAGGCACGTGTTGCACAAATTCGCGGCCAAATTGAAGACTCTTCTTCAGACTACGACAAAGAAAAATTACAAGAACGCCTAGCTAAATTAGCTGGCGGTGTTGCTGTTATCAAAATTGGCGCAGCAACAGAAATGGAAATGAAAGAGAAAAAAGCCCGAGTTGAAGATGCATTACACGCAACTCGTGCAGCGGTTGAAGAGGGCGTAGTTGCTGGTGGTGGTGTTGCACTTGTTCGTGTTGCCGCTGCAATTAAAGACCTTGAAGGTATCAATGAAGACCAAACTCACGGTATTAACGTTGCTATTCGTGCTATGTCAGCTCCTTTACGTCAAATCGCAACTAACTCAGGTGACGAAGCCTCAGTTGTGCTAAATGAAGTGCGTAACGGCGGTACAGGTAATTACGGTTACAATGCTGGTAACAGTACTTACGGCGATATGTTAGAAATGGGTATTCTTGACCCAACTAAAGTAACGCGTAGCGCATTACAATTTGCTGCCTCAGTTGCTGGTTTAATGCTAACGACAGAAGCTATGATCACCGACGCTCCAGTGAAAGATGCTGGCGCACCTGCAATGCCTGATATGGGCGGCATGGGTGGTATGGGCGGCATGGGTGGCATGATGTAATTTATGCTTGATTAAATTGCTAACTTCTTCGTTGCTTCATCACTCGTTTAGAAACACTAAACGTCGTAATGAAGCGTCTTGAATTGAACAATTTACTCGGCGCATAAATAGCATTAGCTACTTAACGCTTTTGAATAAAAAAACCTGCTTCGGCAGGTTTTTTTACGGTTATTTATTGCTGAAGATGATGGCTGTTTAGATTTACTTAAGTAAAAAGTAAATGCTTACTTACTTCACCCTTCATATTCATTAGGTTGTTAATAATTGTTGCTCTGCGAGGCGTTCAGTAACACTTTTAGCATTTTCAGGTACTGAATATAAATATCCTTGTATTACATCGCAGCCGTTAACTGTTAAAAAATGAGTTTGTGCAGTTGTTTCAACACCCTCTCCAACTAACGTTAAGTCTAAGCCTTTAGCCATGGCAATAATCGATTTTACGATCTGGCATTGTTTGAGGTCGCCAGGCAGCTTTGATATGAAGCTTGCATCAATTTTTAAAGTATCGAAGGGCAATTGAGTCAAATAGCTCAAAGATGAAAAGCCTGTACCAAAATCGTCAATTGAGTTTTTAATGCCTAGCTGTCGAATTTTTTGTAATGTAGCACTGGCATGTTTGATGTTTTCAATAAAGCAGTTTTCGGTAACTTCTATTTCAAGTAAAGCGGGTGATAAGCCACTTTCTTTCAGAGCGAAATTAATAGAATCAATCAAATTGTGCTTAAAGTGCTGAGAGGAAATGTTAATGGCAATACGTCCGCAGTCAAAATGCTGCTGTTGCCATATTTTTCTTTGCTTGCAGGCTTGTGTCAAAACCCATTTATCAATTTCAACAATTAAGCCTATCTCTTCTGCCATCGGTATAAAGTGGGCCGGGGAAACAGGACCAAGGTCCGGATGATTCCAGCGTAATAAGGCTTCAATACCGACCACTTCTTCAGTAATACTATTTACCTGAAGTTGGTAATAAAGTTCAAATTCATTTTTTTTCAATGCACTGCGAAGGTAATTTTCTGTCATCAATCGTTCCATCGAAATGGTATTCATTTCTGATGAATACAGTTGGTATGAATTTCTTCCTTCATCTTTGGCTTTATACATGGCGGTGTCTGCATGTTTGAGTAAGGCTTCAGAGTCGAGACCATCTTCAGGATAAACAGAGGCGCCAATAGAAGAGGTGATCTGGAGTTCAAGTGTATCGAGTTGATGAGGCTGATTTAATACTGTCGCTATTCGCTCGATAACCCCAACAATATCTTTTAAAGATGTCATTTCTGTTAAGAGAATAACAAACTCATCACCGCCAAATCGAGAGACGGTATCACCTTCTTTTATACTGCTTTGTATTCTTTTAGCCGTGGCGATTAATATCTCATCGCCAATGTTATGCCCTAAACTATCATTAATTTGTTTAAATCGGTCCAGATCTAAAAATAGCACAGCTACTAATTGCTGATTTCTATGGGCAGTTGACAGTGCAATCTCAAACCTATCATTGAAAAGGCGTCGGTTGGGCAAGCCGGTTAGTTCATCATAAAAGGCAAGGGCATGAATTCGTTGCTCTGCGAGTTTTCTCTGTGTAATATCACTAAAAATTGCAGCATAAATTGCTTCAGGGCTATCACTGTCATTAATTTGCACTATGGTTAGCCACTCGGGGTAAAGCGTGCCACATTTTTTTTTGTTCCAAATTTCTCCTTGCCATTTCTTGTCTTCTAAAAGGCCTTGCCACATTTTCTGATAAAACGTCTTGTCATGTTTGCCTGAGCTTAAAATATTGGATGATTTACCAATGACTTCTTCCTCTGTATAACCTGTTAAACGAGTAAACGCGGCATTGACTGACAATATAATACTCTTGCCGTTAGTTACCATGATGCTATCAAGCGATGACTCTATAATTTTTTCGGCAAACACTAAGTTTTTTTTAGATTGCGCCAGTGCATTATCTCGCTCAACTAAAACGCTTTCTAATTTCTGAAAGTATGCAATTTCAATATCAGATAAAATATGCTCTATCGAGAGGACGCCAACGACTTCTTGTTGCACGTTTTGGACGACTAAATGTCGAATTTTATGTTCTTGAAGGCAAAAGTAAGCTTGATAGAGCGTGCTTTCCTCATTAATAGTAATTAGCGGATGTGCTGAAGAAGACCAGGCATCACTATTATTGTATTTATCGGCGACGAGCCTTAATAAGTCTCGCTCTGTGATGATGCCAAACTCATTTGTTTGATGGTGACGAATAAGAGCTGATGAACAATTATATTCAGACATTGCATTAGCTACAGCACTTACCGGCAAGTTCCCTAGTACTATAGGTACTTTGGGATTATAGTTATCTTTAATTTTTCGCAAACGAAGATAATGCTCAACACCTTGTTTTTTTATGACATCACTCTGACTGACAATTCCTATCATTTGCTTTTCTGAATTAACCACTAATAAATGACGTACACGATGGCGATGAAATGTCATGATAATTTCTTGCAAAGGCATTTGTTCATTTATGGTTATAACAGGTGTACTCATAAACTTATGAATAGGGGTGTCATAATAATTTATAGCGTCAAAGTTTAATTTTTTACTATCTGCTTCAGTCCAAATGCCGATTACTTTCTCATTACTCATAATAAGAATAGAGCTGGTGTTTTTCTCTCTTATCTTTATTGCCGCTTGATAAATAGTGGTCATTTTTGAACAAGACAATAAACTTCTTTGTACTAAATCTATTGCGGTTATGTTTTGTTTACTATTTGAAATCATAAGTACTCAAGTTCGGCCGAATAACTAAACGAGCTTTATAGCATTAATTAGGTTTTTCATATAGATGTGAATACAAAATAAACATAAATTTATTAATGTTTTTAATTAGATAGCTGTGATCTCATGTCACATTTCTTTATCAGCCGTGAACTTTTAAAGGTTGTTTGACAGTCAATTGTAGATATAGAGCAGACGAGTATATGCCATTAGCACAATTTAGTTGCAGCTTGATACTTTATTAACTTGATTGCAAAAAATTACCTTGGTGGCAAAAATTGATAAATTGCCGCAATAATGGGGTTTGATATTTATCTTTGTGTAATACTAACCAAAATTGACGGTGCATTGTTGCAGGCAGTTTAAGTTGATTTACTCTGCCATCTTTTAATGCATATTGCGCCGCTAGGGCCGAAAGGCAACCAAACCCTAAGCCGGCGGCAACACAGTTTATCAGCGATTCCGTGGTATTAAGCTCGAAGCTTTCTTGCCAGTTTTCAATTTGTTGCGCCAAGTGGTGCATGAAAAAAGTACGAGAACCTGAGCCTGATTCTCTAAGCACCCATTCGCTATTTTCCAAGTCAACAATGTTTACACAGTCTTGCTGCACTAATGGGTGTGAAGGTGCGGCAATAATACACATTTCATCTTGATTAAAAACTGTCGATGTTAAATCTTTATACTGTGCTTGCCCCTCAATTAGGGCAATGTCGAGTTCGAAGTCTAATAATTTTTGGCAGATAAGTGCGGAGTTGGAAATAAATATTTGCTGAGAATAATGTTGGTGCTGCAACCTGAAGCTACTTAACATTGCTGGTAGTAAGTGATTGCCGATAGTGTCACTTGCGCCTATTTTTAATGTACCGACTGCTGGCGAGTTTTGATCGAATAATGCGGTTATATTACTAGCCCTATTAAGAATTTCGTCAGCTAAGGGTAAAAGTTTTATCCCTTCTTGATTCAAAATAAGGCGATGATTGACTCGGTCGAATAATGGGTTACCTAGCTGCTTTTCTAATTCGCTTAATGCCATGCTAACCGCTGCTTTTGATAAAAACATAGCTTCTGCAGCCGTTGTTAGTGTGCGGTGCTGAGTAATACCGACAAATACTCGCAATTGTTTCAGTGAAATATTATTACTCATATTGTGTTTAGTTTATCTGAACGTATGTTTTATATAATTAGATTTATCTTAACGTATTGCAAGCATAAACTTATACTAAATATGATAAATAGTTAGGATAAATGATGCTGCTCAGGTTTGTTAAAGAAAAAATTATGATTTTACCAACACCTATCGGTGGACTAGCGCTCGCTATCGCGAGTTTGGGGTGGGCATGGGAAAATATTTTTAATTTAAATGGCTATGGGCAGTTAGTCGGGGCTGGTTTAGCCAGTATGCTAATTCTTTTGCTTGCTGCTAAGTTCTTACTACATCCACAATTGCTAAAAGCGGATTTAGCACACCCTATTGTTGGCAGTGTTGTGCCTACCTTTGCTATGACTGTTATGGTTGTTTCTAACTCAATTGGGCAGTTTAATGCACGAATAGGGGATAGTCTCTGGCTGTTAGCTCTTCTATTGCATTTGTATTTTTTAATCAACTTTTTATATTATCGTAGTCGCAGCTTTAACATCGAGCATATGGTACCAAGCTGGTTTATTCCTCCTGTGGGTATTATTGTCGCTGATGTTGCTTTTTCAGGCAACCCAGCGTTAATGTGGCTTGCTCATGGGGTTTTAGTCTTGGGAATGGCGGTTTATGTACTGATGTTACCGTTAATGATTTACCGTATTATATTTGTTAAAAAAATACCTGATGAGGCGCAGCCAACATTAGCTATTTTGGCGGCACCGGCGAGCTTGTCGCTAGCAGGTTATTTTAGTGTTGTAGCTGAGCCTGATATCGTCATTGTTAGCTTATTTTTGGTGTTAGCGATATTGATGACTTGTATTATTTATATTGCTTTTTTTAAACTGTTACGTCGGTCATTTTGCCCCGGATATGCTGCGTTTACTTTTCCAATGGTTATTGGTGCAACGGCTTTATTTAAATTTTCTGATTGGATGGTTAGCAGCAATATAGACGTAGAATATATTAACCCAATACAAAGCTTAGCCGTATTTGAACTTATGGTTGCTACTTTGGTGGTTAGTTATGTCGCATTACGTTATTTTGCACACTTCACACCGCTGCAAATGAACTTTAGAAGCAATAAAATGGTGTCAGGTATTGTTAATGATGAATAGAGTAAATAGCTATTCATCAGATTAATGTTAGATTTTTGAGCCATATCCAGTTGTAAGCCACTTATCAGTTGTAATATTGCCGTAAGCTCCAGCCAGAGCTCATCGATAATCGTTTATTGTTAAATAATAAAAAGACTTTCAAGGGCAAAGGCAGGTGAATTTAGGTCGTACATCTAAAGAACAAACGTTTAATGAATCAGAAATATTGCTTTGCATTACTGACTTCGTGAATCACTTATCTTTATTAAGTGTTAAAGATTTTTCATCGGCCCTTAATGGCTAACGTTGTGGTTGTTTGTTGAACATATTCTGATAAAGGGCGTGGTATTCATAACCGTTAGGTAATAAATATACGCCCATCAAATTAGGTTATATAAGAGTGCTAAAACGTCACTTCAAGTAACTCTACAGAGTCATCAAAAATCATCGTTTGTAGTTTTCCTTTGCCTTCAATATTGACGGTATTTACTTGGCTAGGCCATATTTCTTGCAGTGCATTGTGGCGAATGCTGAGCGTTTTCAATGCTGGTGGCTGGGCTGCCTCTTGGTACACCCAAAAAAATTGTCCATTGTTTTCATAGCCAATAGCAGTTAACTGTAAAGCGCTACCATCAGCAAATATTGCGAAGTGTTTGTTTATATAATTGTTAAACTGATCTTGAGTTTTTTTTGAGCCGATAATATCGGCATTTTTACCAAAAATATGTTTAACCGCATGTTCAGCGTCATGAATGCTAAAACGATGCATAACCTCGATGTTATGTGTGTTGGGGTTGAATGACACTGTGCTAATAGCCGATTTTTGCTGATGAGCAATAGCGTGTGGAGCTGCTAAAAGCAGCCCCACTATCAGCATAATAATGAAATGATTACTACTCTTCATTGTTACCTTTAGTATCCTTTTCGTCTTTCTTTAATTCTGTTTTTATATCTTGCATGATGTCTCGAGATACCTTTTGTGTAGATTTCTTCTTTTTATATGCTTGGATACGTGACGGAATAATTTGACGTGGGTAGTGGTTGTTATGCACATCTACATCTGCGGTTTCCCAACGAGGATCAACCGTGACACTGGCGAGTTCTTTATCTTTGTCAGTAATAATCAACTTGCTAACAGCCTTGGGCGTACGGCGCCAGATTTCAGCAGGAATATATTGAGTTTCTTTGCTGCCATCGGTAAATGTTAGTTCTAAAATAATCGGCATCACTAAACCGCCTTTATTAGAGAAATCTAACACGTAGTAGTTTTTGTCTTCTTTAATCGCGCGATCTAGTGTTTTACGTTCCCAAGGCTTTAGTTTCTTAAGAAATTTTTGATAGCTATTTCGCTCTTTATTCGTCACGGTAAAACGGTCGTTTTCGTCATAAAAATCAGTGATGTCTGAAAAGCGATCAACCCATAACTCTTTACCTTCAGCTTTGTTGCGCTCATCAGTTTTAGACAGTGGCTTATCCAACTCTTCTTGGCGCAGGCGGTTAAAATCAATGTCAGGGTTTTTGGTGTCTAAGCGCAATTTAGATACTTTATCTAATGAGATATCAACGTGATCTGTGCTGTAAAACCAACCGCGCCAGAACCAGTCTAAATCAACGCCAGAAGCCTCTTCCATAGTGCGGAAAAAGTCTGATGGTGTAGGGCGTTTATACTTCCAGCGCGTGGCGTATTCTTTAAATGCAAAGTCGAAAAGCTCGCGACCTAAAATGGTTTCACGCAAGATATTCAGCGCTGCAGCGGGTTTTGTGTAACCATTTGGGCCTAAACGTAAAACACTGTCTGACTGTGTCATAATAGGCACTTGAATTGACGATTTCATGTAGCCTACGATATCGCGAGGCTCTACTCCCCATGGAATGGTTGGATCCCACTCACGCCCAGCTACACCATCTAAAAAGCTGTTTAAGCCTTCATCCATCCATGTCCATTGACGTTCGTCAGAGTTAACGATCATAGGGAAATATATATGCCCAACTTCATGTATAACTACACCAATTAAAAAGCGTTTTTCTGCTTGGCTATAAGTGCGACTACCATCTTCTTGTAATTCAGTACGTGGTCCGTTAAATGTGATCATTGGATACTCCATACCGCCAACAGGGCCATTGACTGATTGCGCAACAGGGTATGGGTAATCAAATGAGAAACGCGAATAAACTTCTAAGGTATGTATGATTGATTCAGTGGAATATTTCTTCCATAAATCACCGCCTTCTTTTGGATAAAACGACATGGCCATTACCAAAGGTTGTTCTTCACCACCTTGTTGGTGGCCGCGCGCATCCCACATAAATTTACGCGATGATGCCCAGGCAAAGTCGCGAACATTTTCAGCACTAAATTTCCATGTTTTGGTTTTATTGGTACCTGCTTTTTCGTTTTCTAAGGCTTCTTCTTCGCTAACAATAAATACAATGCGCTCAGATTTTTCAGCGGCTTTTAAACGTTTACGTTGCTCAGAAGTCAGCACTTTTTTAGCATTGGTTAGCTCACCTGTAGCGCTAACAATATGATCTGCTGGTACGGTGAGTTCAACATCATAATTACCAAACTCTAGGGTAAACTCACCACGGCCAATAAATTCTTTGTTGGTCCATGCTTCATAGTCGGTATAAGCATGCAGGCGAGGGAACCACTGTGCTAAAAGGAATATGTCATTACCGCCTTTGCGGGCATCGTCGGGAAAGTGTTCGTAACCTGAACGGGCAGAAACAGCATCTTCTTCAACAATATTAAATGCGTAATCAATAGCAAATTTAACCTGTTTACCTGGCGTTAATTTGTTGCGTAAATCAATGCGCATGTTTGTGCCAACAATAACATAGTGTAACTTTTTGCCTTGGTTATCGGTGACTGACTGAATATCATAACCTACGATATTGTCATCCATGTATTGTTGACGACGAAGTGCGTCTAGGCTTAACTGTGCTGGTTTGCTAGAGGTTGCTGATGCCGTTGCTGGGCCTCTGCTGCCGATACCGCCAAAAGTTGTCGTTTTCGCCGAAAGTGAGTCATTTCTGAATTTGTTTTGATCTAATTGCACCCATAAGTACTTCAATGTATCGGGTGAATTATTGTAGTAAGTTATTTTTTGACTCGCTTCGATACGACGTTTTTCTTCATCAAGTTTGGCTTTGATTTGATAATCAACTTGTTGTTGCCAATATTTATGGCCCGGTTCACCAGCCGCATTACGGTAAACATTTGGTGTTGGCAAACTTTCATCTAATTGACGAAACTTATCAACAAAGTCACCCTTTGTTTGTTGTATCGTCGCATTTGCAGAGGCAATTGTGGTTAACGATAGCAAGGTTATTTTTATGAATTTAACTAACATGGGCTTCCTTTTGGCACATTATTACTTTTAGATTTTGTTTAACAGTTATGACAGTTTACATAACATTAACAGAGATTTTGTATATATATTTACGATTAAAGTATATTGAAATACCCAACATGTTACATTGTAACATGTTGGGTATTCAAGCAGTAATTTTACTGGCCCAATGTGTTTTATGAAATGGCACAGTAGCAGCTGATAAAAATATTGATGAAGCTGTTTGTTGCTATAAGTAAGTTACTCTGGCTTGTATTAACAAGCTCAGGGCGCAATCAATTTAGTGCTACTTTACAACGTAATGCCTTTTAGATTGCAGATAACTAACCACTGACGGAATAGTTGCAACAAGCGCTGATGCTGCGATCATCGCCATGATTAATGTTAGTGAATTAAGTGAAAATATATTTAGGCTGATTTGTAAGCTAAAATATGACGCTAAATAAGTTTGTGCGAAAAATAAACTGGCGATTAATAACGCTACGCCTAATGCGCAACTTATTATGGTAATAAACAGTGCTTCGAGTTCAATTAGCATAAACAAAAATAGTGCTGGTGCGCCAATAACTCTCAGCAGATACATTTCTCTTGAGCGCTGTTTAATGGCTGACAGCAGCATGGCGCTCACGCCTAAGCTAGCCGAAATAAAGACCAAAATAGCCACTAAAAATAGTGTGCTCTCTAAAACTCCCATTATTTGCCAAAGCTCAGATAATGCCACTCCCGGCAATATTGCCGACAAGGGCTCTTGTCTATTGTTGTTAATTTCGCGTTGGATTTTAAATGTCGACATTTTTGAATTAAGGCCTAACATAAATGCGGTAATGCTTTTTGGGGTTAATGTAGATTTTGAGCTAGGCATTGAATCAGAGGGATAATTAGCGGATAACTGAGGTGGCAAATCAGTCTTTAACTCTGATCTTTTGTCCGGTTTACTCGCATGATAAGTGTTTTTGCCACTGGCATGTATTGCTTCTATTGCTTGTAAACTTACATGCAAGGTATGATCTACAGGCGTACCCGTAGGTGCTAAAATGCCGACAACAGTAAATGGCTTATCAGCGTGCATGCTAAAACTTGTTCTACCTAAGCCATGAGCTAATAAAATTTCATCGCCTAGTTGATAACCTAACTTGACCGCAATTTGGTAACCTAATACAACATCAAAGACATTATTAAAAGCTTGTCCTTGCTGAAACAATAGCTTGTGTTTTTTGCCATAACTATAGTGTAGAAAGTAGCTTTCTGTTGTACCAAGCACTCTATAGCCTTTGTGAGAGTCACCAAGTGAGAGAGGCACCGCCCACTTTACTTGAGGATTTTCGGCCACTTTCTTGAACGACTGCCAGCTGATATTATTACTAGGGCTACCAATTTTAAAAACAGAATAGAGCAATAAATTTAAGCTACTGGTTCGGGCTCCTACAATTAAATCAACGCCAGATACGGTATTGGCAAAGTTCTGTTTTGTTTGATGCCGAACATGCTCAACACCGAGTAAAACAAAAACACTGACCGTCATTGCGATAATAGACAAAATAACGGAACCTTTGCGATCGTGTAGGCTTTTCAGAGCAAGCTTAATCAGCATTTACGGCTCCTGCTTGATTAATATCATGTAAAGATTCAACACGAGTAAAATAGCGCGATAGCGAGATATCATGACTGACAAACAAGAGTGTTGTTTGGCTGCTATCAACAATTGACATTAAAAGCGCCATAAAATCAGCGCTATTTTCTTCATCAAGTGCAGATGTTGGTTCGTCAGCTATTAACAATGCCGGTTTGTTAATGAGCGCTCGCGCAATAGCAATACGCTGTTGTTGACCAATACTTAGTTTATGTACGGGCTGTTGCCAATCTTTTTTTGGGATATTTAAGCTGTTGAGTAATGCTTTAATTTCTTCAGTGACTGACGATTTTTCTGAGGATTTTGAAAAGTAGTTTGCCAGTTGAACGTTATCGATGGCATTAAGATAGCCAATTAAATTAAACTGCTGAAAAACATACCCTATGCTGTTAGCTCTAAAGTTATCTCGTTGTCGGCTCGTCATTTCATTAAGTCGTTGGCCTAAAACCTCAATATGCCCGCTATTAACTGATAATAAGCCGTTTAAAATATTTAATAAGGTTGATTTCCCGCTGCCTGATGAGCCATGAATCAGCGTATGCTCACCTATGGGCAATGACCAAGATGGGATATCTAATACAAGCGAATCAGCTTGTTCTGGATAGCTAAATTTTAACTTAGCGAGCTCTATTATCATGCCCGGTGTACTTCCCACGTAATGAAAATTAATGTAATAGACAAATGATACAGTGTATCATTTGTCTATTAAACACATTTTTAGCATGATCTAATATGAGTAAATTAAGTGTAGTTATCTTGGTAAGTCTATTTTTACTGGCGTGTGAACGACCAGAAAAGCGTGATAGCGTGAATAAACAATATGCAGCGACAGAGAATAAAAATTCAGCTGCCGTTAAAATGCCGTTAAATGAAATAGAGGTAGTTGAACAAAAAGAAAACTCAATTTTACCAGCCTCTGCTTTTATGACCGCTGATTGGCTTGATTTACTGCCGGAAGATGATTTAAATGCATTGTCAAATCCGCCCAGTTATCTTGATGAAATAGTCGATGGCTCTGCTCAAGATCAATTAAGCAACACCTTGAAAAATGAATTAAAAAATGATGAAGGTGATCGTTATCAACAAGCCCTAACATCAACGCAAGTGAAGAGTGTTGTTAATAATGCACCGATCAAAATTCCTGCGTTTATTGTGCCCCTTGAATTTGATGATAAGCAAAATGTAACACAGTTTTTTATGGTGCCGTTTTTTGGCGCGTGCCTTCATTTACCGCCACCACCGCCTAACCAAACTATTTATGTGAATTACCCCAAAGGGCTTAAACTCGAGTCGCTTTACGACGCGTATTGGATTTCAGGTATTATAAAAACATCACTGGTTGAAAACGATACCGCAATCGCAGCTTACTCGATGGAAATGCATGCATTTGAACTTTATACTGATGAGCCGTAATTATATCGATTTACTAAACGGGCGCTTAAATTCCTGTTAATGTGTAAGCCTGCCCAAGCTTAGCTGGCGCTTTAGTTAATGCAGGCCATTAGCTGTGCTTCAACAGTATCATCCAGCTGCTTTGATATTATTTCTATACGACTTTCTTTAGTAAAGTTGAGCGCGGTTTCTGTTAGGCCATCAGCGGTAAAGTTATAGCTAAATACACCGAGCTCGGTGATAAATACTGCTTTTATTCGCTCAGCGTTTACATTACTGAAAAAACCTTTCAGTTTAGCGTAATTGAATGTTTTTTCTTCAGTAAACCGCCAGCCAACACTATTAAAGCTTGCGCCGGTATTGATTGCTTTAATAAAGCCGCATTCAGGTATCGTTAAATCAGCAGTCATTACTTCTTTAGTGGGGCGATGAGGAGATGCTGCAGGCAAGCTTAATGTCGTTGGGCCAGCTAAAATTGAAAGCTTAATATTACCTTGCTGAGCGAAAACCACATCGGCGTTGGCTTGGCCATGCACCTTTACATAGTCAATTAACCTTGTTTTGTCTTCATCTTGATATAAGTCTACTTTATTGCCAATAACGATATCAGCAATCGCAATTTGCTGATTAAAAATATCATGACTTGTGTATCGGGTGTTGTTTACGTTTCGAGCATCGACTAAGGTGATTGTTTTTGCAGTGATAGCGCCTCTTGATAATGTTTCGCAGACAGTGCTTTAATAATTTCTTTAGGGTGCCCAAGCCCCGTTGGCTCTATCAATAAGCGATCAGGTTTTGCCTGTAACAGCAGTTGATTAAGGGCTATTTGCATAGGGACACCAGCGGCGCAGCACATACAGCCACCGGGAACTTCGCGTATAAATACCCCTTGTTTTTCTGTGTACTGGCCTGAAAAAAAGCTGCCATCAACCCCTATCTCACCGAATTCATTCACTAAAATAGCCCAACGCTCATTTGAAGGTTTATTTGTTAGCAATTGTAGTATTGCCGATGTTTTACCAACCCCTAAAAAGCCAGTAATAATGTGAGTAGGCACGGCTGTAATTTTTGTCGATTTCATTCTATCTCGTTCATTATGTTTCTTTAAAAGCGCTATCTGAGTCGCAACCTTAGCCGCAACACTTTTTAAACTTTCGGCCACTATCACACGGGCAGGGATCATTACGACCTATTTTGGGTTGTGCATGCACTAATGGGCTTTGCGGTGCACAACAGCTTGCTTGGCTGCAACAGCTTTCATTATCGACTATTGGCTGATTAATGCTATCTTGATTGTTGTTTTCCATGAGTAAACCTTTTTGTATAAATGTTGATGCAGACATTGCTGAAGAATGATGTTTGATCATTTATTTTACGCTGCACTTTATTGATTGCTAAGAAAAGTCGCTTTCTTATTTTACCTTTAGCCTGATGCTTCGGTTATTCGTATCGAGCACTGAAGCACCTTGTTGGAATTCGGTAAGCCACATTACTTTTATTTGTTCAATGCCTGAAAAAAACTCAAATAGCTTAACCTTGACAGTTGATAACGTTAATGGTGTTTTACAGCGAAAATTGTACTTAGCGACCACTTCGTGATGCTTGACGTTGTCATTCATTGTGTGCTTATTTTGGTGGTCATCATGGTCATCATGGTCATCATGGTCATCATGGTCACCATGCTTATCATTATGGTTATGTGAATTAATATCTTGGAGAGTTTTTATTTGCTGGCTGTGTATGACACTTGATACATCAGTAAATTGATTGACCAATACACAGTCGCCACCAGAAAATGAAAATAGCTCATGCTGTTTTGCCAGAAGTAATTTAGCTTTATTGACAACGGTCTTATCTGATGTTGTTATCGCGCTGTGCTCAAAACCAAATAGGTTGATGGCTGGCGATCTCAGCTCAATTTCAAGTTGCTGTTTTTCGAGTGCGATGGTCAGCTCAGATACGCCATGCACATGTGCATTAAGCGAAACTGCTCCTTTGGCCAGGCATGAGGTTTGGACTAATGCGCCCAGTAGTGCAATGCATAATAGATGGCGATTGAACAAGGTACGACTCATGAGCTACACCTTAATTAGTCAGAGAGAAAATCAAGAGTGAGTAATAATCGACGCTCGCCTTCAGCGACTGGCGGTGAACGATGTACAAGCCCAGCTCCGTTGTTGTTATACCAACCTTCGCCTTTCAACAGTGCTACATCGCCTTGCGTTAGTTGATTAATATCGTTCAGGTTTTTAAACAGTCCTGATTGTTCATCAGGCTTACCTTGATGGCCAGCACCTAGTTTTTCTCTATCGATTACATCGTGGTGTAACCAGTCGGTAGCAACACCACGATATGTTGTGACTAAACGACATGGAATTTTATCTACATGGAAGCGAGGGCACATAGCACGCTCGAGCACAGAGATTCTTAGTCCTGCACCTTTTAGGTCAAACAAACAGCAAAACATATCAACGAGTAGGGCAATATCATCTCTTAGCGCCGGCTTTATCTCTGCTTCTCCAAAGGCTTCTATAAGGGTATCTTGAGTGTTTTCGGGTGTCACCGCCAATACCGTCGCTTTTGTTTTATGGCACTTTAAAAAGTCGTCAATAGCTGATCTTAGTGCTTGGGAAAGATCACGTTGCCAAGTGACAATATTGGTATTTTCTTGATAAATATCAGTTAATACATCAGGGGTGTCACCTTGCACGGCGCGATTAATTTTAATTTCTGAAAAACACTGTTCTTCTTTTCTTGCTGCACTACTCATGCGCTCTCTCCCCACTCTGGAAATGGATCATGTAATGTTCCCCAATGCCTTTGACCTTGTAGCAATTCACTTTCAGTGAGTAAGCATTGATCTAGTGCTAAAGTCATTTTCTTTTGATCAAGTTTTTGGCCAATAAACACTAATTCTTGACGCATATCACCAAAGGGCTCAGCCCATTGTTTTTTTATTTCCTCAAGTGACGCTTGCTCTGTTGGCCAATCTTTCTCGGGGATAGCTTTCCAAAACATACCAGCGAAGCCATAACGGGCTATACCGCCAGCTTGGCTCCATTGGCCGCAAAACTGTGGCCTAGACGCTAACCAAAAGTAGCCTTTTGAGCGGATAAGTTTGCCAAATTGTTCAGTGCTGTGTAGGAACTGATAAAACTTTTCAGGATGAAACGGTTTTCGCGCAACGTAATTAAAGCTGCTGATGCCATACTCTTGAGTTTCAGGAACATGTTCACCACGCATTTCTTTGAGCCAACCGGGGGCTTTTTCAGCTTGCTCAAAATCAAACAGCTGGGTATTTAATACTTCATTAATATCAATTTTTCCTGATGATATTGGTATTATTTTAGCGCGAGTATTAAGTACTTTGAGAATAGCGCTAAGGCGTTCAATGTCAGCAGGCTTAGCTAAGTCTGTTTTGCTGATCAAAAGGACATCGGCAAACTCAACTTGATCAATTAGTAAGTCGGCTACGCTTCGTTCGTCCTCGTCGCCAAGAGACTCTCCGGTATCTTGGAGATACTTTGCCTCGTCAAAGTCTTTTAAAAAATTAACCGCATCCACCACGGTAACCATAGTGTCTAAAGTAGCAATGTCTGATAATGAAGTGCCATTTTCATCTGTAAAAGTAAAAGTTTCGGCAACAGGGAGTGGCTCTGAAATGCCTGTTGATTCAATGACGAGGTTATCAAACCGACCTTCTTTCGCGAGCTTTTTAACTTCCAGTAGCAGGTCTTCACGCAGAGTACAGCAAATACAGCCATTGCTCATCTCTACTAACTTTTCGTTACTTTGATTTAGCGAAACCTCATTTTTTACGAAGGCTGCATCGATGTTTATTTCGCTCATATCGTTAACAATAACCGCAACTTTTTTTCCTTGACGGTTATTGAGAATATGACCGAGCACAGTCGTTTTTCCGGCACCTAAAAAACCAGACAGCACTGTGACAGGTAACTTTTGTTCAACCACGTTATTTCCATCTCTATTGCTTACTGTTTTATATGTTACAACATAACATTTTATTGTGGTAGATTATTTGTCATTTAATGGTTTTATGATAACTACAATGTGCAAGTTATGGGTTATGGCTGAGATATTTTAAAAGCACTTTACCAGTGCTGTAGCATGAAGAATTAACGTTAAAAGTCATTAGTTTGTTGAAATTTAGAGAAATTAACTTCTGTTATTTACAATATTTAATGCACTATTTGTGTCTGATTTTTGAGCCATATCAAGTTGTAAGCCACTAATCAGCGGTAATATTGTCGCAAGCTTGCACCCGAGCTCAGTAGTAATAGTTTATTGTTAAATAATAAGAAAAACCTTTAAGGGCAACGCCAGATGAATTTAGGCCGTACATCTAAAGAACAAACGTTTAATGAATCAGAAATATTGCTTTCCATTACTGACTTAGATAGTCATATAAAATATGCAAACGCCGAGTTTTGTAAAATTGCCGGTTATGCAAACGATGAACTTAAAGACCAACCGCATAATGTTGTTAGGCACCCAGATATGCCTAAACAAGTGTTTGCAGACTTGTGGTCAGTCATTCAGCGAGGCAAATCATGGATGGGACCAGTAAAAAATCAATGTAAAAATGGTGATTATTACTGGGTGAATGCATATGTTACTCCCATTAAAGATGATTCAGGTAATAATGTTGAGTATCAATCAGTTAGAACACAGTTAGATGGTGAGGTTAAACGCCGTGCGGAAGGTGTATATTCGCAATTAAATAAAGGTGTAACGCCACTGGCACTGAAGTATCAAATTGATCAAACACTTTGGAGCCAAATGGCTTTATTGTTATTTACGCTAGCTAGCGTAATTTTGGCCGCTACCGCCACATTAAGCTTAATGGTAACACTGCCATTTGTTTTGATTGGAGTTATTAGTTCGCTGATGTCATTAGTGTGGCGTAAAAAGTATAAAAAGGTTTTAAAAGCAGCTGATGATGTTTTTGCTAACTCGTTGATGAGCTATATTTATTCTGGTCATAATGATGCTCTTGGCACCGTTGAATTAGCCTTAGCTATGCGTAAAGCTGAAATTAATGCTGTTGTTGGTCGAGTCAGCGATGTTTCGCTTCACGCTAGTGAAAGTGCATTAACTGCTGCTGATAAAAGTAATCAAGTATCGCAAAGGTTAAATGAACAACGTAATGAGTCAGAGCAAATCGCAACAGCAGTTAATCAAATGACGAGTACCGTACAAGATTTAGCTAAAACGATCACATCGACAGCCGAGTCGGCAGAGCATGGACAAGCCTTAACTCAAGTCGGTCAAGAAACCATTGCTGCCTCAGTCAAGGCTATTCATGACTTATCTCTGCAGTTGGCGGAAGTGGATAATATGATCACTAAACTATCTAATGGTAGTAAGTCGATAGATACCGTTTTATCGGAAATTAGTAGTATTGCTGATCAAACAAATTTATTGGCGTTAAATGCGGCTATTGAAGCGGCAAGAGCTGGTGAACAAGGAAGAGGTTTTGCTGTTGTTGCTGAAGAAGTCAGGGCATTAGCATTGAGAACTCAACAATCAACAGAAGAAATTCGAAACTTACTGACCCAGTTACAAATTGATTCCGATAACGCTGTCGAGTCTATGCATAAAGGTAATGTGCTGTCAGCGAGTTGTGTATCACTTTCCAGTGAAGCTGGAGAGTCACTGCATACTATACATAATGAGGTGACCGCAATTTCAGACGCAACGTCTCAAATTGCGGCAGCGGTAGAACAGCAATCAGTGGTCACCGAGCAAGTAAGTCAAAATATCGAGCGAATTAATGAACTGACAATTTTATGTGATGAAAATAGCCAAGAATCAAGTACATTGTCATCAAATTTACTGGATATAATTTCAGGTCAAGAGCCGTTAATTGCTCAGTTTAGGCGCTAATAAAGTGCTAGTATCGATAAAGTAGTCTGCTTTTGCAGGTTTTTTTTTTCGGAATTTCATTATTGAATAAGTTATTTTTTAGCGGCTATTATTTGAAAGCAAAATTTCCGTAGTACATTATGTAACCTGAACTCACTTCTCTGATTGTTTCAGGTCTACTATACTAAAATAACCTGAATTCTGGATAAGCAGCACTTGCTCAATCCCCAATTTTAAGCCACTATCTGCGTTAACACGTCGATAAATAGCTCGTTATGCATCAACGTTTTGCCTTGGAAATGGCATAAAATGAAGCATTGATGGTGTCTGTTAGTGATGCTCACCCTGCTATAGCATTTACTTTGCCACCTAAGCTTATGACTCACTTGAATATCAAGCACTCATTATCCAGGGTTCAGGTTAAAATAAGCCAAAGAGGATAATGTAATGAAACAATCAATAATGCATTTAATAACGGCGCTTATGATATTAGTACCGTTTACTGATATCCAAGCCGCAGAGGTTGAAGTTAAGTGGTCAAATTCAGACAAATATTCCGACATGGATGCCGGTGAAGAACATCGAAAACATTTTAAAGAAAGAACATTTAAATCTTTTGAAAAGCACTTTGCTGATCTGGCAGCGACATTGCCTGAACAGCAAAAGCTTATCGTCGATATTACTGACGTAGATTTAGCTGGCGATGTTAATTTTGGCGGTATGAAGCGTATTCGTGTGGTTAAGAGTATCTATTTTCCACGTATTGATTTTAGTTATCAATTGCTTAATGCTGATAATACTGTGGTTAAAAGTAAAGAGGTTTCCTTGAAAGATATGGGCTTCATATCCCACACCAGCTTAAGGTATCGAAACGAGACATTAAGTTACGAGAAAGAAATGCTTGATGATTGGTTTAAGCAAACGTTTGCTGAGAATATTATCAAATAGCTTATTACTATTATTTGACATCTTACCTAAGAAAAACGCAGCTTATAGCTGCGTTTTTTATCAACACTAATCGCTGTTAGCTTTGTTCAAACTTGGCTAAAACAGTAAATAATTGTTCAATTTTTTTTACGATGTTAATCAATGTTTGTTGATCTGAGGTTTTTTGCCAAAAAATTAAGTCATTAGCCACTTCTTCAACATAAGGCTGAAAAGTATTTGCCGTACATTTAAAGCCCGCATCTGCAGTAAATATAGCTGCAAAGCTTGCTTGCTTGGCTTCACGTAATGTGGCTAACGTAGCGTCTGCTGCTAGTGACTTTTTCAATATGATTGAAATATTATCGATTAATTGTTTGTGTACTGCTTCGCTCATAATAGCTCGTATTCGTTTGGTCTGTTTAATAACGCTATTATGCCAAATTGATTTGGCTTTTGTTAGCTATTCTATAACATTTTATTGCCATCTTATTATGGCAAATTTATCGGTGTTTTACTGGCTTCTCCGGCAATTTCTCTGACAAGTTTTGGCATTAAAAAACCGGGTAAAATAGCCATAAGTTCAGTTACTATTTTTTTGGCTTCTGCTTCGGCTATATCGAAATGAGCTACGCCTTGCACCTTATCAAATAGGTGCAAGTAATAAGGCTGTATGCCACTATCAAACAGCTGTTCACTCAATTCGGCTAAAGTGGTTGCGCTGTCATTAACTCCTTTTAATAAAACACTTTGATTAAATAGTGGCACTCTTGCCGCACGCAAAGGTTCTATGGCATCAATGACGCTTTTATCAATTTCATTAGCATGATTGATATGAAAAACGATCGTGGGCTTAAGACGTGAAGTGCTTAAGGTGTTAACTAACGCCGGTGTTATGCGCTGTGGAATAACAATGGGTAAACGGGTGTGAATACGTAATCGTTTAACGTGACTGACCTGCTCAATTTCATTAATTAACCACTGTAAATGATCATCACTGGCCATTAATGGGTCGCCGCCACTGAAAATAACCTCGTTAATTTCAGTGTGGCTTTGAATATAATTCAGCGCCTGCTGCCAACGAGTTTTATTTGGACTATTGTCAGCATAAGGAAAATGACGGCGAAAACAGTATCGACAGTTAATAGCACAGCCGGTTTTTACCATCATTAGCACTCGATGTTTATATTTGTGTAGCAAGCCAGGAGCAACGGTGTCGTGTTCTTCGAGCGGATCTTCTACGTAGCCCTCTGTAATTGAAAACTCGATATCTAACGGCATCACTTGTTTTAGAATAGGGTCGTTAATATCGCCTTTTTTAATGCGAGACAATAAAGGTCGTGGTACACGTACAGGAAATAATTTGCGGGCAGCAAAGTGCTGTTGATAGTTTTCTGGTGGAATATCGAGCAACTCAACTAAGGTTTTTGGATCTGTAATAACATTTGCTAATTCTTTTTGCCAAGAAGTGTGCAATTTATCGTTGATTTGGGTTATTATTTGCGGCATTTCTATATTCAATTTTTAACCTTTACGTGTACTACGTGAACGAGCGAGCATAATAATTATGGCTAATTTTAGCACTAACCAGTTCAAAGCTGGACTTAAATTAATGATTGATGGTGAACCTTGTAACATTATCGATAATGAAATCGTAAAACCAGGTAAAGGGCAAGCATTCAACCGTATTAAAATTCGTAAGTTGATCTCAGGTAAGGTACTAGAAAAAACTTACAAGTCAGGTGAAAGTGTTGAAGGTGCCGATGTAATGGATTCTGAGCTTGGCTATTTATATGCTGATGGCGAATTTTGGCATTTTATGAACAATGAAACATTTGAGCAAGTGGCGGCAGATGAAAAAGCCGTTGGTGATGTAGCTAAATGGCTAGCTGAAGGTGATGTTTGTACTATTACTTTTTGGGATGGTAACCCTATCTCGGTCGATCCACCTAACTTTGTTGAATTAGAAATTACAGAAACTGACCCAGGCCTAAAAGGCGATACGGCTGGTACGGGTGGCAAGCCAGCTACGCTAGTTACTGGTGCTGTTGTACGTGTGCCATTATTTGTACAAATAGGTGACGTGGTTAAAGTTGATACTCGTACCGGTGAATATGTCTCACGTGCTGGTAAGTCTTAAGTTTTAGGTAGGTATTGTATCTAGCTTAATAAGAAGCCTGCATTCGCAGGCTTTTTTATGTACAGGATGTACGGTATAACGCGGGTGCATGGATGCACAAGAGCGTATATGTACAGGATGTACGGTATAACGCGAATGTAGCCATGTACGTGAATGAATGTAAATAACCTCTAACTGTGTGGCATACGATATTAGCTGATTGATGTTTGCCTGCGATAGCGTAAATTCAATCGATATCATTTTAATATTTTAAAGCTTCCTTGTCTTTTATAGAAAACAAGTGATTGGCTGATTTGCTTTGCTTTGCTTTGCTTTGCTTAAATCAATCCAAGATGTCGTCATGTTAATCTGTATTCCGGCGCCAATCAGCCGGTGTAATATGTTTGTTTTGAAGCTGCCTTAATTGCCTATGCCTAAAAAGATAGGTGAACATGTTGCTTTGACTTAGAAAATCGCCGATTTTTTATCACAGGGGGGCTGTTATCGACTTAATTTTTTTGGGGAACAAACGCTGAGGTAAAAATAATTAAGGCAATCCAGCGTGGCTCTTGTTACTGTATTTAAACATATTAACCAACCATTTTATTGCCTCTTAGCGAGGTGTTAGAGGCGCTTCGAACATGAGATATATCTTCACTGTTTTCCTGTTATTTTCTGCCGTTGTCTCAGCAACGAATGGGCAACTAAAAATTATCCAATTAACTGATAATGTTTATCAGCATATATCTTATCAAAACATTAAACCTTGGGGCCTCGTTGGGGCATCAGGTTTAATTGTTATCGATGGTAATAATGCTCATATTATAGATACTCCTTGGACGTCAAATGATACTGTAGCTTTAATCAAATGGATAAAAGCAAAAAAACTGACGCTTAAAAGCAGTGTTGTTACTCATTTTCATGAGGATGCCAGTGGTGGTATAGAGCTGCTTAATCACTTGAATATAAGAACCTATGCAACGCCTAAAACTAATCACTTGCTTAAGCGCAAGGGTAGGGAGCAATCTAGTCATGACATTTCCCGTAATACTTTTGAATTAGTCAAAGGTACTATTGAAATATTTTACCCAGGGGCCGGTCATACAGCAGATAATGTGGTGGTTTGGCTACCCCAAAGTAATACTTTATTTGCTGGCTGTTTTGTAAAAAGTAAACAAAGTAAAAGTTTAGGTAATATAGAAGATGCGTCAGTGGAAGATTGGCCTTTGTCCATTCAAAAGGTTATTAATAAATATCCTAGTATAGAAATCGTTGTTCCTGGACATGGTAAGGTAGGCGATATAAGTTTGCTAAAACATACTGAGCAACTTGCTTTAGATGCCAGTGCCTCTAATGAAAAGTTAATCAAAAAGTAACTTTAGTTAAAACTCCCGGGTTGTAAATTTTAGTCAACAATGACTTGGCATATAGTACTGTATTCGCCAACCATTAATGCACATGGATGTCATATGAAATTTTTATTGTTTTTAGCGTTTATTTTATCGTCGATTTCCAGTCAAGCTGTTGTAAAAAGGCATGATATTCCTGCTGAAAACTATATGGTAGAAAAAACGCCTGAATACTTAGTCGATATGCCACACGAAGGTCATGGAGTGCTTATTAATGCACAATGGATTGTAACGGTAGCGCACACTATTTTTTATGATTATGTTGGTCAGGAGATCGTTGTCGGCTCAGCTCCTTATAAAATTGAAAGTGTTCATATTCACCCTGATTACGTTCAGCCCAATGACAATTTACTTAAAGGTGACTTAGCGCCTTTGATGAATTTTTTTAAATCTAGAAGTGATATTGCCTTAATTAAATTAACTTCAGCTGTTAGCGGTGTAGAGCCGATAGGTATTTACCAAGGTGAAAGTGAGAAAGGCCAAATAATCACAGTTTATGGCAAGGGAGCTACTGGTAATGGCTTAACTGGTGAAGATCTTGATACTAAAGCACTTCGTGTCATGCACAAGTTTCAAAACGTTATTGAGAGCGCTGAAGGCAATTGGTTAGCATTTACTTTTAACCCACCAGCAGAGGCATTATCACTTGAAGGCATGAATGGTTCAGGTGACAGTGGTGGTGCTTCTGTTATATTTCAAGAGGGTATCCCTTTTCTTGTCGGTTTATCAAGTTGGCAATTAGGGCATGGTGATATATCTACCTTTAAAGGTGGCTTATATGGTACAACCGCTTATCAAGTTAGGGTGTCGAATTATCAAGACTGGATACTTAAGGTATTGGCGCGCTAAATAGGGGTAAGCAAGCATTATGCATAGCTACTGATTTAATGAGTGTTTTCCCGTGACATTGAGTATTTTGCCATGACATGAGGAGGTTAATAATTATTGCCTGTAGCGCTATTGCCTAGCAAGGCATTGTTCAATAAGTAAAGTTTAATAGCGGCTAATGCACAACGACGTGCTTCATCATAAGGTGTTCGTTTTACAAGGAGGTTAAGTGTCAAAATTTAGATTATCTGTATTATATTTTACGGGTGCAATGTTGTTGCTAAGTGGCTTCACTCAGCGGCATGCTTTAGCATGTGAGTTTATCGAGTATTCCAATTATCTTGAAATTTCACCTAATGTTTTTGCGCACGCCTCTTTCACTTCTGACCAAAAAGAAAAGCTACTTGCTACTATTAATTTAGCTAAATTTAGGGTGAATAATACCTTTGGCTCTATGGTCTCTGCTCCTAAAGTTGTCGTTGCAAGTAATGTTGAAGAAGCTGCAAATTTTGGTTCAAACGCTTATGGAACGGCTTTGCTAACGCCACTTGGTCAATGTATTGTTTTTGGCCCCAAAGGACAAAACATTGATGTTATTGCTCACGAATATGTGCATGCAGAGGTCCACTTTAGAATGGGCTGGTTACATCATTTGTTAAATATTCCTACTTGGTTCAACGAGGGAATTGCATTGTTGGTTGATTTTAGAAAGCCCTACTTACTCGAAAATATAAACTTGACCCTAAAAGATATTGAATCTGTTAGGGTAAGCAGGTTCGACTTTTCTATCAGTAGCTATCAAGCTTCAAGGGTTTTAGTTGAAGATATTGATAAAACTAAGCTCTATCAAGGCTTAGAGAAAATCAAGCAAGGGCAAGATATACATAGTGTATTTGCACTGTAATAACCAAAAACTAAAACAATAAGAGTGATCACTAGCAGCTTGCTTGATTTTACTTCACTATATTTCAGCAAGCTATACCAATGCCCTAACAGGGCTTATTAACTTAAATCAAGTAGTGGCTAATTAGAAAATGGCATTAATGATACCGTTATTAATGCCATTATTGTTTTCACTAGGTGAATAAAGTGTATTGCTAAGCTTTATATGCACCAGACCTGTCCGGTGCATGTTAGTTGTAGAAGCTTACTTTAAATGCTCATTAAAATAATTGGTCATCATGGTTTTCAGATGTAAGGTGGTTCCTTCACCTTCACGTATGCCGTGGCTGCGATTTGGATATGACATAAAATCAAATTGGCGGTTATGTTCTATCAGTTCATTAATTAATCTTTCCGTACCTTGGTAGTGTACGTTGTCGTCACCGGTTCCATGAACAAGCAACAACTTACCCTGTAGGTTTTTAGCATGTGTGATCGGCGAACCTTGTTCATAGCCCTCTGCGTAATCGCTAAGTAATCCAGAATAACGCTCTTGATAAATACTATCGTATAGGCGTTGATCCGCCACGGGCGCTAACGATATGCCAACTTTGTATAATTCAGGGTAACGAAATAGCATATTCAAGGTCATTGAGCCGCCCCCTGAGTGACCCCAAATTCCAACACGGTCGCTATCAATATATGACCAGCGCTCTGTCATCGCTTTTAATGCGTCTGCTTGATCACGTGATGATAATATACCGACAGCGCCGTAAATTGACTTGCGCCATGCTCTGCCTTTAGGTGCAGGCGTGCCGCGATTATCAATTGAGGCAACAATAAAGCCTTGCTCGGTTAACATTTGATCCCATAAGTAAGCATTACCGCGCCATTTGTCTTGTGCTGTTTGTCCGGCGGGCTCACCGTAAACATAAAATATAATGGGGTATTTTTTACTGGCATCAAAGTCAGCTGGGCGCATGATGTAACCGTCAAGCACCACGCCATCTTGTGCTGTTACTTGAAAGAACTCATGTTCAGGCTTTGCTAGTGCAGCTAATTGTTTATTCAGCTTTTCGTTGGTCATTAATTGATGCTTTGGCTGGTGTTCGGCAACTTTAATCAATTGTTTTTGAGTTGGTTGAGCAAAGCTTGAAAATGAATGTATTGCCCACTGGCCGTCAGATGACATTTGATAGCGGTTTGAACCGGCATACTCATTCGGTGTTATGCGTTGATTCGATAAGGTGCCATCAAGCTTACTACGGTATAAGTAACGTTGTGCGACGTTATCAGGCGAAGCGATAAAGTATATCCAACCATTTTTTTCATCAATGGCTTTAACGTCGATAATATCAAAAGCGCCATCGGTTAAATTTACTATGTTGCTACCATCGCGTGATATTTTGTAGATATGACGCCAACCGTTGCGTTCACTTTTCCAGATAAAGTCAGTGCCGTTTTCTAGCCATTTAGCGTCATCATAAAAGTCGAGAAAGTTTTCTTCTTGTTCGGTTAGTATCAGCTCAACATCACCGTTTTTTATCTCGGTAAGGTAGAGCTTGTTGGTGTCTTGTTTACGATTAACGTGTTGAATTAATACTTGCTTAGAATTTCCAGACCAGTTCATACGCGGCACATACATTTCACGCGAATTATTCGGTAACTTGGCCCAAGTGGTTTTAGCATTGCTGACATTAACAATACCAATTTTTGCTAAGGCATTCTCTTCGCCTACTTTAGGGTAAGGAAACTTCGTTAATGTTGGATAAAGTTCATCAGTATTGTTGATCATGATGAAGTCTTTGCTGCCACGGGTATCTAACTGCCAGTAAGCAATGCTTTTGCCGTTAGGGCTCCAACGAAAACCATCACGAATTGAAAACTCTTCTTCGTAAACCCAATCAAATAAACCATTAATAATACCGTTACCAGCATCAGAGGTAAGTTGCTTAATGTGATGATTTGCTAGTGTTTCAACATAAATGTTATTGTCGGTTACGTAAGCAACTTTGCTGCCATCAGGCGAGAACTTGGCAAACATTAAGCTACTATCTTTAACGTCTTTACCACCTAATTGACTCAATTGATTATTTTTTATATTTAAAAGCCAGTAATCACCGCGGCTATTTGAACGCCAAACCTTTTTACTGTTGGTATAAATGAGTAGCTTCGTACGATCATCTGACCAAAGATAATTGTCGATTGATAAAGCTTGGTTTTGACCGCTTGGCATAAGTTGCTCTGCAGAAATGAGTACTTGGCGAGCTAAGGTATTTGGATCGTAGAAAACAATATCTTTGCCAATACTTTCTACTTTTTCAGTATCATCGTTACTGTCTTTATCCGTTTGCTTAGTTTTTTCAGACTTTTCAATAGCGGTGTAACCACTACCATCAGCAAGCCAACGAATTTGACCTAGCCATTGGGCGCTAAATTCATCATCTTTATAGATACGTTCAAGGGTTAAAGGCATGTGGTTTAGGCTTTGAGTTGGCACTTGCTCAGACGTACTCTGACAAGCAATTAATGAGACTGAAATGGCGGTTAATGCACACCATCGCGACAGCTTAGTTATCAACATTGTTTATCCTTAATTTTTTTCTTTACTTTAAATTGTATACAATGTTAAGGCAAATGCATTCATCGTAACTTTTTGTTGCTTCATCATTATTACGTGCACTATACGTTGAAAATAACTAACTTGCCCCCACGTTAAAGGCACGCAATTTTTTTGAGGTTCGCTATGCTACCAGCACTAGAAATATCAGGATTAACGAAAACCTATAAAGGTGGTTTTCAAGCACTTAAAGGCATTGACCTTACCGTTAAGCAGGGAGATTTTTTTGCTTTGCTTGGCCCTAATGGTGCGGGTAAGTCGACAACCATTGGTATTATTACATCGCTTGTCAATAAAACTGCCGGTAGTGTTGCTGTTTTTGGTCATGATATTGATCAAGCGCTTGAAGCCGCAAAAAGTTTTATCGGTTTAGTACCACAAGAGTTTAATTTTAATCAGTTTGAGTCCTTGATGAAAATACTGGTCAATCAGGCTGGCTATTATGGGGTTGAACGTAAGATTGCAGTGCAACGTGCTGAAAAATATTTAAAGCAGCTCGACTTATGGGAAAAGCGAAATGACGCTGCCCGTATGCTTTCTGGCGGTATGAAACGCCGTTTAATGATTGCTAGAGCGTTAATGCATGAACCTAAAATGCTTATTCTTGATGAGCCAACAGCGGGTGTTGATATTGAACTTCGTCGTTCAATGTGGGGTTTTTTACGTGAGCTTAATGAGCAGGGTATTACCATTATTTTAACCACGCATTATTTAGAAGAAGCCGAAATGCTTTGTCGTAATATTGCCATTATCGACTCAGGCATTATTGTTGAAAATACCGATATGAAATCGTTGTTAGCAAAACTTGATGTCGAAACCTTTGTTTTTGATTTAAAGCCTAATAGCGCACCTAAAGTATTAGAAAACTTGAGCTCTAGGGTTATTGATGATCATACCTTAGAGGTTGACCTAAATAAGAGCCAAACTCTTAACGCCATTTTTACCGAGCTTAATGCACAAGGTATTGAAGTGTTGAGTATGCGAAATAAAAGTAACCGCCTTGAAGAGCTATTTGTTAGCTTAGTCGGTAGTGGGCAAGCAGCTGTTGATAGCGCAGTTAAGGAATAAAATAATGGCATCATCTAGAAATATTATTGCACTGAAAAGTATTTTGCATAAAGAAATTCACCGTTTTATGCGCATTTGGGTCCAAACATTAGTGCCACCAGCGATTACGATTAGTTTATATTTTGTTATTTTTGGCTCATTAATCGGTTCACGTATTGGTGAAATGGGCGGCTTTGATTACATGTCGTTTATTGTCCCAGGTTTGATCATGATGAGTGTCATTACGAATTCATATTCTAACGTTGCTTCGTCATTTTTTAGTGCTAAATGGCAACGGAATGTTGAAGAAATGCTAGTAGCCCCTGTGCCTAACTGGGTTATTGTAGCTGGTTATGTGGGCGGCGGTATGGCACGAGGAATGCTCGTTGGTAGTATAGTCACCATTGTTGCGATGTTTTTTGTTGATATACAAATTCATAATATTTGGGTCATTATTACTACTGTCGCTCTGACTTCTGCTACCTTTGCTTTAGGTGGATTAATTAATGCTATTTTTGCCGGCAGCTTTGATGATATATCAATAATTCCAACTTTTATTTTGACGCCATTAACTTATTTGGGGGGCGTTTTCTATTCAATTAGTTTGTTACCTGAATTTTGGCAGGGTGTGTCGCAAATCAATCCTATTGTTTATATGGTTAATGCTTTTAGATACGGATTTTTAGGTATATCTGACGTGAGTTTAACCCTGTCATTTGCGGTGCTAGGCGTTTTTATTGTCAGTTTATATACCATAGCTATGGTGTTGATTACGAAAGGTATCGGCTTAAGAAGCTAACTTGCTAGTGTAGTGTAATTTATAGGTAAATAGGTAATGACCGAGACAGAAATAACGGGCGATTCGAAAGCGATTGTCACCAATCAACCGGGTGTACATGAAAAGCTGGTTGAAATTGTTAAGAAACATGTGGCACATCCGTCGCAAAAACCAATTCAAGCGCATACTCAACAAGCCTTTGATGAGATTAATGCCATTGTCCAGGCGTTTGCGGGCGATATTATTTTAGATTCATGTTGTGGTGTCGGCCAAAGTACTCGGTTATTAGCAAAACAAAACCCAACGGCGTTAGTGATAGGGGTAGATAAATCAGCGCATAGAATTAACCGTAATGTTGATGAAGTTGAGCATGAGAATGGTAAAGGCAAAGTAGAGAATTATCACTTAGTGCGTGCTGACTTAAATGATTTTTATCGTCTTGTCGTTGCTGCTAACTGGCAGGTAACTAAGCATTATATTTTATACCCTAATCCTTGGCCTAAAGCTAAGCATATACAAAGGCGCTGGCACGGCAGTGCGGTTTTTCCACAAATTATTGCCGTTGGGCAAGAAATTATTTTACGTAGTAATTGGCTACTTTATTTAGAAGAGTTTCAGTTGGCGGCAGATGTTTTAGCTTTTAAAGGCGAAATATCAACGGTAAATGTTACTCAGCCATTAACACCGTTTGAGGCAAAGTTTCATGCCAGTGGCCAGCAATGTTGGCAGCTTCATATCATTAAATAATGGTGCACAGTTGCTTACATGGACAGTTTGGTTAAATTTGTATAAATACAAAAAAATTGGCTAAATCAACAATTATTTAGCGTTTTTTTACAAGCTGGTAACATTATAAAACAAAGTCTAATGCTATTTTTTTATTATATTTCAGTCGCTTGCGATTTTGGCTTGAAAGTTGATATAACCTAAGTACATTAATTGTAATTTAGGATGAATAACATGACTAACAATATTAAAAAAACAGTACTTATGATGGCATTAAGCAGCTTAGCAATTATTGAACTTGGTTTAGTTTATGCCGCAACGTTACTTGGTTAAATTAAGTTAACTTTCCGTTAAAATTTGTGTAAAAGCTCAACTTTAGTGGAAATAACGAGACATTTGGCTCATTTTTTATTACAGTGCCGCACTTGTATAAATCAACTTGCTTAGGCAAGTCGTGAATAGTGAAGTAAGTATGACGCTGAGTAAACGCGCGGCAAAAGTATCTGAAGAGTCTTTACATCGCATTTTTACCATTCCTGTTGCACCTGATTCCACATTAGGCCGAATAGAGAATGAGATATCACAAAACTTAGCAGGCTTTCTTGGTGCGCATATCGCAGCCACAGAGCAAGCATTAAGCGAAATCGAAAAAGATTTTGCTAATTCCTTGATCCCTGAAGAGCCGGCTTTTGTTTCAGATCATATGCACCACTTACTTGATAAGCTGGTCTCTCAGTCAGTACACACTTCTAGCCCAAACTTTATAGGTCATATGACCTCAGCATTACCCTATTTTATTTTACCGCTGTCAAAGTTGATGGTTGGTCTAAATCAAAACTTAGTAAAAATTGAAACCTCTAAAGCGTTTACTCCGATGGAACGCCAAGTTTTAGGTATGATGCACCGTTTGGTTTATCAAGATGATGAACCTTACTATCAACAATGGATGCATAGCGCTAATCATTCTTTAGGGGCATTTTGTTCAGGCGGCACCATCGCCAATTTAACGGCACTTTGGGTGGCTCGTAATAACTTGTTAAAGCCGGATGGCGAATTCAAAGGCGTAGCTCGTGAGGGCTTATATAGAGCACTTAAGCATTACCAGTATGATGGCTTAGCTATTTTAGTATCCGCACGTGGTCATTACTCACTGAAAAAATCTGCTGATGTATTAGGCATAGGGCAAGACAGTGTTATTGCCATTCCAACCGATGAAAATAATAAAATCGATTGCCAACTACTAAAGGCAAAATGCCAACAGTTAGCTGACGAAAATATTCGTGTATTAAGTATTGTTGGAGTTGCCGGTACCACTGAAACCGGTAACATTGATCCGCTTGAACAAATGGCTGACATTGCCCAGCATTACGGAGCACACTTTCATGTGGATGCTGCGTGGGGCGGAGCAACCTTACTCTCGAAAAAATACCGCCCAATGCTTAAAGGCATTGAACTAGCAGATTCAGTTACTATAGATGCACACAAACAAATGTATGTGCCTATGGGGGCTGGCTTAGTGGTTTTTAAGAATCCGGCATCTGTTGCCGCTATTGAGCACCATGCAGAATATATTTTACGTAAGGGCTCGAAAGATTTAGGTAGTCATACTTTAGAAGGCTCTCGTCCAGGCATGGCAATGTTGGTTTATGCAGCATTACATGTGATTAGTCGCCCTGGTTACGAAATGTTGATTAATAGTAGTATTGAAAAAGCGCATTATTTTGCTGAGTTGATTAATCAACATGCTGATTTTGAATTGATCACTGAGCCTGAGTTATGTTTGCTGACTTATCGTTATAACCCAGCAAGTGTACAAGCTTTGTTAGCTAATGCTGATAATGAACAGCAAGAAGTGATAAATGTGCTGTTGGACAAACTCACTAAATTTATTCAAAAACGTCAGCGTGAGAATGGTAAATCTTTTGTCTCACGCACGCGTATCGAAGTGAAAAGGTATCAAGGACGTAAAACCTTAGTTTTTCGTGTGGTATTAGCGAATCCGTTAACGTCAAAAACGATTTTACAAGATGTCTTAGCTGAGCAAATGCAACTAGCGTTGGAGAGTGAAACCTTCTTACCTAAATTATTATCTATGGCAAAACCGTAATATACCGAATGTGCTGTTACGGCTAAAGTATAACGTAACTGAGCGTATCAATAAAAAAGCGACGATCACTAGAAATAAAGTTCTACGAGATGAGTCGCTTTTTTTTTGCTAGCTGGCAACAATCACCAACAATAATAAACGTTTAAGCTAGGCTGATGCGTAGATTATCAATTAACCTTGCTTTACCACAATGAGCGGCGGCAAGAATAACCAACTCCTTATCGTCCTCACTTGCGGGCTGTAAAGTGCGGGCATGACAAATATGAATGTAATCTGTTTTCATACCGGCATTGTCAATATAATTAGCGGCCTTTTTAGCTAAACCAATAAAATCATTATCATTTTGAATCGCTTTTGCTAGCCACTGAATATTTTGACTTAGCGCCGGTGCTATTTTCTTTTCTTCTGCGCTTAAATAGCTATTGCGTGAGCTTAATGCCAAACCAGAGGCCTCTCGAACGGTTTCTACTGGCATGATCTCAATCGGCATTGATAAGTCTTCCACCATGGTTTGAATAACTTGTACTTGCTGATAATCTTTTAAGCCAAAGCAAGCAATGTCTGGCTGCACGATATTAAATAGTTTACAAACAACGGTTGCTACGCCACGAAAATGTCCTGGGCGACTTTCACCGCAATAACCATCAGAGACATTTGGTACTTCAACATAGCTTTGCTTGTCTAAGCCTTTAGGGTAAATAGTGGCAGGTGTGGGGATAAAGAGTAAATCGCAACCACCGGCTAAGAGTTTTTCTTGATCAGCCGCCATAGTGCGAGGGTAGTTATCAATATCTTCATTCATACCAAACTGCATTGGGTTAACAAAAATACTAACCACTACTTTATCAGCCGTTTGTTTGGCTTTTTCTACCAAGGCTATATGCCCTTGGTGCAAGTTACCCATTGTTGGCACGAAGGCAATTTTGAAACCTTGTTGGCGCCAAAGATTAATTTCGTTACGTAAAGTCGAAATTTCTTCAATTGTTTGCATCAGTATTCTACTTTTTACTCAATGTTGAAAGCACTTAACCCTGTTAAGTGAGCAATGAAATATTTGCTTAATTTATTTAAAAATCGACTTAGGTTATTTAAAAATATGCTCAGGGCCGGGGAAATTACCTTGACTGACTTCGTCAATATAAAGCTCGATAGCTTTTTTAATATCGCCGGTATCGATTAAAAAATTACGTGAAAACTTCGGCATGTAACTACATGAAATGCCTAAGGCATCATGCATAACAAGAATTTGTCCGTCAGTGTCTTTACCGGCGCCTATGCCAATTGTAGGAATAGAAACCGCTTCGGTAATGGCTTTACCTAAACTGCTTGGAATACATTCTAACACTAATAATTGTGCGCCAGCAGCTTCAAGCGCTTTAGCATTTTCAATCATTTCTAGCGCTTTAGCATTATCTCGGCCTTGGACCTTAAAGCCACCAAAAACGTTAACCGATTGTGGTGTTAACCCTAAGTGTGCACAAACAGGAATACCACGTTCAACTAAGCCCTTAATTGTGCCTTTTAACCATTCACCGCCTTCTAATTTTACGATACTAGCACCAGCCTGCATTAATTTAGTGGCATTAGCGTAAGCTTGTTCAGTTGTGGCATAACTCATAAAAGGCATATCTGCGATTATTAGGGTATTTTCAACGCCACGTTTTACTGATTGTGTATGGTAAGCCATATGCTCAATATCAACGGGTAGCGTGTCATCATGGCCTTGCAATACCATACCTAATGAGTCACCGATTAATATTGCATGAATGCCTGCTTGATCGAATATTTTGGCAAAACTCGCATCATAAGCGGTAATCGTAGTGATTTTTTCACCTTGATGCTTCATTTTTTGTAAAGTGGCGGTGGTTATTTTAGCCATGTTTATTCCATTTTTATGATGCAGCGTTAATCGTTGCTAATTTTAGAGTTATTATACTAACGTAATTTACTATGAACTTTTAGTCCATTTTTTTCAATTTGCTGAGCAAGAATTTTAACACTATCACCGTCAGGTAAAGTCAGCTCTTTTGCTATTTCGGCCAAAGGTAATAAAACAAACTCGCGAAGTTTTAAACCATAATGCGGGACAGTTAAACGCTCGGTATTTATCATTTGTTGATCATACAAGAGTATGTCTAAATCTAATATCCGTGCACCCCAGCGATTGTCTTTACGTATTCGTCCGGCCTTATTTTCAATACTTTGCAGCTGCTCGAGCAACTCAATAGGGCTTAAGCTTGTTTCTATTGCCACCACAGCATTCATGTAATCAGGCTGATCTTGCGGCCCCATAGGTCGGCTAAAGTATAAAGAAGAAACATCACTAATCAAGCAATGCTCAAGCAGGGCTAACTGCTTTAATGCCGCTATGATTTGGGCTTGCGGATCAGCTAAATTACTGCCTAAGCCTATATAGGCTAGTGCCATTATGCGTCACTACTTGTATTTTTCACACGCGGTTTTCTTCGCTTACGTGTGGTACGACGAGGGCCATTCCTGCTTGGCGCGATACTTTTTATCATTACTTGCTGGGTATCTGCGTTACATGCTTGGAAATCTCCCCACCATTTGGCAAGCTCTTGTAATGATGTAGCTTGCTCTGACTGGCTGTCTTTAGCGCACTCAATTTCAGCGCGCAATAATAAGAAGTCATATCCCGCTCTAAACTTAGGATGCTCTAGTGCTTTAAAGGCGCGCTTACCATCTCGACGAACTAACTTTTCTTGTAAAATCCAAATGTCTTTCATTACCGCTTGAAAACGCTTAGGTATGGCGATGCTACGCTGTTGCTCTGACATTATTTCACTCAATGCCCCGAAAAAGGCGTCTTGTGGTGTCAGTTGTGCTTCACTGTTTAAACGTTGTATTTGTTCTTGCATTGGATACCAAAGCATAGCGGCAAATAAGAATGCCGGCGTAACGCGTTGATCATTATTAACACGGTGATCGGTATTTTTCATTGCTAAACAAATAAAATCAGCTAAATAGGGATGAGATTGCTGATTAAGTTGTTGATCTACGGCAGGGAAGAAATATTGAAATAAGCTGTAATCACGCAATAACTGAAAATTTTCTACAGCTTTACCAGACATAAATAACTTTAAAAATTCTTCAAACATACGTGCAGGTGGAATGTTAGCCATTAAAGGCGCAAGCAACTTTATTGGGGCTTTGGAGTCGGCGTGAATTTCCATATCTAATTTAGTAGCGAAACGGATTGCACGTAACATTCGCACCGGATCTTCACGGTAGCGTGTTTCAGGATCACCAATTAGGCGAATTTGCTTGGCATATACGTCTGCAACACCATTAGCAAAATCATAAACTTTAAAGTCTTTAGCTGAATAGTACAGTGCGTTGATGGTGAAATCACGGCGCTCAGCGTCTTCTTCAATACTGCCATAAATATTATCGCGCAGTAGCATGCCATCTTCACTTTGCTTGGATATTTTTTGACAGCTATTTTCTTCGTTGTTGTCGTGATGGCCCCTAAAAGTGGCAACTTCAATAATTTCACGACCAAAAACAATATGAGCTAATCGAAAGCGGCGGCCGATCAGTCGGCAATTTCTGAATAAAGCTTTAATCTGTTCAGGAGTCGCATTGGTGGCAATATCAAAATCTTTCGGCTCTAAGCCTAATAAGATATCACGAACACCACCGCCAACTAAGTAGGCGTCATAGCCTCCTTTGTTCAAGCGGTACAATACTTTTAAAGCATTATGACTGATGTGTTTTCTAGATACAGGGTGCTGATCACGAGAAAGTATTTTAGGCTGTTCAAATGATGGCAGAGTAGAGTTTTTTTTTCGTGCTTTTCCGAGTACTTTTTTACACAAATTGATCACGCTTTTGATAATGTTGGACCCTAATTTTTCGTTAAATTTCTCGCGCAATGATATAACAGTGTAAGAGAAAAGAGAATGCAAACCGTGTGAAAAGTCGGCGTTTATTCGCAATCAAGCGTGTTATAAAACGATTTCTTGTGCTTTTGGCACTTGCGCCATTGACCAGTGATTGATTGCCCAAGTTAAAAGCTCATCAACATTTGCCGTTAATAAGTCATCGGGTGGTTGCTGACCAAGAAACACTAAGGCCGAAAAAAGTGACGGTATGGGATTTTTTTTATCAATTTCTGGTGCGCTATTTTGCTTGCTTAACTTAAAGCCCGGTTTGCTGACAGCAAGCGGGAAGTGGCCAAATTTCGGGGCATTACACTGTAAAATTTGATAAAAACTTAATTGCCTTGCCGTTGGTTCAAGTAAATCACAACCTCGAATAACATGGGTTATACCTTGATAAATATCATCAACAACAACCGCTAATTGATAAGCAAAAAGGCCATCTTTGCGGACAACAATGAAATCTTCATGAGCTAGTTCAGGGCTACAATTAACTTGGCCTTGGATCAGGTCATTATATCGTGAAATTCCGACGGTATTGCTAACACGAGTAGCGCTGTTACTGGCGGGGTGTGTGAGGTTTTTACATTGTCCCTGGTAGATACCACCTTGCGCTTTTATCTGCGCCCGAGTGCAACGACAATAATAACTCAGTTTTTGCTCGGTTAGTTCAGCTAAAACTTGGCGATATATTTCACTTTGCTGACTTTGATAGAGAACGTTTTCGTCCCAATGTAGTCCATAGCCTTCTAAAGTGTTTAGTATTTCACTACTGGCGCCTGCTCGCTCTCGAGGAGGATCAATATCTTCAATTCTGAGCAGCCATTGACCGTTGTTATGCTTGGCATCGAGATAGCTTGCTAGTGCAGCAATCAAAGAACCGAAGTGCAATAAACCGGAAGGGGAAGGAGCAAAGCGACCACGGTAATGGCTTGCATTACCAGGTCGCAAAGGTTTGATAAACTCCAACAAGGCGGTTTTTAACCGGCTAGTTGACGTTCTTTAATTTCTTGTAGCGTTTTACATTCAATACAAAGATCAGCCGTTGGACGAGCTTCTAAGCGACGAATGCCAATTTCAATTCCACAAGAGTTACAAAAGCCAAAATCGTCATCTTCGATAAGTTGCAGTGTTTTTTCAATTTTCTTGATCAGTTTACGTTCACGGTCACGTGTACGTAATTCAAGACTGAACTCTTCTTCTTGAGCCGCACGGTCAACCGGATCAGGGAAGTTGGCTGCTTCATCCTGCATATGTGTTACGGTACGATCAACTTCTTGACGAAGTTGTACACGCCAAGCATCTAGAATTTTCTTAAAATGCTCTAGTTGTGCTTCGTTCATGTATTCTTCGTTAGGTTTTTCAACGTAAGGGTTAACGCCTGCTAATGCTAAAATACCTAATGTTTTGTGTGTTGGCATGCTAATTCTCCTAATGCTACTAGACCTAAATCGATAAAAAGTAGTTACTTCTTGTAACTTTATCGCTTGGTTGCAACTGCCAATTTAATTAGACCTGAAATATTTTTCATATATTGTGTTTGCTAATATTAAATTCAAGGCTTAATCGATAATATTTCTTGATAATGTTAAAAATATTGCTGTGTCTAAACGTTATCTAAGGCGACAATAAATTATAAGCAAGCTCTTTTACAAGCTTTTCACTATAAGGTCAATCTTTATCGTCTCTATTTGCTTTTTATTGTTTAAAGCAGCACTGGCACTTTAGTTGTTAATGTTATTTTGAATTGATGATTTTCTTGTGAAAATGTCGCTTTGTAAGCCATTATTTCAACGCCTTGCTGACTTGCCTCAAGCAGCAGCTCTGCATACTTTGCATCAATATGGCTAGCGGGTTTTACATTATTAATACCTGAGTGTAACACAGCAAATAAAAGTACGGCTCGATGTCCTTGTGCAGCCATTGCCATTAATTCACGTAAATGTTTTTGCCCGCGCTGAGTTACAGCATCAGGAAAGTAACCTTGCTCTGCATCCAACAAAGTGACACTTTTAACTTCAATAAAGGTTTCTCGGTTGTTCTCGTCATAAAGATGAAAATCAATTTTGCTATTTTCATCGCCGTATTTTACTTCTCTTCTTAGTTGGGTGTGTTGGCTAAATTCTTTAATACAACCTTGAGCAATAGCTTCCTCGGCGAGTTGATTCGCCCGTATGGTATTAACACAAATCCAATGCTGTGCTTGTGTGTAAGTGAGCTCCCAACTGTTAGGGTATTTACGCTTTAAATTGTTAGAAGTACTGTACCAGACAGTATCTCCGGGTTCAGCGCATCCGGTCATAGCGCCAGTATTAGCACAATGCATGGTTATTTCTGTTTTAACATGTTGCTCATCTTCAATTATGACGTCAGCCAGAAAGCGCTTATAACGTTTGATGAGTGTGCTTGGCGCTAGTATAAAGTTCATATAAATAGTAGTTGATATATCATAGCTATAGGTTAATTATTTGCCGGCATAGTGTAAACTATTAGCTTAAATTAAATGTAAAGGTGAGAACATGACAACAGCTAATTCTGCTCCAGTATCAATAACATTGACAACAAATAACCATGCACAAGGTTGGCAGCAAGGAAAAACTATCCAAATTGCAACTGACAGTATTGCTATTTACTTACCTCAAGACGCGACGTATCGATTACGAAAGATTCAAATGGCAGCGCGTAAAATAGAAAAACTAGATATTGAACATGCTTTGCTGAGCGGCGATGGTTGGGATGAAGCTAGCCAATGGGCTTTTGCGCTTGGTTTTAGCTGCGTTGATAAACTAGAAAATATCAGTTTTTGTGGTGAGCCAGCGTTAATTGAACGCTTAAATAATAAATTAGCGGTTTACGCTTGGAGCCGTGATTTAACGAATCAAACACCTGCTGAATTATATCCATTGAAGCTTGCTGAGCTGACAACTGATTATATTACTAACCTTGCTCCTGCACATGTTACTACTCGCCTTATACAAGGTGAAGAGTTGCTAGAACAACAATGGATGGGCATATATAACGTTGGTAAAGGTAGTGTTAACCAACCTTGTTTACTGGAAGTTGATTTTAACCCTACAGCTGATGCCAATGCGCAAGTTGCTGCATGTTTAGTCGGTAAAGGTATAACTTTTGATAGTGGCGGTTACAGCATTAAAAGTAGCGCCGGCATGTTTGATATGAAGTGTGATATGGGCGGTGCTGCTGTTGTCGCCGGTGCTTTAGCATTAGCTATCAAGCAAGGCTTAGATCAACGCGTTAAATTGTACCTATGCTGTGCTGAAAACATGATCAGCAATGACGCGTATAAACTTGGCGATATTATTACTTATAAAAATGGTGTTACTTGTGAAGTTGCCAACACTGATGCTGAAGGCCGCTTAGTGCTGGCTGATGGCTTGATGGCAGCAAGTGAAACGGGCGCGCCAATGATCATTGACGCAGCCACCTTAACAGGCGCTGCTGTGATGGCGACAGGTGGTGATTATTCAGCACTATTTGCATTAGATAATGAAGCGGCAGCAAAAGCTCAAGCATCAGCAAGCGCGACAGGCGAAGCTATTTGGCAATTTCCTCTAGAGCCTTGGCATCAGGATAAATGTCCATCGGTATTTGCTGATACCGCCAATAGCCGCACACAAAAAGGTGGTGGTGCAGGTGGTGCAAGCAATGCCGCTGGGTTCTTATCACGCTTTGTCGGTAATGAAGGAGCCGGTTGGTTACATTTTGATTTAGCTGCCGCATACAATGCTGATGATTCTAGCTTATGGGCTGCAGGTGCAACAGGCTTAGGTATTGCTACTATTGCTGATTTAATTTCTCAGCATTAATCTAGTTGCGCTGATGACTAATGTTAAAGCGCGTTGACTTTGTTGAGTTTAAGTCAGTGTAAGTCTATAAAATTCGCTAATGCAGGTTAAGCATTGGTAACTAAAAAAGCTGAGATTGTCTCAGCTTTTTTAGTTAATGTTACCAAGCAAGTTAATCATCCGGTGTTTGTTGCAAAAACTGCTCTAACCAAGATTGCGCATTACTAATATCGCTAAAAACATAAAAGGTAATATTACATGCTTGATAAATTCTTCTAAGTTGCAGCTGTTGAATATCAGCGGTGTTACTATCAATCAATACACTGGCATTCGCAATTAGCCCATGTTTAACGCGGTACTTATTAACCTTTATTAATGCTGCTTCAGCTTCCGGCGAAAAAACACTATTACCGTAAAATGAGATTAATAACCCCCAAGGTTCACCAGAGAATTGTTCGCAGGCACCATACATATCTTCTATGTACTTTTCGGTAACTTGGCCGTTAAACGGGCCAAAAACTTCAACTTGCAAAATATTTGTTTGCGCTGCTATTGAATAATTGTCTTCTACAATTCTCTCCATTGCTCAACTCCATTTTAAACGAGGTAGTAATTGATAACAGTATTTTGTGCTTTTGCCAAGTAAGCATGTATTTTAATAAAGTCCAATATTAGTTTATTTTCCACGTTTTAACGGCTTGATAAACGACACCTAAGTCAGTGGAATATGAGTGATATAAGCTAAAACTATTAATGCAAATGTTTTGCACAGTGGTGGTTTTTTGTCGTGTTGATAAGGTTTCAGAAGCATCAAACTTCGCTTTACGATAAAGGCTTAAGTGAGGTTGGTAAGCTCTGTTTTCTATCGCTATTGCACTTTCATGGCAAGATGCAACAATAGTTGCATTTAACCGTATTAACCATTCAGGACAAACTGACGGCATAACATGCAGCACTTTTGCAGCTTTAAAGTAGCCTATTTCCGACAGCCCGATAGACAGGGTTTTATGCGCCTCTAAAACGGGCGCTAACAATGTTCGAATACTATCACGTTGCTGGTTAATCGACTGTGTTATATCGGTTTGTTGTGAGTTATCTATGAGTCCAAGAAATACTAAGGTAATATGAAAATTTTCAGCAGGTATGGCTTTGAATGCCAAAGGCAAATGTTGGTCACGCCATTGCGCCACTTTAAATTTATCATCGTTAGATATACCCAAACCGCTTGAAAATGCAGCTTCAGAGTTAAGCTAGGAAATCAGCGCAAGGCACAGCACGCAGATAATGGTTATTCCCTTATCAAGTGCTGCAACGCTGCACTGATTTTCTAGCTTAGCTCCCGCAGGGCAAGGCGATAAAGGGTCATCTCCGGCGTTATTGATTTTACAATGGAACAACCATTCCTTTCAATCAATGCCTTGGTGCTAACCCTTTTTCGACTTGCTGAATCCTGCATTTTCAAGTGGCTTGGGTATATATCTAAGGCTATAAACATTCTTTTTTTCATTGTTGCCCTTTAAGTAGCATTATTGCAGCACTGTTCAGTTATCAGTTACTCTGGCGCAAGCTGGTGGATTCGCCTCTGGCTATACACCGCTATTATTAGCGATAATTATCATGGCATTGTTATGATAATATGACATTCATAAAATAGTTACACTTAATATAACGCTTTATAATTTATGACACTGTCGGCCAAGCAACTCCCTATTGATGAGATAAAAGATGATGTCATCAATACTCTCAACCAACATCAAACAATACTGTTAACTGCACCACCTGGGGCCGGTAAGTCAACGTGCTTGCCTTTATGGTTATTAGACTTAGCTTGTTTATCTGGGAAAAAAATATACCTATTGCAACCACGGCGAATTGCCGCGAAGAATATTGCTTGTTACCTTGCGATGCAGCTTGGCGAACCTGTTGGTGAGACCGTCGGTTACCGCTTACGTAATGAAAGTAAAGTGTCGAAAAATACCCGTTTGGAAGTGATCACCGAAGGAATTTTAACTCAGATAATTCAGCACGATGCCGAGCTAGCTGGTTGTGGCTTAGTGGTGTTCGATGAATTTCATGAACGCTCACTTAATGCTGATTTAGCTTTTGCTTTAACGCGCGACGTGCAATTAGGTTTACGTGATGATTTAAAGGTTTTGCTGATGTCGGCAACATTGGCTACTGAAAGCATAATACAAAAGTTGCCCGATGCTATTTGCCTAGAAAGTAAAGGGCGAAGCTATCCGGTTGAGATCAGCTATCAAGCACCAACGCAGGCTAGGCTATGGCGAGAGCATGCGCTGAGTGTATTAAAATCAATCGTTAATTCACATCAAGGCTCAATATTGGTTTTTCTACCGGGAACCGGTGATATTCGCTATTTAGCGGAGCAATTGCCGAGTTTTATGCCTGAATCAATGTTGCTTTGTCCGCTTTATGGTGATTTAGCACTTGCTCAACAGCAACAGGCTATTGCACCTGCAACAAATGGTAAAAATAAATTAGTGCTTGCGACAAATATTGCTGAAACAAGTTTGACCATTGAAGGTGTTAATCTTGTTATTGATACAGGTTTAGAAAATGTCGCGATTTATGACATGCAAACTCTCAGTAATAAGCTGACCCAGCGCAGTATTGCGAAAGCTTCTGCCATTCAACGTGCCGGACGGGCTGGGCGCTTACAAGCCGGTCATTGTCTACGCTTATTTAGTAAAGATGATTTTGAACGCAGGAGTGAACAAAGTACGAGTGAGATACAGCAGGCGGATTTATTGCCTATGTTTTTAGAGTTAGCAAGGTGGGGAGCTAGTGATTGCAGTCAACTTCCCATGATTGAAATGCCTGATAGCAAACGTGAACAGCTCGCTTGGCAAGAATTAATTGAACTAGATTTGCTGACAAAACAAAAACAATTAACACCAGATGGTAAAAAAGCGGCCGTTTTCCCCTGTCATCCGAGGTTTGCCAAAATGCTGTTAAGGGCGCAGCATTTAGAGCAGCAGCAAGAAATTTTGCATTTATTATCTTTGGCTTGTTTACTGGCGGCTCTATTAGAAGAGCGTGATATTTTTAATTCGCAACAACGTACAGATGATTGTGATATTGCTCACCGAGTTATGCTACTTTGCCAACAACCGAAAAAATCACATCATCAACGTATTATTGTGCAAGCACAGCGATTTTTTCGTTTAGCGAATAACCAAGTCATCATTAAGAATGCTAAGCAAACGTCGCCGCAAGTTAAGTTGAGCTCTAGTCTTTGTATAACTGTTAATGAATTACCAATACAGCATTGTGGTTTAATATTACTGAACGCTTACCCAGAGCGCATAGCGAAGCAAAGAAATAACCAAGGTGATTACTTAACGGCTTATGGTAAAGGTGTGCTCATGAGTGAGTCGGACGCCTTGGCGAACAAGACATTCATTATTGCTGCACAGTTATTTCAGCGCCGACATACTTTAGCCATAGCGTTGGCAGCAGAGTTTGATTTATCACAAGCAATGGCTTGGGGGGTAGTTAAAACACAAAGCAAAACACATTTGAAATTTGATCAACAACTTAACCGCGTCATTTTCGCCCAGCATCAAATGCTTGGAGCTTTAGTTGTTAAAGAAGAAAATAGCTCAGAAAAAATAGCCGAAGAATTGTTAGTCGCCTGTTGGTGTCAGCAAATACGTAAGAAAGGTCTGCAGTGGCTAAAATTTGATGATAGTAGCCAACAATTATTGTTACGTTGGCGCTGGCTAACGAGTACGCAAAGGCACTTACTATTTCCTGAAGTAAATGACGCGGTTTTACTGGCTAATTTAGAGCAATGGTTAGGGCCTTATTTAACCGATATCACAACGAAAGCTCAACTTGATAAAGTTGATTTTTCTGCATTATTATTAAATCAATTAAGTTATCAACAACAGCAAGCGTTTAAAAAAATAGCACCAACTTTTTTTATCGGCCCAACAGGGCGAAAATGCCTTATTCGCTATAGTTTAGAGCAAGCCCCAGTTGTATCTTTACCTATGCAGGAGCTATACGGAGTAACTGAAACGCCAGCGGTTGGTGATAAAGCAAGTAATACTGCCGTGCCCTTGATTATTGAAATTCTATCGCCGGCTAAACGCCCCATTCAAGTGACCCAAGATTTGGTGGCTTTTTGGCAAGGCAGTTATCGTGAAGTGCAAAAGGATATGAAGGCACAATACCCCAAACATACATGGCTCTCTCCTGAAGAAGCCGCTTCGGGTAACTTTAGAGTGATTGACAGAAAGAAGAAAATATGTATAATATCTGACCAAGGGAAAAACGCTAAAATAGATAATATCAAAAAGGTGAATGCTCGAAATGAAAGGAAAAATAATCCTAAAAAATAAAGAGCAAAGAATTGGACTTCCCAGCTTTCACTAGACAGTTTCTAACTCAGAAAAATACGCTTCCTCAAACTTAGCAGGTGAAACACCGCCTGTATGCGAGTGACGT
>NZ_MUZV01000013.1 GCF_002000025.1 Cognaticolwellia aestuarii
AGCTACGGCACCTTGGAAGGCACTTAAATTCCCCCCCTTCAAATTATTCAACTTCAAATACCACGTTAAATATATCAACGATATTTCCGCGCAGCTCTAGAAAAGCCCCCGGTGTTCAGGACTATGTGAGCGGCGGCACCTTGGAAGGCACTTAAATTCCTACTCTTAATACATTCGTATTCTTTCAAAGACTAAAAACATTAAACTTACGCTGGTTATAAATACCAACGATATTTCCGCTCAGCACTCTAAAGTTGACCAGATGATTAAAATCATCCCCTGCTCATTTTTGTTAAAGTTATTGCTTCAGCTTGATTTTATTTTCTTCCTAAATTTCTGATTTTCTCTTCATGCCAGTGTAAAGCGCCTAACTAGCAGGCTTTATATTGATACTTATCAATTATTTTGCGGTTTTTAACGTTATTACTTGCAATAACAATGCAAATCATTATCATTTGCGAAAATTAAAATTGTCATGTAATTATTGTATTTAGAAAGGATTTTGTTCAATGAATTTTAAGAACTACTCAGTCATCGCACTTGCTGTATGTGCCACCTTCACTGTTCACGCAGAAGTAGATAGCCAACTAGCTAACTTTAAAGATATCGAAAGAGTTATTGTAACAGGCAGCCGTATTGAAGAAAGCCTAGATGAAGTCCCTGCATCCGTATCAATTATCGATAACAAAACCTTAACACAAGATTTACTGACATCGGCTGAGATTCAAACCATGCTAGCTCTTCATGTGCCGGGCATGGGTGCTGCAAATACCGGCACTAATACTAACTCAGGGCAATCTCTGCGTGGAAGAAGCGCACTTGTGATGATTGATGGTGTGCCACAGTCAACACCATTACGTGATGGTAAACTTGGAATACGCTCATTAGACCCCAGTGTGATCGAACGTATTGAGGTGATCAAAGGTGCCACCTCTATTTATGGTAATGGTGCTGCTGGCGGTATTATTAATTACATTACGAAAACCGCAAGTAGTGAAAAAGCATTATCAGGGCGAGTAGCCGTGAGTAGTAGTTTTTCAACGGTAAAATTTGAAGATAGTGCAGGTCGACGTATTGAAACTGAAATAGACGGTACACTAGGGAATTTTGATTATGTCGTTAGTGCTGTTAGTGATGAATCTGGCGTTGTCCGTGATGCAGAAGGTGATGCTTTAGGGCTTACTTATGGCTTGTCAAACTTCAAATCTGATAATTTATTTACCAAATTCAATTATTACATTGATGACTTACGTTCAGTTCAATTTAGTTATAATTACTTTGAAGGTCAGCAAGATAGCGATTACATAGCAGTTGAAGGCAATGTAAATTCAGGCATTAAAAGCTATGCAATTGAAAACATAGCTGGCATTAATGTACCTGGCGATCCGCAAGGCCCACGTGGTAATCACAACGCAAGATTACAGTATCGTGATATGGAGATATTTAATAATACTGACTTTACCGTGGATGCATATTGGCAGAAAATTGAAAATGTATTTTTTTATCATGAAAAATTCAAAGATGAAGGCCTAGGCTTTATTGGTGGTCAATCAATGATCACGTCAGATAAAACCGGCTTACGTTTAAACTTTAATAGTATTTTTGATTTCGATAACGTTGAAGCCACACTGATATACGGTGTTGATATTTTAAATGACACTACGGCTCAACCGTTAGTCGATGGCCGTATGTGGACACCTGAAATGGACATGGATAATATTGCTGGTTATTTACAAGCCAAAGTAATATTTGACGAGAATTGGGTGTTAAAAGCTGGTGTGCGTCAAGAATCAATAGAAATTGGCGTTGATGATTTTAGTACGCTAATGATCTGCAACCCTGGTAAAGATTGTACTGTACCTGTGGCAGTATCAGGCGGAACACTAAAGTATGACGCCACAACTTATAATGTGGGTATTCGTTATAGTAATAGCGAGCTTTTCAGCCCATTTATTAGTTACTCTGAAGGTTTTGATATTGCCAATGTTGGCAGCTTGTTACGTAATGCAACATTCAATGAATTAAGTTTACTTGATACTAAAGCTTCTATCGTAAAAAATTCTGAAATCGGTTTTAGTAGCCGATATGAAAATATTCACCTTGAAATGGCGGCATTTTATTCGACCAATAATTATGGTGGTAATATGATAGAAGATGCTAGCACCGGCACCTATAGATTAGAACGCGCACCGCAGAAAATATGGGGCTTTGAAGCGGCTGTCGATATGACATTAACAGAAAATATCGATATAGGATTTAGTTACAGTTGGTCTGAAGGTAAAAATAAAGCTAACGATACTTACCTTGATGGCGGCTCAATTAACCCACCTAAAGTTACGGCTTATGCCAATTATCAAGCGAGTGAAAAGCTACGCTTAGCAATTAATTATATTGGTGTTGGTAGTCGTGATCGCTTTGAATCTGTCGACGGAAAATATAGTGGCAGAACAGCGCCCGTATCGTCATATAATGTAATAAATGCATCAGCAAGCTACGACCTTAGTGAAGCATTACGTTTATCTGTCGGTATCGAAAACCTGTTTAATAACGATTACTTTTCTCATATTGCCCAGTCTCATACCTTTACTGGCTGGAATGTTAAAGGTAAAGGCCGAACCATGAACTTAGGCTTGGCTTATAACTTTTAATGTTAAAAACTCTTAATAGCAATAGCGCCCTTATAAATGAATATCGCCGGAACATAGCCTGTGTTTAAGCAGTGGTTTAGGCGTATTCATCTTGTCTTAGCGATACTGATGGTTTTCTTTTTAATTAACCTGAGTATCTCTGGGGCGCTATTAGTATTTGGTAAAGAAATACAAAATAACATCCAACCTGAGTATTGGCAGGTAAAACCACAAGCTAATTTTCTGCCACTATCTCAGTTAATTTCAATCGCTGAAGCTAGCACTGGCCATTCGGTTAACCGCGTGCAATTAGCCCCTGAAAAAGATAAAGCATGGCAGTTTCAACTTAATGATGGTCAGCAGCTTAGTATCAATCCCTTTAATGGTGATATTCTCCACCACTATCTAGAGGAAGATAGCTTTTATGGTTTTGTAATGGCTTGGCATCGATGGTTACTGTTACGCGATGAGGCAAACGAAAAACCACTAAAAATAGTAGTATCAATCATTAGCTTGCTGTTGATCATAGAAATGCTCATAGGTTTAACGTTGTGGCTTAAACCTAAAAATAGACTCAAGCGTTTAAAAATAAACCTTAAAGCCAAACCAAGAGTTAAGTATTACCAATTGCATACCGTCGTTGGCGTATTTGCTTTTATACCTTTATTACTTATCGCTGTTTCAGGTATAGCGTTTAACTGGCAAAGCCAAATAAAGTGGGGAGTAGAAGCTTTAATTACTCAATCTGTTGAACAAATACAACACCCTAGCATTGCTGAGTCAGAGCAAAAGCTGCAATTAGATCTCGCATTTAGCCGTGGTATTGAAAGCATGGCACAGGGCGAATTATTTCGAGTTTATTTACCTGTTGATGACCAGGCACTCAAACTTAGAGTCAAAATGCCTGGTGAGTTTTTTGCTTACAGTTGGGTATGGATAAACCCTTATTCGGGCGAAGTTATAAAAACCTACGATGCCAGTACTGCAAACTTAGCAACCCGAATTTGGAATTTTAAATATACTTTTCATATCGGCAATTTTTTGGGCACCGGCTTTAAGTTTTTCTGGCTATTAGTTGCGTTATTACCTGGCGCTTTTTCAGTTACGGGTCTTTGGTTATTTTTTAAAAGAACTCGACGTTATAAGCCTGTGCAAGTGCAAGCGACAACAAAAGCGAGAACAAAATCGAGAATATAAACATATTACACATGTGTTTAGTCGGCAATAACAGGTCGGCAACGCTTTATAATATTTTTGTGTACGGATACTCTTTTACACGCTTGCGTTGAGTCTGCTTGCTTAACAGCAATTTGCCCATCAGTCGCATTTTGCAGATTGCTACACGCTGAAATATAAAGCGTGATGAGTAGCAAGATATATTTTTTCATTATTAACTCCGAAAGCATAAATGAAGTGAGTACTTTTAGCACTCACCTTAAGTACCAATTGAAATAAGCGATATTAAGCGTCAACAACAATAACTTCGCCGGTTATAAAGCCATCAACAGAGCGCTCAAAGGCTTTTCCAACTAACGTTCCTGGCACGGGCTCAAAACCTGGCATCATTTCACCGTAAACATCCCACGCTTCAACAAGTACCGTCGGGTTAACAACATTAATACGGGTATTTCTTGGCATTTCTAACGATACACATTTTACAAAGGTGTCGATTGCGCCACTTGTTGTTGCGTCTGCAATAGCAAAAGGGATAGGTTTCATGTTTAAAATGCCACTGATTAAGGTAAATGAACCACCGTCAGCAATGTATTCTTGGCCAATGCGGACCAGATTAATTTGTCCCATCATTTTGCTCATGATAGTGGTCATCCATTGCGCTTCAGTCATCTCAGTAAAGTTGGCATATTCACAAAAACCAACGGTGTTGACCACCGCATCGAAATGCCCTACTTTTTCATATAAGTCTCTGATTGATTGTTCGTTGGTAATATCAACAAGATGATCAACTTCGCCAGAGCGACCTGCGGTAATAACTTTATGCTTAGCTAAGCCTGTTAATGCTGCTTGACCCATTTTGCCTAAAGCACCAATTAAAATAACTGTTTTCATTTTTTTCTCCATTTGTTTAACGTGTTTCATTCGATGAAGTGAATGATAAAGAAGTGCCTAAACAAATAGAAACAACAATATTTTGTAAGTGATACAATAATATTTGGTTATGCGGGGCGTTACTTTTTAAGCGTCTGACTTTCAGGACTAAACAATGAGTAAATTAGACAGATTAGACATTAAGCAATTGAGGGTATTTCAAGCGCTTATAAAAGAGAAGAGCGCTTCAAAAGCGGCGACTAGTTTAGGGATGACGCAGCAAGCGGTCAGTGAGCACTTGAAAAAACTGCGTGATGTTTTTGATGATAGATTATTCCTAAGAAAGACCAACGGTTTTATTCCCACACCACATGCCGAAGAGCTCGCGATAGAGATCAATCATTTGTTGATAGGATTTCAAGCTTTATTAGCACCTAAAGTATTTGATGCTAAAACCGTTAGCGGCACCTTTGTTATTGCAGCCACCGATTACGCACAGCAGGTGGTTTTACCTAGGTTAATCTCAGTACTAAGAAAAGAGTCCCCTAACCTGAAGCTTATCGTTAGAGATTTTGAGATTGATAAGCTGCATGACTTAATGGAAAGTGGCAAAGTAAACTTGGCAATCGCTTTTCCTGATTACATACCTGATAGCTATCCGATAATAAAACTATTTGAAGAGCACCATGTTTGCGTAACTTCAACTCACTCATCAATAGCATTAACTCGTCCTTCTCTGGCTGAAATAGCTAGCTACCCCAGCATTATCGCTTCACCTTCACGACCGAACTTTAAAGGCTCTATTGATGATTGGTTTAAAGAATTTGGCTTAGCGCGTAATGTAGTGGTTTCTGCTCCTTGTTTTTCTATTGTGCCCATGTATCTTGAAACCACAGATTCAATTGCATTTTTGCCATCAAAAGCAATAAAAGGACTAAATTTAGTCGAAATTCCACTCGCACAATCACCCGAGCCATTTGATGTTATTGCCGCTTGGCATCCTCGCTACAGTGAAGATGCTCTGCAAAGGTGGCTGTTATCAAAACTTAATGCTCAATATAAATAGCCAATATAAAAAAATATCCGTTGTGTTTTAGTTATCACAACGGATGCGGCTAGCGATTTTTTGGTGTTACTTATAAAACGGCAGTTGCTTAAAATATGACGCTATTTTAGTGGCGCATTAGTGCCACATTAACGGACAATATGTGGCATTCGTAGTTCATCAAAGCAACTATATGGGCAGAATGGGCAGATTTTTTCTGCGATGGGATAGCCGTTCGATTAAATATTTATAGATCTCATTTGCCGGTTAATAATATACTTAACAATATTGTTTTATGTTCACTCTAAGCCGTAATTATTTAATGCCCTCGCAAAATAACACTGAGACTAAGATAGCGATTTCAAAGCGAGACAATCTGCAGCAAATGCATAGCGATGATCCTATTGGTATTTTTGACTCAGGGGTTGGCGGATTATCGATAACGCAATGTATTCAGCAGCAACTTCCGCACGAAAACTTACTTTATGTTGCAGATACCTTAAATGCTCCATACGGAGAAAAGTCGGCGCAATTTATCCAACAGCGCGTTAACGAAATTGCGCAATGGTTTATTGAGCAGAAAGTTAAAGCTATTGTCGTTGCCTGCAATACCGCTACGGTTAATGCTATCGATCAGCTACGCAAAAATATTTCAATTCCGGTTATCGGCGTAGAGCCTGCGATAAAGCCTGCAGCCCACAGTAGTAAAAACAAAAAAGTCGCCATTTTAGTGACAAAAGCAACGGCAGAAAATCAGCGTTTTCTTAGCTTAGTAGCACAATATCGTAACAACAGTGACGTGACAATTCAGCCCTGCCCTGGGTTAGTCGAGCTAATTGAGCAAGACAAAAAAGCCTCGATTGAATGTCAGCAGATGTTGAGCGGATATTTACTGCCGCTAATAGCCCAAGGTGTTGATACTATTGTATTAGGTTGCACGCACTACCCATTAGTTAAAGCACTAATTAGTGAAATTTGTGGCGACGGCGTACTTATCATGGAAACGGCACAACCTGTCACAGAGCAATTGCAACGACAATTAACATTGCACCAATTAAGCAATACCAGTAAGGACTTAGGCACCACTAGCTTTTATAGTTCTAAACATAGTGAATCCCAGCAAGCGCTTTTCAGCCATATTTGGCAGCGTCCATTGCAATTAAAGCACTACCCCTAAAAAATTTATGCCCTTGGTATCAATCAAAAACAAGTTTTGTCTCGCTATGGCGACAAATTTTGATGTAGCTCAAAGACGTTTAGCCATCTAGGCGTAAAAAACTCTAGGAAATAGTTTACTAAACGGTTAGAATGTCGCTATTAAGTTTTATAGCTAATTTACACAGAGGGTTTATGTCTACACACCTTTTTACTTCTGAGTCAGTATCAGAAGGACATCCAGATAAAATTGCCGATCAAATTTCTGATGCGGTTTTAGATGCTATTATTGCCAAAGACAAACATGCACGCGTTGCCTGTGAAACTATGGTAAAAACTGGTGTTGCCATTATTTCAGGTGAAGTAACAACATCTGCGTGGGTAGATTTAGAAAAAATCACTCGAGATGTTATTTCTGACATTGGCTACACCTCTTCTGATGTAGGCTTTGACGGAGAAACCTGTGGCATTATGAATCTAATAGGCCAGCAGTCACCTGAAATTGCTCAAGGTGTTGACCGTGTAAAACCAGAAGATCAAGGCGCTGGTGACCAAGGTTTAATGTTTGGTTACGCCACGAATGAAACCGAAACATTGATGCCTGCACCATTATACTATTCGCACCGTTTAGTTGAGCGTCAAGCTGAAGCACGTAAATCGGGTGTATTACCTTGGTTACGCCCTGATGCAAAAAGCCAGGTCACTTTTATTTATGAAGATAACAAGCCTGTAGCTATTGATACAGTTGTATTATCTACTCAACATAATCCAGACATCAAACAAGAAGATTTACACAATGCGGTAATGGAAAACATTATTAAGCATGTTTTACCAGAAGAGCTATTAACTAAAGATACTAAATTTCATATCAACCCAACCGGCCGATTTGTTATTGGTGGCCCAGTAGGAGATTGTGGTTTAACAGGTCGTAAAATTATTGTTGATACCTACGGTGGTATGGCACGTCATGGCGGTGGTGCCTTCTCTGGTAAAGATCCATCAAAAGTTGATCGCAGTGCGGCATACGCGGGTCGTTATGTTGCAAAAAATATTGTTGCAGCCGGTCTAGCTGATCGTTGTGAAATTCAAGTTTCATACGCTATTGGTGTTGCAGAGCCAACATCAATTTCTGTTGATACCTTTGGCACCGGTAAAGTTTCTGAACAACGTTTAGTTGAGCTTGTGCGTGAACATTTTGACTTACGCCCATACGGCATTACCAAAATGTTAGATTTGCTACACCCAATGTATAAGCAGACTGCTGCTTATGGTCATTTTGGTCGCGAACCATTTGAAATGACGGTAGGTGATGATACGTTTACCGCATTTAGTTGGGAAAAAACCGATAAAGCTGAAGCACTACGTTTATCGGCGGGCATCTAATAAGTTTCCGCTAATGCAGTAAATTTCAGTATAAAAAACCGCTCAATAAGCGGTTTTTTTATGTCTAATAATTAAGTTAAAACGTAATAATCAATAGAAGCATACGCTGTTACTCACTCGCTCAACAGCAGAAGACAAAAATTCAGCTTTCTAAGTAGCCCATGATTAATCACATGGCACTTAAATTTCACATTTTGTAACGCTAAGCCATTATGCAACTTGAAGCTAAAACTTATCGTTTGGCACTGTTCAATAATCTAACCGGCGTAAATAAAATATTGAACGATGAAAAATAAAAGATAACAAATCATTAAATTTTGTAAGAAAAGCTGAGTTGCATGGTCTATTCAATTAGTTTTTATTCATTATTAATATTTCAAGGAACTTTTATGGCTCAACCATTATCGTCAGATGTAGAAAATCGTTTGCAGTGGTCATTATTATCACTAAGATTAGGTGTTTTTGTGGTTATGTTCATGTGGACACTCGACAAATTTGTTAACCCAGGTCATGGCACTCGAATTTTTGAAAAATTCTATGGTTTAAGTGGTTCAAGTGAAACCATCATGTATATATTAGGTGCACTGCAACTGGTATTAGTTTTCGCATTTCTTTTTGGTTTTAAAAAGCGTATTTCATACGGTCTTATTTTTTTACTACACGGTGGTTCAACCTTATCGGCTTACGCACAATATTTAGATGCCTTTAAACATTTACTATTTTTTGCCGCATGGCCAATGTGGGCAGCATGTTTTGCCTTGTACTTATTACGTGATCACGATACTAAGTTCACAATTGGCAAGTAGTCACTAAGTAAACGATAAAAAACCAATTAACGGGTTTTTAATTTCAGTTAATATACCCGTTAATTATTGATTTAATATGTAGAAATACTATTACTCACATAGGTACCTAGTTATTCCACAACACAAAAAGCGCGTAAATGTAGCCCCATAAGTAAAGTGCTAGCCGCCATTGCTAAAACCATCCTGGCGGCACTACAGCGAGCAGTTTAGCTTTCTCATCACCGATCGTAATAGTGAAACGGCTCACGAAACTCAGAAAAATTAACCGCTATCAAGGTTTAGAATATAAACCGTCGACAAAATAATATAATCTTTTTCCCTTAAACAATTGAATTTTCGATGAGTTGCCCTTATTTACAGGCTATATTAAGAACAATAGCCAGTCAGTGTTTTAAAAAGCGCTAACTGCTGATCTTGTCAATAGCATTATTGCTAACCTAACAATCTCAAATGAGCAACATGGAACATTTTTATGCGTAATCCTCGTATTTACCAAGCACAGGCATTTGAAGTCGGCCAAACGCAAGCATTAAGCGATGATGCTTTTGGGCATACCGTGCGGGTTTTACGCCTTAAAGATGGCGACGACATTACTTTATTTAATGGTTTGCCTGAACAGCAAAGCTATTACGAATACCAAGCGAAACTGTGTAATGTGGGTAAAAAACATGCTGACATTGAAATTATTGCGAAAAATAAAGTCGAGAATGAATCGCCACTTAATATTCATTTAGGCCAAGGTATTTCTCGCGGCGATCGTATGGACTTTACCTTACAAAAGTCAGTTGAATTAGGGGTAAATACGATTACGCCGATATTTACTGAACGCTGTGGTGTAAAGCTTACTGGAGAACGTTTAGAGAAAAAACATGAGCAATGGCAAAAAATAGTCATCAGTGCTTGTGAACAAAGTGGTCGATGTACGGTCCCTATTGTAGCGGCACCAATTTACCTCGATGACTGGTTACAGCAAGACAGTTCAGCGTTAAAGTTAAATTTACATCCCAGAGCTCAGCATTCAATTATGAGTCTACCGATTGAAAACAATCGCGTACGTTTGCTGATAGGTCCAGAGGGGGGATTAAGTAATGATGAAATTGCCAGTGCTAATAGTGCAGGCTTTCACGATGTATTACTTGGTCCTCGTGTACTAAGAACAGAAACAGCAGCTTTAACAGCAATCACCGCCTTGCAATGTCGCTACGGTGACTTAACCTAGCTTTAGGGCAGCAAGCAGTTATCAAAACATTCAGACAATTAGGAAAAAATATGAGCATAAAAATTGGCGTTGTAATGGACCCTATTTCCGAGGTCAAAGTAAAAAAAGACTCTTCAATGGCAATGATGCTTGAAGCGCAAGCGCGTGGTTATGAAATTTATTACATGGAGATGCAGGATCTTTATTTAGAGCAAGGCGTATGTCGTGCAACAGCGGCAAAAGTAAAAGTATTTGATGACCCAGAACATTGGTATGAACTCGACGCACGTGAAGATATCAATGTGGCAGACTTAGACGCCGTATTAATGCGTAAGGATCCACCGTTTGATACTGAGTTTATTTATGCCACTTATATGCTAGAACGAGCAGAAGTTGCCGGGACATTAATTGTTAACAAACCACAAAGTTTACGTGATTGTAATGAAAAACTATTTACGGCTTGGTTTCCTGAGCTAACACCAAAAACGTTAGTTACTCGTAACAATCAAAAAATTAGAGAATTTCACAAAGAAAACAAAGATATAATTATCAAACCATTAGATGGTATGGGTGGTTCATCTATTTTCCGTATTGGTGAAAATGATCCTAATGTCGGTGTTATTCTTGAGACGTTAACGGCTCATTCATCACAATATGCTATGGTTCAAGAGTACATGCCTGAAATTGTTGACGGTGATAAACGTATTTTAATTGTCAATGGTGAGCCAATGCCATACTGTTTAGCCCGTATTCCTGCCCAAGGGGAAACACGTGGTAATTTAGCCGCAGGTGGCCGTGGTGAAGCTCGTCCGTTAAGTGCTAGTGATAAACTTATTGCCGAAACAATCGCACCAGAATTAAAAAAACGTGGCTTATACTTTGTTGGCTTAGATGTCATTGGTGATAAAGTCACTGAAATCAATGTCACTAGCCCAACCTGTATTCGTGAAATTGAAGCAGCATACCCGATAAATATTAGTGGCAAATTAATGGATGCCATTGAGCAAAATATTAAAAAACGCTAAATCTAATATGACAACTAATGCTAAAGATGACCCTCTTTAGCCTATTTCCCTTTGCTTATTGAGGTGTATTTATGGATAGTTTTGAAAATCAACTTTTGATTGCTATGCCAAGTTTAGACGACTCCTACTTTAATAAAACCGTGACTTATATTTGTGAACATAACGCTGAAGGCGCAATGGGCTTAATTATTAATTTGCCTATCGACATCACGTTAAATGAACTGCTGATACAAATTGATGAAGCTAAGGAGGACAACCCTGCACTTGCTCAACAAGTATTAACCGGTGGCCCTGTGTCACAAGATAGAGGCTTTGTTTTGCATAGTACACAGCCTGGCTGGAACAGTTCGTTAGCCTTAAGTCATGATGTTATGATCACTACATCAAAAGATATTTTAATGGCGCTCGGTACAGAAGATGCCCCTGAAAAATACATGGTAACACTTGGCTATGCCGGCTGGGGTCCCGGTCAGTTAGAGGAAGAGATTAAAGCTAATTCTTGGTTGTTAACCCCAGCAGATGACACGATTATTTTTGATACGCCCATCGAGCAGCGCTGGAAAAAAGCCACTGAGAAGTTAGGCATTGATATTGCTCATCTATCTAGTGAAGTAGGACATGCATAATGGCAAGTAAAGCGGCTATTGGCCAACGAACAATCATCGGCTTTGACTTTGGTAAAAAATATATTGGTGTTGCTGTTGGTCAAGAGTTAACCGGTTCAGCCTCTCCCTTAGGCTCAGTAAAAGCCCGTGATGGTATTCCTGATTGGGATGGTATGACAAAATTCATCAATGAATGGCAGCCTGACTTTATTGTTGTTGGGCTACCTCTCAACATGGATGGTAGTGAGCAACAACTTACCCGCGATGCGAAAAAATTCGGTAATCGTGTTGCCGGCCGGTTTGGCATAAAAGTAGAGTTTCAAGATGAACGCTTAACAACCGCAACCGCAAAAGAGGCTTTGTTTGCTGATGGTGGCTATCGTAATCTTAAAAAAGATAATATTGACGCCGCATCAGCAAAATTAATCATAGAAAGTTACCTTGAAAACCAATACTAACAATATGGTCCATTAATGGCGATTATTTCACTTATTAGCCCGTTGATTATTATTGGTTTTATCGGTTTTTTACTCGCAAAAAAAGCTTGGTTTACTAAAGCTCAAATCGATGCTTTAACTAAATTTACTTTTAACCTCGCTATACCGGCCTTTTTATTTCAACAGCTCGCCAATGCCGATTTAAGCACAATAAATTTAAGCATCTATGGTGCTTTTTATCTGCCGGCTTTATTGGTGTATGGTTGTGCTTGGGCGTTAAACTATTATTTTCATCAACATTTAAAGCGCGATCTTCCCGCATCTGCTGTTTACGCGCTAGGAGCAAGTTATTCAAATAATGTTATCGTGGGTATGCCGGTGGTATTAATGGTTTTAGGTGAGCAAGCACTGCCAACAGTATTTCTTGTCGTTAGCTTACACAGTGCGTTGTTATTTGGTGTAACAAGTATTTTAGCGGTTAATATTAAACAATTTAACTGGCGAGTTTTTCTCAAACAAACTTTTTACAATCCGCTATTAATCGCTATAACCAGCGGGTTTTTAGTTAATTTAATGGCTTTAAAATTACCAAGTATAATTAATGATAGTTTATTACTATTAGGTAAACCTGCTATTACTCTCGCTTTATTTTTGCTTGGCGCATCGCTAGCTTTTTATAAAATTCGTAGTGAGATAAAGTTTATACTGTCAGCCAGCCTACTAAAGTTAGTATTACTGCCAAGCCTGATACTATTAACTAGCCATTATATTTTTAATTTTTCAGCAATCATTACCATGACATTGGTGATATTAAGTGCAAGCCCTACAGGGGTTAATGCTTATTTAGTTGCTAAACAGCAAGTAAAGCACCAAGAAACAATTGCCGGCACCGTCGTTACCACCACCCTACTGTCTATTATTACGCTACCTTTATGGTTGTGGAGTTTATCCAGTGTTTATACCCAAGCCACTTGAAAATGCAGTTTCAGAGTTAAGCTAGGAAATCAGCGCAAGGCACAGCACGCAGATAATGGTTATTTCCTTATCAAGTGCTGCACAGCTTTTTTGCTCCAGACAAAAGCTAAGTACATACATCCATGTATGCAACGCTGCACTGATTTTCTAGCTTAGCTCCCGCAGGGCAAGGCGATAAAGGGTCATCTCCGGCGTTATTGATTTCGACAATGGAACAAACATTCCTTTCAATCAATGCCTTGGTGCTAACCCTTTTTCGACTTGCTGAATCCTGCATTTTCAAGTGGTTTGGGTATATATGCCTTAACGCTGTCTAATCAAACCATTATTCATCAATAGTCCAGGACATGGGACTAAAATGGATTCAAACTATAACCTTTACTGTTTAAAACAGCATGAGCTGTCATTGCAGACAGCGCCATTTTAACGCCAGGCTCCAATAATGGCTTGTCAATATCGTAATAAGCGGCTGATTGTCCACACAGATAAATCTGCACTTGGTTTTTCATTAAATCCTGCAAAAGTGGAATATTAGCATTAGTGCTGTTAAATTTTTCTTGGTACAACGGCGACTTTAATAAATCAAAACCGGCTTTACCGTGAACAACTAAAGCTAAGTGAATATTTTCAGCGGGTACGCCATTCGCCACATGCATATTAATAAAGCGAGCTAAGGTTTCTATTTTTCGATTCACCTCGCCCACTTTACCTTGCTCACTAATATCAAAAGCGACTTTGAACAAGGCATTTTTATCAAAGTGCAGATCTTGTTGAACCTTGGCATATTTGCCATAGTTTTTGATCGCAGAGCCAGTAATAAACTTATCAGCACCAGCCATGGCGATATTGCTTGTTACAATAGCAACCATAATAAAAACCCGAACAAAAAATAGCATTAAACTCCCCTTATTGTTGTCAGTTAATTGTTATCAACACAACTAACATATATTAAAAGTTAACTTTTTAGCATCAGTTTATCAAGTTTTGCTGTGCGTCATATAATCGGCAATATGACTGTGCTCTAACGGTTTAGAAACGTAATAACCTAGCACTTGCTGTTCGTTAACTAAGTAATCATAATTAAAAGTGTGCTAATGAGAAAAAGCAAACAGCCATACTGCTGAAAATTACTAAGAACTATATGGCGTTAGCATGTAAAACCTAAGAGATATTTGTAGAGGTGAACTTAACTATTTAACTCAAATCGTTAGTTAAAGAAAATTAACTGATAAGTTTTCAATGGTCACTTAGTCTCTATCTAAACATGCTATTGATTGCCCCCTATTTATCGCCGACCAAAATGGCTGCTGTTCTTATCCTGCTTTCTAGTTGCTTAGCATTTACCTCTGTCGCCTTTAATCGCTCTGACAACATGAACATAGCTGGACTAAGTATCAATATTGTTGCAATAGAAAATACCGAGCCAAAGCTCAAACTGATCACCATTGGCACTAAATACAAGGCCTGCGTCGACGTTTCAAATAACATGGGAAACAAACCCGCGGCGGTGGTTACTGCCGTTAATACGACTGGGCGAAAACGATTTAAAGCGCCTTCTATGACTGCATTTTTATAATCCATGCCCTCTTTGCGCAGGGCTTTGATTTTAAGGAGCATAACGAACGAGCCATTGATGACTAAACCAGATAGCGCAATCATGCCAAATAAGCTCATCACACTAAACGAATATCCCATGACAATATGCCCTAACATAGCCGCTGCTAAACAAAATGGGATAATAAGCAGTACGAGAATAGCATCAATATAGTTTCTAAATATTATCGCTAACATGGCAAAAATAAGCGCGAATGCCAGGCCTATCCCCTTAATTATTTCTGAATTAACTTTTGACTCAATACGTGCAGCGCCACCGAGCTCTACGTCAAGCTCAGGGTATTTTGCACTTAAATTGCTTAATAAGTTTTCTTCAACCGTGGTCAGCATCAGTGACGCACTCGCCACTTGGCGCAATATGCTGGCAGTAACTTCCACTATCTGGATACCGTCGACACGGTTAATACTCGTGGCGGCCTTAGTGGTGGAAATGTCCGCAACTTGTGCTAACTCAACACTATCGCCATTAGGCGCGGTGATGATGAGTTGGCTAAGCTGATTAGCATAGTATTGCTCGCTTCTTTGCATCATCACTCTCACTTTAACTTCATCTCCGGCCACTATTTGTCGAATGGCTTCGCCACCAAAAAAGCGTAAGCGAATTTGCTCGCCTAAATTGTCAGAGGTAAAACCAAGACTTTTACCTAAAGGTGTTGGCGTAAGGTTATATTGCAGCTTACCGTCCATTAATGCGCTATCAATATCAGTAACGCCTGATAATCTATTTAGCCCATCCATTAATTCATTAGCGGCTAAGGTTAATATTTCTGCATTTTTATGTCCTAGTTCAATTACTAGCTCTTTACCGCCACCTGGGCCTACTTGGTAGTCAAAGAAAATTGATTTTACGCCGGGCACTTCACCTATATGAGTGCGCCATGCGTTAACAAATTCTTTGGCGGTAAAAGCACGTTGGTCATCAGGCACAATCATAAAGGTTGACGAGCCACTGCTTGAACCAATATCTTGCATGCGAAACTTATAATCGTTTTGTCCGTTTAGACTGGCAATGGCTTCGATACCAGCGCGTTCAATATAATTAATAATACTGATTTTATCTTTTAACGGCGCACCGGTGGGGAATTCCACTTCAGCATCAATACGTGTTGATTCAATTTTAGGGACAAAACTTGAATCCACTCGGCCACTATACACCCATGAAAAAACTATGGTAGACAGTGATAAAAAGATGATAATAACGGTAATAGGGTTCTGACAACTGGTGCGTAACCATCGAGCATAAACCGCACTTTTAAAGTGATCGAAACGTTTAAAGCAATAAGCTTGAACTTTCGTTATCGCACCAAAGCGCATCGGCTTATCAATATGTCTTAAATGCAAAGGCAATATTAATAGCGCTTCGATAAGTGAGACGATGAAAATGGCAAAAATGAGTAAGGTCATTGGTTTATACATAACACCAAGTTCACCCGGCACATAAAGTAGCGGAATAAACGCAATGATATTAGTGGCCACTGAAAAAACCACAGGTAAGGTCATTTCTTTTACGCCATCTTTTAGCGCAATATTCATGGCAATGCCTTGCTGAACTTTCAGGTAAATATTTTCAGCCACAATCACCGCGTCATCAACCAATATTCCTATGGTGATGATAAAAGCAAATAGTGTCACCATGTTAATGGGAATATCAAGTATTGGCATCAGCCCTAGGGTGCCAACAATCGAAATAGGTATGCCCATACTAACCCAAAAAGCTAATCTTAAATCGAGAAATAGTGATAATACTAAGATCACCAACAAGATGCCAATAAGACCATTACTGGTCAGTAAATTAATGCGTTGACCAAAAGGCTCTGACTCATCTTGCAATATAGTTAAGGTTAAACCCGCGGGAATTTCTGCTTGGTAGTCCGCGATAAACGCTTGAATATCTTTACTGATATCCATAGGCTTACTGCTTTTGTTTTGATAAACCTTAAGCTCTAATCCGGGCTCACTGTTGACTTGAAATGGTCGTATTTGCCCTTGAAAGCTGTCACTAATGGTAGCAATTTCAGCTAAGGTCACACGATTGCCATTGCCGTCATTGATGATATCTATATCTGCAAACTGCTCGCTTTGCTCTTTTCGACCTAGCGTACGAATTAAAATCTCACCACCTTGCGTATTAATACTGCCTGCAGGGATATCGGTCACCGAAGCTTTAACTTTTGATAATACTTGCGATAAAGTCAGTTGATATTGGCGCAACTTCTCCTGATTAAGTTCGATAACGATTTCAGGAGAGCGCGCACCTTGAATGCTGATTTTGGCTAAATCGAGTTCATCTAACATGCTTTGCTTTAACTGCGAGGCTTCACGGTAGAGCACTAATTCTGAGAGTTCACCATGGAGTCCAATTTCTACAATACTGTCGAGCTCTTCAACAAAAGTAATGGTTGGATTTTCCATTTCAGCGGGAAAGCTGTTAATACCATCAATACTGTTTTTAACTTGCGACAAGATGGTATCAGGATTAACACCTTCAATTAAATCCAAAGTGATACGAGCCGAGCCTTCATAGGCATCGGCACTTATTCGGTCAATATTCGGATTGTCTCTTAATTGATGCTCAATACTTAATACGATACCTTGCTCAATATCTTTAGGCGTAGCACCGGGATAACTTGCCTTGATTAAAATTTCATTAATCTGAAAAGAAGGACTACTTTCCTGATTAATGCTATTAAAAGACAGTAAGCCAAGAATAATTATGCCAAAAGTTAATAAGCTTGAAGCAATAGGGTTATCAATCATCCATAGAGAAGGTGCTGATAACATGCTTTTTTTGGTCATTATAAAATCCCCGTCACGATATTCGCAAGCATACCTTCTTGTGCCCCTGCTATTGCACTGGTAACGACGGAGTCACCTTTAGCAATATTGTTATTAACAATTGCACTACGCTCATCTTGCCAAATAACGGTTGCGGCCCTTGCTGATAATTTTTTGTCTTGGTCAACAATCCAAAACATTCCGTTGTCAATTGCGCTAAGCGGTATTCTTAGGGTGTTTCTTTGCGGTGTTAACTGTAAATCAACGGTAATAAATTCACCTAAAATAAAAATCTCGTCTTGATTTTCTATACTTAAGTAAACTTGTCTTAATTGGCTGTTAGCATATAAATTTGGCGACACCTCTGACACTATGGCTCGGCGCTTTTGCTTATTTTGACCGATAGCTACAACCTGTTGCCCTACCGCTAGCATACTCGCGACATCATTAGGCACAGGGAGTGAAACACGTAGCGGTGAAAGTTGTACTAGTTCACCAATACTATCGCCCTTATTAACAAAGCTACCCGGATAAATTGTTTTTGCTAATACGGTATAGGTGCCATTACTGATAACCTTGCATCTTTTTAAGTCTCTCATAGCAAGGTTTACACTATTTCGTGCAATCGTTACGTTTGCTTTTGCAGTTGCTAATTGTGGCTCTCGTAACATAAGCGACTTTTGCAATAGATTCTTATCACTAAATTCACTTTTAATACGCAGATATTCTTGCTTAGCAACCTTTTGCTCACCAAGTTCAACTTGTAAATTTGCTTGCGCTATTTGTAACTCGCTCTTTTTTTGATTTAATTTAAATAAATAGTCTCGATCATCAATTTCATAAACCAACTCACCTCTTTTAAGTTGATTACCGGCAATAAAAGCTTGATTAACATAAATAACTTCGCCTTCAATTTGCGAAGTTAATGACAATCTTTGCACTGACTCTGTTCGTCCGAATGCCTGATAAGAGGGCGCGAAGCTTTGAGGTTCAACATCCATAACACTCACTGATAAGACTTTTTCTTTTTGTGGCGATAACGCTTGTGTGGGTGCTGTTGCAAGGATTACAGTGGCAAGCACCAGTGTTAATACAGCAATAAGTGCAGTTAATGGTTTTAAACTATAATTTTTCATGAGAGTTCCATTATTTTAATATGGATCGAGTGATTAAAATGATTACACTAATGTAATGCGGTTTAGGTCTAATTTATGTCATTGATATGCAGTAAAAGTACTAGCCAAATTGATAATTGACGTCTAATACGACTATTTTCGGGAATTGATCTCTTATCTTCTGAGGGGCCGCGTTAAACCTAAGTTTTGAAAGTAATGTTTTTACACTTTTATTAATGTAGCGACTTTTACATGCTCGAATGATTTTAGATTCAGATACTCGTCCGTCAGCATCAATAATAAAACTAATAGTGACATTGCCTTGATGCCGTCTTATTTTTGCCTCTATAGGGTAGCGTTTTTGCTTAGCAATATAATCACGTACTTGTCCCATATAATCATGCATTACTGATTCCACACCCGTACGTTGTAAGCTGGCAGCACTGCTAGTATTTTGAACAATAGCGGAAGTTGGTGATGGTTGACTATTATTTTCAAAATTGGTCGGTTTATTGTTTTTTGCTAAGTCTTTTTCATGAGGTTTATTATCGTCATTATGCTTAGCCCTTGCTATATCTACCTTTGTTTTAGCTATAGGCTTCTTTTTTACGATTGGTTTTACTTCCGTTTTTTTTACGGGTACAACAGCTAAACGTTTCACTGGCTTATTCGGCTTAACTGCAGGTTTAGCCATTGGTTTGGGCACTTCAGGTTCAGGGGGGCTACTCGTTGTTTCAGGCGGCGTATTTTGCTGTTTTTTTTCAGTATTAGCACTTGGCAGCGGGCTTGAAAAGGTCAACGTCATATCAACAACTTGCAAAGCCTGATGATGTTTTCTTCTGCCCCGATCCATCTCATCACAAAAGATCACATTGAAATAAAGTGCGCAAACTAAGGCGGTCACACCAGTCGCAATAGGTTTTGGTCGCCAATTCATAAGTCGTCCTCTGCAGTAGGAAGTGATAATTGCGTTACTAACTTGAGGTTTTTAACTCCTGCTTTACTGAGCTCTCTAACAATTTTTTCTAGCATCCCTGTGGTTATCTCGCTATCGGCGAGTATCGACAACTCTGCTCTATCGTGAAAATTATCTGCCAATGCAGAAAAAGCCATGGCATTTTTTTGATAAGTTAACTCGCCGTCTTTACTGATAAAAAGCCACTTGTCTTGCGAGTTATCTTTATGCGCTAAAGGATTTTCTTTTGATTGGTTAGGTATTAAAATACCAGTAATCGGCGTGGTGATATGTGCAGAGACCATAAAAAATATCAACAATAAAAAGATAATATTAATTAGCGGTAGCATAGGTTCAATAACCGGCGACGCGGTGACTGCTTTAGTTAACTTCATAGCCAATAAATTCGCTGTTAATTTTTTTAATGCCCAAACGTGATAAACGTTCTTTCACGGTAATAAATGTTTGTAAACTTATGTTCGCTTCTGGCATTAACAACACCTTCGCTACCTTATTTTCTTGCAAATATGAACTTACTTGGGAAAAGTTCATTGCGATACCATTAACCCGATAATCAAGGGTATTTTCCCCTTCATTTTTTATGATGCCAATATTGAGACTGTCATGCGCTTCTGTAGAAGCTTTACCTTCAGCACTCAAGGGCACACTTTGCTGTTGTAGCTGCATAAATTGGCTAACTAACATAAAGAAAATTAATAAGATAAACACCACATCAATCAGTGGTGTTAAACTTACTATCGGGGAGCTTTTAGGCTTTGCTGACAGTTTCATGCGTTGACTCTTGCCATTGGGTTCTGATCGATATTTCAGTTAATAAGGTTTCAATTTGACGTTGTGCTTTGGCTAACATTCGTTCATAAAGATGCCACAGCGATAATGCTGGTAAGGCAACAACAAGGCCTGCAGCGGTTGTTAACAACGCTTGAGATATACCCGCCGACAAAATGCTTGGGTCAACTTGCATACCCGAGTTTTTCAACTGGTCAAAAGCATTTATCATCCCTAATACAGTACCTAAAAGGCCGAGTAAAGGAGCGGTCATACTGATCACCTCAAGGGTTTTTAATCCACCACGCATTTGCTCTATTTTATTGGTAGCGTATTGCTCCATCACCACTTCAAAGTCATCTTTGTTATGATGAATTTTTGACTGATTAACCGCATGGTTAGTGATTTCATTCAGTAGGTAAGCATCGCTATGCTTTTTGCTATAGTTGACAGAAAGTGAGTTATTACTAAACTTTGTAATCCATGATGCATAGTGACGACTGTTAGCGACACCAAACCAGATGAATTGCGCCAATTTGTAACTCGCGATTGATACTGAAATGACAGAAAGTGCAATCAGCACCCATAAGCTCCAGCCACCTTGAACTAACCATAAAGGCATTTTTTATCTCCTGAAAATATATTATCTGAATGTAATGGTAATCATGAATATTACTATTGAGCGTAATCACTAATGCTGATTAAAAAGGGTGGACTAGGTGATACCCTTGCCCATAAACCGTATCGATAACAGGCTGTTGAAAAGGCTTTTCAAGTGCGATGCGTAAGCGATAAATATGGGTTCTAAGCGGTGCACTTGCAGGAGATTCTTCGCCCCAAATCTCTTGTTCAAGCATTCGGCGAGAGACCGTATTTGGATAGTGCTGCACTAGCACTTTTAAGATATTCATTTGTAAAAAATGTAGTTTTACTGTGGTGTCATTGCAGGTTACGGTTCTTAAGTTATAGTCAATTTTAAGTTTTGCTACTGTTTGTTGGCCAATATCCCTACGGGGTCCACGTAAGGATAAGGCTTTAACACGACAATGAAGTTCGTCATATGATAAAGGGCTAACAATAAAGTCATCGGCACCAGCACTAAAGGCGGCAATTTTATCTTGTATATCATCTTTATCACTTAAAAATATTATCGGTGTACTGATAAAAAGCTCATTTCTAATTTTATGGCAAAGGGCCAAACCATTTAGTTTAGTAAGTTCAATGTTCATAATGATGACTTCGTATTTGTTCTTTGAAGCGAGTTCAAAGCCTGAAACACCATTAAATGCAAAATCAATTTCAATATTCTGGTTAGATAAAAAGTCCCCAATAGACTCGGCACTTTTCAAGTTGTTTTCAATTAATAAGATCATATCTTAATACTGCTGATGTTAATGATTATCATTCGTGAATATTTGCATCGATTTTACTCCTTGCGATGTCTAATTAATGTCTAATTTATGCCTAAAGAAGAGATTTTTTGTGATATTTGTCAGGTTGATCTTTGAGTGAACTTGTTGGTGTTAAATTCAAGGTTTTTATTAGTCGTATTTTATGAAAGTAAAGCATAAACATCTTCGAACCTTGCATATATATTGCTCATTAATTTGCTGCACTTTGTTACTGGTTTTTTCATTAACAGGGCTCAGTTTAAATCATAGGGCGCTGTTTGAAGCAACACCAGAGCAAACTACTAATCATCATACTATTGATAACCTTGATATAAAGAGCCTTAACTTACTCTTACGTGAAGCTGATATCTCCTTGAGTAAAATTAAGCTTAGTGAATTAATTTTACACAAAGAGTTATCTTTACCAAGCCCAGGAAAAAGACTTGAATTATATATAGAAGATCAACAGCTATTTATTGAAAGCACTGACTTTGGTTTAGTCAGTCAATTGAATGAGCTGCATCAAGGGCGATATACCAGTAGCGTTTGGAAGGCTGTTTCTGATATTACCGCCTTGGTTTTCATTCTTATTGCGATTACCGGTATTTGGTTAAGTCTCAGAGATAAGAAACAACGTCGTAATTATTTATATTTTTTATCATTAAGCGCCATTACATTTATACTATTCATGGAATAAACAATTGAAAATAAAATTAAGTGTTTGCATCATTTTAATAACTAGCCTGTTTTTTATTGAAGAGTCTTCAGCGAAAGAAAAGTCATCAGCACTAGAGAAATCCTTTATTAACGCCGAGGCTGCGGTAAAACAAGACATTATCGTTCATGTGGAGCTGCCATCCTTTGGTAGAAAACAGCTCAATCCTTATTTTGCTCTCTGGCTAAGTAAAAAAAACAATCAACATAAAGCGTTGGTAGTGATCAGAGAAAAGGTCAAATGGTTAAGAGATTTGAAAAGGTTTTGGCGTAGTATTGCGCGAGAAAACCGCAGTGAAAGTGACGCGGTTACTGGCGCAACAAGCAAAAATAAAACCTTTGACTATACCTTCACTGTCAATGGCACTTGGGATGAAATTTCTTTAGAGGTTGCAAGAGAGCATGGTAAAAAAGAGTTAATCACTCTCCCTATTTCACTGACAAAATCATGCGTTAATGGCGAACTTGAAATAGAAAAGTTTTGTATTGAACGTGGAAATAATAACTAGCTTTCCGGCAACATTTTCTTAACCAAATATTGCACCACTGGGCCCATGAAAAATGCTGTTGGAAAGGCAATGGGCCATGCAAAAATAAAAGCATCACGCCATGCCTCTAGGAATAACACGCCAGTACCATTCAATTTCATCGCAATAATACAGCCGCTCATGACAGAGGCCATTAACAGCGACATTAACGCAGAAGTCAATAGTCTAAATTGTAGTTTATAACTCATTTATATCCTATCTGTTGAATGGTTTTTACAGTGTAAAGGCAAAGCTGTCTACAATTTGTCACCCCCAAGTGACAATTCGGTGATACAAGTTGGGCAATAATGATTGCTGTTGTCAATTAAAGGAAACGACTTAATGAAAAAAATTATACTAGCCAGCGCTTTATTCGCTACATGTACTGCCGTAAAAGCACATGATATTTGGATAAAAGCCGATACTCATGAAATTAATAGCGAAGAACAAAAAGTATTTGCGTTAGATGTTTCTCGTTCAGCTCAAGCATACGTTGCTGAATCAAATCATGAAGTTAAAAGTCTTATGATGACGTCACCAAAAGGCACATCAACAACGTTGAATGCGGATTACTCAGGTAAAGTAAAAGAAGTATTTGAAGTAGAATTCAATGAATCTGGTACTTATCATTTCGAAAGCCCAATGACAAAAGTGTTTCTTTCATTCTATTTTGATGAAACGGGTAAAAAACATAAAATTAGAATGCCTAAAACAGAGTATCACACATTACCTAAAGGTTCTAAACCTGAGAAAACAGTAGAAAAGCAAATAATTACAGAAACATACGTTAGCTATAATGGTTTTAGTGATATAAAGCAAACCCGTAATGACGGTTTACAAATTGTGCTAATGCAACACCCTAATAAATTAAGAGCAGGCAAAGCTTTTAGCTTCAAATTAACTTATAACGGACAACCTATACCCGAAGCTGAAATTGCGTTAAAAAGCTTAAATGAATTTTATTACCAAGACAGCGATAAAGTTGAAGTTAACTTGACTCCAAAAGATAAAGGCCTTGTAACTTTCAACCCAAAATACCCTGGACGTTATTTAATGGGTGTTGAATTCGGTGTAGAGCTTAAAGATAATGAAATGGCAGATTTTAGATCTATTGAAAAATTCTTAACATTTGAGATCACTCAATAAGCACAATGTAAAGTCCAAATTGACGGGGGCGACCTTAGCCCGCGTCATCCCCTTCTTACGCTAAGTTCCCAATATTAACGAACCTGCTTATTACGATTAAAATTAATTCTTCTCATTTTTAATGCCAACCAGTAATTATCCGTTTTTCTCGTAAAAAAGTAAGCCAGTAACTAAAAAGTTTTGTATTACTTCACCCTAAATACGTTCATGTGACAATTAGAATACAAACCCTAAATTATAATGAATCTCATTTGCAATACCATTTAGGGATAACTTTCATGAACACATCTAAAATTTCACTGGCAGTTTGCTTAGCCTTAAGCAGCCAATCAGCAATAGCTGAAGTTAACGACGCAGACAAATACTTACTTGATAGCATTACTGTTATTGCAAGCGACTCAGAAGAAAGTAAACAAGATTCTGTTAGAGCGCCTCAGGCTATTTCAACGCTTAATGAAGCAACGATTAAGAATATAGCAAGTAAAAACGTGCCTGCCGCGTTACGCATTATTCCTAATGTTGATATTTTGGGCGGACCAACGCCAACGAGTGAAAACATTTCAATTCGTGGTTTGCCGCAATCGCACGCTTACATTGCTATTGATGGTATTTATCAAAGTAATTATGCAACCAAGCGAGGCAGCTGGCACTTAAATCCTAACTTTGTTAAAAGTATCAAAGTTACTGCCGGACCAACTTCTGGTGCAGCAGCAGGTAAAGTCACTATTGCAACCTTGTCTGCGTTAGACTTATTAGCGCAAGATGAGACATTTGGCGCTAAAGTTGATTTAGGCTATCGTAGTAACAATGCACAAACAGATTATGGCTTATCTTTGTTTGGTAAATCAAATACGTTCGATTATTTAGTTGCAGGCCAAACAAGTGACCGCGATGGTTACGAAATAGGTGGCGGCGGCGTTAATGAAAGAACCCGTGGTGACCAAACGTCTGGCCTTATTAAAGTAGGCAACCAATTCAGTGCCGATCAACGTTTAGTCTTTACTTTTAATTATGACGACAGCCGTACATACCAAGTAAGAAACGATGTTGGTTTCCGTGACGCTAAGTATACCGGTAGCTCATTAGTCTGGAGTGACTCTGCCAGTGATAATGATTTACTAGATCTACAAGCATCATTGTATTTGAACAATGTTGATTCATTCTCTTGGGAAGAAGAAAGAGGCGATATTGAAGGTATTCAAGACATTCAAGATGAGAGCTGGGGCTATAGCATTGGCAACAATTCATTAACTGACTTTGGTTTAGTACACTATGGTACATCAGGTCATTTTACAACGCACACTGGTGCTATTATCAAGACTGATGCTAACACGGGTGAAATAGTTGAAGATGAAAGTGCAGGTAGTGAAGCATCAAGTGAAGCACATAAGCTTGCAGCTTGGGTGAATGTACAGTTACCTATTGGTGACGCTTTTGAAGTGATACCAGGTATTCGTTATGATTCCTTTTACGTAGAATCATCTAATGCTATCGGCTTAGATGGTGAAGCATTATTAAGAGATGGTCGGACAGAAACACGTGCGTCTAAATCATTAAATGTAATTTACCATGCTAATGACGAAATTAAGTTTTTTGCTTCATATGCTGAAGCAATTAACAACCCAGGTAATGGCTCGCTATTTACTTCTGGCCGTGGCTTTAAACCTAATCCGAACTTAAAGTCTGAGCGTGCTGACAACAAAGAGTTAGGTGTAGTTTTTGATTACCAAAGTGTTTTTGCTAATAACGATTCTTTAGTAACACGATTCAATATCTTCCAAAATGATATCAAAGACTTTATTACTGATATTTACAGTGTTGACTGGCCTGATGGTGAAAAAGTTAATATTGGTGAAGCGAAATTAAAAGGTTTTGAAGTAACATCAAGTTATTTATTAGGAGATTTTGACTTCTCTGCTAGCTATGGTAAAACTCGCGGCACAGATACTAATACAGGTTGGTATTTACAAAGCATGCCATCTAATAAGATTAACCTTGTCAGTAACTACACAGTCAACGATGAGTTAATTATTGGTACTAGTGCAAGATTTTCATTCACACATGATAATGTACCGACAGAGCAACTTATTGAAGGTGGTGGCAGCGAAACAATTCCAGCTGAAGGCTCAGAATCTTGGTTTACCATGGATATTTTCGGTACTTACGAGCCGAAAGCTGTTAGTGGCTTAACGGTTAAGTTATCGGCAACTAACCTATTTGATCAAAGCTATGCACAACGTAAAGAATACGAAAGAAATGGCGATCTTAGCAATCCTATTGATTTTTATGAAGAAGGCCGTAGTGTTAACTTAAATGTAAGTTATGCGTTTTAACTTTTTGATATAACGCTTATCACGAATAACCGCTATTTTACTTCTTTATAATAGCGGTTATTCGTTTAGATGTTTGTCAGCAGGCGGGGAAATGCTACCTAGAATCTTATTGTAGATTAAATTTACCTTGGCCATATTTAATTTGGTGAAGGTTTACTCGAACTTACGATATGTTAACTCTTCAGCGCCGAAGTAATTGCGGCACTAAAACACTTTAATGCTTGTATTAAGATTCCCATTGAATATGCCTAGCTTTATTTTGAATTAAGTCGCAAGATGGCTATAAAGAAAAAGTCATCCATTGATACTTTATCGCCTCTACTAACAGTGCTGTCACAGTCAATTTATTAGCTTATTTATTCATCACTCATAAGTACCCGAAATAGCCTACAATCGATTTAACATCATAATTTTGAGCTTTGCGAATTCCCCCCCCCCTAACCTATTAATATAATTTTTTTAGGAATAATCTCCTGAACCAAAAATCAGCATGTCTCAATATTTCCCTAGTCCTCAACTTTATGACTAGTAATATTAAGCGTCGTTGGCTCAGGCAATACTTAACACAAAGAATAGGTACTTCCTCCCCCAACTTATTATGGCAAAAATTGTAGTGGTTTAATGATCTCGGACACAATTTAAGGTGGTATTATTACCACTTACATGAGGTGTCACATGATGAGTAAACGTCGAACTTTTACAAAAGAATTTAAATTAGAAGCAGCAAGCTTGGTGCTTGATCAAAGTTATAGTGTTCCGGAAGCTGCTCGTTCGCTTGGTGTTGGAGAAACAGCATTAAGACGTTGGATGCAGCAGTTAAGTGATGAACGTGGTGGAACTACACCAAAGTCCAAAGCGCTAACCCCTGAGCAACAAAAGATCCAAGCACTAGAAGCCAGAGTTAATCGTCTCGAGCGGGAAAAATCAATTTTAAAAAAGGCTACAGCTCTCTTAATGTCAGACGAAATGAAGAATATACGTTAATCAATAAGTTAAGTGAGCATGAGTCTACAGAGTTGATTTGCGACGTTTTTGAAGTATCGCGTTTTAGTTTTTATGACTTTAAACAATCTAGAAAAGTTATTAACAAGCAAGAGATAGAGTTACGAGCCAAGGTAAATGAGTTATTCAAACTTAGCAGAAGCTCTGCCGGAAGCCGAAGCCTGGTTGTGATGCTTGGTGAAGATGGACTCAATATAGGTCGCTTTAAAGTTAGGCGTATCATGAAAGACATGCACTTAATCAGTAAACAGCCGGGTTCGCATGCTTATAAAAAAGCAACCGTTGAACGACCTGACATTCCAAATCTATTGGACCGAGAATTTAATGTGTCGCAGCCAAATCATGTTTGGTGTGGGGATATCACTTATATTTGGGCGGGTAGTCGTTGGGTATATCTTGCGGTGGTACTCGACTTATACTCCAGACGAGTTGTTGGTTGGTCAGTATCGAACAAGCCTAATGCTGACCTTGTAGTCTCAGCATTAGACAGAGCCAACCAACAACGTGGAAAGCCTAAGGGGCTGATGTTCCATTCTGATCAAGGTAGTCAATATGGAAGCATAAAATTCCGTCAACGATTATGGCGTTATAGAGTAAATCAGAGTATGAGTCGCCGCGGGAACTGTTGGGACAATGCACCGATGGAACGTGTGTTTAGAAGTTTAAAATCAGAATGGGTACCAACTAATGGCTATCACTCAATTAAAGAAGCAGAGCTGGATATAAGCACTTATTTAATGAACTACTATAACTGGCGTAGGCCACATAGTTATAACAACGGGTTCTCTCCTGCTAAAGCAGAAGAAAACCTTAATTTAATGTCCGGAATTAGTTGACCACTACAAATAATACAAATTTAAATAAAGGCTAAATTATAGAAGGTATAAATCTAGTATATACTTAGCCTCAAATAAGTTTTTAATATAAGAGTTATCTATGTTTTTAGAACACGGTTCATTTGAATTCGAAATTCAAGGACAGATTTTAATAATGCGCCCACTTGGAGCTTGGAATTTTGAGACAGCGGTTAGGTGTTGCAAAGAGTATAAAGAGTTAGCCAATACTATTAACGATTCTCCTTGGGCCTGTTTGGTAAATTTGTCATTATGGGAGTTAGGCACGCCTGATATTTGGCACGAAATTGATAAGGTTAATGCATGGGCTGATACAAATAATGAGAAATTTGAAGCCGTGATTTGCTCAAACAGCTTACAAAACACTTTACTAGAGCAAACCTATGATAAATTTAAAAATGTTCAGACAGATTTTTTTTACACAGAGGCAGAGGCGCTAAAGTGGCTAAACACCAAATTAGTAACACATAACGAATAAATCTTTTTACACTACTACAAAAATTTGTAGCGGGTAGTTAGGCATTTCATTGGTATTACTGTCTTTATCCTAAACGTCACTCAAGAAGCAAAAATGAATCTGATCAATGAATAACAGTATATGCAAAACTACAGTCAAATTATTACACTATCTCTAGTCGCTTCTTCTGTTAACCCAGATAATAAAATAATAGGAGCCCCCTTCCTAGTAGGCACCAGCACGAAGTGCTGCAGCTAAAGTAGCTTATAAAACTAAAAATATAGCCCCCTTTATTAAGCGTTGCTGGCAGCACAATAAAATATACCCAGTAAGAAATTGATGATAAATTTAGAGCCCCTGATTGGTTCCCAGATCAGTATAATGAAATGACCAGTATTATGAGATTTGGAAAAGCACCTAAGGTGTGGGCTTGTGCTTCTTGTCACTTAGCTTAGAGCTCTGGTTACCCTGAGACTGTAATGTTTTCGGGGCTTGGCAGTCAATATATTCAAACCCAAATGAAGGCCTTTACTGATGGGACACGGCTTGATTATTCAGGCCATATGAATCGCATGTCTACCGTACTAACAAAAAATGAAATAACGGCGATTAGTGATTGGCTTGCTACTCTTACTTCTAAAAAAGTAACTAATATAATTGAAGTGTCGAAAGTGCCAAAAAGCTACCTTGATGAAACCCGTATGTGGCTTAAAGTACTGCTCAAGGAATGGAAGATATCGCAGGTCGAATTTTTTGGTTATCATTGTTCCCTTTTTTTTACTAAATGCTTAGAAGGCAGAACAGAAACCGTACCGCTAGTCGCTTATGGTTTTATCTTATTAATGTGCAGTGTTAAATCATCTTTTCTTCGCTTGTCTGTGCAGACAGGTAATCATGATAAACAGGTGTATAAAGAATAAAAGCTATTATCTCGATTGTTGCCACTTATCTCTATACCCATGGTCATTAGCACTGAATGATTGTGGGAATAAGCAGCAACTTATTTATTACTAGAAGCCTAGTCGATATTTCCACCTACTGTTAAGCCGCTTGGGACAATATCGGGCTTTCCTTGATAAAAATCATTGTTATCAAGCGTTCTTAAGAACGCTTCAATATCATTAAAGTCTTCATCATCAATATTCACCTCAATATCGCCCCTGTTTTCATAAACAGCAATAGCATCTATTAATCTTCCACTTGAACCGTCATGCATATAAGGCGCTGTCGCTGATATGTTTCTTAAACTTGGGGTACGTACAACTACATCATCAATGATAGCTTCACCGGGGTGAATGTCATTATCAGAAAGCATTGGGCCTGAATGGCAACGAGCACAGCCACTATCAATAAATTTATTAAGACCTATAATTTCTTGCTGAGTTAAAGCCATTTGATCGCCAGAAAGAAACTGATCAAATCTCGTATTCGGAGTAATAATTTTTCTTTCAAAACTCGCGAGAGCTTTTGCTATATTTTCACTATTAATGGCATCATCTACGGAAAATGCTCGCTCGAATAATTCTACATATTCAGGTACAGCTTTTAGCCTAGTCACTATTTCTGCCATGATATCTTTCTCGTCAATATTGTAACCGAGCATTTCAACTGGGTTTTTAATCGGCCCAACCGCTTGCTCTTCTAAGGTATTAGTTCTTAGGTCCCAGAAGTAACCTCCTGATATAAAATCGCTAGTCACATTAGTGTTACTTACACCAGTAAATGTAACATTCATAATAGTAGGAGAATGAATAGGTGTTACTTCTTGCCCATATCTTGCTGGCCCTAACCCAATACCATCAGAGCCGATAGAGAATACTCGCCCATCAGCCCAACCGAAGTCGGGATGATGACATGAAGCACAAGATGTGTTCTTATCTCCTGAAAGTATAGGATCCCAAAACAATAATTCACCAAGTTGCTCTCTCGATTCGCTATAAGGGTTACTATTCGGGTAAATTGACGTGGTAGGCAGTGGAGTAAAGGTTGCAGAGTAGTCTCGTAACTGATTATCAGCACCTACTCCAGCATTATTACCTCCTCCGCAGCTAATAATGCTAATACAGATTAGAGGAGTTAGAGAGAGTTTCAATAGTTTCATTAGTGAGTACCTCAATATTTAATACAAAAATGCAAACTCTATGGTGAGTTTATTGACGATGATTTTGACCAAGCACTTGTCTACAAAGTGTCTAATTTACTTAGAATTTAATTTTTGATTTTATTTTTGAAAAATAATCATTACTTAAAGTTGCTTACAAATACGAATCGGTTCGCAAGAAAATAATTACTGAACAGGCCCAAAATTATGCCCAGGCAGAAGGCAATGGGCAGCGATATATAATCTTTCACCCCAAAAAAGACTAGTAAATTGATAGCCCCGGAAAAGTGCGCGCTTAACATGTGCTTATACCATTGGTATAAAATAGAGTTGGATTGTTGATGCCGATAAGTATACAGACGATTACCAAGCCAAGTTACACTCGCAGCCAACCAAAAAGCGACTAACCGCGAAAGAATTATATTATCAGTAACCATAACTAATAGTGAAAAAACAACACTATCAATAGCAAAACCTATCCCACCTATAAAACAAAATTTTTTGAACACTTGCATAGCCACTGTCATCATCAAATTAAGATAAGTGTATTGCGAGCAATGTCTACAAAGTGTCACTTGGTATTGACTTTTTTTAGACCTCATTGGCTTTAAAGTGGCTACATAAATTTTTGGAGAAAAAAATGCAGCTTGTAACCCCACCGCCATCGATTACAGATGAAATAACCTTAAGTATCATAGTACCTGTTTATAATGAACAAGAAATGCTACCGATATTTCATCATTATCTAGCAAAAGTATTAAGTACTCAGTCAGACTCTAGTTTTGAAATCGTTTATATCAATGACGGTAGCACTGATGACAGCTGGAATATCATGCTTAATTTAGACAGTCATTACGCCAATGTTGAGTGTATCAATCTCAGCCGAAATTTTGGTAAAGAAGCAGCGATGACGGCTGGAATTGATCATGCTAAAGGGCAAGCGATTGTTTTATTGGATGCCGACTTACAAGATCCACCAGAACTCATTCCAGAAATGTTAGCAGCATGGCGTCAAGGTTATGACGTCGTTAACATGAGACGTAGCGCGCGACTGGGAGAATCGAAATTCAAATGCTGGTCAGCTCACGTTTATTATCGTTTACTTGATTATTTATCCGACGTGCCTTTACAAAAAGATGTCGGTGACTTTAGATTACTAAGTAGAAGAGTGGTTGAGGATATCAAACAACTATCTGAGCGCAGCCGCTACATGAAAGGGATTCTTTCTTGGCCTGGCTATAAACAAACCACGATTAGTTTCGAGCGTCCTGAACGCGCTGCCGGTGAAACTAAATGGTCGTTTATACAACTAGTTAAGTTAGGTCTGTCGGGTATTACCGCCTTTAGTATTAAACCACTGAGAATCGCAACGTGGGCTGGTGCACTTATTTCAACTTCAGCTTTTCTTTACGGATTTTGGATTGTTATCAAAACGCTTATTTTTGGTGAAGCTGTCGCCGGTTACCCTACTATGATGTTAATTCAACTATTTTTAGGTGGCGTACAATTGTTATCTATTGGTATTTTGGGGGAATATGTCGGCCGTATTTATGCTGAAACCAAAGCACGTCCAATATACTTAATTATGGATAAAGAAAAAAATAGCATGATGAATGCAATGGAAAAAAAACATGGTTAAGCTAGATAACAATAATGATAAAATATCAATGTCGCTGCTGTATTGGGCAACAATACTCATTCTTTCTTTAATCGCCACGCGACTAATTTCACTAGGGTTATTTCCACTGTATGACACCACAGAAGCCAGATATGGTGAAATGGCACGGATAATGGCAGAAACAAATAACTGGATAACCCCTCAATTTGATTACAACGTGCCTTTTTGGGGCAAACCGCCATTTCAAACATGGCTCAGTGCATTAAGCTTTTCTTGGTTCGGGGTTAGCGAAATTACTGCTCGCATACCACATTTTTTTTGTGGTTTGATCACATGTGCTTTAATTTTTCGCTTTACTAAATCACTCACAAATAATAATTCAGCTATTTTTTCGCTATTAATTATCACTTCTAGTCTTGGCTTTATACTTGCCATTGGTATGGTCATGACGGACAGTGCGCTACTAATGGCAAACACCATAGCAATGGTGAGCTTCTGGCAGTGCTATAGGCAAAAAGATAAGGCGTTATCAGGGCATTTGTTTTTTGTTGCTTTAGCGTTAGGTATGTTAATCAAAGGCCCTGTCGCGGTTGTCCTCATTGGTATTGCGCTAGTTTGTTGGAGTGTATGGCAAAAATGTTTTTGGGATGCCATAAAATCACTACCTTGGCTCTCTGGTATGTTGCTATTATTAACCTTAATCTTACCTTGGTATATAGCGGCTGAGATACGTACCCCTGGGTTTCTGGAATACTTTATACTTGGCGAGCATATTCAGCGATTTCTTGTTTCTGGCTGGCAAGGTGACTTATACGGTAGTGCACATGTAAAACCTAGAGGCATGATTTGGCTCTACTGGGTTATCTGTGCCTGCCCCTGGTCATTTATTGCTTTAGGGTTAATCGTTAAAAGGTATCGCGGCATTACATTACCTCACAGTAGAAGCCAAACACTGGGGATTAATAAATATCTTATTTGTTGGATGATATCGCCATTATTACTTTTTACTTTAGCGGGTAATATTTTACCTATTTATGTACTACCTGGTTTTAGTGCTTTAGCCGTGTTGATTGCAATTAATAGCCAATTAAAGAAAATGCATAATTATTTAGCATCATTTACCCTAGTAACAATAATCTCAATAGTAACCTTACTTAACACAAGAGTCATAAGTAATAAAAGTGAAGCATATCTACTCGGCTCTGATCGAAGTTTTAAACAAAATGTGCAACTATACTACTGGAAAAAGCGCCCTTTTAGTGCACAATTTTATTCTAAAGGCCAAGCGCAATTACTAGATGATGCTAAACAAATAAATAACCTGCTTGCGTCGAATGATGGATTTCTCCTTGCTATAAAAAGGGATGATTTTGAAGTATTACAGAATAAGCTATCGACAGTATGCTTAATAGAAAAACAAAACGAAGCGCGTATATTACTAAAATGCAATTAAGGATAATATTTTGAAAGTTTTACTCGTAGAAGATTGTCAAAACGTTGCTGAAGTTGTTTTTGATTACTTTGAAGCGTCTGATATCAGCCTTGATTACGCGGCTACAGGTACTTTAGGTCTATATTTAGCTCAAACACAAAAATTTGACTGTATTGTGCTCGATATTATGTTGCCAGGTTTAGATGGTATTAGCTTGTGTCAACAATTAAGGGCTGAGGGCAATAATACTCCGATAATCATGCTAACAGCACGTGATACTAACAGTGATATGCTATCAGGCCTTCGCGAAGGTGCTGACGATTATATTATTAAACCTTTTAACTTAGAGTTACTTGAAGCACGAATACATAGCCTTATACGTCGGAACTCAGGTATTGGCTTTGTCAATCAAATAATTTGTGGTCCTATGACGATAGATATAAACACCTACCAAGTATGGCGAGGGGAGAATGAGCTAAAGCTAACCCCTATAGGTTTTAAGATATTAAAGCTGTTAATGCAAAGATCTCCCAATGTTGTCTCTCGTCAAGAAATTGAAGAGGTGCTATGGCCAGACGATTTACCCGATCAAGATATATTGCGCAAGCATGTATACCAATTGCGTAACAAGGTCGACACACCTTTTAGTGAAAATATAATTGAAACTGTGCCTAAATTAGGATATCGATTGGTGGCAGAAAAATGATTAATGCCAAACCAATGCTTAATAAGATAATACAAGTCTATTTACTCGGTGCGACAGCACTACTGATGTTTTATTGTGCTATTCTTAACCACTCAATTCTATATGCAGAAAACCAGAACAGCGAACGACGGTTAGCATTAGTTGCACCATACCACTTCGCTTTATTCAACCAAGATAGCGCTAGCATAATTAAAATTAACCCGATGCTAAAAATTTACGACCAATATGACATATTACCAACCTTGATAAAACGAAGGCTACATAAAGAGTGGCAAGGAAGTATTAATTTCCATTTTGAAGATGATAGTGAATTTGGAGTGTTCGCACAAAAGATCATGACGTCAAAAGGTCAAAGGATTGTATACGCTGTAGAGAATATTGATGCAATTGAATGGGATGACGTTAGTTTTGCAATATTTCAACTGATTATTTTTGGCCTAGGCCTGCTTATTTTCATCATTTCTGTGCTGGTAAGTATAAAAATGGCACGACGCATTAGTATGCCATTTACAAATTTAGCTGTTCAGTTAGAGAACAATAAAAATGAAAGCTATGCCCCATTAACTGTTGAGGGTGAGCCTTCACTTGAGATCATGCAAACGCTTAAAGGTGTTAATAGTTATCGCAGTAGAATTCAAGACGCATTTATTAGAGAAAAAGCTTTTACACGATATATTAGTCATGAACTGCGAACACCGATGACAGTTATTCGCGGTGCAGTTAGTGTTTTACGCTTACTTAAAAACGAAAAGTCTAATAAACAGTGTAATCGTATTGACATGGCTGTTATAGAGATGGAACAGTTAATTCATACCTTCCTTCTCCTTGCAAGAGATGAAGACCTCTCCGGTTTGAATTCTTTTATTTCAAAAGAGTACATTAGAAACTTAATCATAGATATTGAACCCACAATTAAAGCAAACCAGGTTGAGTTTCATCAACAATTACAGTGCGAATTTAATATAGCAGCTCAAAGCCTACTCTTTTCAGCTGTTATTAAAAACCTTCTAAAAAATGCCATAAATTGCAGTATTGCTGGAAATGTTGATTTATTTATTTCACCAGAACGAATTGATGTTATTGATAATGGCGTTGGCCTCGATGCAAAGCCTCGTGGTTATGAAGGATTTGGTATAGGTCTCAATATTGTTCGTGATATATGTGAAAAATACCATTGGCAATTCAGTATTAAGAACAACGAAAGTAAGGGCTGTACAGCATCGGTAATATTTAAAAAGAGCTCATAGGTTTGTATTTCGACGCTTAAGTAGATATTTTCAACGAGTCTATTGTATTGATAAAATGTTATTTCATGAACCCATATCTAATATTAAGATATTGTAAGCTAGTGTGATAACCTTTAACGACTTAATATGGGGGTTATTTACCTCAGTGTCATCGTATATCAATTAGCAAATCAGTTACTACTGTGCGTTGCTATTACGGTTAAGTATCTAAATGATTTAAGTTAATGGTCCTTTTTAGTTCTCGTAAAAAACATAGTAACTTTGGAGTTTATTTATTTTAACTCTTCAAAATCATGATAGTCTTAACAGATTTTGATGCTGACTGGTTTGAACTTTATCCGCTTATCGAACGATAAATTAACTTATAAGATCAGAAGGTTTAAACCCCTTAAACCCCTTAAACCCCTTAAAAGAATATATTGGTTGCAGAATGCTTAATAGTGTTGATTTCATAAACTATGAATAAATAAAATCTAACTATTATACTCCATGTAATCGGCAATATGACTGTGCTCTAACGGTTTAGAAAAATAATAACCTTGTAGCATTTCTATGCCTAAGGCTGACAGTTGTTCCACTTGCTCTTGAGTTTCTACTCCCTCGGCAATGACAGCATAATCAAGTTTTACCGCCATCTGTTTTACTGCTTCAATAATAGCCATGCCACCACTATCAAGCATATTGACGAAAGAGCGATCTATTTTTATGGTATTAGCGGCTAGATCTTGAATCACAGACAAAGATGAATATTCTGTACCAAAATCATCAATTGACACTTGAACACCGAGAACTTGCAATGTTTTTATACAGTTAAGGATCACTTCTTTGTCGTGTGAAAATATCGACTCTGTGATTTCAATGGTCAGCTTTTCTGCAGCAAGTTGCGCTGTTTCTAGCGCAGACTTAACAATGTTAATAAAATTTGCATCATGCAATTGTAGCACTGAAACATTAACACTTACTGATGGTTGCTGCTCTTTACTTAGTGCTAACCAACCCGCTGCGGCTAAACAAGATTGCTGTAATACCCAAGTACCTATATCACTGATTAAACCGTACTGTTCGGCAATGGTAATAAACTCATCTGGCGGAACATTTTCACCATTAAAGTCCCAACGTAAAAGTGCTTCAAAGGCAATGATTTTATGAGATGTCGACTGCACTATCGGTTGATAAACCATACGAAATTGTTGTTTTTCTATTGCTTCAGCTAAGCCCATTTTGAGCTGATTTTCACGAGAGATGCGCAAACCAATTTCGGTATTAAATACCCCAACTGAATTAGGCTGGCTTTTTTTCTGATAATACATAGCAGTATCTGCCAGTTGAATAAGTTCATTGGCTTTACTCGCATGCTTAGGGTAAAGCGCAATGCCAACGGTTGCGTCAACAGATAAGCGGTTTCCGTCAAAATAGTAATCTTTTGAAATTTCTTCAATCACAGTCGCAGCATAACTAACGGCAGAGTCCTGATCGACTCCGAGATAAGCAATGAGGAACTCATCTCCTCCCCATCGGCATAATAAATGATGCTCGTCTCGTAAATTCTCTAAACGTGCAGCTGTTTTCTTTAAAACTTTATCACCTGTTTCATGTCCTAGCGTGTCATTAATTCTTTTAAAGCCATCTAGATCGACAAATAACAAGGCTATTGGCTTATTATTTTCGATACTGAGCGCTAATTGCGCTTCCAGATTATGCATAAAAGCCGAGCGATTATATAAGCCCGTTAGCGGATCAAGGTTGGATAATTGATATATTTTTTCTGTGCGACGAGCAACTTTTTGCTCCATTTTATTAACAAGTTCGGCATTTTCATTTTTTAAACGAATGGCATTAGATGTAAAGTCAGCTGACTTTTTAGCGGTTGTTACCATAACAAAACTAAAGATAATCCCTAAAAGGCCTAGAATGAGCTTATATTGTTCGGAAGATAGCATTAGCACGATGGAAAAGGGAGCTAATAAAAGTAATGCGTAGCTGATTGCTGTGAACTTATGTGCACCTAATACAGTCGCGGCGCCACCGGCAAAGGCAGAAACAACAATGATCATACATGCGAGTTCTATAATGCTGGCATATTGAGAAAAATAGATACAATATAAACACCACATTGCCGCAGTGAGTAAAGTACCAGTAACAAAGCGAATAATGGCGCGCCGGCCATCATCTTGTTGATTGTTTTCATTTTTGTGCCAATACAGTGCATCAGTAGCTCTGGTCAGCATTAACAACGACATAATACCCCACCAAGTATACTTTTCGGTCTGTATTTCAGGGGTATTAAAACCAAAAACTAACAAAGTAGCGGCAACAAATGTTACAAATACTCCTGCTTTAGCATTGCCATATAACAACTCAGCAATATCTTGATAAGAAGCTTTTTTAAGTGAAGACGGCTTGTGTTCCAAATAACTCTCCTAACGAATATTATGGCTATTCATTGAAATCAAATGTTATTTAACCTTCTAGGGCAACTCAAAGGTCACCAAGATTATGTATTATTAAGCTCACTTTAAATTACTTTATGACAAAGTATTTTTTATTTACAGCGATTTATGACTTTATAGTAGTACATTTATAATCAATACGCTTTTGGTTCCAATCCATCAATGGTGACACCGGATAATGAGCCTGTACCACCTTGCTCATTACTGCGCAGTTTAATCATTAAACGCAAGTCATTGGGTGAATCAGCATGATGTAAAGCATCAGCATAGTTAATAAATCCTTGTTGATACAAATTAAATAAAGCTTGATCAAAAGTTTGCATACCTTGTTCGGTAGACTTTTCCATCACTTCTTTAATACTGCCAACATCACCTTTTTTGATCAATTCAGCGATATATGGCGAGTTCAACAGAATTTCAATCGCCGCTACTCGACCATTTCCATCACGAGTGGGAATTAATTGTTGAGCGACAATACCGCGCAAGTTCAATGCTAAATCAAAAAGTAATTTACCGTGTTGCTCAGCTGGTACTAAATGCATAATACGATCAATAGCTTGATTTGCATTATTAGCATGTAACGTGGCAATACATAAATGCCCTGTTTCAGCAAAACTTAACGCATGTTCCATCGTTTCTTGGTTGCGAATTTCGCCAATCAAAATTACATCTGGCGCTTGGCGTAAAGAGCTTTTGAGTGCGGCGTCAAAGCTTTCAGTATCAAGCCCTACCTCACGTTGCGTCACCATACACTTGTCGTGCTCATGAACAAATTCAACCGGGTCTTCAATGGTTAAAATATGTCCACGAGAGTTTTTATTGCGATAACCAATTAATGCTGCCATCGACGTTGATTTACCGGTTCCTGTACCACCAACAAATAAAACTAAACCACGTTTTGACATCACAACATCTTTGAGTACAGAAGGCAGCCCAAGCTCGTCTGCTTCAGGGATTTCAGTAACAATACGACGAATAACCATCCCCGCCATATCACGCTGCCAAAATGCCGAAACACGAAATCGCCCGATACCGTCAATTGAAATAGCAAAGTTACATTCTTTGTCTTCATCAAACTCGCGCTTTTGTTTTTCTGACATTGCATCATGTACTAAACCTAACGCTTGCTCAGCCGAAAGTACGTTGTCATCAATAGCAACAAGTTCGCCATTAATTTTTGCACTAACGGCTAACTTAGCTGTAACAAACATATCTGATGCTTCATGTTGCACCATCTTTTGTAATAAATCATGAAAATTCATTTGGTTACCTTTTAATTTAATTCGGAACTAGCTGGAACTAGTAACCCATAAATTGGCTTTTATCTTGCGCTTTTTCCATCGCATCTTGTTTCGTAATAATGCCGCGGTTGACTAAATTTTGTAAACATTGATCCATCGTTTGCATACCATGTGACATACCGGTTTGAATAGCAGAATACATTTGGGCAATTTTATCTTCACGGATCAGATTACGAATTGCAGGTACGCCCATCATAATTTCATGAGCAGCTACGCGCCCGCCTCCGACTTTTTTGATCAAAGTTTGCGATATAACGGCACGTAAAGACTCTGAAAGCATTGAGCGCACCATTGCTTTTTCTTCACCTGGGAAAACATCTATAATACGGTCAATAGTTTTAGGGGCAGAAGTGGTATGCAAGGTACCAAAAACTAAGTGGCCCGTTTCCGCCGCAGTCATTGCTAAACGAATAGTTTCAAGATCTCGCATTTCACCAACCAAAATTACATCAGGGTCTTCACGTAAAGCCGAGCGTAATGCGGCACTAAAGCTCAAGGTATCACGATGAACTTCACGTTGATTTATCAAACAAGAATGATTTTCATGGACAAATTCAATTGGATCTTCAATGGTTAAGATATGATCATGTTTATTTTTGTTAATATGATCAACCATAGCAGCAAGTGTGGTTGACTTACCTGAGCCTGTAGGTCCCGTAACCAACACTAAACCTCGCGGCAATGAGGATATGTCACGAAAAATATCAGGACAACCTAGGTCATCTAACGATAAAATTTTACTTGGAATGGTACGAAATACCGCAGCAGGCCCACGATTTTGATTAAAAGCATTTACCCTGAAGCGGGCTAGATTTGGCACTTCAAAAGAAAAATCAACCTCTAACTTTTCTTCATACTCTTTTCGTTGACGGTCATTCATAATATCATAGACCAAAGCGTTAACGTCTTTTTCGTCAAATGCCGGTATATTAAGTTTACGTACATCACCATCGACTCGTATAGATGGTGGCGTTCCGGTTGATAAATGTAAATCTGACGCATTGTTTTCTACGCTAAATGCGAGTAGTTCGGTAATGTCCATACAAACCTCTTAATCGAGTTAATAATTGATCTAACAACTGAATAAGTCATTGAGAACTGAAATAAAATAATATGATTGCTATTAAAGATAATATTGCCCAAGTTGAACTGCAAATAACCGCTGCCTGTCAACAGGCTCATCGTAAACCTGATGAAGTCACTTTGCTTGCTGTCAGTAAAACTAAACCCATTGAAATGCTTGAGCAAGCATATCAAGCTGGGCAGCGCCATTTTGGCGAAAGCTATGTACAAGAAGCGGTCGATAAGATAATCGCTTTGCAGGGGAACCCGGATATTACTTGGCACTTTATCGGTCCTATTCAAACCAATAAAACCAAATTAATTGCCAGCCATTTTTCTTGGGTACATAGCATAGATAGAATCAAAGTTGCCAAACGTCTTAACGAGCATAGATCAAATCAAGATACTCCGCTAAACATTTGTTTACAAGTGAATATTAGCGGTGAAATATCTAAATCTGGTGTTTTACCTCATGAGCTTCCAGCACTGCTTGAATTCATCGAAACTTGTGAGCACTTATGCTTACGTGGTTTAATGGCGATTCCAGAAAAAAACGCCTCACAAGCGAGCTTTATGCAAATGCAGCAGCTATTTCTGGCACTTAAAGTGCAGTACCCTACCATGGACACATTATCGATGGGCATGTCGGATGATTTACAACTTGCAATTAACGCCGGTTCGACATTAGTGCGTATTGGTTCAGCAATATTTGGTGCTCGGGGTTAAAACAATCGTCACTATGCATTGCTAAGCTAACATTCGACAAAATAAAGTAATAACTCTAATACAAAAGTCGCCTATCACAAGCCATCACGGCGGTTTACAATTTGTAGCAATCAAACAGACAACATACTTTCATACTAAGCAATGTCAAAAAAGCTTGGTATCACACAATACAGTATTGCTATTTAGCTCACGATTAAATATCAATACTGTTATATAGGAACACATAGGAACATTATGAAAAAAATAGCATTTATCGGCGCAGGCAATATGAACGGCGCAATTATTTCTGGTTTAGTACAAGGCGGATTTGCTCCAAAAAACATCATGGTATCTAACCCATCAGCACCGAAACGTGAGGCTTTGCAATCAACACATGGTATTTTACAAACCTCATGTAATATTGAGGCGGCAAAATTTGCTGATGTGATTGTTTTAGGGGTAAAGCCACACTTTATTGCTGAGGTATGCCAGCAGTTAAATGAAAACTTAGATCTTACCGGTAAATGCTTTATTTCAGTGGCTGCAGGTTGCACTATTAAACAAATAGAACAAGCACTGAATCAACCTTGCACGGTGATCAGAACTATGCCAAATACACCGTCACAGCTTGGCTGTGGTGTTACAGGTATATATGCAAACGCCCTTATCAATGATGAAGAAAAAGCATTTACTACTGCGCTTATGGAGTCTGTTGGTATTATAAAGTGGTTAGATTCAGAGCAGCAAATAGACCATATTATTGCCGTTTCAGGCTCAGGGCCGGCTTATTTTTTCTTGTTTATGGAAGCGATGGAGAAACAAGCGAAAGCCTATGGTTTTAATGAACAAGATAGTCGCGAATTAGTACAACAAACCGCACTAGGTGCTGCTAAAATGGTGGTTGAAAATAAAATATCTATCAGCAAGTTACGTGAAAATGTTTGCTCTAAAGGTGGTACAACACAGGCAGCCATCAGTGCTTTTAGCGAAGGGGGCTTAGAGCAACTAGTTACTCATGCAATGGATACCGCATTGAATCGCGCTAAAGAAATGGCACAAAAAGCTTAATCGTATTACTATTCCTTGCGTAAGAACCTAAGCACCTGAACTCGAGATAAGTAAATTTGCTAGGTATAACGAATACATAACGGTTAAATTCATTATCATAATTTTGGAGTTTTAGATGGAAGCAATTAATTACTTGCTTAAATTTGCTTTTGACGCAGTACTGATGATTTTAGTGCTCCGCGTATGGTTACAACTTGTGCGTGCTGACTTTTATAATCCTTTAAGTCAGTTTATTGTCAAAGTCAGTAACCCTTTGGTCATCCCAATGCGTCGTATTATTCCGGGTCTAGGTGGTGTCGACTTAGCTACCATTGTTTTAGCCTATATTGTTGCAACCCTCACTTTTATTATCATTCCACTGATCAATGCTGGTCCAATCGATATTATTTCTGCATTGTACCTGGGATTAATTTACCTCATCAAACAAACAGGCGTATTGTTGTTCATTGTTATGTTGGTCATGGCACTGATGAGCTGGGTTGTACAAGGTTATAACCCAACACAAATGATTTTCCATCAACTTACCGCGCCTGTGCTAACACCAATTAGACGTATTATCCCAAGTATAGGCGGCCTTGATTTATCGGTGTTAATCGCCTTTTTACTCTTAAATGTACTGAATATTTTATTACGCGGTTGGGTACCTTACTGGGCAATGTTATAACAGCTGTTTTTTAATCGTATATACTTAATTCAAACGACTTAATCATTAAGGTCATAAACATGAAAAACATCATCAATAAGCTGCTAACAGTGGCATTATTAACGTTAGCTGTTATTACAACGGCTAGCGCTGAAAACATGAAAAAAATGGACGATATTAATGTTCATTATATTGCATTAGGCTCAACATTCTTAACCCCTGAAATTGCTAAAGCCTACGGCATTGAGCGCAGTCGTTATAAGGGGCTAGTCAATATTTCGGTATTAGACAACACCCAAAAAGGTAACCCTGCTAAAACAGTTATTATTAATGGTAAAGCGCGTAATGATGTTGGGCAAATAAAGTCGCTTGAGTTTACTGAAGTCGTAGAAGGTGAAGCAGTTTACTACCTCGCCCAAGTCAGTTACAGCAATGAAGAAACCATTTATTTTGACATTAATATTACCGATAAAGGCCAACAGCATAACCTGAAATTTTCGCAAAAGTTTTATGTTGATTAACCCCTGAGTTAAACATTATAAAACTCACTATCGCGGCAATATATTTGCCGCTTTTTATTGCCTGATTTTGTTGCCTTATACCATAGATAATAGCATCAAGACTTAATCAATTTTTTATCAATATGATAGTGCTATAACAAGATAAGTTAGACAGTTGACACTCCCTCTTTGCTGTTGTTTAAGGTATTATGCGCGCCATTGTGATAATTAATCGCTTAATCGCATTTAATTCAGATATTAAAAAAGGTATTTTTTATGACCACTATCGTATTAGCAACCGGCAATCAGGGTAAAGTTAAAGAGTTGGCAAGTTTATTAGCTGAACAAAATATTGAAATCAAGCCGCAGAGCGAATTCAATGTACCTGACGTTGCAGAAACTGGTACTACATTTGTTGAAAATGCCATTATCAAAGCACGCCATGCGGCTAAAATTACCGGCATGCCTGCTATCGCAGATGACTCTGGTTTAGAAGTTGACGCCCTTAATGGTGCTCCTGGCGTTTATTCTGCTCGTTATGCAGGTGAAAACGCTAGCGATGAAGATAACACTAATAAACTGCTAGCAGCATTAGAAAATGTTGCCGATGAAAACCGCACAGCACGTTTCCATTGTGTTTTGGTTTATATGCGCCATGAAAATGATCCAACGCCATTGATTTGCCATGGTGTTTGGCAAGGCAGCATTGGCCGTGAAAAACTTGGAGAGCAAGGCTTTGGCTATGATCCCGTTTTTTGGCAAGCGGATCATATGATGACCTCCGCACAATTACCCAGAGCATTAAAAAATCAGCTCAGCCATCGTGGTCAAGCGTTACAACAACTCGTGCCACTATTGAGCAAAGAGCTGGCTAAAAATTTGATTGAAGAAAATACGTAAATGTTAATTGCCCCGCCGCTATCGTTATATATTCACATACCTTGGTGTGTAGAAAAATGTCCTTATTGTGACTTTAATTCACACGCATTAAAGCATGCGATCCCTGAGCAAGACTATATCACGCAACTCCTGCTCGATTTAGACAGTGATATCGCGCGCTTTAATCTCAGCAACAGGCCATTGCATTCAATATTTATTGGTGGCGGTACACCGAGTTTATTTTCAGCGCCAGCCATCGAGCAATTGCTAACGCAAGTATTACAACGCTTTGAGCATAAAGCAGATATTGAAATAACCTTAGAAGCAAACCCTGGCACTGTTGAAGCCGATAAATTTATAGGCTTTTTTAATGGTGGCGTGTCTCGTTTATCAGTTGGTGTGCAAAGCTTTGCATCAGATAAATTAATAAAGCTAGGTCGTATTCACGATAGCCAACAAGCCAAAACGGCTGCTAACCTTGCCAGTGAATGTGGTGTTAAAAGTTTCAATCTTGATTTAATGCACGGTTTGCCGGATCAAAGTGTTGAGCATGCGCTTGATGACTTAAAAACTGCAATCAGTTTAAATCCAACGCATATTTCTTGGTATCAACTTACCATTGAACCCAATACTGCGTTTCATTCAAAACCACCAAAACTGCCGCAAGATGAAATATTATGGAATATTCAAGACCAAGGTATTGCCCTACTTAATCAAGCTGGCTATCAACAATATGAAATATCGGCCTACAGCAAGCCAGAATATCAATGTCAGCATAACCTAAATTATTGGCAGTTTGGCGATTACTTAGGCATTGGCTGCGGTGCGCATGGCAAAGTCACTGATCTGGATAATCAAAAAATCTTCCGTACGGTAAAAGTAAAACACCCTAAGGGCTATTTAGATACCAGCAGAGAGGCGCTTGATAAACTCCACACCGTGACAGCCCAAGAGCTGCCTTTTGAATACATGATGAATCGCTTACGATTGTTTTCTGGCTTTGCGCTTGATGATTATCAAGCCTACACCGGTTTAAATATTGATACTGTATTACCAACATTACAGCAAGCTCAAGCTAAAGGCCTGATGCAATTCGATGGCGAGCTTTGGTCGGTCAGTAAATTAGGTCATAGGTACTTAAATGATTTATTGGAAATGTTTTTATAACTTATGAGTGACGACAACCTGCCTGCTAAGTCTGAGCTGTTGATAGAATCCGATGTGTCAAAAAACACAAAGTTTTCGAGTGATGATGAAACATTTATGCGTCGTGCTATGGCATTGGCCGATTTAGCACAAAGCCACAACGAAATCCCCGTCGGCGCTGTGCTGGTGCATAACGGTAAAATTATTGGCGAAGGCTTTAATCAATCTATCATGAATAATGACCCATCAGCTCATGCGGAAATGATGGCGATTCGTGATGCCGGTAAAAACATCGCAAATTATCGCCTACTCGACTGTACCTTATACGTAACGCTTGAGCCTTGTTGCATGTGTGCAGGCTTATTAGTGCATAGCCGCATAAAACAGTTAGTGTTTGCCAGTAAAGATTTAAAAACTGGCGCGGCGGGCAGCGCGTTCGCATTATTAAATCATCAACAACACAATCATCAAGTTAAAGTTAAATCAGGACTGTTCGCTGAAGAGTGCAGTACTATGCTATCAGCTTTTTTTAAACGCCGTAGAGCCGAAAAAAAAGCCGAAAAGCGAGCAAAAAGAATGATGTTATCTGAACCAAATAAAGCATAACAACATGCTTAAATTAACTTACGCACTACAGCTATAATTCAATCGACACCATGAAATTCAACGGCTAAGACTTACTAACCTTAACCGTGTTTTCACGGCTGCTATCACTTTATTTTTTCAACTAAAAAGTCTACTGCCGCTTTTACTTTTGGTACTAAATAACGCTGTTTTTGATATAACAAATAAACTGCCATATCAGAATTTTGCGTTATGGCTAGCTCATGCTCAAACTGCAACTGTTGTAATTGTCCTGACTCAAGATATGCCGCTAGTGCCCATCGGGTCGACATTAAAATGCCTTCGCCATTACAGGCTTTTTTCGCTAGCCATGACCCGTTATTTGAAATGGCTATCGCTGGCCCTGAAACATCATGCCATTGCCCATTCATATTACATAACCAAGGCGTTGGCCCTGATGGCGTTTTAAAATAAATCCCATGGTGCTCTTTTAATTCCATAACATTGCTAGGTACGCCGTATTTTTCTAAATAACTTGGTGCCGCAACAGGAATAAAGCCATTGTCCATGAGTTTTATCGCTAACACGCGCTCATTAGGTGCGTAACCTCCACGAATAGCAATATCGACATCATCACGCCCTAGGGTTGATAGTTCATCGCTTAAGCTGATATCCAAGACAATTTCAGGGTATAACGCGCTGAACTCATCTAACAAAGGGAGTAATATTTTTTCTCCAAAGCCGACCATCGAACTAATAGATAAGCGACCCATTGGCGTTGTTTGATAACTACGCACTGTTTCATTACTTTGCTCTAGTTGACTTAATATTTGTTGAATGTCGTTGTAATAAATTTGTCCCACTTCTGTCAGCTTAACAATGCGAGTTGAACGTTTTAATAAGGTTGCTCCCAAGCTTTTTTCGAGATCAGCAACACGTCTCGATAAAGAAGATGGCGGCACATTTAATGCACTTGCCGCTTTGGTAAAACTCCCGGTTTCAACGACTTTGCTGAAGTAGCGTATTGCACGTAGTTGATCCAACTTATTGCTCCGTTAATTTAATACTTGATTAGCTCGCCTTATTATTGCCTTAAAAGCAATAGTGATTCGCATTTTCTCTTATATATAAGCAAATTGAAACAAGTAATAATACCCTTAACATAACAAACTTGCTGTTATAGCAAGATAATAGAAGCGGGAATTTTAATTGTATTTTTGGCGACTAGATATGCCTCGACACAGCTAAACAAAACGTTTACAGCAATGATGGAAAACTAACTTATGATGACTTTACACGGTTTTGCCGCTAGCAATTATTACAACCTAGTGAAACATGCACTGCTATACAAAGAGTTGCCATTTAAAGAAAACCTGATTTACCCTAGTAGTGAAGCATTATTAGCAATTAGCCCAGCAGGAAAAGTACCTATTCTTACCACTCTTGATGGCTTGAATATTTCAGAGTCGAGTGTTATTTGTGACTTTATCGAAGAAACTTATCCTGAAATAGCACTTTATCCAGCAAACGCCAGTGAACGTGCCACTGTGCGCCAAATCATGAAAATGGCAGAGCTTTACTTTGAGCTGCCAAGCAGACGCCTAATACCTTATGCACTTTCAGGTACTGAAGCGCCAGAATCAGTTAAAGCTGAGGTACGCCAAGTATTAGCACGTGGCATTACCGGTTTAAATCGCTTATGTCAGTTTTCACCTTGGGTTGCAGGCGAGCAATTTACCATGGCTGACATCTATCTTTACTATGTCAACACAATTGTTAGCGCTTTTGGTTCTAGTCAACTTAACTGGGATGTACTGGCAGAAGTAGCTGGAATGAAGTCATGGAACGATAGCATGAGCCAATCGGCCATTGCTCAAAAAGTAGAAGCCGATCGCCAAGCAAACATGCCTGAGTTTATGCAGAAAGTGACCGCTCAGATCCAAGCAGCGAATGCAGTGTAGCGTTTGCTTGTAAAACAAGCGGCATCATGACAGGTAAAATACGCAGCATAAAAATTACTATTTTTTATTCAAATGACCAACAAAGTACAGTCAATATAATCAACATATTGGCTCATAAATTTACTATTTGCAGGAGCAAACATTATGACAGAATCAAATATCCAACTAACTTCAACAATCAATGAAGACAATAAATTAACACTTGCCCTACAAAACATCGACATACCCAAACCTAGTGCTGATGAAGTGGTTATTCGTATTGAAGCCGCCCCACTTAATCCATCAGACTTAGCTGTGCTTTTCAGTGTTGCAGATATGACAACAGCCAAGCAATCAGGTAGTGCGCAAAGCCCTGTGATCACGGCAGATGTTCCAGCTAAGTTTATGCCTGCGGTTAAAACGCGTGTTGGCAAAGCAATACCTGTCGGTAATGAAGGAGCAGGAACTGTTATAGCGGCAGGTTCATCACCTGCAGCGCAAGCATTAATGGGTAAAACCGTGGCCGTAATTGGTGGTGGTACTTATCGTCAATATATTGCTGCCAACGTGCAAAGCTGTTTACCATTAAAGGCAGGCACCACGGCAAAAGAAGGTGCATCTTCTTTTGTTAATCCGCTTACGGCATTAGCTATGGTTGAAACTATGCGTGCTGAAGGTCATAAAGCCATTATTCATGCCGCGGCTGCATCAAACCTTGGTCAAATGTTAAATCGTATTTGTCTTGCTGATGGCGTTGATTTAATTAACATTGTCCGTAAAACCGAACAAGAAACATTATTACGTGATATGGGGGCAAAGTATGTTGTGAATTCAAGTAGTGATAGTTTTCTTGCTGACTTAACCGCAGCAATTATTGAAACCGGTGCTACGATTGCATTTGACCCTATTGGTGGTGGCAAACTGACAAGTGATATTCTTAATTGTATGGAAGTAGCTGCGTCTCGAGATATGAAAGAGCACAGTGTTTATGGCTCTGATACCTTCAAACAAGTGTATATTTATGGTGCGTTAGACCGTGGCCCTATTACATTAAATCGTAACTTTGGTTTTGCATGGGGTGTTAATGGTTTCTTACTATTCAATGCGTTAGGTAAGTTAGACACCAAAACAGTTATAGCAATGCGCAAACGTGTTGCAGATGAAATCACAACAACATTTGCTAGTCACTACACTCATGAAGTGTCATTAGCAGAGGTATTACAATTACAGTCGATGGCAGCTTACTCTAAACAAGCAACGGGTGAAAAGTACTTGATCACTCCTCAACGTTAATTGCCTATCAAGGTTGAGGTCTGGTAAATAAATCGACGATTAACCTACCTACAAGCAGATACTGCAATCAGTATCTGCTTTTTTATATAATGAAAAATATATAAAAAAACTGTTCCTGAAGTTTTTTTATATTAACTTTTCGATGTTAGTTTTGTTGGCGTTGGCTTTGTTGATATTAGTTTTGTTGTTGACAGTAAATTTGTTAGCCAGTATTTGTTACTCAATATTTGTTGTCAATGATAAGCCATATAATATGCGTTTGAGCTATATATACCCCCGCTAACACGAGCTTATTTTAAAACTTTATTGACGGACTAGCCGAGGCTTTATTTTACTGCCTTTGTTAGATGATTTCTGCATCGATGTAAAGTGCCATTGATACGGCCTAAACTCAGTCAACCCATCGATATGACACCAATGATTAACCTTATATTTTTAAGCAAATTAGAGCGCTTGATCCCACAACGTGACTTGATTACGACCCTGTGATTTTGATTTATAGAGCGCGGTATCGGCTTGATCGATCAGCTCCGCAGGATCTTTCGCGCCAAAGCTGATAGACGTTACACCAAAACTAGACGTGACTGAAACACCATCAAAACTCGTTTGTGCTATTTTACTGCGCATTTTTTCAGCGATTACCATAGCTTGCTTTTGATTGACCTTGTGCAAAACAATACAAAACTCTTCGCCACCAAACCTTGCGACAATATCATTTTGTCGCACACAACTTTGCAGTGTTTCTACTACACCTTTAAGCACTACATCACCCATGTTGTGACCATGATTATTATTAACGTCTTTAAAGTGATCTATGTCAGCCAAAATAATGCAGTATTCGTCAAGCAACTCTATATCAGCAAAATTTTGCTTCATCAACTTGAATAAAACACGACGATTATAACACTCGGTCAAAGGATCACGTGCCGCAAGATAGCCGAGCTTTTTATTAAGCTTACTTGAAGCGATAAACCGACGGTAAATAAAGGCAATGATTAAAACACAGCTGATCAGAAGTAAGGTTAAGGCAATGCTGGCATATTTATTTTTAATGAGCTGTAACTCAGTAATCATTTTAGCTTGAGTTGATATTTCAATTTCATTATTTTTTCTCGCTAAGTCAAGTGCATCTAGCCTAGCTTTTTCTCTTAATGACTCCAGCTCCACTTCCATTTTATGAGAGTGCAAGTTTGCTTTTGCTAGCGTAAGCTGGTTATCTTCATTTTCCTTTTGAATAACCTCAAGAAGTAAAAGCTCTTTTTCTGCATAGTTTAATGCTGATAAAAAATGTCCTCGAAATTTTTCTGCCGCTCTAAAGTGGCGATAGGCATATAACATTTGGTGCTTATCACCAACAATACTTGAAAGTCTCAATGACTCTTTTAGTAGGCGAATGGCTTCATTGATATCTACTTCAATTAGCGCATGAGCAAGCGGGTTTAATGCTTTTATTTGGTGTATATTACTGTTTGCGCTCACCGCTAACGCTAAAGACTCTTTGTAATAAGTGACCGCTTTACTGTTTTCTTGTTGTTCGCGATAGATATTACCCATAATTCTAGCTGTGATTGATTGGTTTTCTGTTTGGTTATTTCGCTTATATATTTCATAAGCTTTTTTGGCCATTTTCATAGCCACTTCATACTGACCCGAGTCTAAATTAATAACCGCTAGCTCTCTCAATGCTGAAGCAAGTGTTTTATCTTCAACTTTGCCTTCAGGTAAGTTTAATGTCTGCTGATAGAATGATTTTGCCTCGTCATACTGTTTTAGCCGAGTATAAAGCAGTCCTATTTGGTTTGAAGTTTTTGCAATGCCAAGTGAATCCTTAACCTTTTTATAATATAGGTGCGCTTGATGAATATGCGTAAGAGATTTTTCATAGCGACCAATATGTCGGTATATGATACCTGCACCTAATAAGGCTTTAGCGTAACCGTTCGGGTCATCAAGCTCTTTATGCAACGCTAACCCTTGCATGGAGTAATCAAGCGAAGTCACTAAGTTACCTAAATAACGTTCTGCCTCTGCAATAGTATTTAGGGTGCGGGCCATCAGTTTTTTATTTTGTAACTCGGTAAATACCTTCAATGCTTTTTTATAAAAATACGCTGTTTGTTCTCTATTTTTTAAACGCTTGTATGACTGTGCAATAACTTTATAAGTCTCGCCAAGGCTGTGCTGTACTTTTGTAGTTTTATTTAACAAGTACTTGGTGGCTTGAGTGTAATATACAACAGCATCTTGATAGTGCTTTTGTTGATAATAGCTGTAGCCCTTCTTGATCAAGAGTTCAGCTATAAGAAAGTCATCGCTGTGTTGCTTTGCTAGCGGTAATAATTCATTAATTGTTTCGTCTGCTACACGATAACGTTTCTCAGCTATCAATAACTCAATATAAGTCATCGCAGAGCTTATTTGGTTACTTATATCATTGATACTTCTGTACATAAGTACTGATTGCGAGAGGTGAAATAATGACAGATCGAGGTTTTTATTTTGTCGAGCTATAACGCCTAATAATGTGTGTGCTTGTGCGCTTAGTGAGTGCTGATTGTTACGTTCAGCTCGCTGTAATACCTCTGTAGCTAGCTGAATAGCTATTTTTTGATCAATAAGCTTAAGTGTCTCGGCCTTTTGTAAAAGCTCAGCATCAGAAAGATCGACTACTTTAGATGGAGTGTCAAAAGTCTGAACGTTTTCTTCATTTGAATAAGTGCTAATAGAGGAAAAAACAAAGATGAGAAGCAGTAAAACTCGCATTAACCAGTGCCTGATAAAAGTATGTAACATAGTGAAGAAAGCCTTAAGATAAGAAACACGCCTAAACAACAGCTATCTAAGTTTCCATTTAATCGCATATGTTATTACTTAAAAATCGCGCTAGTTTTAATTTTGGAAAATTCCAAAGTGCCATAATAGCTAAATTATATCTCTATGGTTAACTCGGTCAAGTGCTAATCAATCCAGGCAGAAGCTAAAACAGGTATAACGTAATGAATTCAGGGTAAAATGCGATGATAATAAGGGCTATAAATTAAGTGCATCAATTGTTTCTTTGTATCAGTAGCATCACAAACAGAGTTTTCACATTTGATGACAGCTAAGGGGTAATAAACAACGGTTGCGCTATCCATGTTGACTCAGGGGCTTTTACTTTTCTTCAATGTTCATCGTTGGCGGCTTAAGTCATACCTACGGCAAGCGTAAAAAATCGCCTCTCACGTTACTACATTAATCGGTATTGTATTTGTATGATGTCGTCCTTAATTTGGCTTTTCTGATAGTTTTACTATTGAAAAATGATGTTGTTGCTAAATCAACGGTTGAAACTTCACTATAACTCTCCTATAACGAGGGGGTTAAAAGGAAAAATGGCAATTATCTAGCACTTCGCATGCGAATGCCTAACTATATTGTCACTAATTTTACTGTGCAGGAGGTACATTATGAAGTTTAAAAGGTTTCAGCCATACAAAAATATAGCTTTAATACTATTAGTGAGTGTTTTTCTGGTAAGTTGTGCATCTCAACCGCCAGCAAATGCCTACGATCCTCCGGGCTTCTTTATGGGGGTGTTGCATGGTTTCTGTATTTTATTCAGTTTAATTGCGAGTGTATTTACCGATATTAGAATTTATTCTTTTCCTAACACTGGTGGTTGGTATGATTTTGGTTATTTTATAGGGGCTAGTATATTTCTCGGGGGTAGTGGTGCAAGTTCAAACTAGTGCTAAAAATAATTTAATGCTTAAAGGGAAACTCGTGTTTGATCGAATCAAGGAAACGATGTCCAAAGGTGTTTGGCATTCATTAGCTGTCATCATCGTCATGCTTGTTGCTGGGCCCGAAGTCATGATGAGTATCGAGCTTATGGCAATGGTTGAGTTACTGGGCGCTTCAACATTTGTATTAATGTACGCTTCGGGGCTAAAGTTATTTTTTGCTAAGATTATGGTTAACTACAACAAGTTTGAACGCTATTCTATTTTTTTTGTTCCTTGTTTTAGCGTATTACGGCAAATGCCTTCTTTAGTGATTCATGTAATACCTGAACGTACACTGATCATCAGCGGCCTTAGCTTTATTACTGTCGCGATGTCATGTAGTTATATTAGCTATTTTTTAGGCATATAACGTAGTTAAGTGACTGAGCAATAAGAAGTCGTTTCTTGCTCATTAACAGCAAACAACTTATCAAAGGAGTTCATCATGTTAATAGGTATGAGTTTCACTTAAAAAGCAAAACTAAAGCAAAAGCAAAAGCAAAAACGTTGTGAGCGATGTGGGCAATACTTTCCTAAGTCCTTAGATGAATGTATCCATTGCTCTGTGCTGACCAGCTCATAATTGGCGAGATTTAAAGCTGAACATCAAGAGACACTTCAGCATAATTCTACTCTTGGGAAATACCTTTTATACGCGGCAGGGTTTATAGCTTTGTTATTGCTGCTCAGTTACTTATAGCGCTAAACTAAATTTAAAGTGACGAAGATTATGGTTTTTTCGCATTTAGTAGGCAAACCGCTTGAGCGGTTATACCCGAGGTAGCCCTTTTTGACAAAATCAATAAGCGTTCCTTTGCTCGAAATCTTCTGTTAAATATTCAACAAATTCAATTTCATAGCCGTCTGTATCAACAAAGTAAGTATTGTGACGAACGCCTGGGGCACCATCACCTTGCTTACCCAAAAAACCCGCAACCTTTAGACGTTGCGTTATTTGTGCTAACTCGTTAGTCACGAACGCAAAATGGCTTAGACCCACTTGAAATTTACGATTATCACGAATATTACTTTCACCATGATCGCTAAAAGCGAGGTAAATATCATCATCGCCAAAATGCAACCAGCGCCTTGGTTTACCATACCATGTTGACTGCCCTTCTCCTCTGATACGCCAATGTGGAAAAGCAGCCTGATAAAATGCTAATGCGGGTGAAATATCTTTTACAACTAAATTTAAATGTTCTAAATACAACATGATAACTCCTCTTATGATTCTTTTATTTTTAATAGACTAAGTCGTTACTTATTTAATAACGTCGCAGAGTAAATCTCTAACGTGCGAGAAATAACCTTTGCAGCAAAATTACTTGTCTCTGTTTGCCCTAGGTTTTTTGAATGTTTTTTCGGATAACTTTTTAGTAAAGCTTTCATTGCCTTGCTCCTTTGCGTTAATCTGGGTACAAGCATAAAACCTCAAGCTAACTTGAGGTAAAGCATTACTTTCAATAAATTATAAAAAAGAAGAGATCTATGCTCGAGGAAGCTAAGTTAAGTGTTGGACAAGTTGCCAAACGCTGCGGCGTAAAAATATCAACTTTACATTTTTACGAACAAATAGGTTTAATCAAAAGTCTACGTAATCAAGGCAATCAACGGCGCTACAAACGTGAAGTATTAAGGCGTATTTCAGTCATAAAAGCCGCTCAAAAAATGGGCGTAACGTTAGAAGAGGTAAAAGTCGCCTTTGCCAATTTACCGGATAAAAGAACACCAACCAAAGATGATTGGCAGCAGTTGTCTCGCTTCTGGCAGCAAGGATTAAATCAGAAAATAGCTTATTTAGAAAAACTGAGAGATTCACTTGATGGTTGTATCGGTTGCGGGTGCCTTTCCATGAAAAGCTGCCCGATATATAACCCTGAAGATATCTTAGCCAGTGAAAATACTGGCCCGGTATTGCTCGAAAGAGATAATAATTAATCGTTGACTTTGCTCCCTACGGTTAACTAAAAAAGAACTTACAACTGTGTTAATAACCAATTTCGAGCATCTTGTAAGTTATAAAACTCTTGGCGATTTTTTAATTGCAGCACTGCCGGCTGAGCATTTTTTACAATTTCAACCTGAATTTTGTGATTATATGCCATTGCCCGAGCTAAACAATTTTGCCGGTTTAACCACAAAATATGCTGGTTTGATACTTTATGCGCATCAGGTGTACTACCTTCATAAGCAGTACAGTCAAATAATAAACCGAAACCTTGCCCATTAAAACTATCGACTAGTGCTTCTATTTGCAAACAAACAGCCTGGGTTGCAAGATCATTAAACATACCAATTAAGGTAACTTTTATCATGCTGCCTTCAAGTTCGACTGTATAAGTGCCGTGCTCAACCATATCCTTAAATCAACTCCTCGTTTTAACTTTGCTGACTTTTTTTATACCAACGTAGTAACTCTTTTTGATCTGCAGGAATCTCTAGGCCTTGGTTAACAAATGATAAAGCTTGTTGGGCTAACAGTTGCTCAGCTTTCGCTTCTATCTTAGTTAAACATTGATAGAATACTTGCTTTTCATCATCATTTAAAACGCTTTCCAGTGCTTGAGCACGAGGCTCTAAAGCATTAATTAGCTGCTTGTATAAGTCAACGCCAAGAGCTGTTAAGGTTAAATACTTAATATTTTTACTGACTGAGTCAGGTTTCGCCTCGATCAATTTTTTCGTTAAAAGCACTTTAACCGCGCGGCTAACCGTAGAAGAGTCGAGTCGAGATTGATAAGCAATATCTGCTGACTTAATCGGCATATATGAGCCAATATTAAGTAATACTCGCATTTCTCTCGGTTCTAAATTCGATAGGCTACGAATACTCAAATCACGATTAAGTGCCAGTAAATTACTCACAATTGCTACACGATAGGGTAAATGTTCGGATAGGTTTAATGGTTCATCAACTAAGTTAGTTAGATTAAACGCTTGTTCTCTCGCTGAAGTAGAAATAATGACACCTTAAATTATCAGTAAAATCATCGAAAAATCACTTTACCTCGCAGCTAAAGTTGATACAAGTCATATCCTTATATTTTCAATGCCACTTACATTTTAAAAGCAAAACTTAACACTTTATAGATATTGTATTTGCAATATCTGTAAAGTATGTTAAAAATAGTTTACTGCTACACAACCTTGGTATTATTTGGAGATCATACGTATGCCCTTAGTTCGCCCGCTTGCTAGCGATGAAAATGAAGAAGTTGCTGAACTTGCGCGATTTTTCAATGAAACCTTAGGCTTTTGCCCTAATAGCGTTTTAACTATGCAGCGACGTCCTGCAATTGCTAAAGCATTTATTAATTTAAATATGGCTGTTATGGCAAACGAAGGTCGTGTTAGTGCCGAACAAAAACGCTTAATTGGCTATATTACTAGCGCCAATACCGGCTGCAGATATTGTGAAGCTCATACTATATTAGCCGCGCAACGCTACGGTGGCACAGATGAACGTCTTGAAAATATTTGGAATTTTCGTGACAGCAAGCTATATACTGCCGCAGAAAAAGCGGCTTTTGAATTTGCTTTAGCCGCCTCAAGTGTTCCGAATGCCGTTGATGATAATATCTCCCAAGCACTACATAGCCATTGGGATGAAGGTGAAATAGTTGAAATACTCGCTGTTATTTCATTGTTTGGCTATTTAAATCGTTGGAACGACTCTATGGGAACAACGATGGAAGATGGTGCGGTTAAAGCTGGTGAAGAACTTTTAAAAGCAACAGACTGGAGCCAAGGAAAACATCAGTAGCCAAGTAGTAAAATTTGGAGCAGCTGTAATCAGCATTTATTGAATAGGACTAACTATTATTTTCGAACTAACAGGGTCTTAGCTCGTTGTGTATTTTACTACCAGTTGCTTGCTCACTATACTGTTCTAAAGAAAACTGCATATGGCGGCGATTAGCCAAGCGAACCTTATTACGGTGTAACGTTCTTTTTCGTTGATTACTTGCTAAATATCTCTTAATTCTCATATTAACCTCTTTAACATACATATTACCGATAGCGTTAGTTGATACTGTATAATTTAGTGTCGTTATTTAATTAACGACACTTAACGTTATTAGTATCACTAAGGCATATGACAGTTTCATGACAGCGTGGATAATATTAATAAATCATTGCTAGGGTTCAACGGCAACAACTTGTTCGGCCTCAACTAAGACTTGCTTGGTCTGATTATCCATCCAAGTTAACGTATCATAGTAACGGCGAATGTTCTCAACATAATTCACCGGTTCATCACCTCGGGCATAACCATAACGTGTTTTTTTATAAAACTTTTTTTGTTTCAATAAAGGCAAACGCTCTTTTACTTCTACCCAACGATCAGGATCGCCACCTTGTTGCTTAGTGATTTTGCGAGCATCATTTAAGTGGCCTAAGCCAATATTATAAGACGCAAGTGCAAACCAAAGCCGATCTGGATCAGGAATTCTCGCTGGCATACGTCCAATAAGTCGCTTAAAGTATTTTGCCCCTCCACGAATACTTTGCTCTGCGTCTAACCGGCTTTTTATGCCCATTTGTTTTGCCGTGGGTAATGTTAACATCATCATGCCTCGTACCCCGGTATATGAGCGGGCATGAGGTTCCCAATGAGATTCTTGATAACTGATGGCGGCGAGTAAACGCCAATCAACATCTTGACCATACTTTTCAAATAGCGCTTGATATTTGGGCAATTTTTTCTCAATTGCCTGAATAAACATACGGGTATCAACATAGTTAAATTCTTCTATATGACCATAATGTTTATCATTCAAAGCTAATAAAACACCGTTATGGTGAACTTCTCCAAAAAATTCAATTAAGCTAGCAAAAATTGAATTATCACCATGTTTATTAACCATCCAAGCTAAAGGCTCTTCCTGGCGAATAGTGAAGCCGATACTGATCTCAGGATAATATCGACGGTTTATCGCTAAAGTATTACTGTCAGCAATGGTGTAGTCTATTTCCCCAGAAAGCACACGCAACAATAGTTCTTCACTATCTAATTCAGCGCTTGTCGTCCATGAGAGTTCAGGATGAGATAATTTTAACTGCGCCAAGCTTTCGACATGGCTAGATTGTTCTACCACTTCTAACTTACCCGTTAAATCGGCAAGTTTACGCGGTCTTTTGTTACCCTGTTTAAAAACTAACTTTTGGCTAACATCATAGTAACTTGGGGTAAAATGATACTGCTGACGACGCTCATCAGTTACAGCTAAGCCGGCAGCTAAAAAATCTACACCGCCATTATCGAGTTGCAAAAACAATTCGTTTAGATTGTAGCTAGGCATCATTTTTAATTCGACACCTAAGTATTCCGCATAGCTTTTAGCTAATTCATACTCAAATCCCGCAGGGCCTTCAGCATCAAGATAATAGCTAGTATTTCCGTAAAGTGTGCCAACTGTAACGTAGCCACGGTCGATAATGCGTTGTAAACTCGCCGGTGTTTCATGGGTTTTACAACCAGAAAAAACCAGTATAAATGGCAATAAAAACAGCCCGAATAGCTTACCGATACTAACTTTGTTAGCAAATGATTTTATTTGATTTTTTATCATAGTGTCTATTGTCACGTGAATTGAGATATTAAAAAAGCTATTTTTTATAATTGGCAATTTTATTGCCAAGAAAATTCCCCAAAAATGAGACAAATCATTTCTCTAATTAGGCCATTTAATCTATAATACGCGCGTTTTTTATCCTTAATAAATCTAACCGGTGAAATAGACTATGTCGATGTTGATGAAAACCCTTCGCGGTGCGCCAGCACTATCTGATTTTAGAATAAGTAAACTACTAAATCAGTGTTCTGAGCTGCAACTGCCCGTTACGGATATCTATGCTGAATTTAGCCACTTTGCACATATTTCAGAGCAACTAAATTCTGAAGAAACCGAAGTTTTACAGCAACTTCTCAAGTATGGTCCAACAATTGAAGAACATGAACCCGTTGGGCAATTATTATTAGTAACACCACGTCCCGGCACTATCTCACCTTGGTCATCAAAATCTACCGACATCGCAAAAAACTGTGGTTTATCCAAAATTATTCGCTTGGAACGTGGCTTAAGCTATTATGTCAGCACTGAAAATTCTTCGCCATTAACCACCGCACAACAATCAACATTAAATAACTTATTACACGACCGCATGATGGAGACTATATTTAATGATCTCAATGATGCAACTGCATTATTTGCCAGCGCTGAGCCTGGCGAACTCACTAGCATTGATATTGAAAACGGCGGTAAAAACGCCCTAATACAAGCCAATGTTGAGCTAGGCTTGGCCTTAGCTGATGACGAAGTTAATTATTTATTTGAAAACTTTACCAAGCTTGGTCGTAATCCGCATGACATCGAACTTTACATGTTTGCCCAAGCAAACTCTGAGCATTGTCGTCATAAAATATTTAACGCTGATTGGACTATCGATGGCGTAAAGCAGCCTAAATCGCTGTTTAAAATGATCCGTAACACGCATGAAGTTAACCCTGATTTTGTTTTAAGCGCATACAAAGATAACGCAGCAGTCATGGTAGGTAACAAAGGTGGGCGTTTCTTCCCGAACCCTGAAACCAATGTTTATGGTTATCATCATGAAGACATTCAAATTTTAATGAAAGTTGAAACCCATAATCACCCTACGGCTATTTCTCCTTACCCAGGTGCTGCAACAGGTTCCGGTGGTGAAATTCGTGATGAAGGTGCTACCGGTATTGGCTCTAAACCCAAAGCGGGCTTAGTTGGCTTTTCAGTTTCAAATTTACGTATACCAAACTTCGAACAACCGTGGGAAACTGATTTCGGCAAGCCTGATCGTATTGTTTCTGCATTCGATATTATGATGGAAGGCCCATTAGGTGGCGCGGCATTTAACAACGAATTTGGTCGTCCGGCTATTTTAGGTTATTTCCGTACTTATGAAGAGCAAGTTAACTCGTTCAACGGCTCAGAAGTACGTGGTTACCATAAACCTATAATGCTTGCCGGTGGTTTAGGTAATATTCGCGATGAACACGTACAAAAACGTGAAATTGTTGTTGGCGCCCATTTAATTGCGCTTGGCGGCCCAGCGATGAACATAGGGTTAGGTGGTGGAGCTGCTTCTTCAATGGCATCAGGCCAGTCTGCTGAAAACCTAGACTTCGCTTCAGTACAACGTGAAAACCCAGAAATGGAACGTCGTTGTCAGGAAGTAATTGATAAATGTTGGCAACTAGGTGAGCAGAATCCTATCGCTTTTATTCATGATGTTGGTGCTGGTGGTTTGTCAAACGCATTTCCAGAATTAGTGTCGGACGGTGGACGCGGTGGTGTATTTGAATTACGTAATGTGCCTAATGATGAGCGTAGCATGACACCACACGAGATTTGGTGTAACGAGTCTCAAGAGCGCTATGTTATTGCGGTTTCAGATGAAAACCTTGAAACCTTTAAGCAAATTTGTGCTCGTGAACGTGCACCATTTGCTGTTGTAGGTCGCGCCACTGAAGAAGAGCACTTAACCGTAACTGATGCTCACTTTGCAGGTAACGAAACATTAGATACACCGATAGATTTACCGCTTGATGTGCTGTTAGGCAAAACACCGAAAATATTTAAAGACGTAGTTTCGCAAACCGCAGCCGGTGATAAATTAGTAGTCGCTGATATTACTTTAAGCGACGCTGCTGACAGAGTTTTATCTTTACCTACCGTGGCTGAAAAAACCTTCTTAATTACCATTGGTGACCGCTCAGTTACCGGTATGGTTAATCGTGACCAAATGGTTGGTCCTTGGCAAGTGCCCGTAGCTGACTGTGGTGTAACCGCTTCAGCACTTGACTCTTACCACGGTGAAGCTATGTCATTAGGTGAACGTACACCAGTCGCTTTATTGAACTTCGGCGCTTCAGCTCGTTTAGCGGTTGCGGAGTCATTAACTAACATCGCTGGCACGGATATTGGCGATCTAAACCGCATCAAACTTTCCGCAAACTGGATGTCGCCTGCGGGTCATCCAGGTGAAGATGCAGGTTTGTACGAAGCCGTTAAAGCCATTGGTGAAGAGCTTTGTCCTGCACTTGGATTAACAATCCCTGTTGGTAAAGACTCAATGTCAATGAAAACACAATGGCAAGAAAATGGTGAAGACAAATCGGTAACTTCACCTATGTCATTAATCATCACCGCTTTTGGTGCGGTAGAAGATATTCGCAAAACAGTCACACCACAGTTACGAACAGACTTAGGTGATACTCGTATCGTTGCTATTGATTTATCAAAAGGCAAAAACCGCTTGGGTGGTTCTTGTTTAGCACAAGTTTATAAGCAGCTTGGTAATGAAACGCCAGACGTTGATAGCCCTGAAGTATTAAAAGGCTTCTTTAATGCTATGCAAACCTTGGTACGTGATGAAAAGCTTATTGCTTATCATGATAGATCTGATGGTGGCTTATTTGCCTCAGTTGTTGAAATGGCATTTGCTGGTCATACCGGTGTTGATATTGATTTAACAGCATTAACGTCAGAATCAGGTAATGATGTTGACGTATTATTCAACGAAGAGCTCGGTGCGGTTATTCAAATTCGTGAAAGCGATGTGGATGCAATTCATAGTGTATTAGCTGAGCACGGTGTTTTAGATTATTGCACTGACATAGGTCGCATCAATAACGAAGATACACTACGTTTTACTCGTGACGGAGCTGTCGTACTAGAAAATTCTCGTACTTATTATCGTACGCTTTGGGCACAAACAACCTTTAGAATGCAATCTCTACGTGATAACCCTGAATGTGCTCAACAAGAACATGATGTAAAATATGATACTGAAGACCCTGGTCTAAACGTTGAGTTAAGCTTTGATATCAATGAAGATATTGTTGCTGAACTTATCGCTAAAGATGCACAAGGCGCCAACCACACTGTGAGTAATCCTCGTATCGCTATATTACGTGAGCAAGGGGTTAACTCTCATGTTGAAATGGCTGCAGCTTTTGATCGTGCTGGTTTTATTGCTATTGACGTACATATGTCTGATATTTTGTCGGGCCGTACAGATTTAGCTGACTTCAACGGTTTAGTTGCTTGTGGTGGCTTCTCGTACGGTGATGTACTTGGCGCTGGTGAAGGTTGGGCAAAATCCATCTTATTCAACAAAAATGCCAAAGCCATGTTTAAAGCATTTTTTGAGCGTGAAGATACTTTCTCATTAGGTGTTTGTAATGGTTGTCAAATGTTGTCAAACCTAAAAGAAATTATCCCTGGTGCCCAAGCATGGCCGCGTTTTGTGCAAAATAAATCAGAACGCTTTGAAGCACGTTTTAGCTTAGTTGAGATTCAAGAAAACCCATCAATTTTCTTCGATGGTATGGCGGGTTCACGTATGCCAATTGCTGTGTCTCATGGTGAAGGTCGTGCCGAGTTTAGCTCTGATGATGCCATTGATGCTGCCAATGAATCAGGAACGGTTGCTATGCGTTATGTTGATAACTATGGGCATATCACTGAAACCTACCCTGCGAATCCTAACGGCTCACCCGACGGTATTACCGCATTAACCACTACAGATGGTCGAGTAACTATTATGATGCCACACCCTGAGCGTGTATTCCGTACGGTTGCAAACTCATGGCACCCAGATGAATGGCAAGAAGATTCACCTTGGGTACGTATGTTCCGCAATGCGCGTAAGTTTATTGGCTAAACTCGCGCAACATTCGCGACTTATCCTCTAAGTTTTAGTCATGAAAAAAGCGCCTCTTGGCGCTTTTTGTTATCTGCAATTATTTCATTCTCAATCGATTTCGCTGCAGCATTATTAATAAAGTTGAGTCGTTAACAGTTAGACACTTCCCCTCTTTTATATATCATTTTAGAATAGAAATTAACTTATTTATTCCGAATTATTAAATTATACTGATTGATATTATTCTCTGAAGAGTCTGCCTTTTGAAAGCTGCTTTACCGTCAAATCGAATACCGTTACAAAAAGTGATGACAGCCATTTACGTCTGGTTGCGTATCACCTTGAGTTATTGCGTAGTTGGTGCGGTTATCACAACATTACTCAGCGCCGGCATTCAGCACGTCAATGTCTTCATTATCACAGTTGTTATGGCAACCTTTCTCGGTATAGGTGTTTATAAAGCCGAGGTAGCACGTCGTGGTGTTGGGTTGAATAATTATCTTAACAAGCTATCAGAGTACAAACACCACCAATTTTAACCCACAGTTTTCCTACCACAATCTAGTTCTTATCAGTAATACACTTGCTGATTACCCCTTCAAACCAGCATAGCAGCGACATTTATTTTGACTTTCTCTTGCGCCATTAACTTGTTTACCCGAATTGGCACTTACCTTATGATAAGTTTAAAAGAAAAGTTAAATAATCATCATAAAATAATAAGTAATAGGAAGTATTATGCAAGCTCATGACGCATCACCGTTAAGCGATTATATTGAATACTCTAGCGAAGAAATGCTTAAACGCTCAGCCGATTTTTATAACAACATTAAGCGTCGACACAGTATTCGTAGCTTTAGCGATCGCCCAGTCGCAAAAGCGGTCATTGAGAACTGCATAAAAGCAGCTGGAACAGCCCCTAGTGGTGCAAATCATCAACCTTGGCATTTTGTCGCGATTAATGATCTTGATGTCAAAAAGCAAATACGCGAACAGGCAGAAATTCACGAAAGTAATTTTTATCAAGGCCGTGCGGGTGAGGAATGGTTAGATGCTTTAAAGCCACTAGGCACAGACGCAAATAAGCCTTACTTAGAGCATGCTCCTTGGCTGATTGCAATATTTAGTGAGAAAAAAGGGGGAATTTCAGCAGAAGAGAAAAACACAAATTACTATGTACATGAGTCGGTCGGTATTGCCACTGGCTTTTTGATCAATGCCTTACATTCAAGCGGTTTAGTCACCTTAACTCACACACCAAAACCTATGTCTTTTTTAAGCAAAGTGTGTGGTCGCGATGATAACAGCCGACCTTACATGTTGCTCATTGCAGGTTACCCAAGTGATGATGCAACTGTGCCACATCATGCAACAACCAAGAAGAGCATCGATGATATAGCCACTTTTCTATAGGTTATTATTTTCGTTCAATTATCAGCTTTAAAAGCGAAGCGCTGAGTGTTAATACTACAGCACGTAACAGCTAACTTCAGGCGACTTCGCTATTTACAAAACAAAATCTAAGGCAATATTAGTGCAGCCTTGTGCGCAATAAAGGCCGGTGGCTTTCTTATCTTCAGGTAAAACAACTCTGATCATTGTACCGCATTGCGGGCATGGCATATCGCGTCCCGCCAAAACTTTTTTTATCAACGCTTTTTGATCATTAAACGATTTAGCACTGACTGTTTTTAAGCGCTTAAACTGCTGTTCATCCATGCTATTGCCCTATGTAATTTACTACGTTGCTGGCGAGTTTATTTACTAGAATCAAGACAATACCAACCATCATAATTACCTGAAAATGGTGCAGCACTTGTTGTTAATAGCTCTTGATAAGCAGCAATATTTTCATAGCTTGCCGACATAAATGGATATGCAGTTATTTCCCATGGAAAAGCATCGTCACCTTGGTAAGGACAAAATGACAATTTTTGATTGTTTTCTAACAATAATTGACCGAACTTTAACGCTTGCTCTTGATCAGCAAAAATAACTGAAAATTCAAACTCCCTTTCAATCGTTAAGTCATCACCACCTTCAAGCATTTGCCATAAAGCGTTACCAACATTGTCTAAAGGAAATAATTCTTCATCGCGTTGCATTTGATATTCTCATTTTTTATTGACTATTTGTCATTATTTTATCGTTCTCTGCGCTTAAAAACTACGTCCGATTCGATTAAATCATAACAATATGGCTTTTTACTCATCATATTCTTTCGCTTGCATCAGAAGTTACACTTGTTACATCAATTCTCGCCATAAGTTTGTTAAACTAAGGCTAATAAATTATTGAGTTGAATTATTGTGAAAAAATTTGAATGCCATATCAACATTGATCGCACGATAACTATCGTAGAAGCACTGCAAATTCAATGCGATTTAAGTGTTGGCGAAATTAAAAAAGCGATTGATAAAGGCGCGCTATGGCATAGCCGTGGAAAAACAATTCAGCGCTGTCGCCGTTTAAAAAAGAGTTTAGCTATCGGTGACAAGCTGCACTTTTATTATGATGAAAATGTGTTGTCTCAAATACCAACGCCCGCTACGTTAATCGCTGATATGAGTGATTACAGCGTTTGGTATAAACCTTACGGTATGTTATCTCAGGGCTCTAAATGGAGTGACCATTGCACTATTACGCGCTGGGCACAGAAAAACTTAACCCCTGAGCGAGCTGTTTTTCCTGTGCACCGACTCGACCGTGCAGCGACCGGATTAATTTTAGTTGCTCACAGTAAAAAAGCAGCACGCGCACTAAGTCAAATGTTTGAACAGCACCAATTAGAAAAGACTTACCATATTATTGTCCACGGTAACCAGCAACAGCGACCACAGCCTGAAACGGTAACATTAGCTATTGAAGGCAAGCCAGCTTGTAGCCATTTTTCACATATTGCCTATGACGATAAGCGCGACTTGTCGTTAGTAAAAGTTAATATAGAATCTGGCAGAAAACATCAAATACGTATTCATGCAGCCAGTATAGGGTTGCCGGTGGTTGGCGATAGGCTACATGGTGCACAGCAGTCATTAGCTGACTTACAGCTTTGTGCTGTCGCACTGCATTTTACTTGCCCTATTCATCAAGTTGAACAACACTTTGCTCTGTCAGATGCAATGCGCCCTCAACTGTCGAGTTTAACTCAGTAAAGCTTAGTAGTCGTTATTTTGAGACAAAAAAAGTGAGCTTACGCTCACTTTTATAAAACATTAACGTTATGATTCAATTAATAACAATATTTAAAATCACCATCTGTCATTAAACTCGGTTCATTACCCACTCTTTCAGCTAATGATAACTCTGCCAATAGCGCTAACCCTTGTTTGCGTTGCTCTAATGTTAAAGCTTTATAAGGCATTCTAAAAATAGGTGCAACAGCTCCTGTCATCATTAATGCGGTATTAATGGCTATTGGATTAGGCTCGCAAAACAACCAGTTCATTAATGGCTGCATTCGTTGCTGAAGACTTTCATTGGGCGCATCCATGAGTTGACGCATTAAACCCGGTGCAATATTAGAAGTCACTGAAATAACACCATGTGAACCATGAATATGACGCCCAGCAGCACTTTCATCATCATTACCTGACCAACAAGCAATTCCTCGCTGCTCATAATAAGCAATACGGTCATTACCGGTACATTCTTTAACACCAATAAAGTTATGATGCTTCGATAAAGGTTCAATGAGTTCAGGGGTTAAATCCTGCCCGGTACGGCCCGGTACGTTATAAATAATGCCCGGTCCAATATCCAATACCTTATGAAAATGCTCGGTAACGCCAGCAAATGAACTACGCCCATAATAAGGGTTAATTTGCAGTGTTGCATCCATGCCTGCGGCGAAGCCATATTGTGTTGCTTTAATGGCTTCTCGGGTATTATTACTACCGGTATTACCGATAATAAGCAGGTCTTTACCATGTTTATGCACACTATGAGCGATAAGAATTAAATGCTCTTCCCAAGTAAGCAGATGCCCCTCACCGGTTGTTCCACCAACGACAATACCATCAACACCCGCTTTAATTTGTTCAGCGACTAGTTGATCATAAGTATTAAAATCGATATCACCTTTGACGTTAAAGGGGGTTTTAATTGCTGTAATCAGACTGGCAGATTTAATCTCTTTCATTCGAACTCTCAAAATGGTGTATGGAAACAGGTAATAAGGAAACGATAGTAAAACAATTGTCTCAACTGAGCGCGATATTATCAACAACTCGACGCAGGATAAACACTTCATTACTCAGCACATGCTGATATTCAAAAATTTGGCTATTGAGGGTCAATACCCGATAAGCATGATAGTTATCATCATGTTCAAGGTCAGCAGCATAATGTTCATCGTGTATAAATTCACTTTTACTGATAGTAAAATGAATATCTCCCACTAAGCCCCAATCTCCTGACTCAACAGATTGTTCTGAAATTTTGCCGCTTTCATCATGTGCAATAAAAGTGAACTGATAACGGCCATCCACTGACATTTCAGCAAATTCAGTGAATACTTGGCCGGTATCATCTTGATCACTGCGGTACCACTTACCAAACAATAATGCTCGGTGATAGGAGGGATTATTTTGGGTCATCTTATAACGTGTCTATTTGTTTACAATAAAACTAATTATTTTCTGGAGCTTCAATAATACCATATTTTTGTTTCATTTCTGTCACCAGTTGATGATGACTAAGTAAGAATTGCTCAAATTCATTTATAATTTCAGGGTGGTAGATCGTTGAAAGATGATAAGCATAAGACTCATGCTTAGTGTGCTTATTCAAAACAATTGTCTCTGTGCTTTCCAGAAACAGCTGCAAATTATAATCAATAACATTTTTATCAATATTGATGGCATCTACATTACCATGGAGCAAATGCTTGATCAGACTGTAGGACGACGAAGCCTCTACTAATTCAACTGTATTGCTGGCAATTCTATCTTGCCAAAGAGTCGGAAAGAAACCCAATATAGTGCCCAAGCTTTTAATGGCTTTACGCGGCAGGTTTTGATTTTTTTTCAGAACATAGCTACCGGCAGTTAACCATAATACTGGCTTACTATAAATAATAGTTAAGTTTTTTAACTGCTCTGTTTGCCAGCGTTTATTGTCAGGAAACTTAAAGTCAATTGCCTCTTCTAAATACCATTTATCAAAACGCTTTAATGGCAATGCAACAAACTTAAACTGGTAACCTCGATAACGAAAAAAGCGACTTAATAGCGCTTTACTAAAACTATCTTTTTTAGGGGTATCAGCAGAGAAATCATATAAAGGATAATAACTAACATCTTCAACACCAATAATATATTCTTTCGCCTGTAAGGCATAATGACCAAAATATAAAATAGTAAATAAGGTAAACACTAATATCGGCGACAGCCTTGTTGCTCGAATGCGGATCAATTTTTTACTCAGTTTATTTGTCTATGTACTCATCATAGTGCAAATATTTCAGCCTGATAAAAAAATTATAAAAACGAGCTAGTTTAACTCGCTTTTATAGCTAATTTACTATTTATAACACAGCATCTAAGACGCTTATTTCGAGCTTAGTACTTTTACTTTAATAATTTGATACTGCCATTAACACTCGTTAATGTGACATCAACCCCACCGCTACCTATTTCTCCCTGAAGATGACGGCCAGTAAATAAATTCTTTTCAGCAACTAAGCCAAAATCAGTTTTAATACTGCCATGCATAGTCTCCGCCTGAACATTAGCATTAAATGAGTGAGGAACTAACAGCTTAATACTGCCATTAACTGTATCAATATTAATGTGCGATAAGTCGATAGCAAGCTCACTATAGGTTACTTTAATACTACCATTAACCGAACTTAAGTTAGTGTTGTTTGCTAAACCACTCGCTTTGATCGAACCATTAACCAATTCAGCTTGCACTAAGCCTTGAACGTTATCTATGGTCAACGAACCATTAACAAGATTAATAGCTGATAAGGAGATACTTTTAGGCACCATAATAATATACTCCACTTTGCCTGAGCTATTATGTTTCCAACTGTTGCGCTTTTTATATCGCGTTTCTACACTTACCCCGCTCGATGTCTGTTGCATATCAATCACAACGTTATCTCTATCTTCTTGGTTATCGGCTTTGATCGTAGCATTTACTCGAATAGTTGAGTTTTCCCAGGCGGTAATAGCAACGGAACCATTAATATTATCAAGCTCAAATGTACTATTGCGCTCAACATTAAAGTTTCTTTCTATTTCATCAACCACATCGGCCTGAGCACTGATGCTCAATAGCGTGATAAAACATGTAACCAAAATAGCTTTTATAGCTTGAGTAGACATAGTATTCCCTTAAATTTAATTATTGATTGTTTAATAAGTAAGTGAACTTTAATCTTGATAAGGTTTAAATGACGATAAAAATATTTACCTAAACTGGTCGAGCAATTATGTGTATTTTTCGTTAACATAAATCATTAATACAATTAAATTTGGAATAACATGGATATACAGGTGAGTTTATTGCTGACCGGCAATGAATTAATGAACGGTGATATTATCGATACTAATTCAATCATGTTTGCCGAGCAACTCAATAACATTGGTTTGAGTATTCATAAAAAAACTACGATTGGGGATGATTCCGAGCAATTGTGTTCAGAAATAGTACAGCTTAGCCAATCCGCTGATTTATTAATTATTAATGGTGGACTAGGTCCCACGATTGATGATCTAACCTCGCCAGCCTTAGCCCAAGCCTGTGGGGTTGATTTACACCTTGAACCACAGGCCCACTTACACCTAAAAAAATGGGCAGAAAAGCGAAAAACCATACTTAATGAACCTAATTTAAAACAAGCTTATTTACCTAAAGGTTGCAAAATAATTGCCAATGCCACGGGTAGTGCTGTTGGTTTTAGTATGACACTTGGCAAGTGCCTTATACTTTGTACGCCGGGTGTACCAAGTGAGCTAGCCCAAATGTTAAAAGATGAGATTATACCTAACTTACAACAGCACTTCCCTGAAGTGACTAAACCGTCTATTTACCGCTTACAAACTTTTGGTGTTGGAGAGTCAACATTACAAGCTATGATTGATGATAACCTTCCAAATTGGTCGAAAGACCTGACTATCGGTTTTCGTGCAGCTATGCCTTTGCTCGAAGTAAAGTTAGCGCCATTAAATTCACAAGGCGTAAAAGCACTTGCATCATCTCAACAAGGCTTGAACCAATTGCTCGGCGATCATATTCTTCATATAGGTGAATGTGATAAAACCACCATCGCTGAATATGTTGTGCCGTTACTGACCAAATCAGCACAAAAAATTACCGTGGCAGAATCTTGCACCGGTGGTTTAATAGCAAGCCAAATTACCGCAATAGCAGGTTCTTCAGCGGTATTTGAAGCCGGTTATGTCACTTATTCAAATGACATGAAAACTAAAATGCTCAATGTTCCTAGCACAACATTAACAAATCATGGAGCCGTCAGTGAGGCAACCGTCTTAGCGATGGCTAAAGGCGCATTAGAAAAATCTAACGCTGACTATGCCATTGCCGTTTCAGGTATAGCAGGACCAGATGGTGGCACACCAGATAAACCGACGGGCTCGGTTTGGATAGCCTGGGGAACAAAAGAAACACTACAGGCAAAATATCATTATATTCCACTAGCAAGACGACAATTTCAACAGGTGGTCGCAGCTCGAGGTTTAGATTTAATCCGTAGAATGTTAATAAATAGTAAAGAACGTCCAAACTACGAACGCTGCAGTTAATTAAAGTGGGATATTAAAGCAACAATGCGGTTTTATATTGCTTAGTAATTCAAATCTTTATATATTTAAAGGTAGCAAAAAAATAATGCTTTAGCTTGTGCTAGCAAAATAATAAGTTATTAATTTCAATATTTGCTTTTATACAAATGAAAACGTATTTTTAACCGTTACAATTGAAAGCTACAAGTAACTGATTCTCAAAAGGAGAATGCTTTGAACGATAAGAACTTTATAACCAGCGGTCGTAATACCATCATACATAAAAATAAAAAAATTGATCTACTTGTGATTAATGGCAGCCACCCTGTTGCGATAGTTAGCCACACAGGCATAGATTTATATAATGGTGTCATGCCAAAAAAACGAGCTGAGGCAAAAAAAGCCTACCAAGAAGTTGTTGATGTCAGCGCCTCTGAAGTATTTGGTGAAGAAAAAACCTTAGTGTTTATTCAGGCTTTGGACAATAAAGAATACAAACTTGATTATTCAAAAGTCGGTACAGCGAATTTTATTAAAGTACATCAAGAAAACTATATCTAAGGAAACTTATAAATAAGAAAACTTGAGCTTGATAAAATAATGGAGTTATAAAAGTGTGAGTAAGGCAAGTTTAGTAAGTAACGATAAGAATAATATCGATCTAGTGCTGTCTCCAATTAAAACAAAGACACCGTTATCTGAAGTACATATTAACGAGTTAATCGATAACTCCGAGTATAGTAATTTATATGTAAATAATAGCAATATCAAAAATGCCATAGCTGAATTAAATAGCGTGCTTAAAACGTTAACAGAGGATCAAGCTGGCCGTGAAATAAAATATCAAGTACTTGAGCGTCGTGATGCAACGATTTCAATTTCAATTGAAAAAGACAATATGTCAGCAACCGCTGAAATATCAACAGCATTAGGTGGCCAGCACATGAGTGCAAAAGCCATATTAAATGCTGCGCAAGATGCCAATGTTTGTAAAGGCTTTAGTAAAGAGCAATTAATAAAACTTGCCAAACAAGCCGCCAAAGAGCCTGCAGGGGCAATCGTAAAAAGTGAAATAGCGCATGGCAAACTTCCCATTGACGGTAAAGATTCCCGTATTAAGCTTTTAGTTGAAAGTGCACAAGATCGAATTTTAAAACCTAAAAAGCGTGAAGATGGTAGCGTCGATATGCGTGATCTAGGTGATATTATTTGTGTAAAAGTTGGTGATCCGCTAGCGAAAAAAATTCCACTTACTGATGGCATACAAGGATTTACCGTTACCGGAGAGATTTTAGAGCCTAAGCCAGGTGAAGATATCGATATGCATGTCGGTGAAGGCACGAGTTTAAGCCCTAAAAATAATAGCATTTTAGTTTCCACTAAAGTTGGCCTGCCTCGAATTATTGAAAACGGCATGGAAGTTGACAGTGTTTACCAACTGAAAAATGTTGATGTCAGCACTGGCCATGTAAAATTTGAAGGTAGCGTTATTATCGACGGTGATGTTTGTGAAGGCATGAAGGTTTTTGCAACCGGCGATATTTCTATTGGTGGCTTTGTTGAATCAGCTTCATTAGATGCCGGTGGTGATATAACGATAGGCACAGGTATTATTGGCAAAAAACAGGATATTGAAGGTGTTGATGTATCTGAAATATCAATGAGCGTCAATATTAATGCCGGTGGTAAAGTTTTTGCTAAGTATAGTCAATATGCTGAAATTTCTTGCCACTCATTGCGAATTGAAAATCAAATGATGCACAATATTGTCAATGTTACGAAAACATTGTGGCTAGGCAATGAAGATAAAGCCAATGGCAAGCTCATTGCCGGTCATATTCGTGTTGGAGAGTCCGTTCGAGCAGGTACGGTTGGAGCCACTGCGGGTAGTCTAACGATCATTAGCTTTGAAGATAAAATCAATGAATTCCTCAAACAAATGGCTGATCTAGATCTGGCGATTAAAAGCGAGTCTGATAAAGCAGCAGAGTTAAAACTTGCCGCAGAAAAACTCAAAAAACTGCCAAAAGAGAAAGCGAAACCTGAAATGTTGGCAAAAGTAATGTCTACCTATCAGTATCACGCTAAAAACATGGGGCAATTACTTTTTGATAAAGAGTCTATTGAAACCACACTACAAGAATATATGACAAGCGTTTATGTTGAAGCAAATGAAAAAGTTTACCATGGTGTGCAAGTACATATTGGTGAGTTTCATGAAAAAACTCGCAGAGAGTATGGCCCAAGTAAAATCGCTTATAAAGAGCGAAAAATTCATATAGACCCAATTGTTTCGACATAAAGTCTCCAATAACACTTTAAATTAATATGGAGTTTTGTCATGGCATTAATTGCCCGCAGCCTTTTAATTTTCTTTTTGTATGTTGGTGCTGTAAACGCTCAACAGTGTGATATTAACTTTAATTATGCCGTAATTATTGACCCTGCTCATGTTCGAATGGTTAATCACGGTCAAACCTATGTGCAAATTAACGGTGAACACCAACTTTTTGTGCATGGTCGTGAAATTCAGCTCAATAACATACAAAAACTGCAGTTAAGTGAATATACCAACGGCATTAGATCACAAGTCCCTGCGATTGTTTCAATTGCTATCGAAGGTGTTGAACTAGGGCTTAAAGCTGTCAACAAAGTCATCAGTAGTTTAACGGGTGAAAATAGTGCTTCGCATCAACAGTTTCAAGAAAAATTTGATGAAATGAAATGGCGCCTTCGCTCACGATTCAATCATAGTGATGAAAGTTATTACATTGCGCCACAAGATTTTGATGATTTTGATGAAATTTTTGCTGGTGAATTTGAAAAAGAAATCGAAGCAATTGTTTCAGACTCCGTTGGCTCAATTTTAGTTGCCGTGGGCGAGGCAATGACTCATCGCGAAGAGCAAAGTACAGAGCAACGTGTTGAAACGTTTGATCAACGTATTGAGACGATGGGAAATGATCTAAAACTTGATATCAGTAAGCAAGCTAATGCTTTAGAGATAAAAGCAGAGGCTATTTGCACAAGTTTGGTGAAACTCGACGCTATAGAAAACATCTTACAACAGGAAATACCCGCTTTAGTTGAATTTAACCTGATCGAGACAAATTAAACACTTACTTTGCTACTTAAAAACATAAAAAAGCCTGCAATGCAGGCTTTTTTATTATCGTAACTCCCTGTAATTCAACTACATATTAGGGTAGTTAGGGCCACCAGTACCCTCAGGTGTCACCCAAGTAATATTTTGACTTGGATCTTTGATATCACAGGTTTTACAGTGCACACAATTCTGAGAGTTAATAACAAACTTATCTCCCTCTGCCGTACTTTCAACTTCATATACCCCTGCCGGACAATAACGCTGAGCAGGCTCATTATATTTAGCCAAATTAACACTAATTGGAATACTGCTATCCGCTAACTTCAAATGGCATGGCTGCTCTTCTTCATGATTAGTGTTTGATAAAAATACTGATGACAGTTTATCAAAACTCAATTTATTATCAGGTTTTGGATAATTAATCACCGGAGCATCTTTCGCAAGCTTCAACTGTTCATGATCTAAGCTGTCATCTTTAAAATTAAACGGTAACTTTCCACCGAAGAAGTTTTGATCAATGGTATTATAAGCACCGCCCAAAAATGTACCGAACTTGTGCATTGCAGGACCGAAATTACGGGTACTATAAAGCTCATCGTATAACCAAGAGTTTCGATATTTATCAGTGAAACTAGTAAGGTCTTTAGCCCCTTCGTCGCCAGCAGCTAGCGCTTCAAAAATAGACTCTGCCGCCAACATACCTGATTTCATTGCAGTATGATTGCCTTTGATTTTTGCAAAGTTAATTGTTCCGGCATCACAACCTACAAGTACAGCACCTGGCATGGTCATTTTAGGTAGTGAATTAAAACCACCTTTTGCCATTGCTCTTGCGCCGTATGAAACTCGCTTGCCACCTTCGAGATATTGGGCAATTTTAGGATGGTGCTTATAGCGTTGAAACTCATCAAATGGACTTAAGTGAGGGTTGCTATAATTTAAGTCAATAATTAGGCCAACAAAGACTTGGTTGTTTTCAGCGTGATATAAATAGCCACCACCCGTTGTATCTTTCTCTAGTGGCCAACCAGCAGAATGAACGACTAAACCTTCTTGATGTTTTGCAGGGTCAATATCCCAAATTTCTTTAAAACCTAGGCCGTAATGTTGTGGCGATTTATCAGCATCTAGGGCGAACTTAGCAATAAGCTCTTTACCTAAGTGGCCACGACAACCTTCAGCAAATACAGTGTATTTAGCTTTTAACTCCATACCAGGCATAAAAGAATCTTTTTGATTTCCCTCTGCGTCTAACCCCATATCGCCAGTGATCACGCCGCCAACACTACCATCATCATTATAAATAATGTCTTGGGCAGGAAAGCCTGGGAAAATTTCTACACCTAACTGCTCTGCCTGCTCGGCTAACCAACGACACACATTACCCATACTCACAATGAAGTTACCTTCGTTGTGCATGGTTTTAGGCACACCAAAGCCAGGCAATTTAACCGCGCTTTCTTCGCCATTAAATAAATAAATATCATCGCCAGTAACAGCGGTATTCAAAGGCGCACCTTTTTCTTTCCAGTCAGGAAATAACTCATTTAATGCTCGCGGTTCAAAAACCGCACCTGAAAGAATGTGAGCCCCTACTTCAGAGCCCTTCTCAACAACACAAACCATGAGTTCTTGTTCTTTTTCTTGTGCTAACTTCATTAATTGACAAGCAGTTGACAGGCCTGCAGGACCGGCTCCAACAATTACAACGTCAAATTCCATTGATTCGCGTTCCATAACATCTCCCATCATTCTATTTTTATGAAAAATTCAAACACTCGTTTGATTTTCAAACACCTGTTTGATAACATCAAACATTATAGATATTTTCGTGTTAAATACTATCTTGTATTGCATTATTTCCCGATAATATTTGTTTAAGCGCAATTTGACTGACGATATCTACAGAAGACGTTGACGTAAACGTAATCTACAAGTAGTCTTTCAAACCATTATTCCAGTGTTAAGCTGAATTTATATTTAGTTTAGCCAATATTACTTACAACAAGCACAATCAGAGGCAACGATGAAAGTATTAGTACCCATCAAACGCGTTATTGACTATAACGTAAAAGTACGTGTTAAAGCAGACAACTCAAATGTCGATCTTGCTAATGTAAAAATGGCAATTAACCCATTTTGTGAAATCGCAGTTGAAGAAGCAGTTCGTTTAAAAGAAGCAGGAACAGCAACAGAAGTTATTGCCGTATCTATTGGTGATAAATCTTGTCAAGAGCAGCTGCGTACAGCTTTAGCTTTAGGCGCTGATCGTGCAATTCAAATCGATACTGATCAAAACTTAGATTCTATCAACGTGGCTAAACTATTACAGAAAGTTGTTGAAGAAGAACAGCCACAATTGGTTATTCTTGGTAAGCAAGCTATCGATAGTGACAACAACCAAACCGGTCAAATGCTAGCAGCCCTTACTGGCATGCCTCAAGGTACATTCGCATCAGCTGTCAGCGTTGACGGTGATAAAGTCAATGTGACTCGTGAAGTTGATGGTGGTTTACAAACTATCGCATTAAACTTACCTGCAATCGTCACAACTGACTTACGTTTGAATGAACCTCGTTATGCATCATTACCAAACATTATGAAAGCTAAACGTAAGCCTTTAGATGTGAAAGCTGCAGCTGACTTTGGCATTGATTTAACATCACGCACAAACTTAGTTAAAGTAACACCTCCTGCAGAACGTCAAGCAGGTATTATTGTTGAAAGCATTGATGAATTAGTAGAAAAATTAAAAAATGAAGCGAAGGTGATCTCATGAGCATTTTAGTATTTGCCGAACACGATAATAGCCAATTAAAAGCTGATACCTTAAAAACAGTTGCGGCGGCACAAGCAATGGGTGGCGAAATTCACTTGTTAGTTGCTGGCCATAATTGTCAAGCTGTTGCCGATGCAGCAAGCAAAGTTAACGGCGTAGCTAAAGTATTAGTTGCTGATAACGCAGCATACGAACATCAGCTAGCTGAAAACGTTTCATTGTTAGTTACTGAATTAGCAGCTGACTATGACCACATCGTTGCAACAGCATTAACAACGGGTAAGAACTTTATGCCACGTGTTGCTGCCTTGTTAGATGTTGCACAAATTTCAGATATTATTGCCGTAGAAAGCAGCGACACATTTGTTCGCCCTATTTACGCAGGTAACGCAATTGCTACCGTTCAAAGTTTAGATAGCAAAAAAGTAATCACAGTTCGCCCTACCGGTTTTGACGCAGTAGCAACTGACGGTAGTGCGGAAGTTGTTGCTTTAGATAAAGCAACTGATGCGGGTACATCTAGCCACGTAAACGACGAGCTTTCAGTATCTGAAAGACCTGACTTAGGCGCTGCTGGTGTTGTTATCTCTGGTGGTCGTGGTATGCAAAATGGTGATAACTTCAAACTACTTGATGGTATTGCTGACAAGCTAGGTGCTGCAATTGGTGCTTCTCGCGCTGCTGTTGATGCTGGTTTTGTACCTAACGATATGCAAGTTGGCCAAACAGGTAAAATTGTTGCCCCTGACTTATACATTGCCGTTGGTATTTCAGGTGCTATCCAACATTTAGCCGGTATGAAAGATTCAAAAGTGATTGTTGCTATCAACAAAGATGCTGAAGCGCCAATCTTCCAAGTAGCTGATTACGGTTTAGTTGCTGATTTATTTGATGCTTTACCTGAATTAGAAAGCAAGCTTTAAACTAATAGCAAAAAATATCTATAATAAAACCACTCTTGTAGTGGTTTTATTTTATCTAAAAAATAAAAAATTCGCCCGCCCTTTTTGAGCATTACCAGATAAGAGCACAGAAAAACACCTTGTCTAGTATCTTGTCGTTATGTTAACTATTTTCAACGATATTAGTTTCAAAATTGCTATAATCCTAACAATAGCTTTGTAAAATACTGTGCTTAGCCGTTATTAATAACCGTTAAGTGTTTTTAATCTCAATCGAACTTACCTTTTATAAGCGTAAAAGATACTCATTTAAAGAACAATAGACACTACTATGACAAAAACATTTTCAAGCCTGAGCGATTTAGCAGGGGCATTCGGCAAAAGTATCGATAGTGATAATAATTCAGTAACTCATCATGATGAATCATTAGTTTATTCAACATCGCAAGGACGGATCAAACAGTCAACAACAGAAACCATAACGGCTTCAGACGGTTTTGCCAAAGTACGACGAGAAACCAAAGGTAGAAAAGGTAAAGGTGTTGTCACAATTTCCGGATTAGGTTTAGACAATAAATCCTTAAAAGAGCTGGCAAAAAAACTAAAGAAAACATGTGGTACCGGTGGCAGTGTCGTTGGTGAAATCATTGAAGTTCAAGGTGATAAACGTGAAGAAATAAAATCAGTACTTGAAAAAAATGGTTTTAAAGTCAAATTTATTGGTGGTTAAGCACCAATTACCGAAATAGTTGAGTCATATTATGAATCCGAATGAATTATCTTTACTTGTTGTTGAGCCGTCTGATTTACAAAGAAAAATCATCATCAAAGAGTTAAAGCAACAAGGTATAACTCAAGTTGCCGAAGCTAAGAATATTGCCCAAGCATACGAAACAGCCAAAAAACATCCTCGCGATTTAATTACCAGTGCAATGTATTTTGATGACGGAAGCGCTATTGATTTATTACATCAAATAAGAAACAACCCAAGTATTGCCGATACACCGTTTATGTTGGTATCGAGTGAGCTTAGGCGCGAGAGCCTTGAAGAGTTTAAACAGTCAGGGGTCATTGCATTATTGCCAAAACCTTTCACCTCAGCACATTTAGCAACCGCTATTGATACAACGATTGATTTACTATCTACCGATGAACTCGAGCTTGAATATTTTGATGTTCATGAAGTGCGAGTTTTACTGGTGGATGATAGCCGCCTTGCTAGGAACCATATTAAACGTGTCCTCAATAATTTAGGCTTATTGAAAATAGTTGAAGCTGCTGATGGCAGTGAAGCGATTGCCTTATTGAAAGAAAGCATGTTTGATCTCGTTGTAACTGACTACAACATGCCTGAAGTTGATGGTAAAGAACTGACTCGTTATATTCGCAGTGAAAGCACACAGTCTCATATTCCAATACTCATGGTGACCAGTGAAAGCAATGATACACACCTCGCGAATATACTAACCGAAGGTGTAACAGCAATGTGTGATAAACCTTTTGAACCAGAAAACGTCAGAAAGATCTTATATAAGATATTAGAAGAGTAAGTATATTAACTCGTAATACCGAACTGACGTAATTTCATAGCAATTTTGTTGTGAGATACTTTTAGTCGCTCAGCTAGCTTGCGAGTAGTTGGGTAATGTGGATATAAGTGAGTAATTAATTGCTTTTCAAAGGCTGCTTGCGCACTTGCCCAGTCTTCCACCTCATCAGTGCTCGCGCTGACTTGAAAATGGTTCACATTGTCCTGTTCAAATTGCGCTAAAGCAACTGCAATATCTTGCGCTGAAATATGACCAGACTGGCTTAGCGCCACGGCTCTAAAAAGTACATTCTGTAATTCTCGGATATTGCCTGGCCAATGATAAGCCGAAAGAAGCTGCATTGCTTTATGATCAATTTTTGCTTGCTGCAAGTTCAATTGTACTGCTGCAAGCATGACAAAGTGCTGCGCTATTAAAGCAATATCCTCTCTCCTCTCACGTAATGGCGGAGAACTTAAAGTAAGCACATTTAGACGATAAAAAAGATCCTCTCTGAAATTCTTTTTACTGATCATCGACAATAAATTTTGGTGAGTAGCACTGAGTACTCTAACATTTGCCTGCAGCTCTTTTGTTCCTCCTAGACGACGAAAAGTAAAATCTTGTAAAAACCTTAATAACTTAGCTTGCAAATAAGGCGGCATCTCAGCAATTTCATCTAAAAATATTGTTCCCCCTTCAGCTAATTCAAATAATCCAGGTTTACCACCTTTTTGAGCACCAGTGAAAGCGCCATTGGCATAGCCAAATAATTCACTTTCCAATAAATGTTCAGGTAAAGCGGCACAATTGATGGCTAGAAAAGGGGCTTTTTTACGATGACTAGCATTGTGTAACGCCCTTGCTATAAGTTCTTTACCCGTACCGGTTTCACCATTAATTAAAACCGGTAGCTCTAATTCAGCAAAACGCATGGTTTGCTCTTTCAGCAATTGAATACTCGTCGATTGCCCAATAATGTTATCAATGCCTTGTTCGTCTCTGGTTTGTAATATTGAAATCTGTCGACCTAAGCTGGTAATTGATTTAAAGGAAATTACCGCTCCCGAATTGTTTTCTTGGTCACTGATAGGGGTGATTTCAGCGATATAATTTTGTCCTGCAATATCAATATTTTGTGAACTAGTTGTATCTAACAACGGTAGTGAAATTTCAAGTTCAAGTAGCTCATTAACCTTAAGGCCCTTCAACTGCTCCCCTACTTTTGAAGTAATACCTTTATACCGTTGATGATTAACTAATAGCTCCTCACTTGCTCGATTTAATGCCATTACACGAGCATTTTCATCCATATCAATGATGGCATCTGGTAGACGATTCACTAATGCTCTTAAATGGCGCTCTCTACTCTCAGATGGCAGAAAGTCAATTTCTACACAGTGATTCACACCAGGAACTGCTTTTAATGCCTGTTTAACTTGGGCAAAACTAATGGTACTTTCAGCTAAATAAACAAAAATAAATTGTGAGCTTACTTCCATAGCTTGTATGTTCAATGCAAGCTCGGTAAATGCGGCTAATATTTCTTGGCTAATGCCCATTCGGTCTTCAGATTTTATTTCTATGCGCATATTAATTCCTAATCAACCTTGCCGACAACAATATTGTACTATACAAGTTACAATGTAATAAATATATTACAAAACAAATAAAACTCAAACACTGATAGCTAAGTACTAGCCAATATTACAGTTAAATCATCACTTAAACCTACAACCTTGTAATTATTTTATTACAAAATTACAGCTATTCTCTTACACAGTAAAACAAATTAAACTCAAGTAATTGATAAGTATGTATATTTTTTATTGGCAACATAATTGCTTATATTTGTGCAACATTACAATAAAAATTTTCTAAAGAGAAAGGTATACCATGTCTGAAAGTAAATACATCGAAACGCAAGCCATTCATTCTGGTCGCATTAATGATGAACAATTTGGTTCGTTAGCAACACCACTTTATCAAACCTCGACTTTTATTTTCGACAATGCACAACAGGGTGCAGAAAGGTTTGCAGGTGAAGCCGAAGGTTATATTTATAGTCGACTAGGTAATCCTACAACTCGACAGCTAGAGATGCGCGTAGCTGCAATGGAAGGCATGGAAGATGCGGCAGCAACGGCAACAGGCATGGGAGCAGTTTCAGGCGCTTTGTTAGCAAACTTATCATCAGGTGATCATTTAATTTCATCAAAGGCTGTTTATGGCTGTTCTTTTGCCTTGATGAACCATCAGTTAACCCGTTGGGGTATTGAAGTTAGTTTTGTTGATATGGCAAACCCTGCCGAGATTGAAGCAGCAATAAAGCCCAATACTAAAGTTGTGTTTTTAGAAACGCCTGTAAATCCAAATTTAGCGGTCTACGACTTAGCTGTAATTGGTAAAATTGCCCAAAAGCATAATATTATTTCAATTGTAGACAATACATTTTTAACCCCGGTATTACAGCAACCCAAGCAGTATGGCATTGATATCGTTGTGCACAGTGCAACAAAGTACTTAAACGGTCATGGTGATGTGGTTGCTGGTATTATCTGCGGCAGCAATGAAATGATCATGAATATCAAAATGACAGTTTTAAAAGATATTGGCGCAACAATGAGTCCACATGATGCATGGTTGATCATGCGAGGTCTTAAAACATTACCAATCCGCATGGAGCGTCACTGTCGCAATGCTGAAAAAATTGCGGATTTTTTGGAAAGTCACCAAAACGTATCACAAGTTTACTACCCTGGCTTACAAAGTCATCCGGGATATAAATACATTGGCTCACAAATGAAAGCAGCAGGCGGGGTTATCGCCTTTGAAATAAACAGTGATCTAGCCGGAGGCAGCGAGTTTATCAATCGCATGCAGCTATTCTCAATTGCGGTGAGCCTAGGTGATGCAGAATCATTAATTCAGCACCCTGCATCTATGACACATTCACCATACACACCAGAAGAGCGAGAAAATGCAGGTATCAGCGATAGTTTAATTCGAATATCTGTTGGTTTAGAAAACGTAGAAGACTTAATTGATGATTTGAGTCAATCACTTGAGTTAATAAAATAAGATTGCTACTAGCAGTCCAAGCTTAGTTAACTTTAGTTAACAAGCTTGGACCTTAAAATCCAATAGTGATAGCTGTTAACTGTCTGACGCTAATATTGCCGACAGGTTAGGTAATATACGTTGCTTAATTACAGCTAACGCTTCATCCGTATAGGGTGTCAACGCTTGCTGCCCCCAAATCGGCTTTGGCCAACAGACATCATTTTTATAACGTACAATATGATGTAAATGCAATTGTGGAACGACATTTCCTAACGCTGCTACATTCATCTTATCTCCGTTGAATTCTTGCATAAGTACTTCACTTAACATGCTAGATTCATTCAAAAGCTGTTGTTGCTGCTGCCAATCCAGTTGATAAATATCTTGAACATTATCAACCTTAGGAACCAAAATAAACCAAGGAAATGCGCTATCATTACAAAGTAACAATTGAGAAAGCGGTAAATCAGTAATAACAAAACAGTCTTTGGCTAATTGTGGGTGTAATTCAAATTTTTCACTCATGTTGCAATGTCTTCCTATTTTTAGTTTAACGTTTATTGCGTCGACCTCGGCCGCGGGCAATTTTTTTCGCTTCTCTAGCAGCAACTTTATCTTCTTCAACCTTATCAAAATGAATAACTTCGGCGATCACCATTTCAGGTGTTTCGAAGCTTATGCCACCTAAAGTTTTATCACGAATTTCATTAATTAATATTTCAGAAGCTTTATGAAAATCAATGTATCCACCGCTTTTAACACAGCCACGTCGTTTACCAATTGCTTCAATTAACTCAACATCCTGTTCCGGAAGTTCCTCAAGCTTATAGCGCTCTTTTAATCTTTCAGGATAAGCAGCTAATAAATACTCAGCGGCAAAACAGGCTATTTCTTCATGATCGAAAGCGGTATCTTTAACCGCACTTGTAATAGCTAGGCGGTAGCCACTATTTTCATTTACTATTTTAGGCCAAAGCATGCCTGGAGTATCGTATAAATATAGTCCTTCTTCCAAGCGAATTCTTTGTTGCCCTTTCGTGACTGCAGGTTCATTACCTACCTTGGCTTTAGCCTTACCTACTAACGTGTTAAGCAAGGTAGACTTACCTACGTTCGGGATCCCCATAATCACGGCATTGATTTGCTTACCAGCTTCGTCTTTATTCGGTGCTAACTTTCTAATTAAGTTTGGTAAGGTCTTGGCAACCGACGGCGACTCTGTTGTCAAAGCAATCGCTTTAACATTATGTTGAGACTCTAAGTAATTAAGCCATTGTTCAGTAATTTTTGGATCGGCTAAATCTGACTTGTTAAGAATTTTAATTAAAGGTTTATCCCCGCGAATTTCAGTGATCATGGGATTTTCGCTACTAAAAGGTAAACGAGCATCACAAACCTCAATCACTACATCAATTTGCGGTAGAATTTCTTTAATCTCTTTTTGGGCTTTATGCATATGCCCAGGGAACCAGTTAATTGCCATAATACATCTTTACTAACCATACAATAATATATAACTGATTTTATCACTGATATTAATGAAAAGCTGCCGAATACTATTTATTTTGAATATTTCCTCAGCACTAGATAACAAAAAGCCCGTTACTTTCGTAACGGGCTCTTGACGCGCATGGATACACTAGAGCAGACACTGCTGAGTTCACAATGAACTCAACCATGCCGCTATGGTCATTTTAGCGTTTATCACTGAATTTATTTAATTATAAAGCCCAGAAAGCAAAAAACCCGTAGCGTTAGCTACGGGTTTCTCTAAATAGAAGCCTAGCAATGTCCTACTCTCACATGGGAACTCCCACACTACCATCGGCGCTAACACATTTCACTTCTGAGTTCGGAATGGGATCAGGTGGGGCCATGTCGCTATTGTCGCTAGACAAAAAAGGTACAATCTTGAAAGCCGTTCATTAAGACA
>NZ_MUZV01000014.1 GCF_002000025.1 Cognaticolwellia aestuarii
CAACCGCGTCGATGTTCAAAACTTTGGCCTGAATGCTTATCTTCACCACATAAAAACGCACGCCTGACACAGCGTGTCATACAGTGATAGTAAGGGGTATCCGCTAAACTAATCTGTTGCTTTCTGGGGCTAGTCATCACGTATCTGATATAAATGAAAAAAGGTCATTTGAGCTTAGTCTATAGACTAAAATTGTTCAATTTTGGATGGGTGTCCTGTTAATTTAGTTAATTTAAGCTTGGGATTTAAATCGCCCTTCCCAAAACCGGCCTTTGCAATCGTCTTCTTGATTCGCCTGACGTGCTATTTTTTCATTGATTTCACGCATAAACCAACTGACGTCAATAAGGCGCTGGCGATATATATCAGCCGTAGTATTCACCATATCCAGTAGTGGCTCTGCGAGCGTATCGCCATTGAGGTATTGCTGGGTTAATAGCGTACCTTTGTGCAACCGATGCCAGCGCTCAAGTACCTCATTCATGCTCCATTGCTTGGCTTTGTCTTCATCAACAAATAACACCACATGATAATGATTGCTCATCACCGCATAAGCACACATTTCAACAGCAAAAACCGTGGTGAGGAAATGTAATTTTTCTTCTATCCAACCGCGTCGATGTTCAAAACTTTGGCCTGAGTGCTTATCTTCACCACATAAAAACGCACGCCTGACACAGCGTGTCATACAGTGATAGTAAGGCGTATCAGCTAAACTGATTTGTTGCTTTCTGGGGCTAGTCATCACGTATCTGATATAAATGAGAAAAGGTCCTTTTAGCTTAGTACACAGACTAGGTTAGTTCAATTTGGGATGGGTGTCCTGGTAATTATTGCTTTCTGGGGCTAGTCATCACGTATCTGATATAAATGAGAAAAGTCATTTGAGCTTAGTCTACAGACTAGGTTTGTTCAATTTGAGATGGGTGTCCTATTAATTTATGAGATGGGTGTCCTATTAATTTAGAAGAATAGTTACTTGTGACAAAATTTAATAAACACCTAACGCCTAATTAACAGGCAAAAAACAGTTGGCTAAAATAAGTGAACGTAGTGAACAAAAAGCCAACTGTTTTTTGTCCTTGTTTAATTTCTTGTTAGGTGAATTTATTGCTGAGTATTAATTAAGTACTTTTTAATAGAATTAACCAAATATATTTTACCTTTCTTACCAGACTTCGGCAGACACAGATAAGTTATACCTATGCGCATATCCAATGTTAACTCTGAAATAAAGCCATCTATCTGAACTTCACCAGTCGAAACGCTTGCATTGGTTTGTGTAGTTGCAACAACTTCACCCTTAGAGTTAATAATTTCAACAAAATTTCTTTTGTAAGAGCAAGAATCTATATCTGTAGGTGCTGCGATAAATATTACAGTACCATTATTTGTAACTTCAAATGACACTCTAAAATCAAGGTTTTTTGAAAGTTCAGGTGTCAATTCAACCACAGGTAATGGTTTCATAGCCCAAGAGTTTATTGTGAAAAATAGAAATAGACCTATCAGATTACGCATGACATCCTTATTCACCTAACGCCCAAATAATGGGCAAATATCAGTTGGTTAAAATAAGCGACGCAGGAGCAAAAACCAACTGTTATTTGTCCTGATTAATTTGCTTGTTATGTTTTAAACTACACCTAGGGCAAGATTCAAGGTTATATAACTCTTTGATATTCAAGTTCCATGTTGTGCGAGTGAAAAAAGTAAAAAGCCAATTACAACCACAATCAGGGCATTTAACGCCAAACTTGCCAATAAAAAATGACACAACTAAAAATACACAACCAACAATAGAAATAACGAGATTACCAAAAAACGCGAATAAGCCTCCAATACAAAATAAACTTAAACAGAGATTTAGTTTCGTATAGACGCCTGAACTGCGCATTAGACTTATACTTTCCTTAAAACATAACGCCCTAATAATGGGCAAAAAATTGTTGGCTAAAATGTTGAGGAACGAAAACAGCCAACTGTTTTTTGTCCTTATTAATTAGCTTGTTATATGGCATTACACTACAAGTCTGTTGAATTGGAAATAGCTAAAATTAATGTAACACACCAAATAATGTAACCAATGCTTATAGCAAAATAAAGATATATAAATTTACTGCTTTTGGTAATAAGGAAGACTCGTTCCCTAACACTATTCGCAATAAGTGCTAAATAAGAAAGGATGCTGATTATGAAAAGAAGAGAGCCAAAAATAACTCTAAAGCTATCACCTGCACTTACAGAGGAGATGTAAGCAATAAAAGCTATTATCACTAGCGATAAATATTTGAACCAAGTCCTATCGATTAACCACATACTTCCGTGCCATATAACGCCCTAATAATGGGCAAAAAATTGTTGGCTAAAATGTTGAGGAACGAAAACAGCCAACTGTTTTTTGTCCTTATTTATTAGCTTGTTATATTGCTAATTAACCAAAGCTAAAAAATTAATAATAAAATGCAGCCTAGAATAACTGCTATATAAAAAAACTGCCTACCAATTCCAGAGGTTTCTTCTAATTGCTCGGAGTGTGGGATATGAAGTTCTTTAATTATTTGTGCATTAGTTTTACCTGCACAATGAGGACAAGTAAACTCTTCTTCTAAGTACCTTAAACCACATCGATTACATTTAGTTGTATATTTGCCCCATTGATCCATCATTGCAAATTAACTCCAATCATCGAAAGCAATATAACGCCTCAAACAGAGGCTAAAAATGGTTGGCTAAAATAGCGAGGTACGAGCAACAGCCAACTGTTTTTAGTCCTGCTGATTTGCCTTGTTAGCTGTACATTACACCCATACATCATTTTGGGCTGTAAGCTCAGTGCCAGAATCACCTGTATTAACAACACCTTTAGGTTCAACAATCATGATTTTACATTCAGAAGCAGCCGTAGGTTTATGCTCAATTCCTTTTGGAATTACAAACATTTCACCTGACTCTAATGTAACTATGCCATCTCGAAATTCAATGTTAAGGCACCCCTCAATTACAATAAAAACTTCGTCCGTATCCGGATGATCGTGCCATACAAATTCACCTTCAACTTTTACCAGTTTAAACTGATAGTCGTTCATCTCAGCAATTACACGAGGAGACCAATGTTCGGTAAATTTAGTAAACTTATCTTTAAAGTTGATTGCATTATATTTCATTAAAACTCGACTCTATGTTGTACAGCTAACGCCCAATTAACAGGCAAAAAATAGTTGGCTAAAATATGTGAACGTAGTGAACAAAAAGCCAACTGTTTTTTGTCCTTGTTTAATTTCTTGTTATGTGTTTTTTACACTATTGTAAAAGCCTTCAAATACTGTACACATCCAGAGTAAAACAGCTGCACTATTTATAGGCTTTTGAATTAGCTCACCAACTGAGGTCGTATAAACCTCACCTGTAGAACTAGGTAACTGCAAAGGGTAGCTTTCGTCTTTAGAATTAGTTACAACCTTTGATAATTTACTAGCTGATTTACTGTCCCAAATACCTTTGTTATGCATATAACAATTGCGTATTTCTCTAATTTTTAACAGATCCTGAATTACAGGTGAGTCTGTTTGTAAATTAAGCTCTGCAAACGATTGAGGACTTACATAAATAATTGCATCTTCTTTTGCAGGATCTATTTCACAAAAACAGTTTCTAATAAAACCTTCAAATGAAGAATAAAGTAACGTAATAGAGTATTCGAAAATTTTATGTTGACCTTCGTCAAGCATATATCTTTTTACTTCATCGATATTAGCTTCGATTGCGGGAACATGTTCACCGCCTACAGGTGCTCTTTCTAATACCCTTACACCCATTTGTCCTGAATCCATGAGAGCTTGAATATGAGGTGGTAAATTAGGAGAAACGGCTCTAATAGCATTTGTATTAAATAAGACAATTGAGCTGGAATAAGCAGTGAAGAATTTCTTAACTGCTTCAACTTTATCTAAAGCTATTTCTACATTATTTTCAAACACCCAACTCTCCTAAACACATAACAGCTTATTATGAGGAAAAAATCCTTGTTTAAACAAGGAAAAAATCCTTCTTTCATAATTTTATGATAATCAAAACATACCCGATTTATTCACTATCTACAATAAGTTACTAATAAAACATTTCGTTATGCCAAAGACATAAACGCGAATATTTCCTGTTTATTGGATGAAAGCAGGAAACCACATTGCTCTGTATAAATAAACAGTGTAATTATTGACGTAACAAAATAAATAAGGACAAATATATGAGCTCTCTTTTTCTTATTCATATTAAAAAGCAAAGGAGAGCAAAAAAGTATGCCAGTTATTTATCGTCTTGATTTATCTCTGAGCATCCATGCTGTTTCATACATCCTATAAGCGCAATTACCAATCAAGGCCTTTTTGCGCTTTTACGCCAGCTTTAAAGGCATGTTTAATCGGTTGAACTTCAGACACTGTATCTGCCAATTCAATCAATCGACGATGACAGGCACGCCCGGTGATCAATACATGTTGCATTTTAGGTCGATTGTTTAAAGCGGCAATAACCTCGTCCAGTTCAATGTAGCCATACGTAACCATGTAGGTCATTTCGTCGAGTAAAACAATATCGAGCGTTTCGTCACTGAGCATTTCTTTGCTTTTTTGCCATGCAACTTTTGCCGCCGCAATATCGGTTTCAGTACTTTGGGTTTCCCAAGTAAAGCCAGTGCCCATGACATGATGCTGAATAGGAAATTGCTTTAAAATATTCATTTCGCCGCATTCCCATTTCGAACCTTTAATAAATTGCACTATTCCGGCCTTTTGGCCATGGCCAATGGCTCGTAACACAGTGCCAAATCCTGAAGTACTTTTGCCTTTACCGTTGCCGGTAATAACCACAAATACACCACGTTCTTCAGTTGCTTGTGCTACGCGTTCAGCAACACTGGCTTTAATTTTTTTCTGGCGTTCAATATGTTTTTGCTCTTTCGCTTTTGCTTTTTCATCTTGCGAGGCAGTTGTCGCACTTTTTTCGAACTCACTCATTATTTTGCTCTCTTTTTTCACTTGTACGCTTAAAGTGCATCACAGCAATAAACTCCTGTGTACCATTACTGGTGCTGATATTAGAGCGCCTCAGCAAGAGAATCAACAAACGACAGGTTATTACTAACAGTTACTCATTAATTCTGAATTGGTAAATAGCGTAATAGACTGGGTATAATAGCGTTTTAACTGCTGTAGCAAAGGCACCAAGCTAATCAATGAAAACCCTATTATATTTAGCACGTCACGGACAAACGCAATGGAATAAAGTGCAGCGTTTTCAGGGGCAATTAGACAGTGCATTAACACCAGCAGGAGAACAACAATCAGCAGCGCTGGCCGAACAACTAATGAATAAAGATATCACGTTAATTGTTTCGTCATCACTTGGGCGAGCCATTGCTAGCGCAACCATTTGCCAGAAAACATTAGATGTTCCAACCATTAACTTAAGCGGTTTAATTGAAAGAGATCTGGGGCACTGGCAAGGCAAGCATGTTGAAGATATTAAAAACGATAAACATTATCACGAAATATTGCAGCAATTTACCGAGCTAAAACCGGTTGATGGTGAAAGCGCTATGCAATGTGGCGAGCGTATTTATCAAACGCTAGAGTCTCTTGCACAAAACCAGCAAAACAAAAGTTTATTGGTGATTTTTCATGGTGAAGCTCTGCGTTGTTTGTTGGAAAAGTTAGGCGAAAGTTCAACGGGTAATGCTTATCAGCTGTTCGATAATGGCTGTTTGCTCACCTTGGCTTACCACCATCAGGATAGCCAATTCAAATTGCTGAGATAGAGCAAAAATTTGGTCAGGAAGTTTATGCGCATTGAGCTTTTAATTCAAAAATATCAAGGCAGTAATGACATTGTTTGAGCCTATTTTTCAGCACAGTATAGTGCAGAGCATATTACAAGAAACTATCGTGGTACTGCCTGAGTTTAGCGTGCTGCTAACCTTAATCATCGCATTGTTGTTAGATAAAACCTTAGGTGAAGCAAAACGCTTTCATTACTTGGTTGGCTTTGGTTGGTTAGCAAGTAAAGTAGAGGCATTACTCAACCCTTATTGCTTAGAAAAAAACACAACACCGGCAACAATAAATACTGTGTCGGTAATAAAAACTAAGCTATTAGGTGCTATAGCGTGGGGCTTACTCGTACTGCCATTGCCGGTACTTTATTATTGCTTTAGTGAGCAATTAACCTGGTATGGTCAAATATTAGTCGATGCGACGATACTTTATTTGGCCATCGGGTTAAATAGTCTGCAGCAACATGCGATGCAAATTTATCGACCGCTAAAGTCTGACGATTTAAAAACCGCACGCCGCTTTACCGGTTACATTGTTAGCCGCGAAACCTCAGCGCTTAGCGAGCAAGAAATGTCGAGAGCAACGGTTGAATCGATGTTAGAAAACGGCCATGACGCGGTTATCGCCTCACTTGTTTACTACCTTATTGGTGGTGCACCTTTGGTTATTTTACATCGTCTTGCCAATACCTTAGATGCTATGTGGGGCTATAAAAACTCTCGTTTTATTAATTTTGGTTATGCAAGTGCGCGTTTAGATGATGTTTTGGGTTTTGTTTCAGGTAAATGTTCTACTTTGCTTTATGCGCTACAAGGCTTACCTAAGCAGCGTTGCTATCAGGCCATATACAATGCTTACAGCCAAGGTAATCAATACAAAAGCCATAATGGTGGCTGGGTAATGGCGGCTGGTGCTACGGTTATGGCAATAAAATTAGGCGGCAGCGCACAATATCATGGCAAGGTTGTTCATTCTGTCACTTTAGGTACCGGAGACGAGGTAACCAGAGAAGATATTCCAAGCAGTTTAAAGGTAGTGATCCGAGCAAGCTTACTCGTTGTAATCACGGTATTGATTTTTCAGTTAATCGCATACTACTGACTGTCTGTTAACGATTGCCTTTTGACGTTTGCTTACGGGTAAGCCTTGACAGATAAAGCTTTCAAGCGGTTTTACATATTTTCAGTACCACTAAACAGATAATTTTATCGGCAGTTAAACAAGAAAACTTATAAAGGTGAGCAAAAATGGCCTTAATTCATGGCGGTCAACTACAACAAGTTGCCGAGCAATATCAAATTCCAATGAGTGAATGGCTCGACTTATCAACCGGTATTGCCCCCATTAGCTACCCCATTCCTGATATACCATTAAGCGCCTGGCAACAGTTACCTCAACGCAGCCCTGAACTTATTGCTGCGGCAAAGCAATATTATCAATGTTCAGCACTTGTTGTTACTAATGGTAGCCAAGCTATTATCAAAGCCTTACCTGAGTTATACCGCCAACAAAACAGTCTTGCTCACAATGTTTATCTACCCGAGCGTGGCTATAAAGAACATGCTCATGCATGGAAAACCGCAGGCTATCAATTACATTTCTATCAAACGTTATTACCTGATATTACAACGATATTACCAAATAGCGTGTTAGTAGTGATCAACCCTAATAACCCAACAGGTCAGTTTTTCGCACCGAGTGTAATTAAGCAATATCATGAAAAAATTTGTCAGCTTAACGGCTTATTAGTCCTTGATGAAGCCTTTATGGATGTTATGCCAAGCAAGCAGTCATACTGCCCTCACCTTCATCGCAATAATATTACTGATACGATTAGTGATAGTGGTCATATCATGGTATTGCGCTCATTTGGCAAATTTTTTGGTTTAGCGGGTATTCGCATTGGCTTTTTAATTGCAGATAATGCTTGGTGTGAACGCTTTAACAACCTACTTGGCCCATGGCAAGTTAACGGGCCTGCACAAGTTATTGCAGCGCAAGCGCTCAACGACTCTGCTTGGCAAACGCAACAAAAGTCACAGTTAACAGCACTGAGAAAAGTGCAAGAAAAAAGCCTTTGGCAAGCATTTTCTCAAACATTAGTTTCTGATATCCAAGGCTGTGATTTATTCCTCACTTTACGTTTTCATCAGGCTGAGCATGCTGAGAAAATTTATCATCTCCTTTGCCAACAAGGCGTATATTGTCGACTCGCTGACGAGCAAGACACACTGAGGTTTGGCATCACGACAGAGAAATCGCTAAAACGGCTTATTAACGCCTGCACATTAGCCCAAAAAACAATATCTTCGGGCTAAGCGCCGCCTAGTTAACGCTATTTTTTATGTCAGCAGATTTAATAAGCTAACGGTTGACAAGCTATGGTAATCGGCTCAGAATGACGGCTCAAAATTGCTTAGGTGCTCGATATTTATACGTTATTTACGTAAAAATGAAGAGATAATCGGGAAGTTAGTGAACTGCTGCAAGCATAATTCTAACGCTGCCCCCGCAACGGTAATACTTTGTTATTAACAAAGTTAAGCCCGGAGACCGGCCTAATCAACATAAAATTACTTGCAGTGCGGTGGGCGCTACGGAATTCTAATGGCATTAGCAGCAGCTATATCGCCAATAATCTTCCGTATCTCCCTCAAAACTTTTGAGGTGTTGATGTTCTCTTATTTACGATATTTACCGATAATATTCCCTGTGGCTATGCCTGCCTTTGCGCAAGTTGAGCCAACTAAAAATGAAGATATCGAAGTGATTGAAGTCGTTAATGATCAAAGCTTCAACTCGCCAAATTATCAAGTGCTGCAGCGCGAAAGCTTTGTTAACTCATCACAAACACTTGCCGATATTCTGCAATCAGTTAATGGTATTCAAATTCGTCAAATTAGCGGGATTGGTAACCCTGTTTCGGTTTCAATTCGTGGTTCTAACAGTAAACAAGTACAGCTCTATATTGATGGCCAACTGATTAATGATAGTCAATTTGGTGGTTTCGATTTAAATCAAATTCCCACCGAACAAATTGAAAGCATTGAAATAAGTAAAAACCAAGCCATTGGTACAGGATCGACTCCTATTGGTGGCGTTATCCGCATTAATACGTATAACCCCACTCAAGACGCCGCTAAATTGACCTTGGCAACAGGTTCATTTGGTTACCGTGAAAGTAACTTATTATTTAATAAAGCTTTTAAAGTTCATAGCCTGTCATTTGGTGGTAATTATGTTAAAAGCGACAACGACTATGATTTTCTTGTGCCGCAAAGTATTGAAAATAGCAGCAAAGCCGAAGAACAAGCTTTAAGAAATAATCAATTTACCAAGAAGACCTTGTTCATCAATGATACTCTGCAATTTGGCCAGCATCAGATCCGCTTAAATGTGCAGTACAATGATCAAGAAAAAGCACTACCAAATTACCGAAATAATTCACCCGAAAATATATCGTCCTTAAATTCAGATAGTTTACGCTATAGCTACCAGCATCAGTGGTTAAGTGACTCATCTTGGCTAAATTCTGTGGAATTAGAAGCATATGCTGAAAACAAAGACGAGCGTTATATTTCTAGTCTGGATTCAGTAGGTATTGATATTAATGACTATGAAACTAAAAAACACCATATTGGCCTTAAACCACTACTGACATGGCAGACATTTAATTTTATTCCCTTTGTAAGTTTCGACAAACAAACCTTTACCTCGATTAGTAGCCATAATGGACAACCTGCAACATGCAGTGGTAATAGTTCGTGCGATATTTCAGCTGAGCAAAAAAAGTTTAATATCGGTTCCCGTTTGGAATGGCAACCTGAGTCATTACCATTAGAAACCTACTTATTAGTCAGTAATTTGCGAGAAGAAAACGCCAACGCAGCAATCAACCAACCGGATGCTGAAAAATTTCAAGACAATGAAGATTACTTAACCACTGAGCTGGGATTAAGTTTTAAACAAGATAACCTTAAAATTACCGCGAACTTAAGTGATGGGGTAAGAACCCCCACTTTATACGAGTTGTTTGGTGACAGAGGCTCTTTTAAGGGTAATGATGATCTATTACCTGAAGAAGCATTAACGCTCTCGCTTGGTGGTCAGTACAACACGAAAAAATTATCAATATCATCTTCTATTTATCAACAAAAGTTAGAAAACTCGATTGTCGCAATTTTTAACTCAAGTAATGTTGGTAGCTACAAAAATGTCAGTGATGCTGACTTATTAGGTTTTGAAATGCAGCTTAATTACCAGCTATTTGAATCACTGTCATTGTTATTGCAAACCAACATTATTGATACTGAAATTGAATCGAGCTTTGTTGCTTTTGATAAAAATAAGTTACCTGGCATCTACCATCAGCAATATAGCATCGCGCTTAAATACCAAGTAAATGAAGCCTGGCAGGTTTCATTTAAAACTAGCCAAGATAAAGAATTGTACTTCAATCTCATTAACAAATTTCAAAATGACGAAAGTGGCTTAGGCAACGGTCCACCGTCAGACCGCACAGTGTCTGACCTCGCGATATACTGGAAACAAGGCGCGCACCGCGTGTCTTTTAGCGCCAACAATATGTTCAATGACCAATATAAAGATCTCGCGAATAGAACGTCGCAGGGTCGCAGCTTTCAAATAAAATACACAATAGAGGGATTATAAATGTTAACAACTTTTAAAAAGCAAATATTGCCACTTAGTTTAGCTATTAGCACAGCAGTACTTGCTGGCTGTGGCGGTGGTTCTGATAAAGATAATGCACCACTGGTAACAGGCGCAACTAGCCCAGTCGTTGAAGAAAATACAACATTAGTTAGCACGTATAACGCAACTGATGCCGATGGCGATGCTATTACCTTGTCACTTACTGGCGCTTCAAGTAGTTTATTTACTATTACGCAAGCAGGTGAACTAAGCTTTTTAAGCGCTCCTGATTTTGAAAATGGTGATACTGGCCCATTTGCTGTCACTATCGTAGCAACTGACGACAGCAAAAAGCGTTTAACAGGTGAATTAGCTGTTGAAGTAAGCGTTGGTGACGTTAAAGATACGCCGTCATTTGCTGTTGTACAGACGGTCGCACCTGATTACTCTGGCTCAGAAGTAGTTACCATAGACCCAGCCACTGAAATCGTTACCAAAGGCTACTATATTAAAGATGGTTCTGACTACACGGTACGTAGTTACAATAAAGACGTTTTTCATATTGGTCGTTTCTTTATTGACACCATTTCAAAATATAATGCTGATGCACTAGATACCGCTATATGGACGAACACTACACAAGATTCTGGCGACTCTACATCACGCAACCCATACGATATTGTTTCGGTAAATGAAACTAAAGCTTATATTTTACGTTATGGCTCAAGTAAAGTTTGGATTGTAAACCCTCAAGCAACAACAGCTGAAGACTTTAAAATCGGTGAATTAAACCTTGATGCCTACATAGCTGACAACAACAGTAACGGCACGCCTAACCCATCTGCTGGTACTATTGTTGATGGTAAGCTATTTATTACTTTACAACGTTTATCAGATGCTTATTCTCCAAACACTGCCTATGTAGCTGTTTTTGATACTGAAACAGATTTAGAAATAGAAACAAACGCCAATGCTGATGATGCAGTTATGGGTATTCCTTTAGCAGGTTTAAACCCGTTAAATGGCAGTATTGTTAATAAAGACGGGGTTGTTTATGTGACAACACGTAACTCATACACTGATACTGATTTAACGTTGAGCCGCATTGAAGCAATCACCGCAAGTGATTACAGCTTACGCACGGTATTAACTGCCGATGACATCGTCGACAATACCGCAGCATTTATTGGTTCAAGTGTTATTGTTTCAGCAACCCAAGGCTACTTTGTTGCAGGTGAAACTTTTTACTCACCTTACCGTGAGCTTTCAACAGTTTATAGCTTCAACCCAACCACAGGTGTAGTAGCTGACGAAGCCATAGCGGAAACCGGTACAGAGCAAATTAGCCACATCAATTTAGATGCAGCAAATTATCTTTGGATCAGCGTTAGTAACCCTGAAAACCCAGGTGTAGACGTAGTTAACACTGAAACAAATGAAAAAGAATTACCAAGATTTGCTACAGAGTTAAACCCAACAGCCATTGCTTTTATTGAGTAATAAAGCTCACGGTAATAACGGCAATATTTGATAATAAAAAACCGCTTTAAAGCGGTTTTTTTATAGCTGCTTACTTGCTAGCTAAGACTAAACTAACAAGTGCTACGTTAACAAATACAACCTAAACTAACAAAGTCACTAGGTTGTTTTACCTTGCTGAATAATCTGTTGAATTTTATCCATATCCAAATGCTTTTTGCAGATGTCAGCCAAGAGCTCTAACTGTACTTCTCGGTGCTGATTAATATCAACAACTGGCTGTGAAATGTCTTTTATACCTAACCAATTGAGTACCGCTTGTGTCGGCTCAGGGCAATCAAAAAAGCCATGTAAGTAGGTGGCAATAATTTGCTTATCATCTGAGATACAGCCGTCTGCTATCCGCTGATTTACACCCGAACCATCACTTTCAATATGCAGTAATGGTTGAGTTAATGCTGGGCCAGTAGAGACACCACAATGAATTTCATAACCAGTTAACTGACAAGTTTCACCATTTAACCTCATGTTCGCCGTTACTTGGCTTAGTGTTTTGTTTTGCGTTAGCGTGGTGGTGAAATCTAACAAGCCTAGGCCTGATATTTGCTCAACATGTGATTCAATATGTTCAGGATCAAATATCTGTTTACCCAACATTTGATAACCGCCACAAATGCCCATCACCTTGCCGCCATAACGCAAGTGTTGTTCAATTTCTTGCTGCCAACCTTGTTGCTTTAAAAAGCTTAAATCTGAGGTAACATTTTTACTGCCCGGAATAATAATTAAATCAGCACCTTGTAACGATTGACCAATGCGGATGTATTGCAAATCAATATTGGGTTGCAAACGTAATGGGTCAAAATCAGTATGGTTGCTCATGTGTGGAAGTAGTGGCACAAAAATTTTAACTTTCGCTTGCGTAACTTTATTATCAAGCGCGACGGCATCTTCTGCGTCTAACGCTAAATCATGTAAATAAGGCAGCACACCTAATACCGGCTTACCTGTGCGCTGTTCAAGCCAATCTAAGCCCGACTCAAGCAATTTAATATCACCGCGAAAACGATTGATAATAAAACCTTTCACTCTTGCTTGCTCTGACTCAGAAAGTAACGCCAGCGTGCCAACTAAGTGAGCAAATACACCACCACGATCAATGTCAGCTACTAAAATCACCGGGCAATCGACGGCTTCGGCATAACCCATATTGGCAAGATCATGAGCGCGAAGGTTAATTTCAGCTGGGCTACCGGCACCTTCAACCAGCAATACCTCATGATCATTAGCTAAACGCTGATGCGATTCCAACACCGCTTGCATCGCCACTTTTTTGTAGTCGTGATACTTGCCGGCTTCCATGTTGGATATTGCTTTACCATGGACAATAACTTGCGCGCCAGTGTCACTATTAGGTTTTAACAAAATAGGATTAAAATCAACTCGTGCTTCAACCTTTGCCGCAATCGCTTGCAAAGCTTGCGCGCGACCAATTTCACCGCCATCTTTAGTAACCGCGCTATTTAGCGCCATATTTTGCGGTTTGAATGGCGCCACGTTAATACCGGCATTGACTAATACGCGGCATAAACCGGCAACTAAGGTGCTTTTTCCCGCGTCTGAAGTAGTGCCTTGCACCATTAATGTTTTCACAATTTACCTTTTGTATCAATATCTTGAATATCTTGAGAGCAACTTTTTGTAGCTGACTTTAATGTTAACGGTAAGCCTGCCATAACAAATTCAACTTCGTCAGCAACGCTAGCAAGTGCTTGGTGTAACCAACCGGCCTGGTCAACAAACTGACGTGAAAGCTCGCCCATCGGCACTATGCCGTGACCGACTTCATTACTGACTAAAATTATTTCTATTGTGCGCGACTCAGTGCTAGCTTGTTGCTGAAGACTTTTTAATAGGCTCAATAATTGCTGCTTTTCTTGTTGCCAATAAGCTAAGTTAACATCGGTAGTATTATGAGTTTCAGCACATGGTTTACATAAACTGTTGCTTAGCCACAACGTTAAACAATCCACTAAAATACAGCTACCTTGCTCACAGGCATTACTCTCTGATATTGCTGATGTGATGGCTTTTGCTAATAGCAATGGCGACTCTATTAATCGCCAATGTTCAGGACGATCAGCTTGGTGTTGAGCAATACGTTGCTGCATTTCATCATCAAATGCTTGTGCGGTAGCGATATAAGTTACCGGTAGGTTTGACGCTTTAGCATGTTGCTCCGCCAGTGAACTTTTACCCGAGCGAGCTCCCCCAATAACCAAACGTATTTTACTCATCACTGCCTCTACTCATCATTGCCACCTTTTATAAATATTTCATTGTTTAATCAAGTCAATGATAATAAAACAAGGTAAATAACCACTTCAGACAGTTGTTGTGCTGCCCCTAAACAATCACCGGTATAACCACCAAGTTGTTTCGTGAACCAGCGCTTTAAACACCAACGAGTAAGCAATAAAATAGCGACCAGTTTCCAAGCAATACTGAACGATAAAGTAAACGCGATAACCAAGCCGCCAGTGCTCAATAAAATTAAGTAACTATTGCTTGATAGGCTTTGTGCTAAAGGTTTTACCTTCGACGTGGCATCTTCACTCACATAAGGCATGTCAGTAATTAAACTGGTTGCCAGCACTCGGCTTAAACCATGGCCTAAAACGAGTATCGACAACATACTCAAGCTCTCGCTTAGCATGCTTTCGTTTAACAAAGCCGTATGGGTTATATTTTGCTGAATAAGTGCTAACAACGCTTGATACTTGATCATCAAGATAAAAAATAATGCCGCAGCGCCATAAGTACCTAAACGGCTGTCTTTCATGATATTAAGCTTATTTTCGACAGTCCAACCACCGCCAAAACCGTCCCAAACATCAGCCCAACCGTCTTCATGAAACGCACCGGTTAACAAAACACTGCTAAACATAGCGATTAAAAGTGCTAACTCGATTGGCAATATACTTGCACTCAAGTAAAACGCGAGAGCAGAGCAAGCACCAATTAAAACCCCCACTACGGCGAAGTACCGACTGGCTTGATTAAGCATATTTTCTGTAACATCAACTTTAAGCTCTACCGGAATTCGGCTAAAAAAACTGATCGCTAAAAGCAATAAATGCCATTGCTCACGCAGCGTTTCTCGCTTAAGTGACATCAGTAACCTCGGCATCAGCAAAACTTGCCATATCATTATAAAATGCCACAGCAGCTTGAAGCATAGGCAGCGCTAATGCAGCACCTGTACCTTCACCTAAGCGTAAACCTAAGTTTAATAGCGGCTTAACGTTTAACCATTGCAACATTTTTTGATGGCCCTGTTCACCTGAACAATGCGCAAACACCATATAACCTTTGACATTAGCATTGAGCTCAATGGCTAACATAGCCGCTGCGGTGCAAATAAAGCCATCAACGATAATCAGCATATTATTTTCTGCAGCCGCCAGCATAGCAGCGGTTATTTGCACTAGTTCAAAGCCACCTAAGCAGCGTAAAATAGCTTTTGCATCCACTAAATTTTCAGCATGCAATGCCAAAGCTTGTTCAATAACTTGTTGCTTTTTCTTAACCACAGCATCAGATACACCGGTACCTCGGCCAACCACATCGCTAACAGGCACTTTCATTATTGCCGCCATAATGGCCGATGCTATCGTAGTGTTACCAATACCCATTTCACCAAAGGCCACAATATTGCAGCCTTTACGGCTAATGTTATTGATGTGTTGCTGCGCAAACTCAAAGCCTTGCTCTACTTGAGCCTCCGTCATTGCAGCTTGCTGATTAATTGCCTGCGTAATATTACCTAAGCGCTGATTAATAACCGGTAACGAAGCCGCTGGAGGATGAAGAATACCCGTATCAACTACACTTAATTGCCAACCAAATTGCTGACAAAACACATTAATCGCAGCACCACCATTGGCAAAATTTGCCACCATTTGGCTAGTAACGTCACTTGGCGCAATAGAAACACCTTCACTGGCAATACCATGATCTCCGGCAAATACCGTTAAATGGGGAGAGACAAGTTGTAACTTGTGCTGGGCGTTAGTTGGGTCATCATTGAGAATATTATTTTTGGTATCAGCTTTCGTGCTTATTAGCTGTATTTGTGCAATTTGTTTAGCAAGTAATTCAAGATCACCTAATGCACCTAATGGCTTGGTTTTACCATCGATTTTGGCTTGAATATTTTCTAAATTTTCACAACTAACCGCTTGGATCTCAAACATGACATTACCTAAATCAGACCGTACTAAATAAAAAATTGTTAGTAGATCGGTATATGATGATTAACGTCGATAGTATGAGAGTTTTTTGGGGAGCAAATCTATTTTCATCAGTGATATCGTCACCAATAAAAAATTGATAGTGTCTCGAGTAACCCGCTCGACGTAGCAATTAATGTTCATATTCATCTGGTATCCTGACTTACAGCATCTAGATACATCCCTTCCCAATGATTTTCTTTCGAAAATGCTTAGTGGTTAATATATCGCTCTGTTTACAGTTGCGGGTACAGTTGTGGACTTTCACCACATTCCCAGTCTCACGAATTTAAATGCTTTTAAGCAACTTAAAAAGTGTATTTGAATATGACATTATTTAATTATTGCCGAGATTATCGACAGCTAGGGGAAAATAGCAAGGTTTATTTTTATATCAGATAGCGCATAAAGCAATAAAAACAATAAAAATCAATCTATTGCTATAGAGTGCCAATTAACTTTCATACTAAAGGACTAAAATAATAAGGGCATATAATCAGAGCATTAATTTAGGCCAAGCGTTACCGTTATCATCAATAGCAACTTGCAAGTGTATTAAGCCACCATAAGGCACATCCAAGTTAGTCATATGATAAGTGCCTGGAATAGGCAGTCCCAAAACTTTAGCTAGCAGGTATCTAATAACGCCACCATGGCTAAATACTAAACGATTAGATGAGTCAGTTTTTTTCTGATGTGCTTGGCTTAATTGCGCTAATAAGTGCTGCCAAAAGTGGTCAACCCGTGCCGTAAAACTTGCCATTGACTCCCCATTAGGCGGTTGGCATTGCCAAGGATCTTGCCAAAAGTTTCCTAAGGTTAACTGGGGCTCTGGAGTGACTTCGCCATCTGTTGTCGCTATTTGCCATAATGCTTGATACGACTTACCGTCCCAATCACCAAAGTTCATTTCTTGTAGTTCGGCTAACACCTGCAACGACAGCCCTTGTTGCTGACAATATCGCTCGGCAAATTCACGACACCGAAGCAACGGCGAGCTATAGCAGTAGGATATTTCAGGTAAATTTTGCGTGGCTTTAATAAGCTGCTGCTTACCCGTATCAGATAAGGCAATATCACTGCGACCGCAAAGGATACCGCTTTGCACAAGCTCGCCATGACGCAATAAGTAGATATTAAATACTGACAAGCTACTCTTCCTATTTCGATCGGTATTATTGCCAACAGTTTAGCAAAAAAGCTTATGCTATTAATATGATAAATATTTTTATATAAACCACAAAAAATTGATCTTTGTCGCTCACCTTTTGGTAAGCTAAAAATATCTCAGTTAATATCTGATCTATAAACATGCCAAATTATAAGCCACAAGGAAAATACATGTCTCCTGTTCCTGCACCTAAATGGCCAGAACGCATTATCTGTTTAACAGAAGAAACCACAGAAGCACTTTACTTGATGGAAGAAGATCATCGTATTATTGGTATTTCTGCTTACACGATGCGCCCTGAACGAGCACGTAAAGAAAAGACCAAAGTAAGTGCTTACATCACCGCCAGAACCGAGAAAATTCTAGCATTAAAACCTGACTTAGTTTTAGCCTTTTCTGATATGCAGGCTGATATTGTCGCTGATTTAATAAAGGAAGGTATACAAGTACATTGCTTTAATCATCGAAGTATTAGCGAAACCTTGCAAATGATCCGCACACTTGCAGGCTTAATTGGCCAGCCAGAAAAAGGCGAAAAATTGGTTGCTGAATTACAAAATAATTTAAACACTATCAAACAACAAGCTGATGAATTACCCGTACGGCCGAAAGTTTATTTTGAAGAATGGTTTGACCCCATAATTACCGGCATTGGTTGGGTCAGTGAACTGATCGAAATTGCCGGTGGCATTGACTGTTATCGTGAGTTTTCGACACAATCTTTAGCTAAAAACCGTATTGTTGCCGATGCTAGTGATGTTATTACCAAACAACCTGACATTTACATTGCCTCTTGGTGTGGCCGTAAATTTGATCAAGACAAAGTTACCTCTAGAGTCGGTTGGCAGGAAATACCCGCAATAAAAAATGGCGATATTTACGAGGTCAACTCAACCGATATCTTGCAACCAGGTCCTGCCGCATTAACCGACGGTGTTAAACAACTCGCCGATATTATTAAGCAATGGGCTGAGCACAAATAAAATGTCAAATTTTTTGGGGCTGAGAAATTGCTTCATCGCCATATTATGCACACTTGCTTTTGTCTTTAGTAGCCAAGGCTCGGCACAAGCGCTCGATAAAGTGTCGATTCAACTGAATTGGTTACATCAATTTCAGTTTGCTGGCTACTATGCCGCCAAAGAACAAGGCTTTTATCGAGAACTAGGCTTAGATGTAGAGTTAAGAGAGTTTGATGGCCAAGGAAGCATTGACGATTATGTTATTGAAGGTAAAGCCGATTATGGCATCAGCAATTCCAGCCTACTGGTAGCAAAAAGCAAAGGCAAACCCGTTGTTATCGTTGCACAAATATTTCAGCACTCACCGGCAAACCTTGCCACTTTGCGATCTTCTAATATTTCTAGCCCATTTGATCTCATCGGTAAACGTATCATGATGAGCTCAGCATCAAAAAATTTCGATCCTGTCACCGCTATGCTCTTGCAAGCACAAGCTCAGGCTAAAATGAGTGCTTTTACTTGGCAAGACAATAACGAACAATTTTCGGCACTGATTAACGGTGAAACGGACGCAATTTTAATTTATAACACCAATGAACCATTTGAATTTGCCCGCGCTAACATAGATATTTTTACAATCGATCCTAGAGATTACGGCATCGATTTTTATGGTGACAACCTATTTACTAGCGAATCAGAAGTAAAAAATAACCCACAACGTGTGCAAGCTATTCGTCAAGCAACCATCAAAGGCTGGAAATACGCGCTAAACCATAAAGCTGAAGTTATTAAACTGATCGAAAAAAAATATAACAGCCAAGGTAAATCTCATGAGCACTTAAGCTTTGAAGCCGAGGAAATCAGTAAAGTTATTTTGGCTAAGTTTATTGCTATTGGCTCAATTGCTCGTACCAGAATGGAAAAAATAAACGAAATTTATCATCAACTTGGTATGACAAACTCACCTTTTTTACCTGAAAACATTTTACTAGATGATGCTTTAGAAAACTTTGCAGATAAGCATATTAGTCACGACAGTAGCACGTTATTAATAATATCTATGGTATTGATATCATTATTATTAATATCTATCACTTTAGTATTACCTAAGCTTATAACCCAACAACGCTTAGTTGCCTTTATGGCGTCACGAAAATTTCCGTTTATTGTGCATTCAATTTCAGTATTGAATATCACCATTATTTTCAGCGTAATATATCTCACCTTACAAGATAATGAAAAAAGCACACAAAGCAGCATAGAGAAAAATCTTGAGTCTGTTGTCAGTGCAACAAAAACCAGACTTAATGACTGGGTAAGTGAACAAGAATACTTATTACAGCAAATGAGTGCTGACAAAAAAATTATTCAATTAACCCAAAAATTAAATCAGCAAGCGCCACAAGCAGAAAAACTAATCACCTCATCAGCATTGCAAGATATACGACAATATTTTCGACAAAGTAACCTGCAAGGCCAAGGCTTTTCTATCATCAATAGAGACAATATAAGCATTGCTTCAAATCACAATGAAAACTTGGGGAAAATCAATGTCATCGCACAACAAAAACCTGAACTGCTAAGTAGCGTATTTGCTGGCGAAACACGCTTTGTCTCGCCAATAAAAACCGATCAGAACGTCCTTTTTGGTAATAGCAGTAACCCGATAGATCAATTCAACATGTTTATTGTTATCCCTATATTTGATGATAATCAACACGTTATTGCAGCATTAGCACTAAAAATTCAAACTAGCGGCCAAATTTCTGACATTATGCAGCAAGGTCGTATTGGGGCATCAGGCGATAGTTACTTGGTGAATGAGCAAGGGCAAATGCTCTCTAAAAGTCGTTTTGAAGCCAGACTGTCGATATTAAAGTACTTTCAAGATCATAGTAAAAATAACCAACTGATCACGCTAAAAGACCCGCAAATTAATATTACCGAAGCACCGAATGCCGTTATTGATACTCAAGCTTTACCATTTACCTATATGGCTAATCACCTTATAAATACAATGTATAAGAATAACAGTAACTTAATAGTAAAAGACAAAATAGCGACCAATGTTTTAGGTTACAACGACTACCGTGGCGTAAGCGTTTACGGGGCTTGGTTATGGCACTCAGAATACGGCTTTGGTATAGCAACAGAAATCGACGTTAATGAAGCAATGTTAGGCTTAAACTCGCTGCGTAATAAATTAATGTTAATTTCATTTTTCACATTATTACTGACCTTAACCGCTAATATATTTACCGTTACTGTTGGCCAACGTTCAACAAAATATATGCGACGTTCAAAAGCTGAATTAGAAAAAATAGTTAAGCAACGCACCACCGAATTACATCAACGTGAACGGGCAATGTGGGAGCTTTATGAATACGCGCCCGTTGCTTACGCCACGTTAAATAGCCAAGGCCAGTTTATCAAGCACAACTGTGTATTTGCCAAGATGTTCAAGCGCCCTAGAGAGCTTTTTGTGTCCTTAAATTGGCAAGAATTTGTCGATCCAAAGCACTATGTTCATCGCATATTTCAGAATAAGTCTCATCTTTTGGAATGTGAAATTCCAGTAAGAATTAGTGACAGCCAAACCATAGATACCATGCTATCGGCTTTACCTGTCTACGATGAAAATGACCAACTGACTGAGGTACGACTAACCCTTATCGATGTAACACAACGAAACGCCGCTAAAGCACAATTTGCTGCGTTGATGGAATCGGCACCTGACGCTATTTTAATGTTAGATAAAAACAGCGAACACCGTATTGTAAACTCACAAGTATTAACGATGTTTGGCTATGACAAAGATGAGCTTATAGGTGAGAAAATTGAACGCTTATTACCCGAAGAAAAATGTTTACAGGTTTTCGAACGTCTACTGAACGCACCCCACACTGAAAAACAACGCTTAGAATTACTCGGCAAACGTAAAAATGGCGATGAATTTTCCGCCGAGGTTACCGTAAATTCAATTGATATTCACAACGAGCGCTTTATCGTTGCTATTGTCAGAGACATCACCGAACGTAAACTTAATGATCAAGCACTGGCAGAGCAAGTGCTATTTCAACAGGCGTTGGCTGATACTATTCCTTATCCTATTTTTGTTAAAGGCACCGATTCGCGCTTTATTAACGTTAATAAATCATATGAAGAAACGTTCAATGTCAGGCGCGAAGATGTTATTGGTAAAACGGTACTCGACCTTGACTATCTACCCTTGGCTGATCGACAAGCTTACCAAGCAGAAGATACCGCTCTTATTGCTTCAATGGGCATGGTTCGAAAAGAAATTCCGTTGGTTTACGGCGATGGTTTAACCCATTCAACCATGTACTGGGTAAAAAGCTTTGCCAAAGCCGATGGTAGTATTGGCGGCCTACTAGGTACGTTTGTTGATATCAGTGAACAAAAAATGGCCGAGCAAACCTTAGCACATGCTAAGTGTTTAGCTGAAGATGCGGTAAAAGCAAAATCTAACTTCTTGGCTAATATGTCGCATGAAATACGTACGCCAATGAATGCGATAATTGGCATGTCAGCGTTAGCACTGAAAACCCATTTATCGCCGCAACAACAAAACTATATTTTTAAAGTTAATCGTGCTGCCGAGTCTTTATTAGGCTTAGTAAATGATATTTTGGATTTTTCAAAAATTGAAGCCAATAAGCTCGATATCGAAGTTATTCCATTTTGCCTAGACGATATTCTCGATAACCTCGGTAATATGTTAGTAGATAAGTTAACAGAGAAACAAACTGAGCTTATTTTTGACGTTGAAAAAGCCGTTCCTATTGACTTAATTGGCGACCCTTTACGTCTTAGTCAAATACTGACCAATCTCGGCAGTAATGCCGCGAAATTCACAGAACACGGTGAAATAAAAATTCATATATCTTGCCTTAAAAAGCACAATAACAAGGTAACCTTACAATTCTCTATTTGTGATACCGGCATAGGAATGAGCACCGAACAGCAAGAAAAGCTCTTCCAATCATTCAGCCAAGCTGACGCTTCAACCACAAGAAAATACGGTGGTACAGGCTTAGGGTTAGCAATATGTAAACACTTAGTTGAGCTATTAGGTGGCGAAATATGGCTAGAAAGCCAAGAAGGACAAGGCAGTCAATTTCATTTTACTGTCGATTATCAATGCCAATCGTTAGCCCAAAGCCAAGCCAAAAGGCCTTATTTATCATCACTTCAAGGTGGAAAAGTTGCTTTAATCGCTGATAACGAGAGCTATAAACCTATTTTACTGCGCATGTTGCAATCGTTTGGCTTTATTGTCGAGCACTTCAACTCAGTCACCAGCGCGCTGGCCGAGTTAAAACAAAGCAACCAAACTTTTGATGCTTTAGTTTTTGATCTGGTTAATTGCACTGATCAGCAAAGTTGTCGTGATATCAGTTCAATTCGGGATGCTAGCATCGATTTACCCATATTACATATTTTGCCGAACCGACAAGAAGTAGCAAACCAAGCACTCAATAGCGATGATAAATATTACGTTACCTGTAAGCCAATTACTTCTTCGAATTTACTCGACAGCTTATTAATTGCTTTAGGGCATGAAAACCTACGAAACATTAAATATACCTCAGCTCCGCTTATTGAGCAGTCGGCAATCAATGCCTTGCAAGGGGCAAAAATATTGTTAGTTGAAGATAATGAGATAAACCAAGAATTGGCAACCGAACTATTAAGCCATCACGGCATTGCAGTAACCGTAGCCAATAACGGTCAAGAAGCGATAGATTATTTGCAACAGGAGAGCTTTGACGGTGTGCTGATGGATTGCCAAATGCCAGTAAAAGATGGTTACACTGCAACACGAGAAATTCGCCAAGATGCACGCTTTATCGATTTACCTATTATTGCCATGACCGCCAATGTCATGGCTGGCGATCGAGAAAAATCTTTACGTTCAGGTATGAACGAACATATTGGCAAGCCCATTAATACTAGCGAACTTTTTAGTAAATTAGCTCAATGGGTTGTGCCGAGCAAGCCAAGTAATCATCAACAGCAAACGCCTTCATATGAAAATGACGTACTTAGCCTACCTGAGCTTGAGGGTATCGACACCGCCGCAGGTTTAGCAATAGCACAATATAATCAGCCATTATATCTGCGACTGCTGCTTAAGTTTAAGCATAACTACAATCAAGCTATTGAGCCTATAGCACTGGCAGCGGGTAACCATGATTTTGCTACAGCTGAACAGCTGGCTCATACCTTAAAAGGTGTTGCGGGTAATATCGGTGCTCAACAACTTTATACACTTTGCCAGCAATTAGAAGATGATGCCATACAGCATGATATAAAAGCCTCACGACTTGAACAGTGTCGAAATGAACTAAACCGTATTCAATTATCATTAACTCAACTCGAACAGCAAGCCGTCGTTGAGCAAACCTTTAACGTTAATGATTGCAAAGCATTATTTGAGCAATTAATTATAGATGTAGATAATTATGATGTAGCAGCCATAGATACCATTCAGACATTATTATCGATGACACATCAACAGCGCTACCATCAACAACTAAAAGATATTATGACAAAGGTTGAAATATACGAATTTGACGATGCAGCCACGTTACTCAAGGAAATTAACATGTCATGATGAGCCTGCTCAACAACACTATAAGTTACTGAATTTTAACAACTGTCACAAAGTTGTCAGGTAAAAGTCGTAGTAAAAGAAGAGTAACTAATCAATAATTTAACCAGAACAGCAACAAGGGGAAGTAAATGACCGTTCGAAAATTAAGACTTAAACGAGCATGGTCTCAGGAGCAATTAGCCCAGTTTAGTGGTTTGAGTATTCGAACAATTCAACGCATTGAACGTGGTCAAAAAGCAGGTTTGGAATCACTTAAATCTCTTGCCGCTGTTTTTGAGGTTGAACTTGATGAATTACTAAAGGAGAAGGATATGAGCAACTCGGACACCTACAACGATGAAGAAACTCGAATTATCGAACATGTTCAGGACATTAAGGGATTTTATAGCCATCTGATTAATTATGCAGTTGTTGTACTCGGTTTATTCTTACTGAACTTTCTTGTTAGCCCTGGTTATTATTGGGCTTGGTGGGCTGCATTAGGTTGGGGAATTGGTGTGATATCACACGGTTTGAGTGTGTTTGAAGTTTATAGCTTTTTTGGCGCTGATTGGGAGAAAAAGCAAATAGAAAAACGCTTAGGTCGAAAACTATAATTTCGTTTGCTTTGTGCTTACCTCCTCAAAATGCTGAGGAGGTATACGTTAACACAGAGGATAGAGTGATTTTTAGATTAAACCACTGATATTAATGTAAATATGCCATAACTAGTTGCAATAAAACCATAGCGCCCATTATATACATAATCAACTTTCTAGCTTTCAAAAACCTGACGACTTCAACATCAGTAACCGTAGAGAAAAAACCTGTCTCAAGTGACGCTGACAAATTAGCACTTGTGACTGACCGCTTTGATGCTCCCATAGCGTTTTCTGATAGTTTTTCCCATTCTTCTGAATAAGCAGCAGATAAGTATTTACACATATCTCTAAATAGTTTGATTTGGATAAAAACGAGTAAAATAATAATGCCCAGTGGAATAAAAATATCCATGCACTGCAGTCTCCCATCCGTATAGCCCATTAATAACGAGCATAAAATTGTTGGCTAAAAAAATGAATCCAAAGTACAAAATACTAACTCATTTACACTGAGTAGTTAACTTACTCACGGTACTGCATGAAAGCAACCCATTCACTTTTCAATCTTTTGTGGTGATGCACTATATAACCAACTGAAAAATTTAATCCCTGTAAAATATAAAGCCAATATAGTAATAATCTTAATGATAAATTTAAAAAGATCAAAAGGATCAGACCACATGTTATAGTTAACACCGATGGTAAAAAGTAACCAATCAGCGCCAATTAAAGTAAAGATGAGTGCCATATACCTTGTCAAAAACGGTAACTCTTTTTTTAATTCAGCCATAAAAATTTCCTTAAAATAACAAGCCCCGTTAAAGTGCTTTTTATTCATTTACTATAATTTACGGCTAAACGAAATCATAAGCACTACCTGAGCTTAATGTTTAAACCGGTGTTATTTTATTGTTTTTTTTGTTGTAGGATAAACAAACTCTTATTCGGTATTTCACTAGCATCAGTAGGATAAGATTGATTTTTTTGATATCCCTTTGTTAAATATACTACCCAATACTCGACGTGAGGCGACTCATTTTTCTTTATAAACGCAACACCTATTTCATCTTGCTCTAAATAAAATTCATGTTCACCAAGCAAATGCGATCTATGGGCATCTGAACTCTTAAAAGCATCCCATACTGCTATTGCATTTGAATAGCCACCGGCAATAGCTTCAACTTGGTTGCTATTAAAGTCACCACCATAATGTTTAGGCAATTTATAGCCCGCCTCCCTTAATCGATCATTGGGGCTTCCGCCCAGATTATGCATAACAAGGCCAAAATCTGCCATTTTGATAGCTTTAGCCTCAGCGACAGCAGTTAATACTCTATTACAGCGAATTTTGCTTCGCTTTTGCTCGCTATCCTCCATGATCAATTTGGATAAGAGGACAGCCTGCTCGTTATTTCCGCAGTCACTTGTCTCGCTTGCAAATACAGAAGAGCTGCACAGTAGTAGAATAATACCTAGTTTTGACATAATAGTTTGTGCCCTTTTAAAAGCCTGATAATCGTTTGCTAAAATGTGAAACGAAGCGAAACTGAGCAAACGCTAAACAGTCTCGCTTTAAGTTTTGTAACCTAGCTACTCTCAATCGTATTACGAATAGCACTTGTTGTATTGGCTTACTCAATTCGGTATCTCATCGCCAAAAAACTTATCAACAATAGAGTCTTAGCTTTAAAGCCATTAACCTGAGTAGCTAAATCACCACGGAAGTTTCTTCTAGCTAGCTCATGGCACTCTAAGATAACCAAAAATATCAGTCGGCTCTTAGCACTTTGTGCTGCTTGTAACTGACAGATCAGTATTGCTATTCGTGTTGTATGTTCACACTATTTAGCCAGCCATAAAATAACAATTAGCATAAACCGCAATCATCATTTTTAGCGTCAAGTAGTTCAATGCGTTTTGTAATTTCGGTAGCTTCTAGGAGGCAAAGCGAAGCAATAATAGAGTGGTAAACATCGCTATTATTAACATCACCTAAAGGGTATAAATCTTTATCTTGAGTATTAAAACCTGTCGCAACATCAGAAATTAGTGCTCTGATTTCAGTTATTATATCGTTGAGCATACTCAATGCTTATCCTTGCAATTAACTACTTATTACTGAAATTTCTCAGTAATATCATTCCGTAACTTTGATTAGTTGCTAATGAATATCCCATAATTTCAATAAATTAGAAAGGTTAATTTACCAAGGCCAGTCTATTTAACTTGAACTCTGGATAAGCAGCACTTGAATATCAAGCACTCATTATCCAGAGTTCAGGTTATTTAAGTATAATTTATTAGCTGCTAACGGCTTTATAGCAGCAACAAGGTTGCCAATCAACTAACTCAAAAGTCTGCAGCAACTTCAAAAACTAAAGCTTGATGATTAATGGGGTGTTGCAACGACAAGTACTCGGCATGTAAATGCAGTCGCTGTGCTTTTGAACCATAATGATCATCACCGACAATCGGCATATTTAAACCATCTTGATGAGCGCAATGTACGCGTAGTTGATGCGTACGTCCCGTTTTAGGAAATAGGTGTAAACGCGTGGTGTTATTTTTTCGCTCCAATACTTGCCAAGTTGTTAATGCCGGTTTACCGTACTGATAACAAACCATTTGCCGTGGTTTATCATCAAAATCTAGCCGTAGTGGTAATTCAATCGTGCCAAAATCAGCTTCAACATTACCGCTAACTAAAGCCACATAACGTTTCTCTATGGTGCGCTCAATAAATTGTTTTTGAAGCGCTTTATGAGCGCGCTTATTTAAGGCGATAATCAACAGTCCTGAAGTCGACATATCCAAACGATGCACAATTAAAGGCCCAGACGCCTCTGGAAATTGGTTTTTAATTCGCATATACACAGAGTCGGTGATGGTTTTCCCCGGCACTGATAAAAACTCAGCCGGCTTATTAACCACTAACAGATCGTCGTCTTGATAGACGATGGCTAAGTCTTTACCTTGTGCGGGATTGATCAACAAGGGGTTATCTTCAACATCTAAGCCCTGAAGCATATGCCCTAAAATAGGCTGGCATTTACTGTAGCAAGAAGGATAGTAATTCTTATGCTGCCTGATAGCTGACTTAGGTGCCGCGCCCCACCAAAACTCAGCCATAGTAACGGGAGTTAAATTATGTAAATAAGCATATTGCAATAATTTAGGCGCAGCACAATCGCCCGCACCTGCTGGTGGAGTATGATCAGGTAGCTCAGCAAAAATAGCGTTGAGGTCTTTAGTGGCACCGTTGGCGTTGAAAAACTGATATTGCGCGAAAAGTTTTTTCTGTAAATTTTTAGAACGGGCTTTACGCTGCTTCTTTAATTTGGCAATTTCGCTGGTAATGTTGTCTAAGGTTTGCTGCAATAATGCCAGCTTACTTTGTCCATCTTGCTTTAAGGCTTGTAGCTGTTTTTTTTCGTAAATGCTCTGCCCTGCCAATACAATTTTTAGCTGCTCAAATTCATCCGCGGCTAACTGCGCAACGGCTTCATCTCGCTGCTTTTTTCTTTCTTGGCGATTAGCAACTATTAACCGTTGCTGCGCTGATAACGCCTGTTGATAAAGGTTAGTCGCCTCATTAAGCGCATTCGTTGCATTTGTGAGTTGCTCACTGGTTTCTAATTGCTCAATTTCAGCATTAATGTTGTTAATAATACGATTTTCAGCTAGAAAAGCATCATCTTGTAATTGCATATCAGACACTGCAGGAACAAAATTTATTGCTGTATTATCATATGCTAACTGCCCTGAAAAAGCCGATAAATAACCTAACTGCTGTTGAGCATTCTTAACCACCAAAACACCTAACATTTTACCTGCATCGCCTGCACCACCCATAATGTCAGGGTGCTTTTCTAGCGTCTGCTGCAATTGTTCAACCGCAGCAATAGCAAGTGTCTGTGGCTGATAATAGAACGGAAAGGTAAACTTTTCAGGCAAGCTAATATCGGCAACAGACTGAGAAAATGAGGTAAAACAAGATTCAAGGTTTGGCATAGCAATATAATACTGAGATATTTGCGAAGAGATATTTTGCGATAATACCATACTCGACGATATCTCACTAAATTAGCTGAGGTGATGAATAGCAAAGCTCTCAATTATTCACTTTATTTTCCTTACTTAACCTGAATAACTCAGTTATTTAATGCTTTATTCGATAATGGCGACGCCTGCAACTTCAACAACAGTTTTAGCCTCGGCACGTTCAATAATTTTAACTAACGTGGTTTGGATCGTTTCGTCTTTTCTAACATCATGTTCACTCGAAAAACGTTCTTCTTGAGCACTTGCTCCTGCCTCTAAAATAAAACTTACCACCACTTGTGTCGCGCAATCTTCTGTGGGACCAAAATAAGCTAGTGTTATTTGCGGATAACCTTGAAAACCATTTTTAACTTTCTTTGCGATACGTTTTGTCGATTTGTCTAGATTCATAATAAGTGCCTTAAAGAAGTCTTCAGCCCAAATAATAGGCTGATAATTGTTTGTTAAAATATGCTAGGACATCACAAATAGCAAACCTTAGCGGCTCTAAAAATACTTTTTTACCTATTTAGTCCGTAAAGCATGATTTTATTGCCATTCATAAACCATGATTAAATTACAAGGCTTATAAAAAAGGAGGGAAATCGTTGCTTTCGTCTGAATTTTAAACTCATTATTGCAAATAACGGCTACGGGTAAATCCACTAATTTTATCTACTTTTCATTTTAAAAATAGCGTTAATTAACCGTCATCATTTACATTCAACAGTCGAACAATAAACGCACAGCTCATGTATTTGCTGATTGCACCAAAATAGTAAAAGTGTTAGAAACACGGGTACGGATAAAAACTTAAGGTGTACTGTATAGGTAAAGGGGTAATTTTGTAACAACAATACAAAAACGAATATTCCCGCTTAGCCTCTATTATGCTTCAAATTATATGAATACAGCCGTTAGCGAAAAAAATTTTAATAAACCCGAAAGCTTTTCAACCTTTTTAATGTCGCAATGTTTAAGCATGCGCCGTTGGGCTTTGATCGTGGCATTACTTTTATATATCGCATTTGCTGTCATGGACGTCATAAAATTTCCAAGTGAAATATATAAAATAACACTATCAACACGGTTTATTTTTGTCATTATTCCCCTGCTGTATTTAAATTTTCTTTATTGGATCAAACCTCCTAAATCTATCCGCTCAAATGTCTTCTTAATGCTGATCATCTATTTAGGCAGCGGCTTGAATCACAGCTTAATTTATTATATTTCTGAATTAAATGGCTTTGCATTTTCTGAGCTTGGTATCGTGCTGATCATTATGTTTGGTTGTTTGTTGTTGGTATTACCTATTAAGCAAGCAAGTGCTGCAACCGTTATTATTTTATCTGTCTATACCTTAGTCAAACTGCATGCCGACCATCAACTTTCAGATTTATTATTTATCTTAATTATTTTGAGCTTTGTCACCGGCATTTGCTTAACCGTTAGCTTAGTCGGCCAAAAAACTATTTATCAAAACTATTTATTAATCAATAAGCTATATAACGAGTCGATAACTGATGGCTTAACCAAGCTTAATAATAAAAGAGCTTTTCAAGAGCAAATAGAGAGACTTACCTCAATCGCAATGCGTGACGAAACCAGCATTGGACTTATTTTTATTGATGCCGACTATTTCAAGGCAGTAAATGATTCTTTTGGTCACAGCACTGGTGATGACCTATTAAAAAAATTAGCCCAAGTCGTCGATGCAAAATGTCGTCGCTCAACAGATGTTGGCTTTCGAATCGGCGGTGATGAGTTTGCACTTATTCTTTACGGAGCAGATGAAAAAACCCTTGAAAGTGTTTGCCAAGAAATAGTCGCAGATGTCGCTACTTTTGATTTAAAAATTGACAAAAAAAATGTGCAAACTTCTGTTTCAGTCGGTGCCACGTTAAAATCTAAAAGCGCCAAAATCACCAGCGCTAAATTGATTGAATTAACTGACCAATATTTATATGAAGCAAAAAGAAAAGGGAGAAATCAATTTCAATTAAGCTGCCTTTAATGATCAAAAACAGCTAATCAAGTTGCGAAAGCCCTTGCTGTATTCGTGCTTTTTATTCAACAACTAGTGTGCCTATGTACATTTTCATCGAGCAATAAAAAGCGTATTCGCCTGCTAACATGGCAGGTAATTCAACGGACTTGTTTACGCCTATCGGCAACTTTAGTCGGCTTATATAACCAAAAACACCATATAACTATGGCAATAAGCGCTAAACCAATGATATTAACAATTATCATGCGATATTCTCCAATACTGTTATTAATGCTCTTTAGCTTTAAAAAATCGTAAACGATTGGCATTACTGACAACCGTTAGTGACGAAAAGGCCATTGCGGCGCCGGCAATAACTGGATTTAATAGCAAGCCAAAAAATGGATACAACACACCAGCAGCAATTGGCACACCCGCGACGTTATAAATAAAAGCACCGAACAAGTTTTGTTTAATATTTTGTAATGTTGCTTTACTAATGGCAATCGCATCAGCAAGCCCATGTAACGAGCCTCGCATTAGTGTGATATCTGCACTTTCTATAGCAACATCGGTTCCCGTACCTATTGCAAAGCCAACATTGGCCAGCGCCAGCGCCGGCGCGTCATTAATACCATCGCCAGTCATGCCAACAATTTCACCTTGCGCTTGCAGCTCTGCCACTTTATTAGCTTTTTCAGCTGGTAACACTTCAGCAAAAACCTCAGTAATACCTACTTTTTTTGCTACAGCATTTGCGGTTGCTCTATTGTCACCGGTGAGCATAACCACGCGAATACCACTGGCTTGTAGACGTTTAATGGCAGCAACAGAGTCGGTTTTGATCGGGTCTGATACGGCAATAATTGCGGCTAACTTTTTATCAACAACAAGGTACATTGGCGTTTTAGCTTCATCAGCAAACTGTTGTGCTTGGCTAATAAAACCATTAAGCGCAATATGCTTACTTAGCATCAGTTTTTGATTACCAAATAACAATTGCTGACCATTAACGTTAGCTTGAATGCCGTGACCGGCAATGGCTTTAAAGTCACTCGCATTTTCAGGATCTATACCTTGTTTAATAGCGGCATTAACAATCGCTTGTGCTAATGGATGTTCTGAGCCACTTTCAATACTGGCGGCCATGGTTAAAATATTCTGTTCTGTATAGGTTTTATCGATAACAATAATGTCAGTTACCGTTGGTGCTCCCTCAGTAATAGTGCCGGTTTTATCCAAGATCATGGCGGTGATTTTCGCCGAACTTTGTAAGGCCTCGCCATTACGAATTAACACGCCTGCTTCTGCGGCTTTACCCACACCGACCATCACCGACATTGGTGTGGCTAATCCTAGTGCACATGGACAAGCAATAATTAACACCGTTGTGGCAGAAACCACGGCAAAAGCCAAAGTAGGATCAGGGCCAAAATTAAGCCAAGCTAAAGCACTAACAATAGCGATGATGATAATCATCGGCACAAAGTATCCTGAGATCACATCCGCTAAACGCCCAATGGGTGGCTTAGCATTTTGCGCTCGTTTTACCATAGTAATAATTTGCGCTAATGCCGTATCTTTACCTATCCGAGTCGCCTTAAATAAAATGCTGCCTGACTTATTTAACGTGCCGGCCACAACCTCGTCTTCTTCAGCTTTCTCGACCGGCATTGGCTCACCCGTCAACATAGACTCATCAATGGTGGTATGCCCTTGTACCACGACACCATCGACAGAGATTTTTTCGCCAGGTCGAACACGGACAATATCATTAAGCTGCACTTGTGTTATGGCGATATCAATTTCTTGTTCCTTACCGGCAACAAGACGAATAACACGTGCGGTTTTTCCTTGTAAGCCAATTAAACGCTTGATCGCTTCACTGGTTCGTCCTCTTGCTTTCACCTCTAAGGCAAGCCCAAGGTTGATCAGCCCGAGGATCATCGCGGTAGCTTCAAAGTAAACATGACGCGCCATCTCAGGTAATACCATTGGAAAAAGCACGACAATCATTGAATATAGCCAAGCGGTCGTTGTCCCTAAAGCAATCAAAGTATCCATATTCGCATTATGATTAACAAAAGACTTCCAAGCTCCTATGTAGAAGTGCTTACCAGCGAAGTACATAGTACCAAGACATAACAATCCGATTAACAACCAAACGGCTCGCGCTAATGATGTATCAACAGTCATAGGGCCACCGGCAATACCATAAATCATCAATGGCGCACCAAGCCCCATGGCTATCCACACTTGTTTGATTAATTGAGCGTAATATTTTTCATCAGCAATTTCTTTGTCATCTAATAACTGCTCATCACTTGCTTGATGGCTACTTTTGGCACTGTAGCCAATAGTTTCAATTTTATTGATCAGGCTATCAACGTCAGCCTCACCCGTCACCACAACAGTGCGCAGGGCAAAGTTCATTTCAGCATGCTCAACACCTTTGACCTGCTGCAATGCGGTTTCTATTTTATTAACGCAACTGGCACAGCTTGCCCCTTCAACCAGTAGTTCTTGGCTTTTGTTTTTAGCTAAATTACGCTCAAACTTATTCATGACTAGTACCTCTATCAAGCTTAGCCTCAGTGATATCGCCTTCAATTAAATGACAAATCATATGCCCAGTAGGTGCTTTGTCTGGCTTATGTTGCCAGTCAGTAATTGATTTTTTTAACTTCTCCCTTAATAGCAGCGCCTGCTGAAATTGCTTTTCGGTTTCGGCCAATCGACGTTCGACAATTTCTCTTACTAGCGGGCATGCAGTGTGCCCTTGATCTGATTGAGATAAAATATCTTTGATTTCTTTAACCGTGAAGCCTAATTGACGAACACTTAAAATAAACTTAAGTCGTTGTTGAGCTTTTTTATCATATGATTTATAGCCGTTTTCGGCTTTTTTACTGGCACTAATAAATCCGATTCGCGTGTAATAACGCACCGTATCGGCGGTGGTATGCAATGCATTTGCTAATTCAGTTACTTTCATTATCCACACCTTGTGCAATATTAATAAAATAATAACTCATCTTACACCTGTGTCTAAGACACAGGTCAAGTGGTAAAACAACTCCAGCTCGGATTAAGCGACTTAAGCCAATAATGCTAAAAATCAATGCGTTATAAAGCGCATTCCTCCGAGCTGAAACGAAATACGCTGATACTTATACCGGCTTAATTAACGCTGATCGCCACAGGTAATAAAGTGTAGGTAAAATCAGTAAGGTTAAAATTACGGCACTAAACATACCGCCAACCATAGGTGCAGCAATTCGACTCATCACTTCAGAGCCTGTGCCAGTACCGTATAAAATAGGTAATAAGCCAACAATGACGGTGCCTGCGGTCATCATTACCGGCCTAACACGCATACCGGCGCCATGTAATACTGCTTGTAACACATCAGTTTTAGTCGTCGTGATAGATTTTTCATGATGCTCAATGAGCATAGCTTGATAGGCTTGATTTAAGTACACTAACATAATCACGCCTATCTCTACTGCCACACCTGCCAGCGCAATAAAACCAACACCAACAGCCACAGAAAAGTTATAACCTTCCAAATACATTAGCCAAATACTGCCCACCATTGCTAGCGGTAAAGTCCCCATGATCATCGCAACTTCAATCACATTTCTAAAGTTTAAGTAGAGTAAAACAATAATAATAAACAAGGTTAACGGCACCACATATGCCAACTTAGCTTTTGCGCGTTCCATATATTCATACTGGCCAGCCCAAGCAATCGAATAACCCGCAGGTAAGACAAGCTCATCGTCAACCACCTGCTGCGCCGCAGCAACATAGCCACCGATATCGACACCTTCAATATCAACAAATGCCCAGCCATTTAAACGCGCGTTTTCCGACTTAATGCCTGGTGGGCCATCTTCAATAAAAACATTAGCCACATCACCTAATGAAATACGCTGGCCATTAGGCGTAACAATCGGCAATAGGGCGAGCTGTTCAGGTGAGTCGCGATAATCTTGCGAATAACGTAAATTTACGGGGTAACGCTCTAAACCTTCCACCGTTTGAGTCACATTCATACCGCCAATAGCTGTTGCAATAACTTGTTGAATTTCAGCAACATTTAAACCATAACGAGCGGCTTTAGCACGTTGAATATCAATTTTGATATAACGACCACCGGCAACACGCTCGGAATAAACCGAAGCGGTACCTGGAACATCAGCCAATATTTTTTCGATTTGCTGACCAATATCTTGAATAACATCCAATTTAGGTCCTGCGATTTTAATACCTACCGGGGTTTTAATGCCGGTGGCTAACATATCGATACGCGTTTTTATTGGCATCACCCAAGCGTTAGTCACGCCTGGCAACTTAACTAAAGCATCTAACTCTTGCTTTAAACTTTCGGTGGTAACCCCTTCGCGCCACTGTGCTTGCGGTTTTAATTGAATAAAGGTTTCAATCATAGTTAATGGCGCGGCATCAGTTGCGGTTTCGGCTCGGCCAATTTTACCGAATACCGTGTTAACCTCAGGTACCGTTTTGATCAGTTTATCGGTTTGTTGTAATAACTGACGAGCTTGCCCGACAGAAATTCCAGGATACGTTGTCGGCATATACATCAGATCGCCTTCATCCAATGGCGGAATAAATTCACTGCCGATTTTATCGAGCGGATAAAAACCAATCGCTAACACCGCGACAGCCGTTAACAGGGTTACTTTTGGAAACCGTAAGACCGTTTTCAGCGCTGGCAGATAAAGCATAGTGAGAAGTTTATTGACCGGATTTTTATGCTCAGCTAACACTTTGCCACGAATAAAATAGCCCATTAAAACCGGTACTAAAGTAATCGCCAGTGCCGCAGCTGCTGCCATGGCATAAGTTTTGGTAAAGGCTAATGGCGCAAACATTCGCCCTTCTTGTGCTTCCAAAGTAAAAACCGGAATAAAACTCACGGTAATAATTAATAAAGTAAAAAATAATGCCGGACCGACTTCACTGGCTGAATCAATCACCACTTGCCAACGGTTTTCTTTGGTTAAGGCTTTGCCTTGTGACGTCAGCCGTTCCATATGTTTATGCATGTTTTCTATCATCACAATAGCACCATCAACCATGGCGCCGATAGCAATAGCGATACCGCCCAATGACATGATATTGGCATTCAGTCCTTGCCAGTACATGACTAAGAAAGCGCTTAATATCCCCACAGGTATACTGAAAATAGCCACTAAAGATGAGCGCACATGAAACAAGAAAATAACACAAACCAGTGCAACCACAGCAAACTCTTCTAACAACTTGTACGCTAAGTTATCAACCGCACGCTCAATTAACGCTGAACGATCGTAAACCGGTATAATTTCTACACCCGCTGGTAAACCTTTTTTAAGTTGCGCTAGTTTTGCTTTTACACGATTAATCACTTGCTGAGCGTTCTCGCCAAAACGCATCACAACAATTCCGCCAACGGTTTCGCCCTCGCCATTAAGTTCAGCAATACCCCGACGCATTTGTGGCCCAGTGCCAATCTCAGCAACATCTTTTAGCAATAATGGTGTGCCATTTTGATTAACACCTAATGGAATATGTTCAAGATCCGCAATACTTTTGATGTAGCCGGTCGCTCGCACCATATATTCGGCTTCTGCCATTTCAACAACCGATGCGCCTATTTCTTGATTACCTTGCTTAATAGCCGTTTGAATCAACGACAGCGGAATACCATATGCCCTTAATTTATCGGGATTAACCCTGACTTGATATTGCTTAACCATGCCGCCCAACACAGAAACTTCTGAAACGCCGGGCACAGTTTGCAACTCATACTTTAAAAACCAATCTTGAATACTTCGTAGTTTACTTAAATCATGCTGCCCAGTTTTATCAACTAAGGCATACAAATATACCCAACCAACACCAGTAGCATCAGGGCCGAGTTGTGGACGAGCATCACTTGGTAGACTTGGGGCTACTTGGCTTAAATATTCTAGTACCCGCGAGCGAGCCCAATATAAGTCAGTATCTTCATCAAAAATGACATAAACATAGGAATCACCAAAAAAAGAATATCCTCGTACAGTCACCGCTCCAGGTACTGACAACATGGCCGTTGTTAACGGGTATGTCACTTGGTCTTCGACCACTTGTGGTGCTTGTCCGGGGTAGTTGGTTTTTATGATCACCTGTACATCAGATAAATCAGGTAAAGCATCAATAGGGGTTTTATTTATTGCAAATAAACCAGCCCCCACCAGTAACAGCGTAGCCAGTAGCACAAAAAAACGGTGAGTAACGGACCAACGAATAATCGCAGCAATCATAACTGTTTAGCTCCTTTACTCGTGGCTTGAATGATCAACAGCACTGGCTTCATCATGAGAAGTGGCTGCTGATGTTTCTTCATCAGTTAGTGGAGATATTTCAACAATAACAAAGTTACCATCGCGAATTTCAAAACTGAACTTAACCGACATGCCTTGGCTCAACCCAGTCAAACTAACGTTATCATCAGTAATAAAATCTACCGTTGCTGCCGGTCGCCGCCACTTTTCGATAGCTGAACGACTGATGTTAATCATGCCATGATCAGGCATTAATGAATTAATCGTGCCGGTAGCGCTTGCCCAAGATACGTCAGCGCTTGAGCCAGCAACTTCTTGAGCCTGAGACATCGCCATGCCAGCCATGGAATTCGACATATCATCATGATTCATTCGTTTAAAGTCAGATGATTTACTTGACTCAGAATCCAGTAAGAACTGCGCCGAACTGACGACTTTTTCACCTTCATTTAGCCCAGCAAGTATCTCAACGCTATCACGATCGAACCGACCAACATCAACCGCAACAGATTTAAAGCTGCCTTGTCCTAATGCCAAAACAACTCGGTCTTGATGACCCGTTCTGATCAAGGCTTCTTTAGGTATTACTAAAGCGCTAGCACTATCACGACTTTGAATAGTTATTTGTGCAAACATATTCGGCTTTAGCTCGCCTGTCGTGTTATCAAATCGTAAGCGTACAATGGCCGTTCTGGTGTTGGCATTTAGCATCGGGTGTATATGTTCAATACTGCCAATAAACTCTTTGTTGGGTAAGTAATCTAAACGCATCACCACTCTGTCTCCCATCGATAACTGCGCAGTTTGTCGCTCAAATACTTCAGCTTTTAACCAAACTTCACTTAAATCAACAATCGACAGCATCATAGTTTCGGGCTGAACATAAGCACCTTCACGTATTGCTAATGTTTCTACCACGCCATCTTGCGGTGCATAAAAAGTAATTTTTTGTTGGGGCTTTCGGCTTTGTTTAAGTTGTGCAATATCAGATTTCGGCAAATTCAGCGCACTTAACCTTTGCTCAGCAGCACGAATTAATGACTTATTTTTTCGAGCTAATGCTAGTAATAACTCTTCTTGAGCATTAACTAATTCTGGTGAGTAAATGTCGTATAACGCTTGGCCTTTTTTTATTGGGTCACCAACAGCTTTAACATGTAATTTTTCAATCCAACCTGCTACTCTCGGGTGAATATAAGTAAACTTATCTTCGTTATAAGTCACATAACCAACGGTATTAATTTCTGTCGTTAAGCGCTGATAACTCACCTCAGCCGTACGCACGCCTAAGTTATTAATGACATTGGAAGAAATTCGAATAGTACCCACGCCTTCATCAGGTCCGCTACCATCGTCAGCGTAAACCGGTACTAAATCCATGCCCATAGGTGATTTACCAGGCTTATCACGACGATAATTAGCATCCATAGGTGCAACCCAATAGAGTGGATTTTGCTCTGCGGGTGCCATACTGACGTCTTGCCCATCGGTAATAGGAGCAAATTGGCTGTATGCAAAAAATGTTAATATAACCCCAATCACCATGCCGCTGACCACCGCAATTGTTATCGGCTTATTATTTTGTTCTGTGTTACTGCTCATTTGCTCTCTCCAGACATCATTGCATATTGGCGACTGTTATCAGCATGCGGGCCATTGTTAGTCATCGTTGAATTAATACCGCCGATAAAAAGGTAATTTAATTCCAGGTGTATTTTTTGTTCTTCAACATTGAGCGTTAAGTGGTCTATTTCGGCATTTAACAGCGCAATACGTGCACGTACCACTTCAGAAAAATCGCCGTCATCATTGGTATAAGCCGTCAATGCAGCTTCCGCTTGCTCATGCGTTTGTGGCAGTAGCTTTGTTTGGTATAAATGTTGTCTGTTTTTTAAACGTAAAAGTCGACCTTTAGCGCTAGAATAAGCGCCGAGTAACTGTCTCAGTAATAATAACTTTTCTGTTTTTATCGCTTCAGTTTTAGAGACAGCCGAGCGTACTTCGTTGTCTTGACGATCTTCTGTAAAAATAGGTAAATCGAAAGTAACACCAACCGAAAATAAATCGGCTCGGCTTGCCCCCATAGGATCATCCCCACGATAGCCATAGCTAGCGTTAACGCCCCACTCAGGCTTGTACTTTTGTTTAGCGAGTTTAATACCTGTTTTTGTCGCATTAACTTTTTTATTAACCGCTACTACAGCAGGATGCGAAAAAAAGTAAGCCACTAACGCTTGTGGCTTAAGCCAGGTCTCGGCATAAATTAACTGACGATTTAGCAAATCAATGGTCGGTAACTGCTGGCTAAGTGTAAAGTTATGCCATGACAAACCGGTGAATAAATCAGTCTCTTCAGTGGTATTTTTTTCTGTGGTTAATTCTGTTACCCACTGTGAGAGCACGCCATCATAGTTACTTTTCTGTTGTGCAAGTTGATCTAACCGCTCTTCCAATCGAGTTAATTCAAGCTGTACTCTAACCAAATCTTGCTGACGAGTTTTCCCTAGCGCTGATGAGTAACTGGCCGTAGCAACCTCGGTTAATTGTTCAAACAAAGCTCTGTTTTTTTCAATTAACACCATACTCTGCTGTACTCTAAAAGCATCCAACCACGCACCACCTACCGTGACCGCTACTTTTGCTTCTCGGTCTAAACGCTGATAAGGATAAACTTCACTTTCAAGCTTAAGTTGTTGGCTTGTAAACTTTAATGTTTCGCCACGAGGGAACATTTGGGCAACGGATACTTTAATTTGCGTCATCCCCTCTTGATTGATATCGAAACCATTGATGGGTAAATTCGCCACCCCCAACGACACTTTGGGAGCTGGCAAGGTATCAACGGCAATACTGGCAGACTCAACAGCGTCTTGTTGATAACGATTACCTTGTAACCAAGGGTCGTGTTTTTGTGCTGCTTTAATCGCTTGCGTAAAGGTCAAAACCTTTGTGGTTGCTACTGAAGGCTGTGCAAAAACAGTCAAGCTCGCCATCATTAACCAGCCAAGACTTAACTTTATCGTTACTAAGCTATTGTTACGATTTCTGAGCATTAGAATTGTTCCTCATACGACTGAATACTGGCATATACCTGATAGCTACCGTCAGACTTCAGTAACAAAATTCGGTAAGGTTGAAACTTCTCGTCAACTTCCATTCCAGGGCTACCAACAGGCATAGCGGGAACGGATAAACCGATAATATCGTTCGGGTGTTTTTCTTGCAGAAACTGTTCAATAAACTTGGCTGGCACGTGCCCTTCAAAAACATAGCCTTGTTGCGAAATAGCGGTGTGGCAAGAGCGATATCTAGGCGCAATGCCTTTTTCGGTTTTGATCAACGATAAGTTATCTTGGTTATATACCGTTGAGGTTAAGCCGTGCCCATTAATATGATTGAGCCATTTTTCACAGCATCCACAGCTTGGACTTTTATAAACCTCTAAATGAACCGCTGTAGCATTAACGCTAGCAGTCGCTAATTTATCAGCTACGGGCTCGTTATCTGAGCAGCTAGCAACAAGCCATGCCAAGACCAAAATTGCCGTGAATTTTAAGATAATTTTATTTGAAGACATAATTTCCCCAATAGAGATAATAATTAATAATTTACGATTAATTAGGGTAATTTGATGTGTGTAATACGAGTTTAAAGCACAAAATCAAAAAGCCTAATACAGAAAAGATGAAAATAAATGTGCCAAATTTTGGACACAATTATGCTGTATTTAGCTTAATATCGGTGGACGATAAAGAGAGGTTGGCTGTTGACTAGTTATCGAGTCAGCATATGAAGGAATTCTAGGCGAGGAAAAAAAAGCGTAATGCCCTGTGTACTTAATTAATGCTATAACGGTTGCACAACCGCCGGTAAAGCAATTACAGCTTTTAACACAGCAATTTTCTGAACTAGCTTCTGCTTCAACGCTTGAGTCCATCGCCATACTTTGGTTGCAATGTTCCATCATCTCTTGACTTTGTGTGTGCTCGCCCTTCCCCGACATGCTCATCATATGATAAGACATAGCTGTCGTTGCCATTGACTGACCGATGAAAGTCAAACATAGCAGCAATATCATTAATGATTTAGAAAGGTTAAAAATCACGAGTAGCCAAAGTAAGATTAATTACCGTTAATGATACAAGAGTTATTGAATTATTCAATCACTATTCTCACAACTACACACTATAAAATAATAACTTGCCACTATCCCTAGCCTCTAATCACATGCCAGCTATGGCTGAGTTTTAGAGATTATACGCCATGTAACAAATGCCATTACCTAGCCCATGTAATGTCGTGTAATGGTTATCTTGAGTGCTCAACTACTATGATATCAAACTTGAAGTGAATGTTTTTAGTTAGCCTGTAGGCACACAAAACAAGTTGCTCAATAAAGTACGAATAGATCGTAAAAATTCAACTGTTATCAACCATAAAATATAAGTAGAGCCAAAATAACCATGAATAGTTATCGATTGGAGAGAGACATGAGCGTACCAAGGTCATTTATCAATTATATGAAAATTATGCGTGAATATTATAAGTCTGGCGCAACTCGCCAAGACCCTGTGCCTCAAGACTTTAACTTTGATGATATCGAAGTTGATGCCAGCTCGTATGGCTTCATTGGTAACGATAATTTTGATCGCAACATAAATGATATCGGTAACAACAAGATAAAAAAAAATCAACAGCCGATACCAAGCAGTGTTAAACCAAGCATTGTTAAACCAAGCAATGTTAAATTATTATCAAAAAATACTATTGCAAAAACAGAAATTACCACTATTGATTTATTTGGGCAAAATGACAGGCTAAACAAGCTTAGTCAACAGCCACTAACACCAAGCAAAACAACTTCAGTTTTGGCGAAAAAATTTAAAACTGCTTTTTCTACTATGGTGACTAACTTCAGTCAAAAGTCCAAATAATAGCAATAGCTTTATTGATAATATTAAGGCAAGACTTCGCACAGAATTAACACCGCATAAAAAACTAATATTCAATAGCTTAAGTTAAAACCCAACATTTAAGCTCAATAAAAATCAATAAAGAGTGTCTACTCACTATTGCTTTCATTAACCGGATTTTTTAAGTATTGATTTATTCATTCTCGGTTGCTAGTTTATTGTTCAGCCTTTTATTGAGAAGTAGTGTTAGCAAAACACAACTCATAAATATATCTGCATATTACTTCAGGCTAATTAACCATTTTCTCGTATCGATAATTTTTCTGACAAGCGTCACTAAACACTTATCTTAGATACTTAATAACTAATAACTAATAACTAATAACTAATAACAACTGAAGAGAACAAGATTATGACCACTGAGCAGACCGCCAACGAAACAGCCGCTGAAGATATCACTTTTTATGTCAATATGGACTTTAGTAAACTTGCTAACGACATTAATAACGGTAATGTTGCGCACCAATTTAATGGCAAAGGCCGAAAAGTCACTTATCTAACTGCTGAGCAAGAGTCGACTTATTTTTACTACTCATCAGACAGCGCCGGTGAAGATAAAATAACACCGCCGTTTGAAATGAGCGACGGCGATACTGTGACCTGTTGGCTACAAGCATGGAATAATGGCGACGGCAGCGATAGCAGCAAAGCGAAGTTTAAATGGAAAAACATTCTGCAAAATCGTTTTGATTTACATCAGGTATCAACAGAAAGTAAAGCGCAAGTAACTTATAAAGCAGTAATCACCGAAGGGGCGACTGAAACTGATACGGTGATCATTAATATTCACTTTAAACTTAATGGTGATAAGTTTTCAATCGCTTGGGATCCTCAAGTTATTGTAAAGCGATAAATTAAACTACTCTGATATTAATCGAAGATATTCCTCATCGCTTGCTAAGTGCTCCAATAGAGGTGATGAAGTAATTTCGGCAATGGAATAGTTATTAGCAATAGCATATTTTAGGTAATTCAGTGCCGCTAATTTTATTTTTAAACGTGCATAAGCTGCAGCAATGAGAAAATTATCAGCACCTGTATCTTTTTGATCGATCCTTTTAGCATAAAGATATGTTTTCTCAACATTACCTATATTGGCATAATAATAAGCTAACGAAGCAATAGCATTTTTATTATTAGAGTTTAACTCAAAAGCTTTTTCAGCAAGCTCAATTGCTTGCTGAAAGGTCTCCGTATATTTAGGATTATTAGCAAAACGATATGCATCGGCTAAATTTCCCCATTTAATATAATCACTACCATTTAAGATGATCATCTGCTCATAGGCGTTTACCGCCTTATTAAAATCTTTTAAGATAAAATAGTAAGTACCAAGATTAGCAAAACCATCGGCATTCGGTTGAATTTCAAGTGATTTTTTTGCTGAAAAAATAGCCTGTTCAGTATCACCCAAAAGGTAGTGACAAGCACTAATATTGAGATGGGCAATATAGTTATTCGGTGCTTGTTGTGCCAGTACTTCAAAGTAACTAATCGCTTGCTGATAATCACCATTGCTATAATGAAAAAGCCCTAACTCTACTAATATCGCATTGTTGTTTGGCATTAAAGCATAGGCTTTCATCAATACTCGCTCTGCCTGAGTACCTTTGCCTAGCTGCATAAAAGCAAGCGAAAGACTGGTATAAGCCTTTAAAAATCGTGGTTGTAAAGCAATACTCTGCTTAAATAATTCTACCGCTTGGGCATATTCGCCTTGATTAAGTTTCAGCTCAGCTTGCAAATAACTTAGCAAAAGGTGATTAGCATCTATTTGCTGCAATTGCTCTACCGAACTTTCCATTTGCTTAAGAAAATGAGTATCTTTAAACTCAATAAAACTGCGTAACTGGGCTTCTGCTAACCCGACATAAGCATCGCCATAGTTAGGGTCGAGACTGATCGCTGCATTAAAAGCCGCCAATGCCTTAGCTATATTGTCTTCATGATCAAAGCGGTATAGGTAGCCTCGGCCAGCTAAGTAGTGTTTATAAGCACCGTCAAAGGCCGGTTTTTGCGCAGCAAATCGAGCGGTTAACTCCGCAGGTATTTGCCAACCGAGTAAGTTCATTACCTGTTGGCGTATTTCACTTTGCGCTGCGAATAAATTATTTGCATCTAAGGTCAGTTGAATAGACTTTAACTGCCGACCATCAGCGCCGTTCACTAAACTCAAATGCAAACTGCGGGTAGAGCCCATATGCTGAATGCTGCCAGTCACTATAGTATCAACACCATATTTATTATAAATTCCACTAACGCTCGGGTCGTCAAGTTGTCTAATTTCACTTGTTGGTAGTACCCAAGTGCTACCATCACCTTGCTGATAACCGACTTCCGCTAAATCACTACTGAGCATAGTCGCGACACCATCACTAAAAATTTGTAACACCGGATCGCCGCTAATATTATCGAACGGTAAAAAAGCAATTTTTTTTGCTTCCACCAGTTGCCGAGCAATCAACTCTTGCGTGCTGGGCGGGAATAAAACGCTGCGTACACTCCAACCTAAAACAGCGATTATCGGTAAAATAAATAAGCTTTGGGTCAGCCAATGTTGCTGCTGCCACCAATTTTTTTTCTCTCTCAGCTGCTGATCAATGCCGGCAAGATCTTGCGCTAACTCTTGCGCATTTTGATAACGTGCATCAGGCTTAGTTTGCAGTAACTTATCAACCACAGCGATGAGTTCGACTGGTACGCTAAGCTGGAGCGGTTTGCCGCCGGTTTCCGCAATATTTTTATCAACAAGTTTGCGCTCAACCTCACGTTCAGCGATAAGTTCGGCTAACGGGGTGTATTTTCCCTGCGTTATAGCGTCAGTAATTTGCGCCAAATTAAAACCTAAAAAAGGTTTAACACCGGCCAACATTTCATACAAAACAATGCCGAAAGAAAATAAGTCTGACCGCGCATCACCCATTTGCCCTTGAATTTGCTCCGGTGCCATATACTGTACAGAGCCTGTTATTGCTAATGATGACGATTTTTTATCGCTATTTTCATCGCCAACAATAGTGGCTACTAACGGTATTTTCGCTGGTGTTGACGCGGTTTTTAGTGCTGACTCTGGCGTTTGCTCTAGCTCGACACTTCTATTTGGCTCTAACAAGGCAGCAATGCCAAAATCGAGTATTTTAATCTGGCCATTTATATCGACCATAATATTTTGCGGTTTAATATCGCGGTGAATAACCTGTTGCTGATGGGCACAAGCAAGTGCCGCCACCATCTGCTTGGCATAATCAATAACGATATTTAGCGCCAAACCTTGTGGCGGAATAACAGCATTTAATGGCCGACCATTTACCCATTCCATAACAATAAAATTGCTATCGCCGTCACGAGCAATATCATAAATGGTCACTATATTAGGGTGATTTAGTTTAGAAATGGTTTTCGCTTCTGCCAGTATTAAAGCCTCTTGTGCATCACTAATACGCAGCATTTTAATCGCAACAAAGCGCTCTAAAGCCAGATCTTTAGCTTTATAAACAGCGCCCATGCCGCCTTTACCGAGAATATCGATAATTTTAAAGTGCGTCATACTGTTATGATTAACTTGCTGTGCTTGAGCCGCTTGTTCCTGCTCAGAAAGCAAGGTCACTTCGCTGCATTGAGTATCTGCAATGATGAGGGTGTCGTTATCTGGATTCACTTGATATTTTATATTCAGTTGATTATGTATTAATTCATTTTCATACCAAGTGTTATTGATATGCCCGAATTGAAGTTATTTTTATTTTTATTTAACTCAATATTATTGCATATCATTTCGCCAATACACGCATAATAATCAGTAACTTAATGAGCTCGTTGGCCAGCATAACTGGTGATATTTTGACTCATTTTATAACTATCGTTTGGCTCGACTTCCAGTAAACTTACTTGACGCGTATCACATTCCACTTTATCGCCTTTATGAATACAAAAAGACTTACTGGCTAAACGTAGCTTACCGGCATTGCGCTCTATAATGTTATTTGACTCACAAGCGTTATTTAGGGCATCAACGAACTGTTTACGAATACGGTAAATTTGTATATTTAAATGACTAGCATCTAGTCCTAAATCTTTCGCAAGGTGTTCGGCATATACCCAACCTTGTTCACTATCATCAAGACCTGCTTGCATATCTTTCGCACGTTGACGAGCAAGTGTTAGCATAAGGTAGTGATGACTACGTACTAATAAATCAATCTGCTCTTCGCCGCTTTGCATAACAACATGGGTGCTTTCTTCATCTAAACTGGTTTGAAATAAAAAACTTAATTCATCAAGCGAAGTTACACTAGGTCTGAGCAATTGTGTTTCAGCAATACTGCGGTTAATTTGTAGCTGCCATGTTAAGCCGTCAATATCTAAATACGCTTGATCATCAAGTTCACTGGCAGAAATTGGTTGATTCAAATTATCGTCAAGAATTTCTTGCCACCAAGAGTAGGTTTGGTTGTTATAGCTGAGGACGATATTTTGCGACTTTTGACTCGGTAATAAATGTAAATACTCTAATTGAATAGCATCGCTGTTATGCGCCACGGGAATCAAGCAATCACAAGGAGGGCTAACATCAAACACCTCAAATGCATTATTAGATTTACCTGCAAAGGTGATCACATCACCAACATTAAGCTGGGCAACTTGTTCACGAGATAATTTATTACCATTAAGCCAAGTACCATTACTACTGACATCACGCAGTAGCCAGTGCTGCTCATTCCATTCAATAAAAGCATGTATTTTAGAGATATATGCATCGCTGACGTAAGTATTAACTGAGCTTTTAAGTCGACCAAAGCTATGATGAGATTGCAGTAGGCAACGTTGTTGCGTTTGATTGTTAATTAAAACGGCCATCAGTTCCTCTTTTATGCTATCAGCGTTAATCCAACGTTTATTTAATCACGAGTAAAACAACAAGCACATTATGACAAGTTATCACTACTAAGCGACATTAAATAATGACGATATAATTAAAATGTTAAACCTTATTTTGCCTTATTTAGCTAAGCAATCAAGTACATTTGTCTAATGACAGTGACTTTTATTTTTTACAAGTATCAAGCATAGCATTAAAGATGACGTTAACTACGAATATGGCGTTGCGAAGAAAATAATGTCGCTATTTTTTCAATCTGAACCGCATTTTATTTGCTTTGAAAACACCGTTATTCAATTTTACAGATGTTAAATTTATTAACATCAAATACATTCTACTGCGGCATTAAACTTTAACGGCATTTTAAATGGCTTAAAAGACAAATTTAGCTAGCACATACGGTTAAGTTTTATTTAGAATGCACGAATTATTCTATTGTAACTTTCGCTAACTAGTAACAGGCTACTATTTAGTCATTTTGAGGAAAAGCATATGCTTTTTAATGGTTCGTTTATCACAGACTGCCCTATTCGTCAGAAAATTCGTGAGTTTTATCGTATTGATGAAAACATCGCAGTAGATCATATTCTCCCTCTAGCTGAAGTTAATGTCAGTGCTAGAAGCCGAGCTTGGGAAAGAGCTCGAAAAATGGTATTAAAAATTCGTCAAGACCAATCAGGTAATGGCGCAATAGATGCTTTATTAAATGAATACTCACTATCAAGTGAAGAAGGTGTAGTATTAATGTGTTTGGCCGAAGCCTTACTTCGAGTGCCAGACAAGCACACGCAAGATGCCCTCATTCGCGATAAAATATCGCAAGGCCAATGGAGCAGCCATTTGGGCAGCAGCGATTCTTTATTCGTGAATGCATCTTCTTGGGGCTTATTAATTACCGGCACTATGGTTAACTATGCTGATAAACGTAAACAAGACAGTTTGGGTTTATTGAAAAAAACCATTGGTCGTTTAGGTGAACCCGTTATTCGTAAATCAATGAACTATGCCATGAAAATTATGGGTAAACAGTTTGTTATGGGCGAGAGCATTACCGCAGCAACTGAGCGTGCCGCAGAGAAAGAGCAAAAAGGCTATGTTTATTCATACGACATGCTAGGCGAAGGCGCTCGCACCATGGCCGACGCTGACCGGTATTTAAAAGCCTATCAAGATGCGATAGAAGTTATCGGTAAAGTTGCCGTTGCTTCAGGTAAAAACGATCCACGTAAAGTACCAGGTATTTCCGTTAAACTTTCTGCTATTCATCCTCGCTATGAGTTTACCCACAAAACACGGGTAATGGCTGAAATTGTGCCAAAACTAAAAGCACTTTGTTTACAGGCGAAAAGTTATAACATTGGTTTAACCGTTGACGCTGAAGAGTCTGAACGGTTAGACATTTCACTTGATATTATTGAAGCGGTATTTAGTGATAATGAATTAGGCAATTGGGACGGTTTTGGTATCGCACTACAAGCTTATCAAAAACGTGCTATTTTTGTGGTCGATTGGCTACGAGAATTAACCGTTCGTGTTGACCGAAAAATGATGGTGCGTTTGGTAAAAGGTGCCTATTGGGATACCGAAATAAAAAATGCTCAAAAAGATGGCCATGCTCATTTTCCTGTTTTTACTCGTAAGTCATCAACCGATGTTTCTTATCATGCCTGCGCCAATAAACTATTAGAATACAGAGATACTATTTATCCACAATTTGCTACGCATAATGCTTATACCGCAGCAACTATTGTTGAACTGGCTGGCGATGATAAAGAAGGCTTTGAGTTCCAGTGCTTACATGGCATGGGCGATTCTTTGTACGATCAAATTGTAGCTGGTGAAAAAATTCAGTGTCGTATCTATGCGCCAGTAGGTCAACATGAGGACCTTTTAGCTTATTTAGTCCGTCGTTTATTAGAGAACGGCGCTAACTCTTCTTTTGTTAATGCCATTGTTGATGAGTCACAACCGGTTGAGTCATTACTGGGCGACCCTGTTGAAAAAACTCAACGCTTAAAAGATAAATACAACAATCAAATCATCAAGCCAATTGCTTTATACCATGACGCAAAAGGTTTAGGCCGTGATAATTCAAAGGGTTTAGATTTAACTGATATCAATGTTATTACCCCACTGAAAGCGTCATTAGATAATTGGTTTGTTGACAATTTGCTCAATAAAAATGATGTACCATCAGGCAGTGTTGCGGTGAAAAACCCAGCTAATCACAGTGAAATTATTGGCTTTCATCAGCACCATAACAAAGCCGACATGTTAGCGATGATTGACGTTGCTGAAACTGCCTTTCCTTCATGGTCAGCCACGCCAGTCGTTGAACGAGCAGCTTTACTGTGTCGTGTTGCTGATATTCTTGAGCGTCATACTGACGAGTTGATCGCGTTATGCATTAAAGAAGCCGGTAAAATAGCACAAGACGGTATTGATGAAGTCAGAGAAGCGGTTGACTTTTGTCGCTACTATGCTGAAAAAGCCGTTGAAATTGCCGCCGATGAACGTTTAGAAGCCCGTGGCGTTATCTTATGTATTAGTCCATGGAATTTCCCGCTAGCAATATTTTTAGGTCAAGTTGCCGCCGCTATTGCTACCGGTAATACTGTATTAGCAAAACCAGCTGAACAAACCAGCTTAATTGCTTTACGCACCATTGATTTAATGAAGTCAGTAGGCTTACCTGAAGGTGTTGTGCAAGCCGTTATTGCCCGTGGTAGCGAAGTGGGTAGCGTGATCATTCCTGATGAACGCATTCAAACGGTGATGTTTACTGGCTCAACACAAACCGGTACGCTAATTTCACAAACCTTAGCTGAGCGTGGTGGCGATCAAGTGCCATTAATTGCCGAAACCGGTGGTCAAAACTGTATGATAGTTGACTCAACCGCTTTACCAGAACAAGTCGTTGATGATGTTATTTCTTCAGGCTTTCAATCAGCAGGTCAACGTTGTTCAGCGCTGCGCGTACTATTTTTACAAGAAGATATTGCTGATGACGTGATCACTATGCTCAAAGGCGCCTTAGCTGAGTTGCATGTAGGTAACCCTGCAAAACTAAGCACTGATATCGGCCCGGTGATTGATCAAAAAGCACTAGACGCTCTGAATGCTCACAGCGACTACATGCAAAACCACGGTAAATTGTTATACCAATGCTCGATTGCTGATGACGTGACTGATAATGAACATTTCTTTTTCGCACCACGCCTGTATGAAATTAACGATATTAGCGTACTTAAGCAGGAAGTTTTTGGTCCTTGTGTGCATGTTGTGCGCTTTAAAGGTAACGAAATAGAAGCGGTTATTGATAAAATTAATGGCACGGGCTTTGGCTTAACAATGGGCATTCATACCCGTATTGAGCATCGCGCCTTTGATTTAGCTAAACTTTCACGTGCTGGTAATGTTTATATTAACCGTAATATGATCGGCGCGATTGTTGGTGTTCAGCCTTTTGGTGGCCGCGGCCTTTCAGGTACTGGACCCAAAGCAGGTGGACCGAATTATTTAACCCGTTTAGTGATAGAAAAAGCAACGCCAGATGCCGAGCAATTTAACTTATTACCTTCGCAAGTAGAAGCATTAGATGGTGATGTGCAATCAGAAAACGAAGCTATTTTATTCATGGATAAGGCCAATGCAGCAGAAAAAGCTTGGCGCTTAACCGAGTTAAATACTCGCCTTTCTTGTGTGCGACAATTGTTAGCAAAAATTGCCCACGTTGATATTGTTGATGACTTAGCCGACGATTTAAATCGCACCTTGAAATCAGCACGATCACAGTTGATTGATATTGAAAAACGCATGAAAAAGCCAACATTTTTACCCGGGCCAACGGGCGAGTCAAACGTGCTTTATTTAGAAAATCGCGGCAATATTATCTGTTTTGCTGACTCTACGGTTAGCTTTCACTTCTGGGTACTTTCGATTGTAACGGCATTGGCAACCGGTAATACCGTTATTAGTGTGGTATCTGACTTGTATTATGACGAAGCTATCGCCTTTAGAGATAAATTCCTCTCGACAGTCGCTGATGCTGGTGTTTTCCAAGTTGCTCGCTTACGTCACTTATCAACGATGTTAACGCACCCAGCGTTATCAGGCGTTGTAGTAGACAGTAACTGTGATCGTAAACATTATATCAGTGAAAAATTAGCTGAACGTCAAGGCGCAATATTACCGGTGATCAGCTCTGAATATTTTGATAGTTTGATCCAACGATTATTAACAGAAAAAACCGTCAGTATTGATACTACCGCTTCTGGTGGTAATACGTCATTAATGACTTTGGTTGAAGAAGATTAGCTGCTAAGTCCATTAAGCAGAACGTTGTAACTAAAAACGGGCATCAGTAGATGCCCGTTTTTCATTACGGGTTGAATGACCTTTTGAAATTTCGCTGTAAAATTCGTTAGCGAGTAAACACCCCCTAAATACCCCTGTTTATTCATGCCCTTTTCACAGTAAAGGCCTGATTATACCCAAACCATTTGAAAATGCAGGATTCAGCAAGTCGAAAAAGGGTTAGCACCAAGGCATTGATTGAAAGGAATGGTTGTTCCATTGTCGAAATCAATAACGCCGGAGATGACCCTTTGTCGCCTTGCCCTGCGGGAGCTAAGCTAGAAAATCAGTGCAGCGTTGCAGCACTTGATAAGGGAATAACCATTATCAGCGTGCTGTGCCTTGCGCTGATTTCCTAGCTTAACTCTGAAACTGCATTTTCAAGTGGTTTGGGTATATGTGACTACTTCATCGGTATCGTATCGTACATAGGAATATCGGCAATATCTTTTAACCAGGGAACAGCTGAACGACACCAAATTTGATTTTTTGGCGTTAATAAATTACGTTGCTCAATACAACCCGCTCTGATGCCATACACTCTATTTAATGGCTCAACTGAAGTGGCATAAAGTGCACTACCACAATTTGCACAAAACCCTTGCGCTCGTTGATTGCCGCTTTCAGCAATTTTAATATACTCTTTCACCTGACCCTTAGTAAACTTAACTCCGTCAGGCTCAGATACCACAACACTTCTAAATGCTGTTCCTGATAACTTTTGGCAATCAAGACAGTGGCAAACAATCACTTTATTTTCGTCAACTTCAGCTTCAAATTCTATTTCGCCGCAATGGCAGCCACCGTTAATTTGCATCATGCTTCTTCTCTCTTGTATTAAATATGGCTAAAAACAACCTTGTTTATTCATCATCTTTCATGACTAATTGTTTGTTAACAATAGCTTGTAAATAGCCCCGCTAAATTGACAAATTAAGCTAGTTGGCTAACAAGCACGTTAAATATAGGCTAATAAAATGTGTTGCGCTCAATAACGTGAGCGCTTGAACACAGGCTTTTTTCAGTTATAAAAACCGGAACGCTTTAGCATGATATTAAGATAAAAATTTCCACCACAAAAAGAAGCCGCTAAATAAGGTCAGCACGGTCAAACATACTAAAGTATATACTTTAAACCAGCCTTGCGGCTTTTGCGTTTGACAAACATCAGCCCCCATCATCACCTTATAATTTAGCCAAGCGTAAATTGGCGCACTAACAAAAGAAACCGTGGTAACAAAATCAAGCAGCGCTTTAATGTCAGCACTGAAGTCACTAATAATCCACCAGCTCCCCACCGCTAGCACTAATAACGAGCCAATATAAATTTTGTTTGCTCTTTTGTCTGTAGCCTCACTTTGTTCATTGCTAGCAAGCAAAGCAGCACGTCGCCATACTTGTGGAAAGCCATCAGCTACCGCAAAAGTAGTTGAGAATAACGCAATAAAGGTGACAAGAGCCATCAGCAACCAACTCCAATCACCTAAAGCTTTACTATAAATTCCTACTAATTGCCCCGCGAAAGCTGCCGCTGATTTAGCAAAGCCTTCTCCTTGGCCAAACATTAATAGCGCCCCTAACCATAAGAATATAATTGCTAGTAAAAAACTCGTTAAGTAACCAATATTAAAATCTAAAGTCGCATTTTTAGCTGATGATTTACCTGGTTTTTCAACACGTGATGTGGTCCAAATAGAGTGCCAAACCGACACTTCAATAGCCGTCGGCATCCAACCAATTAGCGCAACAATAAAGGCAATACTCGCAGCAGAGGTTAATGAAATAACCGGCGCTTCAGCTGAAGGGCTAAACCCTAAGCGATTAACCGCTGCAAACCATGCAATAATGCTCGATATAACTAAAATAAGCATCATCCACTTAAGTAAAGAACTCAATAATTTATAGTGGCCAATAATTAATACCGCGCAAACAATAACTAAGGTTAGCGCCGCCCACTGCGATAGTGAAAGCACATCACCAAACAGGTTCATTGCTAGTGCTGATGTCACTATCGTGACACCCGATTGAACAAAAAACATCGTGACAAAGGTTAAAAATAAAAACAAATAAAATGCCCAATTACCGACACTTTTATAACCATCAAGTAAGCTTTTTCCGGTAAGCCCTGCGTATTTAGGGCCGAATAAAAAAAATGGATACTTAACCACATGCGCAAGGATAATAAAGCCTAACAGGGCAAAGCCAAAGTCAGCGCCAGCACGTGTTGCTTGAACAATATGAGAAACACCAATACTGGTGGCAGCCCAGACAATACCAGGACCTAATAACGCGAATATTTTAGTAAATTTCATAGTAGCTCTAAGGTGAATATTGATTCGCAATAACTTAATGTCTCCGATTAGCTTTTGCAAACTATTTTCGGCAAATAGTACTAATTGACTATATTGATTCTAGTTTTAGATAGGGTAGTAAAATTTTGGGTAGCTCAAGCGTCAACTCTTCAGCGCTGGCGTTAGTTGCAATAGCAGGTGTTAATGAAGGGTAAAGCACCTTGTCTAACAAACTGGTGATCATCATAAAGATAACCATATCAGCAGCTTTGCGTGGTTCAGCCACCTTGATTTCAGTATCAAACTTTAACAATACAGCAGCTAATCGGCGGTATATTGCTCGACGATCAACAAGCTCATCTGAGTCGAGTAATGATGAATGTAATCGTGAATTTAAATGTAAGGTGCGAAAAATACTTTTCCGAGAAACTAAAAAATTATAAACCTCTACTGAAAGTTGCTCTACTGCTGCTGTCAGATCACTATATTGATTAAGTTCAAGGCGGCCAACCCATTGTAAAAGATCATCACCAAAGTCCTGATAGAGCAATGGCAATAGCGACTCTTTATCCTTAAAACGACGATAGAAAGTTCCTACCGAAACCCCTGCACGCTCAGCTAGCTCTTTAATAGAAATATGCTCAAAGAACTTATCTTGCAAGCATAAATGTAACGAAGCAATCAGCTTACGCTGAGTATCTTGGCTTCTTTGCTGCTTTGGTTTAAAGACATTTTTACTTGGCATGATTATAATGTTCAGTCTGCTTGTAACGGACTAAATGATGCTGTTTTTAATCAAGAACAGCAATATAAAAATTAATCTTTTACATTCAAAAGTAATTCTAAACAATAAAGTACATTGAAACTCAACAACCTTTGGCGTAATGATTTATTGTGCAGCTAGGTTTGCTGTAAAAACAGAATGCTACGATGGGTTTCATAACTTGGCCTTGTGTTTCAATTTTTGAAAGTCAAATAAACTGGCTCATTGCCCTACGGAAACTTCTCTTTCGGGTGCTACTTGTATGATACGTTAGCTTTATTCTTTAACTTATCTTTATAACAATACTGTTAATATATTTATAACGTTTTCATTAGCATAAACATTTGATTAATCATGGGTTGAGCTAATTTATCTACATTAGGGCGATTAAAATAACCGCGTAAACCGGTAAATTGCACCTGAAAAAAGCGGGCATATTCAAGGCCAGTAAGCGTATTATTTAATTCACCGTTGTTGATCGCTTGTTCGAATAACTGGGTTAAATAGCTTTCAAATTCAGCCGCTAACTCTACACTTAAAGTGTATAACCTTGAGTGCTTTTCAGAAAACTCACTGTTGGCTTTAACCAACATACAAATAGCACTTGGGCAACAATCTTTTGTTTCAATGACAACATTTTCTACAAAAGCACGTAAGCCACCAAGCACCGAATCAGCGCTTGATAAAAAGCCTTCTATCTGACTTTTCATTTGTACGGTGTAATCTTTTAATGACTCACTGTATAACCCTTCTTTAGAGCCAAATGCGGCGTAAATACTACCTGGGCGCATATTAACGGCTTCTTGTAAGTCGCGCGTTGATGTTGCATAAAAACCCTTTTGCCAAAATAGCTGACTAGCAACGCGAATGACATTATCGCGTTCAAATCTAATTTTATTAACCATATTATTGCCAATCAACTTGAACATTCGCTCAATTTTAACTTGAGCAGTCGCTCAAAATCAAATACTATGTGCAACAAGCTAGTTAAACTTAATTAATTATTGGAGCTAAACATGACAGAATTTACTTTATACACAGCAGAAAACGCACCTGAAGAAGCAAAACCTTTAATGGCTGATTCAGTCGCGGCATTTGGTATGTTACCCAACTTACACGCCGTAATGGCTGAAGCACCAACATTGCTTAAAGGCTATCAAGTGCTGCATGATTTATTTCAAAAAACATCATTCAATGCTGAAGAGCTTACCGTGGTATGGCAGTCAATTAACGTTGAACATAACTGTCACTACTGCGTACCAGCGCATAGCGCAATTGCAGCTTCTATGAATGTTGACCAAGCTATTGTTGATGCACTGGTCAACAAAACACCACTGGCGAACCCTAAATTAGAAGTGCTACGTGAAACAACATTAGCGATGACACGCGAGCGTGGCGTTATCAGCAACGAACAAATTGAGGCGTTTTTTGCAGCAGGTTACGCTAAACAGCAATTACTTGAGATTATTGTCGGTTTATCGCAAAAAGTGATGAGTAACTACACTAATCACCTTGCTGATACTCCCGTAGATGCACCATTTAAAAAATTCATCAAATAAATATGAATTCATCAATTATAAATATTGCTAAGCATCTCGACATTAAAGCAATTCAAAAGAGTTGAAGACAAATAATGCTACGTAAAATATATACCGCGACTTTAGCGTGAACAACTTAATATAGAATGCAAAAGCAAGTGCAACATAGTGAGTCGCAGAGTACTTTTTTAACGAAATGATTTTATTTGAAGAGATTTTAGAAAGCCGCTTAACTATCGATTAGATAATCAAGCGGCATCTAAAATTGGTGAGATTGACGCATAAGCCGGGTTTTGTATCTCTTCCGAAGAAAAGTGACAATCATTCGTCTAGGCTATAAATCGCTCTATAGCTCAAGCAACCTACCCGGTTTCCACGCGAGCCACGCTTATACTATGCTAATTTGCATTAACCTAGTCATGAAACCCTATTTGGTCTTGCTCCGGGTGGAGTTTACCCTGCAATTACTGTTACCAGCAATCCGGTGCGCTCTTACCGCACCCTTTCAGCCTTACCTGTGAGGTTCCTAAGAACAACCATCGGCGGTCTTCTCTCTGCTGCACTTGTCGTCGGCTCACGCCGCCCAGGCGTTACCTGGCACCCTGCTCATTGGAGCCCGGACTTTCCTCCCCCCCATCTGTCTACCCGAAGGCACAACGATGAAGCAGCGATTGTCTCGTCAACTCGGCGCGCATTCTACCCCAAATCAACACTAAGGTCTATTTACTAAAGGCGAAATTAAATATCGTCGACATGCATCTGCTGTTATAGTAATTTCAAAACATAAAATGGAGCGTATTTATGATAGAACTTTGGCATTGCCATAATACCCGTTCACTGCGTGCCTTATGGGCTTTAAAAGAAATGCAGCTTGAATATAAACTACACTCATTGCCCTTCCCGCCGCGCTTTTTAGCAAAAGAATATTTAGCAATTAATCCGTTAGGTACTGTGCCATTCTTAAAAGATGGTGACACTACGCTAACCGAGTCGAGTGCTATGCTGCTATATCTCGCTGAACGCTATCCCCATCATGACTTAAGCGTACCAGTAACACACCCGGAATATGGCAATTATTTGAATTGGCTATTTACTAGTGATGCCACACTGACTTTTCCACAAACCTTAGTGTTAAGGTACAGCCAATTTGAGCAACCTGAACGCCAACAATCACAAGTGGTTAAAGACTATGCCATTTGGTTTTTAGCACGTTTGAAGCGCTTAAATGCTCATTTAGAAAACAAAGATTATCTGATTGATGATAAATTTACCGTTGCGGATATCAGCATAGGCTATGCACTTTATTTAGGCGAGCTATTGGGTTTAGCCAAGCAGTACCAGCCACAAACACAGGCTTATTTGCAAAGGCTGAAAAACAGAGCGGGCTTTATGGCAGTTAAAGATATTGGCCAAGACATCAGTAATTACACCATAAAGCCGGTAGCAATAAGCTAGCTGTTAATCTTTCATGGCAAGTGCGTAGTCATACAGAGCATTTTTCTTCACGCCATGAATTTCAGCCGCTATGGCACAGGCCCTTTTAGGCTTCATTTCAGTTAACAGCAACTTCAATGTTGCAATAACATGAGCAGGAATGTCATTAGGGTCAACTTTTTTCCCCTCGATAATTAGTACCATTTCACCTTTAAGCTGATTGGGATCCGCCTGTAAAAAAGCTAATAAATTTTCAGCTGTGTCAGAGTGAATAGTTTCGAATGTTTTGGTTAACTCACGCGCCATCACCACATAGCGTTCACCGCCAAGCGTTTTTACAATATCTTCGACGGTATCAATAGCGCGACGCGGTGCATCATAAAACACTAAAGTGCGAGTTTCGTTAGCCAACTCATTTAATGTTGCTTGTCTTGCACCTGATTTTGACGGTAAAAAACCTTCAAAAGCAAAGCGGTCTGTTGGCAGTCCTGCAACAGATAACGCAGCTATAGCAGCGCATGCGCCTGGAATTGGCGAAACACTTAAACCTTGATGACGACAATGACGTACAAGATGGAAACCCGGATCACTGATCAATGGCGTACCGGCATCTGACACTAAAGCAATACTCTTGCCTTCCTTTAATAAAGTAGCAATTTGTTCTTGGCGTTGACGTTCATTATGGTCATGCATCGACATGGTTTTATTTTTAATAGCAAATGCTGACAACAAACGTTGAGTATGCCGAGTATCTTCGCAGGCAATAATATCAACCTGTTCGAGTATGTCTCGCGCCCGTTGACTGATGTCACCAAGGTTACCGATGGGTGTGGCAACTATATACAAGGTGCTAGGCTGAATTTGAGAATCGGACATTTTAAAAATACTTGTGTTGAGACTGAAGTGGATGAAGTTTATTATAAAGCACTATTAAAAAGTATGGATTTATTAACTTTGACACTCACTAAATGGTTTTCATCTCATAAAAGTGGCTTATTTGCGCTAGCAACGGTCGCTATTTTGACGAGTTGTACGACAACTCAGCCCAATAAACCAACAACGTCAGCAGTAAAAAAAACCAATGTTAGCCAAACACTTGAAACCGTGTTGACGGCAAAGCAACTTGTGGCAAATGCATCAATACAGATGTCGTCAAACGAAAATGACGCTGCGGTGACTTCGTTACTAACGGCCAGTGAGCTATATTTAACCGAAGCTAAACCACACCAAGCGCTTTGGTTAGTAAAACAACTAAATGCTTTAGCTGAAATTCCACAACAGCAATATCAATTAGCAATAATAGAAGCGAAAAGCTTATTGGCTTTAGATAGACTGCAGAAAGCTTATCAAGCGTTGCAGAGCGCTAACGTCATCAAAGAACAGTTTCAGCTTACTCATGGCCTTGGCTATTATCAAACTCTCGCAAAAGTACAAAGTAGCAGAAATTTACCCATTGCCGCGCTTGAGGCAAATTTAAGTGCATTTGCACAAAATTCAGCGGCAAACAATGATGATATTGAACTGATTTGGCAGCAACTTTGCCAGTTGTCACCTTGGCAACATCAACAACTCGTAAAGATGTCCCCGCCGAATATTAAAGGTTGGAGCAAGCTACTCACTTTTGCCAATAAATTTGGTGATGACGACACACGCTTCAAGCGTTACTTGAGTCAATGGCAAAGAGAATTTAAAACACATCCCGCACAGCATATTGTTACCAACTTAAGTCAATATGAACCAATACTAAGTAATGAGTTTGAGCATGTTGCTGTTATTATTCCTTTGTCAGGTAAGCAAGAGCGTGCTGGTAAAGTGGCGCAACAAGGCATACTTGCAGCATACAATGCCAGTAGCGGTAAAACATTGCATTTTATTGATTCAACAACGTTGGATATGACCACGTTACATAGCAAGCTAACCGAGCTCAATATAGACTATGTTATAGGGCCATTATTAAAAGAGAATGTGACAAGCTATTTAGCACAAACAGAAATAACATTACCCACGTTATTACTTAATTTACCTGCTGGTATTAACTTACTACCCCACCAGGTTGCTTTATCAATGCGACCAGAAGATGAGGCAATACAAGCGGCAACAACACTGAGCCGCCAACATTACCAGCACCCTCTTATTTTGAGCCACCAAGATAATGCCAGCCGTCGTATTGCGCAAACATTTAGCCAACAATGGCAGCATATTACTGGTCAAGCGCCAGAAATGGTGTTTTTTAATAACGATGCAAAAATGCAAAATCAACTGCAAGCTAGTCTTGGCGTAGACCTTAGCCAACAAAGAACCAAAGAACTCAATAGGCGAATTAAATATTCAATTAAGAGCGAACTGCGTAACCGTCGCGATGTTGATATGATTTACGTGGTGGGTTTACCACTAGAAACCAAATTATTAAAGCCCTATATTGACGTCAACATCAGCCCATTTGCTGATTTAATTCCGGTGTATGCTAGTTCTCGCAGCCACAGCACTAAAATAGATAAAAGTGATAATCGTGACTTATCAGGTTTGATCTTCACTGAAATGCCTTGGCAGTTAAAAAGTAAACTACAAAATAAAGCTTTAGTAGCACAAGCAAAAAAATTATGGCCCAACCGCAGTGATAGCTTACAAACCATATTTGCCATGGGTTTTGATAGTTTAGCCTTAGTCGATAAAATTTCTGCCATGCAGAATAAAACTTATGTCCGCCATTATGGTCAAACCGGCATATTACAACTTGGCGATGACAATATTTTGAAGCGTAGCCTAATTTGGGGTAAATATAGCCGCAGTAAGGTACAAGAAATTGCTATGGAATAATAAAGCCAGTACGGTCACCACAGGTAAAAATAGTGAGCAACTAGCCGCCCACTATTTAGCCCAGCAGGGGTTATTATTACAAATCTGTAATTTTCAAAACCGCGCTGGTGAAATTGATTTAATTATGACCGAGCATGACACTTGGGTATTTGTTGAAGTGAAATATCGCAAAAATTCACACTTTGGTGGTGCTTTAGCAGCCGTATCGGTAAAAAAACAGCAAAAAATTAAACAATGTGCAGCATTTTACCTGCAACAAGCAGGATTAAATGAATATAATACCCCCTGCCGATTCGATGTTATCGCCATGCAGGGTGATATTAATAACCCAGAAATTACTTGGCTTAAAAATGCCTTTTAATCAATGCCTTTAAGAAATAAGACAACGGAGCTAATTCCACTATGTTAGAACGGATAAAAAGTAATTTTACCGAGAGCATACAAACAAAGATTGCCGCCAGCGAATTATTGGCAGGACCAATAGAGCAAGCAGGCATGACCATGGTACAAAGCCTATTAGCCGGCAATAAAATATTAGCCTGTGGCAATGGTGGCTCAGCGGGTGATGCACAGCATTTCTCTGCTGAATTATTAAATCGTTACGAAACCGAGCGACCGCCATTACCAGCAATAGCACTAACAACTGACAGCTCAACCATTACCTCTATTGGTAACGACTATCATTTTGATGAAATTTTTTCTAAGCAAGTACGCGCACTAGGTAACAATGGTGATGTGTTACTGGCTATTTCAACTAGCGGTAATTCACGTAACGTTATTAAAGCTATTGAGACGGCAGTATCACGCGATATGCCGATTATTGCCTTAACGGGTGGTGATGGTGGCGATATTGCCGGACTATTAGGTGAAAATGATGTTGAAATTCGTGTTCCTTCTAGCCGTACTGCACGTATTCAAGAAGTTCATTTAGTGGTTATTCATTGCTTATGTGACATTATAGATACTACATTATTTCCGCAATCTGAGGGTTAATATGTCGATAAAATCAATTATCAGCACACTTGCTTTAGCCGCCCTACTGCAAGGCTGTGTCGCAGCGGCTGTTGTTGGTGTGGTCGGTGGTGCTAGTGTCGCTGCCGATAACCGCTCTTTGGGTAACCAAATAGACGATCAGAAAATTGAACTCGATGCCCATGCCAAAATAGCTAAAAGCGAAGCTTTGGATAACAATACTAATTTGCACATTATTAGCGTTAATGGCAGCGTGTTAGTTATTGGGCAAGCACCAAACAGTTATTTACGCGACCAGGCGATAAAAGCGATCAATGAAGTACATGGCATTAACCAATTGCATAACCAAATTCGTGTCAGTAATACGACATCTTTCACCACAAAAACTAATGACATTTGGTTAACTTCAAAAGTAAAAGCCGCCTTATTTGGTAACGATGAACTCGATGCGACCAATATTAAAGTTGTGACAGAGAATGGCGAAGTATTTTTAATGGGCTTAGTAACAAAAGCACAGGCTGATATTGCAGTAGATATTACACGAAATGTTGGCGGGGTTAATCGCGTATTTAAAATTTTTGAATATGTAGAATAACCGGTTTTATACCGCATTAACTTGACCATTATAAAAAAAGCAAATCATTGGATTTGCTTTTTTTTACATCATCAGTTTTTTACATCACCAATTTTTTAATGTTAAAAACTAACGCCAGCACTCCCCTCTTAACCTAATAGCTTAAATAAAAGCTCTAGCTACGCTCATTGCACGAAGTGCGGGAAGTTAGTCACTAAAGAGCCTTTCAAGCCAAGACTTTTTCTTCTGCTGATGTGGGTCTTGTTCACACTCAGTTTCATAAATCAAACCTGTAGTCACCGCTGGTAGTAATTGCGAATTATCGCAGGCTTCTTGCACAGCTCGGCCACTTTTATTATCAAAGCGTACTAACTCTACACTGGCTGGCATAGTGACTTGTCGACTTTGCGTGTTAATTTTATTCATAAAATCAGCAAATAATACCAGTGCACCGCTACTACCGGTTAATTTTGTGGGTTTGTTATCATCTCGACCTAACCAAGCAGTTACTAAGGTATTATTATCATAGCCAACAAACCAGCTGTCTCTTTGATCATTAGTCGTGCCAGTTTTTCCTGCAACATCAATACCTTTAAGACGCCAAGTTAACGAGCGAGCGGTACCTGATGTTGTCACTTTATGTAATGCAAAATCGAGCAAGTAAGCCGCCTGGGTAGAAATAATTTGCTGCTCTCCCTCTTGAAATTGCCATAAAGTTTCACCACGCGCACTCACTATGTGCGCTATTGCATGTGGTTTTTCAGCAACACCATGATTAGCAATCGGCATATAAAGTTGGCTTATTTGTAGCGGCGACATATTTAAGGCCCCCAACAACATAGAAGGGCGAGTTACAATATCGTCTTGATAACCCAATAAGTGTATCGCTTGTGCAACCTTGTCTAAGCCCAATGTCATTCCGAGGTTTACCGTCGGCACATTAAGGCTTGAAACTAACGCGTCAATTAAATGCACTTGGCCACGATATTTACCATCATAATTTTTAGGCTGCCATGCTTGCCCGCCTCCATTAGCCAGTGTGATCGCTTTGTCTTCAATAATACTGGCTAAATTAAAGCGCTGATAACGCTCCAACGCGGCAAGAAATACCGCAGGCTTAATTAAAGAGCCAACAGGTCGTTGAGCATGTAGCGCTCGGTTAAATCCTGCATAGCCAGCTTCTTTACCACCTGCTAATGCTCGAATACCACCTGACTTTACATCTGAGATCACCATAGCAACCTGCAATTCAGAGCCTGACTTTTCTTCTAAACTCGGTAATTGCTGATCAATACTAGCTTGCAAGGCTAACTGTTGATTAATAGAGAATCGGGTAAATACTCGCACACCTGATTGTTGCTGGTATTCTGATAAATGTCGTGATAATTCGGCTTTAACTAATTGGAGATAAGCCGGAAACTTTTGCTGCTGTACTCGACGTTTTTTTCTGATCGATAAAGGCGACTCTACTGCCTGTTCAAACTCTTGCCGAGAAATGATTTCTTCTTGATACATTAAGCGCAAAACCAGATCACGTCGTTTAATGGTACGCTCAGGAAAACGCCAAGGGTCATAGTAACTCGGGCCCTTAACTTGGCCAATAATCATTGCCATTTGTTCAGAGTTAAGTGATTGGATAGACTTACCAAAGTAGAAATCTGCCGCTAAGCCAAAGCCATAAATACCATTCGCATAATGTTGCCCTAGGTACACTTCATTAATATAGGCCTCTAACAGCTGATCTTTACTGTATCGATACTCCAAAATGAGCGCCATGATAGCTTCATTTGCTTTACGCCATAAGGTTTTATCTCTGGTTAAGAACATATTTTTAACCAGTTGCTGCGTTAAGGTGCTACCACCTTGCACCGTCCGACCTGCTCTTAAATTCTGGTAAAGTGCCCGTAAAATACCGAAGGGAGAAACACCATAATGAAAATAAAAATCTCGATCTTCGATAAGTAATAAGGTATCCAACAACTTTTCCGGCACGGTTTGTAAAGACACTAACACGCGATCTTCTTTGCTTTCAGGTAGAATTCTATCCAATAGCAACGGCTCTAACCGTAACTGCGCAACATGTTCATTACCGCGATATAAAGCACGCACTTTACCGTTAGCAAGGTCAATAGTAATTTTTTGCGCGGCTTCAATACCATCACCAAAATCAAAAGCACGGCGATAAATAATTGCGCGACTTGTGGATAAAGCAAACTCACCGGGGCGTTGAGCATCGGTTACTTTTTTATAACGATTGGCGATTAAAGCTTGTTTTAAATTACTCAGTGATAACTGGCTACCAATAGTATATTCTTCAATAGCACCGTACACCTGCACAGGTACTTGCCAGCGTTGCCCCTCAAACTTATCACGCACCTTACCATCAAGATAAATACTGTAAATAAACAAGATAAAGGTTAATAAAACGGTTATTTTAACCGTAAACCAAAGTGACCAACGCAACAGTCTTTTTACGCGACTATCGGCGACTTCCTCAAGTACTTTTGCTTTTTTAGCCTGTTTGGGCTGAGTTTTTCGAGTTTTTTTTGCTGGTGTTTGAGAAGTTTTATTTGCCGCCATCTTTGATTAAATTGCCTCTAAGCTACATGGAAAATCGTAATAAAAAACGAGCTAACACTATACCACTAATGATATCTTTTAATGGCTAAAATTAACCAAAAACATCACAAGCCACAAGCATAGTGAGAAATTTAACGATATAATTCAGGCTTTATTTTAGCTCATACCAACAGAACTAATAACTTGCTTACTTTGCAAGACTAAATTAATTTACTTGGTATCAATCTCCATAGGTTCTTTATGTCAGCTTTTAACATGTTAGTGGTACTTGGTTCAACAGCATCAGGTAAAACCAAACTGGCAGTCGCATTGGCCCAAATGCTAAATGGTGAAATTATTTCAGCTGACTCTCGGCAAGTTTACCGTGGTTTAGACATTGGTAGCGGTAAAGATTTAGATGAATACCAAGATATTAAACATCACTTAATTGATATTGTAGATCCTGGCTATGAATATAATATTTTCGATTTTCAACAAAACGTCATCGACGCTTACCAAGAAATCAAAAATAAAAATAAGTTGGCTATTATGGCTGGCGGCTCAGCACTTTATGTTGACTCTATACTCAAAGGCTATCGACTCATTGAAGTGCCAGAGAACATAGCGCTTAGAGCTTCATTAGCAACGCTTTCTCATGACGACTTAGTCAATAAATTACAGCAACTTAAGCCAAACTTGCATAATACCACCGATCTTATCGATCGTGATCGACTCGTGCGCGCAATTGAAATAGCACAAGGCGAACATGACGCTCAAGGTAGTCATAATGATTTCCCCGACTTAAAACCACTGATATTTGCTATAAGGTGGCCAAGAGAGGTTATTCGCCAGCGTATTACTGAACGTTTAAAGGTTCGAATGGAACAGGGACTCATTGAGGAAGTAGCACAACTACACGCACAAGGTGTTAGTTGGGAAACCTTATATTTTTATGGCTTAGAATATCGTTTTATAGCCCAACACTTACAAGGCCAACTAAGTAAAAACGATTGTTTTCAGAAACTCAATTCAGCCATTCATCAATTCTCGAAAAAACAAGATACGTGGCTACGTAGACTAGAACGTAATGGGACGAATATACATTGGCTAGATGGTGATAAAGATGTGCTTGCCCAAGCAGTGAAAATAATCGCTAATTATAGTAAATCAGCTTAACTTCTGTACGGTGTAAAATTTAAAAAACTTAATATTGGCTAAGCGCTTTCATCATGGCACTTCTTTGATAGTTATTTACTTTGAGCTTAACTAGGCCGTTAGTGTTATTGCTATCTTCACCTGAAAACAGCAATATATAATCCATCACCTCAATAGAAAGCTGAGTTATACACTAATCTACTTTTATTATTTTGCCACACCACAAGCAATTCTTAAATTGGCATCTTTTGTAGCTAATGCATGAATCATAAATGACCGTCCTTTGATTTCATTAAGAGTTAATTGTGGCGCAAAAAAAGCGACGTCGGCAATAAGTTGCTTATCAAAGACAATATTTGGCAGATCGCCAGCAGGAGAGCCATGGTGTTGGTGTCCCATATAATGGCCTTTCGCCATTCCTCCCGCTACATTTTCACCATCGACAACAACATTATCACACGTGCCTTCTTGATGAACATGAAAGCCATGCCCCCCAGGCGCTAAACCTGACAATACTGGTTTAATAACAATACCTTTTGATAATTCAATAATATCAATACGACCTATCGACTCACCTACACCTTTATGATCAATTTTATGCATAGGAAAAGTAATAGTCGCAGCCTTTGATGCTGCAATGAGCTTTATTAGTTCATTTTGCTCACTTGGAAAGACCCCTTTACTGATAGCAGAATTAGCAAAATTAACCGCCTCACTATTCTTATCTAACGCTAACTTTACCTTGGCTAAGTAATAATCAAAATGGCCATTATTCGTTAACTCATTCTGTATCCCATGCAATGTTTCGAGGGCTTGTTGGTAATCACCTTGATAAAATGATTTCACGCCTTTGATATATAGCCGATAGGCCTCTGATTGTGCACTTTTCTGCCATATTGAAACATCTGCGTTAGAATCAATTTTCAAAGTATTAATTGCTGAGGCTATATTGGCATCATTATGCCCTGGCATTAATGCTAATACCTTTGCATAGTAGGTTAACGCCTGAGCTGACTTACTCTCTTCATCATAAGTAGCTGCAATTCTATAGAGTAAATCAGTATTACTTTCATGGTATCGTTCAGCGGAGAGTAGTGCTTGCAACGAGCCTTTATGCACATTCAATCCGTGCCCTTCTCCATCATGATTCATCTGAGATAACATTAACCAGTATTTTAATTCTTGTGGTGACAATGCTGTCGCTTTCACCATATCAGCAATCGCTAGCTCACTTTTTCCTTCTTGCCATTGCAACACCGAAGACATAAAAAACGCTTTACCGTTATTTGGAAAGCGTTTCTTTAAAGTCTGTAATTGTTGTAATGCTTGTTGCTTGTTTTCTAAAAAAGCTAGCAGCGACACATAGAAAAATTGAATTTTTACTGATTGTGGTGCTTTTAATGCAGATGCTTTAGCTAATTCAATCGCTTCAATATTTTTTTTATTGGCTAACAACGCTTCAACTTTGCTGCTTAAATCTTGTAAAAACTGTCGTTCATTAACAATTTCATTACTCGCATTTTTAATTATATCTGTCGGTGATACATTAATTATATCCGCCAAAGCCGTGTTGCTTAAAAAAATGAGAGTAACGAATAGTAGTCTAAAAAAATTCACGTAATGTTCCTTGTTTAGCAATAAAATTATCAATAAAAAAAGGTGGTTTAAAACCACCTTTTTTTATATTAACGTTGATTTATTTTTTAATAAACCGACGCCCAAATAATCCTAATGTACCAAGTAACATTATACCTAAAGTTGTTGGTTCAGGCACGTCAACGACTTGAGTTATATCAAATTGAAGCTGACCGTCAAAAGACGTATTACCACTACCACTAACATAACAACAATCGTTAGCGCTGACATTAACCAAGTATGATTGTGATGCATCAAAATTAGCAATACTAAAGTCTAAAACAGCACTATAGCGAGCTGCATCACTAGTATCATTGACAAAGTGGGTATTTATTTGCCCAACCCCAAAGCCTGCCGTCTCAATAGCATTTAAGTCGGTTATACCATCAAATAAAATGGTAAAATTACCTGGGTTAGACAATGAGCCTGTGCCTGTTGCTAATGAGGCTGAAATTGATGCGCCATAGGTAGTGTCCCATGAACTGCCTCTCCACATCCAACCATCAGCACCAAAATACTCTTGATATAGAACACTAAAATTACCAGTGCCATCACTACTAACTAATGTAATGTTAATGCCTAGTTGATCAATATGTGCCGCATTTGCTGAAATATTTAAGCCAAACAGCATAAATAGACCTAAAATAATTTTTTTCATACTTACTTCCTTTTATTGCTCAATTTAATCATTTTTTTCACTAAAATATGCAAAAATCAAACCAACAAATAAAAGCAATATAAAAACAGTCACTTAAAAATCATCATTAATAATACCCCAAAAGTATGTAAAAGTATTTGACACTAAATCACAATTATAAGCTTATGTATTTATGATGAATAAATCTCCTTCAGCCATTAATCCCTTGCTAAATGGTAATAAATATGACTTTATCCAATCCATGAAAGTAATTGCGTAATCGAATCAGTGAATCGTTAGGTTTTAAGACAAGGAAGATGAACACTCATTGCATCTCCCATGAATATCGGTAACTTTCTTGAGTTAATTAAGCAAACATGACCCAAGAGGTTATGTTTGCTAAGGAAGGCTTTAAGCTAATATACTAGAAAAAACCTAACGGATTCACATCATAGCTCACCAATAAGTTTTTGGTTTGCTGGTAATGCTCTAACGCCATTTTGTGTGTTTCACGGCCAACACCTGATTTTTTATAGCCACCGAATGCAGCATGTGCTGGATACATATGATAACAGTTAGTCCACACCCGTCCGGCTTGTATTTTACGCCCCATACGATAGGCTAAATTCATATCACGTGTCCAAACCCCCGCACCTAAACCAAACTCAGAGCTATTGGCTAACTCAAGTACTTGCGCCTCATCTTTAAAAGTTGAAAGCGAGATCACCGGACCAAAAATTTCTTCTTGGAATACTCGCATATCATTAGTGCCTTTTAATAAGGTTGGCTGAATATAAAAACCGTTTTTATGCTCGCCCGTTAGCGCTTCAACTTCACCGCCAAGTAGAACTTCAGCCCCTTCATCACGACCAATATCGATATAACGCATAATTTTTTCAAACTGCTCTTGAGATGCTTGTGCGCCAACCATGGTTTCGGTATCAAGAGGATTACCTCGCACAATTGCTTTTGAACGTTCGATGACTTTCTCAATAAATTGAGGGTAAATATCTTCATGAACAAATACCCGTGATGGGCAGGTACAAACTTCACCTTGGTTAAAATACGCTAATACCATCCCCTCAATGCACTTACTCAGGTATTCATCTTCATGATCCATAACATCTTTAAAGAATATATTCGGTGACTTACCGCCTAGCTCAACGGTTGAAGGAATAATATTTTCAGCTGCGCATTTTAAAATATGCGAGCCTACCGGTGTTGATCCCGTAAAGGCTATTTTAGCAATACGTTTACTCGTTGCTAGCGCTTGGCCTGCTTCTTTACCAAAGCCATTAACAATATTTAATACGCCTGCAGGCAATAAATCACCTATCAGCTCAGCTAACACTAAAATTGATGCTGGCGTTTGCTCTGCTGGTTTGAGTATCACACAATTACCTGCAGCTAATGCTGGAGCCAATTTCCAAGCGGCCATAAGTATAGGGAAGTTCCACGGAATAATTTGCCCAACCACACCCAAAGGTTCATGAAATTGATAAGAAACGGTATTTTCATCAATATCACCAATCGATCCCTCTTGCGAGCGCAAACAACCAGCAAAGTATCTAAAATGATCAGCCGCTAGAGGAATATCAGCAGCTAAGGTTTCTCGTACGGCTTTACCATTATCCCAAGTTTCAGCTACTGACAAATAAGTTAAGTTCTGCTCAATACGATCCGCAATTTTCAATAAAATATTTGAACGGTCAGTAACTGATGTTGTACCCCACTCGTCTTTAACTTGATGGGCTGCGTCTAACGCCAGCTCAATGTCTTTATGGTTTGAGCGTGGTATTTGACAAAATACCTGACCATTTACTGGGCTAATATTATCAAAATACTGACCATCACATGGCTCAAGCCACTGACCACCAATATAGTTTCCATAGCGTGATTTAAAATTAATAACTGCGTCTTCTGTCCCCGGTGCTGCATATATCATATGACTTTCCTTTTGTTGTATTTATAATCATTTCTGATTACCTTAGTCATGTTGAAAATTTAAACTATGCTATTAATTCAAAAAAGTTGACTGCCAGTACTAAAATAAAGATAAAAATAGGGGCGAGATGATGATTAAGGAAACGCTAGCAACACAACGTAAAAACCCAAAAGTGTTAGTTGAAAATAAAATCAGCTTTGCAGGTCCTGATACTGAACTGAGTATTTATGATACTTTTGAACAGGCACAGCGTGTTCGGTTGGCATCTGATCAACTGCTATTTTGCGGTATGGTGTCAGGTAAAAAAGTAATGCACGATGATTATGCTAGCTATGAAAGCGAATTCCTTCCGCATGAATCTTTTGTTATGGCACCCAATCACAGCGTTGAAATTGACTTTCCAGATGCACAATTAGACCAACCAACAACCTGCTTAGCTATTGAAATATCCCATGAGCGGATCGGTAAAATAGTTAACCACATTGAGCAACAGGCACCATTAGATAAAAGCTATGGTCAATGGCAATACCATCATCACTTAGTACATACTCACCATAACGCTCAAACGCAAGGCTTACTGAATCGCATCGTACAAATTTATACTGAAAATCATCAAGATCGAAACTACATGATTGATTTGGCAATATCTGAATTAACTATTCGTTTACTGCGTCACCAGACACGTGATTTAATTATTGCTTATAGTGAGCAAACGCCTGATCACAACGGTTTAAATGCCGCAGTTAATTATATAAACCAGAACTTAGCAGCAAACTTGAACATAGATGAGTTATGTAAGTTAGCCTGCATGAGCCGCACGAAGTTCTTTCATCAATTTAGAGTGCACTTAGGCTGTACACCTGGCGTTTATCAACAACAAACTCGATTAAAAAAAGCGGCAATGATGATAAAACAAGGTCAGCAGATCACCCGTGTTTGTTTTGAGTTAGGCTATAATAATCCGAGTCATTTTAGTCGCTGCTTCAAACAATTTTTTAACCTTAGCCCTAGTACTTTTAAGCGCCACCACTTAAGCAGTTAAACAGCAACGTTTATGCTTTGATATGACGCTTGGTTTTCCTAGTTGCTTGTGCATTAGCTGGGTCATCAGGCCAAAAATGTTTGGCTACATATAACTTTTCAAGATTGACAAACATACTACACCCTTTATTCTATTGGCTTACAACAAAGATAGGGGTTAAAATCATTGACAGTCAACCATTGACGATAACATTGACACATTTATATTATTATAAATGTAAGATTGACACTTTTTATCCTGAACTTTACGTATATTTATAATAACTAAACTAAAGCTTGTATCCCATATTTACGCTCACGTTTTTCAAAAGCGTAACTACCACCTTCTAAAATATTACAGATACTTGCTTTTGTCCCTACGCCATTTACTACACTGCCATCTTCTAATGCGCCAGATTCATAGCTAATAACTTCGCCTTCATTACTTGCAACAATAATCTGTTCCGCATCAGTATTTACTACGAGATTGGCATTATGAGTAACTATTATAACCTGACGATATTTTTTAATTTTACTAAACAACGGAACCAACTGCCCCATTATAAAGTCATTATCCAAATCATCTTCTGGTTGGTCAAAAACAAATGGGCTACCAAATGGATCTGTTGCTAACTTCAAGCAAACATAAAACGTACCTCGTTGACCAACACTAAGCTTATCAACCGTTTTACCTTTGTATTCAAATTCAGCATTAACATATAGGTAGTTTTTAATACTGTCAGGTGAGAATAAATAGTTTAGTAGTTCAAACCTTCCCCCCTGATTAAAGTATTCAGATTTCCAGAATAAATCTTCGATAGCTATTTTATTTTGCTGACCTTGAGCGTCAACATCACCTTCACATTCAATTTGTTGATTACCATTTATCAAATTAAAGAAATCATCAATATCTTTTATCGCAAACATTTCTTCTAAACGTTTTGCCGTGGTTTGACTTTGTGTAGCTCTAAATTTCCCTCTATTTAAGCAACCTTCAAGCCCTTCATAAAAGCTCTTATCATCAAAGATTATATTACCGTTGATAGTTATATCAGCAAGCATTGAAGCAACAAGAGCGTTTTGATCTTCATTCCAATGCGCTTTATCAACTTTTAAAGACTGAAATTTATCATCTATTTTTAACTTTTCTGCATTTAAATAGTCACGATATGTCAAAGCCAAATTAGCCCTAGTTTGAACATAGTCCTGATATTGCTGTGTCCTTAATTGTATTTCTTGTAATTTTGCATCGGCAGTATCAATAGCCAACTGGTATTCGGATATTTTATCTAATAAAGAAGATATATCTTGATTAATGCCTTGTTGCTGAAAGGCTGAAACAATAGCTAAGTTATTCGTTTGCAACTGAGCAATTTCACCTTCAAATTGTGAAATGTTGGCGGTAATTTTTTGATCAGTTGCTGTTGTTATTACCAACGGCACATGATTCGGTACTAGTAACTTTTGATTAATTCCACCCAAACTTGAATTAATTTCTTGTATTGACCTTACGATAACAGCTTGAACTTCTTTCAACTCATTAATAACCGTTTGCTTTTCATTTACTAACTTCAAATTATTTTGATATTGCTCTATATGCTGCTGGTTTTGTGGATTAGTAATAGTTGCCATTAACTTAGTAAACTTTGCTTTAATGGCATTTTGGTGTTCTGGTGTGTTCAACCTATTACCATCAGCATCAGATAATTCCCAATACTGCACAAAGCTTCTATATTTACCGATATTTTCAGTAATGGCATTAGTGGTCACAGTATTAAAGTTAACACCATGAATTCCTAACATTCGTTTGATTTCATCACTTAATTTACTTGGTTCTTGGCTAAAGTTCTGAATATCTCCCTGAGATACATGCAAGTATGAATAAGTATCATCTTTAGAGTTAAAAACCAGTTCTGTTCCATCACCTTGATCAAAAGTAATTCTCAAGCTATTAACATCAACGCTTCGAGCATTATTGAATACTGCTTGATGATTAAACATTGAATGCATTGAATCTAGAAACAAGCTTTTTCCAGTACCACGCCCACCAATAATGGCAACCATATTAGGGTTTAATGGAATAGTTTGCGGTTGGAATTTAATTGCTTGACCATTAAAAATTTCACCGTCTAACTGAATAGAAGTAAATTTAGGTTTAATAAACGTTTTTTCAATGAAGTCATCGGTTTGTTGAACTCTTGCTTCAGGTTCAATTAATGCCTGCCTTAACCCTTCAAATGTCGGCTTTGCCTTCACCCATGTATAGTTTTCACCAACAGAAAATCGACCATTTTGTGGATCGCTTATAAAACCATGTGCATCTGAACAACAAAAAACAGGCTTAGGAACTGCACCTTCATATCGTGCTAAATAGTGCAAAAAGAAGTCTCTGTCTTCCTTTCGACCTAATAATAGTTGACCTTTTTTCTCTATTTCTATCGCAACCTTAAGAGACCTATTTTCCGCAACATCAGGTCTAAAGCCTCCATAACCATTTGGACAAACAGCTATTAAATAATCGACACCAAAACGAAAGCTTTTTTTCATGTGTTCAATAAGCTTATCAAAATCAACAATAACATCTGATGGTTGTATGCCATTTTGAGCGAATGAACTATTACAGCAATAAATTGCTTGTTGAAAACCACCTGTATTAGCAACTTCAAATCGTGCTAGAGCTTCATTAATTTGAACAGTGGTAACATGCTCGGCAAAAATACAGTGAACATTTATCCATTCACCATCTTTATTAGGTTGAGTAATCCTGAATTCAATATTACCCAAGACTGTAATCGAAGAATTCTTTCTAACTATTTCCTCACGAATAATTTCAAGTTCATTATCAGCAAAGTAAAAATAATTGGTAACACCAACAAGGGATATTTGATTGGCAATTAGTGCATCAACATAATTTTCAATTGTTGCGCCATTAAATTGATTATTTTGATGTGAAAGAGGTGAATGAACATGTAAATCCCACTTGTTCCATATAGATCCGATCATGGTGAGTTCCCTGTTGCCTTAGTTAATTCATTTCAATAAAAGAAATTATTATAAATCAATATATAGCAATACTTAAATAAGATATATTAAACCTAAGAGTTCTATTTAAATAAATACAAGGAACGTACATGATACGAATATTCTTACTTTCTTTTCTATATATACTCATCACTGGATGCAGTAAAAACGAAGATATACAATCAAGTATTCAGGATGAAACCTTAATAGAAGAGGGCGTTACTACTGAAATAAATGAAGAACAATACCTTAACGGACGATTTATTGACTCGTTAGTCGATGGACTTAGTTATAAAACTGAAAGCTACGAAGGAGTTACCATCGATGGTACGTTTAAATATCAACAAGGCGAAACGATAACATTTAATGTTGCAGGATTAGATATAGGAACAGTACATGGAAGTTCATTAATTACCCCCTTAGATTTTGATAATCCCTTGAATTTAGGTAGAATATTACAAACATTAGATGATGATGCTAACACAGATAATGGTATATATATTAATGAAGCAATACAAAACTCACAACAACTTACGGGAGAAGGGTCTGTATATATAGAGGCATTAGATGAAAACCAAAGTGAAATATTAGATTTAACGGGGTTAACATCGGCAGGAACTCGCTCATTAGTGTCCAAAAACGATGCTCAGGAGCATTTATATAGAAACATAGCTTATGCAAAAATAGCACAATATGTGACTAATGATGCTCCATATGAGGCTTCAACTCAACTAAACCACGGATATAATCAACCATATAGTTCTGAGCTAAGAAGCTTATTTCCTGCTCTTCCTTATATGAATGCAGGGATTGATATTATTATTCCTACATCAACCGATATTCTATCGTTATCTGATGGCGTAGTAACTAGAGTCAAGCAAAGTATTGGAGCCATATTCATTAAGCCAAACCACCAAAACGGAACTCTCGTATATATGCACTTATCCGAGATTCATGTACAAAAAGGAGATACGGTTACGCAAGGAACTATTATAGGCAAGAGTGGGAGTACAGGGACAAACTCCGAATACCTTCATTTAGAATGGATAAAAGATTCAACGTATCTAGAAAACGACCCCGAACCAGACTCACCAAAAGAAATTAGTGTTTATAATCAAGGTATTGAATACGATACAAGTGATGTCACATACGATCTTAAAAATTTCAGTAACCCTTTATCTGAAGGTGAAGCTGCTAACCTTGTAGGTACATGGGTATTATCTGTTAATAACATTCCAGATACATGGAATGGCTCAATATATGAGGTATTGCGAGTTAACGGTAATAACTCTAACTTCTCAACTACATTATCGATAGAATCAGACTGCGGAAAATTAACAGCTACATCCCAAGCTGATGTCAGCTTAGAAATAGAGAATCAAGAATTAAAAGTCACTTTTGAAGAACCTTTAGAAGAGAGTTATGTTTCATGCGATGACGATGGCTCTTGGGTGCGAAGTGTATCATATCCAGAAAACACGTTCTTACACTATAAAATATCAAAATCCATTTCTAGTGAATTAACATTAATAGATACAGGCTGTAGCTTTACTTTGTACAACGGTAATGAGCCTACTTGTGTTGTTGAAAATCAATCATTTTATAAAGAGTCTTCTAACTCCACTAAAAATATATCCGTTGAAGAAATCCCAATACTAATGGAACTTAAAGGTTGGTCATACGCAAGCATGTTACTATCTCATTGGTTCGATGGTGAAGGAAAAAATATAATATCACCATTAAGTAATATTACTGACATAAGCACAGAAACTTCCGAGTATATTAATGAACTTGAAGAGATAGCGACTAACAAAAGTTTCTTAACCAACGGAATTAAGCAAAATTTAATTAAAGAACTTGGAAGGATAACTAACGAAGATAATCTATCGATTCTAAAGCATGGAGGTAGTTTTGATTTTATCAGTTCTGAATTAGAAATTGCAGGCGATAGCTACCAAAGTTACAGGTGGGAATTAGATAACTTGCATTTTGTTAGCGAACACAAAATAGAGCCTTCTGTTCATCCTTTAACAGAAGAAGTGGCTGCATTGAATAGATATGCTGTTAGAATATTATTGAAAGGTCATGTTGAAGTTAATACTAACTCGACTGAAATTAAAGTGAATGAGGCAGGTATATATGTTAAAGACTCTTTTGACATGATAGGTAAACAGCATTTAGGCTGCTGGAGTCATGAGTCGCCTTATGTAAAAACAACCTCCTTTCTTTCCCCATTGTCGTTCGAATGTATTGGTAATTCAGACTTTAGAAAGTATAAATTAGAGAATAATTTGAATGATGCTGGTGATTATTTAATTTATACTGACCCTATGGAAAAAAAGATCACTATTTCAGAGTCGTTCAGTGTTGAATAACTGATAATGTATTAGCTAATTACAATAATTGTAATTAGCTAATATAAGCTTTAGAAAAACTTTATCAAAGAGGTAGCTAAACTTCTCTATCGCTCTTTTCATTCATACAACGAGTATATGATTGTCAGCTTGGAATAGAAAAAACGTACCACCTATAAAAACACAAGCCATTGTTTTATATACCAATAAACCAGCAGATTTTAGGTCTTTGAAAAATAGAAATAAAAAACAATATTTTTTCTGTCAACAACCTGCTTTTATTCCAATAACCATATCTATCATAAGCAACTACAATATTAGATTTAGAGATGAATGTTTTGCTAACATACTAAAAATTATGAGTAGGATTTAGCTAACACCTATAATTTTATATTTTAACCGAACAATAAAAAGATTATATTCTGCCTAATGGTGATTGTAGCAATTTAACCTTTTGTGGACTTCCCATAGTTTGCTAGACACCTAATGAGTTACATTGTAACTTCTAAAAAGAGGTGTTTTATGAGCAAAGGCAAACGGTATACCCAAGAA
>NZ_MUZV01000015.1 GCF_002000025.1 Cognaticolwellia aestuarii
CTACGCCACTAGTGGATATGGTTAACGTAACGGCTGAAATATATCGCCAGCGCCTTATTGACGTCAGTTGGTTTATGCGTGAAATCAATGAAAAAATAGCACGTCAGGCGAATCAAGAAGACGATTGCAAAGGCCGGTTTTGGGAAGGGCGATTTAAATCCCAAGCACTGTTGGATGAAACAGCGCTAGTGGCTTGTATGGCGTATGTTGACTTAAATCCTGTTAGAGCCAATATCGCTGATACACCAGAGAGCTCAAACCACACCAGCGTTAAACTGCGTTGCGAGCAAACAAAAGCCAGTGAGAAACCCCATCACAAAGCCAGTCAAACCGACAACATCAGCAACCAACCCCACACACTATTGCCTTTTGTTGGCAACCCGAGAGAAGATATGCCCCAAGGCCTACCGTTTGACCTATCAGATTACCTGCAACTCATTGATATAACTGGGCGTAGTATCCGGGAAGACAAACATGGCTTTATCGAGCAAAGCCAACCAGAGATACTAAAACGCTTAAATATATCAGCAGCGCACTGGTTCATTATCACCACCGAATTTAGAACACAATTCCATGGTGCAGTGGGCCGAGAAGCGGCGTTAACTGACTTTTGTGAACATCAACACTTCAAACGACGACAGAATTTAAGTCATTGTAATAAGCTATTTGCGTAAAAGCGTTTAGCCTAAGCAAACTCAATAAAGCACCCCATTTTGAACAGTGTATTTGTCAATACGCTGAACCAAACATGCCTTCAGAATAAATTTTTTGGGTCATATGAGGTTTAATTGATAGAATTCATAGCGCGAGAACTTCAACAGACGATAAAAACACGATTGCATGCATTAAGGTTAAACTTTTCCTGTTTATATTGGACGTATTATTTAAAATGGGTGTCCAATTTATTTTATGGTGGCTGCTTCACAAATAGCTTCGGCGTCATTCTTTTCGTTTTGACGATAAGGAATAACAAATTTAGATGCTATGATGCGAACATCATGGCCAAGTTTCTTGAATTCCCTTACCCAGTAATGTGCTCCCGAGCATGCTTCCATGGCAATAATGCACTTTGGTAGCTTTGCTATTTCTGCTAACAGTTTGTTTCTTTTGACAGTTTTTCTTAATTTACACTTGCCATGTTGGTCAACACCATGAATACTAAAAACAAGTTTGGCTAAATCGATGCCAACGACTTTAATTAAGGACATATGGACTCTCCTTTATTGAATGTATTTAACACCTTTCAATATGGCACATAGATGCCGATTAGTAGGGGAGTCCATATCATTCGTTATACGAAAAGGAGGTTCAATTGAAATCTGCATTAATATTAATGATCGCAACGTTTCTAACTGCATGTGCGTCACAACCCAAAAAAGTTGAATATAGTTCTTCTCAGCTAATAGGAACTTGGGAGCTAAAATTTGACGGCCGTCACCCTTACTGGTTTAGCCAAATTGGTTTTACTGAAGATGGGCGTAAATGTGTTTTGTCTTATGAGTTTGACTCAAAAGGCAAAGTTGACATCACTTATTACGCAAACAGATATGCAATTGAAAATGGACATTTAATAAGTACGGTAGATTTCAGTACTACAAAGTACGTTCCAAAAGGTTACGTCATTAAAGATCGAATAGATAATATTGGCGCCAATGATTTTGAAGTATTTATGGTTGGTCCATTGATGGGAAGTACTCCCGAAATACATCAACGTTTAACAGGTGTTGCGCCCGAAGAAATTTGCAAAATTGTTGATAATTTTCGTATAACAAGCGCCTAAACTCCGACAATGTTAAGTTGTCATGGTTTTGGCAAACAACGCAAAAAGCCACGCCAACACATTGCGTGTTAGGCGGGCGTTATACGTACAGGGAAAATATGCGTAAATTTCTAGTTTCATTTGTCGTATTGATTTTGTGCATAATTAGTTTTATCGCGGGCACGGCGTTTAATTCGATAAATATAGCCAACGATTCATTTCAGAGATTTGATGACTTTACCAAAATGGCTACAGATCCCGAATTGCAAATTCGACGAGATATTGATTTGTATAAACGATCGCTCAGAGATACTAATGAAGTTTCAAAAGCATTGCGTTTTTTCATTCTTACTAAATATGATTGGGGCAATCGATGTGTGGGTGAATACTGTGATGAGCTAAATATGAATAGTCCTACATATGAAAGCAACCAAGTCATAATAGAATTTCTGAATAAATACCCTGAAGATAAGTGCAAAAATTTAGCTATAAAGCAAAGAGTTGAATGTAATTTGGAACTTGTGCCATAGTACGTATAACACATATGAGCCTTATTCCCGTCAATAGGCAATAGGGTTTTATTTAGCTGCCGTTAGGCAGCTAATTGTTCAGTCAATTCACAAGTTCATCTACTTCGCTATGTCAATTAGCCATTAAACAAGGGTTTACGGCAAACACATATAGAGGCTCTCTTATTGTGATCTCATCACTGCCTACTCTGTCTATCCATAGGTTAAGTAGGGGCACTAGACATTTATCGGTTAACCTTACGCTGGTACTATTCAAGCATGATGACTCAGTGCCTTTGGGCGCAGTTCAGTTAGTTTAAGACTCAGTTAAGGTGTAAACGCGCTTGCTCATTGCAATAATGCGCACCAATGGCGAGTCTAATCAAGCGAAGTGGCTTGGACTACTCGGCATAATAATCATCAACTTTCAGTTAACGGACGCGATGATTCATCAGATGCTCTTACTCATCCAGTTAGGTGTTCAGCTCTCGCCATTGTGTGACTTAACGGTTTAAAAACTTATCTTCATCAAAAACCTGCCTATCTCGAAGCATGAAGTAAACACAGCGACCAATTTTATGTGCCAGTGCAGATAATACTTTACCTTTACTCATGCGTTTTTGTAATTTAGCTAAATAGCGTTTAGCGTTGTCATTACCGCGAAGATAAAGCACCGCGGCTTCACTAAAAGCCCATTTCAGATAACCATTACCAATTTTATTACCGCTAGTACCATAGGTTTTCCCAGCTGACTCTGCTTTGCATTTCACTAATGAACTTTAAAGGACATCCATCCCAACTTAAAGGACATCCATCCCAACCCGCCCCAAATTGCTAAAATATAATGTGTATCTGACTCTATTTTTTATTCTCAATCAGTCGATAATAATAATTATATTAGGTATCATTTAAGAAAAATTAGAATAGAAAATCATGCAAACTAAACAACTTACAAAAGCTGTTGGCCCATTGTGGGAAAGTGCTATGGTGTTATATTGCGAAATATTTCCTGAATGGGAAAGGGAAGCAATAGCTAACATTGAAGCAGCGGTTAATAGTGGTAATTCTCGTTGTATCTTGGTACATGAGGGCAATAAAACTATAGCCATGTCTTTGACTGAAGTTTATTGGTCTAAAAGTTTTGCTATGTTAGGTTACTTGTTTGTTTCTTCTAATCACCAAGGGCAAGGGTTAGGCAAGTTATTGTGCCAAGAGTTATTTGATTTTTTTAACCAAAGTCATGATTTAAAGTGGTTGTTAGTCGAAGCAGAAGCTGGCCCCGAACGTTTCTATGAACAATTAGGCTTTTCTACCTTAGGTATTAAATACCTGTCTCCACATTATGATGATATGCAATCAACCGAAATGGCATTAATGCTATATTCTAAAGCAGAACAAAGCGCACCTACCAAAGCGCAATTATGGCACATTGTTCATCATATATTCTCTGAGAGTTATTACTTATCTTCTGATGACCCAAGGCTAGAGCAACAGCGAAATTATATTATTTAAAAGGTAGTTATATGAGTTTTGAGCAAAATATTGCGCAGCAGTCTATCTTGACAAGGTTTTTTGAGTTTATTCGTTCAGAGGATTTTGAGGCTTGTTTTCATTGGGCACAAAAGCAATTACAAGGCTATAATTCTGATGCGTTTAGTATTATTAAACAGTTAGGGGAACAGCCAAAAATATCAACAGAACAGCTTACGAATATTGAGAGTAACGAACTTTTATTAATGTTTTGTAGCTGCTATAGCTTTGCTCGGCATGAGGTTGAAGAAACCAACAGATACTACCATGCAGAAACGCTGATCCGCTCAGGTATAATGGCACTTGAATCGTTACCAAGTTCGGACATTATTGAAGCACTGAAAATGTTTGCAGGAATTCAAATTGACATCTGTTGTATTGACCGAGGTATATACACTAGCCAAGAGTATTTAATGGCGCAAGCAACAAAAAATATTGCAAACACGCTAAACGAAATAACAGCGTTAAAGGCTGAGCTTAGCCCTATTGATTGCCAATTATATGCCGAGTATTTTGCTTTAGAGTTCAGTTCATACCAATATTACAGTGAGGGTGTGGCGATAATTGCCCAGCTGTTAGAAATTCGATGGGGTGAGCCCGAAACCTTAACCTTACATATGGCTCAATTGAGGCCTAAGTTCCTTGAAGCGGTTCAAGCTTTAAGCTCGAACGGCAAATATATAATGTCGACCGATTTAGAAGCGCTGTGGCCTCCATTAACTTTTTTTAGCGAAAATAGAGCGCCAGGCACTGGGAAACTGATTGTTGAACGTGGTGCAATTACTATTTCATATTTTGCCAGCGTTAATCATATTGTTATTAGTGAACTACTGCAGTCGTTATCTAGTATTATTAACGACGCTCCAGAGTCGCATTTACTTTATCTTGAGCAATGGGCAGCAGAAACACCAGTTCGAAATATGCTCAACGATACATGGGAAGGAATTGCCCGCGAGTTTGAAAATATATATTCGTGGCAGTTACCCAGTTTAAGTACGCCATTTCGAAATAGAAACGGCACTGATAAAGCGCTATGTTTTACCGTAGAGTTGGTGTACTACCCAATGGGCATTTTTGCGTTAACGTTAAAAGCTGATCTTGACGGTGTTAGTGGCAGCGGTGTTAGACATGCGATGTCTCTTGGTACGCCTTTTGCCATGGACCAACAAATGCATTGGCATAATGAAGATATAGGTTTATTGGAAGATTTTGCCGAAAATCGATTTACTGAATTGGCCGAAGTACTTAATGGCTCCTTTAAACATGGCGACAAACCAATTAGTGATATTCTTACTTTTAATAAAACTGATAATCGCTTTGTATCAACGTTAATTGATCGTGTGGTTGAGTGCGTTGATGATAAGCATATTTCAGTTACCGCAAAGTCGCTAAAATCACATTTTGCTTACCCGCTATTTATATTACCGCAGAGAGAGCTGCGCAGTGCTGTAGATGACTGGTGTCTTAGAACACCACCGTTAGCCAGTAACAATTTGAATCAAGATTGTTTTAACCATGATGAGTTTTTTTATATTAATAAGCACGAGTGTGTTTTAGGGTTGTTACAACAACCCAATTGGGTACTAGAGCAATCAGCTGAAATGATAGATGTGGCCGCTGCTATCAATAACTTGTTTCATCTAACCAATAAGTTACTCGATAAACAACTCAGTGTTAGCCAAGCTAACTCTGTACGGAAACTTACCGATAAAAAGTTGTCTGTTAAAGTGCTTAGGGAGCAAGTTAAAAAGCTTACTATTGAAGATAACTGCTTAAAACAGTTTACTCGTGATGCGCATTGGTTGTTAGAGTTGATCAGTGCTGGCAGTATGATGACTTTTCCTGATCATACCCGCCTTATTCAGAAAGTGTTTGATCGTATGGGGTTTGAGAAATTACACATTCGTACACAAGAAACTTTAGATAAAATTCAATTTAGGCAAGATGAAATTATTGCTGAAAACGCTAAACTTTATGAAAAACTACGAACACGAAACAGCAAAAGGTTAACCGGCATCATCTCAGGCTCAATGGGGTTAATATCGGTAGGCGCGTTGAAAGATATTTTTGATATTATAAACAGTAGTAACTTAGGGGTTAAAATTAGCGGCCCTTTGCAAATTAGTATTGTTACGCTGTTTGCGATGCTGCTAATTATATTGCTACTCAATAAAAGCGGAACGGATAAGTAAATACAAACTGCTTGTCGTTATAACTCGAAACATACCGAAATATACAGCGAAATATACAGGGCACCCATCTCAAATTATCTTTTAGAAAGGGTGTCCCGCTTAAAATCCGCTTAAAATCTCATGCCTGTTGCCCCTAATACGGCTATTCTCATTTAGTTTTTCTTTATGACATAAATGCTTTTATGGGGGGGGAATACCCCATTGCTAGGCGATTGATTTTTACGCTAAAGTCAGTTGAGTAGCGCTAAATACAGAATTTTTACATTCAGTCATCACACCAATCAACTTACTTATCGACTATTTAATTAGCTCAATTAATTCATGAATGGTTTTTATTGGCGTGACTTTTGCCCCTAAACCTTCCATTGATTTGTGATAGTTACGATAGGGAATAAATATTTCACTAAAGCCATGTTGTGCAGCTTCTTTTACTCTGGGTACGCCGCTGTCGATGGGGCGCACGTCACCATTCAAACTTAGTTCGCCCATGATACAGGTGGTTCTTGGGATGACAAACTCATTCAAACTGCTTAATAGTGCGGTGACTAAGGCGAGATCAATACAGGTTTCTGATTCATCAATTTTTAAGCCACCAATAATGTTGAAAAAAGTATCGTGATAAATTTTTGTTTTAGTATGTTTACGCAAAATACCGGTTAACATTTTTATTCGGTTCATATTTAAGCCAACACAAACCCGTTGTGGAAACTCTGCTTCAGTTTCGGTGGTTAAACATTGAATTTCTAGTAATAAATTCCGATTGCCTTTTCTGATACATGTTATAGCTGAGCCCGGTGATTCTGTACTTGAACCGGATAGAAATATCTCACTGGGGTTATCAACACTGAGCATGCCGCGTTCGCACATTTTAAAAATACCGACCGTGTCTATGTCGCCAAAACGGTTTTTATTGGCACGTAATGTTCTTATTTGACCGTCGTTGGTATCAATATGGAGAAGGGCATCAACAATATGCACTAAGGTTTGCGGCCCGGCAATTTCATTGTTTTTATTTACATGGGCAATTAAAAACATGGTGACGTTATTTTGTTTACAGTATTGAGTTAATGCTTGAGCGGCACTTTTTACTTGAGATGGTGAGCCTGGGCTACCATTGGCATTATCAGTTACAACAGCTTGGATAGAGTCAATCACGGCAAATTTAATTTTATTTTGTTCTAACTCTTCAATAATAGCTTCCACACTGGTTTCGGATAATAAATATAGTTCTTCAGGATTATAATCTAGCTTTAAACGCTGCACACGATTTTTAAACTGAGAAAGTGATTCCTCAGCTGTACAATATAAAGATGGTGTAAGCTTTGACATTCGGGCAACTAAGTCTGACAACAAGGTGGTTTTTCCTGCACCAGGATCTCCTGAGATAATATTGACAGAGCCTGTAGTCACGCCACCACATAATACTCGATCAAGCTCCCCAATGCCGGTGAGTTGTTTTTCAGCTTCAGTGGTTTCAACGTCATTGATTTTCTTCGAGCCACCACCCGTGCCGCCAGCATAACCTCCTGTCGTTATTCTGCTCTTGCTTGGACTCTTACTCTGATTTGCCGGAATCTTCATTTCTGCTAAGGTATTCCATGCGCCACAACGACATTGTCCTTGCCAACGAGGGTAATTCATACCGCAATCAGTACAAACGAATTCTAATTTTGCTAACTTTGCCATTGGGCTACCTACTTTCTAAATTTAAATTTTTCAGCCCATTACGCATATTACGCGGGATGAAATTATGACAAAATACTGGCGCAATAAATGAAGGTGTCGCCGTTTGTCAGAGAGATGAATGTTCTGCTATGATTTTTATATTCATATTCAAAGCTTTAGTTAAATGAATCTTACTGTTCAGTTTTGCTTTTGTTATGACTATTTAACAGGTATAGTTTTTGCATTGCATAGCTAATGTTTACTCATAAATGTTATTGTGGTGTTAATTGGCTTTTAAGCCATTTATACTTAACTTTATATACGATGAGTAGTTTTCTTTATTGTAAAGATATTGACGCGTAAATGAATAAAGATTTTTCAAAATATCAAAAAATTATTGACGAGTTCAGTGGCCAAGTCTTAACAAGTGACTTTGAAGCTAGGTTTAATGCTGCCACGAAAAAAATTCCGAAAACTGAACGCTTTCTCCTTAAAATGGAATTAAAGCGCTTAGCTGCACCATGCACCCGCCTAATTGATTTACGTGGCCATGTTGACGGTGAATGTAAAGCATTTGATCATGAAGATAGAACTCATTATTTAGATGACGTTGCTAGTCGAGTATTTACTGAGGCTTTTACCCGTTATAATGGTTATACTTTTGGTGTTTATGAAGCCACAATGAACACCGAAAATAACTTTCGTGTTATCTATCAAAAAGAAAAACAAAAAGCCAGTTTAACTCCCCAAGTTGACTCTGCAAAAACACTTGAAAAATCTCAATCTCCAGCCAAGTTTTATAGTTTTGGCCCTTATTATGATCGCAGTGAAGAGCGGATGAATTTTGCCGTTGCTATCCAAGTATCATTGGGTAATGGAGTCAGTTTTGAATGTACTAGTTCAGATATCAGTGTTAATGGCTGTAAGTTTAGAGTTAGCGGCTTTAAACCAGTTAAAGTAGGTATGCAGCTTACGTTACGTTTTCGTGGCTTAGAAGACGAATTTCAGTTTGGTGCTGATACTAACTTTATCTACGAAGTAAAAAATATCACTACATTGGACAACATGCAGTTAGTTGGGGTCCAAAGAGTTGTTGAGACCAAAGCGCGTCCTGATGGTTTTACGCAGTTTCTTGTTGGTTTTATTCAAGGCAATAAACGCCGTTATAAAATAAATTTAGATAATACTATTAGCGCTTTGCAGTCTCGTAGCTACGAGCAATATATATTACCTAAGTCTAATGAGCTTCCTGTTTTTATTGAAAAAAACAATGAACTCTTAACGCCAAAATACGCCTTAACTTGTAATAATAATCAAGGCCTTTACCAGTATTGGCAAGATGAAAAGCGTTATTCAACCTTGTATTGTTTGATTACCCCCGAGCGAATTGAGCGACTTAAAAAGCTAGCTGTATCAGGCAAGACGTTACTGGTTTTTAGTTTTATTCATAAAAGCCAAGGAAAATCTTACTTCTATACGGCAGATGAATTTCAGTTAGCTGAAGATACAGATTTTATGCCATATTATCTGGGATTTGCGGCAGCTAAAGAGAGTTTTTCAGTTATTCAGTTGTCTTTGCTAGATGTATTTCCTCGCCGTGCTGAATCATTTTTAACCCTATCAAATACTATTGCTAAACAAAATGAGTATTTGAATACGCCAGTATCTGACGAAGTTAAAGCCTTACTTGATAAAACCCCCTATATTGTTGTTGCTAGTGAAATAACAGATAGTGAAAGCATACAAGCATACCAGTCGCTGTCTTATGAAGGTATCAACACAGTTAAACTAAAAAACTTTGGTCATAAACGACTGAGTAAACCCTTCAGTGTTGACGAAGTTGGGATAAATTATAAAAATCAACGTCAGGAACTGCGTTTTACTTATAAAACGCCAGCGCACGTTAAAATTGAAAATGTAATGTGGCAAGGGGTATCACATGATTTTTCTAAATCAGGCTTAAAGGTTGAATTAGAAAAGTCGACTGTTTTAAGTAAAGGTGACATTGTTTATGTTAGCTTCCCAGCATTACAAAAAATTACCTCAGCATTCGATTTATCTGGTTTACCCTATGAGGTTATGCGTTTAAATTCAGCAAAAACTGTTGTTAATTTAAGGGTGTATGTTGAGAAGCATCAACATATCGGGCGTAAGTTCTTTAAGGCTTTAATTGATAAAAACCGTGATAAATTAACACCAGATGAATATGCTATGTCTAGCCCTGGTTTAGCAAAGGCTTTACGAAATATCTATAGTGCTAGCTCAGCGATATCGTCGATTATCGTGCAAGCTAGTGGTAGCCGTTATAAAGCAGAAGTGATTGCCGGCGGAGACCCAGACAGCAAGTTGATGTCAGCAATGAAGCAACTTAGTGATCTTGATGGTTATTACAATCTATATCCAGTTTTTGCTCATGCTGATGTTATGGCAAAATTGAGTGCTCAGTTAAAGAAAATGCAAAGTACTGACGGGGCTAGCTCTGAATTAATTTATATGGCGATTAATAACAAGGTTGAGCAAGTGGAAAAAGCAGTAACTATTAAGCTTGCTTCCGACTTTGCCAATGAAAAAGTGAAACAGTTCTTTATTCACCAAGCTTTGAAAAAAGGTCAGTTTTTCTGTGTTTTGATGAAGCTATCTCGTGCTGCGGAACCTGATATGGCGCACTTGCATCCGGAACTTAGTTATATCAGCTCATATGCCATTCATCGCGGTAAGCAAATCGAACAAGATATTTTCAGTGTTGCCGGTATCGGACAGATTTTTGATATAACCCAAGAAGTCCTTTTTCGCTATCAACTGATGCGTAACTGAACTTAAATGGCTAACGGTATTGATTGTTAGCCAATCTTGATAACAGTTACTTCAGCTTTATTTTTACTTCAGCGCTATCTTACTTTAGCCAATGTAATAAACAATCAAGACCTGAAGTGGTAATGCAAGCATCGGCTTGTGCTAATACTACAGGTTTGGCATGAAATGCCACCCCTAGGTGTGCTGCTGCCATCATCACTAAGTCATTTGCACCATCACCCATAGCTACTGTTTGAGTATCTGCAATATTAAAATCTACTTGTAATTGTTTCAAGCATTCAGCTTTCGCTGTGGCATCAATAACTGGGCCGACTACTTTGCCAGTTAAGTGGTGGTTATCAATTTCAAGCACATTGGCTACAGCAGCATCAAGGGCTAACATTTTTTGTAAATGATCAGCGAAATAGGTAAACCCGCCTGAAGCAATAGCAATGCGCCAGTGATGCTTTTTTAATTCACTAACTAAGGTTTCTAACCCTTCCATTAAGGGAATGTTTTTCGCTACTTGCGCTAATATATCCTCAGAAGCCTTGTTTAATTTAGCGACGCGTTGATGTAAGCTTTCACTAAAGTCAAGCAGGCCTTGCATAGCCAGTTCAGTAACTGCTGCGACTTCTTCACCGACACCCGCCAGTGCTGCTATTTCGTCGATACACTCAATTTTTATTGTTGTTGAATCCATGTCCATCAACAAAAGGCCGGGTTGTGCTAATGTTGGCGCATTAGTGAGTAATGCTGATTCGACTTGCTTAGCAAGATTGAATTTTGCTAATTGCTCTCGGGCCAGCTTTATATCTTCTACTTGTACTGAAAATCGATAACTTATGGCATTATTACGTTGATTGATTTTCTGTAGAGATAGCAGGGTAAGTTGGCACTCATGTAGTAAACCGGCAAATATATCAAGTGTCATATCACCAAAAACTACAAGTTCTAGCTGCTTTGCACATGCTGATGTTGCTGGTACCGCTTGATATTCAGTGCTAGTGAATGCTAATTGGTTTTTATCAAAGGTCAAAGGAACTTCATTTGACGTTGTGTCGACAGGCAACCATTGGGTTAAATTTAAATGTTGGATACTTGCTAGGGAAACTGATTTTTTTTCGATTGTCACAATAATGCCTTATTTGAAAAATATGTTTTAAAACAACTGTCCTAGCATAAAAAGTGTAAATGTGGTTCTATAGTGTAGTTATAGAAATGTAGGAAACAATACGTTTTATGAAGCAACTAGAACAGCCTTTATACCCTAAATTATCACCGATTTATAATAAAATATTGCAATTAGCTATCGCTATTTTGTTACTTGTACTGTTGATGAACTTTTGGGTTGATAGTCGTGATGCACAGCAAGCACAGATCCAAGCACATGCACATAAAGTTGGTCAAATTTACTTGGCACAAGCTGCAGCGAGCGCTATACCTTATTTGTCAGCAGAGCAAAATAAGCTTCAAGACTTTACTGATACTTTGGTAAAGCAAGCTTTGGTAAAAAGTGTTCATGTTTATGATAAAACAGGCCAACGAATTGCGAGCTCAGCGCAAGCAGAGTCTATTAATGACTTGTTTGGTATCAGCATTAATAAAATTAACCAAGCTGATGAGCTGCTACCTTTTGTACAAGAATTACGTACAGAGCAATTGAGTGGTTATATTCGGTTATCGCTTCATCGTTCGATCTTAGCAGATGAATTGGCTGAAAATAGCCGTTCACAATACGATATTATGCGTTTACTGTTAATTGTCGCAGGGTTCATTGGTTTTCTGTTAACTCGGGGATTAAATCGCTTTAGTCGCCAAGGCTATAGACCACCAATAGCGTAGGTTTTATTACACGGCGGCTGATTGGGCAGGTAAAATGGCATTAACATTATCTTCTAACGTATGGGCAATTTCTGCCGCAGATTCAGTGCGAATACTTACTAAGGTTTGAAAAACTTTTATCAATTGTAAGGGGGAATTATCTTGGCCTTGAAAACCGTATAAAGGCATCGCAGGGGCATCTGTCTCAAGTACTAAGCTCGTTAGCGGTAGTCGCTTAATTGCCTTGATGGTTTTTTCTGCTCTAGGGTAGGTAATGGTACCTCCGATCCCTAGTTTATATCCTAAATCAATATATTGAACTGCCTGCTGGTAACTGCCAGAAAAAGCATGAATAATACCACCTTTAGATAATTTTTTTTGTCGTAACATCGGCACAATATGCTGATGTGAGCGGCGATGATGGACAATAATAGGTAAGTTATAGTGTTTAGCTAGCGATAATTGTTGTTCAAATAGACTTTTTTGTAGTGATAAATTCTGCTGTTCTTTATCAATAACACCATCGATACCTGCTTCACCTATAGCGACAATGTTATTTAACTGTTGTTGCACTAACTGCGCTAAAGTATCAAAACTGTTTTTGGCTAAATTATTGAGAAACCATGGGTGTATACCTAAAGATGGCTGTATTTTTAATGAATCAGTGCTGTGGTTCTTGGCCAGGGTTAGGACTTTATGCCAGTTTTCAGGCCCTATGCTAGGTATTACAATACGGTTAATTTGCGCTTGTTGGCATAGTTTTAGGAGTTGAGGAAGCTGAGTGCTCAGTGCGTTAAAATCAAGATGACAATGGCTGTCGGTAAAGCGCAACATATTTGTCATCTTAACTCCGATAATGTCTTTGTAATGTTATAACTCGCTAAGCGAGCTTTTCAGCCCGCTGCGTTAGGGCATCAATAACACCGGTTAACTTATAATGGTTGATAAATTCAGCCTCTGGCGTTTGCTTGTTGATAAGCACATTAGCAAGATAAACAGCTTGTGCAATACCAAAGCTTTTTTGGCGTAGCTTTTCAGGACTGTGGTGTAAAACAATGGCCTCAATAATATCGTATGAAAACCCCCACATATGTAATAAATAACCTCCTACATGACAATGATCAGTGGCAAATATTTTATTTTCTAGAGCAAGGTTGTCGTCATTATTTATACGATGGGTAAAGAATAACGCTGTTAATTTTTCATTTACTTCAAATAGTACAACTTTGCCAATATCGTGAAGTAAGCCTGCGATCATAGCGTCCTGTTTTAATTCGGCTTTAACCATTGATGCCGCTAATTTTGCCGTAGCTAAACAATGCAGCTGTTCATCGAGTATGGAAAAATCTTTGATCTTAGGATTATAAGCAAATAATTCAGCCGTCATCACGATACAGCATAAAGTATCCATACCCATTTTTGTAATAGCATCACTAATATTCATCATAGGTTTGCCATTTGTGGCAAAAGTGTTGTTTGAAAATTGTAATACTTTTGCCGTTAGTGCAGGGTCTTGTTGGATAATTTGGGCTATTTTATGAGAGTCAGTGTTTCGCTCTTTTAAAATGGCATTAAGCTGCATATAGACTTTGGGAGGGCTTGGTAATATTTTGATATTAGCAATAGTTTTGACAATAATATCTTTGGTGATGGCTTGATTATTATTGGATAGCTGGGTAATTGTGCTGACAATAACACGACACGCTAAAGGCTGGGCAAAACAGTAATGGGCAATGCTATGTGTTTGTTGCTCAGTATTATCGATCAAGATACGCACGATAGCAGGGAACTTTTTTGACACCATTTCAAGTATTGTATCACCATTGCTGTTATCAACCATTCCTGCGCATATAGCCACATTAAACTGGTGTTGTGAAAGAGCTGAAACCGCAGCATTTAAGCCTGTGACATGAGCGAATTTTGTTCGAGACTTAGTTAGCGCTTGCTTAAGCGCTAACAGTTGACCGTCGACATTATCAATTAATAATACTTTCATTTACAACATATTGCCCTTGAGATATTTTTATCAGCAGAAGTTACATACGTTCCATAACGTCTATACCTAAGATATCTAGACCTTGTTTAAGAGTGCTTGCAATAATGTAGCTTAGCGCTAAGCGTGATTGCTTAACCTCTGGTGTAATCTCATCTTTTAAAATAGGGCAGGCTTCGTAAAAGCTCATATACAAGCTAGCAAGCTCATATAAGTAATTACACAATAAGTTAGGTGTGCATTCGCTGATAACCGCGTCGATTACGTTTTCTAATTGTAATAATTTTAATGCTAATGCCTTTTCTTGTGGTTCAACAATACTAATGCTTTGCATGTCTGTGCTTGTAGAAAAATCTGCTTTAGCAAAGATACTTTGAATACGAGAATAAGCATATTGTAAGTAAGGAGCCGTTGCGCCTTCAAAACTCAACATGGTTTTCCAGTTGAAAATATAATCACTGGTACGATTTTTTGATAAATCGGCAAACTTAACTGCGCCTATGCCTACTTTATGTGAAATCTCAGCTAAATCAGCTTCGGCAATATCTGGATTTTTTTCTTTGATCAATGCTGCTGCACGCACCACGGCTTCATCAAGTAATTCGGCAAGTTTAATTGTACCACCAGTACGCGTTTTAAATGGTTTGCCATCGTCGCCCATCATCATGCCAAATGGACAGTGATCATAACCGACATGCTCAGGTAAAAAGCCAGCTTTACGAGCAACAATTTCCACTTGTTTAAAATGTAGGGCTTGGCGGGCATCGGTAAAGATAATAATGCGATCGGCTTTTAATTCACCGCTACGGTAACGACATGCTGATAAGTCGGTGGTTGCGTATAAATAACCGCCGCCAGATTTTTGTACAATAAAGACCGAAGGTTCACCGTCTTTATTGGCCATTTCGTTAATAAAAACAACTTTTGCGCCTTGATCTTCTACAGCAATTTTTTGTGCCATTAATTCATCAATAACGTTTGATAAGTCATCGTTGTAAGCACTTTCACCCATGATGTCATCACGTGTTAGTGTGACATTAAGTTTTTTGTAAATGTCTTCACTGTGAGCAATTGAAATGTCGATAAACTGTTGCCAAAGTACGGCACATTGCGCTTCACCACTTTGTAGTTTTACCACATAGTCGCGGGCACGATCAGCAAAGCCTTCTTCGTTATCAAAACGAATTTTAGCTTCACGGTAAAAGTTTTCTAAATCAGCCAGCGCAGTTTCAGCGACTTCATTTGACGCTAATTTATCGCTTAAGTGTGCTAATAGCATACCAAACTGTGTACCCCAATCACCCATGTGATTTTGACGAATAACATGTTCGCCACGAAACTCAAGAGCACGGACAACCGCGTCGCCAATAATGGTTGAGCGTAAATGACCAACATGCATTTCTTTTGCGAGGTTAGGCGCAGAGTAATCGACAACAACATTTTGTGGTGCTGCTGATTGGTTAACGCCAAGGTGCTGGTCGTTTGATATCAGATTTAACTGTGTTGCTAGCCAGTTTTTATCTAAATGAATATTAATAAACCCAGGGCCAGCTAATTCAACTTTTTCAGCGATGCCGCTTAAGTCTAGTGCTTCAACAACTTTAGTTGCCAGTTCACGTGGGTTAGTTTTTAATTTCTTAGCCGCACCCATAACACCGTTTGCTTGGTAATCACCAAAATTTGCTCGGTTTGATAAACTTATCGCTGGGTTTGTTCCTTCAGGCAAACCTGCTGCAACCATAGCAGCGCTAACTTTCTCACTTAGGATGTTACTAATATTCATGTAAATTAACTCTTAATTGGATTATCGACCTAAGCCTACATTGAGGCTTAGGCATATAAACGCCGCATAAAATACTGCGCTTATCTATAAGTTACTTGATTGACTTTTAGTTGTCATCAAAGGCTATTGATTAATGCTCACGAGTTTTGTGGAACTCGATATCTGGGTGACGTTCTTGCGCTAGGCTTAAATTCACCATAGTAGGTGCAATGTAGGTTAAGTTATCGCCACCATCAAGTGCCAAGTTGTCATAAGCCTTCTTCTGAAATTGCTCTAACGTGCGCTCATCATCACAGGTACACCAACGAGCTGTTGCAACGCTGATCGGCTCATAAATAGCATCAACATTGTATTCGGTTTTTAAACGTTGCACGACTACTTCAAACTGCAGCACACCGACAGCACCAACGATCATATCGTTTGAGTTGAAAGGTCTAAATACTTGTACCGCACCTTCTTCAGATAGTTGAATAAGGCCCTTTTGTAATTGCTTGGCTTTAAGTGGATCACGTAAGCGAATGCGACGGAACATTTCTGGGGCAAAATTTGGAATACCGCTAAATTTCATATTCTCGCCGGCAGTGAAAGTATCACCGATTTGAATGCTTCCGTGGTTATGTAAACCAATAATATCACCGGCATAAGCTTGTTCAACGTTAGAACGATCACCGGCCATAAAGGTGACGGCATCAGCAATTTTAACGTCTTTGCCAATACGTACTTGTTTCATTTTCATACCTTTTTCATACTTGCCAGAGCAAATACGCATGAAAGCAATACGGTCACGGTGTTTTGGATCCATGTTAGCTTGGATCTTAAATACAAAGCCTGAGAACTTTTCTTCTTCAGCATTAACAACACGAGTATCCGTTTCACGCGGAAGCGGCTTCGGCGCCCAACGGGTTAAACCGTCAAGCATATGATCAACACCAAAGTTTCCTAAGGCGGTACCAAAAAATACCGGAGTTAATTCACCTTTTAAAAACTCATCATGGTTGAACTCATGTGAGGCACCGACAACAAGTTCTAACTCTTCGCGTAAGTCTTCGGCATAATTACCAATAGCTGTGTCTAGTTCAGGGTTGTCGATACCTTTTATGATACGTTTTTCCTGAATAGTGTGGCCTTGGCCCGTTTGGTATAAAAAGACTTCATCGGTTAAAATATTATAAACACCTTTAAACTCTTTCCCCATGCCGATTGGCCAAGTAATAGGCGCACATTTAATTTTCAGTACGTCTTCAACTTCATCCATGACTTCCATTGGGTCACGAACATCACGGTCCATTTTATTCATGAATGTGATGATAGGTGTATCACGTAAACGAGTAACTTCCATTAATTTAATGGTACGAGCTTCTACACCTTTGGCAACGTCAATAACCATTAAACAAGAATCGACGGCGGTCAGTGTACGGTAAGTATCTTCTGAGAAGTCTTCATGGCCGGGAGTATCAAGTAAATTTACTAAACAATCATTGTAGGGAAACTGCATCACCGAGGTGGTAATTGAAATACCACGGTCTTTTTCCATTTCCATCCAGTCAGATTTTGCATGTTGCCCAGATTTTTTACCTTTAACGGTACCGGCCTTTTGTAACGCTTGACCGAAAAGTAATACTTTTTCAGTGATCGTCGTTTTACCCGCATCGGGGTGACTAATAATAGCGAAGGTGCGTCGTAAGTCGACTTCCTGCTGTTGTACAGACATGCAAATTACCTGTTTAAAGTGGATGAAAAATTAGCTTAAATTTAAGCGCGCAACATTATAGCGAAAACGAGTGCGAAGGGCAGTAACAATATCTAGCAAACTGACTTTATTTTTCAATTAATTATTGCGTTATTTAAAATTTTACCAATGGTTCGCTATAAAATAGCGTATTTTTGGAGGAATTGATGGTTAATTAGAGTAAAAACCTATGTTTAACTTGTCAGTTTACTGTCAATGTTTGGCTTTTGTATTTGGCTCTTTAGTTGAGGATTGTTATTTCGGGTAAGTATTTATTTACAGCGTCACTTAGTCATATATTTTATCTGTTAATGCAAATTACATTTTAATAGGTTATCAATATGGCTAAAAAGTACTTTATTCTTGCGCTACTTTTATTAATGGCATTGGGGTCATATCAAAATGCTTTTTCTCAAGGTATAGTGATTTTTATTGTCTTAGGGCTGATTTTTGACATGACTTTTTGGTTTAGCATAACAGGAAAAAAGAAAGTTATTTGTGAGCATAAAGTTACTGGAGAACGTTAAACGCTTTTATCGTTTGATTACTGCTACATTAGCGCGATATTTATATACATTTGCATCAAGCTTGATAGCGATAAATAGATTAATATTATCGCTAAGTTATCGCTAAGTTATTTAGATGACGGCTGCTGCTAATCTCGTACATGTTCTGCTAACTGTTTTACTTCATTTCACCGATTACATGATTCGTTAATTTATTTTGCTATAACCTGTAACGCATATTGCTTATTTATCTCGCGATTCAAATCTCCTGACAAGTTTTAACTAACGTTTAGATGTTGTGTTGGAGTTAGCATGAGTTGCTGATAGGCAAGGCCGGCCAATGTGCGATTATTCACTTCTAATTTTAATAATATCGCTGATACATGCTTTTTCACTGTGGTTTCTTTAATATCGAGATCATAAGCAATTTGCTTGTTTAACTGACCATCAGCAATTTGGGTCAACACTATATATTGCTGAGGCGTAAGTTGACTTAATTGTTTTGCGAGTTTTTGATGGGCAATATCTATTTGTTGATCAGCATTAAAGTCAATATGTTCAGGTAACCATATGCCGCCAGCTAAAACGGTATCAATGGCTTGGGCTATTGTGGTTAAATCCGCTGATTTTGGAATAAAGGCGGCGGCACCAAAGTTAATGGCTTTTTGCATTGTTTCTGAGTTGTCGTCTGATGACACCATAATAACAACAATATCAGGAAAGTGATTTTGTAGTTGGGTTAAGCCAGTAAAACCATCATTACCTGGCATATGTAAGTCGAGAAAAACAAGCTCTAAGCTACTGTTATTGGTGACCTCTTTAAGTAAGTCATGAAAATTATCAACTTCTAAGGTTTCGTCATCATCAATGCATTCGACAATCGCTTGTTTTAAGGCGGTGCGAAATAATGGGTGATCATCGGCGATAATTACTTTTGCTGTTGACATTGAAAGCTCCCGTATAGTCTTGAAATGCTAGTCGGCTAGTCGATGAAAAAGAGCTGAATAATTCAGCTCTTTATTTTCGCTATTAACTCAGTTGTTAAAACAATAACATAAGCAGTTAAAATTGGTATCCAACAGTCAAAGATACTGTTCTAGGGTCGCCGTAATAACCAATGAGGGTATTATCACCGCCTAACCCTGGTGCATAACCGCCATCTTCAAGTGGAGCGACGAATTGATAACCGCCAACCATGTACTCTTCATCGGTTAAGTTTTTAACATGTACACCGGCATTCCAATTACCGTCATCGCTGTACCAAACCACACTCATATTAGCTAAGCCGTAACCATCTTGTGTTAATAAACTATCTTCTTCGAATAAAACATAATCATCTCGATAGTAATAACTGGCATTAATAATAAAATCACCCACTGTTGATTCGATAGTGTAATTTACCCCCAAATTAAAGGTGTAGTCAGGTGTATTTGAAATTGAGAATCTATCTGATTTATCAAACTCTACTCCAGTAACCGGATCAGTATCGATAACATCTTTAAATTCAGAATCAATAAAACCAAAGCTAGCTGATAACATTAAGTCATCAGTGGCTAGATAAGTAAATTCAGCTTCGATACCGGTTGCATCAGAGCTACCAATATTACCTAAGCGTTGATTTAAAACACTGGCATCTTCACTTGGTAATACCGAAATGTATTGGCGGTCTTTATGATCAAGTGAGAATAGTGTGATATTGGCACGTAAGCGGTTTTCGAACCATTCACTCTTCATACCTATTTCAAATGAATCAACATCTTCAGGGTTTGCTGCTGGCTCTGCAGCGGTAGCTCGAGGGTTAAAGGTACCTGATTTAAAGCCTTGGGCAAAGCTGGTAAAAAACATCAAATCGCTATTTGCTTGGTATTCAACGCCAATACGTGGAGTAAACTTAGACCAGTCTTTTTCATCATCAAGTACAACAGGGACTAATTCGCCTTCTGGTCGAATATAGCCATCGATCCAACCTGATTCAGGATAAACAGTGTCAAAGATCAAGCCATTGCGAACTAAGGCTGATTTTTCATCTTTTGTGTATCGAGCACCAGCAGTAACCGACCATTTTTCGGAGAGGTCGTAACTGATTTGTGCATACAGTGCAGTACTTTTTGAGTTGCTACAGCCGCTAACTTCACGGGTTAAGCCCGGTGTACCAAAAGCTGTTTTCCCAAGCTCTTCTAAAATAGCTTCAAATTGTCCGCAAGATTCACCGTCATAGTAATATAAGCCTGAGACAAATTTGTAGTTGTCGCCACTGTTGTTTACTTGAATTTCATGTGTTTTTTGTTTGTCGTCATAAATTGCCGGAACATCAAAAATTCTTAAAGAAGTATTATCAAAATCGATATTGGTTGGTGAGTAACTGTCACGTGATGAAAAAACATACTTGAGGCTTGTAGTATCACTCACATCCCATTTAGCGGTAAAGCTAATACCTTCTAGTTCTACTTCATTCCACGTTGGTAAACTGGTGTAAGAATCATAAAAATCATCAGGTACAGGGGCATCAGTTAATATACTTGGTAGTAAACGATAGCCCCCTTTAGCGTTTGAATCGTCAGTTGTTTTGTCCCAATCGAAACTGAAAAGTAAATCATCGCTTGCATGATACTCAAGGCTAATACGACTTGCCATCAGATCTTTATTGTAATTCTCTTTATCTTGATTGGGTAAGTCAGAGGTGAGGAACTCACCGTAGCCATCGCGTTGCATACTGGCGAAACCAAAACCGACATAAAGTTTGTCAGCTATGATCGGATATTGACCGGTTAATTTTATATCTTTTTGATTGTACTGACCTACGGTGCCTTGAATTTTAAACTCAGCATCACCGGACATTTCCTTCGTGACATACTTTATTGCACCCCCAATGGTGTTTTTTCCGTAAAGAGTACCTTGCGGTCCGCGTAGTACTTCAACGCGTTCAATATCGAGAAGGTCAAGCACTGCGCCTTGTGGGCGAGCAATGTAAACATCATCAATATAAATACCAACACCTGCTTCGTAACCCCAAAGTGGGTCTTGTTGACCTACACCACGAATAAAGGCCGTAATTGTTGAGTTAGTACCACGACTACGTTGCAGCGTAGTGTTAGGAGAAAACTGTTGAACTTCAGTGATGGTTTCAATGCCTCTTTCTGCTAATTCGTCGGCACTGAGAGAAGTCATGGTGACAGGCACTTCTTGTAAACTCTCAACAGATTTACGTGCGGTAACTTCAATGCGCTCTAATGTTGGATCATCTTTAAGTGCTTGATTAACTTCTGCGGCCATAATACTTTGACTGCTTAGAATCGCTGAAATAGTTATGGCTAAATAACTCAACTTTGTGGTGTATTGTTTCATAATTTTCCCCGTATCTTATGTCTAATAAATCGCTAATTTATGCACTTTATTGTTTTTTATTGGTGTGGATAAAACTCTATAGTAAATTTGCTATAAGATAATTTGTACTATAGTAGTATGTCGACATTGTTTTTATTTAAGTTATTGTAAAACTTGTTTTATATTCTAGTTTTGCTCGTAACTATTTACTGTTTTTTTACTTTTATTAAGCGTTTTTATATTTTCCAGCTGTTGAGTAAATATAAAATTGTACTCACTGGTGTTTTAATGACAAATGGTGCCTCGCTACCACCATTGCTGAGTGCTGGCGCAACAGCAATACCATGATCCATGTTTTCTATTTCGACGAGTTCGACCAGCACTTTTTTATCTTTTCCTTGCCATTGGGTGATTGTATAACCTGAATGTTTAGTCACTGTTGGCTTGGGTGATTGATTGAGTTGTGCCCAATGCTTAGCAAGATATTGGGCATTTTTTGGGTTAACCACAGTATCTTGATTGCCGGTCCATACTGACAGAGTTGGCCAGTTAGCTTCTGTGTTGTTTATCTTTTTGACTAATGTCGTTAATTCCTCAGGTTCTTGCGAAGGGCCACTGCGCATACAGGCAATGGCGGTAATTAGATTATTGGCGCAAGGGTAGGGAATACCGGCAACTATGGCACCAGCGGTAAAAACCTCGGGATAATTTACCAGCATTGAACTCGCCATTGCCCCGCCGGCTGAAAGACCTATGATGTAGATATTATTAAAATTTTTCTCGGCATTTACCGCTGCGATCATGTTTTTAATTGATAGGCTTTCACCTTGATCTTTTTCAATGTCTTGTTTGGAAAACCAATTAAAACAGGCCTTAATATTGTTGTTTTCGCTTTGTTGTGGGATCAGTAAGGAGAACTGTTTTTGTTTTGCTAGTGCAAGTAAACCGCTCTGTTGCGCTAGCTCTTCTCCTTGTTGAACACAGCCATGTAATAACACAACTAGGTTGTTATTATGATTTTCACCCTTGAAGTAACTTGCTGTTAGTTCACCTGGATTATTACCAAAATTGGTTAATGGCGAGAAAGCAGCTAGGCTGTTAGCACTCAAAAAAGAGCTGAAAATGAGAGTCAAAGCAATTAAATGTTTATGCATAGTAATTTCCATGAGTAAAAAGCTAATAAATGCAGTTGTTGATACTAAACAGCATGTCGTATAGTGATAATTTATTGAATGGTACTTTAGGTCCACAGTGCTGATTAACTTATTATTTTGCTGGCTAAAAGTATATTGTTATCTGAGTAGCTGTGAGGCTAAAGCTGACGGTGTTTGTTAGTGGCAATTGTATTTTTGGCTATGGCTGAATCGTTAACGTGGTGAGTGTTTTAGTATTTAAGGTATCGCTGGTATTCGTTAATAAGTAATATAACTATTGATGATAACGGGGGCTAGCTTGTCGTGATGAACAAGTGGTTATATTGATTTTTCAAAAGTAAGGTTTTGATGAGTAAGCAATATTTTCATGGTAAAGGTGTCGTGGTAAAAGTATTCGCGGATGATCGAAAAGGCAGTCGGCATCAAAAATTTACCGTTAAGCTCAAGCCTAATAAATCAGTTGTGGTTGTACACAATATTGATCTATCTCAGCGGATAAATCAGTTAAAAATTGGTGATCTGGTAGAGTTTTATGGCGTTTACCAGTGGAATCGCTTTGGTGGATTAGTGCACTGGACACATAAAAGTGCAAATGTAGCTGAGCATAAATCTGGCTGGATAAAACATCATAATATTATCTATCAGTAACTCACCGAGCCGCTTGCTAATATTGACAGAGTTATACTGAGTAAGTGTAGAGAAAGCAGCAGGTATTAGCGCGTAATACCTGCTGAATTTTTATTCACTATCTATCTGTTTATTTAGCTTAAATATCACTTAACGCTATATTAAGTGCTTTAGCAATACCTTCACCATAAGCTTGTGATGCTTTCAAACAGTTACCAATGTGGCGTTTTTGTACTGCTAAAGAAGCACCACCAATTGAGCTAGCGGTATTAGTAAATAGCACTTGCTGCTGCTCTGCTGTCATTAAATTAAATAATGCTCCAGGCTGCGAGTAGTAATCTTCATCTTCACGGTGATCCCATCGAGCTGCTGCACCAGATAAACTTAACGGTGGCTCTGAAAAGTCAGGTTGTTCTTGCCACTCATTTTCGCTGTTTGGTTCATAGCCAATAGTGCCACCATGGTTACCATCAACACGCATTGCGCCATCACGGTGATAACTGTGTACAGGGCAGCGCGGTGCATTTACTGGGATTGAGTTATGATTGACACCTAAGCGATAGCGCTGTGCATCACCATATGAAAATAGTCGTCCTTGCAACATTTTATCGGGTGAGAAGCTAATACCGGGTACAATGTTAGCCGGATTAAATGCCGCTTGTTCAACTTCGGCAAAGTAGTTTTCTGGGTTTTTATTTAACTCTAGAACACCAACATCAATTAATGGGTAATCGCCATGTGGCCATACTTTCGTTAAATCGAAAGGGTTGTAAGGAGAGTTTTGTGCTTGTTCATCGGTCATTACTTGGATTTTCAGCTGCCAAGACGGTTTTTCGCCAGCTTCTATGGTGTTAAATAGATCTGCTTGATGACTTTCTCGGTCTTCACCAATGATTCTATTTGCTTCAGCGTCAGTTAAGTTCTTAATACCTTGATTCGATCTAAAGTGGAACTTCACCCAAAAGCGTTCGTTATCAGCATTAATTAAGCTGAAGGTATGGCTACCAAAGCCATGCATATGACGATAGCTAGCAGGAATACCACGATCACTCATCACTATGGTTACTTGGTGTAATGCTTCAGGTAATGAGGTCCAAAAATCCCAATTATTTTGAGCGCTGCGCATATTGGTTTTAGGGTCGCGTTTCACCGCGTGGTTTAAGTCAGGAAATTTTAACGGGTCACGTAAAAAGAAAACCGGGGTATTATTACCGACCATATCCCAGTTACCTTCTTCAGTATAAAATTTTAATGCAAAACCTCTAATATCCCGTTCAGCATCAGCCGCGCCGCGTTCACCGGCAACGGTACTAAAGCGAGCAAAAAATTCAGTTTGTTTACCTATTTCAGAGAATATTTTTGCCTTAGTGTACTGACTGATATCGTGAGTAACAGTGAAAGTACCATAAGCACTTGAGCCTTTGGCATGCATGCGTCGCTCTGGAATGACCTCGCGATCAAAGTGTGCTAGTTTTTCTAAAAACCATACATCTTGCAGTAATTGTGGGCCACGTTTACCTGCGGTTAAAACATTTTGATTATCTGCAACAGGACAACCCGCACTGGTGGTCAGCTTTTTCTTCATGATATATTCCTCTCACTAATTATGAATAATGACAGCATTAGCTTAGTTGAATAAATCATATATGGTAAATTGATTGATTATATGATCATGATAGTTTTTTTTAATTCACAAGTGTTAACAAATGAGAAAGCCCATCAGTTTGCATCAGGAATAGATATATGAGGGAAGATAGATGGTAAGCAATAAAAAGCCCTAATTAACTGAATAATTAGGGCTTAGCATGTTAACCTTGTTAAGATAATTTAAAATTGAGCTTTACGGTATTTTTCACAAGCTACCTCGTCTTCACATTCACCGTACAAGTATAGACTGTGATTAGTTAGTTTAACTTTATGTGATTTAGCAATATCTTCTTGGCGTTGTTCAATGACGTCATCTTCAAACTCAACCACTTTGCCACAATTGAGACAAACTAAATGGTCATGATGCTTTTTATGGCTTAATTCAAATACCGACTTACCGCCTTCAAAGTGATGACGAGTGACAATGCCAGCGTCATCAAATTGGTTTAATACACGGTATACGGTAGCTAAACCAATTTCTTCATTTTGCTCAAGCAATATTTTATATACATCTTCAGCACTGATGTGTTGGTTGTTTGGATTTTGTAAAATAGCCAATATTTTAATGCGCGGTAAAGTGATCTTTAATCCGGCTCTTTTTAATTCTTCATTTTGTTCAGGCATTTATTTAAATCTCTACATCGGGCTTTCAATTTAGGGAAAATTATAGGAGGTTATGCGCTTGGTTGAAAGCGTTAGTTGTAAATGATTATCTATTTTGTTGGTTTTACTGGCTTAAAACGTCATAATATTTTTCTGGTCTGATGAGTTTTACCCTATAAACCATACGCTTTATATGGGTACTCATATGTTTATATTGCTTTCGAAGGAAATTATATGTTTAAAAAAGCTTGGCAAATGAAATTGTTATTGAATATTTGGCCGCCGTTTCTATTTACTGGGATTCGTGTTGTTGATATTTCTGACGACTTTCGCAAAGCAAAAGTGCGTCTAAAGTTAAGTCTATTTAATAAAAATGCGGTTGGTGTTCATTTTGGTGGTTCATTATATGCGATGACAGATCCCTTTTGTATGCTGATGGTAATGGCGCGATTAGGCAATGATTATATTGTGTGGGATAAATCTGCAGATATTGATTATATCAAACCGGGTAAAGGGACGGTTACCGCTGATTTTTTGATCACCGATGCCTTGATTGAAGATATTTTACAGCATACCGCACAAGGCGAAAAATACCTGCCTGAAATACCTGTTTATGTTAAAGATGCGCAAGGTGAAATTGTTGCTAAACTCAATAGAAAATTGTACATACGTCGTAAATTATTAGCCTAATAGTTGAAGTAGAACAAACAATAGGCATATTTTTTGTAATGGCAGGGGAGTTAACCGCAAGTTGATTGTTATTGTTAATAATTTTTATTTATACTCGAGAATTATTTGAACTCATTTTTTATTTTAATCGGGATGATTACAATATGATAATTCAGCTTTCTTTAGCAAAAAAAATAAATATTATTTTGATACTATTTGCCATTATCTTTCTAAGTACCACGGTGATTTTTTTCTGGTTCGATGAAAAGGAACTCAGTGAGAAATTTGTCAAGAGTAATTTAGAGAACCTTGCCTTGAACTATTTTGATTCGGTTAACACCATGATGTTAACCGGCACTGTCGCTAATAGAAAAATTGCTCAACAAAAAGCGTTAAGCCAAGAAGAAATCGTTGAAGCTCGAATTATCAGAGCGCCTGCATTAATTAAAACCTTTGGCAAAGGTTTTGATGAGCAAGCGGCAAACAATAAGTTTGAGCGCAGTGGTTTACTCGGTAATAAAGAGTTTAAACATATAGTGCAAGATGGTAAAGATATGATGAGCTTTATCATGCCGATCCGTGCGAGTAGTGATTATCGCGGTACTAATTGCTTAACCTGTCATCAGGTACCTGAAAATGAAATTCTCGGTGCAGTTAAAATTACTTACGATTTAACCACGGTTAATAAAGAAATAAACCAATCTATTATTCACGCAGGTATTTTACAGCTTATTATCACCGTGATCTGTTTCGCTTTACTAAGCTTTATGTTCAGTAAATTGGTTATTTCGCGTTTACGTCGTTTAAAGCATACGATTAATGATGTTGAGAAAAACCTTGATTTAAAGAAAACTATTAAAGTGCATTATGATGATGAATTAGGTGCTGTGAGTGCGGCACTTAATAGCATGATGGATAAATTTAAAGTGAGTTTTCTCTCATTTTCAAGTGCTACTGAGCAGCTTATTGGCTCAGCAAAAAATGTCGATGAAATTTCTACTTTAACTCGAGAAGCAGTACTGCAACAAAAAAACGGTACAGACTCTGTTGCCGCAGCCATTAATGAACTTGATGCTTCTGCAGATGACGTACAGAGCAATACAGAGATGGCCGCTGAAAAGTCGGTTAGTGCTAGTGAAAGTGCATCGCAAGGTTTGGTATTGGTTGATAGTGCTAAAACTGGCATTAATCAACTGCGCGATCAAGTTATTGAAAATACCTCGATGATCACAGAATTAAGTAATAAAACTAATGAAGTTGGCAGTGTACTTGACGTTATTACGGGTATTGCCGAGCAAACTAACTTACTAGCGCTTAATGCCGCTATTGAGGCTGCCCGTGCAGGCGAGCATGGACGAGGTTTTGCGGTAGTGGCAAGTGAAGTTAGAAGCTTGGCAACGAGAACACGTGAATCTATAGATCAAATTCAAGCGACTATCGGCAGTTTGCAAGTTGATGCAAAACAAGCGGTAACTTCGATGAATGTGGTGAGTGAGCAAGCCAGTGAAAAAGCACAAGATGTGACTGATGTTGCGAGTTTACTTGAAGGTATTGCTAAGCAAATTCGTGAACTTGATGAACTCAACTGCCAGATTTCAGATGCAGCTAAACAACAAAATATTGCTGCTGATGAAATCAATAAGAATGTTGTTGATATCAGTAACGCCGCAGAACAATCAAGTGAAGATGCGATAAAAGGTAAGCAAATTAGTGAAGAGTTGCTTGAACTTGCGTATGAACTAAGTAGCCAATTATCTAAATTTAAACTTTAACGGCTAAAGTGCCGTGATTCGGTAGCTAGTTTAGTCATAGCAACGAGTTAACCTATTTTACAATATGAAAGAGCTTTGTGATTAACAAAGCTCTTTTTATTTAAATAACACACCGCTAATCAATATTTTTAAGTGATTGCGCTTATTTTACTTATCACGGACTCAGGTTATTTACCCTTCGGTATTGGGGGGATTAATTACGGTGTCACCAGCATTTAACCCTGATAATACGATGGTCATAGTCTCACTACTGTGTTTCCCTAAACGTACGAACCTGCGTTGTAACTCACCATTTTCTTCTATCCAGACAACGTTTAGCTGTCCTATGCTGACGATTTTATTGCTCGGCACTTGTAACACTTGCTGTGACTCTGTCGGGATCAGCATTTTGGCATACATACCTGGTAGTAGCTTTAGGTTGTTGCTAATACTTGCTTTGATTAAAAAACTACGTGAAGCGGTATTTGCTGCAGGTACTATTTCTTCAATTTGTGCACTTAATGTTTGCTTAATTGATGGCACTTCTACTTGAATAGTTTGCCCCTGTTGTAAAGTGATGGCGAGCTGCTCCCTAACGTTTGCTTCAACCCTAAGTGTTAGAGGGTTATAAATGGCGAGTAATTTTTTACCTAGCTGTGCCGTATCACCCGGTTCAGCAAAACGATTTACAACTTTACCATCAATTGGTGCGGTAATTGTAGCGTAAGCCAAGGTAGACTGTGCCTGTTGTCGTGCCTGTTTAGCCGCGGTTAACTCAGCTTTAATGCTTTGAAAACTTGCTTTTTGGCTATCAAGTTCAGCGGTGGAGAGCAATTTATTACTATAGAGCTTTTTGGCTCGTGTTAAGCTTTTTTCTACTTCATAGTAACGAGCAGAGACGCTATTGATACGTTCTTGTGCTTGCGACACTAAGGCTAATAAGTCAGATTTTTCAAGCTCAATCAATACATCGCCCAGTGCAACAGTGTCTCCTGCACGGACCTTTATTTGCTCAATTCTAGCTAAAAGTCGAGAGGAGATTATAGTCGCTTGCTTCGCTTCAATACCGGCTGAAACCGGTTCATAAGCTATTAGTTCTTGGTATGAGACAATAAATTGCTCGCTAATTGGCACTGAACTTTTTAGGTGCTGGTTACCTTGGAGTTTTGGTGCAATTTTTTCATCAAATGAACCCGCAAGCCAAGCAACCATAGCTAATAAAATGATGATGGCAATAACAGGAATGAAAGCTTTCTTAATTAGCGTGGTGTTCATGATAGTTCCTCGGTGTTAGCCGTACTTTGTGGCTTATCAAAAATGAGTGCGTAAACGATTGGGACGACAAGCAAGGTAAATAAAGTTGAAGAAATAATGCCAAAAATAATCGCTATAGCTAAACCACTAAATACTGGGTCTAGGGTGATAATTAAATTACCTAACAATGTGGTGCCTGCGGTTAATAGCACAGGGCGCATTCTTACTGCTCCGGCTTGAATTAATGCTTCATTAATTGTTTCTCCAGTATTGCGAGCTTGAGTAATAAACTCAATCAATATTAGAGAGTTACGTACCACAATACCGGCAAGAGCAATCATACCTATCATAGCCGTAGCGGTGAATAAGACCGGCTCAGGGGCTCCGGCAATTTCACGCTCACCAAACTGATTTAACAATAAAAAACCTGGCATAATACCAATCACTGTTAAAGGAATTGCCGACATAATAATGCCTGATAAGGCAGCAGATTTGGTTTGTATACGCAAAACGATATAAATCGCCAGTAAAGCAAAAGCAAATGCTAACCCCATGTCTCGAAATACTCTGATAGTAATGCGCCATTCGCCTTCACCACTCCATACCAGCTCGACATTATTCGGCAGTGACCAAGTATTGCCGCCGCCGTTAGTTAAGAAGGTTCTGGCTTGCCAATCCTGTGCAGCATTGGCACTGTTTAAATCGGCACTAACATCAGCAATAATTTCTCCTGGGGTTCTTCCTGAGATATCAGCAGTGATATACACGGCAGGCTTTAGATCTTTATGATAGATAGGTTTATCATTTATTGACGTTGCAAAATAGCCAAGCTCTCCAAGTGCAACTAGAGACTGTGGGGCTAAATCAATGCCTTGTGCTGTGGTTTGTTGAACGATGCCTGATTGTCCTTTAACCGTAATGCGTTGTAAGTCGCTCACCGTGGAGCGTTGCGCTATTGGTAGCTGTAACTTTATTGCCAGTGGAGTGGCATTATCTTCATCGTGCATGAAGCTGACAATCTCGCCCTGATTAGCAATGTCTAACGCTTGATTGATATCTTTGGTAGCAACACCTGAAAGTGCCGCTTTATTTTTATCAGTGATAAAGCGAAGTTTTTGCTTGTCGTCACCCACCATAGTGTCTACTTCAACAACATGAGGCTCTAATGCTAACCTATTAGCCACGATTGTGGCGGCATCGCGTAATTGTTGATATTGGGTATATTCATCGCCATAGAGCTCAGCTACAAGTGTGCTCATTACTGGTGGCCCTGGTGGCACTTCAACTACCTTAAGTTTAATACCGTCAGTGTTGAGTGGCGCTAGCAATGCTCGCATTCTCAGAACTACGCCATGTGATTGGTGTTCACGGGCGGTTTTATCAACGAGAATAACTCTGATATCAGCAGTATTTGGCATTTGTCGAAAGTAATATTGCCTTACCATACCATTAAAATCGATTGGAGAAGATTCACCGACATAATTAGCGATTGTTTTGACTTCGGGCAGTTGTTGAATGATGTTTGAAACTTTTTTGGTCATTGCTGCGGTTTGTTCTAATGTGGCACTTTCTGGCATATCGACAATTATTTGCACTTCATTTTTATTGTCAAAAGGTAACAGCTTTAATGGAACTAAGCGCAATACTGGCAGCATGGCTGCGATAATGAATAAGGCCAATAAAAGCCAAAGAACGGCCTTTCCTTTTTTTCTACTCGCTAATAAAGGGGTAAGCATTCGACGGTAGAATTGGCTAAAACCATGGTTTTGTTGATTTGTATCAGCCGCCACTTTAGGTTTAATTAACTTAGCAGCTAACCATGGTGTTACTAGAAATGCTACTAGCGTACTACTAATGACGCTCATAGGCACATTGAATGCCATTGGTGCCATGTATGGTCCCATCATGCCAGTGATGAAGGCGAGTGGAATAAACGCCAGTACGATGGTAAATGTTGACATGATCAATGGCACGCGTATTTCATTGATAGCATCGACTATTTTATCTTTTAACTTACCTTTGCCTTTTGCTATGTAACGTTCAATGTTGTCTACGCCAGTAATGGGGTCATCAACCAATAAACCGAGCGATAAAATAAGCGCAAAAAGTGTTACCCGATTGATGGTATAACCAAAGGCTAAATCTAATGATAATGTGATGCCATAACAAATAGGTACCGCGAGTCCAACCACTAAAGCAGGGCGCCAGCCAAGAAAAACACCGATAAAAACAACCACGGTAAAAACGGCGAAGGCCAAACTGGTGGTTAAGTTATTCACTTTTTCATTGGCGGTTTCGCCATAATCTCTAAGCACCTCTACCTGTACGCCTTGTGGAAAAATACTTTGTTGTAGCTGTGCTATTTTTTCATGTACCGCTTCGGCAACATTAACGGCATTGCTACCTTTTTGCTTCGCAACACTTATCGTGACAAAAGGGTGATCAGGACTATTTTTATTAGGGTGGGCGTTAGTAAAATCTAACCAGTGGTATGCCTGTTGTTCTGCCGGGCCATCAACTATTGCAGCAATATCTTTCAAAATTACCGTCGCACCATTGACCACTAAAATAGGCGTAGCAGCCAAACTGTCTTTATCTCTAAACACATCGCCACTTTCCAAAATAACCGAGCTATTTGATAAAGTAATATTACCTAAATGTTGTAGTTGGTTGGATGATTGAATCGCCTTAATAACATCGGCTGTTGTAACCTGCCTCGCTGTCATTTGCTCTGGATCGAGGTTTACTTGGATCTCTCGTGTACGGCCGCCAACAATATTAACTTCACTGGTATCATCGATAGCTTGTAAAAAGGTAGTGATTTCTTCAGCAAGCCTTCTTAAAGCAAAGTCATCAACTTGTTCGGGAGAGTCACTCCACAAGCCAAGCATAACAATAGGAACATCATCAACCTCAACGGGGCTAACACGCCAACTACTGACCAGTGCAGGAATTTTATTGGTATTAGCGTGTAATTTGTTATAAGTATTGAGTAACGCACTTTCTCTATTTTCTCCAACATGAAACCTTAAGGTAACCACTGATTGGCCATTGTTGGTCATTGAATAAACGTGTTCGACGCCACTAATTTGTGAAAGTAACTTCTCCAGCGGTGTGGTCACTAAACGTGCTGCTTGATTGGCGTTTATACCGGGGCTTGTGACAATAATGTCAATCATCGGAACGACAATTTGAGGCTCTTCTTCCCTTGGGGTGTATTTTAACGCAATAAAGCCTGAAACGATTGAAAGTATGAGTAAAAACAAAGGTAGCTTACTATTTAACACTGAGCCAATTAAGCGCTGGGTAAAATTTTGTTGGTTGGTCATTTTCTTATTTTCCTTTGCGCACTATCACAAAACTGTTGTTGTAGATAAAACAGTAAATCCTTAATTTCAGCATTATGAATTCTGTAATAAATAGTTTGCGATTCCCTTCTTGTTGCCACTAAGCCATTTTCTCTGAGTTTAGTTAGATGTTGCGACAAGGCCGATTGTGATAAATCAATTTGTTTATTTAAATCACCGACGGTAAGTTCACTATCGGCAAGGCAACAGAGGATCATGAGTCGATAATGGTTTGAAAGTAGTTTTAGTATAGCGGCCACTTCTTTGGCATTTTCTGACAGTTCAGCAGGTTTTATATTCATTTTACCTCAGCGTAAATCTCTACCAACAAAGTTATATTTGACATATTAGCGCAACATTGTATATTAGTAAATTTTAAATAAGAAAAAGCTAATGTAGTATATTTTAATGTAGTAGTTATTAATTTAGGTTTTTCTAATTTTTTAGTTCTACTTTTGTGTGGAGAATAAATATGACTATCAATGAATGGTTACGATTAATCGCCGGTGTTATGATCTTGCTATCGTTATATCTTGCGATCAGCTTTTCAATCAACTGGTTGTGGTTTACTGCTTTTATTGGTGTCAACTTGCTGCAATCATCGTTGACTAAGTGGTGCCCAATGATGACTATTTTGCAGAAGTTTGGTGTTAAAAATTAATACTAATTGACGTCATTTTTTGCTCTGTATGGCATAACTTCTGTGGGTATACCGCTTAGTCGTTGATTTCATAGCAATGTCTGAGTTAGCAATGCCTGAGTTAGTACTGAGAAGTAACAAGCTCGCTTAAGACAGAGCAAAAGTTGTAAACAAAAAAGCCAGCGGTTAGCTGGCTTTATATTATTACGATAATGACCCACCCTAGGAGGGGCATAAACTATTGAATAATAAGTTAGTCTTCTAACTCTGCTAAGCATAGTTCGTTATAAATTTGTTTAACCCAAGCATCAACTCGTGCTTCAGTTAATTCTGGTTGACGGTCTTCATCGATGCATAAACCGATAAAAGTATTTTCGTCAACTAAGCCTTTAGAGGCTTCAAATTCATAGCCTTGTGTTGGCCAGTTACCAACAATAATTGCACCTTTTGATTCAACGATATCACGTAATGGCTCCATTGCATCACAGAAGTACTCTGCGTAGTCTTCTTGATCGCCTAAGCCAAAAATAGCGACTAACTTATCAGTAAAGTCAATTTCTTCTAACTCAGGTAAGAAATCATCCCAGTCACATTGGTTTTCACCATAGTACCAAGTAGGAATACCTAAAATTAATAAATCGAATGCTGCGATTTCTTCTTTAGTACTCTTGGCGATATCTTTTACATCAACAAGCTTTTTACCCAATTTTTTTTGGATCATTTTACCTACAGCTTCGGTGTTTCCTGTATCACTTCCGAAAAATAAACCTACAATTGCCATGAATCTAACCTTTTATATCTAACTAAACTTTAATGTTCATTGGCATCAAGCGACTGAATTAATAAAGCTTCAATTAATTCACTTCGACTGAGACCCTTATCTTTTGATAAAGCGTCTAAGCGTTCAAATACACTTAGGTGTAATTTAAACTCAACACGCTTTAAACCATTGTTCTTATCACGCTTTACCTGATTACGCTTGTTTATTTTAACTTGAACACTGCGCGAATGAGGATTCGTTTTTGGTCGTCCTGGACGCTTTTCATCGCTAAATAAGTCAATGGTTGTTAAATCTGCTACTTCTTTTGCCATTATATTACTTACTTATCCAACGCCTTGGCTTTCCCAAACAAACTGAATGATACCTTTAGCAATAAAGCCGGCACATCCTAAAAATAATACAAAATAAACAACAACCTTCCCCATTTTAGGAACATCGTTTTTTTTCATTACATCATGGATTGATAACCCAATGAAAATAAAGATAAAAGCAAAAAATAAATTCAGCCCGACGGCTTCAACTAGTTCAAAGTGTTCTGCTAACATAATCAACCCTAAAATTTTCAGGGCGCACTATAGCATATCGTTGCTTTTAAACACATTAATTTTTGTTTACTAGCGTATGTTTTATCAATGCCACTTTGGTTATGAAGCCAATAAAATAAAGCGCTAAAGAATATTTTATTATCTCAATTGCACAAAATTTAACTGCTTGAAATTAGAGCTAGATCAATTAGCGCCTATAAATTGATAAGTTTATAACCGAACTCAAATGGCATTTACTTGTGATCAAGTTGCTAAAAAGTTCACTACACTGCGATTAAAAGCTATGGTTTTTTCAGCATGCAACCAATGACCAGCGCCTTGAATTACGCGGGCACGGCTTTGTGGAAATAGCCTAACTATTTCTGCTCTATGTTCAGGTAAGATATAATCTGAGTTTGCTCCCTTAATAAATAAGGTCGGGCCACTGTAAGTGTTGCTACCTTGATAAGTTCGCATAATATTCGGGTAGTTCTTGTCGATATTTTCAATATCGCATTTAAAGACGAATTGACCATCCTTACTGGTTAAGTTACCAAGCAAAAACTGTCTAACACTGAGGTTGTCGACATAATGCGCTAATTGTTTATCTGCGTCTTTACGTCCTTTTACTGAGCTTAAATCTATGGCTTTTAGTCCGTCAATGATTTGGTTGTGATGTGGCGGGTATTCTACCGGGGCGATATCTGCCACAATAAGTTTATCTACTCGTTCAGGGCAGGTAAGCGCTAACTCCATTGCTATCTTCCCCCCCATAGAATGCCCAAGTATGATGGCGCTCTCGATAGCCAAATGTTGCATTATTGCAACAATATCTTTTGCCATAGATGGATAGTCCATCAGCTCATTGTGAAATGAGTCGCCATGATTACGAACATCAACACTGGTGACGCGATAGTTTTCTGACAGCGCTTTGGCAACCATATTAAGGTTTTCTAGACGGCCAAATAAACCATGTATTAGAATAATATCTTTACCGCTGCCCAGTTGTTGGTAATTTAAAAGCTGACTCATATTTCTCTCTATTATCTCTGTCTAGCGCTATATCATGTAATTATTAGCAAGTGTTGTGCTGTTTATGCGGCGAAATTGTGCTTGTTTTTAGTTTTTGATGCAAGCCAATCTGTATAGATAGTCAAGCCAGGGCAACCCCGTGCGGTATTCATTTAAGCTTGGACTCGATCAAGGTTATTTTCATGGCGCAGAATCAGATGAAAACAGGGTTTACAGGACAATGATTGGTATATATAGCATTAAACACTAAGGTCGAACTCTGTAAAACCGATAAACTAGCCCTTTTTACATTGCGTTAAGTTGTTACTGCTGGAATTAAAATGGCGTGAATTACGGGTTTTAAAAAATATTTCTATCATTTGTTAATCCACTATAGAGACTTGCTATTAACGTAAGTATAATCTTGTCGCGATCTATAATAATTTTCCTAGGGTCATCAATGAAAAACATCGAAATAGATGAAGAGCTTTACCAGCATATAGCTTCAAATACTCAGTATATTGGCGAAAGTGCATCGTCGATATTACGTCGTCTTATTAAGTTACCAGCACAAAGCAATACTGAGGTTGCTGTAGAATCAGAAACAATTGAGCCGGTTACGGATGTGGTCGTTGAAAAGTCAACTGAAGCTACTCCTGTTGTCACCGACAGTAATGGCACGGTATTCAACTATATCAATAAAGAAGAGTTAGCCATGCAAAGGGGAGCTGTAGGGCGGTTTTTATTGATTTTAGCGGCGTTATATCGTGTGCATAACCAGCACTTTTCTACCGTTTGCAATATTAGAGGTCGTGATCGTTTATATTTTGCCGCCAGTGAAGCTGAATTAGCGGCAAGCGGTAGCAGCACTAAGCCACGTCAAATTCCTGATAGCCCATTTTGGGTTATTACGAATTCAAACACTACGCGTAAAAAAATGATGCTGACAGAAGTAGGCCGTGCGCTAGGCTATAACGAACAAGATGTAGAAGATATTCGCGATTTACTTTAGCAACTCGAAAGTTCGCTAAGATAGTTCGCTAAAATTGATTTATAAATCGACATGGCAAATAAGACAAGGAACATAAATGACAATTCATCATCATGCTGGTAAACCCGCTAGGCCGGAAGACAGAATTAATATTGGTCGTTTAGTCAGTGACTATTTTTTACAAGCACCTGATATCAGTGTTGCAGAACAAAAAGTCAGTTTTGGTACTTCTGGTCATCGTGGAAGTGCCAGTAAATTAAGCTTTAATCAGCAGCATATCGAAGCAATTTGCCAAGCTGTAGCAGAGTACCGTCAAAAACAAGGGTTTCAAGGCCCTTTGTATTTAGGTAAAGATACTCATGCTTTGTCTGAGCCGGCATTTGCTACTGCCATTGAAGTCTTAGTTGCTAATAATGTACCTGTTGTTATTCAAGCGGATGATGGTTTTACGCCAACGCCAGTGATTTCACGTTTAATCATAGTGCATAATAAAACGCAAAAAACGAAAGCTGATGGCTTGATTATCACGCCATCACATAACCCTCCAACGGATGGCGGCATTAAGTATAATCCTCCTCATGGAGGTCCCGCGGAAGGTGAAATAACTCAAGTTATAGAGCAACGCGCTAATGAAATCATCGCTAACAAGCTTGTTGATGTTAAACGTATTGACTTTACGCAAGCCTTGCAATCTCCGCTATTATCTCGAGAAAATTTTATTGAATTTTATGTTGATGAATTAAGTCAAGTCATTGATATGCAAGCTATCGCAAAAGCTGGCGTTCATATTGGTGTTGATCCTCTCGGTGGTTCAGGAATTCACTATTGGCCGGTTATTGCAAAAAAATATGGTTTGAAACTTGATGTGGTTAACCCCGTTGTTGATGCTAGTTTTGCATTTATGCCATTGGATAAAGACGGCAAAATTCGTATGGATTGCTCATCACCATATGCTATGGCGGGTTTAATTGCCTTAAAAGATAAGTTTGATGTTGCTGTTGGTAACGACCCTGATTTTGATCGCCATGGTATTGTCACTAAAAGTGGTGGTTTGATGAATCCAAATCATTACTTAGCGGTATCTATTCACTATTTAATGACTCACAGAGATTGGCCAGTGAGTTGTAAAATTGGTAAAACCTTAGTTTCAAGCTCGTTGATTGATCGTGTTGCTAAACTTATTGAACGGCCACTTTCAGAGGTGCCGGTTGGCTTTAAATGGTTTGTTGATGGCTTACATGATTCAAGTTATGCCTTTGGCGGTGAAGAAAGTGCTGGCGCATCGTTTATTGCTAGAGACGGTAGCTGTTGGACGACAGATAAAGACGGTTTTATAATGACCTTACTCGCGGCAGAAATGCTTGCTGTGACTGGAAAAGACCCTTATCAGTTATACCAAGAACTAGCTCAAAAGCTAGGTGAGCCTTGTTATGGTCGTGTTGAAGCTGTCGCAAATTTACAACAAAAACAGGTCTTAACATCATTAACCCCAGACGCTATCACGACAGATATGCTAGCGGGTGAGGAAATTACGCAAATTTTATCACACGCGCCAGGAAATAATGCTGCAATTGGTGGGATTAAGGTCTGCACTGAAAATGGCTGGTTTGCTGCTCGCCCCTCTGGTACGGAAGATATTTACAAAATTTATGCTGAAAGTTTTATTGATGACAAGCACTTACAGTTGATTATTAGCGATGCACAAAAATTGGTCAGTGCTGCATTTGAGGCAGCTGGCTTATAATGCTTTAGTTACGTTTAAGTTCACAACTTTAAAAGGGTGCTATACGCACCCTTTTTATTACAAAAAATTTAAAATATGTTTCTGCTGTTAACTTAAAAGCCGCTATTTATTGCTTATGCTAGCGTCATTAATTTAATGGATTATATTGATGCTAACAAAGTTGATGCTAACAAAGTTAAATGTTAATTTATTGTTAACTAATATATGAGGCTAAAATATAAAGCTAACATTTAACCATTCTGCTTGTTGTTATCTTTTGTTTTATATCACTTAACGCTTAACCGCACACAATTATGAAAGTTACTGTTATTATCATCGCTTTATTCTTTCTCTTTACCGCAGAGCTATTTGCTAAAGAGAGAATTTTGTTGGGCGTAGAAAACAGTTGGCCACCATACTCGGACTCGGACGGTAACGGCATATCTAAAGATATCATTACCAAAGCTTTTAATGCGGTTGATCTTGAGGTTGAGTTTGTTGTGCTACCTTATGCTAGAGCATTGAAAATGACTAAAGATGGCACATTAGATGGTGCTTTTAATGTTACTAAGCAAATTAGCACGATTAAGCAATTTAATTTTCATGACAATCCTTTCTTAAAGGCAAGCGCTTCCTTTTATTATCCTCCCAACTCTTTATTAAACTATCAAACGTTAGCCGAAATTCCTGATGATATGATCATCGGACTAATAATTGGTTACGAATATGGTGATGATTATGAGAAACACCGGCAACGCTTTAATGAAGTTAGATTGACCAAACAAAGTCAAATAATTGAAATGTTGCAATCAAACCGAATAGATATGGCGATAATGTTTGATGAAGTCGCGGCATATTCTCTTCAAAAATCAAACTTACCAAGCTCGACGATTAAGCAGGGGGCTATAAATCACATTAGTGATATTTATATTGCCTTTAGCAAGTCCAGAGATACCGATAATATTATCAAAGCTTTTGAAAGAGGGCTTAAAAAAATAAATAATAGCGTGACTCATTAAACTAAAACGTTAATGACTTTTTGTTCTCTCACCTCACGGAACTAAATAAGCGTGCATTTAATGAATGTGTACTTGAAGAGAGTCAAGTTATTATTAGCTCACCCCGTTCGAAGAATACCTAGCAACAGTAATTAACACGTGCTGTTATTGCTAGAGTAGCTGTATTTTAATCGCTGGTTTTAATCACTTTATGCTATGTTATAGCTATGATACTTCAAGCTGAAATTCTGATGTTGAACTTCATAGCTTTATAATGCAGCGCTTTGCTGTTAGGTTGAGTTCATCTGCAAATAAGTGGATATTGAGAAATAAGGTTTAATATTAAGATGTACAAAAAAAAGCAAGATGCCAAGCCACAAGTTATTTCTTATGATCGCGTTAAATCTTATATGTTATGGATGATTGAGCGATATGGCGATTATTCGGCAAAAACCTTGCTACAAAAGGCTAATTTATTATTCAAAGACGATACCCAATTTAATGAGCCTGCGTTAGCCTATCTTATTGAGCGTGATATAGTGAATGATCTTCGTTATGCACAACGTTTAACAGCTAGTTTTGCAGAAAAAAATATTGGGGTTAATAAAATTAAAGAAAAGCTCTATACAAAGGGGTTTACCTCACCAACAATTAATGAATGTATTAGTGCTTTAGCAACAACCGATGAAGACTATTTTGAAAAAGCACTAACTTTAAAAGTAAGAAAATTTGGCGAAGGGCCGATTGAAGAGTTGAAATTAAAGCAAAAAGCATTACGGCATTTGATCGCCAAAGGCTTTTCATATTCGATTGCCAATCAAGTGATCGGTTACTCTGCCGAGCAAGATTAAGCTAATAGCGATATACAACTAAACTTTAAACCTTTAAACCTTTAAGCCTTAGTTTAGCTTGTTAATTTTACAGTGGGTGTCTCAGTGGAATACATTTTTATCTTTACTTATAGTGTGATTGTCGCCGTAGTTGCTGGGGTGATTTTAGCGGCAATTGTTGCCTTGTTTAGTCCACAGCCTAAAGGTAAATACTTCAAACGTACCTTTTGCTATACAACTCTTGTTGTAAGTATTTTTATTTTACTACTTGTTTTTGTAAACTAACTTCAGTTCAGGTTACGTCAAGCTAGTTAAGTTAATTAATATGCCTCAGGTATAGCAAGGTTATTGTGCATTTAGAGTTAAAGCACCTGAACTCAGTACAAGTAACCTGAACTCTGGATAAGCAGCACTTGCTCAATCCTCCCTTCTAACCCATTATCTGCGTTAAAACGTCGATAAATAGCTGCTATTGATAAACGTTTTGCCTTGGAAATAGCATAAAGTGAAACATTGATATCTATTAGTGATGTTCAGCTTGCTATAGCATTTACTTTGTCACCTAAGCTTTTGATTCATCTGAATATCATGCACTTATTATCCAGAGCTCAGGTTAAGTAAAATGTCTCAACGTTATTTTTTACGGGGCCAGTGTTAATTCACAAAACGAATAACATTGATAATAAAATATACCCTTGTTTTTTAGAGTAATGAAGTTGTTGCATATACGCTCTAAACAATATTTTGATATATATTAGCCTTAGTTCAGGTTAAAGGTTAAACCAAGGACGGCTATTCAACGCTAGCGCTTTCAGCTAATAACCAAGATTTAAAGCATTGGATCACCGCAGATGTTCGATGCTGAATAATGTAATAACCGGTATTTGCCTCTATGGCTTGAAATGGCGACATCAGCCGTCCTTGCTTGAAGTCTTCTGCTACTAAAGCATATCGCGCTAAAGCAACACCTAATCCGGCTTCTGCAGCAGCCATTGCCATGTCGGTACGATTAAAAAAGTGCCCTTGGTTACTGTCAGCTTTTATTTTCATTTGATCAAACCAGTAATGCCATTCAGCATGTCTTTTTGCATGTCGCCATGGCATCGCATCATGTAACAAAGTTACTGACTGCCATAGTTTTTTTTGTTGTGTTACAGAATTGTCTTGCCAATTGAAGCGCTCAAAATAGCTTGGACTCATTACTGGAATAAATTGCTCATTTAGCAGTAATTTGGCACCTTGATTGACATAAGGGCTTTGTCCGTAATCTATTGCTAGATCAAAGCTTCTGTCTTGATAGTCAACTAACGCACCTTCAGCATAGGTTTGTATGCTAATGTTAGGGTATAGATTATAAAATTTCTGAAGGCGAGGGATTAGCCATTTATAAGCAAAAGACGGGGTGAGCTTAAGTTTAATTTCGCCATCAAGCGATTGTCCTTGCTTTATATCATCAAGGGTATTTTCTATATCTGCAAAATTGCGTTTGACGGCTTGATAGAGTTTTCGACCATCGTCAGTTAAATTGATACCTCTGGAATGTCTTTCAAACAGTTTTATTGAGAGCTGATTTTCTAATAAATTTATTTGCTGGCTGATAGCACCAGTCGTGATATGTAACCGCATGGCGGTTTTAGTAAAGCTACCAAGTCGAGCTGCCACCTCAAAAGTGACTAACCCAGATAAAATATTACCTTTTAATGCCATGTAGAGTTCAGCCTTTAAAATAACTAAACACAGATGTTAATAAATATCGTTTGATAAATACACGTTCTTTTTGCATTGTGCAGTCATATTTTTATTGGATAGCGCAAGAACACGTATGAAAGTTTTGGTTTTAGGAGCAGGTGTTGTTGGCTTGACGTCTGCTTGGTATTTAGCACAAGCAGGTCATCAGGTTAGAGTTATTGACAGGCAAGCACACAGTGGTGAAGAAACGAGTTTTGCCAATGCAGGGCAAATTTCTTATGGTTACTCATCACCTTGGGCAGCCCCGGGCATACCTTTAAAAGCTATTAAGTGGCTAGCTCAAAAACATTCGCCACTTGTTATTAAGCCAGGTATGTCGCCAGAGTTGTACCTTTGGACCATGCAGATGCTAAAAAATTGCACCGAAAAAAATTATCAGATTAATAAAAGTAGAATGCTAAAAGTGGCAAACTATAGTCGTCAATGCTTACGTGAACTGCGGCAAAAACACTCTATAGCTTATGAAGGGCGACAAAAAGGTACTTTGCAAGTTTTTAGACAGCAGTCGCAAGTTGACAGTATTGAAAAAGACCTGCGAGTGCTATCTGCTAGCAAAACACGCTTTAAATTATTAAATGTTGAAGAATGTATTGAAAAAGAGCCTGGTTTAGCGATAGTGAAAAATAAAATCGTTGCGGGCTTACACTTACCCGATGATGAAACAGGAGATTGCTATCAGTTTTGTCAGCAACTGACTGAAATGGCCAAAGCAGCTGGTGTCGAATTTAACTTTAATGTGCAGATAAATCGCTTGCTTACTGATAATGAAAAAATAACGGCTGTTGACACCTCTATAGGTACATTCAGCGCCGATGCCTATGTAGTAGCATTAGGTTGCTATTCAGCTGCGCTATTAAAGCCGTTTGGAATTCGCTTACCGGTATATCCCGTGAAAGGCTATTCGCTGACTATTCCAATGACAAATGCCGAGTGTTCACCCGTTTCAACAGTAATGGATGAGAGCTATAAGGTGGCACTTACCCGTTTTGATGATCGCATCCGAGTCGCTGGTACAGCTGAGTTGTCAGGATTTAATTTAGCCCTGCCATCAAGAAGGCAAGCAACAATTGCCATGGTCGCGCAGGACTTATTTCCGCAAGCTGGTGATATAAAAAAAGCGGAATTTTGGACTGGCCTTAGGCCAATGACTCCCGATGGCACACCGATTATTGGCAAAACAAACATTAGCAATTTATACACCAATACCGGCCACGGCACATTAGGCTGGACTATGGCTTGTGGCTCAGGAAAGTTGCTCGCTGATATCGTTTCTGATAATCAACCCGATATTAATGTTGATGGACTAAACGCTTCTCGTTATTTAAGCTAATTTTGTAGAGTACTTATCAAAGAGCATAACGAAGAACATAACAAGGCTTGAGTATAGTTAGTGAGGAGTTGCTCATTATTTTATTATGTGTAACTTTCAAAGCGTCGCTTTTATTAACAATGATACGACTGGGAGAGTAGTGTTTGAGCACATTGTTTTTCTCGATTCTCTAGCAAACTTGCTATCGCAAAGACCTTAACAAGTAAATCTTGTATAATAGCGCGCAATCATTAATGAGTGCTGTGTCAGTTTGATGTTCGGCCTCATAGTAAATTAGACTTTATGTTCGACAATATAACAGGTGAAACCCGCGTGAGTGACTTATCCAATGTAATAAACCCGGCCCATTCAGCAAGTGCCTTCGCATCTACTTTACAACAAAGTGGTGACTTCCTATCAATTACGCGAGCTAATGAATGGTCATTGCCTGGCGGTGCTTTTAGTTTCGATGTTAGTCATCAAGCCTCTGGAACCAAAAGCAAAGTATCGGTATTAGAAACTGGATTAATTACTTTTGAACCGCTAAATCGTGCAAGTAATCATGATATCGTGTTATCGAGTGCTGTCCATGGTAATGAAACAGCACCGATTGAAATTTGTAATGATATTATTGGGCAGCTAATTCGTGGTGAATTGCCACTGGCTGAGCGAGTGTTATTTATTTTCGGTAATCCGGCATCAATGAATATTGCACAGCGTTTTGTTGAGGAAAATATGAACCGCTTGTTTTCTGGCGGACATTCACAAGATCAAGGGCAAGGACCTGGCTTAATTAATAAAGAGCGTCATCGTGCTCTGTTATTGGAAAATACGGTTAGAGCTTTCTTTGACGCGGGTAGTAAATTACCTAGCGCAAATGGTGGCCAACGTCAGCGTAGTCATTATGATTTACATACCGCAATTCGCGGTTCTAAATGCGATAAATTTGCTGTTTATCCTTTTCTACACGGTGCACCACGCAAGAAGAGCCAACTGCAATTTCTAAATGCCTGTGGTGTGAGTACTATTTTGTTGTCGCATTCACCCACTACAACCTTTAGCTATTTTTCATCAAATGAATTTGGCGCGGATGCATTTACTGTCGAATTAGGCAAAGTGCGACCATTTGGTGAGAATGACATGAGTCAATTTACTCAGGTTCGCGAAACATTAATCAAGTTTGTTTCAGGTCAAGACTTACCGTTAGCACCATACCAAGCTGAAGATTTTAACCTGTATGAAATTTCGCAGGTGATTGATCGCCACCATGAAAACTTTGCGTTAACCTTTGCAGATGATGTTGAAAACTTCACTGATTTTCCAAAAGATCATGTGCTAGCGATAGATGGTGATAATGAAATAAAAACTCAGCAAGATGGTGAGGCTATTATTTTTCCTAATGCCAATGTTGCCATTGGACAACGTGCAATGTTAACCGTAACACCAACAACACTTGCTTAAAGGCTGGCATGTTAGGCAAAAATCGACTGGTGTTGTATCTGGAAGCACTCACATGAGCTTAAATGGACTTAAACCTCAGGTAATAAGGTGTTTAGTTTATGTGAATACAGTTTTCTATCAGGCAAGTATAAGTGACTTAGATACTTAGTTATTATTTACAGCGGTAGGCACAGTGCATAATTAAGCAGTGGCTCCGGGCTTTGATTACTGATATTACTGTAAAGAATTATGCTCGCGTTTAGCCAAATAAAAGCGTTAACTTTTCTCACTAAACTTGTTTTTCAGTTTACGTAAAGGTAAAGTGCTTGCGATTATTACAACCAACAATTCATAACAACGACATAAATATTCAACTTGCCTCGAAAGCTTCTATACTTTCAATGGTTAATAGTGAGTGAATATTAATGTCACCTTGTCATTCAAGGTTAATAAAAAAGAGAAGGCTATGAACACTGACATATATAGCGAAAGCCCGGTAGTACATCAACCAGCTTTTATTGATGGTCATTCAGTTGAAATTCCAATCCTTAAAATATTGAAACAAGATGGTAGCATTTATGAAAATGCTACCATGCCGGAAATTGATCAAGCACTTGCCACCAAAACCTATAAAACTCTCGCATTTCATCGTGTTTTAGATGAGCGTATGGTGGCGGCACAACGCCAAGGTCGTATCAGTTTCTATATGGCAGCACTCGGTGAAGAGGCCGCTAGCGTTGGTGGTGCTGCGGGTCTAAAAGATCAAGATATGATCATGGCACAGTACCGTGAACAGGGCGCATTAATGTTTCGTGGCTTTAGCCTTGAAAACTTTATGAACCAAATGTTCAGTAATGAAAAAGATTTAGGTAAAGGTCGTCAAATGCCAATTCATTACGGTAGTAACGAATTAAATTATATGACGATCTCATCGCCGTTAGGTACACAAATTCCGCAAGCTGCAGGTTATGCTTACGGGCAAAAAATGCAAGGGTTAGACGCCGTAACTATTTGTTATTTTGGTGAAGGTGCTGCGTCTGAAGGTGATTTTCATGCCGGTTTAAATATGGCTGCAGTTCATCAATCACCGGTTATTTTCTTCTGTCGTAATAATGGCTACGCTATTTCTACACCATCAGATGAACAGTATGTTGGTAACGGAATTGCCTCTCGTGGTGTTGGTTACGGCATGAAAACGCTACGTATTGACGGTAACGATATTTTAGCGGTTATTGCTGCTGTGCAATTAGCCCGTGAATATGCAGTTAAAGAAGGTAAGCCGGTGCTGATTGAAGCAATGTCTTATCGCTTAGGTGCTCACTCAACGTCTGATGATCCTTCAGGCTACCGTACGCGTGAAGAAGAAGCGAAATGGCAAGAACATGACCCTATTCTTCGTATGAAAAACTGGATGTTAGCACAAGGTTGGTGGGACGAAGCTCAAGAAACAGCATTGTTTGAAAAACTACGTGATGATGTTTTAGCGGCGGTTAAAGTTTCAGAAAAAATTGATAAACCACCGGTTGAAGACTTAATAACCGATGTTTATGACCAAGCACCACCGTTGTTGCAAAGTCAATTTGAACAATTAAAAGAACATATTAAGAAATATCCCGATGCTTATCCATTTACTGCTGGGAGAATTAAGTAATGGCACAAATGAACTTATTACAAGCGATCAATAATGCGCTTGATACGGTAATGGCCGAGAATGATCGTGCAGTTTGTTTTGGTGAAGATGTCGGCCACTTTGGTGGCGTATTCCGCGCGACTAGTGGTTTACAAGAGAAGTACGGTAAAAACCGTTGTTTTAATACACCTTTAGTTGAACAAGGAGTTATTGGTTTTGCCAATGGCTTGGCTGCTCAAGGCAGTACACCGATTGCTGAAATCCAATTTGCCGATTATATTTTTCCTGCCTTTGACCAAATTGTAAATGAGTCAGCTAAATTCCGTTACCGTAGCGGCAATGAATTTGATGTTGGTAAATTAACGATTCGTACGCCATACGGCGGCGGTATTGCTGGTGGTTTATATCATAGCCAATCACCAGAAGCTTACTTTGCGCATACCCCAGGTTTAAAGTTAGTTGTGCCACGTAACCCTTATCAAGCGAAAGGCTTGTTATTGGCGTCAATTCGTGATGATAACCCAGTGATTTTTTTCGAGCCAAAACGTTTGTATCGTGCATCAGTGGGCGAAGTTCCTGAAGAAGATTATCAATTACCGTTAGGTAAAGCTGAAGTTGTGCAACAAGGTAGCGATATCACGTTATTAGCTTGGGGCGCACAAATGGAAATCGTTGAGAAAGCCGCTGAGCTAGCCTCTGCCGATGGTATTTCATGTGAAATTATCGATTTACGTACTATTTTGCCTTGGGATATTGAAACGGTAGCAAACTCTGTGATGAAAACAGGCCGCTTTGTGGTGAGTCAAGAAGCACCTTTGACCGCGGGTTTTGCTAGTGAAATTGCAGCAACTATTCAACAAGAATGTTTCTTGCACTTAGAAGCGCCAATTGCTCGTGTATGTGGCATGGATACACCATACCCATTAGCACTTGAAAAAGAATATGTTGCGGATCACTTGAAGATCTATGAAGCAATTAAAAACAGTATGACTTACTAGGATTTTAGAGCATGAGCATTGATTTTATATTACCAGATATTGGTGAAGGTATCGTTGAATGTGAACTGGTTGAATGGCTAGTAGCAGAAGGCGATGTGATTGCAGAAGATCAGCCTGTTGCTGATGTGATGACAGATAAAGCTTTAGTACAAATTCCAGCAATGCATTCAGGTGTTGTAGATAAGCTTTATTATGCCAAAGGTGAAATTGCTAAAGTTCATCAGCCTTTATTTGCCATGACACCTGCCGGCGAAAGTGTACCAGATGCAGCAGAAAACGTTGTACAAGCACCAGTTGCAGAGCCTGCGGTAGAAAGTACTGTAACGGCTTCAACAACACAAATAGAAGATTTTATTTTACCTGATATTGGCGAAGGTATTGTTGAGTGTGAGTTAGTTGAATGGCTAGTAGCAGAAGGCGATGTGATTGAAGAAGATCAACCTATTGCTGATGTCATGACGGATAAAGCCTTAGTACAAATTCCAGCCATGCATAAAGGTAAGGTTGTGAAGCTTTATTATGCCAAAGGTGAAATTGCCAAGGTACATTCGCCTTTATTTGCCGTGGAAATTGCGGCAACGGGACAAGCGGTTGCGACTGCTGTTGCTGAAGCCCCTAAAGTACCTGTAGCTCAAGCAGCTACGGCTAAACCTGCTGCCACTAAAGCGCCCGTAGCTCCAACTAACACGGCAGTAGCTAAGGTTGTTAATGAGAAAGCCATAGCAAGCCCTGCGGTACGCCGTGTTGCTCGTGAACTGAATGTGAATATTCACCAGGTGCCCGGTAGCGGGAAAAAAGGCCGTGTTTATAAAGAAGACGTGGTTGCTTTTAATGAAGCACCTGCTGTTTCTACAGCCGTTGCGGTTGCTACGGAAACAGTTACTGGTAATACACGTGTTGAGCCAATTCGCGGTATTAAAGCGGTAATGGCAAAAGCTATGGTTAATTCTGTATCGACTATTCCACATTTTACCTATTGTGAAGAAATCGATATGACTAATTTAATTAAATTGCGTGGCGAGCTTAAAGAAGTTTACGCTAAGCAAGATATTAAATTAACCATGATGCCGTTCTTTATGAAAGCGATGTCTTTAGCGTTAAAGCAATTCCCATTAGTTAATACGCAAGTCAATGAAGACTGTACCGAGTTGACCTACTTTGACGACCATAACATTGGCATGGCTGTTGATTCAAAAGTGGGCTTGTTAGTACCAAATGTTAAGCAAGTACAAACTAAATCTATTTTAGACTTAGCGGCTGATATTACACGTTTAACCAATGATGCACGCTCAGGTCGTGTACCAGCTGCAGATTTAAAAGGTGGTACGATTACCATCTCAAATATAGGTGCCATTGGCGGTACGGTGGCAACACCTATTATCAACAAGCCAGAGTCTGCTATTGTTGCGTTAGGTAAGCTCCAAAAACTGCCTCGTTTTAACGACAAAGGCGAAGTTGAAGCGCGTTCAATTATGCAGGTTAGTTGGTCTGGCGACCATCGTACGATTGACGGTGGCACTATTGCTCGTTTTTGTAATTTATGGAAATCATTCCTTGAAGAGCCAAGTAATATGCTAGTGCATATGGCGTAAACTTTATGTTTTAATCTTGAGTATTGAGCAATATTATTACCATTTTAAAGCCTGCATCATGCAGGCTTTTTTATGTTCAAACGATCAAGTTATTAGCTCCAGAGATAGCCTTACTGAGTGAAAACCTAGGTTTAGAGGCAAGCAGAGTAAGCACATGTAAGTCAAAATATCGATTTGAGAGTCAGTGGTAGTGAGAAAGGCGCTAGCGTTAAAAAAGCCCCTTATCAATTAACAATAAATGATAAGGGGCATCAGCAATTCGCTAAAGTAAATATACTCGCATAACGAATATAGTAGAGAGACTCAACAAAGACACTTGGGGAGGTATTTGTTAACGTTAATTAGCATACGGCATCTTTATGACGAAGCTGTTACTGAATTATGAGGGAAATATGACAAGGTAATTGCATGATTCTGCTGTCGACTCGTATTAAGATATTTCTTTTGGCTGTTAAAGTTCTACGCCAATAAGTCATATCATTTAAAGCAAAGATCAATGATAATTTAGTTGAGTTTTGTAGATTGTAGTTAAGGGACGTGAGTGGCAGAAAATAAACTTCAACATTTTTATATCGCTGAAGAGCAGTCGATTTACTTGTTAAACAGTAAAGATGCGACCAAATTAAAGCAATGGGTTGAACTTTGTCAGCAGCAATTGTTGTTATTGGGCTTTCAAAATATTGCTTTGATAGGTAAAGGGGCTTATGGCTTTGTATTTGGTGGTGAAGACGAGCAAGGACAGTCTCATGTTTTTAAATTTTCACGTATTAACTTACCTTTACATGTACAAGACCGTCTTGCTGAAGAAGCTGATTTACAAAAAAAATTAACGCATAGTCGTATTCCTAAGGTTTTTGAATACTATAAAGTTAAGCGTCAATCCATTGTTCACATGCAGCGTGCTCCGGGCATAGATCTTGAAAAACTGTCTTTTCAGCGCGGCCCGTTGCCCAGTGAGTTAGTGGTAAAAATAGCCATTCAGTTAGCTGAAATCTTGCTTTATTTACGAGACAGTAAACAACATTATAAGGGCAAGCCTTATGTGCATGGTGATATAAAACCATCCAACGTGGTTTTTGATAGTGAAACAGAGAAAGTTTACCTTGTTGATTGGGGCTCTGCAGTTCCTGCACAACTTGATGTTCGTGGGCAAACGACCGCGAATAATATTATGGACCTGATGAGCAGCGATTTACAAAACAGTAATGCTCGATTGGGCGATGTGTACTTTATTGGCCATGAACAAATTAGTGGTGAAATGTCATCTCCACGTTTTGATGAACAAGGACTGGCTGCCACATTATATGCGTTAGCTTCAGGTCAGTCGTGTCGTTATGGTAGTGCAGTCATCACACCTTCCTCTTTGGGGTTACCTAAATTACTTGCTCAAATATTATCTGGTATGCTCAGTAAAGACCGGCAGACGCGTAATAAGGCGGGAGATTATTTTTTTAAGCATTTAGCGCTGCTAAAAAATACCGTTATGGCTGATCCGCCACTGCCGGTTGATATTAAGCCTTTAGTACCTATTTGGTGTAAAAACTATCAAAAAGATATGGATACCGTGGTTTACGGTTCACGAAAGTCCTTTTTGCGTGAGTCATCTGATAAAGACCAGTTAAGTGATATTGATGACATGCAACTTGAGAAGTACTTTAAAAATTTTTTAATGGGCATGGGCGATACGGAAAAAGCTTTCATTGCGGCCGTTGGTCGTTTAGCTAACTTTCCTGTTGTTGGTGGTTTAGCCGTGCGTTGGGAAAAAGATGGTGTTTATATTGATTCAAACTTGTCACTTTTTGATCCTGAGTTAAAAACGTCATTTCAAAGTGCGGTAAATAATATGGTAAGGCTGGCTCAAGGCATATTTAGAGTCGGGGTTTTTAAAAGTTGCTTGTTTAATGCCCGCAATACTTTGCATGTTGAGCGTGATAATGAAGATGAGCCGTTTCGAGCTTTACCCAGTCAAGTCATACATTATGATGTCAGTGATGTTGCTGTTATTGATGATATTACTCGGCTGCATTCATATTTTGAGGATGGTAAAGATCCCGATGAGTATTTATATTTACCAGATGAAATTATGGCGGTGTTAGCACGTTTAAACCAAATTCATCATACGGGGTGTATTATTTTTGAAGTATTACCACAACATTTGAAAATTCATAGTTATTTAATGCTGTTAAACCATGACAAAGAAGCAGAATTTAAACAGTGTTTAACTGAAATACTAGCGTTACTGCCTACCATAAGCGGCTTTGGTATTTCTGGCTTTATGAAACTACCCTATAAAGATACACGTTTTTTTGAACATATAAGCAGCTTGCCGGATAAGTTTTATCCAAGAAATCCGAAGCAAAAAATGGAGAGCTAAAAATGCATGATAATAAAATTGGTACGATGGCATGGCTTGATTTATCTGTTGAGAATGCTGAAACAGTAAAGTCATTTTATCAGCAGGTGATAGGTTGGAAAGCTGATAATATTTCTATGGGCGATTATGATGATTATGCCATGCTTGAGCCGAGTGGTAATGAAGCTGTTGCAGGTGTTTGCCATGCTAAAGGTGTAAATAAAGACCTTCCGCCCGCTTGGTTACCTTACTTTTTAGTTGATGACATTACGGTGTCAATTAAGGCTGTAGAGAAGAGCGGTGGCAGTTTAGTATCGGCACTTAAAACCATGGGCAATGATAAATATGCCTTAATTAAAGACCCAGCGGGAGCTGTTTGTGCTATTTATCAAAAAATTGCCAACGAGAATATTTAGTTCTAAAGGTAGTTAATTGTTCTAGCCTTATAACTGCAGACTAGATTTTTTAGGGACCTAAGACTTATGTTGCTGTAAAAACTTTAGATCCTCTTCTTGAATATGGCTAAGCAGCCAGTCAGCTAATAAGTAAAGGGACTCTTGCGAGCAGGTTTGGGTTTCATTTAAAGCTATGATGCTATCGAGTTCTTCAATAAAGTGCTTATGCTGGAGCTGATGTAATAAACAGTCGTTCTCGTTCAATGTAAAAAAGTAGGCTTCTTCTGTTTTGAAATGAAATTTAGTGTAATCGTAGAACTTAGTAAATAACTCGGATATCTCTGTTTTTATGGGCTCACACTCTATGGCATAAGCTATATCATTAATATAATCGACTAATACTCTATGTTGATCATCAATACTAGCTATACCCACTTCAAACGCAGTATCCCAAGTGATTAAATGCTCTTTTGTCATAAGTTATCAAGCCATGAGTTGTATTATAGTATTGATAAGTGACGGTAACTAATTGTTGTTTATCCGTCTATATTGCGGTGAACTTATCAGTCATCTGTTGAAATGCTAAAGTGATCTTTAAAAATGTAGCAACAACTTCATTATTTTGCAGAATATTTTTTGCATAGCACCTTGAGGTCTTTAATTACTGTCTTCACTATAGGTACAGAGTTTGGTGCTAGCAAGGCCGGTAGCGATTATTTTAATCGAATATATAATCCCTTCTGATCAGATTAAGTTACTTTAGCCAGCAATGCTACTTAACCTGAATTTCGGATATACGAAGAAGCTAATATAATGCAATGTTTATAATCACTTTAGTCAATTTTTATAAAATTTGCCGCACAGTTTATTATCAATATGCTCAGTTTTGCCTGACTAAGGCTTATTGGTGTAGTTAATCGCTCATTATTGATTTGTAAAAAATAGCTTGCTCAGCGCTTAATGTTAATCCTTGAGGCTTTATCCGCTTTGAATGCAAGCAACATCGTGAAAGAGCATAAAAATCAACAGCGTTAATAGCCCGATATTAATTAAGCTACAAAAATGATGAAAATAACCTTGCTAGCTTAGTAATCATGTTTACCAAACCCTGTTTGCCCAATAGGTAAGAATAGGGTTTGATAAAGCCTAGTTGCATATTCATCAGTCATGCCTGCGACATAATCGGCAATAACACGATGTTGATTTACATTATTGTTTTTAGCATGTTGCCAACGAGCTACTGTTGTTTTAGGTAATAAACGCTCGGGATCTGACGACAAAGCCTCAAATAATTCCATGACTATTTGTTGACCACGATATTCCAATTGCTGAATAGATGTTTGCTTAATAACATATTGATAAACAAAATCTTTAAATATTTGTAATACTTGTGCTGCAACGGTTGGATGTACAGCATTGAATCGTAATAATGGCGCTTGAAAGGCACAGGCTTTGCTTTCATTAAGATCAATTAATTCGACTGCTGTTATCAAGTAGTTTACTAAACCACCAATAGCCTCTTTCTGTTGATATCGTTGCGAGCTAAACAATTTTTCAGCTAAGCTTTGGCTATAATGATGCAACCATTCATCATCAATCGTTAAGAGCTTTTTAATCACATGTTCATGAAAGTCTTGCTGATTAACCACGCCAGTAACAATAGCGTCTTCTAAGTCATGAATGCCGTAGGCAATATCATCTGCTAGCTCCATCATTGAGCAATCTAAAGATTTAAATTGTGTTTTGCTGTGCTTCTTATTGTTAACTGTAATCTGTTGAAACTTGGTCCTATCTTCTTGGCTTAAGGGAGCTAGTACCCAATTAATCATTTCTATATCATCTAGGTATAAACCTTTTGGCGGATGCCATTTATTAGCTTCTAGTTGGCGAAAAGATGCGGGTAGTGTTTGCGCATCATTATGTTGTAGATTATCTAAGGTTTGTGGGTATTTTATAAGACCGAGCAAGGTTCTACGTGTGAGATTCATACCAAAGTGCTCACTAAAAGGCTCTAAATGCGACACAATACGAAATGTTTGACCATTTCCTTCAAAGCCACCGTGATTTCGCATCATATAGTGCAGAGCAACTTCTCCACCGTGTCCGAAGGGCGGATGACCAATATCATGTGCTAGGCATAATGACTCAATCAAACTATCGTCATTAGGCAGTAGAAGGGCACTTTGCTTGGGATATTTGCTACGAATTTGCGCAATAATACCACTGCCGATTTGCGATGCTTCTAGAGAATGGGTTAAGCGAGTGCGATGAAAGTCACTTTGGCCGCTGCCCATTACCTGGGTTTTTGATTGTAAACGTCGAAATGCTGCCGAGTGTAATATTCTAGCTCTATCCCGCTGAAATGGGCTGCGATGATCTTGATGTCGTTGTGCTACTCGCTCTAATCGTCTTGCTAGCCATTGATTATCCATATTACCCCTACTTTCATTGTGAACTGATCATAATACATCACTAGAATTGCGTAATTATTGAAACATAATAAACACATAGATAAAGATAACGGTATTAGGGGCGTTATGTAAATATATTATGTTAATTCTCTGAAAACGATTTTTCCGTTGTTTTTTATCCGTGTTATTGATTTATTTAGGTAGAAAGCTTGGGGAAGTGATGCTGTGCTGAACCGCTATTGATTATCAATAGCGGCTAGTATTTTTATCCGCGGTGATTTTTATTTATTGGCAATAAATATTGCGCGTTTGGGGGCAGGGTAACCCTCAATTGTTTTGCTGTTATCCTCTGGGTCAAGAAAGTCTTGTAATGATTCTGTATCTATCCAATCCGTTTTTCGTTGTTCATCCAAAGCTGTGATGTCAGTATTAACCACGCGAATATTTTTAAAACCACAACGTTCAAGCCAAGCACACATAGCATCGCAGCTCGGTAGGAACCAAACATTACGCATTTTAGCGTAGCGTTCACCAGGCACAAGTACGGTGTTTTCATCGCCATCAACCACTAAGGTTTCAAGGACTAATTCACCACCAACAGCTAACTGCGATTTTAACTGATAAATAAAGTCGATAGGTGAGCGACGATGATATAAAACCCCCATTGCAAACACAGTATCAAAGGCATTTAACTCAGGAAGTTGCTCAACACCCAAGGGCAGTAAATTAACGTTGTCGTCTTGTACAAAGTGTTGCACAGCTTGAAATTGTGTTAAGAACAATTGAGTGGGGTCAATACCAACAACAAATTTTGCTCCAGCACCGCGCATACGCCATAAATGGTATCCACTACCACAGCCGATATCGAGTACATAACGATTTGATAAATCACTAATATGCGGTGCTAGGCGATCCCATTTAAAGTCTGAGCGCCATTCAGTATCAATGTGTAGACCGTGTATATGGTATGGACCCTTACGCCAAGGCTTAAACTTTTTTAGCAAATTTTCTATGCGTTTATATTCTCCATCGTTGATGTCATCGCGTTCACCGGCACGAACGGTAGTACTAATATCAACACTTGAAGGTGATGTTTTAGGTAATGCCGCAATAGTTTTTTGCCATTGCGCAAATTCGCCATGTAAATGATGTTCTTGCCATTGACTGAGTTGTGCAGGCAAGCTATCAAGCCAGTGACTTAAACGATTGCCCGCTATTTTTTGGTAAAACTTATTAAATGAAATCATAAGGATATAAAGTCTATTTATTTAATGGCAATAAGAGAAAAGAAGTTAAAACACTGAAACCATGGTGCATTATGTTTAAAGCCAGCAAGCTTTAAACGGTTTAAGTGGGTATCTAAATTGTCGGTACGCATAACATTTTCAAGTGCTGTACGTTTTTGAGCTATTTCTAGTTCGCTATAACCGTTTGCTCGCTTAAAGTCATGGTGTAAATCAACAAGAAGTTCATTACATATAGTATCTGGGTGAGCAATTTTTTCTGATAATAGTAATAAGCCTCCAGGTTTAAGGCCTTTAGCTATCTTAGTTAATAGTTGCTGACGTTGCTCTGGTGCAATGAACTGTAAAGTGAAATTGAGCACTACCATAGAGGCATTTTCAATTTCAATATTGAGAATATTATCCTCTATTATCTCTACTGGCGTATCACCTTTAAAAGCACTGACGTGCATTTTACAGCGTTCCACCATAGCATGAGAGCTGTCAATGCCGATGATCTTACAATTTTTTGCTGTAATAGCTTTGCGCATGGCCAGTGTTGCAGCGCCTAGAGAACAACCCAGATCATAAACTTGGCTATTATCGGTGACATAGCGTTGACTTAGTCGACCTATGGTATCGATAATAGTATTATAACCAGGCACTGAGCGGCTGATCATATCGGGAAATACTTCAACGACTTGAGCATCAAATGCAAAGTCTTTGATTTTACTTTGTTTATTAGAAAAAATTAAATCGGTGTCTGATTCTTGCATGATGTCGAAACTATACTAACGTTTAGGTTATATAAAAGGGTATTTTACCTGAAATTTTCAACGATAAACATTACAACGCGTAGATAATGTATTTTTATGCTTTTCGTTGTCTGTCTTTACTATTTTACTTCAGCGCTTTATTGGCAAAATAAAAAATAATGAGAATTTAACTTGGTTTTAAGATCTTTCAAGCAATTAATAACAAGCCTAGTCCTGATATACATGTTGTTGGCTATGCCAGTTTCTGCACAGGATATAACCAAAACTTATCGTGTTGCTATTAATAAAACGTCTTACCCTTATCATTTTATTAACAAAGACAATAAACCAGATGGCATGATGGTGGAACTTTGGCAATTATGGGCAGAAAAGCAAGGCGCTAAGGTTGAATTTGTAGCACTGAACTGGCAAGAAACCCTTGAGCAAGTGCAAGATGGTCGGGTCGATATTCATGCTGGTTTATCGCAAAATACCTATAGAGCTGAAATGTTCGATTTTAGTTCAGCCTTTTTTCGTCAAAGTAGACATCTTTTTTTGCATCGCTCAATTGCTCATATTAGAGATATCGCACAGCTAGCGCCATACACTGTAGGTGTGGTTGCTGGATCGAGTCATGAAGAATCATTAAAAAAGAAATACCCTCGCTTAACGCTAAGAAAGTTCTCTGATCGTCATGCTTTATATAATGCCGCAATCAATAATGAAGTATTAATTTTTGCAGGGGTAGAAAAACTATCAAAAAACTTCTCTGCTCATGATTTGCTTAATAAAAAATATCCTGCATTTGCAAGAATTTCTTATCACACTGATGATTATGGTACGGCGGTCACAAAAGGCAGCACGAAATTATTGAGCTTTATTCAGCAAGGTTTGGATAAAATATCAGTAGAGGAAAAGTCGGCATTAGAAATAAAATGGCTAGGAGTAGATAAGTCAGATAACGTTATTGTTTTGTCATATGCTAATAATCAGATGCCTTTTTCAGATACCTCAGCTGCAGGAAATGCGCAAGGTTTCTTTATCGAACTATGGCAAATGTGGGCTAAATATAGTGGGTTAGAAGTCGAGTTTATTGTTGCGGACTCTCATCAGTTGCAGCAAGTAAACCAAAATACTGTTGATATTCACATCGCCAGTTTAAGTCATAAAGACCATGCTAGCCTAGGGCCGATTATTTATAGCATTAATAACAGCTTATTTATGGCAAACGATATGGATAAAATATCCCATATTTCTGAAATTAAGGATAAAAATATTGGCCTAGTATCATCACCAGAGCTTGTTAAAGATATTAACAAACATGTTGATAATGCCAATATTATTTATTTTGATGACTATAAATCATTATTTGCGGCGGTAGCACTTGGCGAGCTTGATATTATTGCTGGTGAAAGTGATGTTATTGAGCACCACTTACTGCAAAACCAATTGCAGTCGTCTTATATTCACTTTCCAGGGTATCAGTTCAAACACGATGTTCATGCGGTATTAAATAACGCTAATGTTGAATTAAAGCAGTTGATATCCGATGGCTTTAAGGAGATACCACTAGCAGATTTAATTGCGCTTGAAAAAAAATGGAATTTAGATAATTCTTCGGGCTTTTTTAAGCGCCAGTTATCTATGCTGGAATTAACTGAACAAGAGTTTTCGTGGGTTAAAGATCATCCTAGAGTGAAATTTGGTATTACGAAAAACTGGGCTCCGATAGAGTTTGTAGATAAATATGGTGAGTTTAAGGGGACGAACCCCGATCTTTTCCAGTTAATTACTCAACGTTTGAACCTCAAAATTGATTATGTTGTTTATGATAAGTTTGAAGAATTATATCAAGCATTGCTAGACGGTGAGATTGACGTAATTGGCAGTGTCATGGCAACAGAAGAGCGTAAAAAAGAAGTTCTCTTTACGGAATCGTATTGGAGTATGCCATGGGTAATTGTACATCCGAGGGAGCTAGGCAAACAACTAAAATTAGAAAATTTTCAGGGCGAAGCCTTAGCGATAACCAAAGGTTATTATTTAGTTTCAGTGATTAGAAAGAAGTTTCCATCAATCACTTTACGGTTAGTTGATAACAGTGAAGAAGGCTTACTAGCTGTTCAAAAGGGCATGGTCGACGGTTTCATTGATAGCTTATCATCTGGTACTGAATTACTTAAAAAAGAAAGTTTAGTCAGTTTAGGTATGTCAGTGCTTGATGAAGTCGATCGAAGTGGCAACCACCTAGCGATTAATCAATCGCTGCCAGTTTTAGCGACCATACTCAATAAATCGGTAGTAACTATCTCTGATGTTGAAAGCCAGCGGATATATGAAAAGTGGTTTGATATCAGCATTGAGACTGGCTTAGATAAAAATGTAGTATTACGAGTTGCTGCTCAAGTAGGTGTACTCATTGTCATTATTATTATTATCATTATGGTCTGGAATCGTCGGTTATACCTTGAAATTAAAAGCCGTAGAAAACTAGAAAAACAAATGAAATATATGGCAACACATGATGACCTAACGGGGCTTGCTAATCGTGTTTTATTAAAAGACCGGCTTAATACGGCGATCACTTTTCATCGCCGACAAAAATTACTTATCTCTGTACTTTTTATCGATCTTGATGGCTTTAAAAATATTAATGATAACTATGGCCATGATGTTGGCGATGAATTATTAATTGAAGTCGCCTCTCGTTTAAAAGGCTGTGTTCGTGAGTCTGATACGGTAGTACGTTTTGGTGGCGATGAATTTGTACTGCTGTTAACGGGGTTACATAGTCAAAATGAAGCAGCATATGTCGCAGATAAAGTGTTAAAACTTATCCAGCAGCCGATTCACTTATCCTCAGATGTTACCGCCAATATCGGTTGTAGTATTGGTATCGCCATGTATCCAGAGGATGGCGAATCAGATAATGATTTATTAAAAGTGGCTGACTCATTAATGTATGAGGTCAAAGCCGCAGGTAAAAATCACTATATGTTTAATCGTAAAAACGGTGCCATCAGGTAAGTTAAATTTCATCTCGCTAGCAATTGCTCTTTTAGCGCTAAATCGTCACTTCCCTAGATGGAGTGGTATAATTATTCCTCTTAGTTGTAATATAAGGCAATGTCGGGTGACTTTGCTTTATATTGCTTTATAATGTCGGCAAAATTTTATCGTAACAAGTTATAGAATTAAGTCGCCTGTAATGGTGCATGTCTGTAACTTATTAATAGCTTATTCGAATTTTCAAGGTATATACATGCGTAGTCTTTATTGTGGTGAGGTTAATGAATCTCACATTGGCCAAGAAGTAACTTTATGTGGTTGGGTTAACAAACGTCGTGACTTAGGCGCGGTTATCTTTTTAGATTTACGCGATCGTGAAGGTATTGTGCAAGTTGTTTACGATCCTGATTTACAAGAAGTGTTGAAAAAAGCTAATACGCTACGTAATGAGTTTTGTGTTCAAATCAAAGGTAAAGTAAGAGCCCGCCCTGAAGGCCAAGTTAATAAAGATATGGCAACAGGTGGTATTGAGGTACTTGGCTTAGAGCTAACGATTTTAAATAAATCAGCCCCATTACCTTTAGACCCGAATCAGAAAAACTCAGAAGAGCAACGCTTAAAATACCGCTACCTTGATTTACGTCGTCCTGAAATGACAGAGCGTATGCGTTTTCGTGCGAAAGTAACTTCTGCTGTGAGAGAGTCGCTTGAAACACAAGGCTTTTTAGATATTGAAACCCCGATATTAACAGCTGCTACACCTGAGGGGGCTCGTGATTATTTAGTACCAAGCCGTACCCATAAAGGGCAGTTTTTTGCTTTGCCACAATCACCACAATTGTTTAAACAATTATTGATGATGTCAGGTATGGAGCGCTATTATCAAATCGTTAAATGTTTTCGCGATGAAGATTTACGTGCAGATCGTCAACCCGAGTTTACTCAAATCGATATTGAAACTTCATTCATGAGTTCAGATCAAGTAATGCAAGTTACTGAAACAATGATCCGTGAATTATTTCAAAAGCTATTGAATGTAGATTTAGGCGAGTTTCCTCGCATGCCTTATTCTGAAGCTATGACGCGCTTTGGCTCTGATAAACCAGATTTACGTAACCCGTTGGAAATCGTTGATGTTGCTGATATTTTAAAAGATGTTGAATTTAAAGTATTCTCAGGCCCAGCTAACGATGAAAAAGGTCGCGTAGCCGTTATTTGTGTACCACAAGGTGCCGCTAAGTTTTCTCGTAAAGGTATAGATGAACTAACCAAATTTGTTGGTATTTATGGCGCTAAAGGTATGCCGTGGCTAAAAGTGAATGACCTTGATGCCGGCCTCGAAGGATTACAATCACCTATACTTAAGTTTTTAACTGAAGAATCGGTTAATGCACTATTAGAGCGCACTAACGCAAAAACTGGCGATATTATTTTCTTTGGTTCAGATAGCTACAATATTGTGACTGAAGCACTAGGCGCTTTACGACTTAAAATTGGTGAAGATCTTGAACTATTGCAAGGTGAGTGGAAACCACTTTGGGTAGTAGACTTCCCAATGTTTGAAGAAGTGGATGGCGGTATGCATGCTATTCATCACCCGTTTACTGCACCAACTAACTTAACAGCAGAAGAGCTCGAAGCTAACCCTGTTGGCGCATTATCTGATGCTTATGATATGGTATTAAATGGCTGTGAATTAGGTGGCGGCTCTGTACGTATTCATAACCAAGATATGCAAGCTGCAGTTTTTAGAATTCTAGGTATTAGTGATGAAGAAGCGCAAGAAAAATTTGGCTTCTTACTCGAAGCGTTACAGTATGGTGCGCCACCACATGCCGGTTTAGCGTTTGGTTTAGACCGCTTAGTGATGCTAATGACTGGGGCTAGCTCGATTCGTGATGTGATGGCATTCCCGAAAACGACTACCGCAGCATGTCCATTAACGAATGCGCCAGGTCATGCAAACCCTGCACAGTTAGCTGAGCTAGGTATTGCTCGTTTAGAAAAAGAACTTGAACAAGAAACTGATGCTGACACACCAGCAGCATAGTTTCTTTAAATAGCATTAATACTTGCTATTTTGTTATTAAAACGCACTAACTTAAGCTATTTTGCTTTATTAGTGCGTTTTTTTTCACTAGCATGATCATAGTAAAGCTATTTGGCTGACTATTAGGGCGCTTATCAGTGAGCATTATTTTAGGAATAGATCCGGGATCACGATTAACGGGTTACGGTGTTATTAAAAAAAGCGGTCGAAATTTTATTTATCTTGGTAGCGGTTGTATTAAAGCGATAGCAGCAGGCAATGAATTAGCGCCTAGGTTACAAACTATTTTTGCCGGTGTTAGTGAGCTTATTTTGCAATTTCAGCCTGATATGTTTGCTATCGAGCAAGTGTTTATGGGGGTTAACCCTGGAGGCGCGTTAAAACTTGGTCAGGCCAGAGGTGCAGCTATTGTTGCTGCAACCAATACAGGGTTGAGTATTGCAGAATATTCTGCAAGACAGATAAAACAATCTGTTGTTGGCACGGGGGCGGCAGATAAAGCCCAAGTTCAACATATGGTTAAAACTATTTTAAAATTGCCAGGCACGCCACAAGCAGATGCTGCAGATGCGCTTGCAGTAGCACTTTGTCATGCTCATAGTTACGACTCGCTCAGTAAATTGTCTGGCCAGGTTAGTAAAACAGTACGCGGGCGTTTACGTTAGAACAATATTGTTTAGATTTAGATATTATTTTAATGCTTAAACTTTACTGTATAAATATCTAGTGGTATTGTGTCACCATGTAGAATATCAAGTAAAAAGGCAAAACAGTGATCGGACGTTTACGTGGCACATTAATAGAAAAAATGTCTCCTGAAATTTTAATTGAATGTCATGGTGTTGGTTATGAAGTTACCATGCCAATGACCAGTATTTATGCCTTACCGGAACTAAATCAACAAGCAACATTATATACACACTTTGTTGTCCGTGAAGATGCACAATTACTTTATGGCTTTGCTAATAAAGTTGAGCGTAAATTGTTTCGTCTACTTATCAAAGTGAATGGCGTTGGTCCTAAATTAGCGCTAGCTATTTTATCTGGTATGTCAGCTGATCAATTTGTGAGCTGTGTTGTACATGATGACTTGAGCACGATAGTGAAAATACCTGGTGTTGGTAAGAAAACGGCCGAACGATTACTGATTGAAATGCGTGATCGATTAAAAGACTGGCAGACAGATAGCACTGACGCACTTGCCCATATGATGCCAAGTGATGTCAAACAAACCAGCAACTTTGTCAGCGATGCTAAAGGCGATGCTATTAATGCACTGGTATCTTTAGGTTATAGCCAGCAGCAAGCTGATAAAGCAGTGAAGTCAGTATTTACAAGCGATAAAAGCAGCGAAGACTTAATTCGTAATGCATTAAAAGCCATGCTATAAAGCGTTTTATTAATATCACGGGTAAAATGATATTCGCTATATAGTTAGAGCAGCAGTTCAAAACCCAATAATATAAAGTTTCCGAAGAGTAATGCATGATAGAAGCAGATCGATTAATTGAGCCTATAGCTAGTCTAGAAGATGAAACGGTTGATAGAGCTATTAGACCTAAAATGCTGTCCGATTATACCGGTCAAGAGCATGTTAAATCGCAAATGGAAATTTTCATTGCAGCTGCCTTAAAAAGGCAAGAGCCACTTGATCACCTATTAATTTTTGGTCCTCCAGGTTTAGGTAAAACCACTTTGGCTAATATTGTTGCGAATGAGATGGGGGTTAATATTCGCACTACTTCTGGACCGGTACTAGAGAAAGCCGGTGATTTAGCAGCCTTGCTAACAAATCTAGAAGAAAATGATGTTCTGTTCATTGATGAAATTCATCGTCTTAGTCCAGTGGTGGAAGAAATTCTCTATCCAGCCATGGAAGATTATCAACTTGATATTATGATAGGAGAGGGCCCTGCAGCCCGCTCAATCAAACTTGATTTGCCTGCTTTCACTTTGATCGGCGCTACTACACGTGCTGGCGCATTAACCTCACCATTGCGTGATCGTTTTGGCATAGTGCAACGGCTTGAGTTTTATAACACCAAAGAATTAACCGAAATCGCTATGCGTTCAGCCCACTTTCTAAACTTAGATATTGATCAGGCTGGGGCACTAGAAGTTGCAAGGCGCTCGCGTGGTACGCCGCGTATAGCTAATCGCTTACTTCGGCGAGTAAGGGATTACGCTGATGTAAAAACTAACGGCATTGTGAGCCAGTCAACCGCAGCAAGTGCTTTAGATATGCTAGAAGTAGACAATGAAGGCTTCGATTTAATGGATCGAAAGCTTCTTGAAGCAATTATTGATAAATTTGCTGGTGGTCCAGTAGGTTTAGATAATGTTGCGGCCGCGATTGGCGAAGAACGTGAAACCATTGAAGATGTTCTAGAGCCATTTTTGATCCAACAAGGTTTCTTACAACGAACACCAAGAGGGCGAATTGCCACCAACCGTGCTTATTTACATTTTGGCTTAGACTTTCCTGACAAGTAACAAGTCCCCTTAACAGAAAGCCGCAATGCCTCCATTTCATAAGGTTTGATGTAATCTGCAATAAGCTAGCTTAATTATAGTTAGCTTAATATTCTAAAATACATCTATCTGTGCTTAATGCCGGTTTTACACATCAAAACAGTTAAACTCATGTCAAACGACTTCAATAACAGCTTGAGCATAAGTTAAATTCATATCTGATAAGCGTAAGTTAAAATCAAAAAACTTAGCCAATAAGAAATTTTCGAAGTTACGGGTCTAACTGTGTTAGTAAAAGAAGAGTTATTCGACAGTATGTTGCTATCGATAACTTCAGTTAGCAGCGATAGTTAAATGATATGAGATTAACTATAAGCATATTGAAAGACTATTAACTACTATTCTTAGCGCGTCACGGCCTATATAACTATAAATGAGTTTGAATAAATTTTAGGAAAAAAAAAGCCCACATAAATTTATGTGGGCCAACTTAGAATATTAAGTTGATAGAAGGAAATAAGGTTTCCAAAAAGTATGCAATAGGGAGGTAGCAATACCAATTCAAAAATTTATGGGCTAAAGGAATATTCATCAACACAGCAGTCAATAAAAGAAAGATTCGTGCCCTAGCTCAAAAAGTAAAGCTATTTTAATCAGATAACTTTATCCTAACAAACGAAATAAATTTATATTAACCATTAGAAAAACTAATGCGAAGTACTGGTTGAGTACAAAAGACAGAGTAAATTCATTCAGTAATTAAACTTATTATTGAAATAGTGTTAAAGAAAGTCGCTTAACCCTTGTCGCGTGTGAGCTTTATCTATTAAGATAAGCTTCCTAAGGTTTTTATAAAATTATTTGAATAAATTAATGTCATTGAACAGTCATCAACATACTATTCGCGTTTATTACGAAGATACCGATGTCGGTGGTATCGTTTATTATGCTAATTATTTAAAGTTTTTTGAACGGGCAAGAACTGAGTGGCTTAGAGCGCTTGGTATTAATCAGTCAATATTTTTAGAACAAAACATAGGTTTTGTGGTCACAAAAGTTGTGATGGATAACAAGGCGTCAGCCAAGCTTGATGACTTGCTAACGATTACAACAACCATAAAACAATTAAAATCGGCCAGTGTGGTCTTTTTACAGCAAATAGTAAATCAGCATGAAATAACATTATGCACAGTTGAAATTAAAGTCGCCTGTGTTGATCTGTCTGTTGTTAAACCTTGTATTATCCCAAAAAGCATATTAGGAGCATTAAAACGTGTCAGCTGAACTCTCATTTTTTGATTTATTTTTAGAAGCTAGTCTTTTAGTTCAACTTGTAATGTTGACTCTACTTGGTTTCTCTATCGCTTGTTGGACGATGATTTTTCAGCGTCGTAAAGTATTAATGGCAGCGCGAAGTCAATTACAAACCTTCGAAGATAAGTTTTGGAGTGGTGCTGATCTGAGTAAACTCTACAGTGAAGTATCAGCAAAAGAGCATGTCGATGGCATTGAGAATCTTTTTGTTTCTGGTTTTCGCGAGTTTGCACGTTTGCGTAAAACGCATGCATATGCACCACAAGTTATTGTTGATGGCACGCATAGAGCAATGCGGGTGGCATTATCAAGAGAAGTTGATAGCTTAGAAACACACTTACCATTTATGGCTACAGTAGGTTCTATAAGTCCTTATATCGGTTTGTTTGGTACTGTTTGGGGGATTATGAATTCATTTATTGCTTTAGGCGCGGTCGAGCAAGCAACGCTTGCCATGGTTGCACCTGGTATTGCTGAAGCATTAATCGCTACAGCCATGGGGTTATTTGCCGCGATTCCTGCGGTAATGGCCTTTAACCGTTTTAGTCACAATGTTGAAAAACTGGAAAACAGTTACGGTAATTTTATGGAAGAGTTTTCAAGTATTTTACAGCGACAAACAGCGACAGAACAACACAGCTAAGGTAGGCAATAACTATGTATAATCGAGTTAGGCGCCGCAAGGTCGCTGAGATAAATGTAGTACCTTATATTGATGTTATGTTGGTATTGTTGATTATCTTTATGGTAACAGCACCGTTGATAACACAAGGCGTAAAGGTAGATTTACCTCAGGCAGATGCAGAGCCTTTAAGTAAGGATATGAAGCCACCATTAGTTGCTTCTGTTGATGCAGAAGGTAATTACTATTTAGCCGTTGGCACGAGTAAAAATAAACCTATGTCGGCAGAAGAAGTTGCGACTTTAGTTGCCGCACACTTAAAACTTGAGCCAGATACTCCAGTTGTAGTGAATGGCGATGGAGCTGTCTCTTATGATGCCGTTATTCAATTAATGGTTATGTTACAAAAAGTAGCCGGTGTACCATCGGTTGGTTTAATGACTGATAGCCCGGAGAGTAAGTAGTGTCATCTAAGTATTCGACCCCTTTAGCATTGAGTTTTGCCATACATATAGTGTTAGCGGCAGTCTTGTTATTAGGTGATTTCTCGCTACCGCCAAAGCCAACAAAGCCGTCAGCACAATCGGAGCCAATTCAGGCGGTTGTCGTCGATCGAGGAAAAGTCGAGGCGCAAATTAATAAGATTAAAAAGCAAAAGGCAGATGATGCCAAGAAACTTAAAGATCTTGAGGATAGTATTGCAACAGCAAAAACCAAGCGTAAAAATGAAGAGCTGCGAATTAAAAACCTTGAGCGTCAGCGCAAGAAAAAAGAGCAAGAAAAAAGAGCGGCAGATAACGCGGCTAAAAAAGCTAAGGCTAAAGCTAATGCTGCAGATAAATTACGTAAACAAAAAGAGCTTGAAAAGCAGCGGGCTGATAAAGCTGCAGCCGATGCCCGCGCTAAACGAGTAAAAGAGGAAGCCGCGGCTAAAAAAGCGGAAGATTTACGTAAAAAGAAAGCTGCAGAGCGCAAACGAAAAGAGCAGGAAGCTCGAGAGCGAGCTGAACAGCAAAAAAGATTAGAGCAGCAAATGGCTGAAGACATGGCTAATCGTCAACAAGCGCGTCGGCAACAAATGATGACCGAAGTTGAAAAATACACCGGAATCTTTTACGGTCTAATCTTGAGAAATTTACAAGGTGAACATAAAGGTAACTCTTGTAGTGTAACTGTGCACTTAACATTAGAAGGTAGTATTAAATACGTGGTGGTTAATTCTGGAGGAAAAATTATTTGTGATGCTACTGAAAATGCAGTTTATCGCGTAAATAAATTCCCAATGTCAGATGACGTAGATGTAAACAAGGAATTAGTAGAAGTTAAATTAACCTTTGCTCCTGTGGAATAAATAACTTTAAGAGACTTATGAAAATTTTTAAGACGATATTACTCACTTTATTAGCAACAGTGGCTTTCTCAAGTTCAGCTGTTATTGAAATTATCATCACTGAAGGGATCAATACAGCGCGCCCAATTGCTGTTGTTCCTTTTAAATGGACAGGAACAGGTGTGATGCCTGAACGTTTGTCTCAAGTGATCAGTGATGATCTACTGCGCAGTGGTAAGTTTAGCCCGATTAGTGATTTGCGCTTTCCACAGTCGCCTAGTGATGACGGTGAGGTGGATTATGCTGCCTGGGCAAGTGAAGGTGTTGAAGCGATTGTCATTGGAGAGGTGAGTGAAACTTCTATCGGTCGTTATCAAGTAAAATATCAGCTTGTTGATGTTATTCGCGGTCAAGTCACCGGCGGTGAAACCCAAATGTTAAGTAATGGTGAGCTAGTGCGAACCTCAGATCATATCTTAGATGAAAGCAGTGTGGAAATCGGTGCTGAGCAATTTCGTCGTTACGCACATCGTATCAGTGATGTGGTTTATGAAAAACTTACCGGTACTCGTGGGGCATTTTTAACAAAAATTTCTTATGTTATTGTTCGAGATAACGGTGAGTATCCATATCAGTTAGTGATTGCTGACTACGATGGTTTTAATGAACATGTGCTGCTGAGCTCTAAAGAACCTTTGATGTCACCAGCCTGGCACCCAAATGGTAGTAAGTTAGCTTATGTAACATTTGAGAACCGCCAAGCACAAATTCACGTGATCGATATTTATTCAGGTCAACGTAATTTAATCACTTCTTTTGAAGGCATTAACAGTGCCCCTAAGTGGTCACCTGATGGTAAAAAACTCGCCATGGTACTTTCCAAAGATGGAAACCCAGAGTTATATGTTATGGATGTCGCGAGTAAAAAGTTACGTCGTGTGACACGCCATCGTGCAATAGATACCGAGCCAAGTTGGACACCTGATGGTAATTCATTGATATTTAGTTCCGAGCGTGGTGGAAAAGCACAGCTATATCGCGTAAATTTAGTCAGTGGTAAGGTTAGAAGGCTAACATTTGATGGCGAAATGAACTTAGGTGGCTCGTTAACACCCGATGGTCGTCAATTAGTGATGGTAAATCGTACACGTGGCAAGTATCATCTAGCTAAGCAAGAATTTGATTCAGGAATTTTTCAAGTACTAACAAGTACTCGTTTGGATGAATCCCCAAGTATTTCGCCTAATGGTGGAATGATAATTTATAGTACTTTACACAATAACCGACAGGTACTAAGTTTAGTTTCTGTAGATGGAAGGTTTAAGGCTAGATTGCCAGCACTTGATGGTGAAGTGAAGTCTCCTTCATGGTCACCATTTTTATAATAATTATTAGTAATTTAATTTGTAGATAATAAGGACACATAAAATGCGCTTGAATAAAACAGTAAAAGCTTTAGCGGTTGTTTTACCTATTATGGCTTTATCAGCCTGTAGTTCATCAGACTCTGCTAGCGAAGACGCTAGTGCAATGCAAACTAACGAAGCAGCAATGGCTGAGCAAAAGGCTCGAGACGAAGCTGAACGTGTAAAAGTTGCAGCAATGAAACGTGCTGATGAGATTGAAGCTAAAAAACGTCAAGAAATTGAGAGATTACGTTCTGAGCACATTGTTTACTTTGATTTTGATAAATCAACAGTAAGTGGTAGTTTTTCTGCTGTTCTTGATGCCCATGCAAAGTTTCTTAACGAAAACACTAACGTAAATGTGCTAATCGAAGGCCATGCAGATGAGCGTGGTACGCCAGAGTACAACATTGCTTTAGGTGAGCGTCGTGCAAAGTCTATCGAAACCTACTTAGAAAATATGGGCGTTTCAGCTTCACAACTAAGTACAGTAAGTTATGGTGAAGAAAAACCTATGGTTAAAGATCGCAGTGAAGGCGCGTTTGCTAAAAACCGTCGTGCTGTATTAGTTTACTAATCAGGTAATTAAATGAAACCCAATAGCATTCTATTCGGGATGTCCTTTGCTGTTGCTACCAATTTGGTAGTAGCAGCAGAACCTGCTCCTGTTATTGAAGTAATGGCTGGTACACCTACCAACGGTGCCAAAGCAAGCTTAAGTGAACAACTGGTAAGCCTCGAACGTAAGCTTGATGCGCGTAATCGAGCGCAAGTTAATGTACAACGACAGTTGGATGACTTACAAAATGAAGTTAATGAACTGCGCGGTATTACTGAACTTCATACCTATCAGTTGAGTCAAGTACTAGAGCGTCAACGTGAACTCTATCAAGAACTTGATCGTAGAGTATCTGAAGCATTAAAACCGGCAAATAAAGCTCCTGCTGCAATTTCTGCAGATGCTAATAGTGCTGGTAAGGTAAATTACAGTAATAACTTAACTGAAAATGAAGCTTATGATCGTGCCGTAAATATGGTGCTAAAAGATAAACGCTACGAACAAGCCATACCTGAGTTTGAAGCATTTAATCAAAAGTACCCTAATTCAAGCTATGCAGCGAACGCACACTATTGGTTAGGACAACTATTGTTTAACAAAGGTGAAATGGCTAAAGCACGACAAGAATTTGATTTAGTCGTTAGTGATTACCCTGAGTCTAGTAAACGTAGTGATGCAATGTTGAAACTGGCTATGGTTGAACAAAAAGAGAATAATCCAGTCAAGGCAATTACTATTTATCAAAAACTGATAGCTGAGTACCCAAATTCAAGTGCGGCTAAGTTAGCGCAACCAAGGTTAAACAGCTTAAAACCATAAACGTTGTTGATAAGTTGTTCGTATTGGTTGGTTTTTGTCCGAACGGACGATAAAGTTTAAAAAAGCTTAAAATTGTTGTTGCACTAAAATTTTTTATGGGTATTATATGCCCCGCGTTGGACGAGTAGTGCAACGCAAGCAAATGTCGGTCGTTAGCTCAGTTGGTAGAGCAGTTGGCTTTTAACCAATTTGTCGAAGGTTCAAATCCTTCACGACCGACCACTTTTTTACCAATAATGTGGTTGGCATTTGTTTAAGTAGTATATGTATCGGTCGTTAGCTCAGTTGGTAGAGCAGTTGGCTTTTAACCAATTTGTCGAAGGTTCAAATCCTTCACGACCGACCACTTTCTCTATTTGTAGAGTTAAGTGGAAATGTTTTTATTTCTTATAAATTCATTTAAAAAATTAAAAGTAGTTTATCGGTCGTTAGCTCAGTTGGTAGAGCAGTTGGCTTTTAACCAATTTGTCGAAGGTTCAAATCCTTCACGACCGACCACTTTTAATTTCTTCAATATTTTCTAATTTTTTTCTGTATATAATAAATCAATTATTCTTCAAGCATTATTTTAATCAGCCATACTTTATATTTATTCTATAACTCTTATTATCATAAGTACTTACCTAGGTTACATTCGTAGTACACTTTTATTGCCCTATACCTTATAATTCTCTCGATTTTAAGGCACTCATTGAGAATAGATATGACCCAAGCAAATTTAGCCGTTGACTTTGACTTTCAATTTCCACAAAAGCCTGCACCATTAAGTGACGCAGAGCGTGAAGAGTATAAAGCACGCATCAAAATCTTATTGAAAGAAAAAAATGCTGTGTTGGTCGCTCATTATTATACTGATCCCGAAATTCAGGCACTAGCTGAAGAAACCGGTGGTTGTGTTGCAGACTCACTAGAAATGGCAAGGTTTGGCAATAACCATCCAGCAGAAACGCTCATTGTTGCTGGAGTACGCTTTATGGGCGAAACGGCAAAAGTATTAACCCCTGAAAAAACAGTGGTGATGCCGACTTTAGAAGCAACGTGTTCGCTGGACTTAGGGTGTCCTATTGAAGAGTTTAATGCTTTTTGCGATCAACATCCTGATAGAACAGTTGTTGTCTACGCTAATACATCAACAGCGGTAAAAGCACGAGCCGATTGGATTGTTACCTCTTCGTGTGCGCTAGAAATTGTTGAGCATCTTGATGACTTAGGTGAAAAAATTCTTTGGGGTCCTGACCGCCACCTAGGTTCATATATTGAAAAACAGACCGGTGCGGATATGATCATGTGGCAGGGCGCTTGTATTGTTCATGATGAATTCAAAACTAAAGCCCTACATGATATGAAGGCACTTCACCCGGATGCCGCTGTTCTTGTTCACCCAGAATCACCAGCTGAAATAATTGACCTGGCAGATGCCGTTGGCTCAACTAGTCAGCTGATCAAAGCGGCACAAGAGCTAACAAATAAAAAGTTTATTGTTGCTACCGATCGCGGTATTTTCTATAAAATGCAGCAGCTGTGTCCTGATAAAGAGTTTTTTGAAGCCCCTACTGCTGGTGAAGGGGCAACATGTCGTAGCTGTGCACATTGTCCTTGGATGGCGATGAATGGCCTAAAAGAAATAGAGCAAGCATTACTTGATCCGCAAGGGCGAGAAGTCTTTGTTGATATGTCACTACGTACAGGCGCTCTTAAATCACTTGATCGCATGTTAAACTTTAATGCTGAGATGAAAAAGCAGTAACTTTGTTATCGGTAGTTTATAAATTGGACAACTAAACTGGCATTCCTCAAATCAGCTTGCGTTCTATGGATTAATTCCCTACCATAGCGCGCATTAAAGCTTGATTTGAATATAAATCGTCTGGCTTTATTGTGGTTCTGTATTCGAATGTACGCTAAGTTGAATTGACACGGCTTGCGTGCTCATCGGCTAATAACCATAACGTGTTGTAGCACGTTAACTTACACAATAGTTTTATCATGGTGAG
>NZ_MUZV01000016.1 GCF_002000025.1 Cognaticolwellia aestuarii
ACGTCACTCGCATACAGGCGGTGTTTCACCTGCTAAGTTTGAGGAAGCGTATTTTTCTGAGTTAGAAACTGTCTAGTGAAAGCTGGGAAGTCCAGTAGCCCTAAACCGATAACTAGCGCCTTAAGTACGCCTAGCTTCATTAACCAATTAACTTTTATATGCATATTCTCCCCTATGAAATATTAGAGCTTCTAAGTTATAAACAGCACAAGATCAGAGCTACTATTTTTAGTATTAACCTTTGGTTTAACTGGAGAAAGCCGACTTTTACCGCTCATCATTTTTTCTAGCCGCTCATCACTTTACACAATTGAATGTCCAAGTCCCCCATTAATATCTGTGCTATCTAAAGGTTTTTCAAAAAAGGCATCTAATGAAAAATATAACAAAATTATTAATCGTTGGTTCATTATTCATCAGCACTTCAGTGTACGCAAAACAAACAGAAGAAAATAAATTAGTATCTCAGGCAAACTTCGGTGGCGTTTACACCAGCATGAATAATTACAGCGGGGGGGGGGGGCTATAAAGCAGCCGTACAAATTAACCTTCTGATAGATATTAATGCTATTACTCCATACAGATATGATATTTCTCTGTGCTTGCTGCAACCTAAAATCGTTACTGATGCAAAAACAGGGCAACTGGTTGAACAAGCGGAGAAGAAAGCAATTACCTACAAAGAGCATTTATACATTGGACATATGCTTGAAAAGCTAAACGACACAGGCAAAGCCTATGCGGTAATTGGCAAAGGTCCACTTTTTAGAAAAGTGTGATGTTGAAGCGATAAAGCGCTTGATTGAGAGTAATGTAGTCGATGCGGTTATTACATTACCAGCAAAAATTATTAATTTTTGCCCATTACCTATGGTGTTGTTAGTGCTAAAAAAAGCTAAATTAACGGATGATGTGCTGTTCATTAATGCCACTGAATTTCAGAAGGAAGAGTCTGGCCGAATAGTAATGGATGATTTAGAGCGATTAGCAGAAGAGTACCGAACAAGGCCAGCGCTAACGCCCTTTAGCTTTACCGTGCCAAATGATGATATTGCTGCAAGCAACCACTCATTGAATGGCCTGAACTACATGACTACTGAAGAGGCAGAACAATATAACTTGGCTGAATTGTCAGTAGGCAGAAAGCAGATCATGAATGCATTGGTGGAAAAACAGGATGAAATCAATAAGCTTTTGAACTCTTAGTTAGCTTAAAATAAGCGCCACAGTTGGATTTCCAACTTTTGAATAGCTCTACCACGGCTTGATTTACTTTATCGCGCAAGTGCATATATCCCTTTAATAATATGAGTAACTAAAAAACGGGTATACAAATATTATCGTCTTGCAAAGTATAACAAAGCTCAGAGTCTGATAATTTTGGAGACTCACCTGTATAGGGATTTTTATACTTCTCAATATTTAGAATTTCAGTCAATAAGTCTTTATTTTCTTGAGTTATTATATTTAAGAGGAGTAAACGAAGGTCTAACTTAAACTTTTCATCATAAAGGTTTAGGATCTTGGGTAAAGCAGTTACTTCTAGATAGGCACCGACAATATTTCGATAATTTTTTATGGTAAACCAAATCAAATTATCCATCTCTTTTCTGGTCTTTTCTGAATGTTTATCTGCTAAATCACTTGCAGCATTAATCCATGCAACCAAGCTTTCTTTCTTCGCATTATCGGGCATCAATTGCAGGCTATAGTAATCAAACATACTATTGAGCGTCATATTTTCTTTATACTTTAACTGGGCCTGAAAGCCATGCAGTGAATAACCTAGATCTTCAGCTCTATCTGCAATGTACTTAAATTGTAATGCCCTTGTTCCTTGTGCAAACATCATTAACCACATCCTATTCATTGATATATCATCATTTGTAAGAGGGCTAAGTGCTTTGTTAAAAATTTCCCAATTAGTGAAACCTTTTTGCTTTAGAGCGATTAATAATGGTTGATAATAAAACTCAAAATTAACAATAGGTATCGCATGAAACACGGCCTCTGAAGCTGTTCTGAGAAATTTTCTATCTAAAGATATTAGTTGTGACAATTGGTTTGCTGCTAACTCCAAGTTGTTGTCTAAGATATGAAAATAAACCTCTATTGCTGCTAATCTTTGAATAGGAACAAGAGAATCCCAGTTAGGCTCAGTTGCTATTGAGTTGAGTGGCATAAAATTAGTAAGCATTGATAAATTACGATATTGCTGAGTCACTGCCGCGAATTGTTCCGTTATTTTTTCAAGTTCTTTTCTATCTTTGGCTGTTTCAGCTAAGCAATTACCTTTATGAAATTCACAAAAAAATTCATCTTCATATACTTCAGGTAACCCTTCAATATCTGGGTATTTTAGTTGCTGAAAGTAATCAAGAGATCCCTTATTAATTTCACCTAATTTTGTTTCGTATATGTCTATAGCTTGTGAAGTAGATATATCGTTAGAAGACGATAAAGCAATTAATCCAATAAATGCATTTTCGTTTAGATCCGTTGGTAATGAATAATATTCTATCCATTTACTAGCCTCAGGGTTCAACTCATCATCACTGTACAAGTGATAAGTGCCAGCAATAATGGCAATTGCTATTAAAAACCCTATTTTAAATTTCTTTATAAAGTCCATTTTAATTAGTGAAAATGTAATAGTAAGTGATAATGACTATACGTTAAATTGCTTAGCAAGCATATATAAAGTAACCTACAACAAGTTGTTTACACTATAAAATTTCAATGGATTTATGAAAATTTTAGTTTTGCTTTTCTTAGTTTTAGGCTTTTCCAGTTACGCTGCCGATGATGATGATGAAATCAGCGTAAATATCGCCAACCTACCCGAAGGCAAACATGTTGTTTTTGAGTGGCAAGGAATGCCTACAATGGTTTTAAAACCAACAAAAGAATGAGCTGATTAATCAATACCCTGTAATCGTTCTACTGGCTGTAAGTCCTATTCGTGGTTGTGCTATAAGGGCAGTTTATGATGACAATGTGCTAGTAGATCCTTGTAGTGGAATTGGCTTTTCATTAGACGGAAAGCCTTTAGATAAAATGAGCGAGTTTTCTTCCCCATTATTTATTCCAAGCTTTGTAATTAAAGATGACTACTTAACCATTAGCACTCCGGAAATTAAGAATGTTATCGACTTTTCTCCAGATATATTGACCTCCAACCAACCTGACAAGCTTAAGCTATTTGATGCCATCTCATGGGACAAACTCGACATAGTAAAAACATTAGTTGAAAAAGATAAAATCCTGCTTTCTGTCAGAGCTAGTGTTGGTTGTAATGTTGTCCACCTAGCAGCGTCTAAATCAAAAGAGTTGTTGTCTTACTAACCTGCGGTAACCTGCGGGGTCAGGTTCGTTGAAATGTCAGCAATGTTTTTTACCTCATTAGCGTCTGATATTTTGAATTCACTTAAGTCTTATTTGTCGGTTCACTTATCGTTAGATAAGACTATGCTAATGTCCGCTAACGTATCTTTGCTGACCTTATTGGATCGTTGATGAGTTACAAATTTTTCTCAGGTGTAACTTAAATATTAAATTTTCTCATCGTGTGATGTATTTCTCATTATGTTTGACGATCCACACAAGCGCTGAGCACTTAACTGAGTTTAAAATTAACGAAACTGTTTACAGCGCAATAAACTGTAGTTAAACCCGGTAAGTCATACAGTTAACCAAAAGTCGATTCTTTGATATAAAAAAAATAATTTAGAGTAAAGGCTTTACTTTTATAGAGTGGTTGCTCTATAATTGCATTGTTCTCTTTAGAACACCTGTTGTATTAATTTTGAATTCTAGCTTCCCCAAGCTAATTATACCGATGACCATTTTTGTCATCGGTTTTTTTCTGCCTAAATTTTGTCTATTTATCTCATTTAATGCCGGAAAATATATTTATTACAATATAATACTCACCTAATAACCTCCATATAAAGCCATAATTTACAATCAGTTATATTGCTAATTTATTTTTTGTTATCGCTATAACTAACCTGAACTCTAAATAATGAGTGCTTGATATTCAGGTGAATCAAAAGCTTAGGTGGCAAGGTAAATGCTTTAGCAAGGTGAACATCACTAATAGACACCATCAATGCTTCATTTTATGCCATTATCTACGTTAAAAGGGAAGATTGAGCTAGTGCTGCTTATCCAGCGTTCAGGTTAACTATTAAGAAACACAAGTAAAATACATTGGTGTTTGCATATTTGGCTTAGTCTGCAAAACTTATCAACAGTAGCCCTTACAACATAAATATTCGCAGTGTCTTTACTCTTTTTTAGTTTTATGAGCTGACTATTTAAGTTGTAAAAATTTATAGTGCGCTTAAATTGACTTCACATCGATACTAATGCGAATTATTTTTTAACTTTCCGGTCTACTCTTAGGCGATGACTTAAAAGGATAGTGTTTGATTGCATGGTTGAATTAAATCATCAAGTTTTCACTACATAACACAAGTTACTAAGGAGATCTTATGTCAAAATATACAAAATCGAGCGACGCTATTGCTGCCTTAACTCCCGAGCAGTATCGTATAACGCAAGAAAATGGTACCGAGCGCCCTTGGACTGGTGAATTACTCGAAAATACCGCCCCTGGTATTTATGTTGATGTAGTTTCTGGAGAGCCTTTGTTTGCTTCAGCTGATAAATTTGATTCCGGTTGCGGTTGGCCAAGTTTTAGTAAACCTATTGAAGCGATCAATGTCAGTGAACTTACCGATGACACCCATGGCATGGTACGTACAGAAGTTCGTTCAGCACATGGTGATAGCCACCTAGGTCATGTATTTCCTGATGGACCTGTGACACAAGGAGGTTTACGTTATTGTATTAACTCTGCTTCACTGAGATTTATTCATCGCGATGATATGATTGCTCAAGGGTATGAAGCGTATTTAGCACAAGTAGAAGGATAAAATATGACCATTGAACGTGCAGTATTAGCTGGTGGTTGCTTTTGGGGTATGCAGGATTTAGTGCGTAGGCTACCCGGTGTAACTGAAACCTCTGCTGGGTATACCGGTGGAAATGTTGAAAATGCGACTTACCGTAATCATGGCGATCACGCAGAAGCGATTGAAATATACTTCGAAAATACTGTGATCGGGTATCGAAAAATTCTCGAATTCTTTTTTCAAATACATGATCCTACTACAGAAAATAGACAAGGTAATGACCAAGGCCGAGAATATCGCTCGGCCATTTATTACACAAGTGCTGAACAAAAAGCGATGGCTGAAAAAACCATTGCTGATGTTAATGCTTCTGGTTTATGGCCCAATGCTGTCGTAACAGAAGTAGATCCTGTTGGTGATTTTTGGCAAGCCGAAGTAGAACATCAAGATTATTTGCAGCGAGTGCCACACGGTTACACTTGTCACTTTCCAAGGCCAGATTGGATATTACCTGAACAGTAGTAGCATAAAAAACGCCTCGATATTTGAGGCGTTTTTTATGAATTTAATTAATCCACTCTAAGGTGATGTAACAACTATTCTTCTGTTAACGGTTCTTCGTCTAATTCATTAAGTGGTTGAATATTTTCATCTTGGAACCATTCGCAAATTACAGCATCAGCTTGAGCTGAACCGGTACGCTTTAATGATGAGAAAGCTTGCACTTTAATATCCGCATTGAGTAGTGCTAATTGTTTTTTAACTGCAAGTACCTGAGCACTAACTTTACCTTGTGACAGTTTATCGCTTTTTGTTAACAAAGCTAAAACCGGTAATTCACCTTCAGCAGCCCATTGAATAAGGTCCATATCAAGATCTTTCAATGGATGTCTAATATCCATTAAGATAACAAGCCCCTTCAAACACTCACGTTTTTCTAAGTATTCGCCTAATGCTTTTTGCCACTTTTTCTTCATTTCCATTGGCACTTTAGCAAAGCCATAACCTGGCAAGTCTACTAAACGCTTGTTTTCGGCTATCTCAAAAATATTAATTAATTGCGTTCGACCCGGTGTTTTACTGGTACGCGCAAGACTTCTTTGATTAGTTAAGGTGTTTAACGCACTTGATTTACCTGCGTTAGAGCGACCCGCAAATGCTACTTCAATACCACTATCTGCGGGTAAACGACGGATATCGGGTGCGCTAATGGTAAAAGTCGCTTTGCTCAGATGAATGGCTGTAGAAGACAAGATTTAGTTCCAACAATATAAATTAAAACCACATTATATCGTTTTTTCACACTAAAGATGCAATTGTATTAGACTTTAGGCAAATTTTTTCGTTAAAAGCCCCTATAAACGACGTTAATAGTGTATCATGTCGCCAATTTTTCGGCTTATTGATAACATTCAATAAAAACACTAAAGCATGTTGAGAGTTTTGTTATGAAACATATTCTAATTTCATTAATTTTAACACTATCAAGTATTAATATTGCTGTGGCTGCATCTGGCGATGCTGATGCAGGTAAAACTAAGGCAGCCACTTGTGCTGCATGTCATGGTTCAAACGGTATTGGTGCTAGTGATAGCTACCCAAATTTGGCTGGCCAACATGCTGACTACATCGTTAAGCAATTAAAAGCTTTTAAAGCTGGCGATCGTAAAGACCCTCTTATGAGTCCAATGGCTGCACCATTATCTGAACAAGATATGGCTGACGTTGCGGCTTATTTTTCTGCTTTACCGCGTGACGGTGGTAGCCAAGATACTGGCTCTGCAGATGCAGGTAGTGCAGTAAGCGCAGCGCCGGTTGCTTATGTGCCTAACCCAGCGGCGGGTAAAAGTTTATATGAATTAGGCGATGCTTCACGAAGCATTGGCGCATGTATTGGTTGTCACGGTAGTGAAGGTAACAGTGAGGTATTAATTTACCCTAACCTAGCTAACCAACACCCAGAATATATTGCTAAGCAATTAATGAACTTTAAAAAGAAAGATCGTGTTAACTACGCAATGAACCAATTTGCTGGTGCAATGACCGAGGATGATATTGCTGACATGCAAGCCTACTTTGCTGACCCAGCCGCTGTAGCCAATGTAGTTTCACGCAAGGTAATGCCGGCAGCACCTGTTACAGCTGAAGTTATTGCTGGTAAAGCTAAAGCTGCTACTTGTGCCGCATGTCATGGCGCTGACGGTAACAGCCCTGTAGCCATTTATCCGAAACTTGCGGGCCAAAGTGCTGACTACATTGTTAAACAATTACAAGAATTTAAAGCCGGTACACGTAAAGACCCAGTTATGGCGCCAATGGCTGCGGCGTTAAGCCAGCAAGACATGGTAGAAATTGCTAGTTACTTTGCTACACAAAAAATTGCTGTAGCTGACTTAGCGGGTTCTGCGGCAGGTAAAAAACTTTATTTTGGTGGTAACGTAAAACGTAAAATCACCGCTTGTGTTGCCTGTCATGGTGTTAACGGGAAAGGCATGAATAAAGCTGGTTTCCCAACTATTGCCGGTCAAAATGAAGCTTACTTAAAAGCCCAATTAATGAAGTTTAAATCAGGTGAGCGTAATAACGATTACAACACTATGATGCAAAGTGTTGCTTCTAAACTTTCAGCAAGCGACATTGATGAGTTAGCTAAATACATGGCATCAATAAAATAAGCTTTGCTAGAAAGCTTAACAAATATGAAGCAGCGTTTATCGCTGCTTTTTTATTGCCTCAAATAAGCTCGATGTTGATCTATTTTACGCTTTAGCAACATTTCGTTGATTTTTTTAACCGCATTATTTCACTCTTATTAAATTCGTGTAGAATGCCAAAGTTATATAGTTAACTATTTTAATAGTAAAAGACTTAACCTATATTCTTATATTAATGACCAGCAGAGACTAAGCTAATGAAAAAAATTATCATGACTGTTTTACTAGGATTAAGTGCAGTAGTTACTGCCAATGCCGCACAAGGTGATGCCGAAGCAGGCAAAGGCAAAACAGCTATGTGTGCTGCTTGTCATGGCCCTGACGGCAATAGTTTAGTTCCTATGTACCCTAAATTAGCGGGACAAAGCGCTAGCTACTTAGTTAAACAGCTTACTGAATTTAAGCTGGGCATGACATCTGCAGGTAAATCAGGCCGTGTCGACCCTGTAATGGGTGGAATGGCAATGGCGCTCAGCGAACAAGATATAGCTGACGTTTCTGCCTTTTATGCTAGCCAAAAAAGCACAGCTGGCAATGGTGTTGCGAATGCTGAAGGTAAAAAACTGTATTTAGGCGGAAATGCCGAAATGGAAGTTACCGCATGTGTAGCTTGTCATGGTATCAACGGTAAAGGCATGCCAAGCGCCGGTTTCCCTGCCCTTGCTAGCCAAAATGCAGAGTACTTAAAAAGTCAGTTAGAGAAATTTCGCAGTGGTGCACGCAACAATGACCTAAATGGCATGATGCAAGGTGTGGCTGCCAATTTAACTGATGAAGAGATTACTGCTTTATCACAATATATGTCGTCGTTAAAGTAATCATGATATAGCTTATTATTAATGAAGCCATTTCATCATTTAATGCCAACAAGTTCGAAGCTAGTTGGCATTAAACATTTAGCAGATGAATTAATTTATCCTAATACTTAAAAGGCGTATTTAAAGCCAACCGTTAATACATCTGTTCCATCATAGCTTTCATACGAGGCTTCAATATTGATGTTGTCATTAATTTTTTTACCAACACCGCCACCAAACCCAAACTCCCAATCATCATCGCTTTTTGAAACACCGTCATAGCTGGTTTTAATATCTAAATTGGCATAAGAAGGCATCGCATATAAGTACACGCCATTATCATAATTGTATTGTGCACGTACTGACAAGGCAGTAAAACGCTTAACGTCTATTTTAACACCGTATAGCTTGTCGTCAGAAACACCAGTACCAAGGCGCAGTTCCGGCATAAAAGAAAATTTACTGCCTTCTTTGGCAAAGTCATATGCAATAGAACCATAAACAACGCCGAGTGAAATTGAATCTCCGTCTTCGCTGTCGGATAAGTTGGCGTAACCTGCACCTGCCAACCAATCAGCAGAGGCAGTTAAAGGTAAAACAAGAACAGAAAGTGCAATAAGTGATTTTTTAAGCACAGTTAACTCCTTTTATTTATTAAAATAGGTTATAAGCCGCGCATGCTAACAAAGGCCATTTTGTTAATCAATTGTTAAAATGTATAATCACTCTATAAAAGGTAACAAAGCATGACTTGGCCAACAAAAAGCTAAAATAAGCACAGACACAGTACAAACTTTCAAGCTATGATCTACACACTTTGCAAATCACAGGCTGATATCATGATAAAAATTATTCCCCCATCACAATTTAAAACCGTGCCATGGAAAAATGGCCAAGGGGAAACTATCGAATTGATCATCAATCCTGGTGGCACTTTAGATAACTTTGATTGGCGTTTAAGTATGGCAAGCGTAGTCGAAGATGGCATTTTTTCGAACTTCCAAGGCTACACCCGTAACTTAATTCTTATTGACGGCGATGGCATAAATTTACAACACAATGACAACAAAATTGATCGTTTAACTAATTTGCTAGACATAGCAACTTTTGATGGTGGCAATAAAACTGTCGGCAATTTACACAGCAATGAAATAACCGATTTCAATGTTATTACGCGTACTTCGCGATGTAACGTTAAGGTGAGTTGTCAGTTGAAAGCGGTTGATTATATGTTGGAAAAAAGCGATTTATGTTTTATTTATAGCTTATTCAATACGGCTGAGTTAACGGTAAGCACAACACAAGAAGTGATCACCTTACCTGCACAGCATTTAATGAAAATAACAGATTTACCCGAAAATTATACTCAGCTCAATGGTCAGTACCTGATTATTGTTTATTTAAGCTATCGCACTTAATACGCAAGTGACATAGCCGGTTGTTAATCGCTATAAATATACTATCTAACTTTTAACTATGATTTTTTCTTTTGTGTGCAGTAATCTGATGGCAGAAAATAAAAATCATACTTACGGCATTACATTGCTCCCCATAACAGTATCTTGGTTTTAGGGAGTAATATAATACTGACAGTATCGGCCTTTACACTAAGGTTTGTTGCACTTTTATTGTCGCCTCTGCCATAGCCTATTGGCTTATATTGAGAAAGCTAACTCCATGTTGTTTAAGTACATTTGGTATATCTAATATTATATAGCAACTCAATTATGAGCTTTCGCGGGTAGTAGAATATTAAAATTCAACACAGCCTAAGGACATTAATATGACATTTAGACACTTTATAACGTTAACGACGCTGCTATTGGTTTTATCGCCATTAGCCAATGCAGAATTTGAGCGCAAAATTGCTATTGATGAAAGCAGTACAAGTAGCCATAGCACTAAAGTTAACGGTAAGTCATTCGACTACACCGCAACTACAGGTACTCAACCGGTTTGGGATGAAGAAGGTAACCCAACGGCTAGCCTATTTTATACTTATTACCAACGCTCAAAAGTAAAAAACAGAGCGGCTCGTCCATTATTGATCTCATTCAATGGCGGTCCTGGCTCTGCGTCAGTTTGGATGCATGTTGCTTATACTGGCCCTAAAGTACTCAATGTTGATAGTGAAGGTTTTCCATTACAGCCTTATGGCGTAAAAACTAATGAGTTTTCTATTTTAGATACTGCTGATATTGTTTTTGTTAACCCAGTTAACACTGGCTATTCTCGTGTTTTACCTAATAAAGACGGCAAGATGCCATCCAAAGCAGAACAAAAGAAAATGTTCTTTGGTGTTAACGCTGATGTTAAATACCTAGCCGACTGGATTAATACTTTTGTCACTCGTCACAACCGCTGGCAGTCACCTAAATACTTGATCGGAGAAAGCTACGGCACCACTCGCGTTTCAGGCTTAGCATTAGAGCTACAATCACGTCAGTGGATGTACCTTAATGGCGTAATTTTAGTATCACCAACGGATATTGGTATCAAACGTGACGGTCCAGTAAAAGCAGCAAACCGCTTACCTTATTTTGCCGCTACCGCTTGGTATCACAAAGCCTTAACTGCTGACTTACAAAGCCGTGACTTATTAGAAATATTACCCGAAATTGAACAGTTCACCCTTAATGAATACTTACCTGCACTGGCTAAAGGTGGCTTTATTGCTGCTGACGAAAAACAGCGAATTGCAGAGCAAGTTTCTCGGTATTCTGGCTTATCAGTACAGGAAGTATTAAGAAATAATTTGGATATTGAAGCGTCTTATTTTTGGAAAGAAATACTACGTAATCGTGAACAAACAGTTGGCCGTTTAGACTCTCGTTATTTAGGTATTGATGAAAAAGTTAGCGGTAGTCGCCCTGATTACAATGCCGAGCTGACCTCATGGTTACACAGCTTTACACCAGCTATTAACTATTACTTACGCGAAGAGCTTAATTACAAAACCGACATTAAATACAATATGTTTGGTAATGTGCACCCTTGGGATAGAAGCAACAACAAAACAGGTGAAAACTTACGTTTAGCTATGGCGCAAAATCCTTATTTGAACGTGATGATCCAATCAGGCTATTACGATGGGGCAACGAATTACTTTGACGCAAAATATACCTTATCACAGCTTGATCCCAGTGGAAAAATGCGTGATAGATTATCGTTTAAAGGCTATAAAAGTGGCCATATGATGTACTTACGTTATCAAGATTTAGAAGCATCTAATCAAGATATTCGTCAGTTTATGAAAGCAACATTACCCAATAAAACTACGCCTGCAAAGTATCACAGCAAGCCGTAAGTTAATGGCTAATACACGTTAGATAAAATATTCATCATGATACGCAAATTATATTAACTGACGAGCGTATCATGACAACTACATTACTCTAACAACTAAACAAGATTATGATTTAAATATAACTTTACAACAAATATAAACTTACACTTACACATATAGGTATGATAAAAACTTTTTAACATACAATTTTGTGTAACACATTTTTACTACTCTGAATTGCTTCTATACTTTCTCCAGTCAAATATGCCGTAGTAATGGCTCCTTCTTTTAATAAACAGATAGCATTTAACAGATCAGGTGATTTAAAATTGAGTTTACTTTGAATAAGCTGGCGAACTTGTTCTTTGTGGTAGCGACAATAATGAGAGATATCACTTTCTTGATTGCTAAATTCTGCTGAAGTATTTATGAAGAAGCATCCTCCAAAGCTACCTAAAGCCTGCTCATTACCATCAAACCAACTTTGTAACGATTCAAATAAACAGTCAATTAACTCATGGTCGCTACCCGGTCTGCTTAGCTTATCTTCCAGCCATTTAATGAAAACTTGGTGCCTTTGGTTTAACACCGCCATAATTAAATCATTTTTTCCATTAAAGTGACTATATAACGTTTTTTTTGCTACTCCCGATACTTTGATAATCTCATTAATACCAATTGAGTTAATGCCTTTGTAGTAAAATAGATCAAGTGCTGTGTTTAGCAGTAATTCTCGCTTCTGATTCATCATAGAGTCCCAAATGGTCATTTTATCTATATATTGACAAAAGTAGAACAACTTGTCTATCATTGACAGTAGACAAGTTGTTCTACTTATTAAGGGTGTATATGAATCGTTATTGGTTATCCATCGTCGCTGGTGTTGGTGCAGCATTCACTATTGGTTTGTTATTGTTAATTGAAGCTAAAATGGCAAATATAGTACTGGTTATGGCTCCATTTGGAGCCAGCGCTGTACTGGTATTTGGTGTAGCAAGTAGCCCTTTGGCTCAACCTAAAAATGTCATTTTGGGGCATTTAATCACTGCATTTATTGGCGTGTTTTTTTACCAATATATAGGCGTAACTCCAGTGACACTCGCAATAGCGACAGGACTAGGCGTTACTAGTATGCTGGTTTCAAAAACAACACACCCACCTGCCGGTGCTAACCCTATTTTGATTATGCTTTCAGGCCAGGGCTGGTTATTTTTGGTGACGCCAGTATTGATCGGCTCTATCATTATTGTCTTCATGGGGAAGGGATTTGAAAAGTTACAACAGCACCACCCTAGCAAAGCGTAATATGAGATAGGTATTTAGATTTAATATCAATATTTTACACAATTATTTACAGACACTTACTACTAAGCCCTATGTAGATAAAAAGAAACGTTTATACGTTCCTTTTTATCTTCAGCCCATTTATATCTCCCTGCTAAAGGGGGTTATAGCGCTAAACTTAACAATAAGGTGATAATGAGCTTTTCAGAAAGCTCATTATCTACTGTTGCTATATTTCGTAGTCAATCACTTCATAACCTAGGGCTTCTAGTTGTGGTTTTAAGGTTTTAGTATCGCCAACCACCACCATTAACATCTCTTTTATATTTAAATGCTTTTGCGCTAAAGCATTAATTTCTTCTTTGCTAATGTTCTTAACAATTTCATTGCGCTGCTTAACAAAGTCAGCGCTAAGATTATGCTCTAAAATTTGCGCTAAGAAACTGAGCTTACTGCCCGGTGTTTCATACTTCAAAGCATCTTTCTGGTTAATTGCGTTGCGCATAAAGGCCAATTCTTCATCACTGATACCCTTATCAGCATAGTGTTGAATTTCTTTCACAAATTCAACAATTGACTTATCCGTAACATCAGCGCGTACTTCAGCACTGGCAGTATATACGCCTGAAAACTTATCACCGTAGAAATAAGAACGTGCACCGTAGGTATAGCCTTTGTCCTCACGTAAATTTAAATTAATGCGACTATTAAATGCGCCACCCAATGGAAAATTCATTAAATAAGCACGATAGTACTCACCCGTCACATCTTGGGTTAATGAACGCTTACCGATGCGAATAGCTGATTGCGCTGCATTATCCTTGTTCACTAAATAAATAACCCCTGTTTTAGCCTTTGACGCAGGTAGATCAAGTGACAGTTTTTTACCTGCACCAGTTAGCGGCTTAAATATCGCTAACGATTGTAAAACACGTGCTTTGGCGAGATCAGATACTAATATTATTTCACTGTCTTTTGGCTTAACTTGTTGCTCATAAAGTGCTTTTACATCAGCCAATTGAATATTATTCAATGACGCTTGCGAACCAGCGCTAGAAATGGCTGCAATGTTATCAGCATGCAGTAATTGACGATAAGCCGTTGATGCTAAATAGCCAGCGTCTTTTTTACCATTAATAGCATCTTGTATTGCGTTGCTTTTATTACGCTGAAATTCATTGCTTAAAAATGCTGGTGCGGTGAGTTTTTCATAAACTAATGCAAGTGTTGCATCCAAGTGCTTGGTTAAGGTGTTTACATTAATCGCTAAATAACTATTACCAGCAGAGATACCCACTGAAGCGCCTAGCTTTTGTAGTTCCTTACTCATATCCTCAGCACTGCGTTTAGTTGTCGACTCATTCAACATGGCAGCCAATAATGATGCGGTTCCCGCTTTATCTTTACTTTCGTAATAGTGACCTGCAGGGATTTTGATCAATATTGAAGTGGTTGGTGTTTCCTTGCTCTGAGTCGCTAAGATTTTAATACCATTAGCAAAGGTTTCTTGCCACATTTTTGGCACATCAACAGCTTTATTCGCCCCTGCTGTTGGCACTATACTGCGATCAAAATCATCTATCGCTTTACGTACTTTTAAGTCGCTATCGGTTGTTTGAACTTGCTCAGGAATAACGCGTGTTGGAGGCGTAAAATTATCTTCAGCGGCAACCAAATGCTTTTGTCCTTTTGGTACCACACTCATGATAACGCCATGCTTATCTTTGATATACTTTTTATAAACACGCATAACATCGGCTTTAGTTACTTCGGCATAACGGGCAATGTCTTGTTCAATATAGTTAGGATCGCCCTTAAAAGTTTCATTGGCCGCTAATTGGCTCACTTTACCTGCCACACTTTGTAAACCAAACACAAAATTAGCTTCCATAGAGGCTTTGGCTTTTATTAAATCATCATCTTCAACACCGCGAGTTTCAAACTCAATTAAGCTGTCGCGAATAACTTTTTCCATATCCGCTAAGGTTTTACCTGAAGCAGGATGCGGTAACGCTAAAAGGTTAAAGCTACAAGCGAGCTCAGCACATGGATGATTGACTGAGGCTTGTACCGCTAATTGATTTTTTACCAAATTTTTATAAAGTAATGATGTTTTACCACCACCTAAAATACTCGACAATAAATCTAAGGGCGCTTCATCTTCATGTCGAACACTTACTGTCGGATAAGACATATAAATTAACGGTAAATGTACATTGTCTTCCATCGAGATATAGCGATCAGCATCGATAGTAAAACTTGGTTTTTCTGGCATTTCCACTTTTGGCCCACGTGGAATACTACCGAAGTACTTATTTACCATGGCTAATGTTTTTTCTACATCAACATCACCACCTATAGTTAAAGTCGCGTTATTTGGACCATACCAGCGTAAAAAAAACGCTTTTAGGTCATTAACATTTACACGATTAAGATCTTCAATATAGCCTATAGTTTGCCATGAATATGGATGGCCTGCGGGGTACATGGCTTCTGCAACGCGCTCACGCAATAAGCCGTAAGGGCGATTGTCGTAGCTTTGGCCACGCTCATTCTTTACCGTCTCACGCTGTATTTCAAACTTCTCTTGAGTTACCGCATCCACTAAGAAGCCCATACGGTCAGCTTCTAACCAGAGCATTTTTTCTAATTGGTTAGCTGGTACGGTTTGAAAATAATTAGTACGATCACTGTTTGTTGTACCATTCATGGTACCACCAGACTCTGTCACTATTTTAAAGTGCTCTTCATCAGCAACATGCTCAGAGCCTTGAAACATCATATGCTCGAAAAAGTGTGCAAATCCTGATTTACCGACTTCTTCACGTCCCGAGCCAACATGATAAGTCATATCAACATGAACTAAGGGATCTGAATTGTCTTGATGCAAAATTAACGTTAGGCCGTTATCAAGCACATACTTTTGATATGGAATAACGGTCTTTCCCTCTTCAGCTTCAACCTGCTCAATAAAAGTCATTCCAGCAACTGTAGACGCTGAAGCGACACTGTCAACCGTATTGGTATTTTCACAAGCCACTAAAAAACTTAGTAATAATGGTAAGGTCCATTTCTTCAAAATATTTTCCTCTATTCAATCATAGGTAATCGTGAACTGAGGGTAATATATCGTTATTAGCCGCAAGTACAATAGCTTAGCGCTTTTCAATGAAAAAATTGTGTAATTAACAGCATTAATAGCCCACACGAACCGTGTAAAGGTTAAGGTGTGTTGAGTTGAGTTGAGTTGAGTAAAGCCATTGTGCGATATAATGGCAAGCAAACTAAAAGTGCGCGACACTCGTTAGTGATTATTTTCTAATTTTCATCATATTATTTATGCGAACCAAATGTATCAATTTTAATTCAAGTAAATTTTAGACAATAAAAAAGCAGCTTTCGCTGCTTCTTAACGTAGTAAGCAAATTACTCTTCTTCAGTTGTTTCAACTGACTCTTCAGCTTGTTCTTGCTCTGCTACTGGTTCGTGACCTTCACCACCACATTGACCACAACATCCCATAATAATTCTCCGCTGTTTAAAGATGCCCTGATCATACGCAATAGAGATAATTCATTATTGATCAAAATCAGTTAAAACTAATTTACTTAAGCTGAATTTATTATTAAAACATGATGGTTGAAGTTTATATTTTTACCGAACACTCATCGCGAGAAACAAGCTCACCATTGCAACACTCAATTTAGCCAATACTGAATCAAATAAATTCGCAGCATCATGTAATAAAATTACATAATTGCGGTTTATAAGAAATTTATATCATATTATTTTCGATGTTTTTTTAAAAGCAAAAAAAAGCCGACAACTAAGTTATCGGCCCATAAGCTATGAGGAAAGCTAGAATGTTCAAATTATTACAACAAGTGTTCGCGTTAGGAACAAAACAATTATAGAGTAATCATTCTAAGTCTGTAAAGCACATCATGTAATTTTTTTACATTTTTTTGTTTTTTAACCTAAAAATCAGCTAAAAACCAAATATAACAATAAAAAAAAGGCCTCTAAAAAGAGGCCTAAAAAAACACATATTATGAAGGGATCACTCAGTGCTATTGAATAAGAGCGGGTGACCGGTGAATAAATTTCATTCAACGACCAAATACTATCCTTTCATTGGTTTTAATCATTAATGCGCTTGTTCCCAGTTATCACCAATGCCTGCCTCAGCAATCAAAGGTACACTCATGGTAATCGCATTATTCATAATATTGACCAAGCTCTCAGTTGTTGCTTCAACAATATCTTGGTGAATTTCAAATATTAATTCATCATGCACTTGCATAGTCATTTTTATTCTCGGATCGTTTTGCTCTAATATCCAAGCGTCTACCGCTAACATGGCTTTTTTAATGATATCTGCTGCTGTACCTTGCATAGGTGCGTTAATTGCAGCTCGTTCAGCTGCTTTTTTTCGCATGGCATTTTTAGCTTTGATATCAGGTAAATAAAGTCGACGACCAAATAAAGTCTCAACATAACCCTTTTCCGTCGCTTTTTGACGGGTGTCTTCCATGTATTGAGACACATTAGGGTAACGTTCAAAGTACTTGTCCATATAAGCTTGTGCTGTATGGCGAGGTACATTCAACTGTTTCGCTAAGCCAAATGCTGACATGCCATAAATTAAGCCAAAGTTAACCGCTTTTGCACTACGGCGCTGATCGCTAGTAACTTCATCAAGCGGTACTGCAAATATCTCTGCCGCTGTGGCTTTATGGACATCTTTGCCTTCTGAGAAAGCCTTAACAAGACCTGGGTCATCGGATAAATGAGCCATGATCCGTAACTCTATTTGCGAGTAGTCAATAGCAACAATTTTATGCTTAGGTGGAGCAATAAAGGCCAAACGAATTTTACGCCCTTCTTCACTACGAATAGGTATATTTTGTAAGTTTGGATCGGTTGAAGATAAACGCCCTGTTGCCGTAACGGCTTGATGATAGGACGTATGAACTCGGTTTGTTTTCGGCACTATCAACAAAGGTAGTTTATCAGTATAAGTAGACTTTAATTTACTTAAACCTCTATTTTCCAGAATAACTTTAGGTAATGGATAGTCTAAAGCCAATTCTTGCAGCACTTCTTCTGCTGTTGAAGGTGCACCTTTTGGCGTTTTCTTGATTACTGGGATCTTTAGCTCTTCAAACAGTATTGTTTGTAATTGCTTAGGTGAGCTTAAATTAAAGCTTTTACCTGCTAAGTTATGTGCCTCTATTTCTAATTCAGATAAACGGGCACCGATTGACTGACTTTGTTGGTCCAACATATCACAATCAATCAGCACACCATGTTGCTCCATCCGAGCTAATACCGGCAGTAATGGCATTTCAATTTCGTTGAATACGGAAAGTTGCGACGCAACTTTAGCAAGCTGAGGGTAAATTGCTTGATGCAACCGCAAAGTAATATCAGCATCTTCAGCAGCATAATGTCCGGCCTTCTCAATCTCAATTTGATTGAAAGTTAATTGCTTAGCGCCCTTACCTGCAATATCTTCAAAATGAACAGTTTTGTAGCCTAAATATTTTTCAGCCAGCGCGTCCATATTGTGGCGCGTCGCAACACTATTAAAACAGTAGGATTCAAGCATGGTATCAAAAGTAATACCTTGCATAACAATGCCATAGTGCGATAGCACATTGGCATCATATTTTAAGTTTTGCCCAACTTTAACCACAGTTTTACTTTCTAATAACGGTTTAAGTTGCTCAAGCACCCAGTTAAGCTCAAGTTGTTCAGGTGCATCAATATAATCATGGCTTAAAGGCACATAAGCGGCTTTGCCTACCTCGATACAAAATGACAAGCCAACTAGCTCAGCTTTCATATAATTAACGCTTGTGGTTTCTGTATCAAAAGCAAACAGTTCAGCGTTTTGCAGCTTTTCAAACCAAGTCATAAAGCTTGCTTTGTCGAGTATGATGTCGTATTCAGCGTCAACAGCAGCAGGTAATTCAGCTACAGCGTCATCACTTTCAGCAACCGTTGCTTCTGCTTTATCACCACCAGTATTTAAGTCTGCTAATAAACGTTTGAGTTCGAATTGTTGATACAGCGATTTGAGTTTTTCAACATCAGCAGCTATCGGCTGTAACTCTGTTACCGTTTTTTCAAGTTCAACATCAAGTCGAATCGTAGCCAGTTCATAAGAAAGCGGTAATTGGGGTAAAGCAGTACGCAAGTTTTCGCCAACCTTACCTTTTACTTCATCGGCATGGGCCATCACTTCCTTTAAACTCGGATGTGCTGTTAACCATTTTACTGCCGTTTTCGGACCACATTTTTCAACACCAGGAATGTTATCGACTTTATCGCCCATTAAGGCAAGATAGTCGATAATCTGGTCAGGGCGAACACCAAACTTTTCGATAACACCCGCTTCATTCATTTCAACATTCGTCATGGTATTAATTAAGCGGACATGTTGATTAACCAACTGCGCCATATCCTTATCACCAGTAGAAATCACTGTTTCCATGCCTAAGGCTGTAGCTTGATGCGATAAGGTACCAATAACATCATCAGCCTCAACCCCTTCAATAACCAGTAAAGGTAAACCCATAGCCGCAATTATTTCATGTAGTGGCGCTATTTGTGAGCGTAAATCATCCGGCATTGGCGGTCGATTAGCTTTATATTCAGGGTACATGTCATTGCGAAAAGTTTTGCCTTTGGCATCAAATACCACAACCACATTACCATTTGGGTAATCTTTTTTCAGGCTTCTGATCATATTCAACACACCGGTAATTGCTCCGGTAGGTTGACCGTCTGATGTCGACAAAGCTTGTAAATAGGGTACGTGATATGCGCGGAATAAATAAGATGAACCATCGACTAAAATTAGCGGTGATTGGTCAGAAGTTGGCATGGTAATTTTTTAACTGGGAGAAAGATTTGCTAAGCATGCCATAATCAGCAAATTCTCTCTAGCAATTCATTTAAATTAGTCCCATCAATTAATCACAACTGTGGATAAGTATGTTGAAAAACATGGTAAAAAACCATAAAGATCTGGCGAACTTTACGGCAAGAGTTGATTAAGTAATTGTAATCACTAAAAAAAGGTAAGACTAAAATCCTTTTCACATATTTATTATTATTTTTTTATTATGTGGATAAATAAATACACATGCTCAAACTTTGCTGCTCAATTAACGAGCAACTTAAATAAGCGAGCTAAGAGATTACCAGAAAATCACATCATTACCAGACAATTGTTAAACTATTTTTACCGTTTTATGATGCCTAGAAATAACAAAAAAACATAAGCTACATTTGGTAAGGGCTAGCTTAATTTTGCCATGGCATTTTTATTAAATTTAAATTTTTTATTGGCAGTGAATTGAATAAAAATGAATACTCATGAAGCCTAATGTACGATATTTTGCCAATTGCTATCATTAAAGTATCTTGGGTATTCTTGCAGTGCTTGCAGCACGATAACAGCACCCGACTTTTTGTTCTCGCCACTTTTCATTAAGTCATTACCTTGCATTATTTTTGCAAGCAACAAGTGCAGCTGCGCATCTGCTTGAGGCGCTAGTTGGCAGTTTTCGAATATAAAGTTCAGCTGTTTATCGACCGCTGATGCTAGAACGGCAAATTGATCATGAGAAAATTTATTATAATGAATAGCATCAAGGTTTAGCAGTAATTGCTGTTGAATGTTGACCATACCCGTGTGCAAACTCTGATCAATTTGCCATTTGGCACCTTGGTTTAACTGTAATACTTGTGGGCTATTATGATGGTGTTGATGTTCTTCGGCAGCGGTTGAATAACTTAATAAACAATTAAAAACTATCGCGGTAATTGGTAAATAACGTGAAAACTGCATTTTTTACACTCGTATATTGTGCTTAGCTAGTTTTATTTATTCTACAAGCTAGCACTAGAGTCACAAGCGTAACAAACAGAAAAGTGCCTGAAAGCAAGTTTAGATCAATTAATCGCTTTCCTCCTCCCCTCAATATGCGAGTTCGCTGCACTATGCTGGTTGAAATCGCATAGACATCAATACATGTGGCTGACTTAATCAACAGCGATAAAACAACTGCTGCCGACATTTTTCTTGCCAGCTAACACTTGTCTTAAATAATGGTTATTCGAATGGCATAAGTAAGGTTTTTATTGCTGGTCGAAGCGCAATCAATACCGTTTCTTCTGTTAATTCAGGATAAAGTACTTTTCTTAACAATAAACCCGCCATCACCGAAAAAATGACATTAATTCGACTTTCTAACTCGATAGCAGAAATTTCTTTAATGACACTTCGCTCGCTCATCAATAACTGACGCATTCTATTACGTGCTTTTGTGTCAGCATCTCGTAACAAGGTCGCAACTTTATTATTGCGCCCTGCCTCTGCTAACATTTCTAAATCAACCGCACACTCTCCTGTGTCCATATGTCGTTGCACGCCAACATTCAACCCATTAAGCAGAACCGTTAAAATATCACCTGGCTGCTCTTCAAACTCTTGAAATATTGAGAACATTTCTTCCATGTCTTTCTCAATAATGCTTTCTATAATCGCTTCTTTGCTGTCAAAGTAGTTATAAATATGCCCGGCACTCATCCCAGCTGTTTTTGATATTTCAGCCATACCAGCACCATGAAAGCCTTTACGACGAAAACACTCTGCTGCTGCAGTAAGCACTTGATTACGTCGTGCTTCAGCTAATGCTGGATCTATATGTCTTTTATTTTTTGGTTTCATCTTTAACTCCACTACTAGGCCTTTTACTTAGATAAGTACGGTGAATTTCTACACCGTACTTGCTATGTTATTTAGGCTCTTGAGTCGGTTGTTCGGTCGTGCTACTCCAGCCACCACCGAGCACTTTATATAAATTAATTTGGCTAGCAAGATATGCCTGCTGGCCACTAATTAACTCTTGCTGTGCGCCATACCAAGTTCGTTGTGCATCCAATACTTGTAGATAACTGTCAGCACCTTTTTTGTAACGCATGCTTGATAACTCAAAGGTTTTTTTCCGGCTATTTATCAACAGTTCAAGCGCGCTAAGTTGCTCTTGATAGCCTTCTCTATCAGCAAGTGCGTCAGCGACTTCTCGAAAGGCACCTTGAATTTTTTGTTGATAAGTTGCCACAGCAATTTCTTGCTCTGCTTCAGCAACGTCAAGGTTCGCCTGGTTACGCCCCATGTTAAAAATAGGTAAGTTAATTGACGGCACAAAACTCCATGAACCTGAACCTGAATCAAACAGTCCGCTTAAATCACTAGACGCAGATCCTGCATTAGCCGTTAAACTAATACTGGGATAAAATGCCGCACGAGCAATACCAATGTTCGCATTTGCAGCCAGTAATAGGTGCTCAGCGGCTTTGATATCAGGGCGTTGCGACAATAGATCAGAAGGTAAACCAACCGGCACTTCTGGCATAGTAAGCAGGCTCTCTAAGTCTGCGCTTGGCAGCAAGTTCGCTGGAACAGGCTTACCGACTAATAAATCAAGCGCGTTTTTATCGCGTTTCAGTAGCCGCTTATACCTTGCAATATCAACTTTCGCAGTAGCCACTGTACTTTTAAGTTGCTCAAGTGTAATTAAAGACGCTGCGCCTAAATCAAAGCTTTTCTGTGTAAGCGAAAGTGAGGTTTGTTGTGAGGCCAGTGTTTCATTTGCTAATGCCAGAAGTTGTAGGTCTGTTGCATAATTAAGCCATGCATTGGCAAGCTCCGAAACTAACGAAACTTGTGTGCTATATTGACTAAGCTCAGTCGAGTACAAATTTTGCAGTGCCTGCGCTGACTGATTACGTACCTTGCCCCAAATATCTAACTCGTATGAGGTAATACCAACTGTGGCGCCATATTGTGAACTAATAGCCGCACTACCAGTGCTTGATAAGTCAGCAGGTAAACGCTGGCGTGTACCGCTGGCATTCAAATCCAGTGACGGATATAACGCTGAATCTTCAATCTGATACATACCACGTACTCGTTGAACATTAAGCACGGCAATTTGCAGATCCTTATTGTGCTCAAGACTTTGTGCTATTAAGGTTTGTAATTTGTCATCATTAAAAAATTGCTGCCAATTTAGCTGGGCTGCACTGGTTTTCACCTCGGTTGAGCTATATGCATCAGGAACAGGTAACGTTAACGTTGGTTGTGTGGGGGCTAACTGACAACCACTTAAAATAACTAAAGTGATGGCACTTAAGCTTAATGATTTTAAACTCGTTATGTTCATTATTCAGCGCCCTCAACAGCAGTCTTAGCTTTACCTGGAAAGATTCTACGCACAATCACGAAAAACATTGGCACGAAAACGACCACTAAAATAGATGACGCAAGTGTGCCACCAATAATTGAGATACCTAGTGCATTTTGTGCGCCAGAGCCTGCACTTGAAGCAATAGCTAACGGTAAAACACCACAAATAAAGGCCATTGACGTCATTAATATTGGTCGTAAGCGTAAACGCACAGCGGCTATTGCTGCATCAACTAATGCTAAACCCTCGTCCATTTTATGAATAGCAAACTCAACAATTAATATCGCATTTTTCGATGCAAGCCCTATGGTCGTTAATAAACCTACTTGTAAGTAAATATCATTCGATAAACCACCACCAAGTGCTGCCATAATGGCACCAAAGATACCTAATGGCACAATGAGCATAACCGCAAATGGCACAGACCAACTTTCATATAGCGCAGCTAAACATAAAAATACAAACAGTAATGACAATCCATACAGCAGTGGTGCTTGGCCACTACTTGAGCGTTCTTGAAACGAAATACCGGTCCATTCTGAAGCAATACCATTTGGCAACTGCTTAACTAAACGCTCCATTTCATCCATTGCTTGACCAGTACTGTATCCAGGCGCTGCACTGCCTTGAATTTCCATTGCTGAAAAGCCATTATAGCGCTCTAAGCGTGGTGAACCGTAGGTCCAGAATGAACTAGCAAAAGCTGAAAAAGGTACCATGTCACCGTTAACATTGCGTACATACCATTTATTAAGATCTTCAGGCACCATACGTGATTGCGCATCACCTTGCAGGTACACTTTTTTCACACGACCACGGTCAATAAAGTCATTAACATAACTACTCCCCCAAGCCGTAGCGAGTGTACTATTAATGTCGCTCTGCGAAACCCCGAGTGCCTCAGCCTTAGCCAAATCGATATCCAATTGTAGTTCCGGCATATCTTCTTGGCCGTTTGGACGTACACCTGCCAAAATTGGGCTTTGGCTCGCCATACCCAATAGCTGATTTCGTGCTGCTAACAATGCATCATGACCTAAGCCAACACGGTCTTGTAGAAACACGTTAAAACCATTCGCCGTGCCTAACTCAACAATTGCCGGTGGTGGAAAAGCAAATACAAATGCTTCTTTAATAGTAGAGAAATACCCCATTGCTTTACCAGCGACTGCCTGCACGGATAAATCATCGCGCTGACGTTCATCCCAATGCTTAAAATTAACAAAACCAATGGCAGAGTTCTGACCTGAGCCAGCAAAACTAAAACCAGTAACAGTGAAAATACCGTTAACCGCCTCCGATTGATCGTTTAAGTAATGGTGTTCAACTTTTTTAACCACCTCTAATGTTTCTTGTGTTGTTGAACCCGCTGGCAACGATATTTGGTTAAATAAAATTCCTTGGTCTTCGTCAGGCAAGAATGCTGCTGGCAAGCTCGAAAATACATACACCATGCCGCCAACAATAACGCCATAAATAAGCAAGTAGCGTTTTGAATGAGTGATCATGCGACTAACAAAACTTTGAGCGCCCGCGTTAGTTTTATCAAAACCTCGGTTAAAGCCAGAAAAAAACTTACCTATTAGCGAACTATCAGTATGCACATGGCTAGGCTTTAACAAAGTAGCACACAATGCTGGCGTTAAAATAAGCGCCACCAAAACAGACAAGCCCATTGCAGATACCAGTGTTATCGAAAATTGACGATAAATAATGCCGGTTGAACCGCTGAAAAAGGCCATTGGTATAAATACCGCTGACAGCACCATCGCAATGCCCACTAAAGCACCTTTAATTTCATCCATTGATTTACGCGTTGCGGCAAGTGCTGAGAGCTTTTCTTCGGTCATCAAACGCTCAACGTTTTCTACCACAACAATAGCATCATCAACCAATAAACCAATAGCTAATACCATGGCAAACATAGTTAAAGTATTAATTGAGTAACCAAAAGCAAACAAAATACCAAAGGTACCTAGCAACACCACGGGTACGGCAATAGTGGGTATAAGCGTTGCTCTAAAGTTTTGTAAAAACAGATACATAACTACAAAAACTAAAATAACTGCTTCAATTAACGTATGTACTACCTTTTCAATAGATAACGATACAAACGGTGTTGTGTCGTAAGGCACTACAACATCTAAACCTTCAGGAAAAAACGGTTTTAACTCTTCAATTGCCGCCTTAACCCCTGCAGCTGCGTCTAATGCGTTAGCACCACTGGCAAGTTTAATACCAAGCCCTGAAGCGGGTTTACCATCATAACGGGCAACAACGCGATAGCTTTCGCCACCAAGTTCAACACGAGCAACATCTGCAAGGCGAACAAATGAACCATCTGTATTAGTTTTTACTAAAATTTGCTCAAACTGCTCAGCTGTTTGCAAGCGACTTTGTGCAGTTACCGTTGCATTTAATTGCTGACCTGCGATTGCTGGCATACCGCCTAACTGACCAGCCGAAACTTGCGCGTTTTGCGCGCTAATTGCCGCACTAATATCTGCAGGTGTTAACTTATAATTTTGTAATTTTGCAGGGTCTAACCAAACTCGCATAGCGTATTGTGAGCCAAATAACTGCACTTCACCTATGCCTTCAACACGCGAAACAATATCTTGCACATTCGATGAGACATAATCGCCAATGTCGATATTTGTCATGCTGCCATCTTTTGACACAAAACCTAATACCATTAAAAAGTTACGCGCTGACTTTGCAACCGTAACACCTTGTCTTTGTACTTCTTCAGGCAACAGTGGCGTTGCAGTTGCCAGCTTATTTTGTACTTGTACCTGCGCTATATCAGGGTCTGTTTCAGCACTAAATGAAAGCGTCAGCGTAGCAGAGCCGCTCGACTCAGATGTTGACGACATATAAAGTAAGCCGTCAAGGCCTTTCATTTTTTGCTCTATGACCTGAGTAACCGTATCTTCAAGCGTACGGGCTGAGGCACCTGGATATGTTGCAGTAATACTAATTGCAGGTGGCGCAATTGACGGGTACTGAGCAATAGGTAAGCTTTGAATCGCTAAAATACCTGCTAGCATCACTACTATTGCCAATACCCAGGCAAAAATGGGTCTGTCGATAAAAAATCGTGACATTAAAACTCTCCGTTATTGCGCTTGATCAGCAGTGGCAGACGATTGAATTTCAGCCGGCGCAACTAGCGCACCAGGACGAATCTTTTGTAAACCTTCGATAATTAATTTATCGCCATCGCTTAAACCATCAGTGACGAGCCAATCAGAACCAATGGTTCTATCAACAGTTAGGACTCTGCTTTGTACTTTGTTATCTTTACCAACAACCATAGCCGTAGGCTGACCTTTATTGTTACGACTTACACCGCGCTGTGGTACTAAAATAGCATTCGCTTTAACACCCTCAACAATAGTCGCTCGTGTGTACATGCCAGGCAGTAAAAGTTGGTCGGGGTTAGGGAACTTAGCACGTAAAGTAACTGAACCTGTACTCGGATCAACGGTAACTTCAGAAAATTGTAGTGTCCCTTTAAAGGCATATGCAGAACCATCTTCCAACGTTAATTCAACGTCGGTTTGCTTAGCAGAATCAATTGTCAATTGTCCTGAAGCCAAGGCCATTTTAAGCTGAGTAAGCTCGTTGCTTGACTGTGTTAAATCGATGTATATAGGATCTAGTTGAGTAACAGTGGCAAGGGCACTACTTTGATTTGCACTGACTAACGCACCAACGGTGACGCTTGATTTACTGATTTGGCCACTTATAGGTGATGATACATGGCTATATTCAATATTAATTTTTGCCGATTGCAGCTGCGCTTTAGCTGTCAGTAATTCAGCACGTGCCTGTTTATATGCAGCATCAGCTTCATCGAAGTCTTGCTGACTTACCGCGTTAATTTTTAACAGTTCACTATAGCGAGTTGCCTTAGATTTACTACTAGCAATGCTGGCTTCTGCTCTGGCAACAGCTGCTTCACTGGCAGCAAGCTCAGCTTCAAATACTGCTGGATTGATTTGATAAAGCGCTTGGCCTTGCTCAACCTCTTTACCTTCAACAAATAAGCGTGATTGCACAATGCCGCTAACTTGAGGACGAATTTCAGCAATTTGAAATGCATTTACACGCCCAGGTAATTCTTTCTTAAGGGTGATCGATTGGCTTTTTAACGTAAGTACACCAACGGGTGTCGCTTGGGGAGCTGAAGGTTTAGCCTGCTCAGCCACAACATCACATCCAGTTAAAACAACAGAACCAACGATGGCCGATAAAATTAATAGACCGATACGGTAAAACTGCATAAATAAATACTCTCTATATTAGAATGAACGATCATTCTAACTTAAGAAAAGCTAATTTAAAATTTTTCAGACGTTAAAAAATGTAATGAATTGTACAGCCATAACTTAGGTTAACCCTGTACAATTGATTACACTTTTAAAAGCCAATTTCCACATTCAGGTTAAATAAAAAGAGCCGCTTAAAGTAATTAAGCAGCTCTTAAATTATATTTTACTTCTCTTTAACCAGCTAAGCTAGGCGGCATACAAAACGCTTTGACAACACTTAGTGGTGAGTAACTAAAGTGCTAAACATAGATTCATATGCTCAATAAGAGTGAATAGCACCAATGCTTACATAGTAACAAACTCTTCCGCCGATGTAGGATGAATAGCAACGGTGTTATCAAAATCAGCTTTAGTTGCGCCCATTTTCATCGCCACAGCAAAACCTTGTAATAACTCATCACTACCAAAACCAATACTGTGAATACCCACTATTTTTTCTTCTTTACCGATACATACCAACTTCATACGAGTGGGGTCACGATAATCTTCCGTTATCGCTTGATATAAAGCCGTAAATTGAGAGTTATAGACTTTAACGTTATCAACACCGTACTCTTCAATTGCTTCTTGTTCTGACATGCCAACAGTACCAATTACCGGATGACTAAAGACGACAGTCGCTATATTTGAGTAATCTAAATGCTCGTTAGGTTTGTTGTTAAATAAGCGCTCACATAAACGGCGACCAGCAGCAACAGCTACCGGTGTTAACTGTGCGCGACCTGTATTGTCGCCTACGGCATAAATGCCGGCAACGTCAGTATTTTGAAACTTGTCTGTTGGAATAAAACCACGTTTGTCGAGCTTAATACCTGTCGATTCAATGTTAATGTTATCAGTGGCAGGCTCTCGGCCAATCGCCCAGATCACGGTATTAACAGGCCCAACCGTTTTACCGTTGTCTAAATGAATCGTTAAGGTATTATCGCTATGCTTTTCAACACGCGTTGGCACACTCATGGTATGTAGTGTTGGGCCATGTTTAGCCATCTGTTCCACTAAAGTGTCACTGAGCATGTCATCAAAACCGCGTAATGGTTTTTCTTTTCGTACTAATAAGTGTGATTCGCTACCCAGCGCATGTAAAACACCGGCAAGTTCAACTGCAATATAACCCGCACCAACAACCGCTACTTTTTCTGGCTGTTCAGTTAAGGCAAAAAAACCATCAGAATCAATACCGTGCTCTGCACCTTCAATACTTGGACGACTTGGACGCCCACCTGTAGCAATAGTGATGTGATCTGCGGTATACAAAACACCATCAACATCTACGGTATTTTTATCAACAAACTTAGCAAATCCGTTGATAACAGTAACATCATTACTAGCAAAACCACGTGCATAAGCAGCATGAATGCGTTCAATATATGCTTCTCTATTTTTTACAAGCGTTGACCAATCAAAGCTTTGTAGTGGCGCTTTAAAACCATAATCATTAGCATAATGTAGGGCGTCAGCAATTTGACCAGCGTACCACATGGCTTTTTTTGGTACACAACCGACATTCACACAAGTACCACCAATATGTTTGGCTTCAATAACTGCCGCTTTTTTACCTAAACGCGCAGCTCGGTTTGCTGAGGCAATACCGCCACTGCCAGCGCCAATTGAAATGTAGTCGAAATGTTGTGTCATGGTTGTTACCTTATTTTCTATTAATATAGATGTATTGCATCAGATATAGGTGAATGATAAATATAAAAAGCTCAGTGCTTAACTGATAAGAATATTATTATAAATTACCATCAGAAGCAGACCTAACTGAAAGCACTTTAATTTCATCACGGTTTTCCTTCAAGAGCTTTATCAGTTCATTGGCCGAGATAGGCTTACAATATAAGTAGCCTTGAATATAGTGACATTGGCGTTCAGCCAAGTATTTAAGCTGTGCTTCGGTTTCAACACCTTCAGCAATACAGTACATATTTAAATTGTTCGCTAAGACTAATGTGGCCTCAACAATGGCCTCATCAGTTTTTTCAACGCCAATGCCATTAACAAAGCTGCGATCGATTTTAATGATGTCCAGCGGCAATTGCTTTAAGTACGCTAAAGATGAAAAACCAGTGCCAAAATCATCAAGCGCCAGTAAAACCCCCATGTCACTCAGTTCATTCATTGTTTGAATTGCCTTTTCGGGTTCAAAAATAAAAGCACTTTCTGTAATTTCTATTTTCAATGCATTTGCGGGTAAATCAAACTTTTGTAGCTGCCTTTTTATAGAGGCAATTAAATTATTATCACTAAAATGTTTTGCAGAGAAATTTACTGAAAGATAAAAATCAGGCCTTTCCTCTCGCCATAATTTCAATTGTGCAAAGCCTCGTGTAATGGCTTGTTCTGTCATCGCAACAATCAGCCCTAACTCTTCTGCAAGACTAATAAACTCGACTGGCGGCACAACATTACCTTTATGTAGCCAGCGCATTAACAGCTCTGCCCCTACCGACTTGCCAGTGTAGGCATCAATTATAGGTTGGTAGGCATTAAAAAATTCTTCATTAGCGAACGCCAACTTTAAATTAGTTTCCTTCTCAAGACGTTGTTTAGCTTCTTCATTCATATGCTCAGTAAAAAATTGATAATTATTACGGCCTAATTGTTTAGCATGATACATAGCAACATCAGCATTTCTAAATAGCTCTTCAGAGCTCTCCGCATCATCTGGGAAAAGTGAAATGCCAATGCTGGCCCCAATACTGACAACATTATTATTGAGGGTAAAGGGTTGTTGAACTAAATTAATAAACTTTTGCGCTATGCCTGCAAGCTCGTTAGCACTGCGAAAACGTTCAAGTAAAGCAACAAACTCGTCTCCGCCAATTCTCGCTAGTGTATCGTCAGCACGCATCGACGTGACTAAACGTTTAGATACTTCTTTTAGGAGTAAATCGCCACATTCATGCCCTAGCGAATCATTAATTTGCTTAAAGCGATCAAGGTCTATAAAAAATAACGCAATAGGTTCTTTACTTCGCCTTGAAGAAGCGGTGGCATGAGCAATACGATCAAGGAGCAGTGTTCGGTTAGGTAAGCCCGTTAAGTGATCGTAATTCGCCATGATACGTAATTCATCTTCGGCTGACTTTTGTGCGGTAATATCGGTATACACGCAAATAAAATGAGTTTTTTGATGCTCTATATTAACGCTAACGCTGATATTTATTATCACATGATATTTTTTTCCGTTGGGGGTGGTAATAAGTTCTTCACCACGCCAATGACCTTTACGTAAAATAATAGGTAATAACTTACGATAATACTCAGTGCGCGCACGGGTGATACCAGGAATGCAGTTAGCTAAGGCTAATTCTTCATTTTCCCAACCAAAAACATCCGACATTGATTTGTTTGCTCGCCCTACTTCAAACGCTTCATCAAAAATTAGCACCCAATCACGTGTTTGCTCAAACGCAGCTCCATAGTATTGCGCTCGTTCCTGCATAACCTTCGACTCAGTAACGTTGCTATATGAACCTGTCACCCGAGAGGGGCGGTTATCATGATCAAAGGCAACAATTTTACCTACGTCTCGATACCACATCCAATTATCATTAGCGCACTTTAAACGGTAGGTGCACTCAAAAAGAGCCTCAGGGTCTGCATTTGCTAGAAAATTTTGCCACTTATTAAAAAACTCACTTTGATCTTCCTTGTGAATAAATTCGACATGCTTTGATAAACTTATTGCTAGGTCTTGGTTTTGATAACCAAGTTCATGAGAAAAGCGCTTAGCAAAAATAACGTCACTATCTGCCTGCCAATCCCACACTTCACTATTACTTGCTGATAAGGCTAGCTGTAAGCGATTTTCTCGATATGTTACCTCTTTGTGGGCCTCAATCAGAACTTTTTGTCTTAATTGTCGACGTCTATACCATAGTGCTAGCATCATAATAAAAGTGATGGCATAAAGGCTATACGCCAGTGGTGATTTCCAAGGAGCATAGTTCACGTTTATACGAATAAAAGAAGGTGCTGAAAACTCTCCAGTAAGCACTGACTTTATTTGTACTTTAAAAATATAATTGCCGGGGTCTAAGCGTGGAAAAGTTACAAAGTTTTGTTGGGTTTCAGGAAATGAAACGCCATCAACAAAGCCAAATTTAAATATTGGATTTTCAGTATGGCCGTAAGAAAAATCGCTAAAATCGATTCGGATACCAAAGTCGTCATACGCTAAATCGACTTGGTCATTATTAGATAAAAAAAGTGGCAAATTAAGCGGTCTCGATAAGGTGTCTACCTTAACAATCCTGACAGTGTTATTAATATTCTTGTTTTTATTTTCCAGTAATATTGGGTCAAAGAGGCTCACCCCAGAGATACCACCGTACGCAAATCGCCCGTCTGCCAAAGGGTAAAAAGATCCCGCATTAAATTCTGAGCTAGCTAAACCATCGAGTTTATTAAAACGACGTATATGTTGATCGGCTATTCGTATTCGGAATAAACCACCATGGCTTGAAACCCATATATTATCCGCACTATCAACCTGAACGCCATAAACATTAATGTCTAATATACTGTTGTGCTCATCGAAAAAATATTGCACCTGATAATCATCAGGGTTTATCGCAAAGACTCCAACTTGAGAGAAAGAAAACCAAATTAAACCATTGCTATCACGAACCCAGTGGTCAATATAGCTATTGCCTTCTTTTGACAACTCTTCTTGATGATATATTTTAGTTAATTGCTGAGTAAGCTGATTATATTGCCACAGCGTGTCCGTTGTTGAGATTAAAATATCGTTCGGATCAGCAGAGAAGGACTTCATGATATTCGAGGCATATCGACTATTAAAATAATCAGGTAAATTTTCTAACTTAGTCACCTCACCTGTCTGAGCATGAATTTTATGTATACCCGAGTCAGAGATCATCCAGATATATTCACCTAAGCTTTTGATTGTGGCCCAGCCATTTTTTATTTTCAGCAACTGGTGGGTTTTTTCAGGGAATTTTGCTTGAATAATTTCTTTCTCAATCTCATCAAATAAAATGACACCGTCAGCGGTTAACAACCATAACCGGCCTAAGTAATCCTTCTCAATACCTGAAATATTACTGTGAGTGAAAGAGGTTTTGTCATTCTTGTTGAGCAAGTAGCGTTTGATGCTATTTTTTTCGAGATTAACAAGGTTCAATCCATCATCTGTGCCAATCCACAATTGCTTATTTGGCGCTGGCGCCATGACATTAACACTGCCATTAGATAAACTATTTAGATTATGACTATCATAGGTATACGTGGTAATAATTTCAGTGCTTGGATCCCACCTATATGCCCCAGAACTTTTAGAACCCATCCATAACTGGCCATTATAATCTATCAGTAAATCGAGCACATTAGCATCAGCAACTGTTTGAAAATATTCACCAAACTTTAATAAAAACTCACTATATTTAGTATTATTATCAATACGGTAAAGACCTGTGGTGGTTGCAACATAAACCGTATTTTCAAACGCGACTAACTCCCAAACTGCAACATTTTCTATCATGCTTTGGTAGGCTAATTCCTTAACACCTTTTTGTAAAAGAGCGACTAGATTTTGTTCTGAAAAGCTAAAAACACCATCATTGGTACCAACGTAATAATGCTTATCGACAAGCGTGACACCAAAAACCTTTGCGGCTTCTTTTAGATCAAAGTTTATTCCCGCGGTATCACTATGTTGCACATGAGGTAGTTTAGTTAAACGTTCTGATTCGAGCTCATACACAAACAGCCCAGCTCGACTAGCAAAAAATACTCTGCCATTTAAGACATTAACATTAAATAGTGTGCCTATAGTCGTAAAGTGTTCAGTAAAGTCAATACGTTGTGTTACAGCGCCTGAAGCTACCTGATATTGAAATGCCATTTTCTCGGTGATAAACCAAATATGGTTATTTTTTAAATCTTCAGTAATTTTCCACACATTGAGCTGTTGACCATTTAAACCTTTAACGCTAATCAAGCGATACTCATTACTTATGGGGTTATAGGTGTATAAGCCCTTATCAAATAGCGATATCCAAATTAAACCATCACTAGCCACAAAAATGTGATTAACACTAAACTTATGAAAGTCATTATCAGGACCCGCCAGAGAGGAGATGGTGTAACCATCATAAATATTGATACCGTTTTCGGTACCAAACCAAATATAGCCCTGTTTGTCTTGAGCGATCGCCATAACACTCGCTTGAGACAAGCCGTCTTCAACCGTAAGTCGTTCTAAAACAATATTATTAATTTTTGCATCCACGGGCACAACAGCACAGCATAAGCAGCAAATAATAATAGACATTAGTCGATGAGTAATGGTCATATTTTTCAAAAACTCAATTCAATAGAAAACATAATATGAATAATATATACGAGTATAGATAGATAAATAATTAATCAACTTTTCGTTGCTGGCTTATCCAACACTTTAGTTAATGTAAAGTCACGTTGCCAGTCACTAGCTGATCATATTTTTCATAATGGGTAACGAGTAAAATCATTTTAAATAAATCAAGTATCGCATTTAATATCATCTATCCATTTGATACGAAACAAGGCCTTTTATCGCTAACACTTTCCCTCTAATTATCGACTTATATTTACTCAATAAGCGCTAATTAAATTACAAATATCAACCTACTACTAAAATTCAGTATGACACTTAATATTATTAATAAAAATCTAATTTGATGATAAATTTTTAATAAAGACACACCCCAAACAATAGATATCAATGACATCACTTGAATTTAACAATTCTGCCCTTACCTTTATTAACAATATTTATCGACAAGTTGTGCCTGCTATGACCAATCCATTATTACAAAATACGCCATTACCGCAATTTTCTAAAATTAAGCCTGAGCATATTAAACCTGCTGTTGAGCAAGCTATTGCTGACTGTAAAAGTACTATTGCCGATGTGTTAGCTAATAATACACAATTTACATGGGCTAATTTAGTTGCGCCTATTGATGAAGTTGATGACGTATTAGGTAAGTTATGGTCGCCTATCTCACATATGAACTCAGTGGTTAACAACGATGAACTTCGTGAAGCATATGAGTCATGTTTGCCACTTTTATCTGAATATGGCACCTTTGTTGGTCAACATGCCGGCCTATTTACCGCTTATCAGCAATTAAGTGAAAGTGATGAATTTAAACAATTAGATACCGCACAACAAAAAGTTATCACTAATGCGCTACGTGATTTCACCTTGTCAGGTATTGCTCTGAACGATAACGACAAAAAGCGCTACGGCGAAATTGCTACACGCTTATCAGAACTTAGTTCAACTTTTGGTAATAATATTCTCGATGCTACCCATGCATTTAGCGTGAATATTACCGATGAAAACGAATTATCTGGATTACCAGAAAGCGCGAAAGAGGCAGCAAAAGCCTTAGCCGAAGCACAAGAAAAGTCAGGTTGGTTATTTACCTTAGACATACCAAGTTATTTACCGGTCATGACCTACTGTGATAACCAAGCATTACGCGAAAAAATGTATCGTGCTTACGTTACCCGTGCCTCTGAAATTGGCCCAAATGCTGGTGAATATGACAACAGCCCGATCATGAGTGAATTACTCGCTTTACGTCATGAGCTTGCCAACTTACTCGGTTTTGATAGCTTTGCAGAAAAGTCTCTCGCAACCAAAATGGCAAATAATAGCAATGAAGTAATCGGCTTCTTAGAAGATTTAGCCGTAAAATCAAAAGCTCAAGGTGAGCAAGACTTAGTTGAAGTTACGGCATTTGCTAAACAAAACTTTGCCCAAAGCAACTTGCAAGCTTGGGATTTACCTTATTACAGTGAAAAACTAAAACAAGAACGCTACGCTATTTCTGACGAAGAGCTACGCCCTTACTTCCCTGAAAAGAAAGTCGTTGCCGGCTTATTCGAAGTAGTACATCGCTTATTTGGTTTAACGATTAGCGAACGTCAAGGTGTTGATACTTGGCATAAAGATGTTAAGTTTTTCGATGTTTTTGATAACAATCAACAGCTACGTGGTAGCTTCTACTTTGATTTATATGCGCGTGCTCACAAACGTGGCGGCGCTTGGATGGACGATTGTGTCGGCCGACGAGAATTAGCTAATGGCGATATTCAGTACCCCGTAGCCTACCTCACTTGTAACTTTAACGGTCCTGTGGGCGACAAACCGGCTTTATTCACTCATGACGAAGTGGTTACCTTGTTCCATGAGTTTGGTCATGGCATTCATCATATGCTGACACAAATTAACGCAGCAGGCGTTTCTGGTATTAACGGTGTGCCATGGGATGCGGTTGAATTACCAAGCCAATTTTTAGAAAACTGGTGTTGGCAACCTGAAGCACTTGCTTTTATTTCTGGTCATTACCAAACTGATGAACCGTTACCACAAGATATGCTAGACAAAATGTTAGCGGCGAAAAACTTTCAATCGGCAATGCAAATGATCCGTCAGCTAGAATTTAGCTTATTCGATTTTAAAATGCATGCCCAGTATTCACCAGAAAAAGGTGATGAAATTCAACAGGTATTGAACCAAGTTCGAGATGATTACGCGGTAATAAAAGCACCTGAGTTCAATCGTTTTCAGCACAGCTTTGGCCATATTTTTGGTGGCGGATATGCTGCAGGCTATTACAGCTATAAGTGGGCTGAAGTACTATCAGCAGACGCCTTTTCTCGCTTTGAAGAAGAAGGCATTTTTAACCAAACAGTCGGCCATGACTTTTTAACCAATGTTTTAGAAATGGGTGGTTCAAAAGAGCCTAGCGAACTATTTAAAGCCTTTCGTGGACGAGAGCCTAATATAGACGCTTTGTTACGTCATAGCGGCATCACAGGTTAATAACATGGCATTAGAAAAATTTGACGATATATATCAACGCGCCGCTGAACGCAAAGGTGGTGCTGCTAAGCTAAATATTTTATTAGGCACTGGTCAGCAAGATCAATTGCTAACCCAAATAGGCGACGATAGATTTTTAGCCGAGTTCAGCAAAAAAGTATTTCAATCAGGTTTTGTGTGGCGCGTGGTAGAAAATAAATGGCCTAACTTTGAAGAAAGCTTTTTTAATTTTAATATCGAAAAGGTTTTGATGATGCCAGAAGAAATGATGGAGCGAAAAGCCAGCGATCCAAAAATCATTCGTAACTTTAATAAAGTCAAAACCATTAAAGCTAACGGGCAAATGATTTTTGAAGAGCAACAAAAAGGCCACAGTTTTGCTGAGTTTATTGCAAACTGGCCCAGTAACGACATTATTGGTTTATGGGCTTATTTGAAAAAGCACGGCCAACGCCTTGGTGGTAACACCGGACCTTATGCCCTGCGTGCTTTAGGCAAAGACACTTTTATTTTAAGCCGAGATGTTGAAGCTTATTTTCGTGCTCATGACATTATTACGGGTGGCATTCAAACTAAATCTAGCTTAAATGCTATCCAAGCAAGCTTTAATCACTGGCAACAACAAAGTAACTTATCGCTAAGTCAACTAAGCCGCCTAATTGCTTATGCAACGGGCGACAATCATATACATTTAGAAGAAGTTGCAGATGTTGAATAAAGTTGCCGTTGCTTATGTTGATGCTGTTGATACAGAAAAAGCAAAACGCATTGCAAAAAAATGGCAGCTTGATTATATCGGCGATATTGCTGCGGTAAAAAATCATCCTAAGTTATTGTTTGCTTTGCAAGTTAACTTACAACGCTTAGAACTGAGTAAACTTGATGAGCCAAAACTTGGTGCTATTTGCGTTGACTTTGTTGATGGAGCGACAGCCCATCGTCGTAAGTTTGGTGGTGGTCGAGGTCAAGACATTGCTAAAGCAGTTGGTTTAAAACATGGCTTTACCCCGAATGTATTAGACGCTACTGCAGGTTTGGGCCGTGATGCTTTTGTATTAGCCACCTTAGGTTGTAATGTCACTATGATGGAGCGTATGCCCATTGTTGCCGCTTTACTAGAAGATGGTTTAGAACGCGCGAAGTTAAGCACTGAAATTAATGACATTACCGAGCGAATGCGCTTAATTAATGCTTCATCGATTGAAAATATGACCTTAGCCGAGCCACCAGATGTAATTTATCTTGATCCTATGTATCCACATCGTGAAAAGTCTGCCGCGGTTAAAAAAGAAATGCGCGTATTTCAGTCGCTCGTGGGTGAAGATCTTGATGCTGACAACTTACTTGCGCCAGCCATTGCCTTAGCCAAGTATCGTGTTGTCGTTAAACGACCAAGTTATGCGCCACCACTGGCAGGTAAGGCGCCTTCAACGAGCATAAATATGAAGAAAAATCGTTTTGATGTTTATGTTAATCAAGCGATTCCTAAAAATAACTAAACGCTGTTTTGAGCTAAGTTGCATTGAATCACTAAAACCATCCTTTGATTTTAGCGACAACTTGGCAGTGATGAACATCAGATTATTTCAGATAAACATCTGATGTTCACTTTACTAAATAAGTGCAGCTACCTGTATCAACATGACCCTATTTAACTGCATCTGAAACTTTCAGTTTATCGCTCCCCTGCATTGCTATGAGACTCAATAAAAAACAAGACTCATACTAAGACGACATCAAGTGTTTACTTCAAGTACCAATGTGACTATCATCTAAACGATAATAATTATCATTTGTATCGATTTGGATGGCTTATGTCAAAAATTAGTATTTTATTAATTGAAGACGATAGTACGTTAAATAATTACCTCTCCGATCTACTCGTCAAACTAGGCTATTGCGTAGAGCAATGCTTTGATGGTATTAGCGGCTTAAAGTCAGCTCTATCGCAACAGCACCATCTTATTTTACTCGATAAAGTGCTACCGAAATTAGATGGTGTTTCATTATTAAAAACCCTTCGAGAGACAAGCCAACAACCGGTGATTATGATTTCGGCTAAAGGTGCTGAAGAAGAGCGTATTTTGGGTTTAAGTCATGGGGCAGATGATTATGTCGCTAAGCCATTTAACACCCAAGAATTATTGCTGAGAATTGAAAGTATCCTCAGGCGCAGTCAACCTAATGCTAAACCTAAAAGTAGAACAGAAATAACTATCGATGGCCTAACACTTAATGCCGATAAACAAGTCATTTATGTCAATCAACAAGAAATAGAGTTTACCACTATTCAATTTAAACTGCTTTGGCAGCTTGTTTCACAAAAAAATATAATCGTCAGTAAAGCCGATTTATACCAAGCCGTACTCAATAAAAAACTAGGTGCTTATGATCGCAGTTTAGATATGCATTTAAGTCGTGTGAGGAGAAAACTTAATGAAGCAAATTGGCTAGGTGAACGACTACAAACAGTACATGGCAAAGGATATTGCTTTAAATGAACCGAAAAATACTGTGGAAATTATGCCTTATCCTTGCGACTGGTTTAGTCGCTTTTTTTTATGCACTCAATGCTCTAACCACCCAAACAGAAGAAAGTATGAGTTTTATCGCTGAAAAAGACCGTATGCAGCTAAAAGCCTGGGGCAAAGAAGCGGAGCGCTTATATTTATCAGGCCAGCAGCAGCAACTTGAAAACTTACTTAATACTATTAAACGTGAAGAGAACACTCGGGTTGCTGTTGCAGGCTTTAAAGCTATACATATTGCTGGTGAGCAGCCCAAAAATAGTAACGGGGGTAATTATCATTATGGTCGTAGTATTGATTGGAAAATCCATTTATATTTTAAAAACAACCCAATCATGGAGTTACCTTTTTCACAAGGCGATGTGAGTTTTTTGATTAAATTGCCTGAACGGATGCGCCCTGGCACTTATTGGCTGACCACACGTATGGCGATGCAAATTTTTATGCCACTAGCAATTTTGATTTTACTGTCAGTATTACTCTATCGACATATCATTACACCGTTACGTCGCCTTGATAAAGCAACAACCGCGTTTAGCGAAGGCGACTATAATGTTCGCGTTAAAAAGCATTTAGGTAATCGCAACGATGAATTATCGCATCTAGCCTCAACCTTTGATCAAATGGCTAGTCGTATTGGTGAGCTGATATTAAACCAACGAGAGCTTATTTCAGACTTATCACATGAACTAAGAACCCCTTTAACTCGCTTAGATATAGCGGTAAATAGTTTTGAAATTCAAGAGAGCAAATATCATTTAGAACGAATTAGTCGAGAGTCTCAGCACATTAGAAAATTAGTAGAAGAGACGCTTACCTTAGCGTGGTTAGAAAATGAAAAACCTATTATTCAACAAGAAGATGTCGATTTAGTCGACTTGCTTGATGTGTTGATTGACGATGCAAAATTTGAATACCCTGACAGAAAGCTCACATTCGATGGTCCAAGCAATGCAATTATCTGTAACAGTAGCCATAAAGCGTTAGGCTCAGCGATAGAAAATGTTATTCGTAATGCTTTACGTTATACGCCACTTGGTAAATCGGTACAGGTAGAATTAAAGCCGTGTGAGCAACATTATTGCCTCAAGATTATCGACCAAGGACCGGGAATTCCAGACCAGTATTTAGCACGTATCTTCAACCCCTTCTTTCGGGTGGATAATGCTCACATAGCTGAAGGTGATAGCTTTGGGCTTGGGCTGGCTCTGGCGAAACGCCACCTGAACAGTGTGCGAGCAAAAATAAGTGCTGATAATCACCCAAAAAGTGGCTTAGTGGTTGTGATTATAATCCCTATGACTTAAATGTAACAAATGTAAAAGTCGTATCTTTATTTGTTACAAATAGTAATAATTCTCATTTAGATATTTAACAGTCACTTGAGATATACCCATGTCATCTTTACTCACTAGAAAAAATTTTTTAAAGAATAGTATAACCAGCGCTATTATAGCTGTTTGCTGTGGTACCAATGTATATGCTGAGCAAACTGAAACCGAACCGAAAAACAAAGAAATTGAAAGAATCACCATTGTAGGTGCAACGACCAATTCAGAAATTACTCCAGAAGAATTAGAAAATTATCAAGCAAACGACTTAGAAGATATCTTTCGTCATACCCCTTCAGTTACCGTAGGCGGTTCATTAGGTATTGCGCAAAAAATCTTTGTACGCGGCATGGAAGACTCAATGGTCAATGTCACCGTTGATGGTGCACCGCAAACCAGTACGCTATTTCATCATATTGGCCGTGTAGCCATAGAGCCTGAACTTTTACAAAGTATTGAAGTACAAGCAGGTGCTGGTGAGGCAACATCAGGTACGGGTGCCGTAGGTGGCGCTATTCGATTCAAAACCAAAAGTGCTGACGATTTACTGAGCAAAGATGAACAATTTGGCGGTATAGCAAAAGCAAGTTATTTCACCAATGATGGTCACAAAGAGAGTATTTCTCTATATGGCAAGCTAACTGATGATGTCGGTGTGCTTGCTTCATACGTGAATGTTAGCCGCAACAATATGGATGACGGAGATGGCAACGAAATACCAGGGACTGCTGCTGATCAGACACTTGGTTTTATTAAGGTAGATGTAGCACTTACCGAAAACCAAGCGCTCTCATTAAGTTATGAAAACCGCAAAGAAGAAGGCGAATTTGGCAAGCAAACTAACTGGGCTCCACTAGCTGATGACCCCCTATTTGCATCATGGGGCAAGCGCGAAACCATGGTCTTAAATCATGCTTGGTACCTTAATGATTTAGTAAACCTTGAAACAACACTTTACAGTACTGAGTCATCGTTTAAGCGTGAACTTTATACCTGGGATGCTGCAATTAAAACTACCGGTTTTGATATTCGAAATACTAGTGATATAGACATGCATAGCCTGACCTACGGCATTGAGCAAAAAGTAGATAAAGTACATTCTCAATCTTATGAAGATTTTGGTGGTATTTTTGATGAAAAAGGCACGGTAACGGGTGTCTATGTGCAAGACCACTGGCAATTGACTGATGAGTTATTATTAAGCTTTGGTGTTCGTTATGATGCTTATGATCTTGAACACAGTGGTGTCGAAGCAAACTGGATAAAGGTTGATGGTGTGTGGATTGTTGAAACCGATGCCAGTGGTGATCCAATCACATCGACAGATGAATTTTCTACGGATAAACAAGATGGTTTTAGCGGTAATATTGGCTTTGAATATAGCTTTACAGAAACAGTAAAACTGTCAGCAGGTTACGCCCAAGCGTTACGAGGCAGACAAGTTGCCGATGCTTTTACCGTTGGCGAGTTAACACCGAATAAAAACCTTGCGCCTGAAGAAGTTGATAACACTGAGTTGGGTCTAATTTATAACGATGGCACTTGGTTATTTGAAGCATCGGCCTATTTAAGCGTTATCAACGATGTCGTTTTTGACAAATTTAAAGGCGGCGAAGGGGTGTATTATGAAAATATCGGCGATTTAGAAACCAAAGGTGTTGAACTTGTTGCTGGCTATCAAGGTGATAAATTTGATGTGATTTTCAGTTATAACCACAATAATGTTGAGCTAAATAATGCTGCATTTATTTGGCCAGATGCAGATGACGCATCAGGCTACAGTACGGTCATACTCGATGGTGTTGATATGGCTGCCTATGAATATGGCGGCTTAGGTAATGCCATAGGTGACTCATTTAATATTCATTTTAATTACCAAGTTAATGACCAAATCAAGCTAGGTATGAACTATAACCATGTTGCAAACTTAAATAACATTGACGTATTTCATCGCTCTATCGAGCTAGGCTGGGTAACTGAATTAGAAACAATAGACAAGCCTGGTTATGATTTATTTGATGCTTATGTAACTTATGAGCCTATTGATAACCTTAGGTTTGATTTATCCGTACAAAACTTATTTGATGAGACATATCGCAGCCATGGCAGTATTGCCGACTATGGGCATATACCCGGTTACGAAAGTGTTGTGGGTATTAAAGAACCCGGCAGAGATATTCGTCTAACGGCTTCATATCAATTTTAATCACTTTGGCATTAGGTGTTCGTAAAGCATGATTTTATGAACACCTACTGTAGGTATGAGCCAGTTTATGAACTTCACAACAAAACATTTAATTACCTTTAATGTCACCTGCCGTGTGCTGATTGCCTTGGTTGGTGGCTACCTATTATCAGCGTTAAGTGCGGTATTAATTGCAACGCACTTACCTGGCGATAAAATTAATAGCATTATCACCGGATTAATGTGCACTTTTATTATCTATACCCTAACCGTGATATTTGTCTTTGCTGCTAAAACAACACTTCGCGCTGGTATTGGCGTGCTTGTTCCCTGCTTATTAGTGTACTGCTTTAATCATTACTTTAATGGAATTTCTGTTTAATGAAACCTAGATTCAGACAGTCTATGGGCTGGTTGCATACGTGGGCAGGGTTTGCCTTTGCTTGGCTATTATTTTTCATTTTTGTTACCGGTAGTGCCGGTTATTTTGAGAATGAAATCGATCGTTGGATGATGCCTGAAATAGCGGTTGTTAACAAACCAATAGATGATTTTTCAGTATTAACTAGCGCCGAGCAACAACTCGATACTTTAGCTGCTGATGCCACACAATGGTATATAAGTTATCCGACTGGCCGTGATCCCTATATTGGTATTTCGTGGTTGCAGCCCGCCAACGCTGAATTAGGTACGGCTCGACAATGGCATAAAAAATTCCTGTCTCCTGATACGGGCAACACTATTACCGCCCGTAAAACCAGTGGTGGTGAAACCTTGTACCGCCTGCATTATAACTTACATTATGTGCCCGTTCTCATCGGTTATCTCGTGACCAGTTTAGCAACATTATTTATGTTAATCGGCTTAGTGACTGGGGTGATTATTCACAAAAAGATTTTCATTGAGTTTTTTACTTTTCGAAAAGGTAAAGGGCTTCGTTCTTGGCTAGATATTCATAATGTTTTTAGCGTACTGCCATTGCCTTTTCATTTAATGATCACCTACAGCGGCCTTATTTTATTGATGGGTGTATCATTTTTTCCCGTCATTGATAATACCTACGGCGTAAGTAAAAAAATGCATCGACAGTTTTACGATGAATCGCAAGTAGAGGATAAGCAGCAACAAATTATTGATTTAAATACTACAGAACTATCCCTTAAAGCCATATTAACCGATGCGAAAGCGCGCTATGAGAATCAAAACGTCAGTTATCTTGGCTTAATTGACCGTAATACCGAACAGCCCGGTTTTGAAGTTTGGTTTGAAGGTGATGAAGGTCTAGAGTTTGCAACACTGATGACTTATCGCATGGTAAATGGTCAAGTTCAACTAGAAAAATCATTGGGTAAAGCCCACAGCGCAGCAAAAGTATACGACATATTAGAACACTTACATGAAGGCTTATTTGCAGATATTTACTTACGTTGGCTTTATTTTATCTCAGGATTACTCGGTGCAGCGATGATAGCTTCAGGCATGATTATCTGGGTGAAAAAACGCCAAAAACAACAGACAATATTTATCAACTTAATCGACAGATTAAATGCGGCAGTGATCGTGGGTTTACCTATTGCCATTGCGGGTTATTTTTGGAGTAATCGCTTATTACCATTAGCAATGGTAAATCGTGCCGCATGGGAGGTACATTCTCTCTTTATAGTATTCGCGGCATGTATCTGTTTTTGTGCGGTAAGTTCAACGGATAAAGTCTGGAAAAGCATGCTCTGGATCGCGGCAATTGCTTACGCACTGTTGCCCCTCGGTAATATATTAACCACTGAGCATAGCTTGCTTGCCAGTGCGCAAAACAGTGATTGGTTGATGTTAGGATTTGACCTAATCATGTTGTTATTTGCCGCTTGCTTTGCGCTTGCAGCTGCTTTAATAAAAAACAAAGACAATAAAACAGTACAAGCCTAACAACGTTTTATTAATAAAATGCTGCATACGAATAATATGCAGCAAAAGCTAAACAAGATGAGAGACCTTATTCTACTATGTTAATTTTAATGCAAATATTACTGCAACTGCTTGCTTTTACCTTGTTAAGCCTCTCTCTTACTCGTCATTACAGTCAAGTAATGAGTCAAGCTCAACGACTGGCTAAAAGTACCGTTTTAACTTTTAGAATCAGTGGTTATTTATTACTGACGACTGCCATTATTTACGCGGTATATAGTTGGGGGTGGGCATTAGGTTTGGTTTATAGTTTAGCAACAGCCACCCTAGTATCGACATTTTTAGCTGTATTATTAACATACAAACCACACTATTTAGCGTTTGTAATTATCCCCTTCAAACCTAAAGATTTAACACTTTAGCAAAACAACATGAGATGAAATAAATGTGCTGGAAAGTGGCATAATTTGTCGGTATAAACTTGAAATGAACAGCATAAAATATGAATTGCTAAACCATAGTTATAGTTAGGGTCAGTGCATGGGGTTATGGCTTTAAGTCTCAAATGACCACTACTGCTATAAGCTTAAACCACTCCTTTAAACTCAAATGTTATATATAGTCACTCAGCACTTAAATGCGCCTTTTTATGGTACCTCGACGCATCTAAGTTGTTTTGAAACGTCATAGTCGATAGATTTGTCACACGAGTGTCATCTAACCGTAACCAAACCGTCATATTAAAACGTGAAAATTCGGCATCGTTCAGAAACGTTAACGTTAGTTACAGGGTTGGATGCCAGTGCGAGTTTCAAGTTTTTCAAAAGTATCAGTGATCGCTGTCAGTTTATTTGCGGCCGTTTTTTTAACCACCATGTATCATGTTGGCAATTCACTTACTACCAGTCGCGCACAACTCGCCGACTACCAAGCTCTAAAGTCAGCAACTACAGTTAGCTTTTATCGCACCATTGCACAGTATTTACAATCTGGCGATGCTGCTTTACTGACTGAAGCACAACAGCAATTGGCATTAATCAACGAACAGAGCAAAAAACTGAATTTACCCGATTTAACCAAGCACCTTGAAGAAAAAACGGCCCAACTTGATCATGATATAACAACTAAGTATCGTGCTTTAGGCAAGCTAAGTGGTGATCCCCTAGCGTTACTTCGCAATGCCGAACAAAACATGTTGTCGTTAACCTTTGCTCTTGCTGAATATTCGCAACAAAGCCAAAAGTTGAGCACGCAACAACGTATCGATTACTTAGCTAATAATCAACTAATCGCCAAAAGCTTAAATGAGCTAATCCACAGTCGAGAGAAGTTTTTCACCTCCGATGCCAAACGTGCTGACCATCTGAATATTATTGTTGATGAATTAAAGAATTTAATACAAAAATTAGAAAAAATGCCTGCTTTAGCCATATATGATGAAGTGGATGAAGATGATTTTTTTGCTGATGAAGAAGATAATGAAGACTTAGCCGACGAAGCAATAAATGAGCTAAGATCGCTTAGCAATAGGTACCTTAATGAGTTTAACAATACCTTAACTCTCAAGCTGAGCAGCCAAGCAGGCCTTCAACAACTCGTTACGGATGTAGAAACATTAGAGCAAATAATTCTGACCGGCGAAACAACCATCGTTGATGAACAAAAAGAGTTAAATCAACAATTAATGTTGATTGTTATCGGTTTAACGACATTTTTAATATTTTTCTTAGTGGCTAACTATGCCTTACAGCGTACGGTTATTTTAAATCCATTACGCAAATTACGCGATAGCTTTGTCGCCTTAGTTGAACAAGGTAAAGTTGATAACATTGAAGGGATTTCGGTTAAAACTGAACTGGGTGAAATATCATCTAGCTTTAATGAAATGGTCAATAAACTCGCCAATGATGATCGGCAAAAAGCCCACCAACTTGACCTAGTAGCTAACGCGCTAAAAGCGATGGAAAGCCAAGTTCACAATATTTATCAGTCTTCCGCCAGCACCAGTGAACATGTACAAGGCGCACGTCAAATTATGGCTGCACTGGGGCAAGCAACGGAAACAGTGAATGATTTATCTGGTCAAGTGGTCGGCAATGCCCAAGCCACACAACAAGCAATGGAAGCAAGTCAAGCGCGAGTCGGGCAAGTATTAAAAGCCAGTGAATCAACCAATATTGCCGCGCAACAAAGCAAAACCGCCATTACCTCACTATCACAATCAGTTAACAGCGTAACCTCTATTGTGGATGTTATCGCCGCCATTGCTGACCAAACCAACTTACTCGCATTAAATGCTGCTATTGAAGCCGCTAGAGCCGGTGAACATGGCAGAGGCTTCTCTGTAGTAGCTGATGAAGTCAGACAATTAGCCGGTAAAACCCAAGAGTCATTGCAACAAATTTCAGCCAAGCTTGAGCAATTACAAAGTGCAACTAACTCAATTCAATCCACCATTGTTGACATAGAAACCGCGTCAGCTAACCAGAAAAATATTGCTGATGAATTACAAAAAACCGCGATTGAGGTCACTGACCAAGCTAAAGTTTCGGCTGAAGTTGCCTTAAACACTTTAGAGCAAATTACCTTACAACGAGAGCATTTTATAACCTTTGAAACGGCAATGAGCAATGTTGATCAAGAAGTCGGTCAATCACAAGAGTTAGCTGAAAATATTGCGAAAGACGTGAGTAGCCATGTTTCAGGTATCAGCGAAACTTTGCAGCAGGCAAGCTAAAGTTAATAATTTTGATGGCTATCAAAGCCGTTTTATGAAGTAATAGCCACTTAGCTATTATTCATTCTAACTTTATACGGGACACACTATGATACAAGTCAATGCGACTATGCCAAGTGGGCAATTACAAGAATTAAAAAATGGTGAGATGATCAGCCATGATACTTCAGAACTTTTTGCTAATAAAAAAGTTGTCATGTTTGCTGTGCCGGGTGCATTTACCCCAACGTGTTCGGCAGCACATTTACCAGGTTATGTGGTTTCAGCTGATGAATTAAAGGCTAAAGGCGTTGATGCCATTATTTGTTTATCTGTTAATGACGCTTTTGTTATGGCCGCATGGGGAACAGCGCAAAATGCTGAAAACCTGATGATGTTAGCGGATGGCGATGGCAGTTACACAAAAGCGCTAGGTCTAGAAATGGAAACTGCAGCATTTGGTGGCTTACGTTCTCAACGTTATTCAATGATCATCGACAACGGCGTAGTTACAAGCTTAAACATTGAAAAACCGAAAGAATTTGAAATTAGTAACGCCGAAACCATTTTAAGCCAGCTATAAACTGCTGTTTCAGCAAACTACTAGGGAGCCATGCTCCCTTTTTTAATCGCCCCACGGTTTTTATTACTATGTTTAACGAACTATTTTATTTGAAACGTTAAAGTAAGATAAATAAAAACCATTATCATTGCCTGTACCCCTTGATTTATAAGGGATTTAGTGAATATATCACTTGAATTTATTTACATATTCACGCACACTGCCGAACATAATTTATGTGATAAAACGCACAACGAGGTAGCACAATGTTAAAACCTGAAATGGTTAAGCAGTTAAACAAACAAATCAACTTAGAATTTTATTCTTCTAATCTGTACTTACAAATGAGCGCCTGGTGTGAAGAAAAAGGTTTTGAAGGTGCTGCAATGTTTATGCGTAAACATGCTGCTGAAGAAATGGACCACATGACTCGCTTATTCACTTATGTCAGTGAAACAGGCGCCTTACCAATTTTAGGTACCATTGATGCGCCACCACATGAATTTGAATCATTAGCCGATGTTTTTGAAAAAACCTATCAGCACGAATGTGAAATTACTGAACACATTAACACCTTGGCGCACCAAGCATTTAGTAACCAAGATTATTCTACTTTTAACTTTCTACAATGGTATGTTGCCGAGCAGCACGAAGAAGAAACTTTATTTAAAAGCGTTTTAGACAAAATCAATTTGGTAGGTCACGACGGCCATGCATTATTTTTTGTTGATAAAGACTTAGCTGAAATGGCAAAAACTGGCGGCGGCAGTATTATGACCACGGCATCTGGCCAGTAGATACAAAATATTAACGTTACGAAAAACATAGTAGCGAAAAACATACAAAAAAAGGCTTACTTAAATAATTAAGTAAGCCTTTTTATTGTTTTCTATTGATGACAAGCTACAAGGCTATTTTTCAGTAATAAGCATTATTCTTCTTCGTCATCGGTTTGTTTTAGTATTTCTGTACGATAACCTGTAGGCTCATTAATATCGGCTTCAACGATTAAAAATAATTCTTCTGATTCTTCATTAAGCACCAGTTCAAAGCTTGAAAGAATTACATCGCTACTATCAACTTTAGCTACGGCAAACACTTGATAAGTATTGTTCTGTAGGTAAACAGATTCAGGTTGAGTATAAGCTGCACTGCGATTATACAGCGCTGTTTCTATAGTTTCGTCACTACGGACAAAATAGAAATTAACTAAGCTAAAATCATCGCTATCAACCAAGTTTATCATGGTAATTTGGTGATCGTAGATACTTTCTCGTGTGCTGTTATTAACCACAAGAGAACGAATTTTCACTTCAATTTCATCGACAATACCATCATTATCTTCATCAACATTACCGTCACCATCAAGGTCAACATCTTCTTCATTTAAATAGAAGAAAATAGTTTTATTGGTATTTTCAGCTAAACCTAACAAATGGTTACTCAACAAAGATTCTGTGGTATTTGGAATTAACAAATCTAAGCTGTAATCACCTTTATTTTGAATTTTTGTTTCACTAAAATCACCACGCTCAAGTGCCTTTATCTCGGCTTCATCGTCAACACCATTAATGTAAACGTCGAATGTTCCTGTGTAGTTTGGAATCAAATCATGCTCTGTAATGGCATTATAAGCTCTGAATCTTGCCTCTGAATCAGTATCTAAATATTCAGTTATTGAGGAGTTAGATACACGATCTAGTGCGTAAGGTGAATTACCTGAACCACTGTTCTCACGTACTATCATCACATATTGTGCGGGGTAAGCGTAATCAATATCACTTGACGTAAATAATACCTCTTCAGTGCCTGACTTGGTGACATAGAAAATATATTCGTCTTGCTCAAATTTTTGGTTGTCTGATAATTGCTTATAATTATATTGCCCTACCAATGTTGCTTCATTGAAAGTTTCATCAGACTCTGACATGTAGACATCAACACCTGAAGAGTCAGGGTGTAAGTTTAATATTCGTAAGTTAAATAGATCATTATCTTCGTCTTCATCATCATCAACGAGGGCAATATTATATGTTTCAACTTGTGCTGAGGTAATGTCACCGGTTAATACTAATAGCTGTATATTATCTTTAGTTACTGTTACTTGACCCTCTGCTATTAATGCTAAATCATCACGGTCATTACTGTCTTCGTCTTGCCAACCCATTTCATAAAAATAAGTATGTGGTTCTACCTCGAAGTTACTCAGTGCTTCGGTATATTCAACGCCATTAAAGGTAACTTCATAATTATCATCATCATCGTCATCATCTGACTCAAGATCTTGGTCAATAGTCAGCAGGACTGCTGGTGCATTTTTCGAACTATTATAAAACTTCACATAACCAACGTCAGAGTCGTCATCACCGCCGCCACAACCAGCAAGCACGAACACAGAGGCAAACAGTAGTATTGTTGAAGATGAAATAGTTGAAAACAGGTGGGATTTAGAACTCATATATTTTTCCAATAAAGTTAATGGCCATTACTGCACAGAACTACCGGCAGATCATTAATGCTCTCACCTGAAAACAGCTGAAGAAGCATGTTGTAGAGCCATATTTTAGGAGTTAGTTCTCAAGATCACATCATCTTTGCATTTCTTTACTTAACCATACTTTTCTTTACACACCAGAAAAATAAAGGGCTGCAGAATAGCGCTATAAAATCAAAATAAACAAGTATAAAAGCAAACCACAACAAAGAGCTATTGAGATAAATCAGCAGTAATGATGTGCGGCTTAATGACATGAAAAAATAAGTTTTGGCTATTTAAAAACACATAACTTTATTACGGACATCATAATGGCTTCAAACAGCTCTTAAAAATAATACCTAGCATTTTATCTTATCGCTCTACTGAATCATCTCAAGTATAATAATGTTATCTAAAACATAGACTGGGTTGTTTCGTTGATATTTTCTGATGTAATTATTATTGGTGCGGGTGCAGCAGGCTTAATGGCTGCCGCTACCGCAGGCTATCGTGGCCGTAGTGTTACCGTACTAGACATGGGGAAAAAACCAGGCAGAAAAATATTAATTTCTGGCGGCGGTCGCTGTAACTTTACTAACGAAAACGCTAGCCCTGAAAACTATCTTTGCCAGAACCCACACTTTACTAAATCAGCGCTTAGCCGCTATAGCGCACAAGATTTTATTGAGCTTGTTGATCGTCATGGCCTAAATTATCATCATAAAACCTTAGGGCAATTATTTTGTGATAACAGCGCTCAAGACATTGTCGATATATTGATGACCGAATGTGAATGGGCAGGTGTAGAAGTGGCTTTGCGTAGCGAAGTAATTTCAGTTAACAAAAGCGACACCGGTTATGAAATTGTTACAACAAACGAAAGCTACCAATGTGAATCTTTAGTGATCGCCTCTGGTGGTCTAACTATGCCGAAATTAGGGGCGAGCCCTATTGCTTATAAAGTTGCGGAGCAATTTGGCCTCAATGTTTTACCTACCACGCCAGCATTAGTTCCTTTTACTTTGCATGATCATGATAAACAAAAGTTTGACGGCCTGTCAGGTATTAGCCTGCCAACTGAAGTTAGCAGCGAAGATGGCACCAAATTCAAAGAGAACATCTTGTTCACTCATCGTGGTTTATCTGGTCCTGCCATTTTGCAAATATCATCATTTTGGCGTGCTGGGCAAGCGGTAACCATCAACTTGCTACCTGAGTCTCCAGTTGAAGAATTAATAAGTGATTGGCGTGAAACCAGTGGCCAAAAATCACTAAAAAATATGTTAGCCACTGTTTTACCCAAACGCTTTGTCGAGGCCTTAGTCAAACAAAAAGACATCACAGACAAAGTTATCAATCAAATCAGTAATGACGAAATTACCTATCTAGAACAATATTTACATCAATGGCAAATCAAACCTAACGGCACTGAAGGTTACCGTACAGCAGAAGTTACCTTAGGTGGTGTCGATACCGATGAACTATCATCAAAAACTTTTGAAGCAAAAAAAGCAAAAGGCTTATTTTTTATTGGTGAAGCCATCGACGTAACCGGCTGGTTAGGCGGCTACAACTTTCAGTTTGCGTGGAGCAGCGGTGTTGCGTGTGGGCAAGCGGTTTAGTGTAGTAGTTCAGAATGAAAACAGCTACGTTCAGATCTAACTAGATACAAATAGATGGTTCGTTACCATCTATTTGTAGGTTAAAGACTGCTTTATTCGATTATAAACGTAAACAATATTGAGCAAACTAAGCTTGATATGCATTAGCTCAAGCCTGAATAGACACTTTTGGTAAATAGATTTTTCCCAAGCCTGACAGCCTCAAAAACCACCACAGCAGTCATTCGTCATAAATGAGTTTTAAAAAGGCAAACACATAGAGAGGCTCTCATATTGTGACCTCATCACTGCCTACTCTATCTATCCATATGTTAAGAATGCAAAGTCCAAAAAGTTGTTCGACGAATTTTACGGATATAATTTCCGAATAATACACCGATGTATATAAATGTAATCAAATGTATCCAAAGTGCTTTTTATCGCAAGATTCTGGCACTTTACCCTAAGCTTGCGCGCACTGAATAGCTGAACAATTTATACTAGTGTCAGTATAATTTTTGAGATAATTGAATGAACTTAACGCGCAATGCTTTAAAAAATCCGGCCGCTGTCATTGTCATTGTTGCTTTAGTCATGGTGTTTGGCTTAATGAGCGTATTTAAACTACCGATTCAATTAACCCCTGATATTGAGCAACCACAAATTACTATCTCTACCGGCTGGCGTAGTGCTGCACCTGCCGAAATGGAGTCGGTAATTATTGAACCCATTGAAAATGTTGTAAAAAACACTCAAGGTGTAACAAAGGTAACCACGAGTATTCAACGTGGTTTTGGTAACATAACGCTAGCTTTTGACGTAGGTGCTGATATGCAACAAGCGATGCTTGATGTAATTAATAACCTGAATCAAGCACCACCATTACCTTTAGACGCTATAGAGCCCGTAGTGTCGTCCGGTGGTGGTCGTGGCGGACCAAATACGGCTTCTTTGATGATTAAAACCTTGCCTGATAATAGCAATACTGATTTAGGCTTATATCAGAAATTAATTGAAGATGTCGTTGAACCACGCTTTGCCCGTATTCCGGGAATGGGACAAGTTAACTTAAATAGTTCACGCCCGCGCGAATTACGCATTACTTTTGACCCTATGCGAGCAGCAGCACTTGGTTTATCAATAGCAGATATCAGTGCCACCATTGCGCGCGCTAGTGATGTATCTGCAGGGGTAGCTAATGTTGGTCGTCGACAATATACCGTGCGCTTTTCTGGGCAGTATAGTGTCGAGAATCTCACCGAAATGATTATTAGCTTCAGTGGTGATAGACCCATTTATTTAAAAGACGTTGCCACCGTAGAAAACACCTTAGTCGACCGCTTTGGCTTCAACTTACGTAGTGGTCAACCATCTTATTATTTTACCTTAAAGCGACAAAATGACGCTAACACTGTTGCGCTACTCGATGAAATTAATATTGCGGTTAAAGAGCTTAACGCTGGGCCTATGAAAGCGGCAGGCTTAATAATCGAGTTAAGTTTTGACTCTTCTGTACATATTCGCAACGCCATAAAACTTGTCCAAAACAATCTAGGTTTAGGGGTGCTGTTAGCATTAATTATTCTTTGGCTGTTTTTAAGAGGTGTACGCAACACCTTAATTATTGCAGCCACTATTCCGGTGTCATTAATGGTGTCGTTTATTGCACTTGCTGCTTTTGATCGTAGTTTAAATGTTATCTCATTAGCTGGTTTAGCCTTTTCTGTTGGTTTAGTGTTAGACGCCGCTATTATCGTACAAGAAAATATTGTTAGACTGCGCAGTTTAGGCATGGACAGTAAGAAAGCAGTAATGCGTGGAGCTTTACAAGTGACAGGAGCATTATTTGCATCAACCGCAACCAGTGTCGCGATATTTTTACCTATTTTATTTATGAAAGGTATTGAGGGACAATTGTTTTCTGATCTGGCGTTAACCCTTTCTATTGCCGTTATTGCTTCTTTGGTATCAGCTATTACTATTATTCCCATTGCCAGTAAGTACTGGTTAAAAGCCGATGAAACTCCAGATCCTTTTGCGCATTATTGGCAAAAGTTAACTCACTTAGTCATGCGATTAACCCAGTCATCAACTCAACGGCTGACTTGGATTGCTACCCTACTCGGCGGCTCAATACTCGTTACTGTATTGATGATGCCTAAAACTGATTTTATGCCACGCGCACCAACCGATGGTTTCTTCTATAGTTTGAATATGCCGCCTGGCGGCAATGTCGACTTTATTGAGCATGAGTTTGCCAGTTTGGTAAAAGAGCGTTTAGCACCTTATTTGAGCGGTGAAAAAATGCCGAAAATTAAAAGCTATAACTTTTACTCTTTTGGCTCAGGCTCAACTGGCGGGTTTATTTATTCTGACGATCCCACACGCGTTGAAGAGTTGATGCAAGAAATACAAACTAAAGTTTTCTCTAACTTACCCGACACACAGGTTTTTATATTCCGGGGATCAATGATTAATGTTTCCGGAGGCGGCAATGGTCGCACTATAGATATTGACATTAAAGGCCCTGACATTGAACGGTTAATGGCTGTTGCGCAAGCAGGCATTGACGCTATTAATGACAACATGGTTGGTACAACCGCTTTTCCTAATCCAGGGTTGAGCTTATCTGAACCAGAACTAAAACTTGTACCTAATGATCAACGAATCTCACAAGCCGGTTTAACTCGCCGTGATGTTGCTAATGCTGTTAGGGCATACACCAGTGGGCTGTTTGTCAGTGAATATTTTGATGGTAACGACCGTGTGAATGTTATTTTACGGGGTAAACAGTGGAATACACCTGATGAACTTGCCTCTTTGCCCATTCATTCTCCATTAGCCGGTGTTCAAACCATTGGTGAGCTAACCGAGATCACTCGCACAGCAGGCCCGACACAGCTACGCCGCGTTGACGGTAAACGTACTATCAGTTTGCAAGTTTCACCGCCAGCAGATATGTCACTTGAAGAAGCACTCAGCTCAATTGAAGCCAGTGTTTTACCTTCTATGAAAGCTCTACTACCTGCAGACTCTTCTATTCTACTCAGTGGTAATGCCAATGAAATGGCTGCAGCTATCAACGATATGTTGAAGAACTTTGTCTTAGCGCTACTCATTTTATTTTTATTAATGACGGCACTATTTAAGTCTGCCAAAGATAGCTTACTTGTGTTGTTAGTTATGCCGATGGCTGTGGCGGGTGGTGTATTAGCATTAAATTTATTAAATGTATTTACTTTTCAATCACTTGATTTGATGACTATGATAGGTTTTATCATTCTACTCGGTTTAGTGGTTAACAATGCTATTTTATTGGTTGATCAAACGAGAGAAGGTGAACGCGCAGGCTTATCTACACACAATGCGGTTGCTCAAGCCGTTCGCATTCGTGCTCGTCCTGTTTACATGAGTACCTTAACCAGTTTATTCGGTATGCTGCCACTCATGTTGATGCCGGGAGTTGGCAGTGAAATTTATCGAGGTTTAGCGGCTGTAATTGTCGGAGGTATGTCCATCAGTGCTATTTTTACTTTGGTATTATTTCCGAGTTTATTACGACTTAATGAAAAAAATTCAGCAAACAATACTCCTGATCATAAACCAAATAATACTGCCGAGCTAAATACCAAGCCAGCACCATTAGCAAGTAATCACTAAAGGAAGCACCATGTTTACAATGAAAAAAATTATTAGCGCCATATTTAGTGCCAGTATATTACTTGCAAATAATGCCATAGCGGCCAATAGCCCTGCACCTAAACCGGTTAAAGTGGATCAAGTAAAAGCAATGAGTTTAAGCGCTACCACTGACTTAATGGCAACAATACACAGTCGCTCACATGTGCCAGTAACAGCTGGAGTTAATGGTCGTATTGAGTGGCTTGCTGAACCCGGTAGTATGGTACAAGCAGGTGATGTATTGGTAAAAATGGATTTATTACCTTTAAAACTCATGCAGCTGGAGCAACAAGCGCAATTAAAACGTGCAAAAATTAATGTTAACTATTTACAGAATGAAGTTCAGCGCCTAGAGAAGCTTAAACAAAGCAATTCTGCATCACAGTTCCAGCTTGATCAAACCCAGTCACAGTATGATTTAGCTAAAACGGATATTGAAATTGCGGACTTAAAGTTACAGCAAATTAATGACCAGATACTACGCGCCAATGTCACCGCGCCATTCTCAGGCGTTATTACTGAGCGCATCGTACGTGCTGGTACTGACGTTAATCGCAGCGATACTTTACTAAAATTACTCGATACAGAGCATTTAGAAGTACGTCTGTACGTGCCAATCAAATATTTGGCTTTTATTCGTAAAGGTCAAAGTTTAAATGTCAGCGCTAGCGGTCAATTAGTTAGTGCTGAGATTAGTGCGTTAATCCCAAGTGCTGATGCTAAGTCACAAACCTTTGAAGTACGAATTAATATTCCTGCACATTTAAATGAGTCATGGGCTGCCGGTCAACTTGTTAAAGTAACCGTACCAATTCAAGCCTCTAAAAACACCTTAACCGTACACCGTGATGCCTTAATTTTGCGTAAAGACGGTACTTATGTCGTGAAAATAGGTGTTGATAATAAAGTACATCGTTTACCGGTAATTGTGCGCAATGGCACTTTTGATCGAGTGAGTATTGAAGGTGAACTGCAAGACGGAGACAACGTGGCTATTCGCGGCGCTGAGCGTTTGAATGAAGGGCAACAAGTTGTTGTGCAATAACTAATATTAGAAAGCTTGGCTTGTGGAGCGTTTTTTGTGAATGTGGTTTGAAATTGTACGCTATTGCTTAAACCATCAAGCAATAGCGTACTATATCTACATGTGACTTACCTACAAATTAAAAATGATAAGTAACACCTATGGCGATATTGTTAACATCATTAACCGATAAGTTATAGCGACTCACTTTTAGGCTCACATCAATTTGCTCTGTTAAGGTATAGCCGAGTGCTAGGTTATAGAACAAATCAATATCATCTTCGTCCATTTCAATCACACTGTCATTAAGCTTACTGGTGTAATCAAGCTCCCAAGCCAATACGCCTAGACCTACAGATGCATGCATCGCATCGCTTTGCCAAAAAGTATATTGTCCCTGCAAGCTTATACCATCAACCAGTTTAGGTGCACTCTCTGCGAGTGTTTGATGAAAAGAACTCGCGGTAAGTGTGTCACCACTAAAATTCGCGGAGGCTTCCCCTAATTGCTCATAGCTCACCATGAAGGCGAAGGCGTCATACTTCACGCCACCACCCACACTATAACTAGCATCCGACTTATCGATATCACGGCTAGTAATACCAATATCACTTGGAGTGTTTATACTCTCACTGACTTGACTTTTACCTATGCTGCCAGTTAAGAACCACTGGGGTTCAGCTGCGGCAGCATTCATACTTGCTGCAACAACAAGCGCGACAGCCCCGTGTAAGACTTGCTTATTTACTAACTGGCGTTTACGACATGAACGATATAAAACCAAGCCTGTTAAAGCAATAATAACCCCTCCCATGCTGCCACCTTTTGATTTATTTTTCACTGTAACACTTTGGTAAGCCTTCACAACTACACTCACCTGTGCAGTTGCTTGATCACCTTGTCCATCATCAACTATATAAGTTATCACAGCAGTTCCATCAAAACCGCTTATCGGTGTATAAGTTAAGGTGTTGTTTTCATTTATCACAACCTCACCATTATCAACCGTCGCGTTAATAAGCACTAAACTATCGCCATCAGCATCAGTGTCATTAGCTAAAACATCAATCACAATTGCAGTGCGGTCATCTGTACTTGTTGTATCATCAAGTGCAATAGGGGCGTCATTAACATAAACCGTCACATCTACCATACTACTTGCGGTGCCACCGTTGCCATCTGATAAGCTATAAGCCACGGTATCCTGACCAACAAAATTATTAGCGCTTTGATACGCTATTTGGTTATCCGCGGTAATACTAACTACACCAAAGTTCGCACTGACAACACCTAACGTTAAGGTGTCTTGATCTGCATCTGTATCGTTAGCTAATACGTCAATCACAATCGCTTGATTACGTTTCACTCTAGCGTTATCGACTTGTGCAACCGGCGACGCATTATCTGTAATCAACACAGATACGCCACCCGGATCGACAATCGTACCATTACTAATGCCGTCATTATCATTCGGGCCACCGTCTTCAATCGTTAATTGTACACACCAATGACCTGCAGTTAACCCTGAAGTCCATAATGAACTTGCTGGTGGCGGACAGTATCCTTGTGTTCCAGCGGTAGAGTGAAGTTGGTTATTTGCATCTTCAACAAACACTCCCCAGCCCACACTCTCACTGTATTTACGATATACCGCGTCGGTAGGAATAGGCTGTAATTGTGGTAATACAATTTGATATGTTTGTCCGGCTTCTGGCAACCCCGTGACTATATAGTCAAAAATACCACCACTAAAAATAGCCTCACTATCAATCCCTATACTGTTTTCAACATCATTATTGGTTAATAACAATCCACCCGTATCACCAGCAGCTAAGGTATTGCCTTTACGCAAACATATACCTGGCTCACCTTCGATAAGAAATGCATCTTGTATTGCCGCTTGTTCTGGCATCACATTACATTCAGCAATAGCATCTTGAAAATCAGGAATACCATCTTGGTCAGCATCACCATACCCTTCTTCGTTATCAGGTATACGATCACCGTCAGTATCAATGTCAGTTAGCTCAGCTAAGTTAGCAACAACAGCTAAATACAGAGACTTGGTTGTAGATAAGCTTTCTATAGCATCATCAGTAGACGTTAAACCTACACGATAAACACCAACAGTAAGCCCACTTGGATCTAACTCAAGCGTATTTTCATCAAGCTGGTTGATATTAAGGGCGCTATCGTACGACCAAACACTGCTAACGTTATCGTCATTAGCATCGCTAACCGTTGCTTGCACAGTAACTACACCACCCGTTGAGGTAACCACTTGTCTAGACTCATTATCCTGTGAGCTGACCAATGAGATAGCTGGTGCAATGTTACGTTCAGCGATGGTAATAACATGGCTTGATTTACTACCGACATTGCCAGAATTAAGGCTTAACGTTAAAGTTTCATCGCCTTCAGTTTGGTTATCTTGAATGATGTCAACGACTAACTGTGCTTTTCTACCTGAACTTATAGTCACTTCATTGCTCGTAATAATGTAATCACTCTCATCAGCATTACCAGCCATATTAAGTGCTACCGTTACAGGGTAACTTGGTGCATCACCATTAAGTATCACATCAACCATCGCTGTTTTTCCTTCAACAACTATTTGATTTTTGCCAAGTGATATAAGCGGATTCACAATCACCTGTTGACTTGCCACACTCGTTAATCCGGTTACAGGGTCTGTTGCTTGCCAATAGGCAATATGATTGCCTGGCTTGAATAAATTACCACTATCCATTAACGATATAGCCAACGGCTTACCATCGCTAGTTACCGCTGTCGCAACACCCAAGTCTACTTTGGTATACAAACCTGTGGCATTTACTTCAACATTTTCAGGGACAGTAATAACCGGCACTGATGCACCTAGTTCGCCACTAATTGATAGATCCACTGTGCCATCAATAAATGCTTCACTACCATCCGTAATGGTATAAACCAACTTAATTTCACCGACAAAACCAGTTTGAGTAACCAATGTTAAGCTTTCACCATCATGAGTAACATTGCCAATACTGGTTGAAGCCCCGGTGATAACTAATGTATCTCCATCGATATCAACATCATTAGTTAATACATCTAAAACATAAGTATTACTATCATTTAATGTTAATTCGAAACGATCGGCGATAGCGGTTGGTTCTTGGTTGATGTTATTCACAACAACACTAAAGTTGAGACTATCCGTTGCGTTTTCAGCACCAGAGTTATCATTCACGGTAATAGTGATATCACTAGTAACATCTACATCATCCTGAACCGGTGTGCCTGAAATTGAACCTGTTGCTTCATCAAAGAGCATCCAGTCTGGGTGACCAATAATACTAAAGCTGTGAACATCGCCTTCATCTACATCCGTTACTGTTGGTGTAAAGCTGTATGCACTATCTTCGTTTACTTGATTATCCGGCATGCCACTAATCACAGGCGCATCATTTATATTAGAAACGGTAATGTTAAAGGCAGCTAAGCTGGCTGTTGCATTAGCGCTATCAGCTACCGTAATAGTAATATTGTTAGTGATACCAACATCATCATTATCTGGTGTGCCGGTTAGCTCGCCTGTTGAGGTGTTAAATGTTGCCCAACTTGGTTTATTAGCAATACTAAAGGTGGTGCTGTCGTCGGAGTCAACGTCAGTCACAGTTGGGGCGAAACTATAGATACTATCTTCCTTAACCTTAGTGACGGGTGTACCACTGATAACCGGAGCGTCATTAACATTGCTAACGGTAAGGTTAAAGGCTGCCAAACTAGCCGTTGCATTAGCACTGTCAGCTACCGTAATAGTAATATTGTTAGTGATACCAACATCATCATTATCTGGTGTGCCGGTTAGCTCACCTGTCGAGGTGTTAAATGTTGCCCAACTTGGTTTATTAGCAATACTAAAGGTGGTGCTGTCGCCAGAGTCAACGTCAGTCACAGTTGGTACGAAGCTATAAGGGCTATCTTCATTCACTTGCGTCGCTGGTGTTCCACTAATAACAGGCGCGTCATTAACATTGGCAACGGTAATACTAAAGGCAGCCAAACTACTACTTAATACGCCATCACTAACGAAAATAACCACACCACTCGTTGTACCTACATCAGCATTACCAGGTGTACCTGTTAATGCGCCTGTTACCGCGCTAAAAATGGTCCACGAAGGTTGGTTAATAATACTAAAGCTTAATGTACTACCCGCATCAACATCTGATGCGTTTGGAATAAAGCTATAAGCACTATCTTCATTCACTTGCGTCGCTGGTGTTCCGCTGATAACAGGCGCGTCATTAACATTGGCAACGGTAATACTAAAGGCAGCCAAACTACTACTTAATACGCCATCACTAACGGAAATAACCACACCACTCGTTGTACCTACATCAGCATTACCAGGTGTACCTGTTAATGCGCCTGTTACCGCGCTAAAAATGGTCCACGAAGGTTGGTTAGTAATACTAAAGCTTAATGTACTACCCGCATCAATATCTGATGCGCTTGGAATAAAGCTATAAGCACTATCTTCATTCACTTGCGTCGCTGGTGTTCCGCTGATAACAGGCGCGTCATTAACATTGGCAACGGTAATACTAAAGGCAGCCAAACTGCTACTTAATGCGCCGTCACTGACGCTAATAACCACACCAGTCGTTGTGCCAACATCAGCATTACCCGGTGTTCCCGTTAATGCACCTGTTACTGAATTAAAAGTAGCCCAAGTGGGTTGGTTAGTAATGCTAAAGCTTAATGTATTACCAAAATCAATATCTGACGCACTTGGTGTAAAGCTATAAGTTGCATCTTGTAAAACATTTGTAGGTGGTATGCCGTTAATCGTCGGAGCATCATTTACATTCAATACACTAAGATCAAAGGCTGGAAGGCTGTCATTAAGTGTGCCATCACTAACGGTTATCACAATACCGTTAGTAGAGCCAACATCACTATTCGTTGGAACACCCGATAATATACCGGTGGTTTCATCAAAGTTTGCCCACGTAGGTTTGTTCACAATGGTGAAGGTTAACTCATCTTCGTTAAAGTCACTGGCCGTAGGTGTAAAGTTGTAAGCAAAACCTTGGTTAACGCTAATTGATGGCGTACCTTGAATAACGGGAGCCGAATTCGGCACACTTGCGGTAATGACGTTATCGGTGGCATCTGTAATATCAAGAGCTTCGTCGGCACCGGCATTCCAATTATCATTGGCAGTAAGATTAAATGCGGTGCCATCAATAGCGAGTGTTCCCGTTTTGTTAATAATTTGATTAACAGCCGCTTTATCTGTTGCGCTTAGCGTCAGCGTGAACGACGTTGCTGAAGACACGTCAACGTTTGCAGTATCATCTAAAGCGTAAATAGCACCACCTTGACCAGTAAATACAAAAGCGTTAGCAGTTATATCGTTAGCCGAACCCGCAGCAGTTAAATAACCTGTACCTGTCACAACTAACATCCCTGTTGATGCATCGTAACTTGCTTGAGAAATGGTTGGTACATTGACATTACTAACTTCAATAGCGTTGCCAGTTATATCAGCTACCACCACAGTTTGATCAGCACCTGGAATCCAATCTTCCGCTGCAGCTAAGTTGTAAACCGTTGTATCTGTAGCGCTAGTGCCATTTTTATTCACAACTTTATTTAGTTCAGTCTTATCAGTTGCACTTAACGTAATGCTAAAAGTATTACCTGAAGATACCTCAACATTAGCAGAGTCGGTTAAGGTATATGCTAGTCCACCCTCTGCAGTTAAGCTGAATTTATTTGCCACAATATCATTATCATCACCGCTGCTAATCAATAAATTTGTTGCCGATACAGTTAAAACACCTATGTCAGCATCGTAATTAGCATCAATAATTTGGGGGATAGCCACATTACTAACCACAACAGGGTTAATACTGTCCTCTGCATCAGTCAAGTTGCTATTGTTGTTCCAATTAGCTAGAGCAGCTATGTTGTAAGCAAGAGTATCAGTAGAGCTTGAACCATTTTTGTTCATGAACAGATTGATCGCAGCTTTATCTTCATCATTCAACGTAACCAAGAAATGGTTACTTGAAGCTGCAGCAACATCCGCTGAAGTTAATGTATGTGATGTGCCACCTTCACCCATTAACGTAAAGTGATTAACACTAATATTGTCATTAATGACCATAGGGCCAGCTGAAACATTCAGCACACCCGTGCTGGCATCATAGCTTGCACCGTTGATCGCCGCAGCGGTATTAATGCTAAAGCTTGTTAAAGTAACAGCGGCGCTAGAGTTACCCACTGCATCGGTAACGGTAATTGTACAGTCACTATACGTACCATCTGTTAACACTGTAGTGTTATCGGTTTGTGTTAACGTAATGGTTGTGCTGCCTGAGCTGATTAAACCTTCATCAGTACTACCACAGCTGCCACCAACACTTAATGTGCCGGCTTTGGTTGTTGATATAGTAACATCGGGTGTAGTATCAGTATTGGGCGTCAATACAGCGGTTACTTCCGCCACCATTGGTGCAATAGAATCAACCAATATGCCCGTAGTAGTGCCAATACTATTCAAGGTTAAAGACGCATTATTGGATGCCGTATCTTTTATCGTCCCACCGTTTGCCGCTAAGTTACCAATAGCGATACCATCACTATCATTTTCTCCTGCTTGTACTGTGTAACGGAACAATAAAGCACTTGAACCAGAGCCGCTTAAGTATGTTGCTTGACGTGATGTCGAGCCAATAGTAAGCGTCAATTGCGGTGTACCACCGACAGTATTAACAATAACACCTTCATTAAAATTAACCGTGAAATCAAGGTTCTGACCCGCAATATAAGTAGCGCTAGCAGGTACATTGACTGACGTTGTTAATGGTGCCAGTGCATCGACCAAAACTCCTGTTGTTGAGCCAGTACTACTTAAGGCAAGTCCTGCATTATTAGCAGCTGCATCTTTAATCGTACCGCCGTTCGCAGTTAAGCTGCCAATATCGATACCATCACCGTCGTTTTCATCACTTTGTATGACGTAACGGAATAATAACGCCGTTGTACCAGAGCCACTTTGGTAGGTCGCTTGACGCGTAGTTGAGCCTATGATGATACCTAATTGTGGTGTACCTCCAGCAGTATCAACTGAAACGTTTTCATCAAAGTTCACCGTAAAATCAAGATTTTGCCCTGCAGTATAAGTTGCGCTTGCTGGCAAAGTTAGCGCCGTTGTTGCTGGCGCGGTTGCATCGAGAACAAAAGTTGTCAATGTTATTGGGGTACTAGAATTGCTTGCAGCATCCGTGACGGTAATTGTACAGTCACTATATGTGCCATCACTCAATACTGTACTGTTATCTGTTTGCGTCAACGTAATGCTAGTATTGCCTGAACTTATTGCCCCTTCATCAGCGCTACCACAACTACCACCAACACTTAACGTACCCGCTTCAGTTGTTGATATTGTAACGTTTGGTGTGGAATCATTGCCTGGCGTAGTCACTGCTGTTATTTCAGCAACTGTGGGAGCTACTGCATCAATCAATACACCCACTGTTGACCCGATACTGTTTAAGGTTAGCGTCGCATTATTAGAGGCCGCATCTCGCAAAGTACCGCCATTCGCACTCAAGCTGCCGATAGCAATACCGTCAGTGTCGTTGTCGCCTGCTTGCAGGGTATAACGGAATAACAAAGCACTCGTGCCTGAGCCGCTAACATATTGCGCTTGGCGTGTAGTTGCGCCAACAGTAATCGCTAATTGTGGTGAGCCACCAGTGGTATTAACGGTAATGTTTTCATCAAAGTTCACCGTAAAATCAAGGTTTTGACCAGCAATATAAGTGGCATTAGCAGGTACGCTTACTGACGTTGTGCTGGGTGCAGCCGCATCAACTAATACTGACGTCGTTGCACCGACACTATTTAAAGTTAAGGTTGCATCATTTGAAGCTGCATCACGCAAGGTACCGCCATTAGCTGATAAGGTACCGATAGCAATACCATCACTGTCGTTGTCGCCTGCTTGCACGGTATAACGGAATAATAAAGCACTCGTGCCTGTGCCACTTAAGTAAGTCGCTTGGCGCGTGGTTGAACCTACAGTTATCGCTAACTGCGGCGTGCCTCCCGTTGTATTCACAGTAACATTTTCAGCAAAGTTTACCGTGAAGTCTAAGTTTTGACCGCTAATGTATGTGGCATTCGATGGAACTGAAACAGAAGAAACCGTTGGCGCTACTGCATCAACCAATACTGAAGTCGTTGAACCCACACTATTAAGGGTTAAGGTAGCATCATTAGCAACTACATCACGAACTGTGCCGCCATTAGCTGATAGCGTACCGACAGCAATGCCATCGCTATCAGATTCACTCACTTGTACCGTATAACGGAATAACAAAGCACTCGTACCTGAGCCACTTATGTATGCCGCTTGACGCGTAGTCGCGCCAATAGTAATCGCTAGTTGTGGTGTGCCACCTGTGGTATTCACGGTAACGTTTTCATCAAAGTTCACCGTGAAATCAAGGTTTTGACCAGCAATATAAGTGGCGTTAGCAGGTACGCTTACTGACGTTGTGCTGGGTGCAGCCGCATCAACCAATACTGATGTCGTTGCACCGACACTATTTAAAGTTAAGGTTGCATCATTTGAAGCTGCATCACGCAAGGTACCGCCATTAGCTGATAAGGTACCGATAGCAAT
>NZ_MUZV01000017.1 GCF_002000025.1 Cognaticolwellia aestuarii
TCTTGGGTATACCGTTTGCCTTTGCTCATAAAACACCTCTTTTTAGAAGTTACAATGTAACTCATTAGGTGTCTAGCAAACTATGGGAAGTCCATACTTTAGTTTTAATAGTAGTGTATGCTTAAGTGCCATGTTTCTGCCAACAATTTATGACAAAACATAGTACTCTGCGGGGCTTGTGCTTGCAGTACTAAGCTTTCATGCGGCATAGAATATATCTTCAAAAATATAGAAACCTGAAACTACAGAGCTAAATTAGCTGTAGGTCTATAATTAAATTGCAGGCAATATATAATGAGATCAGATAAATTTAAGTATCTATCATAATAATTAGATAAAGAACCTTAGGAAATAAATGTTTCATATTGCACATATTGATAAATTCATATTAATACCTTTAATTTTCTGTTCTTTGTTTACCAATACAGCTTTTTCTTATGAAAAAATTAATATTGCCACATTAGATTGGGAACCATTTATTAGTCCCAAGTTACCAAATAATGGTTATACGTCAGAAGTCATACAAGAAGCGTTCGCAAGCGTTAATTATGAAGTTGAGTTTGACTTTGTTACTTTTGCAAGAGGGCGGAAACTTTTAGAAAAAGGTGCGACTGATGGTTATATTACCCCGTACGGCCATTTAAAAGAAACCAAGCACTATATGCTGTCGATGCCTTTTCACGGAGACAGTATTGTTTTATTGAAACTTAAATCGGCAAACTTATCTGTTACTAACGCCTCTGCTTTTACGATTGATGACTATATGGCACAGTTATCAAGTTATAAATTTGGCATCGTAAAAGGTAGCCTAACCACAAAACAATACGCATCTTTAACGGCGAATAACATTAAGTATGCTACTAATAATATTAAGAATATTGATAATTTATCACGAGGCATTGTTGACTTTATTATTATTGGTAAATATTCAGCAGCAGAAATTATTACCAATAAACGACCGCATTTAATTGGGCGTTTTGACGTTATTCAACCTAAAGATGCTAACAATAATTTTTATATCGCTTTTACAAAGAAAAATCGCAAGCACCAAACAATTAAAGATAATTTTGATAAAGGCTTAAGGATAATACAGCAGAATGGAACCCTTAAGAAAATCAACCAAAAATATGGTATTGAACCACCACCAAAGCAAAGTAATAGAACGGTTGTCACAATAGGTACGGTAAATAATAAAGACATGCTGCAATTAAGAGATTTATCTGAAGCTTTTGAAAAAGAGCATACCGATATATCTATAGATTGGCGTATTTACGACGAGAATACCTTGAGAAGTCGCACTTTGAGTGACTTAGCCATTTCAGATGGAAAATTCGATATAGTAACAATAGGCTTACAAGAAATACCTGTATGGTCAAAAAATAATTGGCTATCGCCAATAAAGAACCTGCCAAAATCATATGATGTTTCGGATATATTCGAGCGCCTTGTAGCAGCAAATTCTTATAAAGGTGAGTTAAATGCTTTACCTTTTTATGCTGAAAGCTCAGTTACCTATTACCGTAAAGATCTATTTCACAATGCTAAAATAAAAATGAGTGCACAGCCTACTTATGAAGACATTATTAGGTATGCTGAAGCCATTCATGCGCCAGAAAAAGGCATTTTTGGTTTATGTTTGAGGGGAAAAGCAGGCTGGGGAGAAAATATGGCGCTGTTTACCACCATAGTAAATACGTACGGAGGTAAATGGTTTGATCGAGATTGGCGCCCGCAAATTACTTCTCAAGCGTGGCAGCAGGCTTTAAACACGTACCTTTTATTAGTCACTAAATATGCACCGCCTAAAGCTGAGTTAAATGGATACAACGAAAACTTGCAGTTATTCTTAAAAGGCAAGTGTGGCATATGGATTGATTCTACTATTGCCTCTAGCTCAATATTTGATATTGACCAGTCGCTTGTTAGTAATCAAGTAGCGATGACAAAAGCACCTATAGCGATAACCGAGAATGGCTCGAATTGGTTATGGACCTGGTCATTTGCCATACCAAGCTCTTCGCAAAATAAAGTTGCAGCACAAAAGTTTATAACTTGGGCAACGTCGAAAGACTATATCAAATTAGTGGCAAAAGCTAAGGGTTATAAAGCCATTCCACAAGGAACTCGGCTTTCGACCTACACAAACGAAGCATATCAAGCTGTTATGCCTTATTCTGATATTATTTTGCAAGCAATGAGCGAGGCGAGTAAAGCAAGTAATAAAGACCCAAATAAGCCATATAAAGGTATTCAATTCGTTGAAATAGCAGAGTTTCCTGCAATAGCCAATTATGTAGGAACTCTAATCTCTGAGGTAAATAAAGGGAAAATGTCACCGAATACTGCCCTGAGAAAAGCACAAAACTTTACCGTGTTACAAATGAAATTATCCGGTTATTATGAAAAAACTAAAGCTGAATTTTAATAAAGAGCTTCACTCATGACATGCAAGCATTTTATTAACATACTAATGTGAAGTAGTATCAAGAAAATAAAGGAACATGAAATAGCCGTTTGCGACTTACTTTATGAAAGATTTTGTTGGCTAATTGTTTTGTCGCTCGCTGCGGTGATAATACTTACTAAGGACAGTTTATGATTAACTTAAATGCCTATCGTTTTACACGAACCTTATCGGTGACTTGTTCTATAGCCATCCTGTATCGATATTGGGGTATCAGTTTTATTGGTTTCGCCTTTATGCTATTCCCATATATAATTACTTTGCTATTAGCAAATCAAGGCGCATATCAAACAAAATTTAATATTTTACTTCGTACCAGTTGCGGTGTTCTAATTGCAATATTGGCTTTGGGGTTGCTGCTTGAAACTGGATCAGACCCACAAGCAGGTATCGGCATTGGCTTTGGTGTTGTTATACAGTATGGTGTGATTTTTGTATCTGAAGCCATTATTGGTATAGCTAGTTACAAGAAAACTAGTGTGTAATAAATACACGGTTTTGCTGCTACTCTATCATCGAGTTTTTAGTTATGGCTCTGAAGTTCTTACAACCGCGCAAGCAAGTCTGGAACGTCTTGGCAAGTTCGATAAAGCATGAGATTTATTTTTATGTGACTAACTTGTTTTTGAGTGATTTTCGCTTCTGATAATAAAGTTAATTGTACTCAAAAGTGATCATTTATCGATGTTATTTCGCCTGTTAATTGGGTGTTTGTGCTTTCATCTATTGGTGCATTTTTATGAAAGAAGAAATTAATAAATTCCTCGGGGCATTACATACACATTGTAAGTCTGTTGGCATTGAAGATATTTACCAAAAAGTATCTCTGTATTACAAAGAGAAAAATAATAAAGACATTAAACCAAGTACCTTTCAGAATAAAATAAATGCACATAGAGCAGAGCATAAACTCAATATCGAAGAGTTTATTTATGTGCTTCTAGTTTTGCAGCAAGAAAATACCCATTCTGTTGTCTTACAGGATTTTTTATCACTTTTTGGTTTTCGATTAGAGTATATTTCAGAAATAAATGAGCCTTGCGACTTTGATCATAAGTCATTTATGGAAGCTTGGATGAATTTTAATAAAGAGCATGGTGACGTTCAAATAGCGTTAACAGCTGCGTTAAGTGATTATAAAATAACCACGAATGAGTTGAACGGTATTAAGAAAGAGCTAGCAGAGCAAATAGAAGCAATGACAACATTAAGGTTTGCTTTAGATAATGTTTGTGGCAAGCAGCTAGTATAAAATTTAGCTGCTTTGTTGATGTTTAGTTTAATCAAATAACTTGCTTATCCCCCAACCGACTAGCCCTACTAAGGCTATCGGTGCTGCAGTGGTTATTATAGCTCCTGTTGCCATACCGCCACCCAAAGCTCCACCGATTGCTGCCATACCTGATGAAATTGCAGCACCGCCAGCTGTGCCAGCAGCTCCAGCAGTACTTGCTAATGCAGCTCCCGTTGTTCCTGCTGTTGCTGACATTATTGTTGCTGCAGAGGCTCCACTAACTGCAGACGCTGTGGTAGCAGCTTGGGCAGCTGTAGCAGCTGCAGATAAACCGGCTACTTTATTCGATGTATTGTTTGACATAACGTACTCCTGAGGTTTACTTCGATGTTGAAGTCACTTAAGGTTACGCTTCTTAAACTTTATGATCATCGAGAAAAGCAACGCTGTTTTCTCATTGCTCACGCGTCTGTTTAGCTAATGATATTCGTTGCCTCTCAGTGCTTTTGATATACAAGGAAAGTTGATGGCATTATTTTATATTTTAATGGGTTTATGTTTACTCGGCATTAGTGGCTTGCTGTATGTATTCATGTTCTACTTTTCTGGCCAGGATAGTTTTGGCTTTGGTTTTTTTGCTTTATTTCCAATGGCAATATTAGCTTTATTGTTAATAGTGCCAGCGAGTTTTGTGCAAACCTATCTTGTTTTTTGGCGAAAAATCCATCAAAGTTATAAAGAAAAAGTTATTTGGTTGTTAGGCTTGTTATTGAGTTCGTTAGTGATGGGATTATTGCTAATCTAATTTACTCCCCCTGGATTTTAATGATTATGTTCATCACGCTTTAATTGCTGGTACAAATCTAATGTTGATTGATTCACTTTGGCTGGGTTCACTTCTTTTAACAGTAATTTTGCTTGTAAATATTGACCATTTTCTTGTAGTGTTTCAATTAACCGGAGTTGGGTATAGTTTCTTGCTTCGATGGTATAATTACCAAGCTCTACAGCTGTGTTCATCCATTTAAGTGCTTTTTTAAATTCAGCTATCGCTTGGCTATATTGTTTTTTACTTTGTAACGCTCTTGCTATGTTGTGGTGAGTTTCTGCTGTTTCTAGCAAATGTTTCGTTGCAATAAAGCCGGTTAAGGCATCGCGATAATGTTGTAGTGCAGCATCATAGTTGGCAATACGAAGATAAGTATGAGCTATGGCTGTTTGCAGTTTGGGAAAGTAATGTGTAGGTCCCATTCGGCTTATTCGTTGATCAATCCAAGTGATGAACTCTATAGCGTTGTCATATTGGTTAAGTCGATTATATAAAAGAATAATTTCTGCATACCTATCAGCGTCAAAACTGACTTCGTTGACCTCTTTGATAAGTTCAACTGATTTATTGGCGTATAAAGCTCCTTGTTCTAGATCGCCATCACTCAATAGCAGCTTTGCCCACAAGGTATATACCGTTGTTAGAAAAACCGGTGGGGCATGATGTAAATCTACATATTGGTGAATTTCTTCTTTCAATGCCTTAATGTCTCTTATTTCCCAAGTAGCGAGTAATTTAAGGTTAATTAAGCGATACCATTGGCGACTATTATTTTTTGTTTTTCCAATATTTTCATCTATTTGATCAAGGCAGGCGCGAGGAGAGAAAAGACAAGAGTTTTTATTTTCTAGTAAAGGTTTTGTGCCATCATAAACAAATGCCTTGGATTGGTTTGTGAATAAAAGCAAGACGCTGTATAAAAATATACCGGTGTTCGATAAGTTTTTCATAACATTTTGTCCCAAGTTTGCATGAAATTGACTTTCCGTTCAGGTAAAAAGTTATTTGGTATACGCAAGGTTATTCAGCCACGGAGTTGCTTGTCTTTTTTGCATTTTGACTTAACTGTCAATATTGAGCAAATGTTTATGACGTTTAGGCTAAGTTTGAATAATTGCTATTTTTTTGGGGCTAGACTGCAAGCGTAATGATAATTGTGATGACACTAAGCTTGTGATATCGATTTTTTAATTTCATTCGCTAAAATGTTGCTTGAATAGTAAAACCGATAGACTCGTAATTACCAACATCGGTAGAGCTAATTTTCATGCTATTCCTATCTTTTGAAAACCTTTTAGGTAGCGCAATATTAAAGGGATAAATGGAAATTAAACTGTGCAAAATGATGAACGGCTAGAAAAAAGGTGTATTCAAAGGCGGGCCGGTTTTATCAGTACTTAAGAGTTAACAATGTTATATGCAGGAAATGTAACGCTTCGGCCAATACTTTATTGGCCTTTTATTGGCTTTTTATGAGGCCGCTAGAGTTTTTCCGTGTTGATTACGTTAATCACCATATAGTTTATATCATCCAAATAATGCTCTCCATTGTGTTGGTGATTTTCCATTTAGTCGTTTGAAGGCAGCAGAGAATTTACTGGGATTCGAATAACCGACTAACATGGCTATTTCTGTGACGGTATGATTCTTACGTAGCAGTTCTTTTGCCACTTCCATTCTTCTTAGGGTCAGGTACTCAAAGGGGGCATAATTTGTCGCGGCTCGAAAGGCTCGGGTGAAAGTACGAATATCAAGGTTAACTTCTTGTGCGATGGCGCTCACTCGAAGATTTGAGTCTAGCTTACTTTCAATAAACTCAAGTGAGCGTTGCAAACTATTGCCAGCAAGTGGCTTTGTTTTACGTGGTAATAATGTTTTTTCTTGGGAGCGAGTTAGTTGATTAAATATTACTAACAGTCCCTGTTCGAAAAAGGCACTTGTTAAGCCATTAACCTCAGCATCCCGCCATAGCGCTGTCATTACAGCCGTAATTAAAGGGTCATGATGTAAGTTTGATGCGGCAGGCAAAAAATCATCGATGGATATTTTCTCTCCAATAGTGCTTTCTAAAAGAGATAAGTTTATTGCAATGCCCAGCATTGATACGTTTGAAAAGTAACCCTCCGCTTTGGTATCAGGTAATGCGATTAAAGCATCTCCAGGCCTAATAATACCTTCTACATTTGCGTGCTCAGAAAGTCGACTCATTTTACCTGTGCCAGCGGTGCATAAATTAAGCATCAATCGCGGAGACGATTCAAAGTTTCCTTCGAAGGCATGAAAGTCAGCATGTGCAAGTTGTAAAATGCCATTTGGATCACTCAGTGATATTGTCGGTTTTACACCAAGTTTTGTTAGTCTATGGTTAAACTCATCGTGTTCTTGTTGCCAAGTTTTACTACTCATCAATTATTTTTCCTAAATCATGCCGCAAATGGAGCATTAAGCCCCTATTCGGAGTGGCACCCTAGATAATGCCAGAATATAATAAATAAGAATCATTCGCAATTAAGTTATTTAATCACGCCTATAATAGGTACACAGGAAAAGTTGTATGAAGTCATTAGTATATTTGAGTGTTTGTGGGGTATCGATGGCAATGTTTTGCTCTCCTTCATATTCACAAGAAAGTACGGATAAAGCGAAATCAGAGGAAATTGAAAGGATCACTATTACAGGTGAGCTAATTGAACGTCCATTATATAAAACAGCGAATAGTGCAGAAATATTGGACGCAGAGATACTAAGGAATCGCGCTGGTTTAGATACATTGCGCAATGTGCTAGACGCATCAGCAAATATTTCTGTCGTCACTGGGACAGGTAAAGCCCCTACAATACGTGGTATTGACGGTACGGGAGCGTCGGAAAATGCTAATGCATTTTTCGCTGGAAGTCGCTCGCGGTTAAGTTGGCAAATTGATAATCGTCCTGCGAGTTATAATGAGGTTGTCTTTGGTGATATAGGAATATTTGATCTCGAGCGTATTGAAGTACTGAGAGGGGCACAGAGCACGTTAGTTGGGAGAAATGCCATAGCAGGTACTGTTATTATAAAAACTAATGATCCTAGTTTTGATAAAGAAGCCGTAGTACAAGTCGCTGGCGGTAACTATCAGCAACGTCGCACTTCAGCGATGATTAACACACCTATTCTTGATGACCAAGTCGCTTTCCGTTTATCTGGAGACTTATATAAACGGGAATCAGCCGTTAATTACACCGGCTATGAAGGCGCAAAAAAACCAGGAGAAACTGAAGCTATATCGCTACGAGGCAAGGTTTTAATTACGCCTGATTTTGCACCACAAAGTAAATTGTTGTTAGCGCTTTCTCATACAGATTACACCAGTCCCAATAGTGAAATAATTGTTAAGCCATACGATGAAAAATTATCTAACTTTCCCAACCAACCAGTACATAATCCAAAAACGACTTCAGTAGCGGTTGATTTTGAAACTGAACTATCAGATACCCTGCGATTTACATTAAGTACCTCAACGACAAAGCTTAAATTTAAGCGAATAGCGGCGCCAAATTCAAGTAATGCGACGATTGAAACCAATGACGTTGTTGTTGAACCACGTCTTTATTATACGGGAGATACTGGTTTTTCTATGGTTAGCGGTTTGTATTATTATCAAGCCGATCAAGATGAATTTATTGAATTTTTTGGTGGTCAAAACTTTAAAGATAAATCCAGTACTATTGCAGCATACACCGAAGGTTTAACGCCACTGAATGATAATGTTGATTTATTTTTTGGCCTACGTTATGAACGAGATCATCATAAGCGTAATGGTGGGGATGCAACGGGTGAACTGGTTAATATCACTAGTGACGAAACCTATACTGCATTTTTACCAAAATTAGGCATTAATTGGCAACAAACTAAAACAGCTAGCTGGGGAGCACAGATATCTAGAGGCTATAATGCCGGCGGTGGCGGAATTACCTTTGCTTTTCCTATCGTTAATTATGAATACGATGCTGAATATGTATGGACAACTGAATTATATGGGCGTCAGGAGCTATTTGATGGCAAGCTTTTCCTAACAGAAAACATTTTTTACTCAAATTACAAAGATATGCAATTACCGTTTGACCTGACACCAAATGACTCACGTGATGAAGCCTTTGTTGTGCGTAATGCTGATCGTGTAAATACGAGTGGTATAGAGTTAAGCGCTATATTATCCATAACATCAAACCTTGAAGCCTTTCTTAATATTGGCTTATTGAATACTAAAATTAGCGAATATCCTAACTCGGGCATCGAAGGTAATCATTTGTTAACGGCACCGAGTGTTACGTCAAGTTTAGGTTTGTCGTGGACGCATGACAATTGGTCTACAAGTTTTGTAACTCGTTACACCAACGGGTATTTTACTGATGTTAATAATCGAGCCAACGGTAAAACAGATGCTTATATTATTGGAGATGCAAAAATTTCTTATGACTTTGAGCATGTACGTGTTTATGGATCCATCAAAAATATTGCCGATGTCGAAAAAGCCGTTGCCCTCTATCCTGGCAGCGCACCTGAAGGGAGTGCAGAACAAGACAGTGCTTTTGATAACGCCGTATTGGTTCAACCAAGAACTTTCTTAATTGGCCTTGAAGCAAGATTCTGATGCTCGTGCCAACTCGAAAATTATTAGCTCAACTACATGGATGGTTAGGAGTGGTTTCAGCTGCTTTTATCATGCTTGTAGCGGGCTCAGGCGTTATGCTCGCTTTTGTTGGCGAGCTATTTCTTGCGCAATACGGTGATGTACTAAAAGCAACACCTGCGCTAGCTAATCCTCAAGTGGCTAATGTCACTACATTAATTGCATCGGCTACAAAAGGTTACGAAGATAATTTTCAAACGGTGGGGGTATTAATGCCTAATAGCCGTGTTGAAGGAATAGAAACGGCGATGGTGTTTGTTATGCCCACGGGCTCACAAGCTAGTGAAGGCATACGTATGTTAAGCATTGATCCTTGGAGTGCTCAATTCAAAGGAGACTTTCCATTAAGTGGAGCATTTGCCCATGAGTTAATTGATTTTCATCATTCTTTACTACTGGGCGATCCAGGTATTATTTTTGTTTGTATTCTCGCCATTTTGTTAATTTTTTTTGTGATAACAGGTTTATATATTTGGTTGCCAAAATACAATAAAAACTGGCGTAAATCGACCCCGTTAAATTTTCGAAGGGGCATAAAAAAGTCTTGCTTTTCATTGCATACATGGTTTGGTGTTTGGGGAGCATTATTCATCATTTACTTCTGTTTAACAGGCCTAGCGTTAGCAAAACCTGGGTGGTTTAGTCCTTTATTATCGCCACCTAATTACGCGCCTCCAATTAGCGCCGGATTTGAAAAAATATGTAATGATCGTATTACTCCTGACGATGCTGAAACGGTTGGTAATAAACAATTTCCAGGTAAAACGCTAGCAACTTTTTTTATGCCTAATGTAGAAAATGGCCCGTATATGCTGACGTATAGGTCGAGTGACGATAATAACAAGCGTGATGGTGATGGGCGGATTTTCATTCATGCATCATGTAAAGGTTTGATGCATATAGAAAGAGCAGAGCTGTCAAAAACATCAGTGCAAGTAACGGACATGCTATTGTCATTGCATGGTGGTTATAGTTTTGGCAAAGCGCTTGGCCCTATTCTGGTCGTGTTTACCGGCCTTAGCCTTATTATTTTGGTCGTAACGGGGGTGGTAAAATTTTTTACTCGTACTATAAGCAGACGGCGAAACACTTGACTTCTCTTTAAAGCATAATGTTGTATCGGCTTATTGGGGTTATTTAAAAATCATTAAGCCATTAGTGACGTTTTTTGAACATTGCACTATTAGGTATACAAAGCGATAAGGGAAGTAAGTTATGGGGTGTGAGGAGGAAATAATCGCCAACTATTGTGGCGTAATCTACTTCTTTGATTGCCATAGTGGTGATATTTCTTTTCTTGCCGGGTTATAGATAACGTCGAGGATATAAAAACGGAGCTTTATCTTCACCTTTGACGTTACCTTTATTCGTTTTTTAAATACTTTTTCTTGCTACAAGACGTGCCCATTTACGATGAGTTTAACATCTATATTGCCGCGCACTGCATTTGAGTATGGGCATACTTGATGGGCAGTATTAACCAAAGTAACGGCTTCGTTTTGCGCTAATTCGATATCGACAGACAAAGTAACGGTTAACGCGAAGCCATTATTGTCATTTGGACCAATGCCTACCGTTGCTGTCGTTGGAGCTGTTGTAATTGCTGTTTTTGTCTCACGTGCAACATGCAAAATAGCATTTGAAAAACAAGCCGCATAGCCTGCAGCAAATAATTGCTCAGGGTTAGTGGCTTCACCCGTTCCTCCCATTTCTTTTGGGTAGCTTAGGGCTAAATTCAACTTATTATCGTCAGTACTTACTTGGCCATTACGGCCGGCCTTTGCCGTTGCTGATGTGGTGTATAACGTGGTCATGATTTGTTCCTCTTCGCTTGGATTTATGAACTTTAGATTAGCAGGGTAAGTTGTGTGCATTTAAATTGTGCGCAATCAATGTGCGTATGCTAATTGAGTTTTTAGGTGAAAGCAAGTATATTGCGCACAATCTATTTTATGTGTGATATTTCATGACAAAACCTGACTCATCTTCGAACCTTACGTTGGATAAGCAAATTTGTTTTTCTTTGTATAGTGCGTCAAATGCAATGGCGCGCTCTTATCAGCCGTTATTGAAAAAACTCGATCTCACTTACCTACAATACATTGTGATGATGGTGCTATGGCAAGACTCAACAATGAATGTGAAAGAACTTGGCGCTAAAGTACATTTAGATTCAGGTACGTTAACACCTTTATTGAAACGTTTAGAAGCTAAGGGGCTAGTTATTCGTTCGCGGAGTCAAAGTGATGAACGGGTAAGGCTTATCAGCTTATCGGATGCAGGAAAAAAATTGCGCCAAGCCGCAGAGCAAGTGCCTGATATGATGATGTGTAAATCGAAAATGACTTCTGAAGAGTTAAGTAGTTTGAAGCAAGCATGTGATTTGTTGTTGAAGAACTTAACGACAGCTGACTAAAGCCATTTTTGACTTGTTTATTCAATCGCAGTTCAGCTCGTTATATAAATATTTTATGATCTTAATTGAGGCAATTTGTAGTAATGCTAGCAAACTTAAAACAACTAAGTAGTCATTATGATGAACAAGGCTATTTTGTTATGAGAAACTATTTTAGTGCTGACGAAATAGCGGCATTAAGAACAGTGATATTAAAATTTCATGAATTATGGAAGCAGGATAATAGTGAGTTTTATCAACAAGAGGCCTTCAACTCTTCATTAATCACTGGCAGTCAGTATTTAGCCCCTGATGACCGGGTGCAGTTGTTTAACTTTATCAGTTCAAAAAAATTAATGAGTATTGTTGAGGCGGTGATTGCGACTAAGCCTGCATTTATGAACACTCAATTATTTTTTAATCCTGTTAATCGTCAGCAAAAAGATTTCTGGCATCGCGATTGTCAGTATGATTACGACGTTGAAGGGCAGAAGAAAGTTATCAATGAGTCGCAAGTTTTACACCTTCGAGTACCTTTATTTGATGAGCTTGGTATGGAGTTAGTGCCAGGTACGCATAAACGTTGGGACAACGAAGAAGAGTACAATGTACGTCAAGAAGAGCAAGGGCGAATGAGTAGTGAAAACCTCTCAACGGGTAAAAAAGTTAGTTTAGCGGCAGGCGATTTATTGGTGTTTTCAGCTGATATGATCCATCGTGGTTTATATGGCTTAGATAGGTTAGCTTTGGATATTTTAGTTTTTGATTCATCAGCAGATTATGTCGACTATGTTGATGATGATTGTTTACCTGATACGGCAATGTTGGCAAAAATTATCGACCCAAGATTGTTTCTTAATACCATGACATTAAAATTACAAAGTTAGTGCTTGGCATAGTTAAAAAATGTCTGAGGATATCTACCTTAAACTAGACGAGAACTATTGTGGCTTATTATTTACGTCAAACATTATTTTTAGCCATCTTAAATTCTCCGGACCCAGCTTAGCTTGCTCGTGCAGATCCTTGTTTTCATAAGCTTCCTTGTAAACATGGCAGATGGCGACTTCTGTGAGTTCTCGCCATCTTTCGTTGGCTAACTCATTAATACTACTTGCTGCAAAATCAGGGCCTGTTAAAGGATCGTATTGCGACTCTGTTGTTCTCAGTGTTAGTTCTAGTTGTTGTAAAATAGGGTTAATCACTTGTAGGGTGTTGGATTGCTCAAATTCTTTTGTTATGTGTGCTTCAGCGGCTTTTATTGATTTATCAAGTTGGTATTGATTTAGCTTTTCACCTGTCGGTCTTAGACCATATTTATTTAATAAGCCACCCACACTGGGCAGTAAAGCTTTAGCAGCAATACCAGCTCCTAGTAAAGGGTTTACAATCGCAGCCAGGCCACCAACCAACAACATACCGTATGTTAGTTTTTTATCTAACGCGTCTATTTGGTTTGCTAATGATTCGAGACTATTTTGTTTGCCATGGTTGTTATCTCTCACCATTTCCTCTGCAGATTTGCGCATATAGTCTTTAAGCATAAATTCTGAGTGTTCATTGGGAAAATGAAAAATGCGTCTTTTGGGTAGGTTATTAATTTCAGGTACGGCATTGGGTAAGCAACGCATAGTGTGTAGAGCAAATTTATACTCTGACAACTCATAAGGTATGACAAAATAGTGTTTTTCGTCATATTGAATATCTTGATATTTATCTGATTTTTCAGCTGAAACAAAGATCGGCAAACCATGCCATTTTTCTTTAACTAGTGTATAGCTCGAGCTTAAATCTGCCGTTGCTTTGTCGCTTGCAGAACGTACTATGTTCATACTTTTTTTGAAAAAATTTTGCATGTGATTACACCTATTGCATTAGCAATTATCGATAACATAGCTAATAACTTTGCAAGCACCATTTTTGCACTTGATAAAATAGCACTCCCATAGCCACAAGCACCGTTTCGTTGGCATTAACGCTAAGAGCTAAAATTTAAGGGCAGAATTAGCGTTTAAAGTGCTTAATATAACATTAACCACCATTTATCCAATTAACGGACACTCAGACTTTTTTATATTTAACAAACTGTTATTCAATATGATTTTTATGGGGAAAGCAGTAAATACCAATTAAAACACCATTAACGTCGATTGATGCAAGTTACTCATTTTTTAACTGATACTCGCAAAGGTTTATGATCTTTATCAGGCGCTTATTAAGCAACGTTTATGGTCAATAGTATCTTTATAATATCTGTAGTAGAAGGGTGTCAATTTTTTTTACAAAAATGGTAGCAAATGATAAAGACAAAATTTTATGTTTATGAAAGTATTATATTTAACTGCTGCGGTGTGTTACTTGCTTGTATTGTTTGAATAATAACTAAAATGTTGGAGAAAGGCATGACTATGAAATATCTAAAATTAACTTTAATCAGTTGTACTTTAGTAATAACTTCATTTGCTAAAGCAGGAATAATTAACGATACGGATGTTACCAATGACGTTATTTTCGGTAGCGGGAACGCGAATGGATTTTTTACTGTTGCACAAGATAACGGTATTGAAATTGGTCTGCGTGGCAAACTGCGACATAATTTAACGGGCTCGCCAGAGAATACTTTTAACAGTAATGGTGATGGTACATATACTTTTGACGCTGGTGTTGCGCCAACCCAAACATCACCAACAGCGGTATGGAGCTATGAATGGTCTATTAACTCAGATTATTTAGAAAGCACAGGTGCTAACTTAAGTGATTATATTTTTGAGCTAAGTATAGATAAAGACCCGACTGCCGGCGTAGACTTTTTTACATTTAACCTTCTTGATGGTTATTTTGACCACGCTATAGGCACTAATGCCACGGGTAATGGCGATGGTAGCGTTGCTGCAAATTTAGCAGACTTTGATAGCCTAATTGACAGTAATAATATCGCTCAAAACTCATGGAAGCCGCATTGGGTCTTAGGCGCTTTTGGTTTTGATCCAACGCTAGATGCCACATATGATATATCTATTGCGGCATGGTCACGTACACAACCGAGCGATCTTTTAGTAAGAAATACAATCCAAATCATAGCTGGCAATGGGGCTACTGCTGTTCCAGAGCCATCAACGTTAGCCATTTTTATGTTGGCTCTGGTTGGTTTAGCTTCCCGTCGCATTAAAAAGCACTAAGTCGTCTAGTTTGTATTAAAAAAGCACTATAAATAGTGCTTTTTTTCTATTCCTGAAGCTTGTTCGAGTACAAGTGACTATTATGATTAAATTATTTCAACACCTGTAATAAATGCTCACCATTTTCAGAGGTAAGCCACACTAGTGTGGCACAGTTGATGATGACGGTGCTCCAAAATATTATCCTAAAACTGCGTTTTTTTGATTTATGCCGAAGTAGTTGCTGGGCAATGGCTCCGCCAGGCCAACCACCAATCAGTGCTAAAAAGTGCAGACTAGCTTCAGATATGCGCCAAGCACCACGTTTAGCTTTTGATTTATCAAGCGCATATATTAAATAAGTGAATACACTCAGAGCTAGGTATGCCAGTGCTAAAGCTTGTGGTATATAGTTCAATAGCAATGCCACCATCAAGAATCCAAGGAAGGCTACTGATAAGTAAATTGAGAATTTATTTATGCGTTTCGTTTGTCGTTTGATCAGCTTTTCACCCAGATAAGTTGCGTTATCAGCACAATAACGTCCTTGTTTGTCTTTTGTTATTGAAAACGTAATGACATCGTTAGCTTTAGGTGTGCGTTGACGGTTCTCGAAGGCAGTTTTATGAATGAAAACATCGTCACCACCACTATTAGGGGTAATAAAACCAAATGCTTTGTCATTATTCCACTTTAGTAAGGTTCCTTTTAAGCGCATAACTTAATCCTGTAATCGCTTTTTAATCATGGCTACTTTACCCTGATACGTTGTACTTTGCAGTGATAAACTAGCTTAAAATTTATTTTTATCAAGTTTTGCTTCATGTAGATTAGCGGATATTGATATATCCATCTCTTGATAATTGACTTACACTCTAACTATCTGACTATACTTGATATTATGCTTATGACTGCTGACCGATTTATTCCTTATCGAAAACAAGACATTGTTGAAATGTGCTTGCGAGAGTTTGATTTTGATGATTCTTCGTCACTGTTTCGACAGTTTTGTGATTTATTATCGAACAGTCTCCATGTTGAATACCATAAAACTGTCGAGCAGTTAAAAAATGATTATGCACCGTTTGATCCAAATGCTGATACTAAACCGTTAACGCCTTTTACTGCTGAGCATAAAGCGCAATGCCAAGCTCGTTTTGCAAATACATTTGCTCGGGTGCTAAATGCTGCTAATTTTGAAAGAATTACCGAACAAGATCTTCAAGATGCGTTAACGGAGGAGTCATTGTTTAAAGTTAGGCTTGAAGTAGAGTTTGATGATTTTGAACAAGTGGTATTTTACCGTCGAGGAGAATCGCAATTAACTGAAACGATTACTTCTGTATTTGGTTTGCGAAAACAAACGATTAATTTTACAAATTATGATCGGGTTGCCGTATTTATTACTTTTAAAGATAAAGCACATTTCGAGAGTAAAAAGAAATCACTGATAGGCTTTGAGCCAGGCTCTACCATAGTGAAACTATTTCAAAATGTACCCAAAGCGGATCTAGAAATGTTATTTCCTAATAGTGAAGTACGGATGCGGCCAATCGATAAGGCGGTTATTGGGGCATCTGCGGTAGTCGGTGGTGCGGTAGTGTTAGTAACTAAGCTTGGCGCTTCATTGGTATTATTAGCAACGCTATTAGCTTTTTGGTTTGGCTGGCGTGCCGAGTCAGTTGAGATGACACAGCAGCATTTTATTTCTCTGGCGATAGGTTTGGGCGTTTTTGGTGGTTTTATTTTTAAAGAGTGGAGTAAATTTAAGAATAGAAAAATTAAATTTATGAAGGCATTATCAGACAATCTGTATTTTAAAAATCTCGACAATAACGCTGGGGTTTTTCACACGCTGATTGATGCAGCAGAAGATGAAGATTTTAAAGAGGCGGTATTAGCTTATAGTTTTTTGCTCAATTGCCCTGAAGGTTGTCGTTCAGCAACGATTGATCAGCAGATAGAGCATTGGTTTAAAAGTCATTATCAATGTCAGCTAGATTTTGAAATATCAGACGCATTAAGTAAGCTTGAGCGAATGCAGTTGGTTACGGTAAAAGACGGTATTTACCATGCTGTTTCATTGGAAAAAGCGAAACAGCAGTTAGTTAGAGGCTGTTAAACTTTCATTTTATAGCACTGTTGACTTGAAAAATTGCTACTTCAGGCGCTTCTAGAAATGGCTTTAAAAATACTCGAGTCACCATCATTTAAAACAACTTAAAATCATTTTAAGTTGTTTATTTTTATATTTTATTGGTTTTTTTGTTGTTGTGGTAATAGTGCCGACTAACATGATAATTGGCACTATTACCATGTTAGTTGTTCGTGATGATTTACATTAACTCCCATATTTCCCAGCTTTCAAAATGATATTTTCTTGCCAGCTCTAATGCGATTGCTTGGTGCTTTTCTGCTAGTTCAGCCTTTTTAATGCCAGCATAGTAAACACTCATTTGCTTATGCCAACCGGGATAGCTTTCGCCCTGATCTTTTACTTGTTGAAGCAACTGCAAGGCTTTAGGAAAGTTTTTCTTTTTGTTAAAGCCGTTGGCAATATGAATAGTTACTAAGGTTAAAGACTCTGGAAACTCGGCAGCAAGCTCGACAAGAATGTCATCAACTTGGTCAATTTGTTTTGACCAAAACAAATATTTGTTAAATTGATAGCCATGTAGCCATTCAAATTGAAAACCTGCCCATTGCTTTTTCTGTGCCTTAAAGTGCGCAAACACTTGTTTATAGTCGCCTAAGGCAAGCATGTCGGTACCGTCAATTGCATAATTGGGCGCTAAAAATTGTAAACCGTCATAAATAGCGGGTAGTGCAGTCGTGAAGTGATTTTCATTCGGGTAATGTTTGTATTGCCAGTTTAATGATTTTGCGGCTGATGCTTCAAAAGTCTGAATAACTTTATCAACACCCATTCCCTCTTCGTTGGCGAGTGAAATAAATACTGGAGCGGTGAGTTTTTTTTCTGTTAGTAAAGGCGTTAATTTACTGGCTAAGCTGTACTCGTCAAACCAAGCGCTAGGGCTCATGGCGAGAAAGGCATTAAATGGCGTGCCTTCTTGCATCATGCTATAGAGGGTAAATAAACCGCCAAGTGAATAACCAGCAAGCGCTTTTTGGCTATTGGTACGGTATTGCTGGTCAATCAAGGGCAATAACTCTTGGCTTAAGTAAGCTTGTAATTTGCTGGCATGGCCGAAAGCATCATCTTTATTATCTGGCCATGTTGTTGTTTTGAGGTAATCATCGCCCCCCTGATTAGCAATACCTACAACTATCATAGGGGGGATTTTACCCATTCGTGCTAAGTTTTTTACGACCGCTGAAACATGTTGAAATTGAAAGTCTGCGTCAATCACAAAAAGGCTCGGGTAGGATCTTTTATTCATGGAATAACGTTCGGGAAGCGAGACCATATAACGTCTTTTTTCAGCAAATATGGTTGAGGAATGTTGTAATTCATAAGCGCTGATAATTGGCCTACCTGATTGCTGTATATTTGTTTCTGCTGCGAAGCTTAGGGTATTGAAACCGGTTACAGCGGTAAGTAGCCATATTATTTTTTTTAGTATCATAATGATATCCGTATGTTTAATCTGTATTTAATGCTGACGAAAGTGTTAACAAAACAGTATCAGTTTGCTGAAGTATTGTCTGTTATTTGTCATGGTTTAGCTTTTACTTTAATCACTAAAGCCACTCAATGTACACTTGAATTTTATTCGTGTAGGGATATTTATATCGTTATGCTATAAAAAATGAAGCCATTAACCCTAACCTTGCGATTTATCAAAGTAAGTTGGTTAGATATATATACAATGTCAGCCTTGATGGTTTAAATCTGTCGTATATATTTTTTAGTAAATAATGGGGAAAAAAATGAAAAATTACTTGCTAGTTTTATCAACATTGTTGTTACTAATCATGGGCTGCAGTAAATCGATTGATGTGCAACTTGATCCAGAATTGACAGTGTTTGTGAGTGCGGGCAGTGACAAAACAATACAGTTAACTAAGCAAGATGCAGCATATAAAATGTTGAGTGAATGGTTAAGAGAAAATAATGCTGGCTGGTTACCAACATCAGGCCGATATGCGGGCGGTATTTACTTAACTTCAGGTAGTTACGGTATTCAAGTGATCGATACTAAGGTTGTGTTGTATTCAAGCATTACCGATAATCCCAGCGCAATTTATGCGCAAGAAATTGAGCGCAGTGATCTGAGAGCATTAAAAGATCTAGCTAAATAAACTCTGGACGGTTGAGCGGACTGTTTATTCAGTTAACCGATAATGCTGATAATCCCTATCTACCCTTAGGTTACTTAAGTGCCTCGCTTGATAAGATGCCTTTATCGTGCAATTGTCGCAAAATTTCTTGGCATTTTTCGCGAAAAGTATCCCGCAATAACCGTACTGCTGGGGTAATTGATTGTCGACTTGGGCAAATGATCCATAGCTCAGTATCGGTGGTTTTATATTCAGGCATTACATTCACTAACTTACCCGTTAGTAGATCAGAGGCTACATCTAAAGCTGATTTAGTCGCTAAACCTTTGCTAGCAACACACCAACGTCTCACCAAGTCGCCATCGTTAGCGGCACGATTGCCATTCATTTTAATTTTAAATTTTTCGCCCTGATGCGAAAATAGCCAAACATTGTGAATTATGTCGCTAAGTTGATAGAACAATCCGTTATGTGTGACTAAATCGTTAGGGTGCGTTGGTGTACCATGTTGATCTAAATAGTGCGGGCTTGCACAAAGCAAGCGTGGAACATTACAAACCTTAAAGCCATACATATTTGAATCGGTAGGAGAGCCATAACGCAGGGCAATATCGACCCCATCTCGATAAAAGTCGATATTACTGTCACTTAGGCTTACCTTTAAGGTGATAGCTTTATGGGTTTGCATAAATGTATCTAACCAAGGCGTAACAATATTACGGCCAAGATCTGATGAAATAGCAATGCGTAGCTCTCCATCAACTATTGATAAATCGTCTTTTACGTTTTGCTTGGCTTGCTCAAGCATCTCTAATGCTTGCTGACAATGTGGAATATAACGCTCTCCTGGCCCACTTAAACGTAAACTACGAGTTGTTCGAATAAATAACTCAACACCCAGCGCTCGCTCGATACGCTTAATGGCAGCACTTGCCGTAGCCATTTGCATATCTAAGCTGGCTGCAGCGGCAGTTATACTACGAAACTCTGCTACTTTTAATACGACATGTAAGTCTTCTATCTGCATATTGTCAAAAAATTATTGATAATGAATCAATTATTATGCTGTTTAATGCTAATTAATCAAGCGCTATTATGTACCCAAGTTAAAAGCGTAAACCATGACACAAACAAGTGAGAAATATAATGAAAGCTATTGGATATAACCAGTCGTTACCTATAAGCAACGTAGATTCTTTAATGGATATTGAATTACCACAACCGGTTGCTACTGGACGTGATTTATTAGTCAGAGTTGCTGCGATAGCTGTAAACCCTGTTGATTATAAAATACGCCTTAAAGGCGCACCTAGCGAAGGCGAATTTAAAGTTTTAGGCTGGGATGCGGTTGGTGAAGTAGTGGCTGTTGGTGAAGATGTTAGTGAATTTTCATTAGGAGATCACGTCTATTATGCTGGTGATATTACTCGCCAAGGTAGCAATGCTGAATATCAATTGGTTGATGAACGCATTGTTGGCAAAAAACCAAAAAGTTTATCTCAAGCTGAAGCGGCTGCATTACCACTAACAGCAATTACGGCATGGGAAATGTTATTCGAACACTTAGCCATTAAACAACAGTCTCCAACGAGCAAAGATAAATCAGCAGATGTTATTTTGGTGGTAGGCGCTGCCGGCGGTGTGGGATCAATTTTCTTACAATTAGCAAAAGCGATCACAGGTGCAACCATCATAGCAACGGCTTCTCGTGAAAGCTCGCAACAATGGGTGAAAAAATTAGGGGCAGATTATGTTGTTGATCACAGTAAAGCCTTGAAGCCACAAATTGATGCGTTAATTGCCAACGAAGGGGTAGGTCAAGTTACTCATGTCGCAAGTTTAAACAGTACAGCGTCATACTTTGACACGTATATAGATTTGCTAGTGCCATTTGGCAAAATAGCTATGATTGATGATCCTGAAACTCCACTCGATATTATGAAACTTAAAATGAAAAGTTTGTCATTTCATATTGAGTTTATGTTTGCACGTTCAATGTTTAATGCTGTTGATATGCAAGAGCAAAGTCACTTATTGAATCGTGTAGCTGAGCTTATTGATCTGGGGTATATCCAAACTACCGTTGGTAAGAACTTAGGGGTAATAAATGCAGAAAATCTTAAAGCTGCGCACCAAGAATTAGAGTCAGGCACGTCGATAGGCAAGCTAGTGTTACAAGGCTTTTAATAGCAGACAGTAAAAATTAACCAAAGGTACTGAATAGTAAGGAAATTATCATGACTCAATTGACTATCGTTGCCAAGATAACCGCACACCCTGAGCAAATTGATTTTGTTAAGGCTGAGTTAGTAAAACTGATTGAAGTAACGCGGGCAGAGGCGGGCTGTATTAATTATGACCTGCATCAGGATATTAATAACCCAGCACACTTTATGCTTTATGAAAATTGGCAAACGCGAGAATTATGGCAAGCACATATGGCCAATCAAGCTTTACAAGATTACGTTAATGCAACACAAGGAGCGGTTGCAGAGTTTACCTTAAGTGAAATGCATCATATTACATAATCTTGTTAAGAGTGGCTTATATAACCGAACTTAGGCGATATAAGCCACTTATTCAGATGTGTTTCTAGTTTGCAGCAGCATCGATATTTACCTCTACAACAACTTACTTTGCCTCGCTAATACAACTTTCTTGGATAATATTACACGCAAGATTTTGTCGCCAACTGCAGTTAGATTAACTCATTTCACTACTATAGTTATGATCTTTATAATCTCTTCAATCAATGTGGGCTGCTGTGGTGGTTCTTTTTTACCACCAGTAGCAAATGCAGATGAACTAATGGCAAGAGTGGCGATGATCAAAGCTAATTTTAATGTTTTCATGGTTATTCCTTAATAATAAAAAGTTAGGTGGATTTAAATCCACACCCCATTATTAAGGAAAAGCACTTAGAGTTATATCATAGACACTATATTTGATTGCTTTTTAAGCAATTGATTGGTTGTTCATTGCTTGAACTCTTTGTTTTAAGCGGAGAATTTATAATTAGATTTGATGATAAAGTTGACAATAAAAAATAATGTTGCAGCAGATAAAATATGCACAGTTTCAGAATAGAAGTTATAAATAAATAAAGGCTTTAATGGTGTTAAGTGGCGTAGTAAATATTCTGCAATCATAATAACAACGACGACAATATTTACCATTGCGAGTGTATATAACTGCATATCTACAGAGGTGTGCTTGAGAGGTTGGGTGACAGTGCTTTTAATAACTGCCAAGCGCTGAAACTTTCTAAATATCGGGATACGAAGAAAGATGAGATGTCTCGTGACCATATTTAGCATCAACATAGCAATATAAGAGTGTATTCTTGGGGCTTTATAATCAGTTAAGCACCAATATATTTCGCTTATTATACAAATGATGACAGTAGGTGAAATAATCCGTCTGATCAATTTATCGTACCAAAATAACTTAATTAGCCAGAGTGATAATAAATAAATTAATGGTTTGATAAAGAGGTAACTACTAGAGAAAAAAACAATTTCTTCCAGCGAGCGTTCAAACAAAAAAATCAAAGCAATACTGATAATATTGGCATTATGAATATTAAAGCAAATTAGACCGAATAAAAAAATAATAAATAAGCGATCATAATATTGTGCATAGCCAAAGGAAAGTAATGCAATCGTTAAAAATAGAACGGCTAAAAGGCTAGTAATACCAGTACCAATATATTGGCGTAATATCATGAATTACATGCCAAAAAATTTCATTACCTGCACTTTAAATGACAACTGACTTGATTCAGATACTGACTTACGGCACGCAAGCCACCAAGCATTAACCACTTCAAGGCTCAGCGAGTCAATGGTTTTAGGGTGTTCATTCTCAATGGCAACAACAGTTTCTCGGCTGATACCGATTTTACTGGCAAGTACTTTTTGTGTAAAACCAGCCTCTTTTCTTAAGCTTTTTAATTCTAATCCGGAAAAATGTGCCATGTGTATTTATCAAAATTGCTACGATTATTTACATTTTAAGAACTTATTATCTACAGGGCAATCAATTAAGGTATTTTTTGTACAATTAATTAGCAAAACTATATTAATTTCAGCCTAAAGGTCGAAACCAAACATAAAGTTATTGCTGACATTATGGTATGCTATTTTTCTGAAAATTTATGTTTTGTTGATACGGAATAACAGCGTGACCTTACTTTTAATTTATTTAACCATTGCTATAGGTGTTTCATTTCTCTGTTCAGTATTAGAAGCGGTTTTATTGTCAATAACCCCGAGTTATGTTGAGCAAATGAAAACCAATAAGCCCAAATCTGCCGCCGTTTTGGTGAAAGTTAAAACACGTTTAGAAGAGTCTTTGTCGAGTATTTTAATTCTTAATACCTTTGCTCATACTATGGGGGCTGCAGGTGTTGGGGCACAGGCACTTGGCATATTCGGAGAAAAATGGGAAACCGCAATTGCAATTTTACTAACTTTAGTTATCTTGTATTTTTCAGAAATTATTCCTAAAACCTTGGGGGCAACATTTTGGCGTAGTTTGGCCATACCTTCTGCCCATGTTATTGCTTGGCTAGTTCGTATCGTTTATCCGCTAGTGTGGTTAGCAACTCGACTTACGCGTTTATTTAAAAAAGATAAAACCAGTGAAATTACCCGAGAAGAAATTATTGCCTTAGCGTCGCTAGGTCATAAAGACGGTAGTTTGTTTTCACAAGAAAACGAATACTTATCTAATATGCTGAATTTACGTGAATTGCGTACCGGTGATGTTTTTACTCCGCGTACCGTTGTTCATATGCTACATCAAGATCTTACGGTGACTGCGGCTTTAAACCATGAACAAACTCGTCAATTCACTCGTATTCCAGTTTACGGTAATACGATTGATGACATTACCGGCAAAGTGATTAAAGGTGATCTATATGAAGCCGAGCGTAATGGCCACGGAGAGAAGCCTATTAGTAATTTTGTTACACCGCTAACGGCTGTATCTGAAAAATTACCAGTTCAACAATTATTAGATATTTTCATTAAAAATCGTATGCATATATACGCGGTTGAAGATGAATATGGACAAACATCTGGTGTTGTTACTTTGGAAGATGCCATTGAAACCTTACTCGGTCGAGAAATTGTTGATGAAAGTGATGCGGTAACTGATATGCAAGCTTTAGCACGTGATAAATATCGTGATAGGTTAAGAGGGCTTAAGCAGCCAAATGATGAGCAAGCTAAATAGTCAGAAAGGGTAAGTGTTAACTAGTTGAACTTGAAAATTTAATTTTTTCTTATTTCAGCTTCATAGTGTGTTACTTAATAATCTGTAAACCGTGTTGGCGGAGTGAGTGAACTAAAACAAAGACTATTACGTAGTAATGGTTATACATTCATCTTTTATTAAGAAAACTAAAATGAAAATAATCACATTAACGCTTGCCCTGTTATTGCTTAGCGGTTGTAGCACGGTATATCCAAATAAAGATATCACGGGTCAGGTATTTCCACAGGTGGTTGGGCAGTCCTTAGAAAAAAATACTGTCACTATTCCTAATGACTTTACTGGTGAAGTTACTTTATTGCTTATTGGATATGTGCAAAATTCACAGTTTGATATTGATCGTTGGTTAATCGCGTTAGATATGACTGAAACCCAAGTTAATGCCTATGAAATACCGACTATTCAAGGCTTATTTCCACAAATGTTTAGTACCGTTATTGATAATGGTATGCGAGCAGGCATCCCTAAAGCCTTATGGAAAGGTGTCGTTACCGTTTATGATGATGGTGAGAAAGTTCAAGCACTTACCGGTAATGAAAATGCTTCTAATGCACGTGTAGTGTTATTAGATGAACAAGGTAAAATTTTGTATTTTTATGATCAAGGTTTTGCTGTTGCAGCATTAAATGAGGTAAGAGCTATTCTAGCAGTGCAATAGTACGGCAGAGTGATTTAAAATAAAGCGAGTATTGAAACATTCATACTCGCTTTTTTATTTGTGCTGACGATGATTAACGCGTTATTTTACCGCTAATTCTAAAATCTCACGACTTTGCGTTAACGTTATCGCTTGGTTCTCACCGAGTTTTAACATGTTATGTGCCTCAAGCTGTGCAATAATTTTATCGATTGCTGCAGTTTTATCATCACCATGTTCGGTTAATTGTGTTGCAACATTTAGGCTATGGTAAAATGCTTCAATTGCTTCAATTGTACGCTCTGCTAGGTCATCACTCGCTGCTAAAGCAAAAACATTTCTGCCTAATTGTTCTAATTTATCTTTTTTAACCGCTAGTTGATTACGTAATAATGATGGTTGAATAATCGCGAGTGAACGCGCATGGTCAACACCATAAAGGGCAGTTAACTCGTGACCAATCATGTGTGTAGCCCAGTCATGCGGCACACCAGCACCAATTAAACCATTCAGAGCTTGGTTTGCCGTCCACATTAAGTTTTCACGCCAATGTAATGTTTCGCGCTGGTCGTATTGTTCAGTAAGTACTAGTAAGTTTTTCAGGAGTGCTTCAGCATAGCCATCTTGCACCATTGCACCTGTGGGTAATGTTAAGTATTGCTCACAAATATGTACCCAAGCATCCACTAAACCATTGATTAACTGGCGTTCAGGCAATGTTTTCATGGCGTCGGCGTCAAGTACCGCAAATTTCGGTTGTACGGCTGGCGCAAAGAACGGGAGTTTATCTTGGGTTGCTGCGCGAGTGATCACCGAACCCGCGTTTGACTCTGAGCCTGTCGCAGGTAAAGTCAGTACTGCACCAATGGCGATAGCTTCAGTAACAGAGTGTTTACCTAGTAAAATATCCCACCCGGCACCATCATAGCAGGCCGCTGCGGCAACATACTTCGCACCATCAATAACTGAACCACCACCAACAGCAAGTATGTAATCAATTTTTTCAGCTTTAGCGATAACCACGGCTTTATCTAACGTTTCCATGGTTGGGTTTGGCTCGACACCTGAAAACTCTAGCCAAGTGTGATTAGCGAGTGCACTTTGTACTTGTTGATAAACACCATTTTTTTTAATAGAGCCGCCACCATAAATAACTAATACTTTGCTAGCACTCGGAATAGCGTCGCTAACACTGGCAATTTTACCTTGACCAAAATGAATTTGAGTTGGATTAACGTATGAAAATTCCATGGAACACCTTATTTAATATTTAGCTAATGAAAAAGTACAGTGACTTTTGATATGTTGCATATTAATGTATTTTTCATGACTTAAATAGCCAGATTTATCGATAATCATTGCCTATTTGTGTAAAATGTTATTTTTAAATAGCAAGCACAAGGAAAATTATGCAAGCGTTAGCACCATTAATGCAATCCTTCAGTCAATTTAAGTCATTACAAGGCTTGAATGGCATGTATAAAACGGTTATTCCTGGCGTAAAATTTTATCGTGCTGACACCAGTAGTGCTCGTGAGCCTTTACTTTATCAGTCTGGCATAATTATTTTGGGGCAGGGAAGAAAAAATATTTATATTGCAGATAGTTGTGTGCAATATGGCTCAGGTGATTATTTAGTGTTGGGTGTGCCTATGGCGCTAGAGTGTGAAGCTTTTGCTGAGGAATCTTTGCCTATTATGGGCTTGGCAATTGATGTCGATTCTCATACTTTGCATAAGCTTGTTGGTCAAATTGATGAGCAGGGGAAAACCATTTGTGGCACTAGCCAACATGATAAAAATGCTCTTGACTTTGGTGTTAAATCAAACAGTGTTTGCGAAGACTTTAATAATACTGTGATACGTTTGTTGAAGGTTTTACATAACGATATGGAAGCGGCAATTTTAGGCCCTGCTATCGTGGAAGAAATTGTTTATCGTACGCTTGTCGGAGAAAATGGTCATATTTTGTTTGATTTAGCACGTCATGATGGTCATTACGCAAGAATTGCCCGTATTCTTGATACTTTGCACAAAGAATATGCAGAGGTGATATCTGTTGAGCATCTCGCAAATAAAGCCCATATGAGTGTTTCCGGCTTCCACCGAGCATTTCGGCAGGTTACGAATGAAACCCCATTACAGTATTTAAAAAAAATTCGCTTAAATAAAGCGAAAGATCTGATTGTCACCGATGGCAAGCAAGCCACGGAAGCAGCTGCTTTAGTTGGGTATACCAGTCCATCGCAATTTAGCCGAGAATTTAAACGCCATTTTAATGCTACTCCTAAACGAATAAATATGGATGCATAAGCACTTTATTGAGGTAGGTCAGGTTTATTTGTGAAATATCGTTAATATGACTTTAGTTACTTGCTCGACCTGAATACTCAATGGTAAAACTGTGCATAGATTTTATAGGGTGGCGTTAGCAAGCTCAGCTTAAGGTGGTAGTAGTGATAAAATTATTGAAATTAAGTAGTCTTTTACTCGTAACATTATTGCTGCAAGCACCAGTAAAAGCACAAGAGCAAATAACTGAAAAGCCAAGTAGAAGCGTAACCGTTCAGGTTGATATTAAGCAAAGCTTAATGCCAGATGATGCTGAGCAATGGGTGCTTTATGTTTACGCGTCAAAGCCCGGTGAGCGCATGCCATTAGCAAACTTTAAAGGCAAGTTGTCGCAATTACCGAGTGAAATCGTACTCCATCAAAGTATGTATTTGTTACCCCATTTAACCCTACAGCAAGCTGAAAACGTTGTTATTGTGGCAAAAGCTACTAAGAGTAAAAATCCACATCAAAAAAGTGCTGACGATGTTATCGGCTACTCAGTGCCAGTAAGCTTTACTAGCGGCCCGCATCAATTTATAAGTATGAGTATCGATCAGCATGACAAAACGGTGAAAAAATAATTACTTATAGGTTAATGTTACTCGATCCATTTTGGCAACAAAGCCTTGCTGTGAAGGTATAAAGGTCACTCTTTGTGTTTTAGCTACAGCATTATTAAGAATAATTTCAACGTCACCTTCCATGATAGTTTTCCCTTTTTGGAAGGAGGCATGAGTAGATTTTGTCGATAAATTACCGTTACTAAAAGCTATTCTGACATCGCCAGTGTAAGTATGGCGTTTACTGTCTTGTGATATTACTTGAGATTGGGCGGTGATTGCCATTTCATTTGCTGAAGTAGTACCTGATAGAGCACTAGAAACTACTATGGCTGATAGCGCTAATTGTGTAAATAATTTCATCTTGATTCTCCCATCTAGATTCATTAAATATTGCTTAAGCTCACTAACACTTTACTAAATACAGCACTGAATGCCAGCGTTAATTCTAATCATCATAATAACTTCATAATTGCTATCAGTTTATTTTTTCAATAGCGTGTTTTTATTCTAGCCTTAAGTACTAGATGTTTCGATAGTTCATCATGCCGGCATTAATGATTAAACTTTCCTTGTTCTAAATAGCAAATAACTTGCGCTATAACTGCTTCATTTCGCATCATGAATACATGCGTGGTTGGCATTTCAATGTGATCGTTCATCCCTTCTATTTTTGTGCTTTCGACCGAAACCTTGCCATCATCAGTGTCAGGAATAAGTGATGACAATAGTAGGTTAATACTTTGGGTACCCGCAATAATACCGACATCAAAATTTGCTTTGCCAAGTTGGTTAGGCACACTTAATTCGCTAGTGCCTAATTGCATTCCGGCAGCGCCATTAACGAAACTAAAGCCAGGTAAGTGACTGAGTTTATCAACTATTTCAGTCCCCTTGTTCGGCGGGCCAAGCATCACGACTTTATTTAAGTTTTTGATGCTATGTTTACTGAGAAATTGCCTGACTAATATCCCTCCCATAGAATGGGTAACAAAATTAACCGGCATATCGTGGCATTGTTTTAATGCGTCACTGATAGTTTGTTCCGCTAACTGCTCAATAGGTAGTGCACGTGAAGGGTAATCGATATTTAACACCTTGTAGCCATGTTCGGTTAATCGCTGAGCCATTTTATCCATTGAATGTGCCGAACGTGCTAAACCATGCAATAAAATTACACATTCGTTTGCTGTGTTGTTTGTAGTCATTGTTAATTCCTGCGTATTTACAGAATGCTTTTTGGGACAATACGACGTAATTTAACTTTTAGCCTTTTCATTAAATCAACTTCACCGTCAGGGTTCCAATCTAGGCTAATGGACCAAGCATTTTCAGGTTGCATTTCCTCTAGCATGCCTTGTTTAATTTCTTTGGCTATTTTTTTTGAAGGAATAATCACAAAATTCTCGGTATTTAGGTTAGCACTACGTGGATCAAAGTTATAGGTGCCAACGACAGCAGTATGATCATCTATTATCATAGACTTGGCGTGTAAGCCGAAAATTGGCGCTTGTGTTAGTTGCTTTTGCATGACTTCAGACATTATTTTCTGGCGAATTTTTGCGTCAGGTTTAAATTCAAAAATTTTCACGCCTGTTTTTAACAGTGCTTCACGGTCGCGTTGATAACCGCTAAAAGCTTCTAAATTGTCATTAGAGGCGAGGCTGTTTGTTAATATGCTGATACTTATGCCTTGGTCTACTAGCGTTTTGAGGATTTTACGTGTTGCTTTAGTCGTAATTAAATAAGGTGTTTGAATGACCACTGAATGCTCAGCACTTTGTAATAAAGCGATCAATTTGTCAGTTGATAAACCACCACCAGCAAGGAATTTATTAGCATTGTTTTTACCTGGAGTGTCAGAAATATATTCAACATTTTTTAGCCATTGAAGTTGCTGCTGTTGTTGAATTGAGGTGATAGCTTTGGGGATATCTCTAATTTTATTTCTTACTGAGGCGACAAAATTTGAAGGGTTGCAGGCATATTGATGTAAAAGTTCAAAATTTGGAGTGTAGTCTTCGGCGGTTTTTTCCGCGATTAAATCTTGTACATTGACACTAAGTTCGCTTTGCCAAAACTGTTCAAATGAGGCTTGAACTTTTTCTGTGATCCCACCAATTAATAAAACGTCGCGATCACGAAAATTATACTGGTGATCGTAACCAAAATATTCATCTGCAACATTACGGCCCCCAGTAATGGCCACTTTACCATCGACAGTAAATGTTTTGTTGTGCATACGTTGATTTAATTGGTGAAAATTTGTCGTTAAGCTGACTACTTTTTCGAATAAATTCTTGCCGATATTTGCTACGGGGTTATAAATTTTTATTGAAATATTTTTATGCGCGGCCAAGGTTATTAGTTCACTGCCACTCGCTTCCACCATAATATCATCGACTAAAATGCGTACTTTTACGCCACGTTCTGCTGCTTTAACTAAATAATCAATGGCAATTAAGCCTATGTTATCAGTTGAAAAGATGAAATATTGCACGTCAAGGGTTTGTTCAGCATGTTCAGTTAACCAAGCGCGCGATAACATGGCTTCTATGCCTTGCTCGAGTACGTAGACGCCAGTACTCGATCGCATTTTATGTTCAACTGGTGCTAGGTACTCAGACAGTAGCTTATTATCGTTTTGTTGGACAGCAGCGCAGTAATCGGAAGTTGAGGCAACAAGTCTGTCACTTTGTGTACTACAAGAAAATAGCCCAAAGCAGAAGATTAACGAAAGTAAAAGGTGACTGGGAAATGGTGCTTTCCACGGTAAATATGACAATGATAAATTCCTTATAAAACATTATAATGATTAGAGAGAATAGTTCGCGTGTCTTTTATCGCTAAACCCTCCTTAGCTTTTTAAAATGCGGCAATTCCCATGGACGCATCGCTAATAATAACCCGATATGCTGACGATTTTCTAACGGTAAAGTTGCATCTTCCTGGTTTAATTGTGCGACTTCTTTTTTAAGTTGGTTTAGTTTACGTTTGATAATGTCGATTGAAGTTTGGCTGTATGTGCCTCGAATATAAAAACGAAAACTATTCTCTTCTGTAAAAGGTGTTGAAATAAATGTTGCGATGCCATCTTTGGTCATAAATTGTTCTAATGGTCCGTGAGGTATCCATTGAAAATCTTGCGCGATAAGAACTTTATATTGATTGTTAGGCAATAGCTCGATCATTTTCAAGCGATCTAATTTGGCCAGTAACTGAATGCAGGAAAATTCATCTATCTGATAATGTGTAATAATTTCGTCAAAAGACCAGCCATCTCGCACACAAGCTGCAACTAAAATAAGCTTCACGTCACTTACTAATTCAAGTTCTTGTTCGGGCGAAAGTTGGCTGATTTTCTTTTTTTGTTTTTCAACTAAAAGGAATAAGTCCGATAAAGAAATATTTAGTACCGTACATATTTGTTCTAACCGCGCTAAAGTAAATTGATTTAGTGAAAACATACGCTTTATGTTGGCTTCACTCATCTTTAATTCTTCAGCTAAAGCTTTATAGGTGATGTGCTGTTGCTTTAATAATGCTTTTAATGACTCACATACGTCTGTTAACTGACTCAAAGTATTAAATTCCTATACCAATGGTATCGATATCTAATACATTAACTATTCTGGTTTATTTATACAATCCTTCGGTCATACTCGATATTGTTTTTAATACTTATTAAGGAAGCAAGATGAAAACACGTAACATGGTTTTAAGCTTGGTAATAACAGTATCTAGTATGCAATCTTTTGCTAATAGTGGCGCATCAGAAAATAGCAGTGCGGCAAGTAAACACTCAGTATTAGCAGCTTCTCATGGTACTGCAGCAAGTGTAAAAGTTGGCAGCGCGGTGCTAGCAACACCACTTATTGTAGCAGGATCAGTTGGGCAAGTGTCACTAAAACTTGGCACTAAATTAATGGCAAACGCTGTTGCTGAGCCACTAGAAATAACTGATAAAACCATCACAGTCGCGCCATCGCCAAAGCAAATGATGAAAGCGGTTATTACTGAGGAGTTATAACATGACTAAAATGATTTACTTCATGTTGGTGGTTAACTTGTTTTTTATACCGTTAACGTATGCCGGTAGTGCGCAGTCGCGTGACAATCAGTTACCGGTTGAACAGGTTGAAGTGTTTGCTAAGCAAGTTGAGCAATATGCAGCAGAGCAAGGAGCTCGTGCATTTATTATTGCGCGCGTTGGTCGGCCAGATAGTGAATTGCCTGACGGCATTAAGTTCACTCATACTGCAATCGCGCTATATTCTGAAATCAGCTTATCTTCAGGTGAAAAAGTTAAAGGCTATGCTATACACAATCTTTATCAAGAAGCAGGGCAGCGTGATAAAAGTGAGTTAGTTGTTGATTATCCAGTCGATTTTTTTTGGGGCGTTAGTAGCCTTAAGGCGGGTATTATTATTCCGACTGTTGATGTACAACAACGTATTATTGAGATTATTGCCAGCGGTAAAGATAAGAAAATTCATAATGTAAATTATTCGGTTATCGCGAACCCTTTTAATAACGAATTTCAGAACTGTACTGAGCACACATTAAATATTATTAATGCCGGCATTTATCAAACCACAGATATTGCAGTGTTAAAAAGTAATGCTAAGCAACACTTTCAATCACAGAGAGTGAAAATTAGCCCGTTAAAATTAATGCTAGGTAACCTTTTTGTAGATGACGTTTCAACGAAAGATCATCGTGGAAAAGTTAGCACGGCAACTTTCACTACAATTAGTCAGTATCTGCAAAAAAATGATTTACTGGAAAAATCAGTGGTGATAACTGGTTCAGGTGATGTTATTACGTTGTGAACAGTTTCTAAATAGTAAGAATTTAAGCCCAGATTTACTTAGTGAATACTGGGCTTAATAAACTAAGCTATAGTGCTAACTCTATTGAAATAGGGCAATGATCACTTAGTGTTTGACTGAGTTCTTTAGTGTATTTTGGTTCAAAAACCAATTGATCGAACGAATTGACGACATACCGAGCTTTAGCTTTCGGATCAAGAACAATATGGTCAATATAATCTTTGTAATAGCCACCCCAGCATTTTGATTCAGCTTTTATGGTTGGTGCCCATAATGCTTCAGCGCCTTCATCGTCAATTGCTTGCCATAAACCTTGTATTTCGGTGTGGTTTAATGAAATATCCCTGACAAAGCGGCGGTTAAAGTCACCTAATAAAAGAAAAGGCACACCTTCGGCAGCGCGGGCATCAACCCAAGCTTCTAGTGGTATTGCTTGCTTTGCAAGTTCAGCACAGGCTGTTTTAGCATAAGCTTCTTTTTCATTAGTATTAGGCATGTTAGCAATGCTTCCTTGATCAAGCGCTTTATCAAAGCAACCTGATTTCATATGTACAGCTAATAAGCGTACACTCTTACCATCTTTGGTTAAGGTTACATCCATACCTCGGCGAGCTAAACCTTGATCAAGCTCGCGGTACTCAATAGCGTTGGCTTTATAACCACTACTTTTTCTGACTGCAACACCAACACGCTGAACCCAGTCTTTAGTTGTGAAGAAATAGTCATATTCATCACCGAAAACTTTTTTTGCCCATTTTTCACTTTCAACTTCTTGTAAAGCGATAACATCAGCGTCTAGCTCTCGAGCATAACGTGCTAATTTTTGATAATCAGCAGCTTTACGTTGATTGTATTCATGCGAACCAAGCCAAGCGATGTTCCAAGAAGCTACTTTTAATGTTTCAGCAAAAATTGGCGCGCTTAATAGTGTTGATATGATAGCGAGAAGGCTAATTAATTTTGTCATTGGGTAATTCTAGATTATACATTGGGCAGCTATAGTAACTGTTGGTATAGCAAATTCAAGTAAACTATTTCCATGATGTGATAATTATTTTCATTCATATGTAAATTAATGTTATTTCATTTAACCCCTTTTATTCTTCTGCATCGTTTTATTAATAACACCAATTGAAGAACAAGTTTTATTTGGTGATAGCCAGATATTGGCCACTGGCTTAACGTGTGATCACACCTCTTTAACTTAATTAACTTTTAGTCGATAACTATTGAGGAATGAAGATGAAAAAGACAATAACAATAGCAATACTTGCATGCGCAACAACCTTTGGTTTGTTTGCTTTTATGGCATATTTAGTTAATAACGAACAAGTACTGCCAGCACAGGCTTTACCTAATGTGACGGTTGAAGTGGCGCAATTGCCGGATGAACGAGCACCAGAGGTGAAACCACCGTTTAGAAATAACCCTCCGCCAGCGCCCAAACCTTTGCCAAGGACATTTGAAGCGCCGGTAGAAACTATTGTTGAAGGCGGTTATCATTATGAAAACCCGCCTATTAAGTTAGCTGGCGGTAATGGTCAATTAACTTTTGGCAATAAGAAAGGCGATAGCGATGCCCGACCAATAGTACGTATTAACCCTAAGTATCCTATTGGGGCAGCTCGTGATGGTATTGAAGGGTGGGTTAAGTTACGTTTTGACATCAATGCAGTTGGAGCGGTGAGCAATATCGAAGTTATTGCTGCTGAGCCAAAGCGCATATTTAACCATGCGGCAAGACAAGCGTTAAAAAAATGGAAATATCGTGCAAAATCAGAAGGTGGAGAAACGGTTGCGCAACAAGGATTAACCGTACAACTCGACTTTAATATGGACCAACAAGGCTAGGATAAAAATTTGCATTTACCGTCAATGATTAAAGGTTGGTATAACCCAGCAGCCAACCCAGAAAAATTACTGACAAACTATAGGGCAACCGGTAAAAACAAATATTTGTCTTTATTGGTTGCGCAATTTAACTTGTCGCTTTATCACTATTTATTGAGCCAATCTAACAAAGAGTTAGCTGAGGATGTGTTACAAACTACGTGGTTAAAAGTGATGAAGACGCAAAATCAACAGATGGTGCAAAGTCATGTTAAAAGCTGGTTGTTTACTATTGCTCGCAACACCTTGATTGATGAATATCGTCGGCAGCATAAATGGCAACAGCAATTACTCGATGAAGACAAAATGCTGACAGAAAGCTTAGAGCAGTCAATTCAAGCATCAGATCGGTTGACACAGTTTAATGCTGCACTGGCACAATTACCTTTTTTGCAAAAGGAAGCGTTTATCTTTCAGCAAGAAGGCTTTTCGGTGGTCGAAATTGCGGCACTGACCCATGAGAGTTTTGAAACCACTAAAAGTCGCTTACGTTACGCTCGTAAGAATTTAAATCATTTGTTAGGAACATTATCATGAGTGCAGATAAATTTGATAAGGAACTCGCTAGCCTTTATCAACAAAGAAAGCAGCAAACGAATGCACCAACAGTTACTCTAACAAGCGAAGTTAAGCCAATAAAATCAGCTCGCTCACCATGGCATATATTAGCATTACTATTAACGGGAGGAGTGGCTTCATTTGGTATCATGGCGCTGATAAGTCATCTTGGAAAAACGCCTATTCATGGTGAGTTTGAGCAGTACAAGCAACACTCCGTTCGGATCATTGAGGTCGTTGCCGTCAAGCCTGAAGCGCTACCTTTACCATCGGTACCACCTTTACCTCCCAAGCCGGAAAGTTCAGTGCCCGAACACGCAGAAAATAGCCAAGTGAGCCAAGAAAACTTAATGGTTAACACGGATGCTCTATTACTAAATAAAGCGATAAATCAGAGTGTTAAACCACCAGGGATAACGCAACTTTCAATGGATATCTTACCTATTTATCGTGTGATGCCTGAATACCCTAAATTAGCGCTTTATGCCCGTAAGTCAGGCACTGTAAAATTGCAGTACCGAATTTCTAATGATGGTAAAGTTGTTGATATTGTTGGACTAAATAAGAATGGTATTCGATCACTAGAACGTTCAGCAAAGCAAGCCTTAATGCAGTGGCGTTATCCGGCTAAAAGCGGTAGTGATAAGAAACTGGAAATTGAATTTGAGTTTAACCTTACTCAGTAGAATATTTGTATTTATTGGCTTAGCTAGCTTTTATTTAAAACAATATATACTGATATTGTTGGCGAGAGGGGCGTTATAAGTTTCATGTTTTAGGGGGATTAACTTTGTTATACAGCCATTTTACAATATCTCGCCAGGTTAATAGTCCTACGGGCTTATTTTGACTATTGATCACGGGAAGGCAGGAGACACCAGTATCGTGAAATATCTTGATGGCGGCAGAAAAGTTACTGAATTGTTCTATTGCGACTAACTTTCTTGTGACTATCTGATGCACGCGTTTGTTGAGCATTGCCAAGTCTTTTTTGCTTGCTGTAGGTAGCTCTTGGTTAGAATTGGTGGCTTTTAGGTAGTCTCGCTCGGAAATAACAGCGACAAGTTCATTGCTGCTATTTACCACGAGTAAATGATGAAATTTATGCTTGATAAATAACTCTCTGACCACAGCAAGGCGTTCATCCATATTAATGCAGGTGACATCGTTAGTCATAATGTCTTCAATCTTCATGTCTTTTTTTCCTGATTTTTACCTGTAGATACAATAACGCTAAGGTTTGCTAGCCTGAGTTATCGACGAATTATAAGTGGTACATTTGGAAAAATGCTTATCTCTAATCTTAATCGTGTCATAGATTATTATCTATAAAAGAGTCGCTAAATGTATTTTTTATGATATTTTCCAAGGCGTAGCAGGTGTATTGCCCATACTAAACCTGAAAGTGTTAACCACAAAGTAACAAAAGCAAAAAATATAATTTGCACATTATTAAAGCTCCCTTCGTGATTGTAATCCATGAAATGCAACATAAAAAAGAAATTCGCAAAACGTTTGTCGCTATTGCTATGGCCAACTAAGCGACCTGAGCCTTGTTCAACATACACGCTGGTTTGGAGTTTATCCGAGAAGTTTACTTGCCAACTTGGATTTTTTTGTTTGGTAAAATCAGCAATATTACCCGTGAGTAAGGTGGTTGATGTGATGTTGCCTGGGCCGTTGTAACTTGCTTTAGCAATGTCTGTGGCAAGTTGTTTATCAACTATGGTTAGTTCACCTGATATTGCGTTCACAAGTTGGTAGGTGTTGGCAAAATGCTGATACAGAGCTTGTTCTTTTGTTAGTAGATAATAGGGCTTCGATAATAAGGTGGTTTGTGATAATTCTATGGTGTCTGGGTAAGCTGCTAATATTGACTCAACAGGCAGTAAGTCTTTTTCAGCGATTATATTTTGTTTAGTGCTAATGGCTTGACGATAAGCATTTCCTCGGGCTTTATTGTGATCAATCACATTAAATATTAGACCACTTAAGACCCAAATAAATACTTGTAAACCGATCAATAATGACACCCACTTATGAATTTTTTTGACCCATTGCATCATGATTTATCATCCATTGATAACGTATTGTTTTCACCTATATATTTAGAACTTTTTATCGCTTTTTTACGCTGCCTTATTATTGGTTTTATCGCTTTATAATAGCTTAGTACTAAGCCACTGCAGGTCGCGAAAATAGCCAATAAGGCAAAAATAAACAACAACCAATTACTGACATTTTCTCCGTCATCATAATCCATGACATGCAACCGAAACATCCAATCAAATAAACGCCAGAATTCATGACGCTTAGTCACTATTTTTCCACTATTGGCTGATATATACAGTGCGGGAGAGCCGAAATCATCAAAATTAATACGCCATGCAGGTAAATGTCGTGCACTTAACTCAAAAGGCGGATCTGCAGTAATTAACTCTGCACTTATCAATTCGCCCCGGCCAGAATAAGCATGCTTTGCTAGCGCTAATGCCTTATTTTTATTTAGTGGTGATAGCAAATCACCGTTCGTCGCATCAACTATATACTTTTGGCTATTAACATTAAACCGATAGACTTCGCGATCGATTAACAACCCAACACTGAGGTTTTCTGCTTGCGGGTACTGCCGAAATAGCGCTTTTGATGAGTAGGTTAAATGTTCAGGCTGTATTTTATTTTGATGATTAATGATTAGGCTATCACCATGTATATAGTCGATATCAAAAAAGACCATATAAGCACCCGTAATAGACCAAATAATGAATTGTGCCCCGATAAGCAATGCTAACCACTTATGAATTTTATGACTGAGGCTAAGCAGCCTTATCGGCTTTCTGTTGATTTTTTTAACGTGTGTGGTGTTAATTGTGCTTTGCTCCACAATAAATTAACTATTGCCAGTATGGCTAGCAGAGCTTAACGCTGTCACTCTATCGCGTTAGCTCATTGATGATTTTTAGCATATATCATTGTGTCATAGTATCGCTAAAAATTTAATAATAACAGTGTCATAATAAGTATAAAGCCACGGTATAGAAATGTTCAATATTATAACCTTACTACCAAAATATATTAATTTAACCTGAACTCTGGATAAGCAGCACTTGTTCAATCCTCCCTTTTAAACCATTATCTGCGTTAAAACGTCGATAAATAGCGCGCTATTAATAAACGTTTTGCCTTGGAAATGGCATAAAATGAAGCATTGATGATATCTATTAGTGATGTTCACCTTGCTATAGCATTTACTTTGCCACCTAAGCATCTTATTCACTTGAATATCAAGCACTCATTATCCAGAGTTCAGGTTAATTTAAGAGCATGTTTTTGGGTTTGATAAAGCGCAAAGATATGGTGTAGAAGTCTTTAATATTCACTCTTTGCTTATTAACCTGTTAGTTTATTTTTATCGCGCTCAGTGCTGGCTAAAAATAATGCTTATTGTGGCACTGGGCTTATTTGTTAATAGATAAGGCTTTTGCAAGCCGTTAAAATTAAGGCATACTAATAAAATATCAGGTTAATAAGTAAGTATTAACCTGATAAAGTGTTGCTCCCAAGCTTAGGTTATTTATGAATATTATGACTGAACAACTGCCTATCTCTATTCGAGTTAGCGATGATTTAATTGCTGAAATAAGTAATATAGTGGCGATCAGTAATAAACTTGAAGCCCAATTGAATTTTCACACGATGACCGCTAACTGGTATGGCGATGAAGAAAATATTCTAGAGATAAATTTTTATTTGCTTTGTATGGCAGAATTCAAAGATAGCGAAGTTTCACAATCTCACGTGGTTAAAAAAGAATGCTTAGCTGACGATGTTTTGATGGTGCCCTTATCAAATAAACACGTAGATTGTTACGTAGCCATAACAGCATCAGAGCAAGGGTTACTGCTACAGACGCCAAAGCTGCTTTCCGGTTACTTAGGGAAAAAGCTGACCAAAGTACTTAACTTGATTGCAGAGCGTTACCAGTTTAAACATATTTAAGTTAATAAATACAAGGTAGTAAAATTTATTTAAATTAATTTTTAATAAAATTGAACTATTACCTACGAAGACACTCTTACTTAATAAGAGATTCTCCCCTCGGTTTTGTTTTTATTAGTGTTTTTATATTATTGTTATACGCTCCTCATTTGAGGGGCGTTTTTTTTGCCTGAAATATTTATAAGTCTGAAATGATATCTGTAAATATGAATAATATTATCTATATTTATCAACTGGTTGAACAGTTTGTAGTGTCAACTTTATTTACAAGTACATTGTAAGTGCTTCGTATATCATATTGAAGCCCTTTTAAAACGGTTGTTTTAATTTGTTGGCTCGACTTTTGCTTGTGTTGTTTTATGTATGATAACTTATAGTAAGTTATCTTCGAAAAATTAAATTAAGCACTACTTAAAGGTAATTAAATGAAGTTTAAAATTATAGCAGCTCTATTCATCACAACACTGACATTTGCTAGTTCAGTAGTAAATGCCAGTCTTATACTAGGTACGGGTACAGGAAGCTTACGTGGTAATGACCTAACCGATCCAGAGAATGATGGCGCACACGATGCCGATATTAACTATAACGCAACCTTTAACGCGAATAGCGAACCAGGATTTGGTGGTGGAGAATACTCATTTAATGTTTTTGATAATGTTTTAAGTGGTGGTAATGGTAAATGGTGTTGTGAGAGTGTTGGCACAGCAGCGAAAAACCTTAACGATGCTAACGTTACAGGCTTATGGGTAGAAGCTAACTTTGGTTCTACACAATACTTTCTCGATGCATTTACGTTGTCATCAGCCAATGATGTTGCCGGAAGAGATGCAGATCAATGGCGAATTTTAGGTTCAAATGATGGCGTGAATTACACTTCAATATATACTTACGATAACAACGGTCTATCGATTTGGAATCAGCGTTTTCAAGTGGTTGAATTTTCTGTTGCTGAAAACGACTTTGTCAGCACACAGGCTTACAGTATTTTTCGTTATGAAGCATACTCAACAGTAAGTGCCAACGCACATCAATTAGGCGAACTGGAGTTTTTTGGTACTCAGTCTGTACAATCTGCAGCGCAGGTACCAGAACCATCAACATTAGCAATATTCTCATTAGCATTACTTACATTTGGCGCACGTCGCTTTAAAAAGTAAGGGTATAATGTTGTAAAAAAAGCCTTTGTAGAGGCTTTTTTTATGAGAGCAATATAATCGGCTTTTATATACTGTGGCTTTAGTGATGAGTGAAAGCCAAACTTATTTTACAAGTTAAAGGTTGTAACTAGCCAAAATAAAGCTGCTTTCACGCCGCAATACTTCTAATGGCGGGAAGATGGTTTTAGTGAAATATTGATTTTTATTAATTTATGTTAAATAAAATTGAACTAAGTGTGATTTAGTTACTCTGAGTTAATAAGAGATTCTCCCCTCGGTTTTATTTTAGATAATTTTATGTTTTGTTATACGCTCCTCATATGAGGGGCGTTTTTTTTATCTGTGCATTGTGATTGCTGCGTCTTTATCAGTTCGTTACTTTGCTTTCATACCTTAAAGCCATACCTTGAAGTTATAACTGTCATCCATTTCGGAATGAAATCTAAATGATTAAAGCGATATACTAAGAAAAACTATTAAGCTATGGACGTAATATGTCTCGTATTATTTTTTGCCTTTTACTAGTGAGCACAATCAATTTTAGTGTTAGTGCATTTGCTACCACACACTTTTCTTTAAATGGAAGAATTGTAGATGAGGATAATCATGCTTTAGCCGGAGTTGTGGTAGCAGTCAACAGTGTTAATGCTGTGACCAATGAACAAGGGCGATTTAGTTTAAACGCTGCTACTAATGACATTTACCAACTAAAATTTACGAAAGACGGTTACTTCCAAGCAATTCAGACTTTTAGTCATTTTGAACTAGCAGAGTCTGGAGAAATTACCGACATTAGTTTAGTCAAAAAAGCGCCTAAACGTGTCATGTTAGCGTTTGGTGGTGATGTGATGATGGGGCGTCGCTTTTATCAACCTTACTTTGGCGATGCTGTACTCATTCACCCCGACAATAAACTCGATAATAGCAAAGCGATAGTTCAGCACATTAAGCCTTATATGAGTTTGGCTGACTACGCCGCGGTTAATTTAGAAACTCAAATAGCGGATGAAAAGCCAGCAGAGCGCGCGCCAAAATCAGTCACCTTTTATTCTGAACCAGAAATACTTTCTGCGTTAACCTGGGCGGGCATTGATTATGTTTCGTTAGGGAATAACCATACCTATGACTATATGGACTCAGGCCTACATTCAACATTAGCTTTTCTTGAAAAAAGTGAATTAGGGTATTCCGGTGCGGGTATTGATGAAAAATCAGCGTTGAAAGCTCATACTGAAACTATTAAAAATACTGACTTCGCCATGTTAGGTTATGTGGGATGGGAGGGCAGTGCGAACCCAACACAAACGGCAAATGACCAACACGGTGGCGCCGCATATGGTTCGATGAAAAATATGCTCAGCTCAGTGAGTGCTGAAGTTGACCAGAATAAAGTCACCATAGTGCAATATCACGGCAGTCAAGAGTATGCTAATAGTCCAACCGGTGTAACGGAACAACGCTTAAAATCTTCATTAGATGCCGGCGCAGCACTCGCTATTGCTCATCATCCACATGTGACTCAAGGTTTAGAGTTATATAACAATAAACTGATTGCTTATTCGATGGGTAATTTCATCTTCGATCAAAACTTTAGTGCGACTCAGCATAGTTTTATTCTTTATGTCTGGCTTGATGATGGCAAGTTTCACCGTGCTGAAATTGTGCCGGTGTATGTCAAAGGCTATAAACCCACACCCGCAACTGGCATGCATCGCTTTACGGTTATGAAACGCTTAACTGAACTTTCTAGACAAAGAAATACGTTGATCACACCGTCAGGCGGTCACGGTATTATTCAAGCAAGTCATCACTTATCAAGTGAACAACTAACACCGCCAAGTAGAAAAGTAACCTTGGCCGTTGATTTAGTGAATAATGAAAAAGTTATACCACTCTATCAATTGCCATGGCATAAAACCATCAGTGCTGTTGAACTACCAGATAATAATGTTAGCTATCGTCTGGGGACTAACTTAATTAATGGGAGTGACTTTGAAAGTTTTACCACCTTTAACAGTCCTGAGCGTGTTTGGCTTTTTGAGCGCAAAGCTGCATCATTAAATAACTTTGGTGCTAGTGGTCAGCGTAGCTTGAATATAAAGTTAAGTGCAGGGCAGCCAAGTACGTTTGGCATGCAAAGCTTTCGTCGTGTTTATAAAGCAAGCAGCGCAATGACGGTTAAAGCTAAATTTAATGTGCAAGCACCGGTGAAAATTAACTTTTATTGGCAAGGGCGAAAAAACCGTCAGAAGTTGTTTGATGCTTTTGATAACAGCCCTAAACATTTGATTGGTTCCGCTGGGTTAATGGCAAAGCAGGCATGGCAGAATGTTGAATTAGATTTTAATTCTCCGCGCATTGGATACCGGAGTTACCGGGTAATAGCTGAAATAGTATTGCAAAGTGGCAGTAAATCAACGATTGATATTGATGACTTTGCATTGGTAGAGTGGCAGAGTGCTTTCAGCAAAAATGCTCAACCAAATTTTTATAATACTTTAAGTTATCAAGCGGCTTATCTAGGTATTGATCAACCAGTATCAGCGCCGATTATGATACAGCATTAACAGCAATTAGTTTGCTTAACATCAATAATAACGACATAGGATCAATAAGTAGTATGAAAGTTGCAGAGCCTGAGTTAATCAATACGTTTAAGGCATTATTGCAAGACCAACGCTTCGGGTCGCAGTTACAACTTGCGCGTGCTTTATCGTTGCGTGGCTTTGAAAATGTTACCCAAACTCGAGTATCGCGCTTATTACATAAGGTTGGAGCTGTAAAAATTCGTAATCACAATAATGATGCTGTTTATCGTTTACCTGAAAAGCAGCATATTCCCTGTGGCCAGCAAGCGATAGATTCAGTCGTGCTAGATATTAAGCATAACCAGGTGCAAATTATTATTAAGACAGTTATTGGCGCTGCAACGTTGATCGCTAAAATGATTGAGAGCATGGGTGAACAGTCGGGGGTCTTGGCTTGCATGGCAAGTGACAGTACTATTTTAGTGATCCCAACGGATGTTGAGCGTATTCAACAAACCATGACGGCGATAATTGAGCACGTTAATTTGAATCGTTAGTGATAATTACCCATTAAGTAACATACGGAGCAGAGCTGTTGTGAAGATTGATGATAAAAAGCCCTGCAAGCAGGGCAATAGTTCAGGGAGTCATCTTAAATAGTGGTTGAATATGATTATTTATCATGAGCTTAAACTTTTTTGTGAACGTTCAGGTTATCATGCTCAATAGCGCCATTAAAAAATGGCAAAATTACTAGCGCTACCCCAAAGCTTGGCTGAAAGTGGTTGCATTACCCCTTGATTGAATTCAAAGCCGTTCTCTCTATCAGTACTAATTAATAGAGGGCCATCTAAATCTACAAACTTTGCTTCATTAGCCAGTAGTGCTATGGGCGCCATAGCAAGTGAGCTGCCCACCATGCAACCGAGCATAAGTTCAAAACCTTGGTTTTTTGCTGCTTGAGCCAATAATACCGCCTCAGTTAAGCCTCCCGTTTTATCAAGCTTGATATTGACTACTTGATAACGACTTTTTAAGTAATCGAGCTCTGCACGAGTATGACAAGACTCATCGGCGCACAGAGGAATAGGCGAGGTGAAATTGATGAGTTCTTGATCGTGACCTGCAGGTAACGGCTGTTCAATCAATACCACATTAAGTGCTTTTAATTGCTGACAACAATGACGTAAATCTTCAATAGTCCATGCTTCATTGGCATCTACAATAAACTGACTGTTAGGTGCCGCTTGGGCGATAGCCGTCATTTTCAGAATAATGTCTTGATTATCTAATTTTACTTTGACTAATGGCGGGTTGTTAAGCGCAACAACCGCTTTTGCCATAGCTTCAGGGCTATCAATGCTTAAAGTTTGTGCCGTGGTACAAGGTAATGCAGGCGATAATTCTAATAGCGTCGCAACCGAAGTGTTTTTTTGCTTTGCTTGTAAATCCCACCAAGCACAATCTAATGCATTACGTGCAGCGCCAGCGGGTAATGAAGCGATAAGCCCAGTAATATTTTCAGTGTTAAGTGGTGCTTGTGACAAAGTGTTTATTTGCGCTATTACGCTATCAAGCGACTCTTGGTAACGTGCGTAAGGCACAGCTTCTGACCACCCGCTATGGCTATTATCACTGATAGTAACAACCACCACATCGGCTTGAGTTTTGGTACCACGAGCAATACGAAAAACATGTTGCAATGAAAAATGCTGTTTTGCCACTGTAATGGTTAAGTCGCTTGGCATAGCTGTTACTTTTTGAGGGTTGCTTTGGCTGTTTCTTTCAATAGTCATCTCGATATCACCATTTATACCAAGGTTTTTACTATACTATCCGTGCCATCACGCATTGGGTCGACACATGGCAATGAGAATTCAGTGCTCAATTGCTGACAAATACGTTGCCCTTCTTCGATACTGACGCTAGAGGTATTAACGGTAATGCCAACGACTTTTACGTCTGGATTAGTAAGCTTTGCTGCCTGTAAGTTTAGCTTGATGGTTGATGCAATACTGGGGAATTGGCTCTCCGGCAGGCCGCGCATATGACTGCGGTTGAGGTCGTGACAAATAACCAATGCATCGGGCTGTGAGCCATGCAACAAGCCCAAACTGACACCCGCAAACGCCGGATGAGATAATGACCCCTGTCCTTCAATGATATCCCAATGTTCAGGTTTGTTGTTGGGAGAAAGCGATTCGCTAGCGCCAGATATAAAATCAGCGATCACGCAATCGATAGCGACACCTTGACCGGCAATTAAAATACCGCACTGGCCTGTGGCACGAAAATCGACATCAAAGTTTAACTTCTTCATGGATTTTTCAAGGCTTAATGAGGTATACATCTTTCCTACTGAACAGTCAGTACCGACAGTCAGTAAGCGTTTGCCCGAACGTTTTACGCCAGTACCGGTTGAAAACTCTGCTTTTGGGTGTCGGATATCAAGCAACTGCTGTTGAGTTTGCTGTGCTTTATTGACCAGTTCTGGAAAATCACAAAGTTTATTATGTAGCCCTGAAACAATGTCCATACCGTGGTCCATGGCTGAGAGGATATAAGGTAGCCATTTTTTTTCAAGTACACCACCGCTATTAGCAAAACCGAGCACAAATGACTTAGCGCCTTTTTTAGCGGCTTGTTCAATTGACATTTTTTCTATGCCTGTTGTGACAGTACATCCTGCAACGCTATATTCTCCAATGCAAAGCTCTGGGCGCCAGTCTGCGGCCCCGCGTGCCATTTTTATCGAAAGTTGGTCGGTGGCATCACCGATGAATAACAGGTAAGGAGAAACGATGTGCATAATGGTGTTCCTAAAATTAAAAGCTGATGTAACCGTTTTTTGTTACACCGAGCTTATCTTAGTGACTATGCATTGAAAGTGAGAAGGCTTTGACCGATCATAACCTAGGGTTATGATGATTTTTAACTAGTTGAAATTCCTTGTTTTAAGTAAGGTATGAATTCATCAATTACTTTAGATTTGGTACGGTTTTCGAGGTGCACTGCACTGATATTAAAAGTTAAAGCGGGTTCGAAGGAGGCGATAGCAACATTGTCGGATAAATTACCTTCAGCGGTATAGCGATCAACAACGCAAACCCCTAAGCCTCGCGCGACTAATCTTGCAGCAATAAAATAGGTTTGAACTTTAATTGAGGAGGTAAAATCAATATCCTCTTTCATCACGCGAGCCCATAGCATTTCGGCTAAGGGGCCACTGTCGCTAATATCGATAAACTCAGAATCACACACTTGGGTAAGGGTTAATTTATTTGGGCAATGAGGAAACTTATCTTTTGGGTAAACAATCACTAATTCTGACTCAGCTAAAGGAATTGCGGTAATGCCTGGCATGCTATGCGGCGAAAACAAAATAGCTAAGTCACATTTATGTTCAAGTAATGACTGCATAACCGCGTCATTGTGAATGGTTTGAATATCAAAGGTTACATTGGGGTAATCTTGGTGATAATGAGCAATAACATTCGGAATAGCGTCAAAGCCTAATGCGGGTGTAACCCCTAAGCTAATACTGCCAAACTCAGATTTTTTGATGTTTTGTGCGGTATTTTTTATCGAACGCATTTGTTGATAAATCTTATCAACTTCATCAAATAGCATTTCTGCTTCATCCGTTGGGATCAGGCGGCCCTTAACACGTAGAAAAAGATTGAAGCCGAGTTGTAACTCGGCGTGTGATAAAACTTTACTGACAGAAGGTTGCGATACATGCAGTATTTTTGCTGCATTGGTAATCGAACCGGTAGTGTAAATGGCATGAAAAATTTCAATGTGTCGTAAGCGCATTTAACGTCCTCGGTAAAGTTATTTGCTTAGGTGAATTACTTAACCACTTACAAATGGCATGCTTAAATATAACTGTATAATCAAAGCATTGGTAATATCAATAAAAAAGGCACCCACCAAAGGCACCACTAAAAATGCTTGTGGTGAAGGGCCGTGACGTGACACTAATGACTCCATATTTGCCACCGCTGTTGGTGTTGCACCTAAGCCAAAACCACAATGACCGCCAGCCATAATAGCAGCGTTATAGTTTTTACCCATTACCCTGAAGGTAATGAAGTAAGCAAATAACATTAACATGACAGCCTGAACTAAAATCATAAAAATCATTGGGCCAGCTAAGCTGACTAACTCCCAAATTTTTAATGACATTAATGCCATGGCGAGAAATATAGAGAGCGCCATGGTGCCCCAGAGATCGATACAAGCCCGACTTACTTTGTAAACCTTGGTAAATTCGGTCAGGTTAGTAATCACCACACCAAACAATAACGGAATTAAAAAGGCCGGTAGAATAACATCAATAGCTTTTAATGCGTCATATCCCATACGACCTAAATACATACATAGCAAAATAACGAACAAAGTTTCCATCATTTTTCTAGGAGTAACTAAGTCGTGATCTTCGGGGTCAAAGGTGATCGTGTCATCGAGCTCCTCATGATATGAGGTATCAGATTTCAGATTATATTTTTTAATTAAACGTTTACTGACCGGGCCACCGACTAAACCACCAAGTATCAGGCCGAGTGTAGCTGCGGCCATCGCCAGTTCAAAGACACTACTGTGCATACCATAGTCATTAATAAACAAGTCAGCGTAGGTTGCGCCGTTACCGTGTCCGCCTGAGAGTGTGACCGAACCACCGATCAAGCCCATTAACGGGTCCATGCCTGTTGCTGTAGCAATAGAAACGCCAACAGCATTTTGCACGAGTAGGTATACTGTAGCGACACCAAGAAAAAGTGCGACTTTCGGACCGCCTTTGATCAGTAAGCTAAAACTTGCACCTAGCCCAACCGTGGTAAAAAACACCGTCATTAATGGGGTTTTAAATGCCATGTCGAATTGGAAGCTAACATTAAAATAGATATGTGCAATAGCAGCAAGGATAGAAAATGCGATACCACCGACCACGGGCTCAGGAATGTTGTTGTTTTTAAGGAAAGCAATTTTACTGTTAAGGTAATAACCAGCAAAAAGTATTAACAAAGAAACTAATAAAGTTTCAGTGGTAGAAATTTCAATATTCATATCAGCATATTACCTTTTTAATGTGGTATTTTTAGTTGTTTTTTGCGCATGAACCTAAATTTGATTGTAAAGAGCTAAACAATAGAACAGCAGTTCAAAAGTTTTAGTGTGTCATAACCAAAAGCTGTACCTTGCGACTTGAACAGTCATTACAAAAAATAATGGACATTAATTTTTGCGCCGCAGCTTAGCATAAAATGTTAAATAAATACTTGAATGTGTAACTTTGCTATAACTTTAGGTTATGGGTTGTAAACGAAGAGTCAATGGTATTGCGCCTATAAATTCGGCATGGTGAGCTTAATAACAACGATCGGTAAAAATATATCCGACATTTACAATAGACTAAATGCAACATAGGGCGGTGAGAGTAATGAAAGAAATAGCGAGAAATAAACCTAAACTGAAGCACCTAAGCTTTTGCGTAATGACGGCATTAGCAGCGCAAACTGCTTTAATTCAACAAGCTAACGCTGAAGAAGCGGTGAAAGTAAAGGATGTCGAGCGTATTAGTGTTATAGGCTCTCATATTAAAGTTAACCATGATACCGGCGCTTTACCTGTCACGGCTATTTCTGCTGAAGATATTGAAAACAGTGGTGCTATTTCTGGTGCTGAATTACTCGCTGATATTCCGCAGCAGGGCGATGTAGCGTTTAACAGTTCTCGCGCAGTGGGGGGTGTTAACGATGCACGTGGCGATGTTTCATCTTATAACTTACGTGGCTTAGGAACGGGTAATACCTTGGTTTTACTTAATGGCCGCCGTTTAGTTCTGCATCCGGGTACACAATCAGAAAACTTTGTGCCTGTTACCACCGCCAATGCTAATACTTTACCTGTTCGTGGATTAAAGCGAGTGGAGATTTTGCGTGATGGTGCTGCGGCTATTTATGGCTCAGACGCTGTTGCTGGCGTGGTTAATTACGCGCTTAAAGACAATTATGAAGGTGCAGAACTTAATTTAAACTATGGAACTGAAGAAGGCACCGAGCGCGATATTTTAAATTTAAGTGGCGCTACAGGTTTTTTTCTAAATGAAGACAAAACGCATATTTCAATGTCTGCTGGTTACTACAAACGCGAAATGATTATGGCCAGCGAAAAGTCTTACGCAAAAAGTGCGGATTTGCGTGAAAATAGTCGCTTTCCTGATGAAGTAATTATCACGGGAACCGATGATGAAGGTAACCCCATTTACGGAAACAACGATTTACACAACTTAAATTCTTCAACGCCTTGGGGAGAATTTAATACCGCTACTTTAGGTACCTTTCATTTACAACCCGATACTTTATCCGGCTGTGAAAACTCAGACTCTCGCGGCAATCCAACCACGGCATTAGATGTAGGAGGTGTGTGTGTTGATCGTGGTAGCCAGCCTTCAAGTGATGGCTATGACCGGAATAGTGAACGCTCTTTAAGTTCAGGTGTTGAGCGAGCAAATTTTTACGGCATGTTAACACATCAAGTGAATGACGAAATTGAGCTCTATAGTGAGGCTCTTTATTACTATGCAAAAGCTGATAGGGTACGTGAGCAAACGGCAAATCTTACTTCACAACGTTTTACTATTTCAGAAAATGCTTTTTACAATCCTTTTGGTGAAGAAGTTTCATTAAGAAAATACCGTCCAGTTGATACCGGGCCTCGTAACATAGAAGTTACTGATACCAGTTATCGTTTATTAACGGGTTTACGTGGTTATTTTAATGAATGGGACTGGGATAGCGCTGTGCTTTATTCAAAAGCGAATACTGAAGATAAAGCAAACCGCATTCATACTCAGCGTTTTCAGGAGGCGATTAACAGTACTAATCAAGCCACAGCTTATGATGTATTCAATGGTGCTGATATTAATAATACCAATATCGGTGATCCAACGGGCAATAGTCAGTCAGTTATTGATAGTTTTATGATTGATGTGGTGCGTGAGAGTGAAACAGAGCTAGCACTTTTTGATTTTAAAATATCAAAAGCTGATATTTTTGAGTTACCTGCTGGCGATGTAGGCTTTGCTGCAGGCGTTGAATACCGTTATGAAAGTTTTTTTGATGTGCGTTCAGATACGTTAAATACGAATGAACAATTTTTAGATATTTTGGGTGGCGCAAAAGATGAAGACCAATTTGCTAGTGTTGTTTTAGGTAGTAGCCCGACGCCTGATGCTGCCGGTAGCCGCAATGTTTTTTCTGCCTACACTGAATTTGCTGTGCCACTGCTTGAAGGTTTGCCTTTTATTGAGCGATTGGATATGCAGATAGCTGCACGTTACGAACGTTTTTCTGACGTTGGTGACATCATGAAACCTAAGGCAGCATTATCTTGGATCATAAATGATTATGTACAATTTAGAGCCTCATACGCGGAAGGTTTTAAGGCCCCAGGTTTACCGCAAGTAGTCGCGGTCGATATTTCACGCTTAAATACGCGTAGCGATCCTGTTACTGATTCTCGATACGGCGTTTTAGAGGTTCGCAGTGGTAGTGATAAATTAAAACCAGAGGAAAGTGAAAACCTCAGTTGGGGGTTTGTTATTCAACCTACTAAAAACCTGACATTTACTGCTGATTGGTGGCAGCTTGACCAAACCGATACCGTCGGTTTAATCAACTCTCAAACTCAATTATTATATGATGCCATGTTACGTTATCAAGACCCAACAGGTGATGGCAATACGCTGATCACCCGTGGTGGTGATGATAACGAAGTGGTCGCGATACAAAATGATTATGTTAATTTACAAGATCGAGAATCATCAGGGTTAGATATCGGTATTACTTATGACTTAGAAACGGGCTTAGGTAAGTTTAAGTTCAAAGCTAATGCGGCTAAATTAATGAAATTTACTCAATTAGCTGATGATGTGACAACCCAAATAATTGCCGCACAAAACTCTAGTGATCAAGGGCTTGTTGATGCTCTAAAATATAGTGGTGATGAAATTACAATTACGGGCAGCGGTGATTTAATTGGTCAAAATGGTCGTCCAGAATGGCGAGTAACATCTTCTCTTGATTGGCGTAAAGCTGCTTGGGGTGCTGGTTTAAGGTATCGCTACGTGAGTGGTTTTGAAGATACCAGCTTAGATTACTCTATTGGTGAGCAAGACTTTAAATATCAGGTTGATAGCTTCTCAAAAGTAGACACTTATGTGAATTATCGTTTACCTAAAAGTGTGATGGAAAAAACTAAAGTCACATTAGGAATTAAAAACTTAACCGATAAAAAGCCACCGATTGCTGATGAATCATTTGGTTATAATAGTAGTGTTCATTCAAGTTTAGGGCGTTATTTTTATATGAATATCAATAAGAAGTTTTAACCGTAAATTCTTAATGTCATGATGGCTCGACGCGTGATCAGCGCTCGAGCCTTATTTTTAATGTAGTTAATCAGACGTAGAAGATGTAATTATGAAAAAGTTATTCACTATTTCCACAGGATTGTTGGTCATTGTATTCTTAACATCATGCACAAAAACACTTGTGCTTGACCAACATGACAATCAACAAACTTGTGATACCGGTGCTGTGCGCTTAATAGCTGATTTTGAAGCAAGCCGTATGGATGAATGTCAGGTATTGGCTGATAATAATTACTTAATCACCATTACACCGGAAAATACGCCGATTAATCCAAGCCCTTGGTATGCTTTTAAAATTGAAGCGGATACCGCAACAGATATTACGGTTAATATTAAAATTAGTGGTAACCGTGATAATCGCTACTTACCTAAATTTAGCCAAGACATGAAAACTTGGTCGGTATATCCACATAAGTATCGTAATAAACAGTTAATACTTAACATTAAGGCTTCAACAAAACCGGTATATATAGCTGGGCAAGAAGTGATTGATAATCAATATTATGTTGATTGGGCAAAAAAATTACAAAAAACGGCTCATATCACACATCAACAATTAGGTACCTCGCAGCAAGGTCGACCGATTTATAAAATAGAAAGTCGTGGTGAGAGTAATGAATGGCTTGTTATCTTAGGGCGATTACATCCGCCGGAGATTACAGGGGCATTAGCATTGTTTCCTTTTGTGGAAACTTTATTGGCTGATAATCCATTAGCTGAATATTTTCGTAAAAATTATAATTTGTTAGTTATTCCTAACTTAAATCCTGATGGTGTGGCGATGGGTAATTGGCGTCATAATGCCAATGGCGTTGATTTAAACCGTGATTGGATAACCTTTAAACAACCCGAGACTCAACAAGTACACCAGTATTTACAGCAGTTAGTGGCCAGCGGTGCAAAAATTAAGTTTGCTGTTGATTTTCATTCAACACAGCATGATGTTTTTTATACTATGCCAACTGATTATGGTGTAGAAGATCGCTATTTTGTTAAACATTGGCTTGGCGCATTAGATAAAGCAATGCCAAATTTTGATGTTATACAAAAGCCAGGTAATCGCCCTAACAACGGAGTTTCAAAGCAATACTTTGCTGATAACTATCAAGTTCATGCGATAACCTATGAAATGGGAGACGAAACCAATCGTGATAACATAGACATTATTGCCACTAATGCATCGATATTATTGATGCAAACCTTGCTAGCAAACGTTGACCATAATAAAGAGTAACAACTTAATGAAAAATAAGGCTAAAATTTTTTATACTGCAGTATTAGTGAGTAGTGTATTTCTCATGACAGGTTGCCTTGGCGATAAAGCGCAACAGGTTGATACTTTGCTCATTAACGGTCAAGTTTATACTGGCGATAATATTCAGCCACAAGCAGTTGATGTCGCTATTTGTGGTAATCATATTTGTGGCCTCTATTCTTCAGGAAAGCACCAAGTTACAGCAAAAAATATTGTTGATGTAAGTGGTAAAGTGGTTAGCCCTGGTTTTATCGATCCTCACACTCACACATTAGAAGAGCTTTATAGCCAAGATAAAAATCATAATTTAAATTACCTAACGCAAGGGGTTACTACCGTTGTTAATGGCAATGACGGCGAAGGCCCTGTTGATATTGCAAAAACAGCTGCTGAACTTGAAGCCAATGGCATAGGTACTAACGTGGCTTTATTAGTTGGGCATGGCAGTGTACGAGAACAAGTGATGGGGCGGGCACAGCGTTTTGCTAATGCTGAGGAGCTCGCTGAAATGTCACAGTTACTTACTCAGGCTATGGAGGCAGGCGCGTTGGGCTTATCAACCGGGCTATATTATGTACCAGGAAGTTTTGCGAATACCGAAGAAGTTGTTACGCTTGCCAAAGTAGCGAGTAAATACCAGGGTATTTATGACACACACTTGCGTGATGAAAGCACTTTTAATATCGGCTTTATTGCCGCATTAGAAGAAGCTATTAATATTGCGGATGCGGCTAATATTCATCTACACCTAGCTCATATTAAAGCGTTAGGTGTTGATGTTTGGGGGCAAAGCAGCCTCGCGATTGCAAAGATTGAACACGCAAAAGCAAAAGGAATTAGTATTTCAGCTGATCAATATCCATGGCTTGCTTCAGGCACTAAGCTACACAGTGCGGTTATGCCTAAGTGGGTAATGGCTGATTCAAAACAGGCTTTTCACCAACGCTTGAATGATCGCAATTTAACCGAAAAACTTACCCGTGAAATTAAAGAAAACATACGTCGTCGAGGCGGACCAACCTCATTGCTGATCACAGCCTTTGAAGATACTGAATTAGTGGGGTTAACATTAGCGCAAGTTGCCAAGAAAAGGGCAATAGATCCTGTTACTGCCGCAATACAATTGGTGCAAGAAGGCGAAGTTCGCGTTGCATCATTTAATATGTCTGATGCTGACGTTGAAAATTTTATGGTTCAACCTTGGGTGGTCACGTCTTCAGATGGCACTAATGGTCATCCACGTAAATATGCTAGCTTCCCACAGAAATATCAGCAATATGTACAAAAAAAGTCTTTACTCACTTTGGGCGAATTTATTAAGCAAAGTTCAAGTAGCACAGCAAAGATTTTGGGGTTTAAAGATCGTGGCGAACTTAAACTAGGTAATATTGCAGATATTATTGTCTTTGATACGGATGAGTTTTCGGCGAACGCTGACTTTTCTAACTGGAATAAATACTCGTCAGGCGTTGAACAAGTATGGATTAATGGCCAGCACGTTATCAAGGGTAGCCGCTATCAAGAAAAGCTCGCTGGTAAATTTGTTCACTAGTACATATCTTATCCACATAAAAAAGTCGTCGCTTTTGAACTGATTGTTTATTTATTAAGCTGTTGTGTTCTAGCTAATGAGTTATAGTCGTTAACTTATTAAGCTAGGGCGGATAAGTTAATGAGTTATTGTGGATAAGCTAATTAAACGTTTTATTGTTTTCATCACTCTATTTTTATGTCAGTACAGTTATGGTAATGAAGCGATAAAACCTGTTATTAGGGCTGCTGTCGCAGAAGAGTTTAGAACAGGCTTACACAGTAAATATTTACAATATTTTGCTGATAAACTTAATGTCACTCTTGAGTTATCAACGATGCCATTTGCGCGGCGAATTGCACAAATTAAAAGTGGTGAATTAGATTTAATTGTCGGTATTCAAAAAACGGAAGCACGACAAGATGAATTTATTTATATCATGCCGCACTATGAGCAACTTTCATATCGCCTTTTTACCTTAAAGAAAGACCAAAATAAAATTAAAAGTTATCAAGACCTATCTGGAAAGCACATTGGTGTGAATCGTTATGCCAAGTACTTTAAAGTGTTCGATGAAGATAAAACGATCGATAAATTTAAAGCCTCCGGTGTGATGCAAAATATTGAATTGTTATTGCGTGGCCGTATTGATGCCTTTATTCATTATGAGCAAAGCACACTACCTTTGTTAGCAAAAGCGGATATCGACAATAATATCGTGCAAACGCCTTACCAACCCAATATTGAAGCACGTCATTATCTTGCTATATCAAGCCATTCTGTATTGGTAAAGCGTCAGCATGAACTTCAGCAAATTATTGCAAAAGCAATTAAGAATAAAGACTTACTTACCATTCGGCTTAATCATTATGCTGAAGTATATGAAAAATCATTAAATAAATAGCGGTTAGGTCTGATGTGGTTACTTTGTTAATAATCTAGCTAATCAAGCTGTTATATTAGTTATAACCTAGGATGTAGTTCGGGCTGCTGTCATCCAACAAAGTGAGCACTTTTTTGAGTAATACTTCTGTGGCAACCACGTCGCTTTTGTCGTTATGACTCCCACTTTCCATTGTAATATAGCCCAATTCATTTTCATTTACTTGTTGATTTTTTTGTCTTTGTGAAATATTCATGTCGCTCGCCCAGTCAGTGATAATAGTAACAGTATTGCTCATTACATTTTCTACTTCGTGTTGCTGCTTGAACAGGAGTAAAACTTTGCCAAGATATAAAGCAAAGTTATAGCACAACGCTCGTCAAGCAAGTGTTCATCAGAAAACAACATGCTAGTTTCTATTCCCATTATTAATTTACGATAGTTATTTCCTATTGCAATGATAAATTCAAACGATTGTTTCTATTTTAAATCTTGTCGTATCATTATCCCAACTTAATAAGTACTCATATTTTTAAACAAACAAGTGGAGATAGACATGTACAAATCAATTATCAACTCAACTATTCAACCGTTTAACGCAACAGCATTTAGTAATGGCGAATTTGTCGAAGTATCAGAAGCAGATATTGCTGGTAAGTGGGCGGTATTCTTTTTCTACCCAGCGGATTTTACTTTTGTATGTCCTACTGAATTAGGTGACATGGCTGACCATTACGCTCAATTACAAGAAATGGGTGTTGAAGTTTACTCAGTATCAACTGATACACACTTCACTCACAAAGCATGGCACGCTAGCTCAGATACGATTGGTAAAATTAACTACCCGATGATTGGCGACCCAACAGGACAAATTACGCGTAATTTTGGTGTCATGATTGAAGATGACGGCCTAGCACTTCGTGGAACATTTGTTGTTAATCCTGAAGGCGAAATCAAAATTGCTGAGATACATGACCTAGGCATTGGCCGTTCAGCAAAAGAATTAGTACGTAAAATCCAAGCTGCACAATATGTAGCTGACCACGATGGTGAAGTATGTCCAGCTGCATGGCAGCCAGGTGCAGAAACGTTAACGCCATCACTAGACTTAGTTGGCAAAATCTAAACTGAGCCTTAACTTGCCGCGATATTAATAAATAATGTCGCGGTATTTTCCAAGCAGTACTAGAAATTCTCCAATACAATCAATTCCAAGGAATAAACCATGTTAGATACGAATTTAAAGCAACAACTAACGACCTATTTACAAAATTTAACCTCGGCAGTTGAATTGTCAGTATTTTTAGGTGATGACGTTAAATCAAAAGAGTTAGAAGCATTAGTGGCAGAGATCGCTCAAATGTCACCTTTAGTAACGGTAGTTGCGGCAGATGCAAGCAACGAACGTGTGCCGTCAATGCTAGTAAAGTCGGTAAAAACGGGTGGCGAAATGCGCTTTGCAGGTGTGCCGATGGGGCATGAATTCACCTCATTAGTGTTAGCGCTATTACATAGTGGTGGCCACCCAATTAAACTTGATAAAGCCGTTATTGAGCAAGTAGCAGCACTAGAGGGCGAATATAGCTTTGAAACCTATATCTCGCTAAGTTGTCAAAACTGTCCTGACGTAGTGCAAGCGCTTAACATGATGGCAGCAATCAACCCACAAATTAAACACGTGATGGTTGATGGCGCATTATTCCAAGAAGAAGTTTATCAGCGTGATATTTTATCTGTACCTGCGGTTTACCTAAATGGTAAAGCTTTTGGTCAAGGTCGCATGACAGTAACCGAGATCTTAAATAAAGTAGATACTAATGCGGGTGCAAGACAAGCAAAAGCCATTAACAATAAAGAAGCTTTTGACTTATTGGTGATAGGTGGCGGTCCAGCTGGTGCAGCATCAGCTATATATAGTGCACGTAAAGGTATTCGTACCGGTATTGTTGCAGACCGATTTGGCGGCCAAGTACAAGATACGATGGCGATTGAAAACTTTATTTCAGTTAGCGCTACCGAGGGCCCCAAATTGGTAGCCAGTTTAGAAAACCATGTTAATGACTATGATGTTGATATTATGAATAATCAACGAGTAAAAAATATCATTGAAAGTGACGTTGAAGGTGGCTTAATCACTGTCGAGTTAGAGAATGGCGCTACCTTACAAACACGTTCAACCATTATTGCCACCGGTGCACGATGGAGAGAAATGAACGTAACAGGTGAGCAAGAATATCGCGGTAAAGGTGTTGCTTATTGCCCTCATTGTGACGGGCCTTTATTTAAAGGAAAGTCTGTCGCCGTTATTGGTGGTGGTAACTCAGGTATTGAAGCTGCTATTGACTTAGCGGGTATTGTTGAACATGTAACTGTTTTGGAGTTTGATTCAGTATTGCGTGCTGATGCAGTATTGCAAAATAAAGCGCGCTCTTTATCTAATGTTAAAATTATCGTTAATGCACAAACTACCGAAGTATTAGGTAATGGTAAGCATGTAACAGGGCTTAACTATCTTAATCGTGCGACAGATAAGCAAGAAAGTATCGAACTTGCCGGCATATTCGTCCAGATTGGCTTAGTACCTAATTCACAATTTTTACAAGGTACTATTGATTTAACCGAGCGTGGTGAAGTTATGGTTAATCAAAAAGGTGAAACTAATATGGCCGGTGTTTATGCTGCAGGCGACGTAACAGATACACCTTATAAGCAAATTATTATCGCTATGGGTAGTGGGGCAACAGCGGCTTTAGGGGCTTTTGACTACTTGATAAGAACGCCAAACCCATTAGAAAATACCGTTAGTGCTAATGAGGCTGCGGCGTAATTCACCAGAATTAATCGATAAAGCTGCCATTAAATGTCAATTGCTATCCAAATAGACAACAAATGAAAAATAAACGCTATCGTTATTAACGGTAGCGTTTTTACGTTTTATTTATGCTGTTTATCGTGTTTGGACATTTAAGATACCGCTTAAAGGGCTAGTAATTTAAACGATACTCAATACAATATTCAATTCACATGCTATGCATTAATTAAACAGGCCATCAACAGCTTTTCTCACTTCTTTGACAATTGCTCTGACACTCTCCATTCGAGCGTAACCTACCCGACAAAGTAATACTATTTCACGTACCGGCTGCGGATGTTCAAAAGGGATATAGTGAATATGTTGCTGAGGAACATAGTTAATAGTCGCTAGTTGCGGTAAAAGAGTGATGCCCATATTACTTGCCACCATGTATCGTAAAGTTTCTAAGCTCGTAGCCCTAAAGCTATGGTCTTCTTCCGCACCTGCGCTAAAGCAATAACCCATTGCTTGATCCCGTAAACAATGACCATCTTCTAAGGTAAGTATTTTTTGATTGTGCAAATCATCAAAAGTCACTTTAGTTTTATTTGCTAGTTCATGCGAAGGCGAAGTTGCCATAACTAGTGGTTCAGTGAACAAGTCAAAGCGTTCAAAGCTGGCCATTTCAGGTAGCCAAGGTAAGATTAAAATATCGAGCTTGCCGGCGACTAACTGGTGTAGGAGGTCTTGTGTTCTATTCTCATGTAAATAGAAATTTATTCTGGCGAGCTGACTATTTAACGTTGGCATTATATGTGGCAAAACATAGGGAGCTAACGTTGGAATTAAGCCAATATGTAAATCGCCCGATAGGGGATCGAGAAGTGACTTAGCTGCCTCTTCAAAATTTTTCGCCGCGTTGAGCACCTGCCTTGCTTGTTGTACTAGCTTCTCACCTGCTGGCGTCAGCATAACATTACGAGGCTGTCGTTCAATTAAGGTTAATTTAAGTTGCTGTTCAAGCTTTTGAATTTGCCCACTTAATGTTGGCTGACTAACGAAGCAAGCATCTGCAGCATGGCCAAAATGTTTATATTCAGCAATGGCTGTTAAGTACTCTAGGTCACGAATTTTTATCATAATTATAAACTATCAATACTTAGCATTAGATTGTTTTATTAATGTTAACTTGCTCATTTATGGTTAGCTAGTACAACAGTAATATTTTTATTAATCAGCTGTTCATAAGTTGATTTATATTTTTGTTCGAAAGATAAACAGTTAAAATATAGCGGAGTGAGTAAATAGATTTTATAATATTGTCAATTACTTCCATTCTTCTACGCTGTTGAGATTTTTTATGAAACTGACTATTAAGCAAAAGCTATACGTTATCGTGTCCTTAGTTATTTTAGGTCTCTTAGGTTTGTACCTTGAAAACGCTGCAAACCAAACTAAAGTGACAAATTTAGTTGAGATAAAATCAGAACTGAAAGACCTACAGATTGCCATGCTACAATTGCGTCGCAGTGAAAAAGATTTCTTATTACGTAAAAATGTCAAATACCAACAAACATTTAGTAACACCTTTAAGCATGCATTGCAGCTGATTAATGGTTTGGAACAACGTCTAGTTACCACAGATTTTTCTGGAACTAAATTGTCGGTTATCAAAAATGGTTTACAAAACTATCAACAGATATTTGAACAGTTAATAGCTGCCTCAACAGCACAGGGCTTAGACAGAAATTCAGGCTTTTATGGCAAACTCAGAAATGTTACCCATTCCTTGGAAGAAAATATTGCAGCTGTTAATGATTATGAGTCACATATATACCTTTTAACGTTAAGAAGGCATGAGAAGGACTTTATTTTACGCCATGAAGAAAAATACCTCGGACGACTTTTAGATACTGCCGATAAATTAAAAATACGTTTATCCACTAGTGTTAGTCAAAACTTACTCAGCACTTATATAAATGAGTTTAAAAAATATTTTGAAATATCAAACACTATAGGGCTTGATGAAAATTCGGGTATTCGTGGCAGTATGCGCGCGGCTGTCAATAATGTTGAAAGTGAGCTAAAGCAAGAAATTACTCGATTGAATAGTTACATCAGCGAGAGCATTGAGCAAAGCCACTCACAACATTTAGCGGTAACATTAATTGTGTCTTTACTTATTGCTGTTGTGGTAATAATTGTTGCTCAACAGATAATAGCACCACTAAATAGCTTTTCTAAGCGCATATCTGAAATAAGAAAAGGCAATGACCTGACTCAACGTACAGAAGAGCGGCATGATGAAATTGGTACTATCTCGAAAGAATTTAATATCTTCATGGCACATTTCCAAACCTTAATTGTAAGTATTAACCAAACGGTTGACGCATTGAGTGTGTCATCATCCGTGGTATCGAAAAGTGTGGCCAAAACGACAGAGGGCATTGTTAACCAATCACATGAAAGTGACATGGTCGCTACAGCAGTAACTGAAATGGGTATTGTTGCCGGAGAAATAGCAAACAATGCACGTTTAACTAAAGAAAAAACCGATGAAGCATCTGTTAAAGCCCTAGAAGGGAAAGAGAAACTTGATGGTACTGTTGTTAATATCAATGAGCTATCGGCACAGTTGATCAATGCAGGTGAAGAAATTGTTCAGCTACAAGAGAAAAGCAATGGGATAACCTCAGTGCTTGAGGTGATAAAAGGCATTGCGGATCAAACTAACCTGTTAGCGCTGAATGCAGCTATCGAAGCAGCAAGAGCCGGTGAGCAAGGCCGAGGGTTTGCGGTGGTGGCTGATGAAGTTAGAACCTTAGCTATTAGAACTCAAGACTCTACTGCTGAAATTACGAACATTATTAATGAATTACAAGTTACAACATCAGAGATCGTTAATACTGTTGGTATTTGTAAAGCACAGGGGTTGAATAGTGTCACGCAAGCACAAGAAACAGAAGAGGTTCTAAACGAGATTATTACGGATGTAAACGCGATTGCAGAAATGACAGTACTAGTTGCAACAGCTGTTGAGCAACAATCAATCGTGGTTAAAGAAGTTGATGAAAATATTATTCGTATTCGTGATATCGGTGAGCAGGTTGCTAGTGACTCACAAGAAAACTCAATAGCTAGTGATGATGTAGCGGCACTAGCGAGTGAACTGCACCAAGAAGCAAGTATCTTTAAAATAAAATAGCGGCTTATTTCGCTAATCATATAAAGTCTGCATTACGGTGTATTGTATTCAGGCTTTATAAAAACAGAATTTTGAAAAATTTATTCCCTGATACAGAAATAAGTGAATATACACCTCGGCTACTCTTAGTAAATAGATTAAGTTATTTACTAAGAGTGCTTTCCTGCCCTTGGAACATACCGATCATCTTTAACAATAACTGTTCTATATAAGAAACATGGCAATTAACTATACTTTTGCCGCTAATGTTCAATTTAAACGTAGGGATAAATAACGATTACAATCGATAATTTAACTAAAACCATATTAAACTTGCCTATTCAGCAGTTAATTTGTAAAGCTTGTTTATTACTTAAGTGCCTTTGTTTTAATTACCTGTAAGAAAAGTGGTTGGTTTTACCGCGATTTGCATATTTAAAACACAGCCACGGTAAGGGTTGTACAAATAAAAAGCAAACAAACCACTTTTATCAATTTAATTGCAATTAGCGGTTGACGTGGGGCGATAAATCTCTAAAATGCGCTCCACTTCTTCGGGACAAGCCGAAGAGGCGGTTTTAATAAGTTATCTCACGCAGTTTCGGCTGATTTGATTAACTTAACGTTTTAAAAGGTTGGTTTTGAAAGTTTTAAAAACTTTTAAAATAAATTCAAATAAAACGTTGACATTAAAACTGAGTTGCGTAGAATGCGCATCTCGCTTCAGGCAAGGCCTGCAGCAACGAATTACTTACGGTATAGAGCGAATGAGATTTTATATCGGTATCATCTTTGATGATACGTTCTTTAACAATTAGTTATCATGCAATTTGTGTGGACACTCACATTAACGTTGATTTTACATAGTTACCTATTTCCTCGGAAAGAACGTAACAAAAAAACAGCTTAATATGATGTCACACAAAACAAGTATCATTTAGGTCTTCGGATTTAAATATACGTTTTATGTAGTTTTTATCTTCTTTAGTCGGATAGATAGAAACACGACAGAATTCATTGAGCAGCATCAGTTGTTGATGCACAAACGATTTTTAATTGAAGAGTTTGATCATGGCTCAGATTGAACGCTGGCGGCAGGCTTAACACATGCAAGTCGAGCGGAAAC
>NZ_MUZV01000018.1 GCF_002000025.1 Cognaticolwellia aestuarii
ATTGGCGGAGTGGACGGGACTCGAACCCGCGACCCCCGGCGTGACAGGCCGGTATTCTAACCAACTGAACTACCACTCCACACATCTTGCTTCTGCAAATTTTAAAAGGACTTACAACCTTTGAAACAATTGGCGGAGTGGACGGGACTCGAACCCGCGACCCCCGGCGTGACAGGCCGGTATTCTAACCAACTGAACTACCACTCCACACATCTTGTTTCTGTAAATTTTAAAAGGACTTACAACCTTTTGATTAATTGGCGGAGTGGACGGGACTCGAACCCGCGACCCCCGGCGTGACAGGCCGGTATTCTAACCAACTGAACTACCACTCCACACGTTAATCGTTGCCTTCAACACATCTCGTTGAATGCGGCGGGAATAATACGGTTAAGATTCGATGCCGTCAACCTGTTTTTTTCATTCACTTGCCTATATGTCTAATTGATGAACAATCCGGCGTTTTTAACAGCGAAAATGGCAAATAAAATTGCATGACACTACTTTTATTTACTTTTTTTACGACGCATCAAGACAAATATAAGTGCAGCAATCGTGATCACTAAGGTATTTCCGGCAATAATATACCACAAGGTCGCTTGTTGCTTTTCAGCAATTTTTGTTTCTTGGGCCATTTTCTCTTGTAATAGCACTTCTTTTTGCTTCTCTGCTGCCATTTGTGCGTCTTCAATCGTTTGAGCGCTACTTTGCCCAGACAATAATTTATTATCGCCATCAAGCGAAGGAACTAATGGCCCTCCTACTCGCTCAACATTAAAACTAAACTCAGGCACGGTTGCCCTGAACTCTCTACCGTTAGTTGTTTCGCCAAATACACTTATCTTTACTCTATGCACCCCTGGCTCAGTATAAGCAATATCATAAGTGCGCTTTAAGCCTTTACCTTCAAGTACAGAGAAAGACTCTACTTGTTTATCAGGAAATGTAACTTTACCTTGAATTAAGATACTGTCTGCATCAACAAAGCTATTATTGATGGTAAATGTAACAACATGGGCGCTATTTTCATCTTCGGTGGTTTCTACCGATATTGTGATAGGGTTTTTTCGCACAATAATCGGGGTTTGTCGAAGCTCTCTCGTTGCCATCGGCATTTTAATAAGGTAAACCGGCTCCCACTCACCTGGCGCAAAATCTAATTCAAACTCTCCGGTAAATAAGCTGTCATTCGCATGTTCATCTAAATCTCTGCCGTCATCTCTAAAAGATGTGAGTTTAATCGGTTCAGCGCCAAAATTATAAAAGTCAGCATTATTGGTACTGAAAAAATCAACATCAAGTACTAACACATCATTAAACAAAGGATTATTAATAGCGATGTCGCCGTTAAATAAGCGCCCTTCCATTTTTAAAGTTTCACCTTGTAAAACAATTTCTGGTAATGGCGTTACTTCTAACCTGACTTCTGAAATTACCATGATTTTACTATTGGGTTGTACTTCGCCGATAACTTGCCATGGGCCAATCATCGGCGATTTAATTTTAATCATGTCGTAAGTACGATCATCAAACCATTGCACTTTGTCTTTCGGTAAGTTGTTTATTTTAAGTTTTGAACCATCCGGACGCACGAGAATAACGGGTTGAGTACCACTACGACGATAAAATAACATGGTTATTTCTTCAAGTTGCTCGTCAATACGAAAACGATTGTCAAAGTAAGGTATTTGATTGGTAATATTATCGCCAGCGTAATAATCAATCTCAGCTGGTGGTTGCTGAGCTTGAATATGCAAACTAAATAATAGTGTCGCAATGAAGCTAAATAATGGTGTGCAAAAGCGTGATTGATTTTTACATAGCGTAAGTTTTGTCGTTATTTTTAACGCTGTTATTTTTTCCATAGCGGCTCAGCCCCTTTTTCGGCAACAATAGCTAAACGATTCTCGTGTGCTATTAGTTCATCGGCTGTTGCAGCTAAAACCTTTAATTTAGGACGGTTTTTATCGACTCTACGTATGGCATTAGCATCTTCAGCTTGGCTGTCACCAGACTGTAAATTCAAAGTTGCCTGTTTACGAGTCATTTCAATGTAAACAAACGCCAATAACTGAGCATCTATTAAGGCACCATGATAGGTACGATCAATTAATTTATCGACTTTATAAAAGCGCGCTAAATAGTCTAAAGTTTTTGGTGAGCCAAATTCATCTTTTGCAACTTTCAAGGTATCGGTAATGGTACAAATATCCTCAGTTTTTGGCAGGCCGGGGATCATCGAAAACTCATGGTCCATAAAGCCAACATCAAACTTAGCATTATGAATAACTAAACGTGCTCCTTTAATGAAATCAACAAACGCTTGACCAATTTGTTCAAATACCGGCTTATCATGCAAGAACTCATCGGTTAAACCATGAATATCAATAACCTCTTGGTCCATCACCATTTGCATACCATGAGCCATTGGTTTGATGTAAACATGATAGATTCGACCTGTAAGCTGTCGATTAATCATTTCTACACAACCAATTTCAACAATACGATGCCCTTCTCGTGGGTTAATACCAGTAGTTTCTGTATCAAGTATGATCAGTCGCTCGTCTTGTCTGTTTTCTTCAATCAATTTTTAACCCTTTAATGTTCAATTTTGCTTTATCTATACGCGTATACGCGAAACTTATTTTTCAGGCAATGCTTCTGGAAACTCTGCAATGTTAATGGTAAATCTTTTGCTCGTTACTATATAGCTAACGGCAGCTATAACCAACGAGCAATGTACTAGCAACCACGTTATCGATTGTAAATGCCAAATAAAAGCACCCAACACCCCAATCAATAAGTCAAATACTAGTGCAACAATGAGTAATATTTTACATTTTTTCCAACAAATACGTACCCAAGCTGATGCTGTTGGTCGTCGTAAACTTAAAATTAGAACAATAAACAAGCCAATAACACCAGAAACTAAGTTTAAATAAAATAATGCTGTTTGCGGATAAATCCACTGAATAAAACCCACATGATCACGCATATTGGTCACTGACATAATCCAAATAATATAAGCGCGCAAAATAAACAGTAAGATAAAATAAATTCCAGGTGCTAATTTCAAGCAATCAAAATTATCAAAGTGTTTCGGTAGGTAATTAGCGTATGAGTTAGTCGACATAGGCTGTTATTTATCACTTGTTTGAGATGCGATGTTTGTTTCTGCTGTTAAGTTCGAATATTTTACAGCGCGTTCATGTTCTAAGTATTCTTGCCCTAAAGTAATCGCTCGTACCGCTTTAGAGTTAAATTCTCGACGATATAAGGTATAAACAACAAACAAACTGGCTAAAATAAACATCAGCGGATGAAAAAACCAGCATAGTGCCGCCATAGAAAAGTAATAAGATCGTAAGCCAAAATTATAAGAATGCGCGGCGCGGTCTTGCACTATTGCCATTTGCTCAGCATATTTTTGCAGGTTTTTATTTTGCCCTGTTCGATCAAATGGACAAGCGCCTATCATGACATTAACAAAGCCATATTGTCGCATTGACCAAGTAAATTGAAAAAACGCCATAACAAAAATAAGGGTCAGTAAACTTAATTTTACTTGGATCAAAGCGTGGTTAGGAAACTCTGTAAACGGAATTGAAGCAATCACTGATTCTAGGCGCTCAACTTGAGCAAACAAGGTTAAAACACCGGCTAAAATTAATAGTGTTGAAGAGGCAAAAAAGGTTATGTTGCGCTCTAAATTCGCCAATAGCGCGGCTTCTCCTACGCGCACATCACGGCTAATAACTTCATACATCCAGTGAATTCGATGTTGGTGTAAGCATCTAGCGACACAATTCGTTGTTTTTGCTTTCTTACGTGCAAACTCGGTATAACCAAGCCAACAAACAATAAAACAGCTTAGCGCGATCACATCAAGTACAGAAAATGGCATAGTATTTATTAGGTCTTTCATAATTAACAACGATAAAGTTATTATGCTCTAGAAAATTTTAACATTCGAGTGATTAATAGTGATATTTACTAATAATGCAGATAAATGGCAGTCAGCCACACACTATAAAATGTCTATAGCTGGTACGAAAAACTGACTATTGATGATTTTTTGTTACAAAGTTAACAATATATTGCCATTTATTATCAAATTTGTAACAATTTGCAAAAAATAATTATCCTTACCGTAGAATAAGTTACGTTATAAACGGAATAAAATAATAACATTGGAGTGGTAAATTTGAAGTTTAGTAATCGTGGCTTACCTGCACTCGCCACCGCACTTATGCTGTTTATAAACCCCAGTATTGCCCAAGATACTTCTATTAATTTAGCCCAATTGAATATCCCCCATGTTGAACTTGCACTTAACGTTGATGGAGAATTAAACGATGCGATATGGCAGCAAGCACTAGATATACCACTCAATATTGTTAATAGCCCATGGAACAACAAACCTAGTCCTGTTTCAACCACGGCAAAAGTTGTTGAAAATGGCGACTTTCTCTACGTTGCTTTTATCGCACAAGATCCAAACCCTGAATTAATTCAGGGATTTCTAGGCGATAGAGACACACGTTGGGGTGATGACTTAGTGGGTTTTAAATTAGATACCTACAATAATCGTCGCTTAAATTACGAATTTTTTGTCAATCCTCACGGCGTACAGCACGACAGTATTGCCAATGAAATGACAGGAGATAGTGACTCTGCATGGGATGGTATTTGGGAGTCTGCTGGCAAAATAACCGATGCAGGCTATCAAGTTGAGATTGCTATTCCTTATCATATTCTAAATTTTGCTGACAATAATGATATTAAAACCTGGGCCATGGAGCTTATTCGTTTATATCCTCGTGATACTCGTCTTCGTATATCTCATATAGAGTTAGATCGTGATGACGCCTGCTGGTTGTGTCAAATTCCGGAAATAACCGGATTTAAAAATGCAAAAGCCAGCAAAAACATCATGCTAACCCCTACATTGGTGGCAAATAGAAATGAAAACAGATCGTTTTATGTTGATAGTGAAGGAAAAAATAAAGTCACAGACTGGGAAAGTGAGAACGACTTTGACGCGGGTTTAGATTTACGTTGGGGAATTAATGCCAATACATTGTTAAATGTAACCGTTAACCCTGACTTTTCAAACGTTGAATCAGATGCCGGACAACTGAGTGTTAACAAAACATTCTCTTTATTTTATGATGAAAAACGGCAGTTTTTCGTGGAAAATTCTGAGTATTTTTCCAGTAACTTTGACCTAGTTTATACTCGCAACATTGCTGATCCTGAATATGGCGCTAAGCTGACCGGTACGCGTGGCGATCATAGTTATGGTGCCTTTATCACTAATGACACGCAAACCAATATCATATTGCCAGGCAATACCGGCTCAGCGCTAATTTCATTAACTGAACAAAGTGAATCAGGCGCCGTAAAATACCGTTATGATGTTAATGACAGTTTATCTGTAGGTGCCATAGGTACAATACGTAAAACTGATAACTATCATAACTTTGTCTCAGGTATTGACTCAAAATATCGCTTCGATGATTCTAATACTTTTCAAGCACAAGTACTTTTTGCTGATACTCAAGACGCAGCAACCATGACGCTAAGTGGCATGGAAGAAACATTCACCGATCAGGCCTTTAAGCTTGAATATCAACATGATTCTGAATATTGGCAAGTTGATGTTGAGCATCAAGAAATTGGTGAAAAGTTCCGTGCTGACTTAGGTTTTATGCCTAGAGCGGATTATAAAAAGACTGAAGTCTCAGTTGACCGTTTACTGTATGGTGAACCTGAAAGCACTTGGCAAGAAATGCAATTTTCTGGTCAATGGCAAATTTTACATAATGAAAACAACGAACTGTTAGAGCGTTCTGTTTCAAGTAGCTTTGCAATTGATGGCCCTATGCTGTCAAAATTCGATATTATGGTTGTTGCAGCTGACAAGGTAGGCTTACGTCATTACGAGCTAAACTCAAACTTACCCGTAGATAATAGTATTGACGGCAACACTCAACGTTTTCAAGAAAATCAAGCGGTTATCTACGGCTCAATACAACCTACAGCGCAACTATTAACTGAGGTTGAATTAACTTTAGGTGATAAAATTGATTACGTTAATAATCGCCTAGGTGATTATATTGAACTGTATTCTTACCTTAGTTATAACGTTAATAAGCATTTAGAGTTCGAGTTTTCTCATACCTATAGTGATTTAAGTACTGACAATACAAACGTTTTTACCGAAAATTTAACGGAATTGCGTGTTTCATATCAATTTAATATTAATAGCTACTTAAAATTTAACATTATCTACACAGATATAGATTTCAACTTAGATAATAACCCAGGTATTGATAGAGAGTTCAGTTCAGCAAAAAATAATATTTTATCAACTCAACTTATTTATGCTTATAAAATCAATCCTCAAACCGTGTTTTACTTAGGTTATTCTGACAATAGTTACCAAGATGATCGATTAAAAAGTTTAGAGCGCGGCCAACGTACCGTTTACAGTAAAATCAGTTATGCTTGGTTGCCATAATCAATAGTTTTATAGCACTAATTTAGTGCTATAAAATAGCAAACGCTTGCCTGTAAACCCTGCCGATGGAATCAATAGTTAATTAACAACTATTGATTCCAACCAACCAAAGAAAGCAAAGCAAAACACAATCTACTACCAGTCACTTAACTCATACTGTGCTGTTTAATTTGTAGGGTTACGGGCTTATTTAGCGCCTATATTACTCAACTTGCTTCATGATCATTAACCACAGTTGTGGCTGAAATTTTATCATGAATGGCTTGTCGGTTTGGATCCCAATAAATCTGCGCAAAACCTAATAATCCAGTGGCAATACCTGCACCATAGCCACCATAACGTCCAAAACTATCCCAAATAGATAAAGGTGTACCATCTAACTGAATGACACGAATATGAAAGAGCCTTTTACCTGGCGTTTGACCGTGCCAAATAGCGGTAAACATTGTAAAGTAGAAAGCGGCCCAACCAAAGCCAATACCGAGATCTTCAATCAAACCTTGCAGCCAAGCAAAGCCCTTATAAACAGCATCATTGCTTGAGTTATCAACACTGGTATTCACTTTACTTGTTTCATCTTCTGCACCAGTACTTAAGGTAGTTGTATCTGCTAGGTTATCTTCTCTGTTTTGATCAATAGCGACGTTATTATTGCTAGCAGCAGTAAATTCAGTGTTTGCTGCAAGTGTTTGATTTTTTTGTTTGGCTTCAGTGCTGATGTACAACTGGCTTAGCGCTGTGTTTAATTTTTCAATATCTGAGCGACTTAAGCTTTCTCGCTCAGTAATATTTGTCACCAATAAAGTAATAAATTGCTCTGTTTGCTGAACTGACGGTGAGTGCTCAATATAAGCGAGTAATAAATCTGCAGTTAATTTTTGCCAACATGCATATTCATCGCATTCACTCTGCGCTATGGCAATACTTGCGGCAACTGACAACATGCCTTTTACAACCCCTTGCTCATCATTGTTTTCTCTATCAAGTGACGCGATTTCACGCGTGTCAGACTGTTGCCCTGCTTGTTCAACTTGCTTATTAAAATCGTCCATTTGGGAAAACATACTAGGTAAGGTTTCAAGTAACACAACAAAAACAATAAAAGCCCCAGTAAAACGAAGTAGTGTTTTTCTCAGTCCTGGCTTTTTGCCAAACTTAGCTGCACGCTTTTTACTACCCAATTGAAATAATGTTATAGCAACTAAAATAGCAAGCAACTCACCGGGAGCGCCACTTAAAATTGCGACCAAACATAAATCGATTAATAATGCCGCGCCCCGACGCCAAGGTACAGCAAGTGCAATACCAAATAGTGACTGATCAATTTTAAATGCAAACGGGGTTAATATTTCACGAGTTTCTTCAGCAGATAATACCTGAGCTTCATTTTCTATGGGGGTAGCGTCCGTATTATTTGTTATTCCAGCTACTTTTTTATGATTTGCATTAGCATTATCGCTCACTGTTGTTCCTTTATCATAAATATAAATGCATCAAAGAATTTTGATAAACCTAACAATATCAATCATCTGCTAATACTTCAAACCTTTTGATTATACCTATCAGTATACTAAATAAAGCTCTGTTTCTGCAGCCTCCTGTATTGTCAGTGCCTTGATTTTTAATAACTTGGCAATTTAACTTTTACGGGCAGGAACTTTTTATTTTATTACCATTAACGCAACATCTATTCCTTTTTCGCATATAAGAGATCGAAATATCACTTCTTTTTTCGTCATAAAGCGTTAATCTAACTGCAAAGTGTTAGCTTAGCTGTGCTGTTCTTTCATTTAAGTCTCTGCTATAAAATGATAAGTCTGTACATTGCTCAACCCAAAGATCAACGGCTAATGCATGTAAATAATTAATACATCGGTATGACACTCACGTTCAATACGATGAAACAGGATTAAAAAATGTCTACTATATTTGAAGATAACTCAACAGCAATTGGTAATACCCCTCTCGTTAAACTTAACCGTATTGTTAGTGGTGAAAACACAGCTAATATCTACGCAAAAATAGAAGCACGTAACCCTAGCTTCAGTGTTAAGTGTCGTATTGGTGCTAACATGATTTGGGATGCTGAGAAAAAAGGTCTACTGACTGCGGGTAAATCAATTGTTGAGCCAACCAGTGGTAATACGGGTATTGCTTTAGCATTTGTTGCTGCAGCACGTGGCTATGAAATCACTTTAACCATGCCAAATACTATGAGTTTAGAGCGCAGAAAACTCTTGATCGCTTTAGGCGCAAAATTAGTATTAACCGATGGCGCGAAAGGCATGGGCGGTGCAATAGCAAAAGCACAAGAAATTAAAGATGCAGATCCAGAAAACGTAGTATTACTTGGTCAATTCGATAATCCTGCTAACCCTGAAATTCATGAAAAAACCACAGGCCCAGAAATTTGGCGAGACACTAAAGGCCATGTAGACTTCTTCGTTGCTGGTGTTGGTACCGGTGGTACCATTACAGGTACTAGTCGTTACCTTAAAAGTGTTGCTGAGCACACCATCACCTCAGTTGCCGTTGAGCCAACAGATTCTCCTGTGATCACGCAGGCAATGGCAGGTCAAGAGTTAAAACCAGGTCCTCATAAAATCCAAGGTATTGGTGCTGGCTTTATTCCTGGTAACTTAGACCTTTCTATTGTTGATGCTGTTGAACAAGTATCAAATGATGACTCTATGGCTATGGCACACCGCTTAATGAAAGAAGAAGGTATACTTGCTGGTATTTCATCAGGTGCTGCAGTTGTTGCCGCTAAACGTATCGCAGAAAGACCCGAAAATGCCGGTAAGAATATTGTCGTTATTCTTCCTAGCTCTGCAGAGCGTTACCTTTCAAGTGCTTTGTTTTCTGATTCATTTACCGATGAAGAACTTGCACAATAGTTGACAAAAGAAGATAAATACTGAGCTAGCAATTATGTTAGCTCGACGATAAAAGGCATGACTCACGCCAAGGGTTATGCCTTTTTTGTCACTAACGCCTCCTTCATTCCCCTATGTTTAACCTCCAGCCAAAAACCTTGAAACCCAAAAAAAGCTTATAAAACAGCTAGGTTAGAGCCATCTCACCTTGGTCAGTATTTAAAAATAGCATTATAAATCACCTTCAATCATAGTCAGGCTCTAGTATTGCCCATAACGTTTGAGGTAACATGAGATTAACTTCACATACTTAACTATTAGCATATGAATTATTTAAAATTTATCACCTTAAGCTTTGTGCTTTTATTAACGGCTTGTGGTGAAGAAGACAAAAATAAAATTAACGATGTAGACAACCCTGAGGTAGTCGCCATTGAATTTTTTAATGCGCTGTATAATGAAAAAAATATACAAAAAGCGGCTTCAGTTTGCAGTCCGCAATTATCCCGTATCATTTTGCATTATAAATCGCCGAAAGCCGTTGCAAGACATTTATTCAATATGTCGTACGACAAGGTTGAGATAAAACCTGATGACAGCGGTGTAAAAGTAAGGGAACAATTCAAAAATTCTGCGGTTATTACCGTATTTTTCGATGGTTACTACCACGATGACCATTTAAAAGATGTAAAACGACTATCATTAATTCAAATAGATAATAAATGGGTTATCGATAAAATCTTAAAAGATCCTTTTTAGATAATTTATCTAAACAGTAACTAAAAACGGCGTCAATTATGACGCCGCTTTTAATTGCACCTTATCGCTATATTTCAATAAACAACAACGATATTGCTTAGTTTAGTCATTGATATCTTAATAACCGATAGTAATCATTGATAGTTTAATAACCTATCGCTTTACCTTCACGACGGGGATCTGCGCCGCCTCTTAAATAGCCATTAGATATTTCAATCGCATGAATGCCACTATTTAAATCTCGTACCATGACTTTGTGCCCTTTTGCTTCTAATGCACTTTTAAGCTCTACTAGTTCAGTACCTTTTTCTAAAGTGGTCACTTTATTGCGATTAGTTATATGCGGCAAACTAATGGCTGATTGCGGGTCAAGCTGCCAATCTAAGATTGCAATCATGGCTTGTGCGACATAATTAATAATGCGGCTACCACCCGGAGAGCCAACAACCAATTTTAGCGAGTCGTCTTGATTAAATACCATCATTGGTGCCATAGAACTTCGCGGGCGCTTACCTGGCTCCAACCGATTTGCCACCCATTGCCCGTTTCTTTTCGGATCAAGAGAAAAGTCAGTCAATTGGTTATTAAGGATGAAACCTTCAACCATCAATGCAGAGCCAAAACCCATTTCAACACTTGTGGTCATCGAAACGGCATTACCTTCTTGGTCTACAATAGAAATATGGCTCGTTGAAGGCAGTTCTAAAGCGTTATCATCTGCTTGCGCTACTGCCCCTTTAGGAATACCAGCTGTCGCTATGCCCATATCTTTATCAAGATCAATTAATCTTGAACGTTGTGCCAAATACTGTTTATCAATCAATCCTTGCGTTGGTACACTAACAAAACTGCTATCAGCAACATAACGGTTACGGTCAGCGAATGCTAAACGTGAGCTTTGACTAAATAAGTGGGTAAACTGAGTATCGGCTATCGACATTTTTGCTATGTCAAAGCGCTCAAGTTGGCCTAGAATCTGAATAATAGCTAAACCACCTGAACTTGGCGGTGCCATACCACAAACTTGATATTGTCGATAAGCACCACAAATTGCCGGCAATTCTTTAGCTTGATAATTTTTCATATCGGCTAATGTTAAACGTCCTGGGGCAATAGTTGAATTTTGCACTGCAGCAACAATTTTTTTCGCTACCCAGCCTTGATAAAAAACGTCTACCCCTTGGGCAGCAATACTGCGATATACCGCGGCAAGCTTTTTATTTTTTAATAATTGCCCAGCCTTTATTGCCTCGCCATTAGGGAAGAAATAATTTTTAATCGTTGGTAGTTTAGTTATACCAGGGTTAAATTCCATAGCGACAAGCTTTTCAAGTCGTGGTGACACAATAAAACCTTCTTCAGCCAATGTAATGGCATCTGCAAAAAGCAGCGCCCATGGCAGCTTGCCATACTTATCATGCGCTTTTTTGAGCCCCGCTAAAACACCCGGCACGCCAACTGAACGTCCACCAACAACGGCATTTATCCAAGAAACCGCTTTACCATTCTTATCTAAAAACATATCTGTCGTTGACAAAGCCGGTGCCGTTTCTCTGCCGTCAAATGTGGTTAACGTTTTCTGCTTCTTATCCCAATGCAGCATAAACGCGCCACCACCAATGCCTGATGATTGTGGCTCAACTAAGGTTAATACCAACTGCACAGCAATTGCCGCATCAACCGCGCTACCCCCCTGCTTAAGAATTTTATATCCTGCGTCACTCGCATAAGGATTTGCGGTGGCTACCATGGCATGCTTTGCAACAATGGTTTGCTTTTTAAGCACACCGGTAGCCGCTTCTGGTTCGCGATCTTCTCGCTTTTCAGCAGGCTGCGCGGCAACTAAAACACTGCTAGAGATAAGCAGTAAAGATATTAGCCCTTTAATGGCCGAATTTGACATGATATTCCTTAATTGAGAATTGAAGATAAGCTTAAACGCCATTAGTATGACTTAATGCAAATAAAAATTAAATGGCTTTTGTCACCCAAACCTATCACTTTACAGACTTAGTAAATGCTTGTTGGAACTGATTAAATCGAATAAAACTGTCGAGTAAAACTTGATAAGTTTCGGGTTTATCTTCCAAAAAAGCTAAAGCATGACAACAGGCTTCTAATGAGGATAGCGCGTTTTCTTTTTTCGTACTTCTGATCTGATAAAGGCTGTTAATACCTTTAGGTAAAACAATATGTTGTAATTTATGCAGGCAGGAATTTAGCATAAACATACGATAAGCTTTTTTCCATGTCCCATCGAGCAGAATAATACATTTAATACTACTAAGTGCTCCCCTGGCGCCTAACTCTGATTTAGCACTTAACACTCGTGCTTGCTCACTCGGATAAAGCAGCGCGATGTTGTCACCATAATGGGCTAAACGTTCTTTTAATCTTGCATTATCCTGAAAATTTTCACCAACAATAACTTCACAACGAGATAAAGACTGTTGTAATAAAGTCACCGTACCTTTACTTTGCTTAACTTCACTTGGATGTTGAAGAACAAGGACATCGATATGATTTGCAGCATTAACTGCAAAAGCACAAATACATGCTTTCTCAGGCCGCTGGCATTGAAGACATAACGCTCTAGACATTGATTTTAAATAATTGAATTTACAATCGTTAAGTTTACGAAATTTTCTTTACAAATTTAAGCTATTTGTCACATTTATCAGATAATATTTTCTCTATTTAGCCCCTGCTATTGACGCTGTAATCTCGTGTAATGTGATGTAATAGCGTTAAAATAGTTGTTCTACTATATTAAGATTTTAAACCTTGAAGTCGCTAATGCATGTAATCAACAATAATAAATTAACTTAAACGGTATCGGCTTAAATAAGGTTTTACTGAGGAGTAGTTGTGCATAAAACCTATCAACACCAAACTGTCAACGATTCAGATTATACCCTGAATAACATCTTAGATGTCATTGTAGAAGGCGTTTGGGATTGGAATGGTAACACAAGAAATGTTACTCGAAGTCCTGGCTGGTATCGTATGCTAGGCTACGATATTGCAGTCTTTAAAGATGATGTTTTTACTTGGGAAAACATCATTCACCCGGAAGATTACCCACGGGTAATGCATCAATTTGAATCCTATCTAGCCGGTGAAATCAACCTTTATCAAGTCGAGTATCGTTGTAAGAAATCAGACGGAAGTTACTTATGGATTGTTGACCGGGGCGCTATTATCGAGAGAAATTCAGACGGTAGTGTTGCTCGAATGATCGGCGCACATCACAATATTCACGAACAAGTTATTGCGCAAAATGAGCTAGTTAAACAAAGTAGCCTACTACAAGATGATCACTGGTCATTAGAAAAAATTATTGAACAAAAAACCCATGAATTAGCTGAAAAAAACGCGCAATTAGAAAGAAAAATCATTGAGATAGAATCAATGTCAAATACAGACCCTTTGACTAAGGTAGCTAATCGAAAATTATTCGAAACCGAATTAAATAAAGAAATCATGCGCGCTGATCGCTACCAGCACCCGTTAACTTTAGCAATATTTGATATTGATAAATTTAAAGATATTAATGATAAATATGGTCACAAAGTTGGCGATGCTATCATTTGTGATATTTGCCAATTAGTCGAAAGCAATATTAGAGATGTAGACTTACTTGCCCGTTGGGGTGGTGATGAGTTTGTGATTATTTTTCCTGAACAATCACAACACCAAGCCCATATAACCAGCGATAAACTTCGAGCCATAATCAACCAACATCAAATAGAACCTGATATTTTCGTTACTTGCAGCTTTGGCGTTGCGCAATATCAACCTGGTGATTCAATAAACGACTTATTTCAACGGGTCGACCATTTACTTTATGTCTCAAAAGAGCGTGGTAGAAACCAAGTATATTCTTAAAGAACATTATTAAAATATTTGTAATATATTGCTAGTAACTAAGCAACCAATGGTATTATTTATTAGTTACTGTTGCACTAAGGTACTTTTAAAGCTGATGTTTCTTTGTTAACTTTTCATTGTTAATTTTTCTCAGTTAATTCGTCTCAGTTCAATTTTCCAAGTTAAAGCCCTCAAGCACATGCTTTCAAACTTTGGTTTCTAAAGCTGCGCTCAACTGCTAAAGTGCCCAGTAATCTCATATATTTATATTCACGGCAAAAAGCCTACCACGACATGCTGCAATTAAAACCATTACCGATACAGATCACCCATAGTCTTGGCCCATTAGTTATTTTAACACTCGCTTTTATCGCGTTTGTTTTTGATGCTGAAATTTCTAATACGCTGATTTATAACCGAGAATTAGTTAATACTGGTGAAGTTTGGCGCTTAATTACCGGGCATTTTTTTCATTCAAATGGTAATCACTTTATGCTTAATAGTGCAGCTGTAGCATTATTATGGGCTTTACATGGCCAATATTATCACTACAAAAACTATGGCTTTATTTTTATCTGCAGTGCCCTTATTTGTAGCTTGGGAATTCACTGGCTGTCATTAGACATTGCCTTGTATGTTGGCTTATCGGGCGTTCTTCATGGTTTTTTTGTTTGGGGTGCCCTGATGGATATAAAGCATAAAGAAAATACCGGGTATTTATTACTTATTGGCGTTATTTTAAAAATTGCCCATGAACAAGTTTATGGCGCCAGCGCAGATGTAGAGTTATTGATCGGTGCAAGTGTTGCCACCGACGCCCATTTATATGGTGCGATAGGTGGCTTATTAGCATTCTTAATTTTACATATTAGTCATAAAAAAACGGCAAAGGTTGCCCTTTAAAGCGCCTAATTATCGGTTTGATCATAAGGGTGTAATTTATCAAGCGCGATAGATAAACCGTTATCTTGAATTATACGAACATGTTGACGATCTAACTTTCTTGCGTGCTTAACACCACACGAGTGTGCTAATAACCCAACACCGTATTGAATATATTTATGATAATTTGCAACACGTTCAGCTTTATCTATCGGATCTAAACCGCGCTGTAGTTTAGGGTTATGCGTAGTAATACCTGTCGGGCAAGTATCTTTATTACACTGCATCGCTTGAATACAACCTAATGCAAACATAAAGCCTCTTGCTGAGTTTACCGCATCTGCTCCCATAGCAAGCGCCCAAGCAACTTTCGACGGTGTGATTAACTTGCCCGAACAAATGATTTTGATCCGATCACGTAAACCATATTCAGCCAGTAAATTAATCACTAACGGCAAACTTTCTTTTAACGGTAAGCCAACATAATCCATCAAGGGTTGTGGTGCAGCCCCTGTTCCGCCATCAGCACTATCAATCGTAATAAAGTCGGGGGCAAATTCAGTGCCTTGAAGGTTAATTTCTTCAAACAACGCTCTCAACCAAAGGGATTCTCCAATAACCGCTTTAAAACCAACCGGCTTACCTGTAACTTCACGTACACGATTGACCATAGTTAATATGTCTTGTACTGACTTAATATCAGGGTGAGCATTAGGACTAATTGAATCAACGCCTGGCATGATACCGCGTATTCTAGCAATTTCTTCAGTCACTTTTTTGCCCGGTAAAATACCACCTTTGCCCGGTTTTGCACCTTGAGACAGCTTAATTTCAAACATTTTAATTTGCGGCTTGGCGGCGAGTGTTGCTAACATTTTATCGCATAACTGCCCGTGCTCATCCCTAACACCATATTTAGCTGTACCAATTTGGAACACAATGTCTGCGCCACTCGCTAAATGATATTCACTCACACCGCCCTCACCCGTATTCATCCAACAACCGGCTTTAGCAGCACCATTTGACAAAGCTTTGACCGCAGTCGCCGACAAAGCGCCAAAACTCATCGCTGAGATATTGAATAATGACTCACTGATATAAGGCTCTCGACAATGAGGGCCATAAGTAACAGTACTAGGTGGTACAGCATCTTCTTCAAGAGTCGGAAATGCACAATTCATGAACATGATAGTGCCTGTCGGCTCTAGGTTTCTTGTCGAGCCAAAAGCAACCGTGCGTTCAACATTTTTGGCTGCACGATAAACCCAACTCCGCTCAGCCCTGTTAAAGGGCAACTCTTCTCGATCCATCGCGAAAAAGTATTGTCTAAAAAACTCTCCTTGTTTTTCAAATAAATACCTAAAGCGGCCAATCACCGGATAATTACGGCGTATTGCATGCTTGTTCTGTGTTTTATCAACAATATACATATAAATTATCGCTAAAACCCCTATCCCTAACAACAATATAAACAGTGCTGAAAGTTTTTCTAAATAGCCGAGCATGCCATACATGTTATCCATGATTTACCCCGTAATTGTTATAATGATATAAAAGCTTGATCAACATGCTTTTAGTAATTCCTTGTTAACACCTTTTGCCAAAATAAGAGCCATTTCAGTGCCGTTATTTAAAATACCGTTAACATGACTATATTGCTAATTTTTTGCATTATCATATCAGTTGTATATGATAATTAAGTGCACTAAAAAATAAACAGATAAACGCTGTAATGTCTATTATTCGCCGTCAATGAAATTAGCGTAAAATAAGGAAATTATATTGCTACAAGATAAAAGTTCTCGCGTCTTCAGCACGCAACATCAACCTAGCGTAGTGTCTCAACTAAAAAAGCTCTTATGCCTTGCGAGCATCGTATTCGCGAATGCCGTTTCTGCCGAGGCAAAAAATAATCCTGTTATACATTTAGTCACCGAACATTTACCACCATATCAAATTGAAAGTAAGCACGAAGAATTATCTGGCTTTGCTGTAGATATCATCAAAGAAACAATGGCACGAAGTCGTTACGCCTATTCGTTAAAAAGTTATCCGTGGGTTCGCTCATACAGACTTGCCCAGGTCAAAGAAAACCACTGCATATTTTCAGTCGCACGATTGAAGTCAAGAGAAGCACTATTTAAATGGGTAGGTCCAATATCCCATATCAGTAATACCACCATGTGGGCACTTAAAGACCGCTCAATTGAAGTCAACAACTTAGAGGACGCCAAAAAATATACCATTGCGGTAAATCGAGATGACATTGCTCATATAGGATTAATGGAACGAGGCTTTAAGGAAGGTGAACATTTATATGTCTTAGACGATGCTAAATCATTGGTTAACTTACTGATCACCCGACCAGAAATAGATTTGATTGTTGCTGATAATACTACAATAAAATTTCGTACTGAATTGGCTGGAGCGAAAGTAGAACAGCTACAACTTATTTATGAGATTGAGAATCTATCACTAAACTTTTACTTCGCATGCAGCAAGCAAACAGACGACGATATTATTAATCATTTATCAGATAAGCTACAAAGCGTTTATCAAGACGGGACTTATCACACTATTATAGAAAAGTGGCGTGACAAACTCACTCGGCCAAACCTCTAAATAGTTAGACCAAATATTCATACCAAAGGTATAAACATAAAAGGCCTCTAGCTGTACTTGTAACAGTAAAGCTGAGGCCTTTAAAACGCAGTTTATCGTTCTATCACATCAATTACAGCGTGTTTTCAAACAACTTATAAATTCTGCGGTATTCATTTAACCAAGAGCTAGGTTGTACAAAGCCGTGTGGCTCAACTGGATAAATAGCCGTTTCAAAGTCTTGTTTTTCCAACTCAATTAGGCGCTGAACTAAACGCACCGTATCTTGGAAGAAAACGTTATCATCGACCATAGGCGCGTTTATCAATAATGGTTTTTCTAGGCCTTCGGCAAAATAAATAGGTGAGCTACGCTCATAAGCAATCGGATCATCGCCGGGCATATTTAGAATGTTAGACGTATAGCCGTGGTTGTAATAAGCCCAATCTGACACTAAGCGTAATGCAGAGCCTGATTGAAATAGTTCAGGGTCAGTGAACATTGACATTAAGGTTAAAAAGCCGCCGTAAGAGCCACCGTAAGTACCGACACGTTTGGCATCAACATTGGCATTTTGCACTAACCAATTTACGCCATCGCGCATATCTTGTACTTCTGGCTTACCCATGTGACGATAAATGGCTGTGCGCCAATCACGACCGTAGCCTTTCGATGCACGGTAATCCATATCAATAACCACATAGCCTTGTTGTACTAACATGCTGTGGAACATATATTCACGGAAATAACCAGACCAACCTAAATGTGAGTTTTGTAAATAACCAGCACCATGGCTAAACATCACGGCTTTATTTTTATTGGTGTTTTGGTCATACCCTTTCGGCAAATATACTTTTGAATATATTGGCTGATCTTGATGTGACGACTCAATAGCAACAACATTAGGTGCTGACCAAGGCATCGCTAAAAACGCTTCTGTAACCGTATGCGTTAATTGAATAGCCTCAACATCACTGCCAATGTTTTTCACATAAAGCTCTGGCGGCATGGTAATTTTAGAATGCTGAATCAATAACTTGCTTTCATCAGGGCTCAAAGCATAGTCATTCATGCCACCTAAATCAGTTAATGCTGTCAACTCTGCTGATGCCACATCAACTTTATAAATTTCGTAAATACCTGGATGCTTTTTATTTGCCTTAAAATAAATACTTTTTTCATCGGCAGATACGGTCAGATCATTTACTTCAAAGTTACCTGAGGTTAACGCTTTTGCCTTACCATTGAGGGGCTTAACGTATAAGTGTGCATAACCACTTTCTTCTGAAAGATAATATAAGCTGTTGGTATTATCCAACCAACCTAATTCATTAAAAGTGTAATTTATCCAGGCATCGTCATGTAACCGATGCTGTGATACAAGCGCTTTCTGGTCAAAATCAACGCTAGCTATCCAACGGTCTTTGTTGTCCCATGCTTCAAGCATAATGGCAACTTGCTGACCATTTTCTTGCCATTGAATAGGATCCCAAGCTTGCATAACATGAATATTACGGGCGGACTTTTCTGACTTGTACGTTTTACCTTCTCGAGCGTAGTTTTCTTTACGAACACTCGCTAAAACATCGTCGTCAAAACCTGGTAACTTGTCATAACTTAATAATGTTTTAGTACCTTGGCTTAAATCAAGTAGATATAGCTGCTCAGCATATTGGCGATTATCCGCTACCCGAGCACGGACTTTTTGCGCCTTAATGTGACCATCATTGGCAATATAATTGGGCATAATATCACTGTCTTTACGTGCCGACTTTGCAGGGGCTACACTCACCACTAATTTATCACCTGCTGGTGACAAGCTAGCATGTACAACACGGTTGTCTTTACCAAAATAAAAGTTCGTTTGAGTAACCGTACTGTTTTTTACCCGTAATTGGCGTTTTTGCTCTGCACGTAAGTCTTTATTTCGCTTTTGTAATGCAACATATTCAATCAAATCATGCTGTTCAGCAGCAATATAACTTGTACTTTTTGCGCTAGAGTCTTCGCCACCGGTCATTTTCAAGTTGGCTAACTCAATAATTTTTTGGCTATTCATATCATGTGCGTAAAAAATATTATCAACCCGATAAGCAACATTACCATTGGTTAAAAACATCGCAGAAGACTCAACAGCTGATGTGTACGTTAACTGTTGAACTTTTTGGCTAGCAAGCTCTTTAACAAACACATTACCTTCAAAAGTATACACTTCATGCGTGCCAGCACTATTAAGTATGGCATTTCGGTCTGCAACAACATGCATTTGTGCCAACTTCACTAACTCGCCATTACCTGCCGTGTTGATATTTTTTTGTACTAAATCACGCAGAGGATTACCTTGGCGCTTTTGTTGATAAAAAACTGTGCTGCTGTCGTCGCCCCAATACCAAGCCTCTGGCGAACGGCCAAACCAATCTGGGTCTGCCATTATTTTCTCTAAGGTTATTGTGGTCGAGCTAGCTTGCCCAACAGCTTTAGTAGCCGATACTTCACTGGTGACTGGGCTGTTATTTTCTAAGGCAACGTACTTTTGTTCTGTTGATGCGCAGGCAACTAAAGACAAACTAATAGCGGCGGCAATTAATTGTAGTTTCATAATTTATTTACTTATTTTACTTATATGAGTGGCTTTTGTTTAATTATCTAAATGAGCTAAATATTGTTAACAGCGTTTAGAGCAAACAAACTAATGTACTGATACTTAGCGAGAACTGTTCTGTGCGATGTTAATAATCATGTGATTAAACACGATAGTTAACTCTAGTTATACTAAGCTATTGATAAGTTTTCAATGCCCGTGTTATTTAACACGACCAATAACGAATTTTATACGATGAATATCATAATACTTGGCTAACTAACCTGCGATAAATAACCATGCCACTGCAAAGTGCAGAAGTTCAGCTTAAAGTGGCATAGGTAAATTTATTAAATAACCTCAAGCATGTTTGGGCTTAGGTTTTAATTCTGCTATAATCGCGCGCCGGTTCAATGTGACATTTATCACCAAAGTATATGCCGGAGTATTTGCCGGTCGAAAAATCACGCATTATGGCATTACAACTGGGCACTTCACGAGTGCAACAATTGCAAAAATTAATTTTAGGTATTGTATGAATTTAGCGTCAACACAAAAAGTCACTCCAAAACTATTCGATTACCCAAAATATTGGGCGGAGTGCTATGGAACGGCGCCATTTTTACCTATGTCTCGCCAAGAAATGGACGTACTGGGCTGGGATAGTTGCGATATTATTCTGGTTACCGGCGATGCCTATGTCGATCACCCAAGTTTTGGCATGGCAGTGATCGGGCGAATGCTTGAATCACAAGGCTTTCGTGTTGGCATCATTGCACAACCTGATTGGAAAACTAAAGACGCTTTCATGCAGCTAGGTAAACCGAATTTATTTTTTGGTGTAACGGCTGGCAATATGGATTCGATGATCAATCGCTACACCGCTGAACGTCGCATGCGTCATGATGACGCTTACACTCCGAATGATGAAGGTGGCAAACGCCCAGACCGCGCGGTAACGGCTTACACGCAAAAGTGTAAAGAAGCCTACAAAGGTGTCCCTATAATTATTGGTGGTATTGAAGCAAGTCTTCGACGTATTGCCCATTACGATTATTGGTCTGACAAAGTGCGCCAGTCAGTACTTTTTGACTCAAAAGCTGATTTACTGATTTATGGCAATGCCGAGCGCCCGCTAATAGAAATAGCACACCGTATTGCCAATGGTGACGACGTTAAAAGTATTACCGATGTTCGCGGTAGTGCATTTTTAACCAACCAAGCATTACCCGGTTGGAAAGGCATTGACTCTCGTAGTATTGATAAACCGGGGAAAATAGACCCTATTTACAGTCCATACCAAGATATGACCTCGCCAGACTGCGCAACGACATCAGCCGATGCTGCAGCCAATGCTGCTGAAGATCTGATCAAAAATGCTGCCGAAAAAGACATCACTAAAACCGCACAACCAATCCAATTGAGTGAGTTTCGCGCCGCTGCACACAAAAACAAGTCATGGTCAGATAAGAAAAAACCATGGGAAACAACGTACATTAACTTACCAACCTTTGAGCAAGTTAGAGACAACAAAACTCTTTATGCCCATGCTTCGCGTATTTTTCATCAAGAAGTTAATCCAACATCTGCTAAACCATTAGTGCAAAAACATGGTAGCCGTATCATTTGGTTGAACCCGCCAGCAACACCGTTATCAGAAGCAGAAATGGACGGCGTATTTGGCTTACCGTACCAACGAGTACCGCACCCAAGTTATGGTAATGCTAAAATTCCAGCTTACGACATGATCAAAACGTCTATCAACATTATGCGAGGTTGTTTTGGTGGTTGTACTTTCTGCTCTATTACTGAGCACGAAGGACGTATCATTCAAAGCCGCAGTGAAGACTCGATCATTGCTGAAATTGAAGATATAAAACTAAAAGTACCCGGTTTTACCGGGGTTATTTCTGATCTTGGCGGACCAACTGCCAACATGTATAAGTTAAATTGTAAAAGTGAAAAAGCCGAAGCAACTTGTCGTAAACCGTCATGTGTTTGGCCAACTATTTGTGGCCATTTAGATACTGACCATACCCCGACCATAAACTTATACCGCCGTGCTCGCAAAGTTAAAGGCATTAAAAAAATACTTATTGCTTCAGGCGTAAGGTACGATTTAGCGATTGAATCCCCTGAATATGTTCAAGAGTTAGCAACTCATCATGTGGGTGGTTATTTAAAAATAGCACCAGAACATACCGAAGAAGGTCCATTAAATAAAATGATGAAGCCCGGTATGGGCAGCTATAACCGCTTTAAAGAAATGTTTGATCATTACTCTAAACTTGCTGGAAAGAAACAGTATCTGATCCCTTATTTTATTTCTGCTCACCCGGGCACCACCGACTTAGATATGGTCAACTTGGCGCTGTGGTTAAAAGAGCACGACTTTAAGCTAGATCAAGTACAAAACTTCTACCCTTCGCCGTTGGCGAATGCGACGACGCTTTATCACACTGAAATTGACTCATTACGTAATGTTAAAAAAGACAGTGCATCAGTTTCAGTACCCAAAGGTACTATTCAACGTCGTTTGCATAAAGCCATATTGCGTTACCACGATCCAGCAAACTGGGGTATTATTCGCGAAGCATTGAAAAAAATGGGCTTAGCAAGAAAGTTAATTGGTAGCCAACCGGGTTGTTTAGTGCCCCATGAAACCAGAAATGAAACAGCGCAAGTGCATTACAAAAACAATGGCAAAGGTAAAAATAACGCCCAAGGTAATAAAACCTCACCAGGACAAGAAAAACGCTACGGCAAAAAGCCCATTACAGGTAAAAAGCCAATCAGCGCGAAAAAAGCTAAGCCTGGTGATAAAGCTAAAAAAGGCTTAACCCGCTTTTCTGACAATCAATTTAATGACAGAAAGCCGACAGGCCCAATAAAGAAAAAACGTAATAATAACCCACGTTAACGCCCGCATTAAAGTTATTAACTTATTGACAAAAAACAAAAGCCTAGCATTTTCGCTAGGCTTTTTTGTTACTGTGAACAGGAGTCTATTTTTAGTACAAAGGCTAAGCTTATCCAAATTAGCATAGTAATCGCGCTAATCAAGCCTTAAAACTTATGAAAAAGAATGTCGAAAACCGCACTTTTATCTAAGTCATAAAGCTAACGCTAGCAGAGTTTTTAACGGCCCTAAGCTAGCGGGGATCAAATTATAATTTTTATCTTACCTCTGACACTAAAAAATGAATTCTACATTCTCCTTTCTATTCACCTTACCTTGAGATTTTTAGTAACTCGCCCCTATTAACACCACAATAAACCGCTAAGTGATATTGCCTAAAGTTTGAAATATCAAGGAGCTAACGTTGCCTAATCTAATTTTTCACCTTAGTAGATTGATTACTAAGTATTTTGACATTAGTAATCAAAATCATAATCAAAATTACCAGTACTCCCCATGTTGCAAAATCAACCATTGGGGTCTTAGCACTCGACTCGTATGCGTTTAGTTTTAGAGCATTTTCTTGCTTAAGTGCCAATTTTTCTGCTTTTATTAGCTCTTCTCTTTTTAATTTTTCTTTTTGATATAGTTCTTTGTACGGAATTGCTTCATCACTTTTAAGACCAGCAATAATTCTATAATTCCCTTCGTAGACTTTTTTGGCAATAGCTCTGCCAGTGGGAAGTATTTTTGTTTCATATAGTTCGAGCGCTTTCTTTTTATTAGAGTTTGCATCATAAGCAAATGCCGCCGTCGATACATATTTTAAATTGTTTGATTTTTCTAGTAGGTCAACATAAAACTCATACCCATCTTCAAATTTATTTTTTTTATACATCGCCCATACATGATCATTAATTTTTTTCATATCATCAGGTGATACTTGAGACGCTCCTTTGTTCATAGCAGAAGAGATACTAGAAACATCACCCAAAAAACTAAGAATACCTGCTTGAACAGACACTGGTAGAAGTAGTGAAATAACTAAAATTAAATTTTTCATTTTCGTCCTTTTTTATGATCAGTATATAAATAGCTAAGAAAAGCTTGCGTTTAATTCATGGAAATTTATAGCATTTTGAATAGAAAATATAAATAGTCTATTGACATTTCTTATGATCTGACAGTCATACCTTATTCATTGGCAGCAAAAAAATTTACGAGTACATCCACTCTAAATATTTACTCTTTGGAGGTATTTAAAGTGGGTGCCATCGTCAAGGAGCTGTATCTCTATACAGTGAAACTATATTTCCACCCAAGTCAAGAAATGAGGCATGTTGCCTCATTTCGTCTAAAAGCGAAAACCTTGTGTTTATCTGAAGCTAAGAGGTGGTATTAGCTGCAGGGATTTGTTATTAATATGTAAAATAAATAAGGTGGAAACTTTTTCTCTGTAAAAGAGGCAAGTTGCCTCCTATTAAGTTGTTATATTTTAAGGAGAAAGTATGAGCATCATAACGGATATATTTTTTTGGTTATTAATCGAAACTTCCTTAGGTTTCTTGTTTTACTCAACAGGCTGTTTCATTTTAAAAGTGTTTACGCTTGGTTCCTTTAAAATGGAGTTTAAGGATTTCGCATCTTTTAAAGGACAAAAATCTAGAAAGGTCACTTTAATTACGTTCTTGGGGTTAACCTTTTACGTATTAGCAATTGTGTTTATAGCGTATTTAAACAGTTAAAATATAACAAGACAAATCAGCAGGACTAAAAACAGTTGGCTATTGCTCGTACCTCGCTATTTTAGCCAACAATTTTTAGCCTCTGTTTGAGGCGTTATGTTCTAAGAAGGATAAGTTCAGTTGGACTCTTTTTTTGCTATTGCAGTTTTTCTCTTCGGCTTCGTCTTCATAGCCGCTGCAATTTTATTTGCTTACCTGGCTTATAATGACCGACTAAAAGGAATTGAGTGGTTGAAACCTGCTGTACTTATAAGTTTTTGCTTGTTCATTGCTTACAACACTTTATCAAGTGGCTATTACCGTATGATCAAAAGCGGCTTAATAGGATGAAAGCGGGCGAACATAACAAGCAAATTATGGCACTCGCTTCCGCTCGTTGGGACGCAAACACGTGCGCGGCTTCGCCATTATCGCGCACATGTCTGCGCCCCATATTTGGAAGTTATATTTCTGTAGGGTTTATGCGTAAAATTCCAATTACTTTAATTGCTCTTTTGACTTTGTTCTCCTGTGGACAACAAGATAAATCAGTTGTAGTTACCAACCTCATCGAGGAAAAAAAATTTAATGAAGCTATTGATTTTTTGCCGTTAGACACATGTAAAGCTGAATTGATAGCCTGTGGAATGGTAGGTGTTGGTCTTCTTAGTTTTGGTGGAGAAGAGTTTTCTTCACTTGGTAAGAGTTACCTTGATAAATCTGCTTTGTTAGGAAATATGAAAGCTAAAAGTGTTCTAGGTAATTTTCTTCTTTCTGGAACTTATTACGATAAGGCGGTTAAACAAGGTATTAAGTTCCTCCATGAGGCTAGTGATGGAGGAGACGATGTAGGGTTGTATTATTTGGGTTTTGAGTACTATTCAGGAGCTAATATACCCAAAGACCTTCAAAAAGCCTTCGAGCTTTTCGATGAATCAGCAAAACTCGGTCATAAGTATGCACCGTTCTATGCAGGTATAACACATTATGAAATGCATAATGATTGCCATGTTGCAGAAAAGTATTTTGCTGTAAGTGCCCAGTATATGGAACCAGCAGCTAAAGCATTAAAAGAGATAAGAACAGAGAACCCATGTGCCAAGGTGCTAAACGAAATATAACAACACGCCCTGAGGTGGACCGCAAGTCCTAAAAGTTGCTTTCCATCGCATATTTCAACAAGGGAGAGCCCTTTCTTTTCAGGGCTTCTAGATAGGTCGATTCATCATACGCGGTCTTCGTTTTCCAACACCGAAACAGTATTCTTATCCACTTAAAAGCCAGTGCTCTTATAATAGTATTGTGCGGCTTTCCTTTACTTTTTTGTTGTTCATAATAAGCCTTGGCCCAAAATGAATACCGCACCGATTGACCTGCCCATTCAACAAATGTCTGCCGTAAAAATGTGGTGCATGAGTAGCGCCAATGTATCCATTCTTTTTTGCCACTGCGTTCTGTTACTGGTGCAATACCCGCATATTTTTGTACTTCTTCACTCGATTGATAACGCTCACGGTTTGAGCCCATCGCGGCTAGTAATCTTGGTGCCATTTGCGGACCAGCCCCTGGCAAACTATCAAATATAAATCGGTCGTTATGCTGTTTATAAATCGACTTTATCTCATGGTCGAAACGTTCGATGGATAGCATTAATTGTTTGAGTTGACCCACCAAGCATTCAACCAATAACAAGTTGGGACCGATGATAGCGTTGTCGCTTGTTAAAGGCTCAGCGTGTTTAATGTTATTAATACGCTTTTCGTTTACGTTAGGATAACGGGCGTTAGGAAGTCGCAAAATATCATACTGTCTTTTTCGTTAAACCAATCAAGGACCTGAGGGTAATAGTTCTTAAGTGTCGTGCTCAGTCTGTTGGTTAAATCAACACGGTCTTGCACCAGTTTTCGTCGGTATTCAACCAGCTGAGCCAATGACCTAATACTCTGTGTATCTGGCATGATAACGTTAAGTTTTGACATGTGTTGCTGCAATATTTCTAACTGGATTGCGGCATCTGTCGGGTCATCTTTAGCACCACTGTGTAAATGCCTTTCGATATTTTGCTACGGTTGATGGATTGATAGTAAACAATATAATGTGCTTAAACTTACTGAGCGCATAAATTAAAGGGCCTTTTTTTAATTCACAGGCGACCGCAACTTTCTGTCCATTATATTTTTGTTTTAATGCATTAGCCCATGCATTAATCGCCTCTGGTTTAGCAGAAATCACACTAAAAGTGGTTTCATTATTTTGTTGGTCGAGTTCACAAATATCATGTTTACGGTCAGCCCAATCGATGGCGATAAGGGCGGCAAAATCAGCAGGATTAAAAACTTTCATTTTTGACCTCCAAAGCGTAAAGTTAACCATGGAATATGGCAGTAGTATTGTTTCTCGCAGGTCTTATAGATAGTCGATATAGACGGCAATCCCTGAGTATGCGTAATAAAACAAGTAACTTCTGTTGCTTCGAAAGTCTTGTTAAAAGCATCGAATGTTTTCATTCAAATATTCGTAAGCAACAGAAGCATATTCCGCCTATTAATGCGTTAGGTAAACAGATTAATTAATGGAACGGAGCAACTATAAGTCATTCAAAAGGACAAAAAACAGTTGGTTTTGCTCCTTCGTCGCTTATTTTAACCAACTATTTTTTGCCTGTTAATGAGGCGTTAGGTGACAGATGAGTTTTAATAGAGATCCTTACATAACATATATGAACGCAGCAGGAGTAGCTGTCGCTTGGATTGGTTCAGTGTTAGGACCTCTTTTTGTCTTCTCAACTTTTGGGGATTTTTCACATCCGAATACTTACATTGGAACAGCATTAATAATTATTGTTTTACTCTCCATAAGGGACGGTATAAAAGCGAAAAAAAACGGCAATATATCTGGTTTCATTGCAATGTGTTTAATGCCTTTAATAGTTCCATGTATTGTAATTTTGTCCTTTTATTTATTTTGGAGTTAACAATGAACCGTTTGTCACCTAACAAACCAAGTCATCGGAAAACCACTCACTGGCTGCGCCAAAGCGTTCGTGTTTTCCGCTGCTTGGGGCGTTATATGCCCCTAGGGTTTAGGAGTTAATCATGGATATTGATGAAGATAAAATAGATGAGGCAGCCTTAGCTTTAATGTATCTCACATTGCATGATCATTTCCGAGCATGGAAACAAATTGATTGGGAAGTGACTAATCGACTACATGAAAAAGGTTTAATTTGTGATCCTGTTGGTAAAGCTAAATCTGTTGTACTAACGGATGAAGGACTCAAAAAATCTGAAGAGTTGTTTCATAAACTATTTTCAAAAAATTAAACGGCAAAATGGGCATATAACAAGCAAATTAACAGGACAAAAAACAGTTGGCTTTTGCTCCTGCGTCGCTATTTTAGCCAACAATTTTTTGCCCATTATTTGGGCGTTATGACCCCGCAAGAATCGAGGAATGATCATCAAGAAATATATAATATTTGCAATTTTAGTCATGTTGACGGCTTGCGCAGGTATCACCCAGCCGATTAAGTTTGAAGCTTCATCGATTGTAACAGAGGATACATACCTTAATACCAAAAAGACAAATGGTGTTGTCCTGCTAGATGTTAATTGGGGGCGTTGGTGGGGCTGCAGTGGCTATGAAAATGCCCAGCTCATTAGCTTGGCATTCGATAGGCTTCCAATGAGCCCAATTAACAATGAGGCCGAGCGAACCCTTGTGCTGCATAGTCCTTCCCGTTTGGCTGTTGACCCAGAGTTTATAAATTATGCTTACTCTCTAGAACCAGGAGTGTATGCTATTAGTGCCTTCAGCATAAAGGTTGCCAAATCTATATCTAGCGTAGGTTTTCTCACGGCCCAACGAGATAAGCTTTACTCCGAAGGCAAGCCCGCTGGAGGTACTTTTTCAGTTAAGCCAGGCGAAGTAGTTTTTATTGGTAACTTTTATCTTGATTGTACATATGGTCCAACACTATGGCGGTATCACTCAGATGGTAAGGAGGCATTTGAGGATCAGGTCAGTGAGTATTCCAACCGGTTTCCTTACCTAGACCTGAGTAATGTGCAGTTCCGTTTGTTTAAAACAAAAGAATTCGGCAATGACTATGAGCTTGTGCCATGAAGTGGCTCCCAGTCATAACAAGTTGCGCAAGCGGGACAATACAGCTGGCTATTTTCACTCCGTTCAACATTTTAGCCAGCTATATTTTTCCGCTTAAGCGGGCGTTATATTCAAAGGAAGGTTCTGCGTGTTTAAAAAGTTTTTGAGCGGAATAGTGTTTGGTAGTGGCTTTGCCATAGCTTTTGTTTTTATTTGTTATTTAGGCTTACAAGTGGTCATTCCCACTCTAGTAAATCGCTCTAACAAAGCACCTGAATTTAATAATGAGAAATCAGCTGCTGTCATAGAACAAGAGACTTCATCTACGCCTCAAGTCGCAACTGATACAGATTTTAATTTGTATAAGAGTTCTCGTGCAAAGATGGAAGTGCCTATAGGCGGAGGAATCTTGTCTATTGCTTCCGTCAATACTCCTGCTGGTAATAAATATCCAAGTACCTATCAGCTTTGGATTACAGAGTCAGAATTCTGGCAAGTTAAAACAACTGGGCAAAACGTAGCAATAGAGCAACTTAAATATCCGAATATTTTGCCTATAGATGCTATTGACGCAACGATGAGAAAGCAAGCAGGCTACGCTATGAGTACAATGACTATTCATTCAGAAACAGTTACATCGTTAAAAATGGGTAAAGGTTCATGGCATGATCAGGACATGAACGGAAAAACAAAAATAACAGAGGAAGGTGTTGTTTTTATTCAACCCAATGAATTTTGAATATGACAAGCGCATTAAGTCAGAAGGCTCAATTTGTCCGATTTTTTGCAAATATAAACGACGCAAAAAAGCGTCCAATTAATTGACCCGCTTCTTATGCGGGCGTTCGGGTTACCGATAGATGATAGTGTCGATAAGTATTGTTATAACCACACTAATAATAGGCTTAGTAGAATCACTATTTTATGCTGAATTTAGCGCAAGAATAGCTCGCCAAGAAAAATCATTTGGTATCTCGGGTTTTAAATTTACTCAGTGTTACGAGGCATTCACTGAAGGAAATCATTTAACTCAATACATTACTGAAACTGAGAGGACTAAATTTAAATGGTTCAAACGATTAAGAGTTAGCTTGTTTATTTGCTTTATTATTTCAATTTTTCTAGCGTAAAGTAACCCTAACAAGTTTCTTAAATATCGTTACGGCCAAAAACGGCCTCCACTGGACGCGCAAAAAGCGTTATGTATCTAAAAGGATTTGAGTTTGCATCAGGATTACAGTAAATATTCTCTAGATGAGTTATATGATGTTGAAGAACATATCGATCAGGACTCATACCCTGAAAGGTATCAATTAATTCTGGAGCAAATAAGACTTAAAGAGTCTATTAACGCCGAACCTTTAGCCTCAGCTGAACTTACTAAAGCTCCTGAAGTAAAGGCTAAACCAAAATCTATATCAAACCGAGTTATTAGTATTATATTTGTAGCCGCTTTTTTAGTTTATTCATTAATTAGCGGACAAGTCGGAGCCAAAGGTAAAGTATTATCCGTAACTGAATCTCCGGAAGTGTATTGGGGCATAGTCATAATGCTTGTTTCATTTATTTTGTATGACTTATTTAAAATATATAGAATCAAGAATGGTGTAAAAGATACATAAGAAATTAAACAAGGACAAAAAACAGTTGGCTTTTTGTTCACTTCGTTCACTTATTTTAGCCAACAATTTTTTGCCTGTTAATTAGGCGTTGGTATCTAAGGAAAGTATGGTTAAGATTTTTATTTTTGTAGCATTAATCGTGCTTTCTCAAGTTGCGATAGCAAGCAAGCTACACATCCAATACAAGTAAACTGGATTAACGGCTCTACAGTTATTTCAGAAGAAAATGTGCCAACTAAAATAACCATCGACCATACAACTCTATATTTAACTATTACCTCTGTAACTGAGAGCGAAAATAAATATTTCATTGCTTATCACTGTCAATCAGAGAAGTCAGACTCTAAAGGTAAAGTTGTAAGTTTATCTACTGGTGAGCTAAATGTTGTTTCAATCTCACAAACTGAACCTAGTAAAATAGATTGTGGATTTAACAAGGTATTGGAGTTATCGTTAGCTATAAGTCATTCAAGCAGGACAAAAAATAGTTGTTTTTTGCTCCTTCGTCGCTTATTTTAACCAACTATTTTTAGCCTCTTAATGGGGCGTTGGTACATATTTGATACTATGAAAAACTTTATATTTTTTTTAACTCTTATTTTTTCAAGTCATGTATTTGCTTGCTCATGCACAAAATTTAACGTTGCGGAATATATTAAGTCTTCTAATAAGGTTTATATTGGAAAAGTTATTAATAAACAAAAGCTCAGAGATGAAGGGAAAATGTCCGCAGCACTGACAGTTTCCGAGAAATTTGTTGGGCACCCTTCTGATATAGAAGAAGTCATTACAGACAATTCAAGTTGCAGTGCTGAGTTCTCTATCAACGTAACCTATTTAGTTTTTGAAAATAAACGTGGTCATGTAAATATGTGTTCCATGATAAAGCTTAAATATGTGCCTAATTTAACATTGAATTTAGAAACCCTGCGACACATCAGTAAGTCCGGTATATAACAAAAAAATTATTTTGCTCGAGAACTTAAAGGACCCATCCCAAATACTGTCATTGAAGCTCAAGGTGACAATGTTTTAATTAACCTTGCATCAACGAGTACTTTAAATCGGTAAATAAGAAAGTATTAAAAGCTGAAATAATTACTCTAGCATTTAAAGATTGGATAAATGGTCAATACAAAATGATCAGCTTCTTCGCTAAAAAAGCGCGTGGATTAATGGCGCGTAATATTATTGATAATCAAATTCCAGATGTTGAAAGCTGAAAAAATTCGATGTAACGGGCTATCAGTTTTCAAGTTAATTTAGCAAAGGGAATGACTGGGTTTTTACCCGTAAAGAGCTTGATTAAGTGTAATGTGCTTAATTAAAATAACCGCTATAAAGTTAGATTTACTTATTTACAGCGGTTAATACAAAGCACCGTATGGACCATAAAACTGGCTCATACTGTGCTTTTTAATATGAGTTCGTAAGGTAATAATCGATTAGTTAACTGGATTATATTTATTTAGGAACTGAATGACTTTTTCATAATAGGTAATTCTATTCTTAGGCTTGTAAAAGTAATGCCCTTCATTTTTAATTTCAAACCATTGATATTGCTTGTTGTGCTTTTTTAATTGTTTTATTAATGCTTCTGCTTGTTTGACATCCGCTACGTCATCTTTGGTGCCATGTACTAATAATACGGGGGACTTTAAGTTTTTAATAGCGTTAATGGGTGAATGGTTACTCTGTATCTCTTCTAAGCCTATTCTTTTAGTTAAGGCTCTGGCTTCCTTCGGCGTTTCATCTTCAACATGTAGTTGTATATCGTAAACACCGGAAGTTGCGATTGAACATTTGAATAAATCAGGCGCTATAATACTACTTTGTATAGCGCTATAACCGCCAAAGCTCGAGCCCATAATGCATAAACGATTTTTATCTATATATTGTTTTTCAACTAGATGGTCTATGCTGTCGAGAATATCAAATTGGACTTTCTCTCCCCATTGCTGAAAACCTGAAGACTCGAACTCCCAACCAAAGCCTGTAGAGCCGCGATAATTAACTTGAACTACGGCATACCCGCGTGACGACAATAATTGTACTGCAGGGTCGAAGCCCCAGTAATCACGCGCATGTGGACCACCGTGTACCAATATCACTGCAGGAGATGGTGCTTTGTTTGTTTTTGCCGGCAAGGTTATATATCCCTGAATAGGGACGTTATCTCTTGCCATAAAGTTAAAAGAATATTGAGGATTTAATTGTTCTGTATTGATTTTTTTCTTACTGTTAGCAACAAACGTTAGTTTGTTTTTTTCGCTATCAAACAAGTACCATACCGTTGGTTGAATATCACTTGAAAGGGTAATAAGTGCTCTTTTTTCGTCTGTACTGTTCCAGTTTACAATAACGCTATAGCCTGCAAACCTTTCTAAAAAGCCAGAAAGCTGCTGTGCCATAGTATGGTTGTTATTTAAAATTTTATATTGTGGGTATTCATCAAAATATGAAACCGCGTAAGGTGTGTTTTCTTTATCAAAATACAACCAGTTAGTATCATATCCATCAACTTGATATAAAGGGCTGAGCTCTTTATTCAAGGGGTCAAAAAGACAAATAGATATTGTATTGTTGCCACAGTAATCACTAACGATGAGTTTGTCTTCATCTTTATATTTACTAATGATTGATAAATTGTAGCTAGTATTAATTAATGGATACTCTATCCATGATTCATCTTCGAAATCATAACGCGCTATAATGTTATTTTCATTCTCTTGTTTGCTGCTAAGCCAAAGCTCTTGGTGAGTATCAAAATAGTGTAGTTTAGTTGATTTGTGATCCGCGTTACTATCATCGACTTTTGCTAACGTTTCTGTTTTTCCGCTATATATATTTAACTTAAAGGCCCACATACCTTTATCTTGATATTGCGATGTTGAAATGATGATGTGCTCAGGATCATTTTCTAATATGCTTATTATTTTAGGGTGGGCTAAATGTTTTTCGTAATCGACTGATTGAACATTTTTCTTGATTTTCCCTCTACTGACTAAAGAACGAATGCCAAAAATAAATCTCCCTTCGTCTTCATCAATGTTAATGCTATAAATTTCACCGTAATAGGCTTTTCTTTCTTTATTTCTTTGTTTGCTGGAGAGGAAAATCAGTAATCTTTCGTTATTCGCCCATGAATAGCTGCCAACATTGTCTTTATTAGCAAAAGAAATCTGGTTAATTGCTTTCATCGTTTCAACGTCGACTACGATAAGAACTGGCGTATCTTTTTGATTCTGTATTAAAGCAATATGTTTGCCGTCTGGAGATAAACGAACATCCCGGTAGTCATCGTCCTGAAATAGGACGTTAATATCTAGTTTTTGGTTTTTAACGTTGTTTGATACTTGTGCTGAAACCAGTAAACTGCAACCAAACATAAGGCAAAGCAAGATAATTAACTTCATTGTTTGAAGGTACATGAAACATCCTTTTATCATTATTATATTGTTAATGATTATATCTACCCTTTTTAATGAAGGGAAATGACTTTGCGCATTAAGTTAATTTAAGTAATTATAATTACTATATTTTTAGATAGCTTTAATAAAGTTATGACGAATTTAAGTTGGTAATATTTTTTGTAGACGTTCGAATTTTGGCCTGAAAACACCTCATACTGTGAGCGTATACTCGTTTAATTATTTGTCGTTTTTTCATCACGCTAGCTTAACAAATGGGATCAGAGCCGTTTTAACGAGTAAAGGAAGCAATTACAGAAATATATCTTTCCCCTTTCCTCTGTCCTCACAAAAAAATAAAGCTAGCGGCCTTATAGTAAACATGAATTTAGAATGATGTTTTTGCTGAGCTCTGTTGCTAAATTATCCCGACCTCCCTTTTCACATACCCTTTCATTAATAACTTAATAACTTAAAGGACACCCATCCCAAAATGCAGCTTTATTACTGGGTATTTTACCGAGATGTATGGGTTTAGTACCATGTTGGCCCAAGATGTAAGCCACTTCAGTAAATGTTTTATGGGTATCTAAGCTAATGAAAAGTATGCTATGTTTAGTGATGCTAGCCTCTGTTTTATATTGTTGACACATATATTATGGCTCTGGTTTGTAAAACTAACCCACGTTTAGAGGCTGGCACCTTGTGGGAAGTCATTATGTCTAGGTTTACAAGGAGAGTATGATGAAAAAATCTATATTAGTGTTATTTTTCTTTCTTTTTTCATTTTCGAGTCATGGAAAAGGTAATTACACGCCAGAGCAATTAATCGATAAAGCTAAAGCATTTGTCGCAGCTAAAAATGCGCGTCAACAACCCAACACCACAATCAAAGAAATAGAAAACTATATTTCGCTACTATCAGATAACTTCATTGATGAACACGTCAAGTTTAAGTTTACTTACACAGATAAGGCTAAACTCCGCGAGGATATGATCAATAAATTAAAAGATGAAGTCATACATAGCTCAATCGAAGTAAATGAAATAATGGTTGGTGCTAATGTGGTTTTTATAAAAATGACTGAATCAGGTAAAGTTAAACCTTCTCATATAAACAAGACTATTGAGTACAGTAAAACGAATATTGTTTCACTTGAATTTGATAAATCAGGCTTAGTTAAACATATCCGTCGACATCACGGGTAAGCAGACCTACAAGCTAATTAATAAGGAGAAACAGCTGGCTGTGCTCGTTCCTCGATATTATAGCTAGCCATTTTTAGCCGCTTAGCAAAGCGTTGATACTTAAAGCTCAGAGTGTTAATGGAATATTTATGCCAATAAAAAAATGGACTGTTCAATACGCTATAGCTCTACCAATTATTTTTTCTCTGCTGACAGGCATTCAATACTTAAAAGGCAGAAGTCTAGAGTACTCTATTGAATTTGGTATTTTGTGGGCCTTGGTATCGGTAGCTATTTTTGCTATTAGGCGTTTCTACAATTATCGCAAAAACATTAGTTGTGCTGTTTGCAATGATTTACCTGATAACAATCAAGGCTCTGGTGATCGGTAAACCTAAGTCATTCAAGAAAGACTCGTCACGGCTTGCACGAGTTCCTTCGTCACAAAAGTTTAGCAAGCCTAAATTCGCTTCTTAATGAAGCATTATAAGGAACGGAAGCCTTGCGTAAAACTCTATGTTTATTGCTCATAATAAATTTAATCTCCTTTTCCTCTTCAAGTAAAGAGGCTGTTGATTGTTCTTTGCCTGTGGCAAACAGCACGCAACCATCTGATGATGACATAATAGGGATTTGGTATTATCAATTATCAAATGAAAATTCGAAAGAGTGGAAAGCTTGTGACTTTAAAGCAGATCATTCATATTCTTGCCAAGTGTCTGAGCTACGCCCTATTGAAAGATCCAATTATTTTTCAGAACGTGATTATTATTTCGCAACTGGTAATTGGGGAATCGAAAAGAATAACTTTGTTGTTTGGGTTCCTTTCACATTCGTTTCCTTTTCCGAAAGTGCATTTGAAATTCGAAGTAAAGAAGGATTAACTGAAGTTTTCTTTAAAAACAAGACTTGTGTAAATTCCCTATAACAAGGCAAATAAAGCGAGACTGCTAACCATTTGCTCGGTTCCGCTCCGCTTCACATTTAAGCAAACTATTAATTGGTCCCCTTATTGTGAGTGTTAGGCTTCATCGAATAAAAAGGGTCAGAGCCGTTTTGACTAGTAAAGGAAATAATACAGAAATATATCTGTCCTCTTTTCTCTTTCCTCACAAAAAATAAAGCTAGCGGCCTTATAGCAAACATGAATTTAGAATGATGTTTTTGCTAAGTTCTGTTACTAAGTTCTGTTGCTAAATTATCCCGACCTCCCTTTTCACATACCCTTTCATTACAAGAGATTGATTTTAGAAATGATTGTTTTTCGTTTCGGGTGAAATTATTGCATAGCTTAGCCTGTCTTATGATTTCGTGTATGAAAGCTACTTCACAAAAAGTCTCATCTATTTGATGTACTCATAGCTGCTGCACCTATGAAACGCTTTTTAGAGCATTATGAAACGGTATTAGTGCTTTATACGGCACGGTTTGAGTAGGTTTTAATGTTAAGTTTTAAAGTTTAAATTAAAAACGCTTTTTTAAGTAACCACCTCATTTTAACCCTATAAAAGTAAACAATTTGTATGCTGTTCACAGCTTCAATACCTTAGGTATTAGGCAGACTGACAACCTACATTTATTTGCCAATTATTTATGACCGACCATATAAAACTAATCTAGCGCAATAAAGCGATGAGAACGCGTTAAAAATAAAATTATTAGAGGTACATAATGGAATTTACGAATAAACGCACCATGCTAATTACGGCATCATTATTGTTGGTGTTGGCGATAACACAGGCAATTTTTACTGCCCTTTACAGTGCTGAAATCAGTTTTTCAAGACAGTTTGCATGGGGGCTAGAAGCATTGGTATTTACTGTGCTTGTTGCTTTTGCCGGTGCGGCTATGGTGCAAGCAAAAAATAGTCAACTAGGCTGGTCGGCTATTGCCTTTAGTGCGGTACTTAACATAGTACAGGTGAGTATTGGCCTGACCTTGTTTTCATCGTTTGGTAAAGTTGCGGGCGCCGTAGAAGGAGCACAACCTTTAATTGGTGGTGTGGTTGCTTTGTCTTTCATGATTTACTATGCAGCGAAAGTATTATTGGGCTTAGCAGCAGTTGTTTTTGGCATGACAAGTATAGCTAAAGGTGGCAAAGCGATAGGAGGCCTTACCGCGTTAGCGGGTGTAGTTGCTATGTTTGCCAATGGTATTTTAATTACCTTTGGCCGTGATGGTTTTCTTCCGTCAGGTGTTGCTGGTGCCTCAGGCATGATTGCGACGTTACTTTTAGCGGTATGCTTGATAAGCCTATATCGTAAAAAAGACTAAGGCTTACGCCCTTAATCTTGATAGTTTTTTAATATAGAATAAATATCGGTGCATAATAAATGTATCGATGTTTAACTTCAATAAAGCGGTCATGATAAAGTAATAATAAAGGGTCAGAGCCATTTTAAATGTTAGGCAAAAACAATTACAAAGCCATATCTGCCCTGCTTTCTCTGCCAAAGCAAATGCGGCTAAAACCTTATAGCCAACACTGCGGTATAAAAACGGTTGCAGATAATGCTCTACAACCATTACCTAAAAAAAGCATACCGATAGAAATATTTATAACTCAAACAAAACATCACTACGAATGATATATTTAACTCCGTCGGTAATTGGTACCGAACTGTGAATACAATGTAGAGGGTGCATGCCGTGTGGAAAACATAATATGCCGCCAGCAGGGGTTCTAATATCTACATTTCTAACCTGATCATTTCTTTTCGCTGGTTGAGTAGCGTCATTGGCATTAACCAAAAAGCGGGTTTCACCACCGCGAAAGTCTTCAGTTAGGAAAATTAAAAATGTCATTTGACTATAACGATCAGGATAAGCATTAGTTATTAATTCATTATTAATAACACGGCTGCCCGGCCAAGCACCATCAGAGTGTGGTTTAAAGTAGTCTTGGGCGTTATAACGATAGAAACGAAAGCGTGCATTGATCCCTAACGCTTTACTGCCAGTAAAAATAGCTTGTCTGTCATCCATTAAATGCGCAATACGCTGCCAAATAATACCGTCAGTTTGCTCGTCAACTATCCATGTTAAGCTGTCATTATGGCGAACACTGCGTGGCAGAGAAACCGCTGCATCGGGTAAAAAGCCCAGCTGTTCGCTAATGCTCACTAGTGTTTCGCACTCTTGTTGCGTTAATACGTTTAGTAACTGAAAGGCTCCGGGCACTTGCGCTAATTCGTGTCGCTCAATATTGCTGACATCAACGTTTTGTTTCAAGTTTGCTGGATTTACCTTTCGGTTACCCCATGCCGGTAACGCTGGGTGCTCAGCTCCGGGCTCTAAAGCGGCAACAAAAAAATCATTTACTGTATCTATGTTTTGGTTCATATCTTTCTCTATATTTTACTTAGCAGTCATTAAAAATGACGGCTAAGCTTATGTTTCAATTATTTTTCAAGTGGCATGCAAGTGAGATTAGCGACTTATTTATTGATAACTCTCACTTGAGCAAACTGACGATGACCGGCAGCAGTGCCATGAAAACCGAAACCACTTTGCTTAGCGCCAACCCAAGGTCCAAGTCCTCCAGCGCCTTTATTTATTGCCACCATGCCAGCTTCCATTTGCTCGGCAACATCATTAGCGCCAGCGCCACCAAATACCACCGCAGCTAAGCCGTATGGACTAGCGTTGGCTCGCTCAACCGCTTCAGATAAATGATTAAACCGGCTAATTGCTACTACGGGTCCAAAAGTTTCATCTTGCTCTAAGGTCATATTAGGTGTAATTCCTGTAACAACCGTCGGTTGTATATAAGGTAATTCGTAATGAGGTTTGCCGAGTAAGAACTTCGCGCCTTTAGCGTGAGCATCTTCCAATTGATACAAAATATTAGCATGCTGCTTAGGGTTAACAATGGGACCAATATTGACATGTTGTTGATCCCAAGGGCCAACTTGATAGCGACGAGCTAACGCAACCACTTTCTGCTCAAACTCGTCAGCAACACGCTCATCAACATAAATACGCTCAGTTGATGTACACATTTGACCGGCGTTTTCGAAAGAGCTAGCAACGGCAAACTGAACTGCCTTATCTATATCTGCACTGGCCATAACAATCATCGAGTCATTACCGCCCAACTCCATCACTAAACGCTTAAGCCCTGACGCAGCACTGGCCATAATATGCTTACCTGCAGCGAGTGAGCCGGTAAAAGCAACCATGTTAATGTCGCCGTTAACCAAGGCTTTACCGGTTTCTGCGTCACCATGCGCTATTTGTAATACATTTTCAGGCAGTATTTGGTTCAAGGTGTTAACAAAAAGTTCAGCAACCAAAGGGGTTTCTTCTGAAGGTTTTAATACCACCGTATTACCCGCAATCAGCGCAGGTAATAACAAATTATTCGCCATCGCCAGAGGATAATTCCACGGAGAAATAACAGCGACTACACCTAAAGGGCGATATTGCATTTCACCCTCACGCCCTATTGATTCACTTTGTAGTGCTTGCGCTATTTCTTGAGCAAAATAAGCCGTGTTTTGAATAGTGCCGCCCACTTCATAACTCGCTCTTCGATAATCTTTGCCCATTTCTTTACTGATCAATAATGTCAGCTCATCATCCACTGCGTTAAGCGCTTCGTAAGCGTTAATTATTTTTTGTTGGCGTTCACCAAGAGTTAAAGCAGACCAAGATTTTTGTGCATGCTTTGCCCGTAAAACAACCGCTGGCATATCAACAGGCTCAGTAATGGCAACATCGCCCAGTGGTTTTCTATCAATAGGGCTGTAAGAAGTGAGCGTTGACATAATATAGTTTCCTAAAATGGCATGAATACGAGTGTGAGCTTACCTGCCCCACAACGTGTAAATTGGTTATATGTCAGCATTATGCTAGAGTGGTTAATTAAAGCAACCAGTATACTTTTAGTAACCACCTTAATTAACGTGAAAATAAAATGAAAAGCACAGCAAAAACAAATAGTAGCGCAAAAAAAATAAATGTAGAAACCTGTGAGCAACCTTGCCTGATTGAACGAGGCATGCGAGTTTTAGGCGGAAAATGGAAAGCGTCTATTTTATGGCATCTAAAAGATGGTCCAGTACGCTTTAACGAATTATCGCGCATGTTAGGCGGTGCAAGTAAAAAAATGGTTGATCAGCGCTTAAAAGAATTAGAAGCACAAGGTTTAGTGACGCGAGAAGTGATTAGCGATCGCCCTATTGCCGTAGCTTACGAAATAACAGACTTTGGCCGCACCGCATTAGATATTTTAGAGAAACTAAAAGATTGGACTGAAGATAACAACATTTGATCATGGCGGGTTATCTTCTTTCTTGATCAGTTAGCCAATTAGCCAAAGAAAGTCAGCTATGAGTTTATTGAAGCTATTGGGCCATGAAAAAAACTGATATTGAGAAGCGGCCCTATGTTTAAACTACAATGTTTAAACGCAATGTAAGAAGTTGCAGAAACACTCACGCTACATACGATACCACTAGATTAAAAATTTAGAATGAGTATTTTGCTATTTTTATTAATTTTTCAATGTAAAAAATCCGTTAAAGTTCCAGTCACATTTAAAAATCTACCTGAATCAGTGCTATTCCAATTTCTAAGCTACTTTATCAAGTAGATAATTATAGACAGGCCCTAGTATTTTTTAATCTGCTCAAGCAGCAAGCGGGTTGTCCAATCAATACCGTTATAAGCAATATCTGGCTTATAGTAAGCCCCTTCTCCACGTACTCTATTTACATAGACTTTATTTGGCACAATCACTTTACCTAATCCTGAAGGTAAAGTAGCTAAACGTACTTCCATATACATAGAATCGGCGCTGCTTGGGGCACCAAATAACCGCGTATTGGGAAATAGCTTAAATACATCAATCGCATCTAAGCAGGCACTCGCGCATTGCGGCGGCACTATAACAAACACCTTAGTTTTAAAGTTGCTGGTTAGCGATTTATTTAAGCTTTGCTCACGCTTTTCATCAGGCATTTGTACATAAAATGGTGTTTTATTTTTAAGTGATTTACTCATTCCTTTATGTACTACTTTGAAAAACTCATGAACATCACTTTGATCTTTCACCAGTTCAATTAACGACTCGACATAGTCAGTATTATCTTTTGAGGCTCTCCACCACACTTGTGTATTTTGAGATAAATCGGCTGCTTTTTGCTCTACAACCTTTTCGCCCCATAATCTTTTTGCTATTTGTGAGCTCCAATAAGATGAGCCACCTTGATTATGCCGCAGATCTAAAACCACCGCCTTAGCATTAAGCAGTTTGCTATGTTGCTGTTCTATTTTTTCAAAGAGCTTATTGTAGTCAGCGGTTTGTTTATCGTTTACCGAAAAACTAGGCATGGCGATCCACGCTATCTTTTTATTGGGCCAGGTCAAATCAATGGGAAGTTCATCACCGTTGTCAGCATTCTCTAAATGTTTGTTTACTGATTTAGGCCTTATTGACCAGTTCAGCACTTGTGTATAAGTTTCGCCATTGGCTTTAACAAATTCACATGCTTTTAAGGGCATTAAAAATGGATTACCCTCATCAATTAGTAACCGCCAACCTTGGTTCCACCAATGTCCAGGTTGTGCTACTTCACCATGAAACTTAAAAACCCTTTGGCGCATTAAGGCCTCAGTGCTTTGTCCATCGCATTGGCTGACAACATCGCCTTTACTAATATTGTTGGTTTCGCTGTAATACACTTTTAGCGCATCACCTCGCCATACGGCACTAAAACCCGGCCAGCGGCGCGCCGGTCTTTCTACGCTTGAAAACACACCGGCGTGGCCATCTTGTAACACAGTACTGAAGCGCGCAATTGCCGCAACATGAACCTGCGGTCCGCTCGCTTGTGATGAGAGTGCAAGTGCCTCCGCTTTTGCTTGATTTAATAAATCAGGGAAAGTTGGGTTATTAACATCAAACATACCGGGGTGATTTTTTGCGGATATACTGTAAGCAGCTTCAATATCGCGCTCTGTTATACTGCGCCACTGCTCTGCTGTCATCGAAGTCTCAACTTTCGCTGCAAAACTCAAAGCTGGTATAGTCAATAAAGCGCCAAGCAAAATACTTAGCGTAGTATCAACGTTTTTTGTTTTAGTTTTAGTTTTAGTAGTCATGAAAATCCATTTAAGTCTGCGGTTGATTACACTAATTTAAAATAGTTATTTTATGTTGATTAGTCAGCTTGATAATATTACTTACATACATCCCTACTTTATCACGTAAATTGAATGACTTAACAGATAGAACTTTATACCATCTGCACGCTCATTTATGACCAAGAGTGAATCTATGCTACTAACGACTCCAAAAATAACAAAACATCGAACAGATGGTGACATTAGCACTTACCTATTTGCTAGGGTTTAGACAAATAGCAAGTTTAGTCGCCTCGTATGTATTGGAAGTAACTCCTTGTAAACAGTTAAAACACAGTAAATCTATAAACAGGCGGTAAATCTACATAATGCATAAGAAGAGGAGTAATGCCTTTGAATGAGTTTACTGAGTTATAATCTCAGCATTTATTTTCAATAAATCTTCCCTGCTCTATACTTTTAGATGGCAGGCCTGGTAAGCTTTCATGGTTATTATTAATACTAAGACCCAAAGAACAGTGTAAATTTTATAATAATTATACCGAGCCACTAATGGTTCTTTTACTCCCTTCAAAGCGCCTTTTGTTTGTTATTACATGTACCTTTCCCGTATTTTATAATTCAGAATTAAGCAAAGTTATACCAGTGCTCCACTTTCGCTAATCTTTAAACACCTGTATAATCGCGCGCATTATTTTTACATTTTTTTAGTTGTTATAGGTATGAGTTAACGCGTTAACTTAACTCATCTAAACACTCGCGACGGAACCTTTATGTTAGCTGCAAACAATATTACCCAACAATTTCAAGTGAGCCCATAGTTTTTATTTGGTATCATTCCCACCACAAATAGAATCAAACGAGTTCAAGTCATGGCCAAAGCTATATCATACATACGCTTCTCAAGCTCTAAACAAGAAACTGGCGACTCCTTAAAGCGCCAACAAGCCATGATTAACGACTGGTTTTCTAATAACCCCAATACCGAGCCGTCTGATATGTCGTTCAAAGATTTAGGTCTTTCTGGCTATCATGGCACAAACTTAAAGCATGATTTTGGACGCCTATTAGACGCAATAGAAGCAAATAAAATTAAGGCTGGTGATTATATTCTGGTTGAGGCAATAGATAGAATTGGCCGCCTAGACACACTAACAGCCCTAAGTATAATAACCAATATTTGCATGAATGGCGTGAAGATAATAACCCTTGAAGATAATCAAGAATACTCTAAAGAGGTTGTAAGTAAAAATGCAGGTATCATTTATTACTTGATTGGTAAAATTGATATGGCACACCAGCACTCTAAAAACCTTTCTAGGCGCATTTCTAGTAGATGGCGGTCAAAAAAAGAAGATGCCGCCAAAGGGAAAATGATAAAGAGAAAATCTTTTTGGTGGATAACCAGAAATGATAAAAGCGATATGTTTGACACTGTAACGCCCGAAGATAAAGAATTAATACATTTAGTGGTTAAGATGTTCCTTTCTGGCTCGTCTTATTCTGACTTGGTAAAACATGTTCAATCAGTAGACCAGCAGCGCTTCCTAAAATGCAGTCACACAGCGGTTAAACAATGGCTGTTAAGCCGAACCCTAATGGGCTTTTGGGAAGACGCTGAAATATACCCACCCGTTATAAGTAAGGCTGAATACTATCTAGTTCAAGATGAAATAAAAAAGAGAAAGGACAATAAAGTTCAAGGGAAATCAAGTGGCCATATCATGGCAGGTCTTGTTAAGTGCGGGGTATGTGGCGGTAACTACTCAGTAAGGCAGCATAAACACTCCGGCGCAGTCATGTACTGCACCAAAAGTAAAAGAGCTGGTAAATTATGCAGCAATACAAAATCAATGCCAATGCCAATAATTGAAGAGTTTAGGCGCCTCAACCAGCTTGGTTATATCTATAATATAATTAATGATGATTTACAGTTAGAAATTGAGGACAGTATCATCAAAATAGATGCCAACATAAAAGACCTAACAGAGCGCTCAAATCGCATTAGAACGTCCATCGAATTAAATCATGACCAATTACTTTCCATTAGATTAAAAGATATTAAAGAAGAGATTAACCAGCTAGAAGTCGACAAGCGAAACACAACAATCAACATTAAAACAAAATTTAAAAAGGTAAAGCAGGCAAGTCAAGTTTTTAATGAAAATATGAGCAACTTAATGAGTGAACCCAACAAACTAAATGGCCTATTAAAGAGTGTTGATTTTGCAATTATTGGCAATGGTGCCACCATTAGTATTGATAACTCAAGCTTGGAGTACTTAAGCTTTAATCAAGTAAAAATGGAGTACACATGTTTAAATGAATCTTATGAAGAAATAGTTATTAGTAAGTAAATTAATACTCTAACACCAACCAAAGAATTTTATTGGTTAAATACAATTATAACCCTCAAAGCCTGCAAGACAGTTAACCATGCAAATCACACTTAAGTTATTGCTATAAATACTAACAACTTTTACTGCACCTCCTAACCACATTGAAATCAAAGAACACACCCACACCCCCTTAGATACACACTTCATTATTATTATAAAAATGCTTTATAACCAACGTAACCACTTTGATATTTAATAAAGATTTATACAGCGCAAGGTAACCCGATATTAATTACCATTTTTTAGAATAGCCCCGCCCAATTAATTCGAGAACCTAGAGGTCACCCCTCCCATAGTATGATTCAGATTGCTTTATTGGTTGGACCAAATGAAAGTTAAATTTATTTTTCAGGCTTCGTTAAGGCATATTTAAATTAATAATCATATACGGATTCAAACCCACTAATGCCACAAATATAAAGCTTGATTGCACTAGCGCCCTTTATCAGGAGAATTTGAAAAATAAATAGCTAGCCCTTCTTCATTTCAAGTTGTTTAAGTTACTGAAATCGTATCTAATAACGTCTTGCACCACTCTCACATAATTACATGGAAGTAAAAATGAAAAAAATATTACTCTTAATCATACTCACAGTTATCTCAACCCCATCAAGCGCCACCTTAATTACATTTGATGAACTTGAGTCTGGCAGACACTACAATGACTACACCCAAGCAACCTATAGCCATGATAACTTCATCCTAACTACCACCCAAGCGTTTAACTCGATAGGTATGTTACACCCTAGTTACGGCACATCCACTGGACTTCATGCTGCAGGCGTAAGTGCAGACGTTGAGCTTAAAAGAATAGATAACGCCCTATTTAATATAAACTCTATTGATTTATTGATTGGCCTGTACAATCGTTACGACGATGAAATCCCTGTTTACTTCACAGGACTCAAAAGTAATGGAGTGACTGTTTACCAAGTATTTTCGCTCCCATACGACATCAGCAAATATTCAACTTTTAATTTTGATGATTCATTTACAGAATTAACCTCGCTAACTTGGCAGCAAGGAGCTATATATCATAGTTTCGACAATGTGAACTTAAACAATAGTACTCAAGTTCCTGAGCCATATACTATAATTTTACTTATCCCTGCATTGGTACTGGTATTTAAAAAACGCTACACCTGATGGCAATCGCACAATCAGAATCTAATCATTTGCTATAGCCAATCACACCACGTATCACTGAAAATATAATTAACTATATTTTCAGTGAATTAAAAGAGAATGGACAGAACGGGGAGAGTATGTATTTACATCAACGCCCTCATCAGAAGTACGCATAATTTATATATACAATACTATAGTGTCAGTAAAGGCGACCCTAAAGGAAACTGCGAGCCAAGCCTTGCATGGTGCTTAGCTCAATTAACACTGTATAAAATAACCAATAAAACGTACTTTTTACACAGTGAAAAACCTGCATTTAATTCAATAGATTTTTCGACTTTAGACTAGATAAACTTTTGTTAATAGACGACATTGACAGCTTTGTATTTCGCCTTATAAGCCTCTTTATTTCAATCGGTTTTTTATCCTTAGATATACCATTATTCCATGTCTTAACCATCGACTTTAATCTTTTGTCAATTTTTTTGTTTTCATGTAATTTTATCTTTTCCGGTTTATTATTCTCTTTTGTAGCGTAAGCAAGAAATGATTTATATTGCTCAGCAATAATCACTTTTATTTTTGATGGCTCACTTATCATGTCGTAATCATATAACGGAGTGCCATGCTCATTACCGCTAAGCTGACTTGCTAATACGTGAATTTTTATGCCACGCAATGCATGCTCATTATACAAGTTATATAATTTTTTATGGTAGGACAAAGGAAAGCGCCCAAGCCTAGAGAAATCACGAGTCAATAAAATCGTGTTATCCTCTAAAGATTCGAGAAGTAGCTTTAAATGAGAAAATGAAACACTGCGCCTGCTCTCCACTATAGAGTGATTTTTAGCTGAAGGATAGAATACCGCATGCGCATAACCGCACACCATCAACTGGGAGTTGTTACAGTTTTCCTTGTTTGATGTTCTAACGTAGGTCACTAACTGCTTCTTTTTTGCGAACCCCTTAATACCCTCAGAGCGTCGCATTAATTCGATTATATGGCGTTCTATTATATCGCTTTGGGTGTGACAGTCTTCAAAATTCATGATGTATATTCCTATGTTTTTACGTTGATAAGTCAACGTGTCGCCCGTATCTAGTCACCTTTGCTAGCCGTGGTGTGTTTATAATTATTACTACTATACCCTAAAAACAAACAGACATCTAGACAGCCAAATCAACTTCTTTAATATACCTATAAAGTGTAGCCTTACCAACGCCAGCAGCCTTAGCCGCAGCCTCTTTTGATAAGCCCTTTTCTACATACCCTAATGCCTTGATGCATGCATCAATAGTCTTCTGGCTTTGCTGCTTGCCTTTAAACTTACCTTCAGCTTTAGCCCGTAAAATACCTATCTGTTGCTTTTCAATCATTTGCTCGCGCTGCATTGTTGCGACTGCTGCTAATGTAGTTAACACCATCTTACCTGTGGCTGATGTAATATCGGTTGAACCTAAATCGTCTATTTGAATTGCTACATTTTTATTTGTCATATCTTCAACAAACGATAATAGGGACTGAGTATCACGCGCGAGCCTTGATAAATCTTGACAGATTATAGTGTCTCCACTTTTAACTGTTGATAATAATTTATTGAACGATGGTCGGTCGATTGTTTTGCCAGACTGCTGGTCACTAAACACATCATCTGCTTTGTACTTAGATTCAAGGTAATCTATTTGTTGCTGCACGTTTTGTTCTTTTGTTGATGTTCTAGCGTAAATATATTGCATTTGATTCTTTCACCCAGCTAACAGTCTCATTTAGGACCTATACGATACTTTGTGTCATATAGGTCTGTCAATAACTATACGATACGACTTTGTTGCATGTCTTTTAAGGGTGGTTAAAAAAGACTATTTTTATTTATATCTATTTCAAATGCTAATTATATATGTGATTGCTAAACCTTTAATGACTAGATTTTGGTTTAGTTGATATAGTATTTATAAGAGAAACTATATTAACGGCATTTGATAATTATTCATGAATGACTAATGCTGTGATAGCATCAGTTTACCGTTCACAGTAGCTCTAATTATTGAATGGAATGGGATGCAATTCAACTTCACAAGGATTAGTACATGTCGCCACTAGAGATTACACCTTTTTATCTAAATTGGACTTTTTGGTCTTTCATCATAGCCTCAATAGCGCTCTTAGCATCACAAGAGTTAAGAATAAAACTATTTTTTAAAAAACCAAAGTTAGATTTTGAGCTCTTTTCAAAAATAAATTTAAATCACGCTATTGGAAATTGCGGAATTAATCTTCACTTACACTTACATAACATAGGAGGTACTAAGTTAACGATTAGAGGTGTTGAAGTATCATTATATAGAGATGGTGAAAAATTAACTCAGCTCCCATCACAAGGCTACTTTAAAGAACCTACTGACTTATATCCTTTATTATTTACAAAGTTTTCTTTAGCTCCTGATGAAGAATGGTCGCACAATGTAACCACAAGCCAAGATTGGTCAAGACAAAATGAAAAAACTTTAAATGATGCAATTAAAAATATGCAAGGAGCATTGAAGCAAAAAAAAGAAAAGCTAGGGGAATATCATACTGATTTAATACTCGCACCTGAAGAATGCATTTATCCTTTCAAGAAAATATTTGATGAGAATTTTTTTTGGCTTCATGGTGAATATAAAATGAAGGTTAAGGTATTAACCGACTGCTCTAAAGTAGATGTTGAAAAAACGTTTAAATTTACTTTATTCGAATATTACGAGCAGAGGCTAAGAGAAGCAACGGAGGATTATCAATACGGTTCAGGTATCTATTGGACAAAAAGCAACCCTAAGCCATCCTTTGTTAGAGTAGAAGTTAAAGAAGATAATAATTAATACAATAAACTACCTAATTCTGTTGCAATTAATACATTAGATTTTCTGTTTATTCTTATAATAATCTTCTGTATCTAGCTAATTTTGACACTATTTAGGGAGTTCATTATCCGTGATAGCTTTATACTTTTCATAATAATTGTTAAGTTTATATTGCGAATTTTTGTCAAACATTAATTATAAGGAAACTGTAATGGAAAGGAAGCTAGTTTTTTTCACACCCAAGGAAGGTGCGAAGTTTGATATGCATGTTGCCAAACAACCTATACATCAAGATATAGGAAATACCTATGATAAAGCTTGTGGCTTAATAGTGGAGTTTTTATATCCACTTTACCTCGCCCATAGGATGGTCGATTCAAACCATAATCAGCTAGAACAAACTCTAAAAGAAATCTTGATTAAGTTGGAGCAGGAAACTAAAAAGTCACCTGCTTTAATAGACCCTTATGAAAACATAATTGAAATGATGGTTGAATTGAATAAGTGTGTTCTCAGCACGTTAACAGCAGTAAGTTTATTCCTTGTTAAAGTGACTTCCCTTACTGAAAATCAATTTGGTAAAAACTCCGAAGAATACTCTAAAATAGAGTCATTAAGAAAAACACTACATAAAGACAGCCTAAGTTATAAATTTTGTTATGAGTTAAGAAACTATTCTCAACACTATGGTATTCCAATAAGTCGATTAGCTATAAATATAAATAAAAATCAAAAGCCCTCTCTAGTTGCGACTATTATGAAGTCAAGGCTTACCGCAGGGAGTTATAAATGGAAAGGATTTGGGGCTTCGGCACTAAATGAATTGGATGAAAACTTTGACCTTATTCCCCATCTGGCCAATTATGTAGATATTACTAATCAGCTATTTAGATTTATGTTTAGTGTATGTAAAAGTGAGCTCATAAACTTTAATGATATTGTAATAAATATACTAGAAGATGCTGGTTACCATGGCAATAAAAGGTTTATTTTTGGTTGTGACATGCAAGATGATTTTCCAGATTTCGACATAGAGGAAATACCATATACATTTGTTTTAAAGCTAGAAAAATACATATTGAAATTAGAGGATTTAGCAAGTTAATTATTTTATTCTATTCAAACCATAAGATAATTTGTTTTTGTACTAATAAATTGAAGTTGTTGTCGATGTATAAAATATCACCTCCCGTACATATTCCTCTTTATCACATAGATTCATAAGACTAAAAATAGTCATTTTTATTTAACCCCTGTATAATTCGGGTCATTAGATTCTGTACAAATATATCAGCTAGGAATTACCTGTATGCTCAGTTGCAATAATATTACCCAACAATTCGGTGCTAAGCCGTTATTTGAAAACATTTCACAAAAATTTGGTGGCGGTAACCGCTATGGTTTAATCGGCGCTAATGGTTGTGGTAAATCAACCTTTATGAAAATTTTAGGTGGTGATTTAGAGCAAACATCAGGTAACGTTGCCTTAGATCCGAATGAGCGTATTGGTAAACTTCGTCAAGACCAGTTCGGTTTTGAAGAGTTTTCTGTCGTTGATACCGTTATTATGGGCCACACAGAGCTATGGGCTGTAAAAGAAGAGCGTGATCGTATTTATGCCTTGCCTGAAATGAGCGAAGAAGATGGTATGCGTGCCGGCGATTTAGAGTCTCAATACGCTGAAATGGATGGTTACAGCGCAGAAAGCCGCGCCGGTGAGCTGTTAATGGGTGTTGGTATTCCGGTTGAACAACATTTTGGTTTAATGAGCGATGTAGCCCCAGGTTGGAAACTGCGTGTGCTATTAGCACAAGCCCTGTTCTCTGATCCTGATATTTTATTACTTGATGAGCCAACCAACAACTTAGACATTCATACTATTCAATGGTTAGAAGAAACCTTGAACGAACGTGATTCAACCATGATCATCATCTCGCATGACCGTCATTTTTTAAACAGTGTTTGTACACATATGGCTGATTTAGATTATGGTGAATTACGTGTATTCCCAGGTAACTATGATGAATACATGCTTGCTTCAACACAAGCTAGAGCACAATTAATGGCAGATAACGCGAAGAAAAAAGCACAAATTGGCGAGTTACAAGCCTTTGTTGCCCGTTTCTCAGCCAACGCATCAAAAGCAAAACAAGCAACTTCGCGCGCGAAGCAAATTGATAAGATTCAATTAGCGGAAGTTAAAGCGTCAAGCCGTGTTAACCCGTTTATTCGTTTTGAACAAGAAAAGAAACTTTTCCGAAATGCGCTTGTTATCGAAAACATGAGTAAAAGCTTCGATGATAACAAGGTACTTACAGACCTCAACATGATGATTGAAGTTGGTGAACATGTCGCTATTATCGGTGAAAACGGTGTCGGTAAAACTACTTTTTTACGTACATTGATGGGTGAGGCGCAATATCAGCCAACCTCAGGTTTATATACTTGGTCTGAAAACGTTAACATTGGTTACTACGCGCAAGACCATGCTCATGAGTTTGAAAATGACATGACATTATTTGAGTGGATGAGCCAATGGCGCCAACCTACTGATGACGAGCAAGCGGTTCGTGGTTATTTAGGGCGTTTATTGTTCTCTGCTGATGATATTAAAAAGTCGGTAAAAGTACTTTCTGGTGGTGAACAGGGTCGTATGTTGTTTGGTAAAATCATGATGCAAAAACCAAATATTTTGGTCATGGATGAACCAACTAACCACATGGATATGGAGTCTATCGAGTCATTAAATATGGCAATGGAGCAGTTTGAAGGCACCATTTTATTTGTCAGTCATGACCGTGAGTTTGTTTCAAGCTTAGCGACACGTATTATCGAATTAAAAGCTGACGGTTATACTGACTTTGCTGGTGGTTACGACGAATACTTAGCATCACAAGTTTAAACCCCTGCTTAGTTCTTACTTAACATTTAGCAATACACCATTAAAAATGGCATTATCACTTTGTAGATAATGCCATTTTAGATTTAAACCTGCTCTTCTCTATTATTCTTAAAGGAAATAAAGTGCTTAGTTATCGCCACGCCTTTCACGCCGGAAATTTTGCTGATGTTTTAAAGCATTCCGTTCTCACCCTAGTACTTGAGTACATGACACGAAAAGATAAAGGCTTTTATTATATCGACAGTCACTCTGGCGCTGGTATGTACAAACTAGCTGACGACTACGCACAAAAAACTGGTGAATATAAAGATGGCATTGCTAAGTTAATTGATAATAGTGACTTACCCGAGCCTTTGCAGCCCTACATTGATTTAGTCAAAAGTTTAAACGAAGATGTAATTGACGAACAAGGAGACATTGCGCTTTATCCTGGTTCGCCAGGGATTGCTCGACAATTTACTCGTCGACAAGACAGTGCGCATTTATTTGAGTTACATCCTGCCGATATTGAGCATTTACAAGCTTATAGCCAACGTTGGAATAAATCGCACGTAAAACAATCTGACGGTTATCAAGGGGTTTTGGGCTTAGTACCACCACCAAATCGACGTGGTGTCGTATTAATTGACCCACCATATGAACTCAAAGAAGATTACCTTAAAGCCACTAGAACCATAGTAAATGCCTATAAGAAGTTTGCGACTGGTACGTATATTTTATGGTACCCCGTGGTTAAGCGCGAACTTGTAGAGCAAATGCAAAGTGCATTCACTAAAAGTGAGCTGCGTAATGTTTTGCAAGTTGAGTATTGCCAGAAGGCTGATACCACAGAATACGGCATGACAGGCACAGGTTTATTTATTGTTAACCCGCCATGGCAGCTTTCGCAACAGTTAGCAGAAATATTGCCTTATCTAAAGACTAAGCTAGGCGACAACGAAACAAGTTACACACTTAAACAACTAATTGCTGAATAAGCGTTTTCACTTGTTCTGTATAACGTCGAGATACGGGTACAAGCTGCTGATTAACCAGTTTTAATAGTAGCTTTCGCCCTTCCTTCTCTTCACTGACAATAGCATCTTGTGCCACCCACCATGACCGATGCGTTTGAATGCCTGGATATTCATCTAAGCAAGCAAGTGCATCTTTAAATCTCATTAATATCAAATCACTGCCTTTATCGGTATGCACCTTTAAGTAATGATCGTCCATTTCTAAGCAGATCAACTTACCACGTTTGTCTAGCGGTAACTTTGTCATAAAATCTTGGTATTTTTTATTTATACTGTTCGAATTCTGCGCTTGCTGATCACTTAGCTGCTGCTGTTGCTTTAACAGTTGCTGCTTTTGTGTTTGTAAGTAATTTTTTAAGCTGTAAACACCCGAAATTAAGCCACCAACAATAAAGGTTCTTAACATTATTTGTGGTACTAACGTTAGATAAGCAATTTGAACATCAAAAAAGTTTATCACTACTAAGGGCACAATAAAGCTCATAATAACACTACCCAAAGCTGCTAAAAGCGTTATTCGTAACCAATACCTCGCTCGTAATATTTTCGAGATTTTATATAGAAATTCATTACCAAAATAAATGATCGGAGCATAAACAAAGTAACCACTAAAACAAAGTAGTAGCCAAAAAAACCAGCCCTTGATTAAGCCAACCTTATCCATACCAAATGGGGTTAGTAAGCTTAAAACACTAGCGATTATCATGATCACCACAGCGTCTGACTTAATTTTAGTTTTATCCCATTTTATTATTTTATCTTTATTTTCAATGGGTAATTCACGATTCGTCAATGGTACATCGGCCTTTTTTGTTTATTACACGAAGAATTCAACCTGATGGCGAATTCTTAATTCCTAATTCGATAAAGGCATTTTATCCTCTTTCCCTATCGAAGCAATCACTACTTTTTAATTCAATGTAAATAATAAGGAAAGCAAATGAAAACACTTTTTATAGCAATAATGACAACCAGTATGTTACTCACATCAACACATGCCTTAGCTAATAACGTTACTTTTATTATTGACGATATTAAATCAGATCAAGGAAAAGTGTATGTGCAATTATTTCAAGGTGAAAAAAACTACCAAGCGAATAACGCTTATTTGTCTAGCATCGCTATTGCCAAAAAAGGTCAGATCACAATAACCTTTAATAACTTAGAAGATAACGACTATGGTATTCGATATTTCCATGACGAAAATGATAACAGTGCTATGGAAACTAACCTCTTTGGCATGCCAATAGAAGGCTATGGATATTCAAACAGTGCAAAAGCTAATTATGGTCCAGTTGAATACCAAGCAATTAAATTTCAAGTTGCAGATGCCGCCGTAACTAACCGTTCAACGATTAATTATTAAGGAGACAATGTATGCAACGTCGTCAATTATTAAAAAATATCGCTGGAGCGAGTACTTGTATCGGGGCAAGCAGTCTTTTAATGTCTGTGCCATTTGCCGTTAATGCAAAAATAGTCAATAAAAACCAAATAGACCCACTTGCTAATATAAAAACATCCTTTGCTGATGCCTTGAAGGACAACCCAAGCTTATTAGGTTTGAAGAATACTGCGAATAACTTCGCCCATCAGCAGCTTACTATTGAAGGCAAATTACCCAAAGATCTCACGGGAGTATTCTATCGCAATGGTCCTGCTAAATATGAGCAAGGCAACCAGCGTTATTCACACCAGTTTGAAGGTGACGGTATGATCAATAGCTTTACTTTTGCTAATGGCAATATTGTGCATCAAGGCAAGTTTGTTGAAACCACAAAATTTGTCCAGGAACAGCAACAAAATAAATTTTTATATTCAGGGCCATTAAGTGACATAAAAAATAGCCGTAAAGTAACTCAAGCCGATACAGTTAATACCGCCAATATCAATGTTATTCCTGTTGATGATGAGATTTGGGCATTATGGGAGTCTGGCTCAGCTACGGCATTAGATGCTACAACGCTTGCCACTAAACGACGCGTTAACTTAGGAGCTAACAGCCAGTACGGTGATAAACTTAAAGGCTTAGCATTTTCAGCGCATCCTAAAATTGAAGCTAATGGCGACATTTGGAATTTTGGTTTGAGCTTATCGGGCCATGTCGCGCTGTACCAACTATCAAGTAAAGGGCTAATGAAAAATGTTGGCATTATAAACGCGCGTTACCGCGGCAAGATGCTACATGACTTTCTAATCACCCATAAGCACATTTTACTTATTTTACCGTCGCTGACCTCACAAGCTGATCGCAGCCACAGTAATCTCAAACTCTTCGCAAGTATCGAGTACGATAGCAAGCAACCAATGCGAGTATTAGTTATTGATAAACAGACGTTAACATTGAAAAAGCAATATGAGTTAGATGCAGGTTTCGCTTTTCATTTCGGTAATGCTTGGGAGGAGAATGATGGCACTATTCATTTTGACGCCAGTATTAATGACAACTTTAAGGTCATGGATGAGTTGTCTGAAATAATGTCAGGCACAGCAAAAAATTTAGATCAAAACTCACCTCACACAGCACTGTTCACGTTAAAGCCTAATGGCGGCACAACCAAAGTCGTTGTTGATGGTGACAGTGAATTCCCTCGGGTTTACGATCATTTAGTGGGGCAACGCAATAAAACGTTATATACCCTTTCGCATACGCAGAGCCAATTTTGGCGTGATACAGTATGTTGTCTCAACATGGACAGTGGGAAAAAAGACACATTTATCTACGGTGATGAATTTATCGCTGAAGAGCATATTATTATCTCTAACACAGCTAAGGAAGGTGATGGCTATTTACTGGGTACGGCTTTACATATACCGAGTAAACGCACTTGTTTGAATATATTTAGCGCAAATAACCTCAAGGGTGGACCAATTTGTCGAGCATGGCTGCCTTACCATCTACCATTGGGTTTACATGGAAACTTTAAAGCGAGCTGAGGGCTTATATAATTAACGGTTCATTTTTAATGGTGAAAATAAATAATAACAACGCTGTTAAAAGCAGAACATAAAAGTAACGAAAAAATGAATCAAAAAAGTGCATTAATTCAAGCTAAAAATTAAGCTGAGTTAATGCACTTATCGTATTAAAGGTTTTATCTACTGTCGCCTAATTCCTTCGCGGCTAGGTTTGGTTGAAACTTATGGTGATTTTAAAACGGGCTTAAGTTTATTAGTTAAGCCTAATCAACTTCTTCTATATCATTTTGCTCAATATCTTGTGGTGCCACAGGCTTTTTACGCTTTAATACCGGTAACTCACCAGCATCAGCCGCTAAAAAGCTCTTCTTGACGATTTTCTTCGCTTTCGCTTTCTTAGCCTGTGGTGCTGATTTATTACTGTCTTTGGTTTTACTAACCACTTTGGCTTTCTTAGGTTTTATACCATTGAACTTAACTTTAAAACCTTCAACTTTGTCAAATGTTAGCTTTTGCTGTAAAAACCCTTCAACGTTCTTAAAACTTATCCAATCCTTTGGACCAACAAAAGAGATGGCATCTCCAGTACTGCCTGCGCGGCCAGTACGGCCAATGCGATGAACAAATTCTTCAGTATGTTTTGGCATATCAAAATTAATAACATGCGATACATTGATCAAATCTAAACCACGAGAAGCCAGATCGGTCGTGATCAATATCTTCTGCTGGCCTTTACTAAAGCCGTCCATAATTTGATTACGTTGGCTTTGATTTAACTCTCCACTTAGCGCAACGGTACTTAAGCCCTGCTCTGTTAACAAAGTTGAGAGCCTATCAGTATCAGCACGTGTGGCTGTGAAGATAATCATTTGTTGATGCTGTTCGGTTTCAATAAAGTGCTGCAGCAATTTTTCTTTTTGCGTCAAGTTATCGCAAAGATAAAAACGCTTTGTAATATCTTTATGCTCAGTATGCGCACTACCAATAGCAATACGCTTAGGTTTTTTCAATAAAGCTAAGGCAAAATCATTGACTTGTGCATGGTCTAAAGTTGCCGAAAACATTAATGTTTGACGTTTTCTGTGATCGGCAGCTTTATTTATTTGTGCGAGTTGCTCAGCAAAACCGAGATCTAACATGCGATCTGCTTCATCAAGAATTAGCAGCTCTAATCCATTTAAGTAAAAATGCCCTTGTGAAAGGTGATCAGCTAATCGCCCCGGCGTTGCAACAATAAAGTGTGGGTCTTTCTCTAAAGTTTTTACTTGGTCATTGAAGTTCTCACCGCCGAGTATCAGTACCGCTTTAAACTGTGAACCTGAGGTAAACATTCTTAATTGAGTAAAAACTTGCTTAGCTAGCTCACGAGTAGGCGTTAAAATAACCACACGAGGATCTCGTTTACTCAACGCGCGATTCTTTAATAAGCGTTGCATTGCAGGAATAATAAACGCTAATGTTTTGCCAGAGCCTGTTTTAGATGATGCGATCAAGTCATGACCTGTCATAGCGGCAGGAATGGCCTGTTGCTGGATTTCAGTCGGCTCGTTAAAACCTAAATGTTCAACGGTTGCCATTATCTTACTATCTAACCCAAAATCACTAAACTGCAAACTTACTCTCCACTTACTTCATAACTAGCTAAAAAATTAAAACTCTATTACCGTATTATAACCTGATAAGTAGCATATTTGGCTAAACAATTTAGCCAAAGCGTTAAAATTATCAGGCAGAGATTAAAAAGCTGACTTTTGATAAATCATTTGAGCTATGACAAATAACCTATTGTAGTTTATAGCTAGAATAATGCGGTAATCGTAGTATCAAAACCTAAACCTACAATAAAGTAAACAGAGTAAGGGTGATGAAATGAAGCCTGATCGACATACAGCAATGTGCCTATTGATCAAACAAGTCAGGGATGATTTTCCATTTACCCTGCCTGAAGCACAAATATGCGCAGGAAAATGTGTGGGATGTGCGAAGAAACTTCTCGAATTAGCAGATACCGAACTGTCTGATTGGGAAGTTCGCTTGGCAAACAATGAACAGCCAACATTTGGTGATATTAGTCGTTTAGCGAAATTATGTAAGAATATCCGCCGCGGTTTAGTTCGTAACGAATTAGTAAAATAATATTTTTAATGCTAGTTCGTAACTATTTATCTTGTCAGCATAAGATTACAATAACCATGTATAGCTAAAATTACGCTGTGTAATAACCGATGTGATCAGGTATTATGCTCTGAATGACAATATCAAAGATAGAAAAACACTTGCCTACTCAGCGCTCCACTTACCTGGTAATAAAAGCCAAAAAATCAGACAAAAAAGACATTCAACGCTTCTATAAAACGCAACGTTACGCTGCTGGCTTTATTGGACATGACCACGCATATTTTATAAAGCACAATACTAAAATTATTGCTTGCGTGATCATATCAGCAGGGCAAGAAAGTGGGCTATTTTGGTTACTGCATGGCTTAGTTATTGACTCCGAACATCGGGGTAGCGGTATAGCTAGTATATTATTACGCGCCGTCATAGCTGAACGTCTTTGCAAAGAAGAGACCACACAAGCCCGTTATGACAATATTATCTGTTTTGCTGCTCAAGCATTAGCAACACTTTACTTGTCGAATAAGTTTGTCAGTCACAACACAGTAAAAAATATTGCACAATTACCGGATGAATTTCGTCACCGATTTTTACGTTATAGAGAAAATAATAAAAGTTTATGCTGTTACCTTTATAGTGCTAATTTTCCACACTGTGCTTAGCAGCAATGAGCGTATTCTTTAATAGACATGCAATCGTCATAGGCCCTACACCACCGGGCACTGGTGTAATTGCACCGCACTTACCAACAACCTCATCATAGTCAACATCACCAACAAGACTGGCTGTGCCTTCATGATTTATGATCCTGTTAATACCGACATCAATTACCGTTGCGCCTTCTTTAACCCATTCAGCCTTAACAAATTTAGCAATGCCGACAGCAGCAATTAAAATATCAGCTTGTTGACAAACTTCAACTAAGTTAATTGTTTTTGAGTGTGCGATGGTAACAGTACAATTTTCTTGTAGTAACAACATTGCTACAGGTTTACCGACAATGTTTGAGCGACCAATGACCACTGCATGTTTACCTGATAAATCATTACCTAAATACTGTTTTGCTAGAATAATACAGCCTTGAGGGGTACATGGTACAAGCCCACTACTTTCACCATTAAATAGAAGACCTGCGTTAATAGCATGGAAGCCGTCAACATCTTTTTCAGGATTAATTGCGGCGATAACAGCACTCTCATTAATATGTGCTGGTAATGGTAACTGGACTAATATTCCATGAACGCTGCTGTCTTGATTTAACTGATGTAAATGCTTTAATAATTCTTCTTGGCTCGTTTCTTCAGCTAACTTAATTTCATTAGATACCATACCGGTTTCTTGAGTCTGTCTTACTTTATTTTTAACGTACACTTGGCTTGCAGGATCATTCCCAACCAAAATAACAACTAACTTAGGGCAAATACTTGCTTTAGTTTTCAATTCAGTTACTTCTACAGCTAACTGAGCTCGTAAATTCTTAGCAGTTAGCTTTCCGTCTAAAATCATTATCATCACTCGCACTTATAAAATTAATAAATAAACTATCACAATTTAAAGAGCCATTAACTGAGTAAATTGCGAAATGAAAACATACCATATCTAAGCTAGCGTTATTGGATAAATAAAATATTTTTGAATATTGCTATTTTGAGTTAATACCTTGAAAGCATTATTAGTTATTTTACAAAATATGTCTTTTCTGCCACTTAAATACATTTATACTGCTACTACATAATTCTGGTAATTTTCGGCTGTATTAATATGACCAATTTACATATCAAAAAAAGAATCGTAATAACCGGTGGTCCAGGTGCGGGTAAAACCACAGCATTGGATTTAATTAGACGCGAATTTAGCGGAAAAATAGCATCAGTTCCCGAGTCAGCTACCATGATATTTAGTGGTGGTATTGAGCGAAGTACCAATAATAAAGTACTGAAAAGTCAACAAAAAGCCATATTCGATTTACAAAAAAACCTCGAAGATATCCAAAGAGCCACCTACCCTGAGTGTTTAATTTTATGTGATCGTGGCACTTTAGATGGCTTAGCATACTGGCCTGGAACTGAAGAAGACTTCTTTAAGGAAATGAACACTTCTTTTGAGCAAGAGTTTTCACGTTATGATGCGGTTATATTTTTTGAAACTGCTGCTAAATCTGGAGAAAGCATTCGTAGTAACAACCCGATCAGGAATGAATCAGAAGCAGCCGCGATAGCATTAGATACCAAACTACAAAAAATTTGGTCTAAGCACCCTAACTATAATCTCGTCGTGAGCTCTGAATCTTTTATTCATAAAGTTATGTTTGGAATCATGACAATTGAGAATATTATAAAACAGTATAATCAATAACAAGGTTAATTCTGTAGCTATAACCACTACAAAGAATTGAAGCTCGTCATTTCTTAACTTATATTGACCTATGAACTACACGTTTAAATAGCCAAAAATTAGTCGCCAGTAATGTCACAAGTGTGCCTGTAATTATTTAAACACCGATATTTAAACGCCAGAAAGCAAAAAACCCGTATCGTTAGCTACGGGTTTCTGACGTGCATGTTCCTACAAGGATGTAGGTTAGTAGAGTAATGCAGGAGCAATTACCGAGATGCACTCATGCCGTAAGTGCGAATGCACAGGAGCGGCCTCACATAAAGAGAAAAACACCCACACACTCTTTACCACCGGCGCTAACACATGTCACTTCTGACTTAGCAATGGACTTAGGTGGAGTCATAAAATTTTTTGTGTTTTTCAAATTTTAGATAACAAAAAGCCCGTCACTTTCGTAACGGGCTCTTGACGCGCATGGATACACTAGAGCAGACACTGCTGAGTTCACAATGAACTCAACCATGCCGCTATGATCATTTTAGCGTTTATCACTGAATTTATTTAATTATAAAGCTCAGAAAGCAAAAAACCCGTAGCGTTAGCTACGGGTTTCTCTAAATAGAAGCCTAGCAATGTCCTACTCTCACATGGGAACTCCCACACTACCATCGGCGCTAACACGTTTCACTTCTGAGTTCGGAATGGAATCAGGTGGGGCCATGTCGCTATTGTCGCTAGACAAAAAGGGTACAATCTTGAAAGCCGTTCATTAAGACATGTCTCAATGATAATAAATACGTTTTATTCTCGAACTCTTATTCAATGCTTTATGTACGTGTCACTCTTGCGAGTGTTAGTCAAACTTAACTACAATCTTTAAAACCACTTGGGTGTTGTATGGTTAAGCCTCACGGGTAATTAGTATTGGTTAGCTCAATGCCTCGCAGC
>NZ_MUZV01000019.1 GCF_002000025.1 Cognaticolwellia aestuarii
ACTGTTGCAGGCACAACCTATGCGATCGGCTCAACCGCGGTATTAGCAGAAGGTGAGTTAACCTTAAATGCTGATGGTAGTTACAGTTTTGTACCGAATGCAAATTATAACGGCCCAGTCCCGGTCGTCACCTATACGGTGGTGGATGGTGTCGGTGATGCAACAGATTCAACCTTAACTATTTCAGTGACGCCAGTGTCTGATTTACTTGATGATAGTGAAGTGGTCAGTGTTGCAGAAGATACAACAGCCACCGGTAATGTCTTAGATAATGCGAGTAGCACTGATGGCCCATTGTCGATCACCGAATTCAGTATTGGTGGTGTGACTTATACTATTGGCTCAACTGCGGTAGTAGCGGAAGGTGAGTTAACCTTAAATGCTGATGGTAGTTACAGTTTCGTACCAAATGCAAATTACAATGGCCCCGTACCGGTCGTCACGTATACGGTGCTAGATGGTGTCGGTGATGCAACAGATTCGACGTTAACTATTTCAGTGACACCGATCAACGACGCACCATTAGCAACAGATGATAGTTTTGTTGTTGAAGAAGGAGGTATCGTAACGGGTAATATTATTAGTCATGATGATGGTGACGGTATAATTGATAATGATGGTGGTGATGGTTCAGTATTGCTAATAACGCAAGTTAACGGTGTAGATCTAGTATTTGATGCTAATGGTAATGCAACAATTAGTATTGATGGTGGCATTTTAATTATTAATGCACAAGGTGACTTCTCATATGAGAATAGTCAAGGTTTTATTAACAACTCTAGTTATCCTAGTTTTGATTATACTTTAAGTGATGGAACAGATATTGATATTGCCACAGTGACTATTACGGTGAGTGATACGTCACCTGATGCTGTAGATGATAATAATTATATTTCATACTACGACAATAATGGCTTAAGTATTGGCCGCGGCGTTCGAGGCAATATAATTAACCGAGCTAGTTCGGGTGATAGGTCGGACTCATCCGACGATGGTACTATTACTTTGACACAAATTGAATATGAAGGGCAGATGTATGTGTTTGATTCCAATCATACGTCTTTTACAATAGTGACTGATTTTGGTACGTTAGTTATTAATGATACTGGAGCTTATACCTTCAGATTAGCATCAGGTATAGATATTAATATTATTCCTCCATTGTTACAATTTACCTATACCATACAAGATGGTGATGCGTTAAGCCCTGAAACTGATGAAGCAACACTAACGATCAACCTCACTCATCGAGTATCTAGCAATAACCTAGAAGATCCCACATCTTCTGATGGTGCACTTATTGATTTATCTGCCAGTGAACATAATGCTGACGTTGTACTCAATCCTGAGATAGTATTAGTTAATACTAATGATGAATATGTCATTGAATATGACTTAGATGATTTACTAATCGAAGAAACTAATATCAACTTTGAGGAGTCTATAACGATTGTCGATACTTCAGCAGATAGCGGGTTAGATTTAGCTGGAGGCAATGAGAGTATTGATTTGCCTATTGACGATTTAATCGAAGTAGAGAGCGTGGAGAATATTGTAGGAGAGTTTGATATTGTTCCTATTGTAACTAATAGTTTCTTAGACAAAGGTGCAACACTTATCAGTGATACACCTCCAGAGGCTACACCATTACCAATTGATCTTGACCCTATAGATACTTTATAATCGAAAAGAGAATATTTGTAAATGATTTCAATGGTCTAATGATATAGTATATTAATATGTCATTAGACTGTCGTTTGTTTTAAAGGATCAAATAATTCGTGCAATCAACTGTATCACCATCAAGTCAATGGAAAATTCACGCTTCTCAAAAATTAGGTGTCGATCCGTTATTAGATAGCCTTGTACTGCTAACTGAGCATTTTGGTAATCCATGTTCTGCTGATGCACTTTCTGCTGGCTTGCCTCTTACAAGTACAAACTTAACACCTGAGCTTTTACCACAAGCAGCATCTCGTGCTGGTTTAAGTGCAAAACTTGTGCGTAAAGGTTTGAATGAATTACCTTCCATGCTCCTTCCTTGCATTCTAATGCTAAAAAATAAAAAAGCCTTAGTTCTTCAAGAGCTCGATAGTGAAAAAAATGAAGCGATTGTTTCTTTACCTGAAACAGGAGGTAAAGCGCAACTGACTATTGAAGAATTGGAATCAAACTTTGTAGGCTATTTATTTTTAATTAAACAGCAATACAGAGGTGACAGAAACTTTGACGTTCATATTGAGAACTCCAATGAACATTGGTTGTGGCAAAAAATTAAAAATACATCATCAATTTACCGTGATGTAATCATTGCATCGGTAATGATAAACCTATTTGCGTTAGTTTTACCTCTCTTTATCATGAATATTTATGACAAAGTAGTACCTAACTTAGCTTTCGAGTCACTTTGGGTATTAGCTGTTGGTGCCACTATCGCTTACATATTTGACTTGATTTTAAAACAATTACGCGCTTATTTGATTGATGTGGCAGGAAAGAAAATTGATATTGAAGTATCTTCGAAATTGTTTTCTAAAGTCATTGGCGCTCCACTTGAAAAGCGATCGTTAAGTGTTGGAGGTATGGCGAAACAACTCAGCGAGTTTGATAGTATCAGAGAATTTTTGTCTTCTGCGACAATCAGTGCTTTAGTTGATTTACCTTTTGCTATTCTTTTTATGCTATGTATTTGGTTAGTTTCTGGTGATCTTGTGATGTTCCCACTCATAGCTTCAGTCTTGATCATCGGTTACACCTTACTAAATCAATCTAAGTTGCGTAAAGCTATAGATGAAAGTAACCGCTTTTCTAGCCTGCGACATGGGCATCTAATTGAATGTTTGAGTTCCTTAGAATCCATTAAAGCAAATGGTGCTGAAGGTGTTGTACAAAATGCATGGCAACAGATGATTGGGCATACAGCAACCTGGTTACTTAAATCTAAAATGATCACTAACTCAGTATTAAATTTTGCTAGTTTTATTGTGCAAATATCTATCATTTGTGTTGTAGTTTTGGGGGTTTACCGTGTATCAGATAACTTAATTTCAATGGGGGGAATTATTGCTGCAGTGATGTTAACTGGCAGAGCGATATCACCTATTGCAAAACTTGCAGGTCTAATGACTCGCTCAAATCAAACTTTCAGTGCACTAAAGCAGCTTGATACATTAATGGCTCAAGAAGGTGAATTTGAAGATAAAGCGCACTTAGTTAGTCGTACAACACTGTCGGGCAGTATAAGTGCAGATAATATTAGTTTTACCTACCCCAGTAGCGATCAGCGCTCTTTACACTCAATGTCACTAAACATCAAACCGGGAGAAAAAATAGCAATTGTTGGTCATAATGGCTCAGGTAAGACTACTTTAGCAAAGTTATTGTTAGGTCTATATCAGCCAACGAAAGGTACAATACAATTTGATGGTTTAAATCATCATCAAATTCATCCCAGTGATTTGCGCCGTAATGTTGGCTATTTACCCCAAGACATAACACTATTTCACGGCACTATACGTGATAATATTCTTTTTGGTACCCGACAAGTCACTGAATATCAATTGATAAGAGCTGTGCAGCTCTCGGGTGTTAGTGTGTTCACAGACAATGATAGCCAAGGACTCGATCAACAAGTAGGAGAAAGTGGTAGTTCATTATCTCGTGGTCAGAGACAATCGATTGTTTTAGCAAGGGCGATACTCAACTCGCCTCAAATTTTACTATTAGATGAGCCTACAGCCAGCCTCGACGCACGGGCAGAAAAGCAATTTATTCAATCTATCAATGCGACAGCTCAAAATAGAACGATGTTGTTAATTACACATAAAATGGATCTGTTAAAGTTAGTTGATCGTATACTTGTTTTAGAAAAAGGAAAGTTAATTATTGATGGTCCAAAAGATGCCGTGTTAACGCAACTAAAAGCAGGTAAATTTAATCAAGAGTTAAACACATGAAAGTTAGTCAACAAGATCTAGAAATGGCTGATGATGTTTATGGGGCTCTGTTAACAGAAGTACCAAGTTTGCATCGTTTAACGATTTGGGCAATGGCCGCGTTGATTATATGTTTTTTGATTTGGGCATATTTTTCGGCACTACAACAAGTCACCTCAGGTACGGGAAAAGTAATCCCTTCTACACAAGTACAAATTATTCAAAGTCTAGATGGTGGAGTATTGCAAAAACTTTTTGTGCAAGAAGGTATGCAGGTCAAGAAAAATCAACCAATCGCTAGTATTGATGACACGCGTTTCAGATCTGATTTTGCAGAACAAAAGCAAGAAGTCGATAGTTTAAGAGCTAATGTTATTCGACTTCGAGCTGAACTATCGAGTATCTTAATAGGTAATAATACCCAATGGCAGCGACAAATAGAAATCAAAAAAAATATTCCAGTTTATCCGAAAGACTTGGAACAAAACGCACAATTGCTGGTGGTAAGACAAAAAGAAGAATACTCTGAAAGACTTGATAATTTAATTAACCAACTCGCTATTCAAGAGCAAAAAATACAACAAAAAGAGCAAGAAGTAGAAGAACTAAACTCAAAAATTAGTACACTACAGATTAGTTATAAAATAGCTAATAAAGAACTTGATTTGACTAAGCCGTTAGCAGAGAAGAATATAGTTTCAAAAATTGAACTTTATAAATTAGAACGTAGTGTCAATGATCTTAAAGGCGAGTTAAGTGCCGTACAATTGTTATCTCCTAAGTTAAAATCAGCTTTGCAAGAGTCGATATTAAATCGCAGAGAAACAGTGCTGGTGTATAGATCGGAAACAAGAGCTGAGCTTAATGAATTACAAAACAAATTATCGCGAATTAATGAATCACAAGTCGGTGCACAGGATAAGGTTACTAAAGCATTAATATTATCTCCTGTTGTAGGGACAATTAAAACAATAAAAATAAATACCTTAGGTGGTGTTATAAAGCCTGGAGAAACAATAGCTGAAATTGTTCCAACAGAAGATAAACTGATGATCGAAGCAAAAATAAAGCCACGTGATATTGGGTTTATTTATCCTGGTTTACCTGCAGTTGTAAAAATCACTGCTTATGACTTTGCACGTTATGGCGGTTTAACGGGTAAAGTTGAACATATCAGTGCCGACACAACACTTGATGAAGACGGTAACAGTTTTTATTTGATAAGGGTTCGTACACAAGCATCAAGCATTAAAAATAAGCAAGGGGAAGAAATGCCTATTATTCCAGGTATGTTAACACAAGTTGATGTGATCACAGGTAAACGAACAATTTTGGAATATATCTTAAATCCTATATTAAGGGCGAATGAAGCCGCGCTAAGAGAACGATAACGCTTAATTAATAATAAGAAAAGTATGGAACATTTATGAATAGCTTTATGTTTATTTTAAATAAAAAAACAATATTGAGTGTGTTAGCTTTATCCTCATTCTACTCTGTCAATCTCAATGCGCAGAGCTTAGAACAAGCCGTTGCTAGTGCACTCGATAGTCATCCTGATATACGTCAAGCTTTTGCACGCTTTAAAGCGAAAGAAGAAGATGTTAATCGCGCATCTGCAGGTTATTTACCGACTATTGACCTAACGGCAGGCTATGGCTATGAGTATACAGATACCCCTTCAAATAGAAGATCTAACGATACTGGAAAAACAGAATTAGCCCGTGGTGAATTTGGTCTGAGTATTAAGCAAATATTGTTTGATGGTATGTATACCAGTAGTGAAGTCGATCGTACTATGTTTGAAGCAAGCGCAGAGCAATGGACATTACTCGCTAGTGCTGAAGATCTTGCTTTACAAGTAAGTAAAGCCTATTTGAACTACCTCAAAACAGATCAGTTGATTAAGTTATCAGAAAACAACATTGCATCGCATCAAGAAATTTATGAGCAAATAAAAGAACGAACAGATTCTGGGTTAGGTAATATTGCTGACTTGTCGCAGGTAACTGGTCGTTTAGCACGAGCTCAGTCGAATATGATATCAGCGCGTAATAATCACCTTGATGCCAAAACACAATTTATCCGTTTAACTAACGTACAACCAGAAAATCTTGTGTTACCAGTACCTGATGCCAATATGTTACCAAAAGATAAAAGCACTGGCTTAAGTTTAGCGATTAAGACTCATCCTGTGATCAAATCAGCTCAACAAGATATTAAAGCAGCAAGCTCATTTAAAACCGCAGTGCAATCTAATTATTTTCCAAAATTATCATTAGAGTTAGCAGCTAATTCTGATAATGATATTGCCGGAGAGAGCGGTATAAATAGACTTGGCCCCGATGTTGGAGGACACAGAAATGATGTCACTGCAATGGTGCGATTAAGGTATAACTTTTACTCTGGAGGTAAAGACATCGCTAATGAACGAAGTGCAGCCTATAAAGTATCAGAAGCTAAAGAAATTAATTATAGCGCTCATCGTCAAGTCACTGAAAGTTTTGGTTTAGCATGGAATGCTTTTGAAATGTTAGCCTTACAAAAAAAATATATTAAACAACACGTTATTACAGCTAAAGATACCCAAGTGGCTTATAAGCAGCAGTTTAATATTGGCCAACGAAACCTATTGGATTTACTTGATACAGAAAATGAATTGTTTCAAGCACGTAAAGACTATTTAGATGCTAGTTTTAATGAATTAAGTGCTAGGTATCGCTTATTAAATGCAACAGGGCAGTTACTCGATTCATTAAGAGTAACGCGATCATCGGCTTGGAAAGGCGAACATGAATATGGGCAAGGAGCATACCATGAATAAACTTGCATTGACCGAGCAAATAACCCGGTGTAAATATTTATCAATTATATTTAGCGCAATATTTATTATTGGTTGTGCTGATACTCATATCGTGACCTTAAAGGCACCTGTTGAGCAATTACAAAATTTGGATGATTATGATAACGATGGAGTTATTAAAGCGCGTGATAAATGTGCTGAAACTCTACTGGGAGCAGCTATCAATAATGATGGTTGTGGTATCAAAAATGCTCAAATTGTTCCTTTTGAAGTCGATATCAAATTCGCTAATAATTCTTTTGTGATCCCGAATTCAGCTTATATAGAAATACAAAAATTAGCTAAAATCTTGAATGAACAACAAGACATTAATATTTTAATTGAAGGACATAGTAGTAAGATAGGCAGTGCATTAGTTAATAAAACTTTATCTGAAAATCGTGCAAAAGCTGTGGCAAACATTTTGATAAATGACTTTGATATTGATGAGGCACGAGTTTCTTCAATTGGTTATGGTTATGAACGTCTGAAAAAAGTTGGAGACAGCGAAGAATCGCATGCAGAAAATCGTCGTATTATGGCCAATTTATCATATACGAAAAATGTTGATGAAATTAAATGGACCATCTATACGGTAGATGAAACTAATTAACTTTTAATGATTGATATAAAAGCAAAAAAAACCTTAAGCTTGATGTTGTCTAGCTATATGCTTTTGATAACGCTGTTGTGCGCAAGGGATATTTTTGCTCAAGCTACTCAAACCCTCGATGAGAAAAAAATCATTTTATCGCTAGAAGAACATTATGGTAAAAGGGCGAGTAAAAGAGGAAAGGCTTGGTTTAAATTAATGCGAAATAACATTGATACTTCAGCGCAAGAGAACTTATCGAAAGTAAATCAATTTTTCAATATGTTTAGGTTTATTGATGACAGTAAACTTTGGGGGGTCAGTAATTATTGGGCGACCCCTATTGAGTTTATTGGTGTTAATGGCGGAGATTGTGAAGATTACTCTATTGCCAAATACTTCACATTATTGGAACTAGGTATACCAGATGAAAAGATGAGGATCACTATGGTTAAAGCGATAGAACTAAATCAGTATCATATGGTGCTAGCATATTATGAAACACCAAGTGCCATGCCATTAATCTTAGATAATCTTGATGGCAATATTAAACCGGCGAGTGAGCGTAACGATTTGATCCCCATCTATAGCTTTAATGCAAGTCAGCTTTGGCTAAATAAAGAAAAAGGACGTGGGATCCTTAGCGGAAATTCTTCACAACTCAAGCTTTGGCAAAACTTGAGACAGCGTATAAACAGTGCAAAACTGAAACAACCTAAGTTAAAAACGGAGTTTTAAGAATATGACCCTCTCTAGAGAAATAAACTCATTACTATTTGGACTATTTTTATTAGTAATGTCAAGTCTAGTTTATTTTCAATTTGCACAAACTCGTGATTTTATGAAGCAACAAATGTCCTCTGACTTAAATAACACGATAACATCGTTGGGGTTGATGCTAAAACCACATATAGAGACTGGCGATATGGCGACTGCTGAAACGTTAGTTAATGTTATTTTTGAAGGTGGATTTTATCGAAAAGTTACCTTGAAATGGTTAGTTGACGGTAAGGAACAGGTTTGGGAAAACCCTGTTATTATTCAAAATGTACCTCAATGGTTTATTAATTTAGATTTATTTGAAGAGCAATCTAAACAAAGCTTAATTACCTCCGGTTGGATGCAATTAGCAACATTAGAAGTTTCCGGACATCCAGCACTTGGCTACCAAGAATTATGGCGAGTAATGAACGATACTATAATGGTGTTATCGTTTCTGTTTATCTGTTCAATTATTGTTATCAGAATTAGATTAAATCGTATTTTAAAACCACTACATAAAGTCGCACTACAAGCCAAAGAAATTGCACAGCGTAAATTTGGACATGATATTGACCTGCCAAAAACAACAGAATTGAGAGATGTGGTGGGGGCTATAAATTCAATGTCTGGTCAGTTAAAGCAAATATTTACTAGATTAGACGAAGAAGTCAATGAATTAAAAGAAGACAAACTCATTGACCAAGTCTCCGCATTACCTAACCGAGAATATTTATCTGGGCAAATTAATAATTGGCTAAATGAGCCCGGCTTTGGTGGTCTTATTCTAGCAAAGTTTGACTGGCTTGAAGATATTCATAATAAATATGGATACCAAGGTCGAGATGAAGTTATTAGGGTGTTGTCTAATAGAATGAAGACAGAGTTGCCTGAGATTACTGAAAGTATTATTGCGCGTATTACAAAAACTGAATTTGCTTTTTTGATCACTAAAGCAGAACACCATAAAATAGGTGTTTATTTACAGTCATTGATTAGAATAGTTAATCAGGAGCTTATAAAAGCAGGCTGTCCAGCAAACACTGGATTTGCCTTGGGCGTAAGTCAGCGAATAGACAACATGGATAGTTCAGATTTACTGTCGCAGTCAGATAACGCGTTACAACAAGCACAACGAGAAAATAAAATAAGTCATTGGATTGATGCTGATCAACCACAAAAATATAGTCGTGAACAATGGCGCAGCAAGCTTGTTGATGCAATTCATAACAACCATTTTATTTTCCAATGGCAAGCTATTTTAAATATAAATAATAAAAAGGTCTTACAACGAGAAATTTACTGTCGGTTAAATATTGATGAGCAAATTGTCACAGCATCTGAGTTTATGCCTTTTATTGAGCTTTTATCCTTAGGTTCGCAACTTGATAGATGTTTATTGAATACCATTGAGCAGAAAAATATTCTCGGGCTAGCTAAACAGGGGGTGGCGATCAATTTAACTCATGACAGCCTACAGGATCCAGAATTTATTTATTGGCTTGATGATTTCTTAAAGCGATCAGCATACCCGGAACGTATATTATTTGAAATTCCAGAGTCTGCAGCAATAAACTCGTTTGAAAACTGTTCTCAATTAGCCGAAATAGTTCGGTCCGCTGGTGCGAAAATAGGTATTGATCAATGTGGTCGCCAAATCGGCTCTTTGGAGTACTTACAAAAAATACAACCGCATTATATTAAACTTGATCAGTCATTTGCTTATTATGAAAAATTAAATCAGAGTAAAGAGCTATGCCGTGCATTATTAAATGTAGCTAAAGGTTTAAAAATTGAAGTGATAATTACTGGCATAGAAGACGAAGCACAATTAACTAATTTTAGTTCATTAAAAGCTGATGGTTATCAAGGCTATATATCCCCACTGGAAGATGTGTAAATAACAAAAATAATTTAGATTGTTTGTTATAAGTGCCAATAAAGCTTAAGTATTTTAAGTTTAATTTTTTAAACACATTGTTATATTAGAATGTAAAAAGCCAGTTAATTAACTGGCTTTTTACATTTTTTAGACTGCACCTGTTATGGGGTAGTAAAAACCTATAACAAACTGTCTAAAGTTAATTCCATCATACCTTTAAAGGTCGTTTCACGTTCATCTGCTGTTGTTTGCTCACCTGTTTTGATGTGATCGCTGACAGTCAAAACCGTTAACGCTTTTTTGCCATACTCGGCTGCAACACCGTATAAACCAGCGGCTTCCATTTCAACAGCTAAAATGCCGTATTTTTCCATTAAAGCAAACATTTCAGGTTGCGGTGTATAAAATAAGTCCGCAGTAAAAATATTACCCACACGTACGTCTTTACCCGTTTTTTCGGCTGTTTTAACTACTTTGTGTAATAAATCAAAATCGGCGGTGGCAGCAAAATCGTAACCATTTAAGCGTGAACGATTAACATTTGAATCGGTACTTGCTGACATGCCAATAATAATGTCACGAACTTTTATGTCATCACGTACTGCACCACAAGAGCCAATACGAATAATACTTTCTACGCCGTAATCTTTATAAAGTTCTGTCGCGTAAATTGAGATAGAAGGGATGCCCATACCTGAGCCCATTACTGAAACGGGTTTACCTTTATAGGTACCGGTATAACCAAACATATTACGTACACGTGTTACGCATTTTACGTCTTCAAGAAAGTTATCTGCAATATATTTTGCGCGTAATGGATCGCCCGGCATAAGTACCGTTTTGGCGAAATCGCCGTTGTTTGCTTCTATATGTGCTGTTGCCATGAGTGTTAACCTTTGTTAATGGTGTTTCAATCACAGTAAGTTTCTAGCCATTGCTGATAATTTTGCATTCAGCCGCTATCAAGGGTGTTTTACTGATATGTCTTTTAAATTTTTAAAGTTGAATTCTAACTGAAAAAGCGCTCTATGATCCAGTGATAACCGACACTACCTATATAAATGCCGAAAATTCCAGCAATACCTGATAAAACAGGTGGTGCAGGGATTGGCAATTTGAGTAATGAAAATACTAAACCGACAACAATGCCCGTTATTGTCGCAATAATAACTTCAAACACGTGTACTCCTCGTTGATTGTTAATCGCATATTTTAACCTGATATTAACAAGCGCAACAATCAGTACTAAGCGTTATCTTGTACTTTTTGCTTTAATGCTGCTTTTTCGCTCGGTGATAAAAAGCTTGCAGTTAGAGCGTTTTCTTGTAGTTGCTGTATTTCTTTGTCATTAAAGCCTAGCGTTTGACGAGCGAGGCGATATTCATTTTTAAGTTCAATACCTTGAACACTTGGATCATCTGTATTTAGACAAACTAATAGATCTTTGGCTAAAAACTGCTTAATAGGGTGCTGTGACAAGTCTTTTATTGTACCGGTCTGAAAATTTGACGTTAAGCATGACTCGATGGCAATGTTATTTACTCGCATAAAATCCATTAACTTTTCATCTTGATGACAAGCTACACCATGCCCGATTCTCTTGGCATGTAATTGGTTGATTGCCTGCCAAATACTCTCTGGCCCAGCAGCTTCACCTGCATGTACGGTAACATTGAGTTGCGCTTTTTGTACTTGTTTAAAATGATCAACAAACAACTCACCAGGAAAGTTATATTCATCACCTGCAAGGTCGATGGCAATTAAATGTTGTTTATGAGTAAGGAGTGCATCAAGCTCGGCCTGGCATTTTTCAACACCAAAGGTACGACTTAAAATACCGATAAGATTAATTTTTACGTCGTATACTTTACATGCTGCATTAATGCCATCAACAACCGCGGCAACAACATCTGCAACCACTAGATTATTGTTCATTGCCATATAATAAGGCGAGAAGCGCAGCTCGGCATAATGAATACCCGCATGAAAAGCATCTTCAACATTCTCATAGGCGATACGCTTACAGTCATCCAAGGTCTTGAGAACCGCTACGCCCCAATCAAGTTTACTGAGAAAAGCCAGTAAATCGCTTTCACTACCTTGAATTTGTACATGTGGAATAAAGGCTTCAAAATTTGTTTCAGGCAAAACAATATTATGTTGTTGTGCTAATGCCCAAATAGTTTTTGGGCGAATATTACCGTCCAAATGACGGTGTAAATCAATTAAAGGTAAGTGAGAATGGGTCATAGTTATTGGCAACCTATATGAATGTGTTTTATGAAAAATCGACCAAAGTATTATAGAACTAAGCTGATTAACTTTACTCATTTGTCGAGTAATTTTATTATACCGCTTTTTTCGTATTTTATGTTGCTATTAGGCTGACAACACTGATAAATTATATTTGGGATTGATCATCTAGGTGTCTAGACGTAAATAAAAATTATTCGCAGTATAAAGAGAAAATATTATGGTTGCACAAACCGACGACGTTCGTATTAATAAAATCAAAGAACTTTTACCTCCTATCGCTTTATTAGAGCGATTTCCTTCATCAGAACAAGCAACAAAGTCGGTGTTTGCTGGCAGAAATGCCATCAGTAAAATTTTTAATAATCAAGATGATCGCTTACTCGTGGTTATTGGTCCTTGTTCGATACATGATCCTGAAGCGGCATTAGAATATGGTCAGCGTTTAGTTAAATTACGTGAAAAATATCAAGATACACTCGAAATTGTTATGCGTGTTTATTTTGAAAAGCCCAGAACAACGGTTGGTTGGAAGGGACTTATTAACGACCCTTATATGGATAATAGCTTTAAGCTTAACGATGGTTTGCGTATTGGTCGTAAGTTATTATTGGATTTAAATAATCTAGGTTTACCAACGGCGGGCGAGTTTTTAGATATGATCACTCCCCAGTATATGGCTGATTTTATGTGTTGGGGAGCAATTGGCGCACGTACCACTGAAAGCCAAGTACATCGTGAACTTGCCTCTGGTTTATCTTGTCCTGTTGGCTTTAAAAATGGTACTGATGGAACGATTAAGGTCGCGATTGATGCTATTGGCGCAGCCAGTGCGTCTCACCATTTTCTATCCGTAACAAAGTATGGTCATTCCGCTATTGTGGAAACAACAGGTAATGAAGACTGCCATATTATTTTACGTGGTGGTAAAACAACAAATTATGATGCCGAAAGTGTTAAAAGTGTGACTGAACAATTAAGCCAATCAAAGCTAAATACTCATATAATGATTGATTTTAGCCACGCCAATAGTAGTAAGAAGTTTGAAAATCAAATGCTAGTTTGTCGAGACGTATGCCAACAGATGGCTGAGGGTAATCATGATATTTTTGGTGTGATGGTTGAAAGTCATTTAGTTGAGGGGCGTCAAGATTTAATTGAAGGTAAAGCGCCTACTTATGGTCAAAGTATCACTGATGCTTGTATTGGATGGCAAGACACAGAAACCTTGTTGGCTGAACTTGACCAGGCTGTTGTGCAGCGTCGAGAAAAATCCTAAACAAAACCATCAAGGGCACTAATATTAGTGCCTGCCTCATAACTTTATAAAGCGTAAAAATAGTTGACTGTCTCTACTTTTACGCTTATCGACATTACTCACCTTAATTACTCAATCTTGCAGAGCTTACAGCACCCCTAATTAAGTAATATAAATTCTGTATTTATAAAGCAAGGTTATCTGCATTGTCTTGACGTTAGCCCATAGTGTTATCGGCAATGTCACCGTTTATCGTAGAAAACTTGCTATTCATCGTTGCTTGCAAAAAATAATGTAAAGCAGTGTAAAGAACATTGTTTGCCTTAATGCCGAGTCATATTATAGTTAACCAATGTTCAATGCTAAATACATGATATCAATTATATTTTAATCATTGATAAATTAAGTATATTAGCATTTAAGTTGTTTACCGTTATTTGCATAACCCATAAGGCTCGACTGTAGTTTTTCAAACCTCAATTGCCTTAAGTGTCGACTGGTAAAATGACGTTGTTTGTATCTGTGAGGAAAGATTTTGAAAGTTCGTTCTAATAGCGTTACTAACAAGCTAGATAAGATAAGAAAATCTAGCCAAAAGTTAAGGAAAATTCCGCTGCTCAAGCATAATAGCGTTACGGTTACTATACTTACCGTATTGCTCAGCGCTTGCAGTACGCCTAGCGGCTTATCTGATAATAAGGCCAAAAACAGCCTTAAGGAAAATATGCCAGCACAATGGCAAGCACAGGCACCACAAGCTAATCCCGTGAGTGCTGTGTCAGACAATTGGATAAAAAGCTTTGGTGATCAAGCCTTAGAGCACATGATCACACACGCATTAACGCATAATTTTCAATTAAACGCTGAACGTTATAATGTGCAACTTGCTAAAGCGCGTTTAAAGGTTAGCATGACAACCGATTTTCCAGAATTATCGTTGTCATTGGATAATGCAAGACGTAAACAGGTACTTGATACTACAACCAGTTATCAAACTAGCGCAGATGTTAGTATTGATCTGCGGTATGAATTAGATTTGTGGGGTAAGTTATCCGATCAACAAAACCAAGACCGATTAAATTATGCCGCAGCGCAAGCCAATTTCAAGGAAAGCAAACTTAACCTCGTCGCGAATATCAGTAAAGCTTGGTTTGATTTTATTCAAGCACAACAACTGCTGAATTTATATCAAGAACGCGCAGAAAATTTGCAACGTAATTTGGCAATGATCCAATCGTCATACCAACTTGGATTAAATGATGCACTCGATGTCTATCTGACCAAAAACTCCGTTAACCAAGAACTTGCACGTGTTGCAGAGCAACAACAAACACTACAATCAACGAGTAGGGCACTTGAGCTGTTGTTAGGTAATTATCCACTGGCTAAACAAGTGACGAAGCAAAGTCTGCCCGTGATTAATGATGAGATTGCACTAGGTTTACCTGCTCAATTATTAACCCGGCGAACTGATATACAAGCTGATTGGCTAGCGCTATTGGCCTTAGATGCAGGGCTTGCTGTTGCACACAAACAACGCTTCCCAAGCTTTAATTTAAATGCCAGTGTTAGTGATGGTGCAGATGAACTTAGTGATCTGCTCAATGGTGGCGCTTTAGCGTGGTCACTTATCGGTAGTATCACAAGTCCTTTATTTAATGCAGGCCGTCTTGAGTCACTTGAGTATCAAGCCCGATTAACCGTAGAACAAAAAGAGCAAGAATATTTACAGCAGGTTTATCAAGCTTTTGCTGAAGTTGAAAATAGCATCAGTGAACGAGATTCACTAAATCAGCGCTATGCTTATTATGTAACCGCGCAAGAAAATGCTTTAGCAGCAGAAAAACTATCATTTGATCAATATTTGCGTGGATTAGTGACCTACACGACAGTGCTTGAGTCACAACGACGCTCTTTTGACGCGCAAACCACAGTGATACAACTTACCAATCAGTTATTACAAAATCGTGTAGAAATTTACCGTGCACTAGGGGGCAATTACCTTGATGAAAGCCTGCAAGCACAACAACAATCTAAGAGTGAAAATAGCTTATTACAAGCAGCGTTAACTCAGCCAATAAACATGGATAAATGATGTCAGTAAAAATAAAAAAACTACTCCCAATTATTGTTTTATCTGCGTTGGTATTCGCAGCATATATCGTTACCAGTAACCCGCCAACAGCGAAACGTGGACGACCCAGTTCTACACCACAATTGAGTGTACAAGTGCAAAAACTTACGCGAAGTGATTTGGCGCTAACCATTGATAGCTATGGCACCATTCAACCGCGTACGCAAAGTAAATTATTACCTCAAGTGTCAGGACAAATTATTCGTATTAGTCCAAAGTTTAGAGCCGGTGGTTTTTTCGAGCAAGGTGATGTTTTAGTACAATTAGACCAACGTGATCTACTTGCTGAAGTGAAAATAGCTCAAGCAAGCTTATTTAGTGCTAAACAAAACCTAAGTGAAGAGCAAGCACGTGTTGAACAAGCTAAACAAGACTGGCAACGCTTAGGTAACAGTGAGCAAGCGCCTGACCTGGTATTGCGTAAACCTCAATTGCTAGCAGCACAAGCCACGGTCTTTTCTGCCGAAGCAAGTTTAGCAAAGGCTAAGCTCGCGCTTGAACGCAGTAATATTGTTGCACCTTATTCTGGCCGAATTTTAAGTAAATCGGTAGATGTTGGGCAAGTAGTTAGTGTTGGTACCGAGTTAGCAGAAATATATGCTATTGATTATGTTGAAATTCGTCTGCCATTAAAAAATAAAGACTTGCCTTACATGATATTGCCGGAAAGCAATCGCTTTGAAGAAGAGTCTGTTCAAGAGCAACCTGCAGTGACCATTTATTCTGATCTTGCAACACGTCAAAGTTGGTTTGGGACAGTGGTTCGTACCGAAGGTGCTTTTGATGAAGCTTCGCAGCAGTTATTTGTTGTGGCACAAATAGATGATCCATATGGTAAAAATGATAGCGATAGTATGCCATTGAAAATTGGGCAATATGTCAGTGCAAAGATTGACGGTAAGGTTATCAAAGCAGCATTAACTATCCCAAATCGCGCTATTTACCAAGGTACTTATGTTTATGTTGTAGAAGATAACATACTAAAAAGAAAGGATATTGTTATTGCATGGCAAAATGATGACGTAGCCATGATAAAATCAGGTTTAGAGGCAAACCAGTTATTAGTACTCACGCCATTAGGTCAAGTGACCTCAGGGACTATTGTCAACGTTAGCAGTATTGATGGTAAAGCGCTCACAAATCAGGGTAAGCCTAAAAAGCGAATGAATGAGGGCAAAAAAACACAAGGTAAAAATAATGCTGCTGATAAAGGCAAAGATCGCACTAAAAAAGCTAAAGGAGCTGAGTCATGATAGCTTGGTTTGCAAAAAATCATGTGGCGGCAAACCTGTTGATGATCAGCATTTTGTTGGCGGGTATATTTTCAATAAAAAGCAGTATTCCGTTAGAAGTTTTCCCTTCATTTGAATCTGAAATCGTTAATGTCACTGTCGTATTGCGCGGCTCAACTCCTGAAGATGCAGAGCAAGGTGTTGCCATTCGAATTGAAGAAGCCGTACAAGACTTGGAAGGTATTGAAAAAATTACCAGTACTTCAGTTGAAGGGGCTGCAACGGTTCGAATCGAAGCTGACTCATCAACGGATGTTCGTGATTTACTTGCTGATATAAAAAGCCGTGTAGATGCGATTAATACTTTTCCAGTCGACGCAGAGAAGCCTGTTATTGCAATCGCTCAGCGAATTCGTGATGTGATCTCAGTTACCATTTCATCGGAATATGGTGAAAAAGAAATACGTGAATTTGCAGAGCAAGTTCGTGATGACTTGTTACGTATACCGCAGATCACCCAAGTGTCGCTTGACGCTGTGCGTGACTATGAAATTAGTATTGACGTAAACCAAAGCAAACTTGAGCAATATCAGCTGACCCTTGCGGAAATCTCGACGGCTATTAGTAACAGCTCTGTCGATATTTCAGCCGGTAATGTGCGTACTGACGGTGGCGATGTCTTAGTTAGAAATATTGGCCAAGCTTATCGACGTGATGAATTTGAAAAAGTGGTGATCAAAACCAATACTGACGGCACCTTTTTATATTTAGAAGATATTGCGCAAGTAACTGATGGCTTCGAAGAAACACCTTTAAGGGCGCGCTTCAACGGTCAGCAAGGGGCATTGATTGATGTTTTCCGTATTGGAAATCAAAGCGCTATTGATGTCGCTGATGCGGTAAAAAACTATATTGATGAACGTCAAGACACTTTACCACAAGGGTTTAAATTAAGTTACTGGGATGATAACTCTGAAATTGTTAAAAGCCGTCTAAATACTTTGATCACGAATGCCTTGCAAGGGGGATTTTTGGTGTTGCTATTATTGACGCTATTTCTCCGTCCATCTATCGCATTTTGGGTATCAATTGGTATACCGGTGAGTTTCATGGGCGCGTTTATTGTTATGCCATTTTTTGATATTTCGATAAATATTATGAGCTTATTTGGCTTTATATTAGTGCTAGGTATTGTGGTAGATGATGCCATAGTCACCGGCGAAAATATTTACCGTCATAGCCAAACCGCATCTAGTGGTATTGAAGCGGCAATCAAAGGCACGGAAGAAGTCGCAACTCCCGTCACCTTTGGTATTTTAACCACGGTTGCCGCATTTTTACCGTTAGCATTTATAGAAGGACAACGTGGCGCCTTATTTGCGCAAATACCCGTTATTGTTATTCCTGTTTTGTTGTTTAGTTTAATAGAATCTAAATTTGTTTTGCCTTCACATTTAAAGTCATTACGGCTACGAAGCGAAAGCACGAAACAATCAAGGTTTAGCGTTTGGCAACAAGGTTTTGCTGATGGTTTTGAAAACGCTATTCTTAAATATTACAAACCCTTGTTAGCGATAGCGATCAGAAACCGATTAACCACTATCGCATTATTTGTCGGTGTGTTTATCTTAATCTTGGCATTTATTATGAGTGGTTGGACACGCTTTGTGTTTTTTCCTCGCATAGCGAGCGAAACTGCTCGTGGTGATATTACCATGCCAGTTGGAACAAGTTTTGATGTGGTTGATTCTTACGTTGATAAAATGTCTAAAGCTGCTAAAACCTTACAAGATAAATACCGTGATGAAAACGGTGACAGTATTATCTTAAATACCTTAGCGATCACGAGCGACGCGAAAGGTCGTGTACGTTTTGAAATATTACCTGCAGATGAAAATGACAGTGGAATTGGTACTGCACAATTAGTCAAAGAGTGGCGAGCGTTAATTGGTCCACTGCCTGGTGCTGAAAGCGTTACCTTTCGAGCCGAAATTGGCCGGGGTGGTGATCCAATCGATATTCAACTTTCAGCGACAGACTTAAAAACATTGGAGAAAGTTGCTGAAGAGGTAAAAGCACGGATCCGTACTTATCCAACGGCATTTGAAATTGCTGACAGTTTATCTAACGGTAAAGAGGAATTACAAATTGAATTGACGGCGCAAGGCTATGCCATGGGAATGAGCAATGCATCGGTAACGCGACAAGTACGTGACGCTTACTTTGGCTCACAAATACAGCGTATTCAGCGTGGGCGTGATGATGTAAGAGTAATGTTGCGTTTTCCATTATCGGAGCGGCAGTCGATTTCAAAGCTCAATGATATGTTAATTAATACACCTACAGGTGGCAAAGTGCCGCTGTCACATGTAGCGACATTAAAACCGGGTAAAAGTGCATCAGCTATTAAACGTATTGATCGATATCGCACGGTTAATGTCACGGCTGATATTGATAAAAACACTACAAATATGACGATATTAAACGCCGATCTTAATCAATTTTTAACTGAATTGATGAGTAAATATCCGGGAGTAACTTATAGCCTTGAAGGTGAGGCTCGAGAACAAGCAGACTCATTTAGCAGCCTTGCTTGGGGATTAGTGTTTGTATTTTTTATTATTTATTGTTTATTGGCGATACCGTTTAAATCTTATATTCAACCGTTAATTGTGATGTCAGTGATCCCTTTTGGTGCTATTGGCGCAATTGTTGGTCACTGGATCATGGGGATGGATTTAACCATTATGAGCTTATTAGGCTTGATGGCTTTAATAGGAGTGGTGGTTAATGATAGTTTAGTTTTGGTTGATTTTATTAATGCCAAAGTACGTTTAGGTGAGAAAGCCCATGATGCGGTATTAATGGCTGCGCAATCACGGTTTCGACCTGTTATGTTGACCTCATTAACAACTTTTATTGGTTTAATGCCTTTATTATTTGAGAAGGCAACACAAGCACAGTTTTTAATACCTATGGCGGTTTCACTTGGTTTTGGCATTATATTCGCTACGTTTATCACTTTAATACTTGTCCCAGTGAATTATTTATTGGTTGAAGATATGAAAAGGCTTACGTCGCGCGGTAAAGAAAAGTTAGTTCGACAGTTAACTTAACTTATGGCTAGCTTTCGATAACGCACAGAGTTTAAGCGAGTGACATTTTACATTGTCATTCGCTTAACAATCGTTAAACTATCAATTAAATACAATCAAAATATAAGGCAAAAAAAATGGCAGATAATCACGCGCCAGAAGAAACCATATTTTCCAAAATTATTCGCCAAGAAATTCCAGCACCGTTACTTTTTCAAGATGAGCTTGTTACTGCATTTCGTGATATCACCCCGCAAGCGAAGAGCCACATTTTAATTGTACCCAACAAACTTATACCAACGGTTAATGATATCGAGACAGAAGACGAATTAACGATTGGCCGGATGTTTACCGTCGCAAAGAAATTGGCAAAAGAAGAGGGAATAGCTGAAGATGGTTATCGTTTGATCATGAACTGTAGAGAGCATGGCGGCCAAGAAATTTATCATATCCATATGCATTTAGTTGGCGGACAACCATTAGGGCGTATGCTAGCACCGAAGTAAACTTGCATGTAACACGGTGATTTAATGCTAAAGTAATTAAGTCAAGATAATCCAATCTAACTTATACCGTAAAATTAAGCTTTTCCACTGTACATTTAAATAAATATTGTTAGTATGCACACCGAACCAAGGGGTGCCTTGAAATCGTTAATGATTTTGATGGCTGAGATGCGAAGCGAACCCTTAGAACCTGAACCGGATAGTACCGGCGTAGGAATGGTTACGCTAATCGCCTTCCATTCTGTATCATTACATTTTACTGTTAGCTTGTGCGACAGCTATGATGATACAGTTTGTTAACGAACAGCTCTCTAACTTCCCACATGCCGGATCCCATAACGACTTCTTAATCGAATCTATGAGATCATAATGAATATTTGTAAATCTGCCTTATCAATTGCCATAACCACTGCTTTATGCTCTTTGCCAAATTTATCTCAGGCTAATACATCTGATGATATTGAACATATCACTGTCACCTCGAGCTTCAAAAAACAATCGCTAGCGCAAGTACCCACGAGCGTTGCTGTTATTGATCAACAACAAATTAATGATCAAGCCATTCAGCACTTTGAAGAGTTAATTACAGGTGTCGCAAACTTAAATTTCTCTGGTGGTACTTCACGGCCTAAATACCTGCAAATAAGGGGAGTTGGTGAGCGTTCAGAATATCGTGGTGCTCCAAATGCTTCAGTGGGCTTTATTGTTGATGATATAAACCTTTCAGGTTTAGGCATGGCGGCTTCTATGTATGATGTTCAACAAGTTGAAGTGTTGAGAGGTCCACAAGGCGCGCGTTTTGGTGCTAATGCACTCGCAGGATTAGTGTATATCAAATCAAACGATCCAAGCCAAACACCCGAGCATGGCTTTAAGGCGACGGTTGGAAATGACGATTTATTTACCCTTGCCGGTTATAGCTCAGGGGCTATTAGTGATGCTCTCAGCTATCGTGTATCGCTAGAGCAACATCAACAAAATGGCTACCGTGATAATATCTACCTCGGTCAAGATGATACCAATGCTATTGACGAGTTTTCAGGTAAATTTAAACTGCGTTACCTGGCAAATGACGATTTAACAATCGACTTAACTTACCTTTTTGCCGATAACGATAATGGCTTTGATGCTTGGACATTAGATAATAATGGTTTTGACACCTTAACTGATGATCCAGGTAAAGATACGCAAAAATCACACGGTACGGCATTAAAATTTAGCTATCAAGGTTTTGCGTTTGCGACTTTTGAAGCCATTGGTAGCTATACCACAACTAACCATCAACATGCCTATGACGGTGACTGGGCAAATGATGAATACTGGGCCAGTAAATCATGTGCTGACGATGATGCTATTGTACCTTGTGATTACAACTATTTATGGGATAAAAAAGCTGAAAGGGATGTTTGGTCACAAGAGTTTCGATTAATTTCTAACGAATCATCTCGTATCTTTGATAATACAACCGCATGGTTAGTAGGTAGCTATCTTAGTGAGCTCGATGAGAGCAATGATTTAGACTCATCATATAATGGTTGGCCTGATGAAGTGTTAACATCTGAGTACACGGCTAACAACTACGCCATTTTTACCCAATTAGACAGTGTTTTAGCCTATGGTCACCAAGTTTCTTTTGGTCTACGTGTAGAAAGGCGCTCAGTAGAATATACCGACAGTATTGGTGATGAATTTGATCCGTCGGAAACCATGTGGGGCGGACATATTGCATTAAGTAAAGCCATCAACAGTCAGCATTCTGCCTACGTTCGTTTAGCGAAAGGTTATAAAGCGGGCGGATTTAATATGGGATTGCCTGAACCGTTACGCCAATATAAAGAATTTGATACTGAAACATTGATCAACTACGAGTTGGGATTGCAGTCGAGCTTATTAGATAATACATTAAACACTCGCTTAGCGTTATTTTATATGGACCGTAAAGATCAACAAGTTAACGCGTCTCAACAAAACCCTGATAAGCCACAGCAATTTACTATCTATACTGCAAATGCTACTAGTTCAAACAGTTATGGTTTAGAGCTTGAATTGAACTATCAAGTCACTAATAATTTAACCATTGACTCAACGGTGGGTTATTTAAACGCCAGTTATGACAATTATGCTTATATGGATAAATACGGAAGTTCTATTGATATTTCAGGCCGTGAATTGGCACATGCGCCAAACTATACTTTTAGCTTAGGGGCAACATATCGCAATGATGACGGTTTGATGGCCAATTTTCAGTGGTCAGGTAAGGACGATTTTTATTTTTCTGATAGCCATAGCGAAAAATCAACAAGCTCAAACTTGTTGAACGCGAAAGTAGGCTATGAGTTTGCTGATTGGTCAGTTTCACTTTGGGCGAGAAACCTAACAGATGAAAAAGTGGCTACCCGTGGCTTTTTCTTTGGTAATGAACCCGATCTAGACTGGCAAGCCAAGAAGTATGTTCGCTACGGAGCACCGAGACAAGTAGGACTAACGGTCGATTATAATTTCTAATTTGCCTACAAATTAGATGAAATACGGCCTTGTTGACAGTAAATACTCAACAAGGCTTGTTAATTTAACCAAATCATTGGAAATAAATAGCCATATGAAAATCTCTATTGAAATTAGTTTGTATCCATTAGCTGAAGAAAAGTTTAAAACTGAAATTTGGTCGTTTATTAAACGCTTACGATTAGTTGAAGGCTTAGATGTGGTCACTAATGGGATGAGTACACAAGTTTTTGGCGATTATGACTTAGCGACTAGTCATGTCATGGCTGAAATTAAACACGTACATCAAACCTTAAATGCGGCGGTATTTGTTTGTAAATTTATTGGCGGTGATCGCTCAGTTGTTGAAGCCGAATCATAATGGCTAATTTCGCCAGTGCAGCCAGTGAAATAATGACTTATTTTACTACGTTACCCGCATTAGAGTTGATTGCTGTTGCCGCATCTTTGTTGTACGTTCTGTTAGCCGCAAAAGGTAATATCTGGTGTTGGCCTGCCGCTATATTGAGTACAGTCTTGTACACAGTAATTTTTTATGACGTCTATTTATGGATGGATAGCGCACTGCAATTGTATTATCTATTGATGGCCGTTTATGGTTGGTTTTGCTGGCAGAAAAACACCCAGAGTAAAAGTACAGCCGCTAAAGTACTCCTTTATAGTCAATGGTCGCTGCAACGTCATAGTATAGCAATTCTGGTACTAACTTTATTGTCGATAATGCTTGGTTGGTTAATGGCAACCTATACACCAACACATTTTCCTTATCTTGATAGTGCAACAACGGTTTTTGCGGTATTTGCTACTTATTTAGTGACCCAAAAAGTACTAGAAAATTGGTTATATTTTATTGTCATAGATTTTGTTTCAATTTATCTTTATATCGAAAAGTCATTGATTCCTACCGCGGCACTGTTTGCTGCTTATGTTGTTTTAGCCAGTTATGGTTATTGGCAATGGCGTAAAAAATATAAAGAACAATTAAATCAGAATACTACTGAGCTTTATCGTCATCAGTCCGTAACCGGATAAAGCGCTATTACTGTAATATTTAATCAACGTTTAAAGGAGCATTTTTGAGCCTAGATCATGCAAGAATAATGTCATTAGGCAACAAACATAAAGAGCTGGCAATAGCGCTATGCCAGTTGCCTTGTTTTAATTCACTAACCGTGAGCAATATTCGAGTGATTGAAGCGGGTTTAAGCCAAACTTGTTTTGAAGTTGATACCGCAAAACAGCGTTATTTTGCCAAGTATATTGCAGATAACTATGCTGAAGTGACTGCCAGTGAATTAGCTTCAGGCTATGGCATATCACCGAAAGTGCTTTACGCAGGTAAACATTGGCTAATAACCGAATTTATAGCCGCTCAAGGACTGCAACAAGTAGACTTAGCAAAAAATAAAAAGATAACACAGACACTCAATTTGTTAATGCAATGTCATCAAATTGATATAGGGCATGTGCAAGTAAGTCAGTTTATCGCTAGCGAAAAAAACAATGCAGCAGAAGCTGAGCGACTTAAGCCAATGAAAGGGCAACAAGTCGCGTTATCGACTTTACCAGTGCTTAATATTTTTGCTGTTATCAATGCTTTAATACAGCAGCTTAATCTTAGCCATTTGCAAAATCAGCAAATGACACAGTTATCTGAACACTTACAGCAAAACTTGCGGCATATTCTTGATGAGCAATCAACTGATATTACACAAGTATTTTGTCATGGAGATGCGAATTTTAGTAATGTGTTGATTGCTAACAATGGCCTGTTATCGCTAAATAATGATGATTGTTTCTTAGTAGATTTTGAGTGTGCTTGTATCGCACCTGCTGAATATGACCTAGCCATGATGATGGCTGTTAACGGTATTGAAGCGAATAAAATTCGGAAAATTTGTCAAGATTATTTACGCTGTCTAGGTCGGTTTAAAAAGCAAAATAATTGCAGTGAAACTGTAGAAAATTCCAGCGTTAACGCGATAGATTCTGTGTATTTATCTATAGACTTGGTTACGCGTTACTATGAAATATCTATTTTAATCAATTGCTTGTGGTATTTTGTTGAATATCAAGCCAGAAAGCAACTAGATTACAAAAACTTGGCACTTGAACAGCTGCAACTACTTGCTCAGCGCTACCCTGAGTTACATAATCTCGTACTCGAAATGAGATAAGGTGTCTAGATCCTACGATTAGTGGTAGTGCTAGAATAGCGTGCTTAGCGCATAATTAACCTAAGGTTATTAAACGGTTATATTGTGTGAATTGGAAAGAGTTTGTTGAAAACAGAAATCGCTTATTTTGGTTGGTGCATACCGCTGGCTGGTGTGGTTTTGCCTTAGTCCATTACTTAGGTTCTTTGCTGCACGATTTACGTGATATTTTTCTGGTCATCATTTTATTAAATGCCTATGCCGGTTGGTTGTTTACCGCACCATTAAGATATATTTACCGTCGAATTTGGAATTTTACCCCGTTAAAAATTGCACTTGTTGTTATTTTAACTTCATATTTCACGGGCGTATTGTGGCAAGTAGTAAAAAATATTAATTACTGGGAAATTTATAAACATGGCTACCGGCCTGATTTCTGGTTGTACTATACAAAAAATAGTTTGCTATCATTTTTCATCATTTTAAGTTGGAGTGGCTTGTATTTTGGTACTAAGTATTACCAAATGCTGCAAAAAGAAAAACAAAACGTGTTGCGTGCCAATACCGTTGCTCATCAGGCGCAGCTAAAAATGTTGCGCTATCAGCTTAATCCACACTTTTTATTTAATACCTTAAATGCTATTTCTACTTTGATTTTGGTTAAAGAGAATAAAACTGCGAACGCTATGGTAACTAAACTAAGCGAATTTTTACGTTACTCTTTAGATAAAGATCCAATGAAACGTGTATCTCTAAATAGTGAGCTACAGGCATTACGACTTTATTTAGATATTGAACAAGTTCGCTTTGAAGAGCGTCTTCAAGTCAATTTTGATATTGCTGGCGATTGTAAATTGGCATTAGTGCCAAGCATGATATTGCAGCCGTTGGCAGAAAATGCCATTAAGCATGCTGTAGCCGTTCAAGAACAAGGCGGAGAAATAAAGGTTTCTGTTTATCGTTTTGCCAATGATTTACTGATTGAATTATCAGATAATGGCCCTGGCGCAGAAATTAAAAATGGTAACTTATTTCGTGAGAATGGTGTCGGTTTAGTTAATACCCGTGAGCGGCTACAAGCATTATATCAGAATGATTTTTCTTTAGTGGTTGCCAACAATATACCAACTGGTGTTAAAATCAGTATACGAATTCCCTATGAAGTTGGCCATCAAGTATGAGCAAGCAGCTCTCTACCATTATTGTTGATGATGAACCCCTGGCAAGAAAAGGCCTTGCGGTTCGTTTGGAAGATCATAAAGATATCGACATTATTGCGCAGTGCACTAATGGCCGAGAAGCGGTTGAAGCCGTTAGGGCTTATCAACCTGATTTGATGTTTCTTGATATACAAATGCCAGGTCTAAACGGTTTTGAAGTCGTTGAGGCCATTATCGAGCAAGGATTGTCGTTACCTATGGTGGTATTTGTTACTGCTTTCGACCAATATGCTATGCAAGCGTTTGAAGTACATGCACAAGACTATTTGCTTAAACCTGCCGACGAGCAACGCCTAGCACAAACCTTAGATAAAATTCGCTTAAGCATCAACAGTGAAGTCAATGCGATACATAAATCTAAACTGATACGCTTAGTCAGTGATGTTACTGGTAATGACTGCGATAAAATTTTGCAGGAATTAGAGAATAATGAACCCGTTAGTCTCTCAAGTTATTCTGATGTGTTAGCGATAAAAGATGCTGGTGAAGTTAGTAGAGTGCCAGTTAAAGATATTTTATGGATTGACGCTGCGGGTGATTACATGTGTGTGCACACCCACGATAATACGCATATCCTGCGAAAAACCATGAAGCAGTTAGAAGAAATTTTAGATCCTCGACGCTTTTTACGTAGCCATCGTTCAACTATCGTCAACAAAAGTTACATTGACAAGTTTTGTAGTCAACTCAATGGCGAATATTACCTTGTCATGTCAAATGGTAAAGAATTGAAAGTTAGCCGCAGTTATAAAGAAAAAGTCAAAAAGGCAGTAGTGGCTTAAAAAGATTACCCTATCAATAAATTTACCAGGGTGGTTTTGTCTACCTTGAAGTTATCGCCTGGAGTTTTTTGAATGAACAGTATTGATCTCTTTGTAAAAAACTGGGCAAGTAAACAAGTGATGAGCCCAATAGCGTCTGCCGATATTTTAACACTTGAATCAAAATTAACAGCAACATTACCAGAATCTTATAAATATTTATTATTACATTATGGTTTAGTTCATTCACCAAACGTGCTCACTAAAATATGTGACTTGGGTGTTGATATCAGCGAAGTTCAAGACTTTTTGAGCCTTGAAGATGTTTATTCATTATCTAAACTTTATGAAATGACAGGGATGCCCAAAGGCCATATTTTGTTTGCCTCAGATTGTAAAGGTAATATGTTTTGTTTTAAACTCAGTGATTGTCAAAGCCAGAAAAAAGACCTTCCAGTGTATTTTTTTAATCATAACTTAGGTACGGTTACTCAAGTTGCTGATACTTTTAGTGCTTGGTTAGACCGTTTTAACACGCTTTAACTGGCTTCTTTATTGGCTTGCTTAGTGTGTGATTGTTTCATGTTTTCATACTTGAGTTTGAACTTGAGCTATACGTTGCAGCTGGGTCATTAAATAATATCGTCTGCTGATCACAACACGCAGGTATTACTATGATATTAAATCTCATGAAATAAACATGATAAAGAGGTAAATATTACTTTATTTACCTCTTTTGCTTTAAACGGTTTCAAACAAACAACTGATAAGACTGCTTACCTAGAAAGATAAGTTAAACTAGTTTGCTAAAGTCAGTGGACCCACTTCAACCACCAATTTACCAAAATTTTCACCTTCTAATAAACCCATAAATGCTTTAGCAGCTTGTGCTAACCCGATGACTTTATCTTCACGGTAATGAATTTTTCCTTCAACAAGCCATTGTCCCATCGCTTGACTAAATTCATTGTAACGGTGGCCATAGTCGTCAAAAACGATAAAACCTTGCATTTTAATACGTTTAACAAGAAGCAGCCCCATAAGTTGTGCCAGTCTATCTGGGCCATCAGGTAAAGCCGTGGCATTGTATTGTGAAATCAAACCACATAAGGGCACACGAGCACAAGGGTTAAGTAATGGCATGACAACGTCAAATACCGCGCCGCCAACATTTTCAAAATAAACATCAATACCATTGGGACATTGTTCAGCAAGTTGTGGTGTTAAATCTGGATGTTTATGGTTAATACAAGCATCAAAGCCTAAGGTATCGATCACATAACGACATTTATCTTCAGTACCGGCAATGCCAATAACACGACAACCTCGTAACTTAGCAATTTGCCCAACTAAACTGCCGACAGCGCCACTTGCCGCAGCCACGACGACCGTTTCACCGGCTTTTGGTTGTGCTATGTCGAGTAATCCCATATAAGCCGTTAAACCCGGCATTCCAAGCACTCCAAGAGCATAAGAGGGGGTTGTTAACGTTTTGGGTAACGCTAATAATTCTTCCCCGTTGGTCACTGCATAGTCTTGCCAGCCGGTATAAGCAACCACTAAATCACCGACTTTAAATTTATCGTTTAGTGATTTTTCAACACGGCATACTGCACCACCGACCATAACCTCATCAATAGCGACTGGCTCAGCATACGACTTAGCGTCGTTCATACGGCCACGCATGTATGGATCTAATGAAAGGTAAATCGTTCGTAGTAACACTTCTCCTTGGTTGGGGGTCGGTATTTGTGTTTCCGTCAGGTTAAAATTTTCCATGCTTGGCGCACCAACGGGTCGTGAAGCTAAGGTAATTTGACGGTTTACTTGCCAATTTTGCTGCAAAGCTACGCTATTGTCGGCCTTGTTTTTTGAGGGTAATGTCATTTTATTCCAAACTTGAATTTTGCTTATCTTTAGTGGGGGAGAATTATCACCCTAATGAGCTATTTAATGCGCTAACCGAAAGTTTTAGCGCATTATGTACTAATATTTTAGCGTAAACGTTTGATGAGTCGGCTAGCGGCTTCACTTGAACTAGCTGGATTTTGACCACTGATAATATTGCCATCTTCAACGACAAATGATGACCAATCGTCAGATTTTTGATAATCGGCTCCTTGTTTGATCAGCTCATCTTCTAATAAAAAAGGCACAATATTCGTTAATTGCACAGCTGCTTCTTCGCTGTTAGTGAATCCAGCAATTTTTTTACCTTTAACTAAGGCATTCCCAGCCTTATCTTTGACGTTTAATAGCACAGCTGTGGCATGACAGACCACTGCAACAGGTTTGTTTTGTTCAATAAAGCTAGCGATCAAATCAATTGATTTAGGGTTATTGGTTAGATCCCATAGCGGTCCGTGACCACCAGGGTAAAATACTGCAGCATACTCACTGGCATTAATTAACGATAACTCAGTGGTTGTTGCCAATATTTTCTGACTTGCCGTATCTTGCTCGAAGCGTCGTGTAGCATCAGTTTGAAAATCTGCTTCAGCACTTTTTGGATCTAAAGGCGGTTGTCCACCTAAAGGAGAAGCTAACGTTACGGTAAAGCCTGCGTCAATTAACTGATAATAAGGAGCGGCGAACTCTTCAAGCCAAAAGCCCGTTTTTTCGCCAGTATCGCCTAATTGATCATGTGAAGTTAATACCATCAAAACTTGTTTATTGTTTGCTGCTTGATTTACATTTGTTGTCGTCATTTTAATAATCCTAAGTGAATGCTTCCATTGATGAAAATATATATTCTTACTTTGTGCCTATGACATCAAGTATATGCTTAGTCATTGTTAATACAATGCAGATAAAATTGATATCTTTGTTCAAATAATTGATACAATTATTGTTGAGCGTCAATATACCAAGGTGATCAGGTGGATATTTCCTTTGAGCAATTAAAAAGTATGGTGGTTTTTTCACATGTTGTTGAACAAGGCAGCTTTAGTGCAGCGGCCAAGCATATTGGGCTTTCAAGAGCGGTTGTAAGTTATCACATAAAAAAATTGGAGCAGCAACACGGAGTTATACTACTAAATCGCTCGACGCGTTCTATAGCACTAACACAAGCTGGAAAGGACTATTATCGACGCTGCCGTATTATTGCGCAGCAAGCCAGTGCGGCTAATCAACAAATAGAGAATGTTAAGCATGAACCGGAAGGCTTATTGAAAATTACTTGCCCCGTCAGTGTTGGCCTTCATACCATAGTACCAGCCTTAGATAAATTTCGTAAAATTTACCCGAAAATTGAACTCGATCTTATGTTGACCGATGAAGTGGTAAATATTGTCAAAGAGGGTATTGACCTAGCGATTCGTGGTGCTCCTTTAATTGATTCTGGCCTACAAGCGCGCAAACTTGCAGTATTAGAAACCTGTTTATGTGGCTCACCAGAATATTTCGAACGCTATGGTAAACCGATCACACCTGAAGAATTAAAACATCACACCTGGGTTATTTATAAATTAACCAGTAATAAGATCAGCTTAGAAAAGGCAGGACGAACTTATACTGTTGATGTTAAGGGCTCTATTGCCACTAATAATGCCGCAGCACGTACCGCTTTTGTTGTGGGTGGGCAGGGTTTAGGGCGCATTCCACTGTATGATGCTGTTGAGAAAATAAAAGCAGGGCGTTTACAATCTGTACTAACCGATTATCAATTAAAAGCAATTGATGTTTATGGTGTTTTTCCACCTGGTGCTGCTAACTCAAAAAGGTTGAGATTATTAATCGACTTTCTTAGCCAGTTTTTTACTCAGCAACAGGCAAATTTAGCAACAATTTGATGTGCTGAGCTTAGCGTTGTTAAGTAAGTTTTTTCTCGGTTAGAGCTGGCGTTATCAATCATTTTTTTAAAACTTGTTAAGATAAATGCTGTGCTGTTAAGGCTAAAATATTATCTTGTGCTTGCACTAAACTCTCACTGACACCTTGCTGATGCATAATGGCGGTAGATAAAGCTACATGGACAATGTTATTGCTTTGCTCAGCGATCATAATATTGGATTGCCCTGAAATGATGGCCTGCACAGCAGCAACCCCCATCTTGGTTGCTAAAATCCTATCCTTAGCGACTGGAGAGCCACCACGCTGTATGTGGCCAAGAATACATGGCGTACAGTCTATTTCAGCGATAGTCTGTAATTGTTGAGCTAGTGCAGAAGCGCCACCACGCCATAAATTTTCAGCAAGTACGATGATATAACTCGCATGACGATTAGCTTGTGCTTGCTTAATTTCTTTCGCAAGCGTTTTTAATTTATCAGCTTCATGATGGTTAGTATTTCTGTTAGATACAAAGTTTTCGAATGAAATGATTTGCTCAGCAGCACAAGCAATACCAACATTGAAGGCGATATGGCCGCTGTGTCGGCCCATTAACTCAATAATAAAAATTCGCTCGAAAGCTTCTGCCGTGTCACGTATTTTATCAATTGCCTCAATTGCTGTGTTAATAGCCGTAGAAAAGCCAATCGTGAAATCAGTACCATCGATATCGTTATCTATTGTACCGGGGATGCCAATGACTTGCCCAGACCACTGTTTTTGCAGTGCCATAAGCCCCGCAAATGATCCATCGCCACCAATAACAATTAAGGCATCTACTTGTGCTTTTAGTAAGGTACTAGTCGCCTGCTCTATACCTAAAGTTGTTTCCATGGCAGGGCAGCGGGCACTTTTTAATATTGTGCCACCTCGGTGAATAATATGACTAACATCAGTAAGCCCTAATGGTGTTGAAACATCGTCAATTAAACCATTATAACCGGCATAAAATCCTACAACCTCTAAGTGATAATGCTGCGCAGCAATAACAATAGCTCGAATGGCCGCGTTCATGCCTGGTGCATCACCACCACTGGTTAAAATGGCAATTTTCTTAACAGTTTGAATATTTTTTTGCATAACTTCCTGCTGATGACTGAACCGATAACTAAAATTTAACAAGTTTATCTAAACTAACAATTGTTGAGCAAAAGTAAAAATAGTTTTCTTTTAAAGCGCGCTTATCTTAATGTAAGTCAATAACCGATTTATCATTTTATATAATTAAGCGACATAAAGTGGGTAAAATTTACCATATAGGACTTTGATGAATAATTTCAGAACTCATTTATTGGCATGTATATTGGCAATTTTTGTCTCTGGTTGTGGTTTTCGTTTTATTTATAATCATTTAGATTGGTGGGCGAATTGGTATCTTGATGACTATGTCACCTTGACTGAATCACAACAGCAAGCTTTTGATAGGTCTTTCGAAGCGTTACACGACTGGCATCGTACAACACAACTACCTCTTTATGTTAAACAGCTAAAGGCACTACAATTTTCGATCAATAATGATCTAGGTGATCAGCAAGTTACAGAAAACTTAACTCAATTACTTGAACATTGGCAAAATATTTTAATGGCTGTTGAACCTAAACTACAACCTTTAGCTTTTAGTTTATCAGCTAAACAAAAACAACAATTACTTTTGGCATTAAAAGCCGCCCAGCAAGAGCAAATCGACGATAATGAAATACTGACTCAACAACAATGGTTCGAAGTACGAGCTGAGCAGCAAACAGATCAACTTAAAGCCTGGTTTGGTAGGTTAAGCACAAAACAAAAACAACAAGTTAATTTGCTAAGTCAATCTTATCAGCGTTCGTTCGAACCTAGAATGAACTATCGCCAACATTGGACTAATCAATTTGCTGAACTGCTAAATGCGGAGCTACCAGAGCACCAATTCAAGTTTGAATTCTATCGCTTGTTCGTAAATGGTCGCAGTTTACGAGATGATAATTTAAATGCTATTACTAAAAATAATAATCAGGTATTTGCCCGCATTTTTGTTTACATGGCCACCTCAGCAACAGACAAGCAACGTAAACGTATTAATAAAAAAATTAATAAGCTTGTAGGTGATTTAAAGTACTTGATTGCTAATGACTGACTTAGTCAGTAGTAAAGTGTCTGCTGTATAGTGTTACTGCTGAAGTACTAACGTTGAAAAACGAAAAATGAAAAACGAAAAATTAAAAAGGTAGCATAAATGCTACCTTTTTACTTACCTTACTCGGTATAGAACGGCTTGGTATTAGCCGATTAAGCGAAATGCTTTTTCGCTAATGTTAATATCTTCAAAGTATTGGTTGCGCCAACCGTTTCCATTAAGTCACCATGGGTTAAAATCACTTTATCGCCCACTTTCAATTCAGAGCCTTTAGCTACAAGCGCTAACACGTCTTGGGCTAACTTATCATCATTATCACAACGGGTTGAATCATAAGATACTGGATAAACACCTCGATAAATCGCCGTTTTTGTTAGCGTTTTACTATGGCGTGATAAAGAGTAAATAGGTAAGCCAGATGAAATACGTGACATGATCTTACTCGTCTGACCTGATTCAGTTAAGGCAATAATAGCTTTAACACCATCTAAGTGATTCGCCGCATACATCGCCGACATAGCAATAGTTTCAGAAACTTCAGCAAAAATCATTTCAACACGATGCTTAGAGGTGGTAATTGAATTTTCTTGTTCAGCGCCAATACATACAGCGGCCATCGCCTTAACTGTTTCAACAGGGTATTTACCGGCTGCTGTCTCAGCTGAAAGCATGACAGCATCAGTGCCATCAAGAACGGCATTAGCAACATCCATGACTTCAGCACGTGTTGGCATAGGCTGTTCAATCATAGTTTCCATCATTTGTGTCGCTGTAATAACTACACGGTTTAACTGGCGGCTACGGGCAATAATATGTTTTTGCTTTCCTACGAGGGCTGCATCACCAATTTCAACACCTAAATCACCACGGGCAACCATAACGACATCAGAAGCTAAAATAATACCATCCAAAATCTTGTCATCATTAACGGCTTCTGCACGTTCAATTTTTGAAACTAAACGAGCATCGCAACCGGCTTCTTGTGCTAACAAACGCGCTTCACGCATGTCGGCAGCATCACGAGGAAATGAAACAGCAAGAAAATCAACATTGATTTTTGCGGCTAGTTTAATATCTTCTTTATCTTTGTCAGTTAAAGCCGGGGCTGTAAGGCCACCACCTTGGCGGTTAATGCCTTTATTATTCGATAAAGGGCCACCAACAGTGACTTCAGTAAAAACAGACTGACCTTTAGTTTCTAGTACACGTAACTGAACACGACCATCGTCGAGCAATAAAATATCGCCTGGTGTTACATCTTGTGGCAGTTTTTTGTAATCAATACCGACTTTTTCTTGGTTACCTTCGCCTTTAGCTAAGGTGGCGTCTAATTCAAACTTATCACCAATAGCTAGTTTTATTGGGCCATCTTTAAAGGTTGAAACTCGAATTTTAGGGCCTTGTAAATCACCTAAAATACCAACATAAATACCAAGCTCTTTCGCTAATTCACGCACGGTATTTGCACGGTCGATATGATCTTGTGGAATGCCGTGAGAGAAGTTTAATCTAACAACATTTACACCTGCAGCAAGTACTTGTTTGAGTACAGCTCTTTCGTCAGTTGCCGGACCTAAGGTTGCGACAATTTTGGTTCTTCTAGGCATGATAATCCTTAAATTTATGCAATGTTTTACTTTAAAACCACTATGGATAAGCTATCAATAGCAGGTAACTAATCTTTACGTTCAAAACGTGAACTACGTAAACTGTCTTTAACTTTCTTTAAATTATCTCTAAATTTTGTGCCGCGGCGTAAAGTAAAACCGGTAGCCAAACAATCGATTAAGGTAAGCTGAGCAATTCGTGATGCCATCGGCATATATAAATCCGTATCTTCGGCAACATCAACTGATAATACGATATTACATTCTTTTGCTAATGGCGTACCCGCTGTGGTTATACCTATAACGGTGGCATCATTTTCCCGAGCTAAGCTGGCAACATCTACCAACGACTTTGTTCTTCCCGTGTGGGAAATAACCACAACTACATCACCTTGACGACTATTTATAGCACTCATACGTTGCATTAATATGTCATCAAAATAAACCACAGGCACATTGAAACGAAAAAATTTATTTTGTGCGTCGTGGGCAACAACCGCTGAAGCACCTAAACCAAAGAATGAAATTTTGTTTGCTTGTGTTAGTAGGTCAACGGAGCGATTGATTGTTGAGGTATCAAGACTTTTACGGGCAAGTTCAAGATTGGCCATAGTCGATTCGAAAATCTTTGAGGTATATTCTTCCGCCGAATCATTTTCATCAACATGACGATTAACATAAGGGGTGCCATTGGCTAGGCTTTGCGCTAAATGTAGCTTAAAATCTGGATAACCTTTAGTATCTAAACGTCGACAAAAGCGATTTACTGTTGGTTCACTGATATTAGCTTGTTTTGCCAACGCAGCGATACTGGCATGAATGACAGTACTGGGCGATGATAATATAACTTCAGCCACCTTACGCTCAGATTTACTGAAAGTATCTAACTCGTTGGCGATCTTTTCTAATATATTCATTGCGATTGAGCCTTAACGGATTACTTAACTGGTACTATACTGACCAAATATTCTATAACTGTAATTTATTTTCTGCTTTAATAACAGAAATTATGTAAATTTATTTCATAATTATGCCTAATATAAGGTTAAAGAGATAAAATTAGCAAATACTTAATCAAATAAGAGTGTTTAATAGAGTTGGTTTGGCTACATAGTGAGGAAAACCTCTTTAATGTAGTAAAATTACATAAAATCACTTTACTACTGATGATATAGTCGTTAGATTAACTGTAAATGTAGTTTAGTTACAATGAAACTAATATAAAAAATAATTGAGAACAGATGCGATGAAAAACATAGATTGCCCGTTAGCAAACGAAATTGTTATTTTTGGAGCACTTGGAGATTTATCTCGCCGTAAGCTTCTGCCTTCTTTATATCAATTAGAGTTAGCAGGTTTGCTAAACGACGATGCACGTATAATCGCTGTTGCACGAGACGAACTCAGTCTTGAAGAATTTTGCCAACAAGTTGATCAGAGTTTAAATGAATTTATCACTGAAGCATTAGATAACAGTACAGTGACAAAGTTTTTAGCTAAACTGGTATATCAACAGCTTGATTTTAAAGATATTAAATCTTACGACAAATTAGCAAAAACCTTAGCCGAAAGCCAAAGCGCCCGTGTTTATTATTTTTCTACACCACCGGCCATTTATGGCGATATCAGTGAAGGTTTAAAGTCAGCAAAATTAATTCACGCTAGCGACAGAGTCGTGATGGAAAAGCCTATCGGTCATTGTTTAGAGTCATCAAAAGTGATTAATGATCAAGTGTCTCGCTATTTTAAAGAGCAACAAATTTATCGAATAGATCATTATTTAGGTAAAGAAACCGTATTAAATTTATTAGTATTGCGTTTTGCCAATACACTGTTTACCAACAACTGGGACCGAAACTGTATTGACCATGTGCAAATCACCGTTGCAGAAAGTGTTGGCATCGAAGGTCGTTGGGGGTTTTATGACGAAGCAGGGCAAATGCGAGATATGGTACAAAACCATTTGCTACAAGTGTTATCGCTATTAGCCATGGAGCCACCGGCTGATTTAAGTGCTGATAGTATTCGTGATGAAAAGTTAAAAGTCATTAAAGCGCTTAAACCTATTACGCGTCAAAACGTAAAAGAAAAAACGGTCAGAGGACAGTATGCTGATGGTTATTTAAATGGTGTAGCTGTGCCGGGCTATTTAAATGAAGAAGGGGCGAAAACTAACAGCTCGACAGAAACTTTCGTGGCAATTAAAGCTGAAATTGATAATTGGCGCTGGGCTGGTGTGCCATTTTACCTTCGTACGGGTAAGCGTATGCCGCAAAAGCACAGTGAAATTGTCGTGCACTTTAAGCAACAAGCACATAATATCTTTAGCGAAAGCTATACCGATTTACCATCAAATAAATTGACTATTCGTTTGCAACCTGACGAAGGCGTTGAGCTTGAAATGATGAATAAAATTCCGGGTATTTCTTCACAAATGCAAATTCATGAAAACAAATTGGATTTAAGTTTTTCACAAGCTTACGATAACCAACGGGTTGTTGATGCATATGAACGTTTGATCTTGGAAGTTATTAATGGCAATCAGTCATTATTTGTAAGGCGTGATGAGGTTGAAGCCGCTTGGCAATGGGCTGATAGCATTATTGCCGCCTGGAAAGCAACTCATGATGCACCTAAACCTTACGCAGCAGGCTCTTGGGGACCGGTTTCATCGATTTCTTTAATTGCACGTGATGATCGTCAGTGGGTGGAATAATGTATAAATTTAATGAATTTAAACAACGCGAGCTTCTGGATAACGCACTGGCAGATAAAGTTGCCGACTTACTTACTAAGGCATTAAAAAGCAACGGCAAAGCAAGTTTAGCTGTTTCTGGTGGCTCTACGCCAAAAGGCTTTTTTCACGCCTTATCGAAGAAAAAACTGGCTTGGCATGCCATTACTATTACCTTAGCCGATGAACGTTGGGTTGATATTGACTCAGCAGACAGTAACACTAAGCTAGTACACGAACATTTATTACAAAACGAAGCCGTGAAAGGCAAATTCTTTCATTTAAAACAAGGTGCGCTTCTTACTGATGAGACTTTAGCGGATTTAAACCTGGCCGCTGATCAGCAACTTTTACCTTTAGATGTACTTATTTTAGGAATGGGTGAAGATGGCCACACCGCCTCGCTATTTCCGTGTAGTGATGAAATAGCGCAATGTTTAGCGCCAGATAGCCCTACATTGTTAAAGGTTACACCGAAAACTGCGCCGCATCAGCGCATTAGCTTTAGTTTCGCTGCTTTAGTAAAAAGCAAGCATACTTTCTTACATATTACCGGCTTTAGCAAAAAGCAGGTGTTAGCTACAGCGGTCGCCGGACAAGAACCAACAGAAATGCCAATTAGGGCTTTTCTACAAACGCCAGACGTTAATACACAAGTTTATTGGGCGGAATAATAATGAATAAAAATGTTATGAACAAAAATATTGTACAAATCACACAGCGTATCATTGACAGAAGTGCAGCAACTCGTCGTGCTTATCTTGAAAAGATAGCGGCTGAAAAATCAACAACGGTACATCGTGCAAGCTTATCGTGTGGTAACTTAGCTCATGGCTTCGCCGCCTGTGGTAAAGATGATAAAGCAACATTACGCGGTGTTAATCACTCTGATGTTGCTATCATTTCCGCCTATAATGACATGCTTTCTGCACATCAACCTTATCAAACCTATCCTGAGATTATCAAAGCTGCAATTAAAGAAACGGGTGGCGTGGCACAATTCGCTGGTGGTGTACCTGCCATGTGTGATGGTGTAACCCAAGGTCAGCCTGGTATGGATTTGAGCTTAATGAGTCGTGATGTTATTGCTATGTCATCGGCGGTAGCGCTTTCACACAATATGTTCGACGGCGCTTTGATGCTTGGCATATGCGATAAAATAGTCCCAGGCTTGATGATCGCTAGTATGACCTTTGGCCATCTGCCAACCGTATTTGTACCTGCAGGTCCAATGCCATCAGGAATTCCGAATAAAGAAAAAGCCCGTGTTCGCCAACAATACGCTCAAGGCGAAGTGGGCAAAGAAGAGTTACTAGCAGCAGAATCTGCTTCATATCATAGTGCAGGTACTTGTACTTTCTTTGGGACAGCAAACTCAAATCAATTGGTTGTAGAAGTCATGGGGCTGCATTTACCGGGGGCATCATTTGTTGCTCCTAACACCCCGTTACGTGAAGAATTAACTAAAGCTGCAGCGCGACAAGTTACACGTTTGACCCAACAATCAGGCAATTATATGCCAGTAGGGCGAATGATTGATGAGCGCTCGATTGTGAATGCGATTGTTGCTTTATTAGCAACAGGTGGTTCGACAAACTTAACTATGCACATCATCGCATTTGCGAAAGCCGCTGGTATTATTATCAACTTCCAAGATTTTAATGACTTGTCTGATGCGGTGCCGTTACTAACCCGTATATACCCAAATGGTCACGCCGACATTAACCACTTCCAACAAGCCGGTGGCATGGCGCTACTTTTTAAAGAGCTGATTGAAGCGGGTCTTGTTCATGAAGATGTTGAAACAATTTGCGGACGTGGTTTAACGCGATATACCCAACAGCCTATTCTTGAAAATGGCCAATTAAAATGGATTGACGGAGCTAAATCATCAGGCGATCCAGAAGTCATAGCAACGGCTGAAAAACCCTTTAAAGCCGATGGTGGCTTAAAAGTTATGAAAGGCAACTTAGGCGTTTCGGTATTAAAAACATCGTCACTGCAAGCCGGTAGTTTTGTTATTAAAGCACCAGCCGTGGTATTTGAGGATCAACATGAACTTGATATCGCTTTTAATGCAGGTGAATTAGATAAAGACTTTATTGCTGTGGTACGTTTTCAAGGGCCAAAAGCCCGTGGTATGCCTGAGCTACATAAACTGACACCGCCGTTAGGCGTATTACAAGATAAAGGCTATAAAGTCGCGTTAGTTACTGACGGTCGTATGTCAGGTGCGTCAGGTAAAGTACCTGCGGCAATTCATTTATGCCCTGAAGCTTTAGACGGCGGTTTGATCGCGAAAATTAACACCGGCGATATGATATTACTCGATGGTGAAACAGGGCAGTTAACGTTACTAGTTGATGAAGCTGAACTCCTACAACGCGAAAGCGCTACCTTTAAAGTCAATGGTCATCATCAAGGTATGGGGCGTGAATTGTTTGGCTTTATGCGTCGTAATTTAAGTTCAGCTGAAACCGGTGCATGCTCACTATTTGATGAAAACCACCTTTGTGCTACTTAAGTATACTCAGCAACACGGCATATATTTTTCTATGAAAAATGCCGAGTTGCTCAAATTAACATGATTAAAAATTAAGAGGAATTATGACGTTATCAAATAATTGGCAAATGCAGCCAGCGGATCTCTTTGCCATGGGCCCAATAGTTCCTGTGTTGGTGATAAAAAATGTTGAAGATGCACTACCTATTGCAGAAGCACTCTTAGCAGCAGATGTTAAAGTTTTGGAAGTGACTTTGCGCACACCGGCGGCTTTAGAGGTGATCAGTACAATCGCGAAGCATTTACCCGAAGCTGTTGTTGGGGCTGGTACAGTCACCAATAGAGAGTTATTACAACGTTCAGCTGATGCGGGAGCTAAATTTGCAATCAGCCCAGGCTTAACTACCGATTTATTACAAGCAGGTAAGGAAAATGAGCTAGCCCTGATCCCTGGTATTTCTTCAATTTCAGAATTAATGACCGGCATTGACTGTGGCTATGACCATTTGAAGTTTTTCCCTGCTGAGGCTTCTGGCGGCGTAAAAGCGTTACAATCAATTGGTGGGCCATTTCCTGATATTAAATTTTGTCCAACGGGTGGCATCAATTTAAACAATGTTAGAGATTACTTAGCATTACCTAATGTGGCATGTTGTGGCGGCTCTTGGCTAGTCTCTGATGAAATTATCAAACAACGTAATTGGCAAGAAATTACCCGCTTAGCTAAACAAGCACTAGCACATGTAAAGTAAATGACAAAACAGCGTAAACCTTACCACTTGTTTAACGCGTAACATTCAATCGAGTAAATAGATCATAAAAGCCAGATAACTATCTGGTTTTTTATTGCCTGAATGACGCTACTGACGATTAAAAACCCATTGCTACAAGCTGAGTTATTTTTAAATAGCTAGCTAAGCAGAGAAGTCTAACTAGTTATGTAACGCTAAGCACAGGAAGTATTGATAAAATATTATTGAAATAGTGAGTCACTCATTGGCTGATTGAAGTAATTACACAAGCTCGCACAAAATACCCCGTAAACAAATACAAAAACAAAAAAAGTCAGAATAAATTCTGACTTTCTCACAACACTGCTTTTCATTTAAAATTTAAATAACCTGAACTCTGGATAAATAAAGTTTACTGTCTTGAAACGTAACTTGCTAAATCTAATATTTTATTAGAATAGCCAATTTCATTATCGTACCAAGAAACCACTTTGACGAAAGTATCAGTTAATGCGATACCTGCTGTTGCATCAAAAACTGAGGTACATTGCTCGCCAATAAAGTCGTTTGAGACAACAGCATCTTCGGTATAACCTAAAATACCTTTGAGTTCGCCTTGTGATGCAGCTTTCATTGCGGCACAAATTTCTTGATAACTTGCTGGTTTATTGAGATTTACCGTCAAATCCACCACGGATACATTAGGCGTAGGAACACGGAATGCCATACCGGTTAATTTACCATTTAGTGCCGGAATAACTTTACCAACTGCTTTGGCTGCCCCAGTAGAAGACGGAATAATATTTTGTCCTGCACCGCGACCACCACGCCAGTCTTTTGCAGAAGGGCTATCAACAGTTTTTTGTGTTGCTGTTGTCGCATGCACAGTTGTCATTAAACCATCTTTAATGCCCCAATTGTCATTAAGCACCTTTGCAATAGGCGCTAAACAATTTGTGGTACATGAAGCGTTAGAAACGATATCTTGACCATTATACTCAGCGTGGTTAACGCCCATAACAAACATGGGGGTATCATCTTTAGATGGCGCTGAAAGAACCACTTTTTTCGCACCGGCTGTGATATGTTTACGGGCGGTATCGTCAGTTAAAAATAAGCCGGTAGACTCAACAACAACGTCTACATCGACTTCGTCCCATTTTAGATTCAAAGGGTCACGTTCTGCCGTTACACGAACATTTTTGCCATTGACAACTAATTGGCCGTTCACTACGTCAACAGTGCCATTAAAGCGACCGTGAGTAGAGTCATACTTAAGCATATAGGCAATGTAATCAACGTCAATTAAGTCGTTAATTGCGACTATTTCAACATCTGCTCTGGCAAATGCTTCTCTAAAAACGAATCTTCCGATACGACCAAAGCCGTTGATACCTACTTTAATTGTCATAATGATACCTTAAAATTATTTATGTAGTAAAATTACATCATTTAAAGAAAATTACAAGTGATATATTGATTTTAGTAGGTGTTATTATAGTATTTCTTGTTTTATTACATTTTTTGTTGGTAGGTATGACAAATATCGTCAATCTGTGCACTTTTAATGTGCTACTTTCATTGTGCAGGCTTTATTTGGTAGTTATTTTTACTGTTATCAGTGCAGTGTTGTATTCATTTCAAGATAGGGTAGGTTTGATTGAGTGGATGTAACAAGAGATATAAATTTGCTATTAAGTATATTCGCCACCTAAAAAAGTAATATGCTTAGGTGGCGTTTTTATTTTGCTGGTTGTTTTTGAAGCCAAATTCAAATCCAGACCGACACTCGAATGATAAAATTAAGTATGGGGTGAGGTAAAACGACCAGCAATAATTTTGTCTAATGTAGAGCTGGCTACTTTGTCTAAAAACTCACGATCTAAACCACTAGCTTTTGCATAACTGTCGAGGCTTTTTTCGCTGATAGTTGTATCTTCTGGATTATATGAGTGCAATATTTTTGACCAAATGTAAGCTTGTTTATACTCTTTTTTATCGGCAAAGATACTGGCGATTGATTTAAATATTTCAGTATCAAGTGTGTCATCGCTTTCATACAACTCAAGGGCATGATAAAGCAAATTTAAGGTTTTTTTAGGATCACGTTTAGCGTAATAACTCGCTAAGTTCACTTGTCTATTTGGCCTTTCAAGTAATTCATTACCTTCTAAAGCGACAAACTTACTTAAAGCCTGCTCATTTAAATAACGCGACCAATGAAAATATAGTAGGTCAGGGTGTTCAGAGTGTTGAGTTGCCAGCGATATTTCTTTGATCCGTTCTTGCGCTTTCATAACATTGTTAATGCGCCTAGTTTTTTTTACCTTTAATTTAATGTGCTCAATTTTTGAAGCATGTGCCATACACTTTTCATAGCCTTCATAAGCAATAAGTTGTTGAAATTTATTGCCATCACTTGCTTCTATTTTATGGTCTAAATTGGCAAAACCAACTGCAATTCGCTCTCGCTTGCACCAAGTGTCTTCTTGAAATTCTTGGCAAATTTCTGGGTTTTGATCGCACAATTCAGCAAAATTAGGACCTTTTTCACAAGCCATTAATGCGCACAAAGGTAAAAAACTGGCAATTTTATAAAATTTCATACTTTTCTTAATTATCCCCTGGAAAACGTCTGTAACTGGTAGCGAAATAATTCGTGTTAGATTACAATATGCGCCGCATTTAGTTATTACTTATAATTAATGTAAATTAATAATAGCCCATCGTTCAATTGACTGAAATAAAAGGTTTACGCAATGACTTCTCATCTTGAGGAACAATATCAAACTAGTTGGCAAGAACGTCAAACATTCGCTGAAAACATGCAGCCGATCATCGGACAACTATTTAGAAATAACGGAATTGAAATTTCTATTTATGGCCGCCCACTAGTTAATGCTTCTGCTATCGACATTATTAAAGCACATAAATCAGTGGCTTTACACGAAGAAAATAAATTACGCTTACGTGAAAGTTTCCCATTTGTGCAAGCATTAGCTAGCATGTCATTGGCGCCTGCGCGCATTGACGTGGGTAAGTTAGCTTATCGTTATTTATTTAAAGGTGAAGCAAATGGCCTGTCAATTGAACAATTTTTAGAGAAAGAATTAAGCTCTATTGCCAAAGATACTGACCTACAAGAATCTAAAGATGTTGTACTTTACGGTTTTGGTCGTATTGGTCGTTTATTAGCACGCTTACTTATTGAACGTGCCGGTCCAAACGCTAAATTAAATTTACGTGCTATTGTTATTCGTCCAGGTAAAGCAGACGACCTAGAAAAGCGCGCTAGCTTACTTCGTCGCGATTCAGTACATGGTGCCTTTAACGGTAGTATTACGATTGACAAAGAAAATAACGTTATTAAAGCCAATGGTGCTTTTATTAAGATCATTTACGCTAAATCACCTTCAGAAATTGATTACACTGCATACGGTATAAACAATGCACTTGTTGTTGATAATACAGGTATTTGGAGTGATGAAGATGGTTTAGGCCAACATCTACAATCAAAAGGTGTTGCTAAAGTGCTTCTTACAGCACCAGCTAAAGGTGACATCAAAAACATCGTTTACGGTGTAAACGAAGACATGATTTTATCAGAAGATAAAATTGTTTCTGCCGCAAGTTGTACAACAAACGCTATTACACCAGTACTTAAAGCACTTAACGACGAGTTTGGTATTCGTAATGGTCACGTTGAAACAGTGCATTCTTATACCAATGATCAAAACTTAATTGATAACTACCATCCTGCGCCTCGTCGCGGTCGTAGTGCACCATTAAACATGGTTATCAGTACAACAGGTGCTGCTAAAGCGGTAGCTAAAGCACTACCAGAATTGAAAGGTTTATTAACAGGTAACGCGATTCGTGTTCCTACACCAAACGTTTCAATGGCGATCATGAACTTGAACTTGAAAAAAGCAACAGACAAAGAAGCCTTAAATGATTACTTACGTCATATTTCTTTAAACTCTAAGCTTCAAAACCAAGTAGATTACACAGCGTCAACTGAAATTGTTTCTACTGATCTAGTAGGCTCTCGATATGCTGGTGTTGTTGATTCACAAGCTACTATTGTAGACGGCGATCGCGCTGTACTTTACGTATGGTATGACAATGAATTTGGTTACAGCTGTCAGGTTGTGCGTGTTATGTTAGCGATGGCTGATATCAACGTACCAACCCTACCATTATAATTTCATGGTATTAAACAGGACTAGTTTTTAAACTGGGCCAATTTTAAAAGCGTTTACCAACGAGGTAAGCGCTTTTTTTATGCTTATTTTTTGATCGCCCTTAAGTTAACTTGGTTTCTGTCGATATAGTGTCAGGTCGAGATAGATTTGTAGTTTAGGTAATCAATTGAGAGGTGAACAATGTCATTAGAGATAAATGCAAATAATCCCATCACGCAGCACACTGATACGTCGGTCGCGGTTAAAACAGCTAACTTAGCAAAGTCTCAAACTGAGCTGGAAGGGCAAATGGCGTTAGACCTCATTGCTACTGCTGCAATTACAACTCCAACCTTGCCAACAACGGGTAACAGTGGTCAAAATATCAATATAAAAGTATAAATAATAACACCTGGGCTTAGTCGAAAAACTCAGGTGGTTTGTATAATAATCGATCGGTAATGTTATTAAATACAGCGCGCCGGTTTAGGTAGCCCGGCATATTTAGTTGCTTGCTTTGCAGGGCCTTCTTTAAATAAGCGGTATAAATAGCGGCTGCTGGCTTTTTCTTCGCCAAACTCAGCTTTCATTGCTTTGGTTAACGCGCGAATAGCCGGAGATGTGTTGTACGTTAAGTAGAATTCTCTCACAAAACGGATCACTTCCCAGTGCGCTTGTAAAAGCTCAACCTCATCAGTTTCAGCCAATAGAATGGCAACCTCTTCATTCCATTGGGTAAAATCGAGTAAATAACCTTGTTTATCAGTCGCTAATTCAGCGTTGTTATATAGTATTGTCATGACCAAGTAATTGAGTTGTCGAACGTAAAAATGAGTTTAAGCACTTCATCAAAGTTAATTGCAGTTAATGATGGGTGTTCATTGTGAAGTGCTCGGGCACTTGCGTGCAGGCTGACGTAGTATACCGCAATTGCTGTTTGCTTTGTTAGTGCTTCGAGTAGTAACGGATGTTGTAAATTATAACAACCGTCGTCCATCAATAAAATAGCATCTTCTGGCAAGCACATAGTTAAGCATTGCGATAAAGTATTACTGGTAAAGCCTGAATTTCTAATTATATGTAACATTGCCATGTTAAAACCTGTAAATCACTTGATGTGAATGTAAGCGTTGGCTGAACTCTGCTGTTGTTAATACTTGAATATTATCAACATGAAAATTAGCTGGTAAGTTTCGTTCGGTTAATGACTGTTGGCAAACATAAATATTTTCAATGTCATAAAATGTAAGTGCTGAAAATGTTTTTAAATAATCTTTCGTTTCAAGTGAGCTGGCATTTTGGTTTCCGATCACCTGAAATACACCATCACCGATAAAAAATAATGATATAGCTTGTTCAAATGAGCCAAATATTAATGCCGCATCAAGTGCTTCTTTACCGGTAGCACTTGAAAAGGGCGCTTGTGTATTAACAATAGCAATGGATTTAGTCGTTTGTGTTAGCTCTGTCATTATAATTGCACCACGCGCTCGGCGTTACTGGTTAGCTCAACTAACTCACCTAAACCTGATACCGTAAAAGCCGTATCAATATTGGAACAATCATCGCGGCTTAATTCGTCACTCAACCCTCGTTTTTCTGCGGCTGTAATACATAAATAAAGTGGTACACCAAAGTCTTTTCGCAGTTGTTGCCATCGCGCTAGGGTTTGAAACTCATCGCTAGGTATTGATAAGTGCTTAGCAGCATTTAACACGCCATCTTGATAAAAAAATACCCCAATAACTTTGATGTTATTTTCAACTGCCGTATGTACAAGGTTAATTGCGCTTGTGGTTAAGTTACTATTTGGTGGAGTAGTTACCACCAAAGCTAAAGTGTTCTGCATAATTGCCTTACTTGAAAACAGGTAATAAAAAAGCCTCAATATTGAGGCTTTATATTTTATACGTAGAGTATAAACAATTACTAATCACATTTAATGATTTTTAACTGTTAATTAATCATCACCACCGAAAACACCTAACAAGCTTAGTAAGTGAACGAAGATGTTGTAAATATTCAAGTATAAAGAAACGGTTGCACGAATGTAGTTTGTTTCTCCACCGTGAATTATGCGGCTTGTATCAAACAAAATCAAACCAGACATAATCATGATAATTGCAGCACTAATTGCTAAAGATAGCGCTGGAATTTGGAAGAAAATGTTCGCTACCATTGCAATTACAGCAACGATTAAACCAACCATTAAAAAGCCACCCATAAATGAGAAGTCTTTTTTACTGGTTAATGCGTAGCCAGAAAGTGCAAAGAAAATTAACGCTGTACCACCTAATGCTTGCATGATTAATGATGGACCGCCAGGCATTGCCGCATAATGGTTAAGCATTGGGCCTAAAGAGGCACCCATTAAACCAGTGAAGGCAAAAATCCAAAAAATACCACTCGCTTTATCGGCATTCTTATTAACAACAAATAATAAACCGAATGAAACTAAGGTCATCACTAAGGCAGCCATATGAGACAAGCCCATCGCCATAGAAACACCAGCAGTTACGGCACTAAACGCCAAAGTCATCGAAAGTAACATATAAGTATTTTTCAATACCTTGTTAATTTCAATCGCTGAACTTCTACTAGCATTTAAACTAATATTTGATTGCATAAAATTTCCTCTAAGTATGCTAATTATATTTTTTAGATATGGTCGAATGTCAAAAGTTCAAGGGTAAATCAAATATTTAACCTTGAAATTGATCAGTCAGTTAAAACTAACCACAAACCATATTGACATATTATGGCATGCTATATTTTTAATTACTATCTTTAACATAGCTGATATTGATCAATTAATTGTCAAAGTTTGTAACAGCCAATGTTATATAGCAAATATATGTTCAAGTTTGATGACAGCGGCAATAATCGAACAGTTAACCTTTCAAATAGTGTTCATCAGCGTTGTTGCCAGGCAAGTCCAAGCTTTTTATAGCTATCTATAACTTCCTTCTTTCTAAAGCAATTACTACTATGGTCATTCACTAGTCCTGCCGCTTGTAAATATGCATAAATAATCGTTGAACCGACAAATTTAAAGCCGCGTAGCTTTAAATCTTTACTTAAAGCATCAGAAATTGCTGATGTAGCAGGGGAGAGCTCTGTCTCTTTAATACGATTAACTTGTACTTTATTGTCAACGAATGACCAAAGGTAGCGAGAAAAACTGCCAAACTCCTGTTGAATTGCGATAAAGCACTTTGCATTATTGACTGTTGCGGCAATTTTACCTTTATGGCGAATAATGGCAGCGTCTAAAACTAAACGCGCTTCATCTTCAAAAGTCAGCTTTGCTACTTTATCAACCTCAAAATTAGCAAATGCTTTTCGATAGCCATCGCGTCTTTTTAAAATTGTGTACCAACTTAATCCCGCTTGTGCAGATTCAAGCACTAAATATTCAAATAATTTATTATCATCAAGAACGGGAACGCCCCATTCGTTATCATGGTAAGCAACATAATCTGGTTTTGATGTATCAAGCCATGGGCAACGGCAAGTTTTTTCTTCACTCACAAACTTTCCTTAAATATAAAAATCGCCTTTATTTGTTTAAATAATTGGCAAATTGTTGATTTTTTTAGCAAACAAACTTTTTTATAGAATAAATGCTTTACAAGACAATATCGAGCCTTTAATATTCGCCTCGTTCTGAAGCAGCAACGCTTTAGAGTTCAGGTGAGATGGCTGAGTGGTCGAAAGCACCGGTCTTGAAAACCGGCAAGGGTTTGTAGCCCTTCTAGAGTTCAAATCTCTATCTCACCGCCACATTAAATAGAGGCAAGTCAATCATTTAGGTTGACTTGCCTTTTTCTTTGGATCATATACGGATCCATTTCCTTCTTAAAACGATAATTATCTCTTTATACCAATTGAATTAAATATACATATCCTATGTGTCAGATACTTATTTACTAAACCACTATTTTTTAAATGACAATAGAGTCGTTATTTAGATAGTATGAATAGAGTTTTGTTTAGAAATGGGAATTCAATTGAAGAAATATCTATTATTGATAGAAAGGGGATTAGAAAAAGTTCCTTTTATCGGCTACCTTAACAGACTTAAATTTTTCTTACTTTGGACTTCCCAGCTTTCACTAGACAGTTTCTAACTCAGAAAAATACGCTTCCTCAAACTTAGCAGGTGAAACACCGCCTGTATGCGAGTGACGT
>NZ_MUZV01000002.1 GCF_002000025.1 Cognaticolwellia aestuarii
TTGATATATTTAACGTGGTATTTGAAGTTGAATAATTTGAAGGGGGGGAATTTAAGTGCCTTCCAAGGTGCCGTAGCTCACATAGTCCTGAACACTGGGGGGGGGTTCTAGTGCTGCGCGGAAATATCGTTGATATATTTAACGTGGTATTTGAAGTTGAATAATTTGAAGGGGGGGAATTTAAGTGCCTTCCAAGGTGCCGTAGCTCACATAGTCCTGAACACCGGGGGGGGTTCTAGTGCTGCGCGGAAATATCGTTGATATATTTAATGTGGTATTTGAAGTTGAATAATTTGAAGGGGGGGAATTTAAGTGCCTTCCAAGGTGCCGTAGCTCACATAGTCCTGAACACCGGGTGTTCAGGGCGGAAATATCATGCTAACCGTAGGCTTCCCGATACGAGCCGGGCTTGCACAATAGTTACTAATCAACTTCCTTAGGTAAAACTTATCGGCTCAGGGACATAGTTCACAAACGAACACCCCAGAAGACGAAGGTATTATAGCGAATAATGTCAGCTGAATTAAGTCTTTTATTACTTGTAAGACCTGAATGCTTAATGCTTGAACAAATTGAAGTTTCTTTAAACAAAAAGTTGTTTTTTAGGAAATTGAATAATAGTGAGTTGGGGAGTTATGCGCTTTTGGGCGAGTTTACAGCCAGTTCAATTGTCGCTTGTAGTAGCTCAATTTTACTTTGCATTTTTTCACGTTCTTGCTCTAATTCAGCACGTGCTTTAACCAAGTCATTAGCTAAGTTTAACGACATCATAACTAAGGCTTGTTCAGGCGTTTTTGCAGCAGAGCTTTTTTTAACGTCGAGATCTAAGCGTTTGTTGATTTCATCCGCCGCTTGCAACAAAGCAGATTCATGGCCAGCAGGACAAGCGATTTTTAATCGTTTGTTGGCAACATTTATCGTCACTGTGTGTTGGCTCATGGCGTTGTTATTCTCAATACATTAATTTAGTATTTTCAAGCAATAGTTCAAAATACTACGCTACAGACTGTAATACCAAGAAAAGTAATAATAACCAAAACTTAGTACCCAATAAGGGGGAACTATAACGGTGAGTGTTACACTATGCAAGTGATCTCTATGGTTTTTTTCTGGAATCAATGCTATGCCAATGTTAAGATAGCCAGCAATATACCCTGATTGAATTGATATTTTTATGGCTGATAGCACCACTTTAGATTTTCCCTCTGTACAAGCAATTTTAACTAGCGAAGGAATTGAAGCACACGCTGCTGAAATTCATGGTGTGCTAACCGGCTTAATTGCTGCGGGTTTTGAGTTCGAAAGTAATGATTATGTCGCTATGGTTAATGACATGCTCAATAATGCGGAAGGCTTACCTAGCAAGGTTAAGAGCGTAGTTAAAGACATTTACAGTGACATTTGGCAAAAAATTCTTGATGACTCTTACAGCTTTCAATTAATGCTACCTGATGACGATGACTCAATTGTTGAGCGTGGTCATGCCTTAGGCAAATGGGTACAAGGTTTCAACTTAGGCTTTGGCTTACAACAAAATAAAAGTGCCACATTGTCTGAAGACGTTAAAGAAGTGCTGACTGATTTTGGTGAAATTGCCAATTTATCAGATGAGGTTGAAGAAAACGAAGACACTGAGCAAGCGTATTTTGAAATTGCCGAATATGTCAGAATTTCTGCCTTACTTTGTTTTACTGAATTAGGCTCAGCACCTGAAGCAAAAGATAAATCGGCAACGCTACATTAGTATTCCAACTAAAACATTTTTAGTTATTTACCTTTAAGCTACCCACCAACGATAAAAAACAGTGAGCTGGTAACTATGATCAAAAACACGCTACTACCTGTTGCTGAGTTTTGTCAGCGCAGAAGCAATTTTATAGCGCAAATGCCGGCCAACAGCATAGCGCTTATTTCAGCGGGTAAAGAAATTACCCGCAGCAATGACACCGAATATCCATTTTGCCAAAATAAGCATTTCTACTACTTAACAGGTTTTAATGAACCTGATGCTATTTTGGTATTAGTCAAAACTGAGCAAGCAACGTCTGCACAAAGTATTCTATTTTCTCGAGAGAAAGATCTGCTGCAAGAAATTTGGCATGGACGACGAGTGGGTCAAAAACAAGCCGTGATTGATTATCAAGTGGATAGGTGTTTTAGCTTGGCGGAAGTCGATGAACAACTGTTGCCGTTAATCGCGGGGAAAAACGCAGTATTAACCTGCCAACCTGAACTCGTTGAGTTTCAACAACAAGTGCTAGCTTGGTTGAATCAAGTGCGAAAGTCGGCACGAAGCGGCGTAAAAGCACCCAAGTCATTAATTGACTGTAGCGAGCTGATTGATGAAATGCGTTTGCATAAATCACCAGCAGAGCTTGATATTATGCGACAAGTAAACGTGATCAGTGGTGCTGCTCATCAACGCGCGATGTTACAAACGCAAGCCGGTAAATTTGAATATCAAATTGAAGCTGAATTACTGCATGAGTTTGCGACTAACGGTGCACGCTATCCTGCGTATGGTTCTATTGTTGCCGGCGGTGACAATGCTAATATTTTACATTATACCAATAATGACGATGTACTAAATAATGGCGACTTACTGCTTATTGATGCCGGCGGAGAATTAGCGGGCTATGCCGCGGATATTACGCGAACTTTTCCAGTTAATGGCAAATTTACTGAGCCACAAGCGCTAATTTATCAACTTGTACTCGACAGTCAACAAATTGCCATTAACGCAATAAAACCACAGCAAACTTTTGCTGAATTAAACCGTCTAGTTTGTGACTTTTTAACCCAAGGCTTATACGATTTAGGTATTTTAACCGGTGACTTAACGCAATTGTTGGCACAAAAAGCCTGTAAAAAGTACTTTATTCATGGGTTAGGGCACTGGTTAGGACTCGACGTGCATGATGTGGGCGACTATCACTCAAACCAGCAACGCGAGCAACATCGACCTTTTGCTACAGGCATGGTAATGACCATTGAACCGGGTATTTATATCCCATTAACCGATAAAAGTGTTGACGAAAAGTGGCGTGGCATTGGTGTACGTATTGAAGACAATATTGCGGTAACAGCAACGGGTTTTGAAAACCTGACCGTTAATGCACCGAAAACCATTGTGGAAATAGAAGCACTGATGTCGAAATAACTAGGTGTTACTGTAAACAAATCAGTTGATTAAAAACAAAGTGATAAACCTGATAAAAAGATAAGCTTAGGGTTGATTATGTCTGTTGTTAGTAAAGCTTGTTAATAAGGCTAAAGTAACAAAAAACGCTAAAGCAGTATAAAAATTAAAGGTTAACGATGAACACAAGCGTAAATAAAGACAAGGTTACTGCTAATACGGCGAAGCACTTTGATGTGGTTATTTCGGGCGGCGGTTTATCAGGCGCACTTATGGCGCTGAGCTTGTCCACTTTAGTTACTTCGCAGCAAAAGGCCCTGAAAATAGCGATTATTGAAGCGAACCCGATCTTAACTGATCCATCACGTAGCTTTGATGATCGAGTATTAGCTTTATCACATGGTAGTGCTGCCTATTTGGCTAATGTCGGTGCATGGCCGTATTTGTATCAATACGCTGAGCCAATTAAAAATATTCATATTTCAGACCGCGGCCATTATGGTAAAGCCCGATTATATGCAAAACATCAACAAGTTGATGCGCTAGGCTATGTTGCTGAAATGTCGGTTATTGGTGCGGCTTTATTAAAAGCACTGGCAACAAAAAAACACATTACTTGGTTTACTCCTGACAGCATTGAAGATGTGCAATGGCAAAGCGAGCAAGTCAACATTGCGCTAAGTTCAGGTGCTCAGCTAACCACAGCGCTGTTGTTAGGTTGCGATGGCGTACACTCTCCTTGTCGTAAGTTTGCGAATATTGCGACCACTAGCCGTGACTATCAACAATCGGCATTAATTGCCAATGTTGCTACCGCTCATCAGCATAATAATATTGCTTATGAGCGTTTCACCGAAACTGGTCCAATTGCCATGCTACCGCTATCACCAGCGCCAAATGCCAACCAACAGCATCAAGGACGTTGTTCACTGGTATGGACCTTAACGCCAGCGTTAGCCCAGAAAATGATAAATTTGTCAGATGATGAATTTGCTGAGCAGCTAGGGCAATCTTTTGGTCATTGGTTGGGTAAGATAACGCATGTCGGTAAACGTGTGGTTTATCCGTTAAAATTAGTACAAGCAAGCGAGCAGGTTTATCATCGCATGGCATTAATTGGTAACGCTTCACACACCATACACCCTATTGCCGGACAAGGATTTAACTTAGGTTTACGTGATGTCAGTGACATGACTCAAGTGCTCAAAAATGCGTTAGCACAACAACAAGATATTGGCGCTTTTGCGAATTTAATGCAATATGCCAAGGCTCGACAGCAAGACCAACAACAAGTGATCAACTTAACCGACTCGTTAGTCACTTTGTTTTCCAACCAATTACCGCCATTAGTTGCAGGGCGTAATGTTGGCTTAAAAGTATTGAATTATGTGCCGATGTTGAAAAACGCCTTGGTGAAGAAAACCATGGGTTATTAGCAGCCCGCTTTTAGCAGCGAGTTATCAGCTAAGTGCGACAACTAAAAAGCCCGTCGGGCTATTAGAATTAAACAAATAAATGTGAAATATAATGCAAAAATTTGATCTGTTAATTGTTGGTGGCGGTATGGTGGGCTTAACGCTTGCTTTAGCTGTCCGTCAGCAAAGTGAGCTAAGTGTTGCGATTGTTGACAACTCGCCGGTAACTGAACTCAATGACGAGCCCGAAGTAAGGGTGAGTGCTATTAATGCCGCCAGTGTAGAACTTTTTAATAACCTCGATGTTTGGCAAGATATCATTGCTCAACGCGCTCAGCCTTATCAAAACATGCATATTTGGGACAAAGCCGGTTATGGTCAATTAGACTTTGCTTTAAAAGATGTTAGCCAGAAAACCGTAGGGCATGGCCCCGAACAATTAGGCTTTATTGTTGAAAATAAAGCTATTCGCAATGCGCTATGGCACAAAGCCACACAAGACAGTGGCATTGAGTTTTTTACTGAGCATAAACTACAGCAATTAAACCTGAGTGATAACGAAGTATTCGCCACCTTTGAAGCTAATCGCGAAACTGGCCAGCAAGCAATGCCGCTAGTGGCAAAATTAGTGGTTGGTGCTGACGGAGCAAATTCTTGGGTGCGCCAACAAATGAACGTACCGTTAACCTTTCGTGATTATGATCATCATGCCATTGTGGCTACGGTTAAATGTCAGCAAGGTCATCAGAACACCGCTTGGCAAGTATTTTTAGCTACGGGTCCCTTAGCACTATTACCCTTATATCAAGATGACTTATGCTCTATTGTTTGGTCAACAAGCCCAGAAGAAGCAACAAGGTTAAGTGGGCTATCAGCACAAGACTTTGCCAAAGAGATCACCGCTGCCAGTGATGGTAAGTTGGGGGCGATATCGTTAGTTAGTGAGCGTTACACTTACCCGTTAACCATGCGTTTTGCCCAAGAGTTTGTGAAAAGTCGTATGGTACTGGTTGGCGATGCCGCACATACAATACACCCGTTAGCAGGCCAAGGAGTGAACTTAGGCTTACTTGATGCTGCCGCGTTGGCACAAACCCTTGTTGAACAAGTTAAACTTAAAAGTACGCAAAGCCCAAGTAATGGAAATGATCACGGTTGGTATAGTGATAAATCGCTGCAGCAGTTTGCCCGTTGGCGTAAAAGCGAAGCGGCAGAAATGATTGCCGCTATGGAAGCGATTAAACAAGCTTTTAGTCCGCAACAAAGTGCGGTTAAATTAATTCGTGGTCTTGGTATGTCGTTACTTAATAAAATTAAACCGGCTAAAGCTTTAATGATAAATCAAGCGTTGGGTTTTAAGGGGCAACTACCTGAATTGGCCAAAAAACAGCAACAAGACGCCGTGCGAAAAAAAATATAATAAACCTACCTTTACCTTGTTTTTATTGACCATTAGGTCAAGAAAAAGCAAGGTTTTCTCAATCTGTTGATGCCAAATTGGCAGTTTGAGAACCTCATTTTTAACGTAAATTTCCTGCAAGATAAAATTTTAATTTGCCAATAGCTGCCTTTATCGACAGTTAAGGAATTAAATTTTCAAAAGCTATATTTTAAAAAATTTAATTTGGAATAGTTTCTTTAGTTGGGTTTAAATTTTAAAATAGCCATCTTATCTGTTGAATCAACAGCTGCTGAGGGATATAATCTTGCTCACTTTTTGTAAATCTACCGTCTTTATCCTAGGTTTAGTCAACGTGCTTAGTTTGAGCGCTGAAAAAATTTAGGTAAAACAATTAACGTGAGTGAAACGTACGATGACAAATAAAACAGTATTACACGCTAAGCACATAGAGGCTGGCGCTAAAATGGTTGATTTCCACGGCTGGGAAATGCCAATCAACTACGGTTCTCAAATTGAAGAACATCACGCGGTGCGTAAAGATGCCGGTATGTTCGATGTTTCACACATGACCATCGTTGATGTTAAAGGTACTGATGCACAAGCATTTTTACGCCGTTTAGTGATCAACGATGTTGCCAAGCTAGACGTTGCAGGTAAAGCATTATATACCGGCATGTGTAATCATGAAGGCGGCGTTATCGATGACCTAATCGTTTATTTTTTCACTGATACAGATTACCGTTTAGTGGTAAATTCAGCGACACGTGAAAAAGATCTCGCTTGGATTGCTGAGCAATCAGCTGCTTTTGATGTCACCGTTACTGAACGTCCTGAGTTTGCCATGATCGCTGTGCAAGGCCCACAAGCCAAAGCAAAAGTAGCGACATTGTTAAGTGCACAACAAATTGCCGCTGTTGAAGGAATGAAACCATTTTTCTCAGCACAAGCTGGCGACTTATTTATTGCTACCACAGGTTACACCGGTGAAAACGGCTACGAAATCGCTTTACCTGCTGAGCAAGCCGCTGATTTATGGCAGAAACTGCTTGATGCAGGTGTTAAACCTTGTGGTTTAGGAGCTCGTGATACGCTACGTTTAGAAGCCGGTATGAACCTTTATGGTTTAGACATGGACGAAAGCGTTTCGCCATTAGCCGCTAACATGGCGTGGACCATTAGTTGGGAGCCAGAAGATCGTAACTTTAACGGTCGTGAAGTACTAGCAGCACAACGTGCGGCAGGCGACCAACCTAAGCTAGTTGGTTTAGTACTGGAAGAAAAAGGCGTATTACGCACGGGTCTTAAAGTTGTAACTGAAGAGGGCGAAGGCATTATTACCTCAGGCACCTTCTCTCCAACGCTTGGACACAGTATTGCAATGGCACGTGTACCACGTAGCGTTAAATTAGGCACTACTGTAGAAGTTGAAATGCGTAAAAAATTAGTTAAAGTGCAAGTGATTAAACCAAGCTTTGTACGTAATGGTGAAAAAGTTTTTTAAGCAATGAGTAACAAAATCGCTACAATTAATTGCCAATAAAACACGCTTAAAAATGCTAAAAATTTAAGCTATAGTATGAAGTTATTAGCGTAGGCATAGCTTTATACTATAGTAATTTAAACAAATTTTAAAAATAAAGACTAGGAACAAAACAATGAGCAACATTCCTTCAGAACTAAGATATGCAACATCACACGAATGGGTACGCAACGAAGGTAACGGTATCGTTACTGTTGGTATTACTGAACACGCACAAGATCTTTTAGGTGACATGGTATTTGTTGAATTACCTGAAGTTGGCGACAGTGTAAGTACTGGTGACGACGTTGCCGTAGCAGAATCAGTAAAAGCAGCATCAGACATCTACGCACCCGTAACAGGTGAAGTTGTTGAAGTGAATGAAGACCTAGAAGACTCACCTGAGTTAGTCAACTCAGACGCGTTTGGTGACGGTTGGTTATTCAAGCTAAAAATTGAAGATGAAGGTGAGCTAGACAGCTTACTTGATGCTGAAGGTTATGCAAACTCGATCGACGAAGACTAATTTAGCCTCGTCAATTAAGTTTAGTTCGCATTGTCGGCGTTACTCACCTTGTCACTTATCTCAGTAAGTGACAACGGTTTTTAACTTGACGGCTTTGCCTAAAACATAATTGATATTGCTAATTTTTCGAGCACATTTTGTTTTTATATAATGTTGCTTTTGTTATTCGCCTCAATTGCTTAGTCAACTAAGTTCACAAGACTAATAACTTTAGCGCCTTACTTACATGAATGTAGGTAATAGGTTAAGTCAAAACAATTAACCTGTGTATAAATAACAAACGGTTTACGAAAAAATTTTAAGCCTCGAAGATTCATCCGAATACCGGGGCTTTCTTTTATATTACGTTTAAATACTAAGTGAAGCTGTTTTATGACTACTCAATATAATGACTCTTTATCTTTAGCTGAATTAGAGCAAAGACAAGATTTTATTCGTCGTCACATTGGTCCAAATGACGAGCAAACTCAAGCCATGTTGCACGATATCGGTGCTGAATCTGTTGATGCCCTGATTGATGAAATCGTGCCAAGCGATATTCGTTTAGCAGACTTACTGGCGATTGAAGAAAGCAAAACCGAAGTACAAGCGTTAACCGACTTAAAAGCGGTTGCTAGCTTAAACAAAGTCAACGAGACTTATATTGGTTTAGGTTACTACGGCACACTTACCCCTAATGTTATTTTACGTAACGTTTTAGAAAATCCAGGCTGGTACACGGCTTATACGCCATATCAACCAGAAATTGCTCAAGGTCGTTTAGAGTCATTATTAAACTACCAACAAATGTGTTTAGACCTGACCGGTTTAGACCTAGCATCAGCGTCATTGCTTGATGAAGGTACAGCAGCCGCTGAAGCCATGGCATTAGCAAAACGCGTATCTAAAAACAAAAAATCAAATATCTTTTTCGTTGCAAGTGATGTTTACCCACAAACTATCGACGTAATTAAGCAACGTGCTGACATGTTTGGCTTTGACATTGTTGTAGCGCCATCGGTTGACGTAGTTGAGCACGACGTATTTGGTGCATTATTGCAATACCCAAGTGCTACTGGTGAAGTTACAGATATCAGTGAATTAATTGCTAAAGTTCATGAGAAAAAAGGTATTGTTGCCGTTGCAGCCGATATTATGAGCTTAGTGCTATTAAAATCACCGGGCGAATTAGGTGCTGATGCCGTTATCGGTTCAAGCCAACGTTTTGGTGTGCCTATGGGGTACGGTGGACCACACGCTGCATTCTTCACAACGTCTGATAAGTACAAGCGCTCATTACCGGGTCGTATTATTGGGGTATCAAAAGATACTCGCGGTAACCCAGCACTGCGTATGGCTATGCAAACACGCGAGCAACATATTCGTCGCGAAAAAGCCAACTCAAACATTTGTACAGCACAAGTATTATTGGCGAACATGGCAGCATTTTATGCAGTTTACCATGGTCCTAAAGGCTTAAAAGTTATTGCTGAACGTATTCATCGTTTTGCTGATATTTTAGCGCATGCTGCTAATCTTAAAGGTTTAACGCCTTTACACGGACAGTTTTTTGATACCGTAACCTTTAACTTATCAAGCGAGAAAAAAGCTGAAATCGTAGCGCGAGCACTAGACAAAGGTGTTAACTTGCGTACTGACGTTGAAAACCAAATCAGCATTTCATTTGATGAAACCACTAACCGCGTTAAGTTCTCAGCAATATTAGCTATTTTATTCGGTGACGATCATGACCTTAACATCGAATTACTTGACGCTGAGTTGCGTGTATTAGGCAGTGACTCAATTCCTGCGGCATTAAAACGTGAAACAGCGATTCTAACCCATCCAGTATTTAACTCGTATCACAGTGAAACTGAGATGCTACGTTACATCAAAAAGTTAGAAAACAAAGATTTAGCATTGAATCACTCAATGATTTCATTGGGCTCTTGTACCATGAAACTAAATGCGACAGCGCAAATGATCCCAGTATCATGGCCTGAATTTGCTAACATGCACCCATTTGCACCTGTTGACCAAGCACAAGGTTACAAGCAAATGATTGACGAGTTAGGCGACGCATTAATTGAGCTAACAGGCTACGACAACATTTCAATGCAACCAAACTCTGGTGCACAAGGTGAATATGCCGGCCTTATCGCGATTCATAAATACCATGCAAGCCGTGGTGATGATCACCGTAACATTTGTTTAATTCCTGCTTCTGCACATGGTACTAACCCAGCGTCAGCGCAAATGGTTGGCATGAAAGTGGTTGTGGTTGATTGTGACAAGGAAGGTAACGTTGACATGGACGACTTGCGTAGCAAAGCTAGCGAGTTAGCCGAGAACTTGTCATGTATCATGATCACGTACCCGTCAACACATGGTGTATACGAAACGACAATTGCTGAAATTTGTAGTATTATTCATCAGCATGGTGGCCAAGTTTATCTTGATGGCGCAAACATGAACGCGCAAGTTGGCGTAACATCACCAGGCTTTATCGGTGCTGACGTTTCTCACTTAAACTTACACAAAACTTTTGCTATTCCACACGGCGGCGGTGGTCCAGGTATGGGTCCTATCGGCGTTAAAGCGCATTTAGCCCCGTTTTTACCAGACCATGCGTTAATTAACGTGAGCGAAAGCACTAAAGGCAATGGCGCCGTTTCAGCAGCTCCATACGGTAGTGCCGGTATCTTATGTATATCTTACCTATACATTGCTTTATTAGGCCGTAAAGGTGTTACAGATGCCACTAAATACGCGATTACCAACGCTAACTACTTAGCAACTAAACTTAGCCAACATTACCCAATTTTATATGCAGGGAAAAATGGCCGAGTTGCTCACGAATGTATTATCGACTTACGTCCACTTAAAGCAGAATCAGGTGTGACTGAAGTTGATATGGCAAAACGTTTAATGGATTACGGTTTCCATGCGCCAACCATGTCGTTCCCAGTAGCGGGTACGTTTATGATTGAGCCGACAGAATCGGAATCAAAAGTTGAATTAGATCGTTTCATTGAAGCGATGGTTTGTATTCGTGATGAAGTGCGTAAAGTAGCGTCAGGTGAATGGTCAAGTGAAGACAACCCATTACACAATGCACCGCATACATTAGCAGATATTACTGATACGTGGGATCGTGGTTACACGATTGCTGAAGCGGTATTCCCTGTGCCTGCGGCAGCAGCGAATAAATTCTGGCCAACGGTTAACCGTATTGATGATGTGTACGGGGATCGTAATTTGATTTGTTCATGTCCACCAGTTTCTACTTATCAAGACTAACTGGTTTTGTGCCTGAATATTTAAAATTCAGACAATGTATTAAAAAATAGACAAACTTCGGTTTGTCTATTTTTTTTTGGGGGGGTTATAAGGCTTATGCAACTTAAATATTTACAGAGCTTCACGGAATAGATGGTTAAGATAATTAACTAGAGATATTTTCAATACTTTCTCAAACTTTAAGTATCATTCTTTAATAGAGTTAAGTGTTATTTGATTACCTTCAATTGTTTTAATTACAACTGGAAGACCAATTTCGTATGTTGTGTCGTTTCTTACTGATTGACCTACATATTCAGTAATGTCCTCTTGAAGAGTATTTCCAGTGTTTAATGCGTTTTGAGCTACATGCTTCGCCTTAGGACCATAGGTATTAACCATTCCTAAGACGCCAATATCGTTTGCTTGCACTAAATTCTTTTGGCAATAAGCTACTACTCCACCTCCCGGAATGTTTCTTGTTTGAAATGAATACTTGTAAAGGTGGTCAACCCTACCTATTGGGCAAGTAAGGCCTAGCAAAATTTCCGTACGCATAGCGTCCAAAGACACCTGATCTATTACATGTTGCATCTTTGATTCAAGTGCTTTGTTAATAGCATGCTCAACAACATCAGAAACAAAGTCGGCTGATAAAAGGTTTTGAAAATCCTTTTCTGGAATAAAAGTACCCTTATCGTATATGCTCGATCTACCGTTTTTTATTAGGTTATTTCGATCACAGCTTTTTCTGACGATACATCTAAACTTCTCACCTGACTCATAATCAATTCTTAGCTTTCCTAAATGACCTGTAATACAGTTAATTATGTGTTGAGCCGTTAGAGTGCTGCCCGCAAATGCTATTAAACATTTGTGAGAGTTGAATATTTTTATATAGTCGTGGAAGTTTTCACCAATAAAGTGGGGCTCCCATACATGGATTGGAACTTCTACAATCTTTCGAAATTCAGAAACTAATGGTTTTCTGCCCGTTGAAGTAACTGTGCTAATTATGCTGTCAGCAACCATGAAAATACCTGAACGCCTGTCAGGAACATAAATACTTGGTGTTCCCCACGAAAATTTATTTTGTTTCTATCCGGCTACTACTAATGTCATTGCAATCCCTTGAATAAAAAAATTTACTTAATTATTTATCTCGATTCCTGATTACATCTTGAAAGTTAAACTCAGTAATAATAACTGATGATTTAGATTCTTTATTCTCATCACTTTCATCAATTTCAACTTCAGAATCAAGCATCTTACGACTTAACTTCTCTTTGATAGTTTTATAAGGCTTTTGCAATAACGCTGCTGCTCCGGCTACTGTAAGTCCTGTCTCTGCTACGGATATCGCTCCTGAACCAAGTTCAATAGCTGCTTTACCAAGCTCAATTGCAGGCTGATAATAACTAACTGCAATTTCAAAGATTGAACTTCCTTCACTGACCGATGTTAATGACAATATTAAGCAGCTTTCATCTTCTTCGGCTTCACTGAGCTCTTTTATACCTGACTCACTAAGACATGGTAGAAACTCATTTACTAACTCAAAGTAAGCTTCAAGGTGTTTAGGGGTTGATACACCAATCTCTTTTAGCTCCTGAAAGTTACCTAATACACTTAAGCCTATTACATCATCAACGTAAGGAATATCTGTAGTAATAGTAAGAGAAGCAACTTGAGTTACATTTTGAAGCTCTTCAACTTGTGAAGACCGATACAAGGTTTTATCGCCAAAGATTAAAGGAATAGGTTTAAGCGCTTTAGCTGTATTTGTTTTCAATGAATTATAAACTTTATGCAATAAGTGCTCAGATGCTAGTCCTCTGAAATCTGAATCGCCCATAAGTTTATTAAAGATTTCTTCATTGCCGTCCATTCTATCAATAACAAGACCACTAAATGCTTTATTAAAAACATAACGGAAGTCATCAATATTATTGGCTTGAGCAGCCATTTGTAGCTTTTCGCTTTCTACAGCCTCTTGCTGAATTTGATCAAAGAATAATTGATCGGCTTGAGTGAAATCAGTACCGAAACGATCATTTAGTAAATCTACAAGCTCAGATAAACGAATCATATCTTCACCTTGCTGACCAGTCCCTACATCAGAAGGACCTTTAAGAGGCTTAGCTTCGCCTGTATTAAGGTTTATCTGGCCTTCACTAATCTTTTGAAGTCGGTAATACTGGAGCTCTACATCATCTTCAACATGGTAATCAGGGCCACTCGCTTTTCGAGGAAGCTTGGTTAGCAGGAAGCGGGTATATGTATATAGTTGTTCTAGATCAGAGTCTTGATAAGGGATAACTTGCGACATAAAAGCGTACATGTTTCTAAAATCAACAAGTAAGCCTTTAAATTCAGATTGTTCCTCTTCTTCTAATTCTTTAAAGCGACTGATTGCTTTATCAAGGATACTATTAAACTTCGCATGGTCTGTTTTAGTTTCCTGCCTTTTGGGTTGAAAATAAACATCGCAAAATTGTGCTACTTCATCTTGGAAGATAATACCTTGTTCATTGATTTGATCTTGCAAACGATATAAATGCTGAGGATCAGTCAGTTCATCGGCCTTTACTTCTTCATAAAAGTCTTTGAAAGCTCTAAAAATATCATCTCGTTTGTTCTGGAAATCAAGAACAAAAGTATCTTCTTTACCTGCGCACATTCTATTTAAACGTGATAGCGTTTGAACAGCCTGTATGCCTGAAAGTTTTTTATCAACATACATTGTGTGTAACAACGGTTGGTCAAATCCTGTTTGATATTTCTCTGCTACTAACAAAAGTTGGTATTCATCAGTGTCAAACTGTTCAGGCAATTCACTTTCTTTAATGCCTTCATTTAATCCAACTTCAGTGTATTCCTTTCCTGGTACTTTAGGATCTTCAACAGAGCCAGAAAAAGCCACTAGCGATTTAACATCGGTATAGCCTTTCTCTTGAATATATTGATCAAACATCTTTTTGTATTCAACGGCTTGTAGGCGAGATCCTGTAACAACCATTGCTTTGGCTCTACCACCAATTTTATGTCGAACATGTTGTCTAAAATGCTCAACCATAACTTCGGTTTTTTGATATAAGTTTGTTGGATGGCTATTAAGATTTCGAGCAAGCGTTTTTGCTGCTTTCTTTCGCTCTACATGTGGATCATCTTCAGACGATTTAGCAATACCAAAATATGCGGTATATGTTGTATAGTTTTTCAATACATCGAGAATAAACTTTTCTTCAATCGCTTGGCGCATTGAGTACTTATGAAAAGGTACTTCACCACTTACAGGGCTAGGCTCGTTGAACACATGTTTGGTTTTGTATTTTGGTGTTGCAGTAAAAGCAAAAAAACTAATGTTAGACTGTTTACCACGCTTCATCATTTCGCGGCAAACTTCCTCAAAATTATCAATGTCTTCGTCTTCTATGTCATTTTCAACTACGTATTTAGCTGCTTCTTGCTTAATGCCATCTTTATTTAAAACACCTTTCAACTCCATCGCTGTTTCGCCAGATTGCGAGCTATGGGCTTCATCTACAATTACAGCAAAGTTTTTACCGGCAGTGCTAAATTGCATTGCACCATCAAGTTGATTTTCATCATTTAATTTGTCTATGGTTTCGGTAACAAACGGGAATTTTTGAAGTGTAGTGATAATAATCGGCGTGCTGTTAACTAATGCATTAACCAATTGACGTGTATCTTCATCAATTTTTTCTACAACACCTTGTTTGTGTTCAAATTGATAAATAGTATTTTGTAACTGCTGATCTAAAACGCGTCTATCTGTAACAACAATGACAGAGTCAAAAATGCGATCTTCGCTCTCATTATGTAAGCTACTTAAACGATGTGCTAACCAAGCTATAGAATTTGATTTTCCTGATCCCGCAGAGTGCTCTACAAGATAATTGTGACCTGGACCAGAGTGATAAGCATGGTTAACTAAGCCTCGAACGGCATCAAGTTGATGAAAACGAGGAAAGATCATCGTTTCTTTTGTTACTTTCTTAATGCCTTTATCGGTAAGTACTCGTTTCTCTTCAACTTGTAAGTGCATGAACTTACCTAGTATGTCGAGCATGCTGTCACGGCTAAATGTTTTTTGCCATAAATAAGCTGTTTTGTAATCATATTCATGGTTTTCTGGATTACCAGCACCATGGTTACAGCCCTTATTAAATGGTAAGAAGAAGGTTTTTGTTCCGTTGAGGCGGGTTGCCATAAATACAAGCTGTGTATCTACAGCAAAATGCACTAAAGTACGCTTTTTAAATTCAAAAATGAGTTCTTTGTGATCACGGTCATTTTGATATTGACGTTTAGCATGTTCAACATCTTGACCTGACAGCTCATTTTTAAGCTCCATAGTGACCACAGGAATACCGTTAATAAATAGAACGACATCAAGTGAGTTTCTATGTTGACCAGAGTAATATAACTGGCGGGTAACACTTAATATATTTTTATTATAGAGCTCCCAGGTATCATCATTTTTATGGTTGTTTGGCGCAAAAAATGCCATTTTTACTTTTTTGCCATAGCATTTAAAACCATGACGAAGTACTTTTAATGTTCCTCGGGTATTGAGCTCTTTATGAAGTGTTTCAACTACTAAGTCTTCTGTACCTTCACCATGGATTGCTTTAAGTGCTTTCCACGTTTTTGGTTGAGTACTTTCAACAAACTGAATTACTCGTTTTGGCTCTAATGCTCTTTCGGTATCAAAGTCTTTGCTATTGCCTTGTTGATATTTATGTTGTTCTAATAAACATGCTTCAATAGCATCTTCAAACCTTGCTTCCGTATGTTTTTTCATAATACTCCCTTACCCAACAAGCACAGGGCATTGATTGTCTAATTCTTCTAATTTCATACCGTTAATGTCATCATAATGGTAATGACGAATAGAGTGATCTCTAATGATATAACCTTCTTCATCAACAAAGCGGCTAGGGTCAACCATGGTGGAAAATACAAATTTCTTTAAATGAAGTCGTTTTTTCTCATTGGTATATAAGTTTATAATGGCTTGAATTGCTTTACACCAAGACTCTGTAGAAGAAAGCTGGTCAACTAAGCTTTCAGGCAAAGAGGCTGATTTAAACTCGATGCAATAAACAGAGAGCTTATTACGGTAGAGTTGAAAAATAACAAAGTCACACCGCTTTGACCAAGGCCTAGCATCATCTTCTAAAAAATGAAAAAGCGGGTCTGTACTGCCACGTTGATTTTTTAAATCTAGCTTTAATGCAATGACTTCACCGCTAAAAGCTAATCTCACTTTTTGCTTTCGCTCAGCCCCACCCGCTAGAAATATTTTCTCTTCTAGTACAATTCGACCATTGTCTCGCTTAGTTATTTCATAAGCATTAGTATTTAAGTAAGCTTTCAAACCTCTGAAGTATTTATTTGCATCCACTGCCATTTCTTTAGCCTTCCTCAGGAGTTTCTATATCGCGAAGATCTATTTTTCCTGTTACGGCATCATCTATTAGAGACTTCCTAAGCTCCATCAGCTTCTCTATTGCTTGATTATTCTTGTCTAACGCGTTTTTTATATAATCTGTTTTTTTATCTAAATAAGAAACAATTTCTAATTGTTCTTCTAATGAGGGGTACCAAGCATAACAAGACTTTAAAATTCCTTGAGTGATACTAAACACTTTGACCCCTGAAACACTTTTTCTAATTTGCCATTTGAACATTTCTGAATCGAGTAAATATGCGAAATATCGAGGTAAGTCTTGAGTTCTCAACCTAGCAACTACAGTATGATAACCTGCAAATGTAGGTTTTTTACTGTTCAAGTACGTAAAACTACCCGAGCCGTCAAGGTCCTCAGAAGTGTCGGCGAAAACAAAATCTCCAAAGTCTAATAATGCATTCTTCCCTGTATCGTAATAAGTTTCGTCGACACATTTAAGTAAATCTCGCTCAGGGTCGACTTCAAAACCGTATTTTGAGTGTATTTCACCGTAGTTAATACATGGAATGCCAGAGTCTTTTAAATCAGCTCGTGTAATTCCTAACCCTCTAGAGAAGTTGAAGATAAACTTAAGTCTTCTAATTTTCCAAGTTTTTGGAATTTTTCCTAACCAAGCTATATTTGATTCTTCTAATTCATTGTCTTCTTTAATTCCTAAAGTTACTGCTGAATTAATTAAAGACAAGCGCTTCAATGATAATTTTTTATTAGTTAATTTCTTTTTGTTAATTAGGTCGTCAATCTTGCTTAATCGAAAATCGAGAAGCTCAACAATTTTAGATTGTTCATCAATTGTAGGCAGCCAAACATATGTAGATTTTAATATTGCTTGGGTAATACTAAAAACTTTTACGCCTGTTACACTTTTCCTAACTTGTGTCCTAAACCTTCCAGAATCGAATAAATACGCAATATATCTAGGGTTATCATCAGATTGAAGTCTTGCAACAACTGTGTGGTATCCTGCAAAAGTCGTTTCATCACTATTTAAATAGGTAAAATTACCAGACCCTTCTAAATCTTCTGAAGTATCAGCAAAAACAAAGTCTCCATTTTGAAGCAAGGATTTTTTGCCCGTTTCAAGGTAATCTTCATCTACACATTTCAGAGTGTCTCTCTCGGGTATAACTTCAAAGCCAAATTTTGAATGAATTTCACCGTAATTAACACATGGTATGCCTTCGTCTTTTAAATTTGCTTTAGTAATGCCTAAGCCTCTATCGAAGCTAAATAAATGCCGAAATCTAATTTTTCGCCAATGTGCAGGCAGATCTAGTCCGTTTATAATTTCACTAGTGATCAAGTTATCGTAGCTATTTAACTTCATTAAATGACCTCCGCTAGCATTTTCATAATGTCTGTTTCTAGCGTTTTTATTTCACCTTCGATTTTTGCTAACGGGCGTGGTTCTTGGTAATCATAAAAGTGTCGATTAAACGAAATTTCATAACCCACTTTGATTTTTGTATAGTCAATCCAAGCATCGGTATGATATGGCAGTACTTCTTTAGTTAAGAATTGCTGACAATGGTCTTTCGCTAAAGCTAACAGTTCTTCGGTATCAACTTTCCCTTTAGTTTTCTTTGTTTCGTAATCAAGCGGTAACGGCAGGTCGATAAGTTCATTTTCTTCATCACGTTTACCGTTAATTAATATACCTCCTGGGAAAGGGATATTTTCATAATCTCTCAGGTCTGAATCTGGCTCAGGTTGACTCTTAGCGTTCAAACATGGTTCTGCTGTTGGGTCTTTTTCACCAAATGCCCCGTGTGAGAGCAACGATTTTTTCATTGCAGCATCAAACTTAAGCTCTGATGTTGCAAATAACTTTTTAAATTGCCCTTCAATAACTTTTCTGTCTTTAATTAATTCATTGTCTGCGTAGAGTTTCTTCGCTTCTGAAAATATGCGTAGCAGTTCGTCTTGGTCTGCTTTACCTGCTGCAATTTCATCAGCTATAGCTTCTTTGTTTTTACGCTTTGCAGAGGTTGCCAAATTTTTGAAAAAATCAGAGTTTTTAATACGTTCGATACGCTCATCATTAACAATAAAGTTCAAGCGTAGAGGCCTTTCGACAGTAACTTTAAAGTAACCAAAATCCTGATTGTTAAATATTTTTGAAACAAAGATATCTCTGTCTTTATCACGTTTTTTATCTTTAGGGCTATCTAGGTTAGTCCCAATTTTATTTAAAGTGCTGGTGATATCATTTTCATAATTAGCATAAAGACGGGTAATTTCAGTAATATGATCTGGCTCTTTGGCGTCACCATTTACGGGGCCTTCACCAATTTTTTTACGTTTATCTCCTAAGCTTTTTTTCATTTTCCAGGCAAAGTCAGTGGCATTGATTAATTGAACCTTTCCTTTACGTCTAGCTTCTTTTCGGTTGGTAACAATCCAGATATACGTGTAGATACCTGTGTTGTAGAACATTTGATCAGGTAGACCAACAATGGCCTCTAGCATATCGTTTTCTAAAATGTACCTACGGATATTGCTTTCACCACCTCCAGCATCGCCAGTAAACATTGGAGAACCATTAAAAACCACCGCTATTCGTGAACCTCTACCACCCTCAACACCACCTGGTGCTGGTAATTTGTAGGTTTGTGGTGGTCGTTCCATTTTAGACATCATGTGCATTAAAAATAGTAATGCACCATCACTAATACGTGGCAAGCCTGGGCCAAATCGGCCATTGAAGCCAAATTGGTCATGTTCTTTGGTTACGTTATCTTTTTCTGGTTTCCACTCAACACCAAATGGTGGGTTAGCTGCCATGTAGTGAAACTTTTCAGTTGGGTGGCCATCACCATCAGCGAAGCCCTCTTTAAACTTTCCCGTACCTAAGGTATTGCCGTAAACAACGTTATTTACATCTTCACCTTTAATCATTAAGTCGGAACCACAAATGGCGTATGATTCGGCATTATATTCTTGGCCAAACAGCTCAATATTTGCATCACTATTGAGATCATCCATAATGGTGCGTTCTGCCTCAGATAAAATACCACCGGTTCCACAGGCAGGGTCGTAAATTTTAATTACTTTACCCGCTTTATGAATTTGTTCTTCACCTGTAAATAGGAGATTCACCATCAGCTTAACTACCTCTCTCGGCGTGTAGTGATCTCCTGCCTCTTCATTAGCTTGCTCATTAAATCGGCGAACAAGATCTTCAAAAACATTACCCATTTTATCATTGGGTACTCTATTTGGATGAAGGTCTACTTCAGCCATAGCTTTAACAACTTCAAACAAACGGTTTGCGTCGTCAAGTTTTTCAATTTCTTCAGAAAAGCTAAACTTTTCGATAATATCGCGTGCTCGTTCAGAGAAGCCGGCAATGAATTTGTTTAAGTTTGCTGCTAATTTATCGGGGTCATCGAGTAAAGTTTTAAAGGTGAAATTTGATGTGTTAAAAAACTTTAAATCAAACTTTTGAAGAATTATTTCCTCAATGGTGTCTTCATCTTGATTTGCTTTAACTAGTTTTTCGTATTGTTCTAATACTTGCTGTTTACTTTCAATCAAAACAGAATCTAAACGTTTTAATACCGTTAGGGGAATCATGACTCTACGGTATTGAGGTGGTCTGTATGGTCCACGAAGTAAGTTTGCTATTTCCCATACCTTATTACTGTGTTCTTTAAATTTTCCAAGTTCTATCATTTTTTATTTATCCATTGATTCTGTTGTAGGTAAGGGCCTAGTTTTCAAAAAATTCTTCGTCGATTTTCTTCAGGTGTAATACCTGTTCGTCTCTACTGCCAATGTTATAACGCAGCATGAGTTTTGCTAATTCTGTTCCATTGATAAGTACGATGCGTGTACCTAAATCTTGTGCCGTTTTTTTTGCTGATGCGGTGAATTCAGATGTGGTAATGAAGATACCTTTTTGCGCTTTCTTAAGGTTTAAAGCACCAAAGAAATCACGAATATCGCTAGCACCAACATTGTTGCCCTCAGCGTAACGTTTAGCTTGTATGTATATCTGATCTACGCCTAACGGGTCTTGATCTATAACACCATCAATGCCGTTATCTCCTGTTTTACCCAGAGCATGTGCCGCACCTTCACCAGTACCGCCATAACCCATAGCAACGAGGAGCTCGATTAATAAACCCTCAAAGAATGCTGGTGTGACTTTGCGAGTGCGTTCTAGAATATCTTGAGCTAATGAGTTGTTAATGGTTTTATATGCTGCTCGTAGAGCTTCATCAGGAGTAATTTCTTCGGTATCTATAGATGTTGCTTCTATAACATCAGAGCCTTCGTTTTTTTGCTCTGTGAATGCAATAAACTCATCAAATTGCTTTAAATACTTTTTATCAATAACAGCTTGATTGTCTTTGAGTGCATTAATACCGCGGTCGGTAATTTTAAAGTGAGCACGCCTCGTTACTTCAAGTAAACCAGCTTTAGAAAGGTAGGTACGCGCCCAACCAACTCTGTTATCGAGAATGCTTTGCTTGCCGCTCGGTAATGTTTCTTCACGCTCGTCTTCAGTAAGATTAAACTTATCAGCAAGCTCATTGATAACATCACGAAGTTTTACTTCTTTGTCATTAGCAGCCTGAGCTATCTCAAGAAAAGGGCGCATAAATGCTTGATAGTTAGGGATCATTTATTTTCCTTTTGTTCTTCAATCCATTGTTCAATATCTACACGCTTAAAGCGCCAGCTACCGCCGACTTTAAAGCCGGGAAGTTTACCTTCGCTAGCGAGTCTATAAGCCGTTTTTTCATTGAGTTTTAAATAGATCGCTAACTCTTGAATCGTGAGTATATCGTCAGCCATTCACAATGCCCCCTAACTTAGATTAATCCTATCATATGAGAAAATTGAGGAATTTGAAAGGCAATCAAATTAATAGATCAAAATTATTTTTAAACAATTAATTTAGCCTGGTTTTTTACGTTATTTATATTTAGCTAGTTGATTTATATAAAGTTCAATTTATCGACATTCACATTAATTATTGGTATTGTAACTAATTGATATTTATGGGGTATTTGATCTTTTTTTGTTAGTTCATCTAACATCGTTTTTATATGATTGATTTGGTGTGATGATGAAAAAAAGAAAAGGCATAACGAGAAAAATCAGAGACGGCTGGATTGAGCTATGGGAATTAGACAATAGTCAAAGCCCACTGTATTTTTCGTTTATTAAAACTCAAGATATTAAATCTTATGGCTCTAAGGCTCGTGTTCCTGATTTTTGTGATGATTCACAAGATAGAAACCTATTATCTACAAATGAGCGTTTATTCTTTTATCGTCTGCGCTTTTCAAAGCGTTTTGTGTGGATTAAAGAGCAATATCCTCTGTTGCCGCTAGCCCGAGCTATGGCTGTAGCAAAAGAATTAAAACTTAAGTACCCGACATATCCTTATACCTCCAATATTGAAGTGGTAATGACAAGTGATTTCTACTGCCAAGACTTTACTGGTCAGCAATATGTTTATTCAATTAAAGATGAAAAGCAGTTTGCAAAAGCAATTGGTGCCTTAGTTACGAGTGAGAGAGTCACGAGTGAGTGTCCTGTTAACCTATCTGTTAGCTTATTTTTATATTCAGTTAATTAGGTCTGCTTTAATAACATTTGATTTATTATAATTTGAGCGTACAATTGTGCGCTCAAACTTTAGCGTACAAGTGTACACTCAAATTATGTTATTTACGACTTTAAACAAACTAAGTATATGGTTTTCACACCATAGTGCTTTTTCTGGTTATTTTGAACCAGTAATACAGCGAGTAAAACCTGCATGGCGTCAGGGTTTATATCGCGCTCAAGTGCTTAATGTTACTAAAGCTATTGGTGACTTTGTTCATATTACATTGCAACCTCAGCACCAGTGGAAAGCTCATAAAGCGGGTCAACATATTGAATTGACTGTTGAATTAAATGGCCGTTTGCTGACTCGAATTTTTACAATTGCCTCTAGTCCGCAGCAATATGTTAAAGATAAAACAATTACTTTAGTGATTAAAACTAATGAATTAGGCCGTTTTACACCACAGTTAGCCGATGAACTTATCATTAATAGTTGGGTAAATATTTCAGCAGCACAAGGTGATTTTGTATTTCAGCAGGTAAATAAACCGTTAGAAACTCCGACTGTTATGATTGCAGGTGGTTCCGGTATAACTCCAATGATGTCAATGTTGTCAGAGCATTTATCTACAGCTAACAACCCAGTGTATTTACGTTATATTGCGCCATTAAATGAGCATCAATTTGTAGAGAATTTAGCGTTACTAGCGAAAGAACACCCGTATTTCACATTTGATCTTATGACCCGTAGTGAGCATGAATCACAACCATTAACCTTACTGGCTAAGTCAGATGTTTATTGCTGTGGGCCTCAAGGTTTAATGTTTGACATTGAAGCGTTAAGTAAAGATACGGGGGCTAATTTCTATCAAGAGTATTTCTCATTAGCTCCCACTTTTAATGATGATTCAGCGGCTAAAATAGACATCACCGTTACGTTAAATGGCAAGGTATTCACTGCATCTAATCAACAAAATCTGTTAATACAATTAGAAAGCCAAAATGCGCCAGTTATACGTGGTTGCGGCATTGGTGTGTGTCACCAATGTCACTTTACTAAAAAGAGTGGGCTCGTAAAAAACTTGCTTACTGGCGATGTGTCAGACAGTGGTGAACAAATTATACAGCTGTGTATTTCAAAGCCATTAAGCGACTTGGAGATGTCAATATGACTCAAATGAATTACGAACAATTTGCTCAAGAGCTTGATGCTATAAAGCAAAATACTATGGCAAAAGTAGGTAAAAAAGACGCCGACTATATTCGCCGCGTTATTCGCTGGCAACGTTACTGTGGTTGGACCGGCCGTTTAATGTTATTAACGGGATTAATTCATCCTGCACTATGGGTTGTAGGTATTTTATTACTAGCGACATCAAAAATTTTAGACAATATGGAAATTGGTCATAATGTTATGCATGGTCAATATGATTGGATGAATGATAAACACATTAACTCGCAAAGTTATGAATGGGATATTGCCTGTGATGGTAAAAGCTGGAACCGAGTTCATAACTTTGAACATCACACATACACCAATGTCATAGGTAAAGACCGTGATTTTGGTTACGGACTTTTACGTTTATCAAGTGACTTTAAATGGAGAGTTAAAAACCTTTGGCAGTTTATAACTTACATTAATTTAAGTTTGTTATTTCAGTGGGGCATTGCTTACCACGAACTAGCTGCTGAACGTGTTTTTTTTGGTAAGAAAAAAGACGGGCGAGACCAGCGTGTTCCTCACTCTGAATTAAAGCATCGCTTTTTTAGTAAGGCCTCACGCCAAATAATTAAAGATTATGTGTTTTTCCCATTGATTGCTGGTCCATTATTTTTGTGGGTGTTAGTCGGTAATTTAATTGCCAACTTGTTACGTAATTTATGGACGTCAACCATCATATTTTGTGGTCACTTTACAGAACACGTGCATACCTTTACAGAAGCGTCTATTGAAAATGAGACTCGTGGACAATGGTATTACCGTCAAGCGCTGGGGTCTTCAAATATTCAGGGCGGTAAAGGTTTCCATTTAATGACAGGACATTTGAGCTTTCAAATAGAGCATCATTTATATCCTGACTTACCATCTTCTCGTTACCAAGAAGTTGCACCACAGGTACAGGCTGTCTTTAAAAAATATCAACTGCAGTATAATACGGGGAGTTTTTTGACGCAGTACTCGGGCGTATTAAAACGTATATTTAAATACTCTTTACCAAACGCCGCTTAGTCAAAGTTAAGACTATTTATAGCTGGATAAGCTAAATACTTAAAAGCCGATTAGCGTTAAGTTAATCGGTTTTATTGTTTCTGTGGGGGCGGCCTAGAATAGGTCGCTCTACCACAATTATTTTTCTAATGGTTGGCGTAATGTCCACCAATAGCGAATATATAAAAATACTCTGCATTGAACTTGTAAATGAGTCTGTCTTTTTGGGAAATTCGCTTTGACCATAAACCATAAACCATAAACCATAAACCATAAACCATAAACCATAAACCATAAACCATAAACCATAAACCATAAAGGTTATGTTTTAGTGGCTCGGGTTTCCCTGATCCACTACTGGGATCTGAGCGAAGCACTTCTTTTAATATTTTACATAGCACTTTATTTGATTTTTATCTTTTTCTCTTAACTGCTCATAAGTGAGCCACGTTTTACCTTCAAAGATTAATGATCTCATCTAATTGCTCTTGTGCTGGTTTGTGGCTTTTATTGCTCTTATGCGTACTCATTGATTCAGCTATTTGTTGCATCAAGCTATTACTTTGTAATACGTGTAATGTTTCTTGTTCTCTTTCCCAATCATCTGCACTCATTACAATAAAAGCATCACCAGCACGCCTAGTTACTTTAATAGGTTTATACTCGCTAACTGTTTGTTCAACTTATGTTTTTAGGTTGTCTCTAAACTGATTTACACTTATGCTATCCATAGAAAACTCCAATTTATGTACGGTATTGTCGTACGTTTTAGTCTAAAAAATATAATAAGTCACATAAAAGGACAAAAAACAGTTGGCTTTTTGCTCCTTCGTCGCTAAGTTTAGCTAACCATTTTTTTCCTCTTAGTGAGACGTTTTTTACACATTAAGTCATGATTATCGTACAAAAAATAGAAACACATTGGACTAAAGCCTCAAGAGGGATGCCAAACTCAAAACTAAGAAACTCTGTCCCAAGGGGGCTAGAGTTACCTCATATTGAAAATGATGCAGCCATTTTTGTTCATGAGGTCAAAGCAACCGAAGATAATGGTTTTAACTTGGAAAGTGAAACTTTGGCTATTCCAAACCAAAAGAAATACTGGTCGTTTGAGTTTACAGAGTCCGATAATAGGTTAAATGTATTCTTTAGCTATAGTTACCACGAACATGGTGCGCCAAATAGGGGAGGTTTTCGCCGTAATCTTATAAACCTATCTGAAGGTGAAACCGCTAGCTTTCATATAAATGGTCGTTTTACTTATTATAGTGGTCAGTGGTATCGGCAGTATTTTGTAAATATTGGGTACGGGGTTAGCGAAACTGACGTTTTCCTGTCAAAGCCGTTTAATCGTCATGTTAATAAAATGGTCAATTTATTCTAAAAAACGTATCACAAAGCATTCTAGCTGAAATTCAAAGCTCCGCTCAATTACGGCATGTCGCTGCGCTGGGTAAAGACTCAAAAAATTAGGTGAGTTTCGAACCAATAAAAAGGTTGCTAACATAATGATGTTGTTAGTATTTATATAAAAACACGCCCTGAGATGGACGGCAAGTCCTAAAACTTACTTTTCACTGCATATTTCAACAAGGGAGCCTCTAAAATATAAAGGACACCTATTCTAATATCTAATTGAGTGAACCTCTCGTTAAACTCAGTAGCTTACTGCATCTACTTTTATTTTTTATCAAAAATGCATGAACAACTGCACTAATGCATTGAGTTCAGGTAACATTCCTCACATAACTTAAGGAGCAGAGAACACAGTGGAATTAAAAGATAAAAACGTATTGTTATTTGACTTAGATGGCACCTTAGTCGATAGCGCTCCAGATCTCGCCTTAGCGGTAAATCGCATGTTAGCGGATTTAAACCGAGCTGAATTTGACGAAGACACAATTCGTAGTTGGGTAGGTAATGGTGCTAAAGTACTAACAGAGCGGGCTCTGTCAGGCTCAGCAGAAATTGATGAAACACTTGATAATGCTTATGCTGCAGACGCGCTAACTAAGTTTTTAGCTCATTATAAAGAATGTGTTTGTGTCAACTCTGTTTTGTATGACGGCGTGCGTGATGGCTTAGTTACTTTAAAGCAAGCGGGCTATCGACTAGCTATTATTACCAATAAACCCGAGCAATTTATTCAACCTATTTTAACTGGTTTAGCGCTAGATGATCTATTTGAACTGTTGATCGGCGGTGATACCTATCCAGTACGCAAACCACACCCAGAGCCTTTATTTGGTGCTATGAAAAAGTTAGCGGTGACGGTTGAGCAATGTGTCATGATTGGTGATTCTAAAAACGATATTTTAGCGGCTCAGGCGGCAGATATGGCAAGCGTAGGACTAACCTATGGCTACAACTATGGTGAAGATATCAACCAATATCAACCCAACTGGTGCTTTGATAACTTCAGCCAGTTTGTTGCAGCCTTTAAACTTAAAGCTTGAAACTTAGAAGTTTAGTGCCAGGGCGCTTGGGTATTCACGTTGTTCGGCAAGCGCTATCGCCCGTTTTGTGACGTCGGTGTCGCTGCTTTGCTGACTGACCGGAAAGTAGTGATGCTTATAAGGCGCAGTCAGTGCCGACTTTTCAATCAGCCCACAACAAACAAGGTCGGCTAAAATTGCATCGGCCGCTTCTAATGCTGAAGAGGCTTTGACTATTTCAGCGCGGGCATAGTGTTTACTGTCGAATGACACGTCTGCGGCGCGCAGGTCTGGATCTTGTCCCGGAATTTGTTGTGCGCCAAACAAGGGCTTGGCAGCAACTGTTGCACTGCTAAAGCTTGGCATATATTGCGCTATGTGGCCAATAGAGCCTAAAGTTCGATGATTTACTAACTGAGCCGGCCATTGCTTGTCAATTTTTTCGATAAACTTAGCGGGCAATTTAGGTTGGGCACTATTGGCTGAGCTACTCACTAAACCTTGTTCGAACAAGGTAATATCTTGTGTCATACCGTGTAGTTGGAAATAACCGTTAGGGTAAGGCGTTAATTGTGCCATGCCTTGTGGCGTTCCACGTTCGCCATGAAATACGATTTCGGGCCATGCACCTTGGTATTTTGGCCAGTGCGCAACATAGGCCGCTTTAAACTCGACCATACGTTTGCGCTTGGTGTTGAGCATGTCATCAATTTCACCGCTTTTAAAACCACAGGCATTAACCACATAGTCAAATTCTTGCTGATTTTGTTTGCCGCTATTGTTATCTTTAGTGGTTATCTGCCAGCCTAAATGGTCAGTTTGTGCTGATATGGCAACCACCTTACTATTTGTTTGCAAATGACAATTGTTAAGACGTTCAATGGCTAAGGTTGCTATTGCGGCTAAACGAAAAGCAGACATGCCATATTCTTGTACTAGCACAATAGGGAATTTTATGGCGTCTAAATTAGTATGATTAGCAAAAGCTATTAGCCAGTCGGTTGGGCATTGTGCTTTTTTAGGAATAGGCTTACCAATGAGCGGTTCGATGTCAGCTCGAGTAAAACATTGAAAGTAGTCTGCCGGCTCGCCAATCACTTTATTCGCTGGGTCATTGCTTATTAATCTTTCGTATTCTGCCCGCAGTTTTTCTAACCTAGGTAATAAGTCTTCAGGTTGGCCTTTGTCTGTTTTAGGCAATGCAATGATCGTCGGTCTTACGTTAATACAAGAAGGATAAACTTTAACGGTATCAATCGATTGTTTGAGCAAAATAAGACATTGTTGGTCAGAAATTTCTCGATATAAATTACCACCGGCATGTAAATGACACATTGGCGGACCATTGACCAAACTTGGGCCTTTTTCAATTAAAGTGGTATCAAGACCAAGTTCAGCAAAGCGCAACGCAATGGTAGACCCAGCAACACCACCACCAATAACTGCAATTTTGGCCGGGTTTGATAAGAGAGGTTGATAAGGCATTGGTTTTTTATTCATCAAAATTTTATCGCGCGATTAGATTAGGAGCTTAAAGCTGCAAACGTTGCATGATATACGTTTGAATATCGTATTGCGATCGCTAAACGTGTATTTAATGTGTCATTGATTAATCGTTAACCAATACCGCTTTAAATTAAAAGTAAATTAAAAAATATAAAGGATATTCAAATAGCTAAAAATAAGTACTTAGTTTATCTACTCGTCAATCTAGCGACGGTTAAAGCCCAATTAAAAAATAGTGATGAGTGTGATAAAGCATAAGTCTGTTAATCGTTAGAAAACTTGGTACAATGCCATTTTTTGATTTTAGGTGGCTAATGAATAAAGGTAATGACCCGCTACACGGCGTGAAACTTGAACAAATTCTAATTGAACTTGAGAAAGAAGTTGGTTGGGATAAGATGGGTGAGTTACTGAATATTCGTTGTTTTCTTAATAAACCGCGCCTTAAATCAAGTTTGAAATTTCTTCGTACAACCCCTTGGGCACGTAGTCGAGTTGAAATTTTATACCTGAAAACCTTTTGTAGTAAAAATAAAGGCACAGGTAGCGCAATCAGGGGCATACTTGCTCAAAAAACATCAGTAGCAGAAAAAACCTCTAACAAGCCTACGCCGTTTGTTTGGCCAACGTAGCAAGATAAACAAATACAATAAATAAACGTGCTCCTAGCACTGACGTGATGCAATAATTTGCTGTCAGTGCCATTGATTTAATTGCATGGCTAATTAATTTGATAGCTTGTGCCAGCTTCATTTAATGCTCGATAAAAGTCTTCAATTTCGCATGTTTCTTCTAATTGACAGATCACCCGATATTTTTCTATGGCTGGCTGGTAACCTTGCAAAGCGGCCTGAAATAACCAATGAGCAGCATTTTCAATATCGCGACTGCCTTCAATTCCAGTTAAGTAGAGCTCAGCTAAATTGGTTTGGCCTGGCGCATAGCCTAATTCAGCAGATTGCTGCAATAATACGAAAGCTTGTTCAAATCTATCAGCAATATAATTTGCTTTAAGATAGGCCATTCCTTGCGTGTTTTGTCGTTTTCCGGGGATATAACGCCACGCTTTTTTCGCTTCTGTTGTGCTACTCACCGGGTTACCATCAATCATATAAACGGCTTTATTTCTGCCGATCATATTAAAATCTGGACGTACTACTCGATAAATAAAACCTTGTTGAAATAATTTATCTAATTCAGCGTAAGAAAAATGCTGGCGTTTTTTTTCGAAATAATCAAAATTTGTACTATGGCCAAAACGCAGGCCATTGTTTAAAGCGTTTTTCATCGGATAAAAGTAATTACCATAAGTCAACGAAACTGTACCACCGGTAATATCGACAATTTTAGCTATTCGATAGTTGTTTTGTGGGTGTTTATCTCCTGTTACTTTTCGATAGTCTAAATAATAAAAGTCGTTAACTTTGGGGGCGTCAATATACGCTTGGCTCTGACGATTTTTTTGTTGTTCATCAGAAAAGTAATAGCTCAGCAATATGATGATAAGAACGCTACCAGTAAAGGTGCTAAGCAAGCGTAGCTTGTTGAAAAACGCTAAGCTAAGATCAGAAAAAATGAGCTTTCGATCTGATGCGCTATTTGCAGGGTGTTGACATTGCAAACACTGAACTCTTGTTTCACGCTTTACCGGAAAAATAGGCAAGTATTCAAAAAAATAAAAAGCATAAGTGATCACCGACTTGACACTATGCTGCTGGCTACCGCAACAAGGGCAAAGTAACTTGTCTGTTATGCCTAAATTCATTGTCGACTCGCGATAATCCATTATCTAAACCTTTTATTAAGTAATACTTTTTCAAAACTGTTGTTTTTATAGCACTCGTTTATAAAACAGACAAGCACTTTGTACTAATGGTTTCGTAGTTTGAGAGGGACGGCTAAAGCTGCTTGCTAAATAGTTCTAATAAAACGTTGTAAAAAGTTAGCATCTACTACAAGCCTACAGCTGTTATGAGGTTATTCGTAGTACTAAAACTGAAAATATAATCTATTTATTAGCTTTAAACTCATCATAAAAGGCAATTTTTCCTCGGCCCGTTTCTTTAACATGGTATAACATTTTATCAACATTAAGCATTAATTCGATGAGTTCATCGCCATCGTTAGGCCCAACAGCAATGCCAATACTGGCACCAACGGCACATTTTATATCTTCCGAAATATAAATATCTTGCTTGATTTCATTAAGCATAGCGAGTGCTTGACCATTAGATGTTGCTTTATCGTAGGTTTTAATTTGCTGAGCGACGATAAATTCATCGCCACCTAGGCGAATGCATATGTCGGTTTCTTGATTGAAGTGCTTCTTCAGACGCTGTGCAGTTGTCGTTAGTACTTTATCACCGGCTTCATGGCCATAGGTGTCATTGATTGGTTTAAATTTATCTAAATCAATCATCATAAGCACTAGGTAATGCCGGTGCTTGATACAATCTCGTAAGGCTTTTTTCAAACGCTTTTCGCCGGCACGACGGTTGAGTAAATCAGTGAGAGGGTCATGATCTGCTTCAAAACGTGTCTGAAATTCTCGTTCGGCGCGCTCAGTTACATCATGTAAAATAACTTCAATTAAATGCTCATGAGCATCTCGCTGTATTTTACGTTGATCCGCTAACCTTACGAATAAACAATGCAACCAGATGGTTCGATGGCCCACTTTACACTCTATATCTAATGTGGCTTGTGGTGGGTTTTTCTCTGAACGAATATCAATTAGCAAAGCTTGTAATTCTTCTACGTTATTTAATAGTGAGGGAAAGTGTAAGCTTGATAATTCTTCTTCACCGGGCATAGTGAAGTAATGTTTAAAAGCTGGGTTAAAAGTGGTGATGTTGTTTTTTTCATCCAATAAGCATATACCAGCACTAGCTTGTTCGAAAATAAGCCTAAATTTAGCTTCTAATTCTTGTGTTTTTTTGCGCAGCTCTTGTTCATTGCTAATGGTTAGCTGTAATTCATGCATTAAGGCGTTTATGCCTTGCGTTAATCGGCTTATTTCATCTCGCTTACCTTGCTTAAAAGCAAGCATTTTCATGGTTTCTGGCGCTGTGGGATCAATTGCAGCGAAACTGTCTGTTAAGCTTTGAATCGGTTGTGTTAGCCATTTGCGCACGACCAGTGAAACAAAAAAGGCGATGATGATTGAATGGATCAGCATTAAAAGGAATTCTTTTTCAAGTGAAGACTGCGCTTGCTGTTGAATAAAGTTATCGTCTGGATATATTGATAAAATACCGATAATTGTCTCTTCAATGAAAGGATGAATCAATTTAATTGAAACGGCTTCTTTTTGCTTGTTAATAGAGCCACTCGCGATGAATAGATCGGTTTCACCTTGCGGGTTTACTTCTCCTTCTATGCTTGCACCTTGCACTAAGTCATTACGTAGCAAGCCATTAATAATTTCTTGGCTTAGTTCGTGGTCATTTAAATATGCCGCGATTGCTGCTGTTTTTTCCATGGTTTGTGCTAACTGTTGAACCAGTAAGTGATTAGTGTTTTTCTTCTCTTTAAGAGATGAATAATAGGAAAGAATCGAAAAAAATATAGATACAACGACCGCAACAATCGCTATTGATAGGGCAACACGTATGTATAATTTTTGGCTAATTTTCATCAAACTGATATACCACTTTTACAGCGTCTGTAATCTGCGATTTTGGGATATAGCCAATGGCAAATTTCGATGCTTTTACCTTATTTAGTGCGTCTTCAACTGAGGTTGCTTGTGAAGGGGGCTTTGCACGTCCTGAAAATAATAACCGCGCCCAATAAGCATTAATTTTTTGTTCACTCTTGTTGACCAGTTGTTGGTAGAAGTCATTCTTCAATGTTGATTGAGCAGGTAGATCTAATGGCTGCGACATTTCCCCATCAGGGAAGGTTAAATAGCGTCCCATGTAGATATCAATGACTTCACGTTTCGATAAGGCATTAATGGAATTGCTCTTATTTACCACTACAACAAACTCCGTAGTCGATGCACTAACACTGAATATGAGCATACTCAAAGGTAGATACAGTGACAAATAGCGACGTAAGTTGAGATAGCTCATCATTGCTTAAAATACCATGCTAGCATTTAAGCTAATCATATGGATTTTATGTCCTGTGTCGACATCAGCGGGGTTACTAAGGGCCCATAAACCAGCGCCAACGGGTTGAATATCAAAGCGATCAAGTTGGGCTTTTAGCGCTAGTCGCTCCGAAAATTGCCACTTTACTCCTAAATTAATTGAATGTTGATGAACAATAGGCTGTTTAACCGCAGCTTTTGTTGCAAGTGCAAGCTGTTGTAGTGGCTGAGAAACTTGTTCAGGAGTGCCTAATGGAAATTGAGGATCGGTTACTTGAGTAACATCGTGACGGTTTTTGGCTGATGAAAAACTAGTGTAAAAAATTGCACTGTCGACTCGGTAGCCAATGCTAATGTATGTGTTAAGTACCGATGGCGCTACTAACCAATCAGATTCTGAAATGCCTATTTCAGATTGAATTAGCCAATTGTCATTATCATAAGTAAGCCCAAAAGCGGCATATTCTATAGTATGACCTTCAGTGTTGAATTTGTTAGATAATGCTTTTGCTTGTGGCCATATATTTTGCGGCACAGCATCAAGTAAGCCTAAAAATTCGTCCAACATGGCTAGCTTATAATCGCCAAGATCCGTTTTTGACAGCGAAAATCGCATGGTCCAAGCATCTAGTGAGTAGGTTGCGCTGAAAGTAGCTAAGTTATCAAAATCAATAAAGAAGTCTTGGCTATTTACTTTTAGCTTTGCTGTTGAACTACCCCAAGCTAACTTTAAGCGTAAAAAGCCTTGATCAAGGGCGTTACTGTATTCAACATCAACGCCGTCATAATGCCCTGCGGTGCTAGCAAAAGAGTAGTATTCATGCGGAGGGCGAACCCATAAGTAGGCGTATCCTACATTGGGGTATTCTGAGAGTAGGTAAAGATCACTGTTTAGCCTGCCGGCACGAATAGCCCAATGGCGAGAGGGGCGATAACGAGCAAAAGCCAACTCAATAAAATTATTCAACTCTTTGTGGGCATGATCTTGCAAAACAACTTGAAGGACAGAGTCCCAATTTTTTGCGAGCGTGATATTAGCCTGCCCACCTAAAATTGAATCACGAGTCGCAGAAAAACCCGTATCATTTTCATTTAAATAATTTGAAGCAAAGCCTATATCTGCATCATCAGTGTAGCTAAGGGTTAGCGATGCAAAGCCACTGAATTGCACGTCTAAGTCGTTGGCATAGCTATTACTAATAGCAGAGGTTACCAATATGATTATGGCAATAATACCTCGATACAGCATGTTAACTCTTATTTTGTTGATATAGATAATAACAAGATAGCACATTTTGTTCATTTGCCCACTCAATCAATAATAAGCTTCGGTAAAGGTAGTAGAATGATAAACTTACAAAATTTAATTTATTCTTGGTGAAATATTAGTTGTTAATTCATGCGGTCATGCGGCTTATCATTTGATAGTGCAGAGCTGTTTTAATCGTTAAATTAATTTGATTAAATTGTTTACTGACTCGTGACCTGAGAAGATAAATTTATTGCTCAGTTGATTTTTAATATCCAAAGTTACAACAAACACTCGGAGCAATAGGCCTTTGCTCAGTGGTTAAGTACTCATTATTATAAAAACGCAGTAGTAAACTGCGTTTTTAAATGGATACAAGTCTGACTCTTTAGAAGAGGAAGTTTTGGTTAAGTTTTTAGCCCGTCAATTCTTGGCCATGTACTTGCTCATTTAATACGACAACTTCTGCGCGTTTGAAAAAGTTAAAGTCGGTAGCTGTCGCTAGCGTATAAGCGCCCATCATACGGCTAATAATTAAATCGCCATTGTTCAGCTTCGGTAGCATGATCGATTCGCTTACTACATCAATACTGTCGCATGTTGGGCCTGCAAGTACAGACTCAAAACGCGTGAAGCCTTGCTTAGTGCTATCGATTGGATATACCGCTTCATCAAACACTAATCCGCTGAATGAGCCGTAAATACCGTCATCTAAGTAGTACCATGTTTTACCTTCACGTACGGCTTGCCCCATGATAGATGCTACACTGGTTACACAACTTGCCACAATAAAGCGGCCAGGCTCGGCCAGTATTTGCATGGTTTCTGGTAATTGAGCAAGGGCAACGTTAATTGGCGCGCAAAATACATCAATGGCTAATACTTCAGCACTGTAAGGTACCGGAAAACCGCCACCTATATCTAATGTGCTCAATGCCGGCAGCCCTAGTTCATTTACCTGTAAAATAATTTTAGCGCAGGCATTTATTGCCTCTACATATTTAGTAGGATTTGGCGATTGCGAGCCAACATGAAACGATAAGCCTTTAATTCTAATGCCTAGCTGTTGTGCGTAGCTAATGATTTCGATAGCCGTTTCAGGGCTACAGCCAAACTTTTTAGATAAATCAGCAAATGCTTCTGTGTTGCGAAAACTTAACCGTACTAAAATTTCAGCTTGATCTTTATAAGCAATAAATTTTTCTAGTTCATTTATGTTATCTACCACAAACACCGTACAGCCATAAGCGAGTGCATCACGGATGTCACTATCACGTTTGATCGGGTGCGTGTGAATGGTGCGCTCACTTGGCACACCTTCACTGGCAACTAAATCAATTTCGCCGCTGGTAGCAAGATCAAAACTTGCCCCTTCTGCTAATAACGTGCGAACAACGGCGGCTACTGGCAAAGGTTTTAAGGCAAAGTGCAAGGTAACATTCGGTAATGCATTTTTAAGTGCGTGGTATTGGCGACGAATAGCTTCACAGTCAAGCACCATTAAAGGCGCGCCATACTGCGCTACTAGTTGTTCAATTTCTTGATTGGTTGGTTGCGTATCAGCAAAGCACTCGCTTTGGTTAGCCGCAGCCGAAACTTCAGGTACTTTGATTTGGAAATCTTTAAATTTCGTTGATAAAGCCATGGTATTCTCCGAGTAAAAGAACGTATTGATGACGTTCTAAGTAACCGCTCGGATAACGGGTATCTGCGAGTCAGTTAAGTGATATCAATAGTGCTTACGCACAGTCAAATTCACTCTTGGATAGTTGCTCATTGCCTTGCTACAAACTCAATTTGTAATGTACTCGGATTGGCTATCATCAAGAAGCGGCGAGATAATAATGTCAGTTTTAAATTTGTGCAACATTTATTTTTAAAAAATTAATCGTTGAAAAAACATCTTAATAAAATCAATCTCCGGTTTACTGTATGTTCGTAATTTTTGTTTTTAAGAACTTGTTTTTTATGTGGTAATTTTCTTTTATTTGACTTTTTTAGTTGCTTGATGAGGCGGTATGACAAGGTAACGTATTGCCATCAAGCGAAAACCACGTTTATTACTAACCACTTAGCTACTTGTTTTGGCGCTGTACTGCTCTTTTTCTGGACTTAGCCAAAATTAAAACGTTACACTTTGAATAAGTTAATATTATTAAGAATAATTTTATAAATGAAGTATTTTTACCGCTTAAAAGTTCTGCTTATGTTCTGCGTTTTTTTTAATTTCTCTTTACATGCCAAGCAAGTTGAAAGTTCAAATTCTCATACCGCTAGCTGTGATTTTCTGCCAAGTACGGCAATGCCTGAATGGGTTATGAGCCCCTTGCCAGCTGATGACGAATATTTGTATGGTTATGGTGTGGCTTCTAACCCCAATGACAATATCAGTAAACTACGAAATACGAGTAGAAATGATGCTCGTCGCGATTTGTCAGAATCATTACAAGTTAAGATCAAAAGTGAAGTGAAACTGCAAACCACAGCACACACAAAGAATAAAACTCGTACTATATCTCAAGAGGCAAATAACTTTATTACCTCAGAAAGTGATGCTGTATTGGAGTCATCTGAGGTTGTGCAATTATGGCTTCAACCCAACTCATGTAATTTATGGACAAAAATTAGAATAAAAAAGAAAACAGTTGATACATCCACAAAGGTCATCTCACAATCAGTGGCGGCTTCGATTAATGAAAATCTGCAAGAAATTATAACAAAGCTTGATGATGTCAAAAAAGAAACCTCGACCGATCCTAGAAAAGAATTAGCTAATAGGGGAATAGACTTTTCACCCACATCGTTTGCAGAAAGTCTCTATAGAGGGGATCAAAGTAACATCATGCTATTTCTAAAGGCGGGCATGGAATACGATGAAGCGCGAGATCCATACGGTGAAAGCTTTGAAGAAATGTTTTATCGAACAGATATTGATAAGCTATCGAAAAGTCTAAAAACACTGTCTGATTTTAAGCAAAATACCTTCGATTTATCCTACCCATTGCTGCGAGCCATTACGCACGGCAATGCGGCTAAAACCAAGTTGTTTATCAAACATGGTGCAAAGGTTAACGAAAAGCATTCTCGCATGTTTGATAGTTATGTCTGGCGAAGAATTACTTTTGATCAAGCAACGGCTCTATGTTTTGTTAATTCGAGAATTGCCTATTTTACCCAATACCCAGATAAAGATTTTGCGATCGACGACTTTCAGGCTATTCAAGCACACTTACTTGAGCAACACGCTGAGTCTTATGGAAATATAACCACTAATGCAGGCATAAACGAACCAAGATATAAGAGTTACTTTAATTGTCAAACTAACCAGCAAAGTTCGATAAAGTAGCGAGCAATGTTAAGTCTAGCCAGTAATTTTATCAGGCAATTACTGTATATATTTCAAATGCTGATGGTATTGCGCAACGCATGCGTACGAGGGTTTGAACTATATTAGCCTTTTAAGTGAACTCTTTTGCAGATGTTTATATACTCAACATACGAATATTTAGCGCTTAGTTGCTTTGAGAAAATTATGCCATCACTTGTTTTTAAATATTGCCAGTACCTGTTGTTATTTGTGCTCTCGTTTAATTTGAGTGCTGAATCTGGCCGTCAGCAGAGCTATAGCGGCACTGCTGGGGCAAAGTTGCTCGCTGAAGAGTTTGGCACTTTCGACTCTCCTTGGGCGATGTCTTTTTTGCCTGATGGCAAGCTTGTTGTTACTGAAAAAGCTGGAAAGTTACTTTTAGTTGATGTCAATAAATGCACTAAATTAACAATACAAGGCGTGCCTGAGGTTGTTTACGGAGGGCAAGGTGGCTTAGGGGATGTTATTGTGCATCCGCAATTTAGCGAAAATAATTGGCTTTATTTGTCTTATGTTGAAGCCGGAGCATCGGGAAAAAGAGGTGCGGTTGTGATCCGTGCGCAACTAAAAGTAAACTCAGCAACGCCAACACTTGAAAATATTGAATTTATTTGGCGTCAATTTCCCAAAGTTTCAGGTCATGGACATTACTCACATCGCATGGCATTTAGTCCTAACGGTCAACTTTTTATCACTTCTGGCGATAGACAGAAACAAACGCCCGCACAAGACTGGCATCAAAACTTAGGCAAGGTGATCCGCTTAAATGCCGATGGGTCTGTACCTAAAGATAATCCTTTTCAACTGAAAGGAGAGCTGGCAAAAACGTTTTGGTCGTTAGGTCATCGAAATATGCTAGGTATGGCTTTCGATAAGCAAGGACGTTTATGGACACATGAAATGGGACCTAGAGATGGTGATGAATTAAATCTCACTCTGGCTGGGCGTAACTATGGTTGGCCTATTGTTTCTGAGGGCGAACATTACTCTGGCGCAGCTATTGCCGCACATCATACCCGCCCTGAATTTCAGGCTCCAGCCACGTTTTGGGTGCCAACAATTGCACCGTCTGGGTTGATTATTTATCACGGCGCTATGTTTACACAATGGCAGGGTAACGCTTTTATTGGAGGTCTCAGGTCTCAAGCACTTCTACGGATAGAGCTAGCTGGCGACAGCGCAGTAGAAGCAGAGAGGTTCGCTATGGATAAACGTATACGAGAAGTTGAACAAGGGCCTGATGGCGCGTTATGGATTTTAGAAGATGGCCCAAGTGCTAGGCTTTTAAAGCTAACTTCTGATAAGTAACGTTTATCAGTGGCATTTTTCAATAATGGTTTGTGATTTATCAATATCGCTAAGCGCTTAGTTGAAAAATGCGACATTCTAAATAAATTAAAATTAGCTAAAACAAGCTCAAACTAGCCTTGAAAGCCAGAATAACTGCTGCCTAGTGGGAGTTTTTTAACCTAAGTTCAGCAAAGTCTCTATATTTAGCAAAAATAAGTAATAATTTTGAGAATAATTATCGTTTTTACTCTATATTCATAAAGTGAAATATTAACTTAGTTTATAATTCCAAGTTAATATTGCACAAAATAAATAAGAAAAATTTAATCGAGTGAAAAACAAGCTGTTACATTAATGTTAAGCTCGAAAAATAAACCAGGGAAAAAATATGAATACAGAAGAAGTTGTTGACCAAGTTGTTGGTATGTCGTTACTTTATGGTCCGAAACTGATTGGTGCTATTTTAGTATGGATCATTGGTGGTTGGGTGATAAATGTTATTGGCCGCGTGGTAAAAAGTGGTCTAGACAAAAGCGGAACCGATCCATCGTTGAAGCCTTTCTTAACAGGTATCGTCAATGGCTTACTAAAAGTTATGTTGGTTATCACGGTGCTAGGCATGTTAGGCATCGAAATGACCTCATTTATTGCTATTATCGGTGCGGTAGGTTTAGCCATTGGTATGGCGATGTCAGGTACATTGCAGAATTTTGCTGGCGGTGTAATGATTTTGGTTTTCAAACCGTTCAAAGTCGGTGATGTTATTGAAGCCCAGGGTTATGTTGGTAGTGTTTCTGAGATACAAATTTTCAATACCATTATGAAAACACCTGATAATAAAACTATCATCATTCCAAATGGTGGATTATCAACATCATCAATGATCAACTATTCAACAGAGCCAAAAAGACGTGTTGATTGGACTATTGGTGTTGCTTACGGTGATGACCTAGATAAAGCACGTGAAGTTATTAAGCGTTTATGTGATGCAGATACTCGTATCTTAAAAGATCCTGAAGTATTTATTGCTGTTTCAGCATTAGCTGACAGTTCAGTGAATTTTGCTGTTCGAGCATGGGTAAGTGCACCTGATTACTGGGGTGTTTACTTTGACATGAATGAGAACGTATACAAAACCTTCGCTAATGAAGGCTTAAACATTCCTTTCCCACAAATGGATGTTCACTTACATAAAGACGCATAAAAGCTTTAATGCAAAGCGAAAGTTATAGCGAAGATAGTCAGCAAGAGTGCTAGTGGTATAGGCTATTCTCAACTCAACTCAACGCTATAACGAGCTTTTAATAAAGTAAATATACTTACTGTAAATTAAAAAGAGCTAACCAAGGTATTGGTTAGCTCTTTTTTTATTGGTAATGTTAGTGGCTAATTAGGTGAGAAATTACCCAGTACTGGCACTTGTTAATGCTCATTTTTTATAGCTATTTGGTCATGGCGATTAAGTCATGACCATTAGCAAGTGAAATAAGCGATGAAAGAATATTCACTCAAGAGCCAATCAATTAAGCACTTGTGAAAAAACGTCAAAAAAGGCATTAAATACTGGGTGATAAATGCAAGAAGCAACCTTTACCTGCAAATGTTAGTTGGTAACTAGGTTCACTATTGTTGCCAGTTGAAGGTACTTTTTCCAGCATGCCTTTCTCAATTAAAAAGTCTAACATGGTTGTTGAAAGTTCATCTAGCTTAGTCTTTGCGATGATTTCCATTCTAGTGGCGACGCCTTTACAAGCGTACATAGTCTTGATTATTTTAGCCTCTGCTTCTGATAATTTTGGCATACTGCCGGCGTATGGGGGATATTGGTGTAGTGGGAATTTACCTCGAATAGTTTTATAAGACGCTTGTATTGCTTTGATATCGTCTGCTTTATTTTCAGTTAATGTAAAGGTATGGAAAACACCTGATTCTTTACTTAGATAATCCACCTTAGCCAAAAATATAGGTAAATTACAGCCTTGAGCAACATGATAAAAGCCCGTTTTCCACTTAGATACAGGGCCACGGGTGCCTTCAGGCGTAAATAAGAAAAACACACGCTTTAATTTTTGACTATCAATAAAGTCTTTTATTTGTTGCACTTGACCAACACCTTGCTCTGAACGATCTATCGGAATCGCGCCAAGATACATTAACCAAGTGCCTAGTACAGGTACTCGGCAAATACTGTCTTTAATCGAGAAGTATATTTTAACATCTTGTTGTATCGCTGCGCCGAGGGCATAAAAGAAATCCCAATTTGAAGTGTGTGGTGCGGCTATAGCAACGCCGGCTCCTTCGGGGGCATTTTTGCAAAGCTTCCAGCCTGCAATCTTGAACCAAAGGGTAAAAAGGAATTTTAAAAAATATTTAGTGAAAATGCCGTCAAAGATGGTTTTTTCACGAATGGTGAGTGATGTTTTTGCCATGATAGTAGGAAGTGTTTTTACGATGAATATAGCCAATATTGTAGCATGTTAGCGACAATAAACCTTGATATAGCATAAAATTTTGCCCTAGTTCAATTGACCTTCAATTAATTTCAGGTGAAAAACTGTGCCGTATTCGTTAGCGCTATGCAATAAATATGAGTGCTAGCAGAGCTTTAATGCGCTCATTAAGTTAGCGTTATGTCTCGATAAGCATCAATGATGTGCTGTACGTTGTTGGCTTTATTTTGCTTGGCACCTTGCTGAATTCTTTGATAGTGGCTAAGGCTTTTATGTAAATATTTTTTAGCTATTTCAAACTGTTGGTTTGATGTTGTTTGCCAAATTTTATCACCAACAGGGGAGATTTTATTCGGCTTCTCACTTGCGCTATCAGGCAATGAAGAAACTAATAGTATTTCATAGAAGCGACGGTTTTCTTCGATTAACACTTCGTCTTTCAGGCTAAAATTTAACGTAATTAATTGCTGACGTAAGGCAAATTGATGATGTACAGGGCAAAGTAAAAAATCAATATTAAGGTCTTTATGTTGTTGAACAATCGCCTTAACAAACTCTATCATTAAGTCTGAGCCGACACCGGCAATGATCACTAAATGCCTGCCTTTATACTGCCTTAATGGTAGCTTTGCGACATCTAAACAGTAAGTTTGCCAGTTTGAATGCGGGTAAAAACGTTTAAGTTTGTGCTGAACTGTTGTGATTAGCTCAGGCACAATATCAACAAAGTGAATCGTGTTACTTGCATGGGGTACTATTTGTTGCGGTGCTTTATTGACCAAGTTGCGTGATAAAAGTGCAAAGCCAAGTAATCCATGATCGCAGCAGCAATCCCAGATATGATCGTATTGAAACGTCACCATCGCTGTAAGTTGTTGCAAGCGTTTACTGAGTTTAAAGCCGAGCTTACTGTCTGGCTTGTTGTTTTTGAGCTTGTTCAGCGTTGTGTTTGGCATAGCGTTAGATGGCGTTTTAAGTATCGTGTAAAGTTGTAAACAAAATGCCTGAGTAGCGCAAGCGTGGGTATTGTATCGCTAACTTAATTAATCATTCAAGTGGCTTTAAATGTAAGTTAGTTGATTACGCTTTAAGCAAAATGTTTTAAAAAATAGCCATTGTTTAAAGTTACGTGCTTGTTTATATTGGGATAGATTTCATAAACATAGTTGCAAGGATGTAATGGCTGTATTAACACAACAAGCACCGGCAGTATCATATGGTTTTGACCTTCAACCCGGTAAAATACTTGATTTAGAGATTAGTCACCCCGTGAAAGTGCGTATTAAAGTGCCGCTGATCGGCTATGAAATAGGTAAGTATATAATTTTAAAATACCCGATTTCAGCACGAATAAGTGACTATCAAGATGTTTTAGTGGAAGGGAACGTTGTTATTGCCCGTTATATATTAGAAGGGGAGCGCGGTGAGTGTTACGCCTTTCGCTCAACAATAAAACATATAACTAAATACCCTGAAAACTTTATTATATTGCATTACCCTGAAAATATTGAAAGTCGACAGTTGCGTTTGCAACAACGAATTACCACCCATTTACCGGCAAGTATTATGATAGATACGGAGATCGGTGAAAATAATAGCATTCGTTTAAATGGTATTATCGCTGATATATCGGCAAAAGGTTGTGGCTTTGCTTTTAAAGCCGATAACACGAAAATAACCGTAAATAAGCGTGATATTTTGATCTGTATTCATCACCCTAGTACCGGGGATGTGAAAATTCCTGCTCATGTTTGTAATAGCCGAAATGAACAAGGCAAAGTCAGTGTGGGCATTAAGTTTTTTGATGATGACGAACAAGTGAAAAACTTACTTGAGCATTTGTTTATTGATCAGAATATGCTGTAAAAGCGTTTTTAGCGGGTAGTTAAGTTGTTGGTAATATTGGTTTTGTCAAAGCCAATAGTGTCAAAGCCAATAGTGTTAAAGCGCATGAATATTACAAAACTTACACTTATCATATTTTGTAAATACAAGGTTTATTGTCTGCACACGTCAACTCTTAACTTTTTATCTTACCAGTCATGCAATTAATTCGTGAGTCTAAATGTTGATAGCTGAATCATGTGTGCTTGAAAATAAATTGATGTTAATGCAATAAATTAAATTATAAAACTGACATTAATGATGGAATAGTTAAATGAAAATTGACCAAGCACAACTCGATAAAGTTGAAGTTAAACTCAATAAGCAGAATGCATTTTTAGCTGCTATTGCTGCCGCATTCTGGGCGATACCTTTAATTCTTATGTGGTATTTTGTGCATGTATATTATCCAAGTTTCTCAGCTGTTATGTTATTGATTAATGGCTTGTTAGTTGGCTTTGTTGTACGTATTCATGGCAAAGGCTTAACGGGAGTTTTTTCATTAATTGCTATTTTAGTTCACACGAGCATAGTACTGGCAGCGTTTAGTTTAAATATTGTTTTGGCAGGTACAACTTGGGCGTTTTTATTGTTTGGGCTTTATATCGCCGGTGTTATAGGTGCTAAAAAAATCTCTCGTATCGAAGTGCCATTTGAAGAACATAGAGCTTTTTCATTTTTTACTTCAACAAAGCCTCACGAAAGTAATAAAAAACTCAAAAATAAGTGGTATATAGTTTTACCAACGTTATTGCTTACAATGGCATTATCCCTATATGCCAGCATATTAGGTTTGGCGTTTTTCAATGAATATCAGGTTTTGACCCAGCAAGAACAACAACGTCAGCAGCAACGGCAAAACCGTGAAAATAGAGAGATTGATATTATGCCTGCAGCGTTGGATTCTAAGTCAACTCAAGAGGTATTGCTTTACTCTTACGCTTATCACTCCGGACTATTGTTTAATAAATACGGTAGGCGCAGTGAAGTATTTCCTCAATCAGAATATAAAGCACTGGCATTATTAAGGTACTTGGTTGAGTACCGTAATAATGCCAGAGCGAAATTTATTTTAGGTTTTTTAACTGGAGAAACTAAAGGTAGTGAGATGCTTCAAGCCGCTGCCGATCAAAAAGATCCCTATGCTCGCATTTATTCCACAGTAAGTTTTGGTTGTTATTCAAATGAAGACTTAGCGGTCGAGCTGCTACAAAAACTGCGGAATACCGCAACAGAAGAATATATTCGAGAGGAAATTTCCTCTATTCTATACCTTGGTATTAAAGACGTTTGTCGTGATTTTGAGCAACCTGAATTTATGCTCAGTTATGTGATAAATTATAGTGAAAAGTAACAGGTTTTTACTCTTTAGCTACTATATGTTTAAGAATTTAAGAAACCTGCTTTCGTGATTATAGATGGACGAAGAGATTGATACAGTGCAATGTGTAGAATCATGCGAGTCAATTTTTATAAAGTTTGGTGGATAGTCCATTATCAATGTAACACTGATGCACGCAAAAATGGTCGCATTGACGGAGTTAGCTTAGCCCGGGCTCAGGTTAGGTACATTAGCGTCTGAGTAATTAAACGCTATAGCTATCAAAAAAGAAGTAAAATGTGGTGGCGAGGCTGGCAAATATTACAAAGCGTCTTACCTGCTTTTGAGGTAAGTTACGCGAAATATTTGCTGCTAGATAACCGCCGGCCAGTGTGCCACATAATACAATAGAGCCTTCATACCAAGCTATAACGCCATTATAAATAAACAATACGATAGCAATAAGTGACACGGTTGTTGATATTAGTAATTTTAAACCATTCATGGTGTTGATATTGGTGTGGCCTGCTAAGGCTAAATAGCTCAACACTATAATGCCTAATCCGGCATTGAAAAAACCGCCATAGGCCGATACGGCTAACAGTAAAACCATTAATAAAACGCCGCCAATCACAGAGGCATGTTGATGACTTTTAGCCATAGCTTTTAGTTTACTATTAATTTGTGCGCCGAATATAAATAACACGGTAGCAAACAGTAATAGCCAAGGAATAGCTTCCCTGAAGAGTTCTTCCGGGGTTTTGAGTAATAACCAGGCGCCGCAGATGCCACCGAGTAAACTGATGATAACGATCCGCAATAACTCGCTTTTATGCTCTGCAAGCTCTTTTCGAAAAGCATAAGTACCACTGATATAACCTGCGCAAGAAGCGAAGGTGTTAGTGGCACTAGCCATGATGTGAGGAATACCAACAAAGATAAGTGCCGGAAAGGTTATAAAGCTACCACCACCGGCAATTGAGTTAATTACACCGCCAAAAAAACCAGCGAAAAATAGAAATGCGACTTCAAAAAGCATGGCGTTGTTACGTCTCTTGGTTGTTATCAGTGACTTGAGTTTTATTTACCTTAATTACTGAGTTAACCGCTAAAAACAACGCTTGGTTTGGGTATCCATCGGCAATTAATTGGTGTTGTAATTGAAATAAACGGATAGCTTTTCGACTTTTTGGCCCCCAAATGCCATCAGGCTCGCCAGTGTCAAAACCTAAAGTATTAAGTTGGGTCTGTAGGTTTTTCATCTCGGCAACACTGTATGGTTTCGCTTGGCTTTCTGCTTTTGCAATAAACTCAATGCCTTTAGCGCCAACGAGTTTATTAGCTAATATGCCAACCGACAAGGCATAACTTTTTGATAAATTCCATTTCATAATGACATTGAAATTTGGGTAGAGTAAAAATGCCGGTCCTTGATAGCCAGAAGGAAGGTAAAGCTCAGCTTGAATGTCGTAATCAGGTAATGCTTGACTGTTTGTTTGCTGTACGCCTAGTTTTTTAAAATATTCGAGTGAATAATATTGATCAAAAGCGACTTGTTCAAAGGCAAAATTATCAGGTAGTTTGACTTCTCGCCCCCAACGTTCTTTACTTTGCCAACCAATATTATTCAAATAATGGGCGGCAGTGGTTAATGCATCGACTTCACTTTGCCAAATATCAACTTTACCGTCGTTGTCGCCGTCAACCGCATATTTTAAAAAAGCGCTTGGCATAAATTGCATGTGTCCCATTGCTCCCGCCCAAGAGCCTTGTAGTTGTTCGACAGATACTTGTTCGTTTTCAATTAAGGTAAATAAATTTAATAACTCGACAGTGAAAAATTCACTACGGCGTTGATCACAAGCCAGGGTTGCAAGTGCATTTAACACTGACATTTTACCTTTATGTTTACCAAAAACCGTTTCTAAGCCCCAAAAAGACACTAAGTATTGACGTGGAATACCGTACTGTTCTTCTAAACGGTCGAATAGCGCTTGATGACTTTTTAGCTTTTCTTTTCCTACACGAACATGATATTCAGTTACTCTTGCTTTAATATATTGTTCAAAGGTTTGAGTGAATTCAGGTTGTTTTTTATCTAATGCGATCACCCGTTTAAGTGGTGTAATATTACCGATAACCGTTTGGGTAATATAACTGGAAAATCCTGCATTATCAGCACGTTCAGCTAAGTTTGCTTTACATTGAATAAAGTTTTCATCAGCAATGCTGGCATGTGAAAACATTGGGATAAACGCAGCGATAGCGATAACTTTTCGAATAAGGGGAGCGTTAATTATTTTTTCAAGTGGATGCTTCGATGAGTTCATGAATAAAGTTCCTTGAGGACTAAAACTAAAACTAAAACTAAAAAGAAAATGTCAACGATTCAATATCATGGTGAAATTTTGCTGCGCTAGCAACCCTTAATCATGACAGAATGAAAAATAGCAGTAAATATTTTTCACCCAAGCGAGCGTTTTTAATGCTTTATTTACAAAAGTTACATTGTTTCTACAGCATGTCAGTGCAGAATCCTGCATCTTGTCGTTGATTGAGGGTATAATACTTTTTCGCCCTTAATAAGGGCTGTAACTTTTAGCGACCTACAGTTCGTTATGAGTTAATAAAGCGGTGTAATGTGATGATAAAATATAACCGCACATAATATTTTTTTGTCAAAGCGTATGCGAAAGCAAGCCAAGGCAATAATTAAGCTAATTAAATGAGTTAAAAACATTATTCAAATCAAGCAAGGAAAAAAACTGAGTAGTATGGCATGCGGATATTAGAAAAAGATTATCAGATTAACAGTGTTCGTAAAGCTATAGAAGCAGGTGTTAACTCTATTATCGCGTTGCCGACAGGTGGCGGTAAAAGTATTTGTATACTCAAACTATGCCAAGCTATGCCCGATAAAAAAATTGTCGTGAGTTTGCGCAATGCTGCTTTAGTACCTCAATTGTTACACACGCTTACGGTGAATGGCTTGTCAGTAAGTGTGGTTAAGTCAGGTTATAAGTATGTTGCCGGCGGTGATGTTACTTTAGTGATGGAGCAGTCTTTTAACCGTAGAAGACACCTCAATATTGTCTGCGATGTACTACTGCGTGATGAATACCATGTCGGTTGTATGGGGGGCGTATATATTAATATGCGTGAAGAGTTATCGCCTGATTTAATTATCGGGCTGACTGCCACGCCAATTGATAGATTAGGCGTTTATATTGACCCGTCTATGCAGTTAATTGAAGAAACAACGACTCGTCAGTTAATTGAAGCCGGGGAGCTCGCTAAACCGGTTTATAAAGTACCAAGTTTATCGCAAGAAATAGATTATAGCGCCGTGAAAATGTATCGTGGTGACTTTAGTGTTTCTGGCTTAGACCTAATATTGCTAGAACATTGCTCTCTTGTTGCTCAGCAAACACTCAATGATGCACTTTCTCAAGGTCGTAAAGTGATGTTGTTCGCTAACTCGATCAACCATGTTGAAGCGCTTTCTGACGCTTTTGACGCGCTTGGTGTTAAACATGAACGGGTTCATTCAAAACGTTCTATTAGTGATAATGATGAAAGCATCCGTCGATATAAATCAAATGAGGTACGTTTGATCATTAATATGTCGATGTTGACCATAGGTTTTGACGACCCAACAACTGACTGCGTGGTATTAGCTCGACCCACAAAAATATTAAGATTATATCTACAAATTATTGGCCGATGCTTACGTGCATCCAAAGGTAAAACTGACGCTTTAATACTTGATTTAGCACAATGTATTTCGACTCATGGCTTTGCCGAAGATCATCGCGACTTTACGCGTAAAACGGCTAAATCTGCCGCTATTATGTCTGAACGTTTAAGTGTTACTAATATTGGTCAGTTTGTTGATGGCGAATTTACTTTTGATGATTCAATAGAGCGTAAGGTTATTAAAAGAAAACCTGCACGTAAGCGCATTAAATCTCGCCCTAAATTAGCGGTCAGTAAAGCGCTTCTTGATAAAGCCCCGAGTAAAAGGGCGGAAGCTTTACTTAGGCTTAATCCTAAAATGGAAAAGCTAGTGAGTACCATTGAATTGGTTAACAGCGTTTATGATCAACAAAATGAAAGTTATAAAATGCTTGATGAAGAAGGCATGGTTAAGCTAGTTGCCTTGATAGGCTTTGCTTACAGTGATGCATTAGTTGATAGTTGCACTAACTTAGTTGAGGCTTTACACGATAAAAATCAATCAATTAAAGGTTTGTTACCTAAAATTAGCACTTTGATCACTACCCTGACGAAACAAGACTTACTTAGTAAGGTTTAACCTAAGGGTGTTAAGGCTGATAAGCCATTGAGCTTACTTGGTTAATCACGGTAGCAGATTATAAAACCTTATAAATTTGCAATACATTCCAACCAATGAATAAAGCAATGGCGTAACTTAAGAGTGTACCTAACATCATATACTCGGTTAACTTCATGTCTTTATTCTTGGTTAAATCACCAAATCTAAAGATAGTTTTAGTTGCCACGAGAAAACCGATACCGGCAAACTGTCCCATAAAGATAAATGATATAGCTAAACAACGTTCAATATAACCAATCCAAGCACCCGCAGACACTAAGCCAATGTTTTCGTTCTCCTCTAGGGTGGTGTTTTCGCTAAGCTCCTTGGCATGCTGAGTTAGGCTGTCGGTGTGTTTCTTCAACGCCAATGAAATAATGACCGAGGCAGGCTTGCATACCAGTAAATATGAAATAGCAATTAGCAGGTTTTTGGTACTTAAAAAACTACTAATAAAGTTAATGACTTGTTCGATGGTAAAGTTAGTAAGATATGCCCAAATAATGCTAATCAGCACTAAATGTAGACTTTGTACGATCAAAAAAATACTAAGGTTACTGCGTCGGTGAGATATCCAACGATTAGTTAGAACATGCGCTAAGGATATCAGTACAATAGCAACAACTGCCGGCAAAAATGCTATATCAGAAATAAAAAACACGATTATATTAACTAGGCTATGTGCGGCAACTTGTCGCCAAAGCACTAATGACTTTATAGGGAGGTTAGTGCAGTAACTAGCAGAACGGAGATAAAAATCACCAATAAAATGCGCAGTTAATAACAGCAGTAGCAGTTCCATTATTTTTGCCTCTGAGTATTTAGTTCTTGCTAAGTAGTTAAGTTATTTGTTTGAAATAACATTACTTTTTTGTTTATTGCTTTTACGTAATCTCTTACAAGAAAAGCGCCAATATTGCTTAATCGATTACTGATATTCTGCCGTGTTGTTCCCGTAATTTCAGCAATTTTTTTATGTTCAGCAAAGTCGCTTGCGATATATTGATATAATAATTCAGCTTGGGTTTTCGTTAGCCGATTCAACAAGTGACTTAAAAACTGTGTTAACAGTTGAAGTTCATGGTTGCTATCGTTTTGCGTAAACCATAGTGATAATTCGCCTCGTTGAGATTGCTCTAAGCCTCTTCCTGAGGCGATAAATACCGGTCCTGAGGAAGTGTTTGGTTTGTTATCATAAATATTATGGCGACCGTAAGCTAACGATAATGTGCACTGTATAGGTTTTGCTGAAAAATTGGCTAAGTGCAGAGCAAGCTTAATGAGCAATGTGCTTTTTAAGGCGTGAATAGGATCTGGATACTGGATCTGAAATTCGTCGCCACGATATATTTCACCAACCGCATGGTATTTTGTATTTGCTGTTTTAAAATGACTTTTAATACTCTCAATAGCATGAGTATACGTTTCATCAGTCATTTTTGTTGAGCTGACAAGATCCCCTGTTAATACCGCAATCATAGTAATTAAGCCAATTTAGTAACTATATCTGTAGGCAACTATATTTAATTGCATTGATAAAGGCAACTATATTTAATTGCATTGGTTTGAGCGATGACATTTAATTGCTTTTATTCGCTTGAGTAAAAGCCATTTATTATGATCTCAACGTTAGGCTAACTAACACTATGCCATGATCGGTACTTTCACCATCACGATCAAAAATAGGGTTAATTAAATGACGGTCATAAGTGTGGTAGTCAGTGACTTGATAAATACTATCGTGGTTACTGGCGTCAAATTCAGATGACAGCAAAATGTAATCGAGCACTGAACTGCTCGCGCCAAAATAATGTGTTGGTGTGCGTGCTGATGTTTTTGCTTGCACTGTTCCTTGATTGGCTCGCTGGCTAATTTCTTTGCTTGCTGCATTTTGCACAGCGTTGATATTATGTTGTGCTACTTGAAACAAATCCCAAGCATCGTTTAAACAATATTTAGCGAGATAGGTATCGCGATCAATAGCAGAAACAAAGCGCAGAGTACTGGTTAGTAAATGACTGAGTACACCATCAGTTAAGGTGTTGTTAAAGTCGCCCATTAATATCATCGGGTTATTGCTGGCTTCGCGTCGCTCTATCATTTCTATCATTAATAATGTTGCCTCACTACCACGCTGTATGGTTGACCCCCATCCACCGGCTACTTGTGCTTTTAAGCTCTCAATAATAGTTTTTTCAGCGGTACAGGTTTTATCGAGTTCATCAGCTTCAATCATTGAACGTTTAGATTTAAAGTGCACCACATAACAGTCACAAGGGCCAATATGGGGAATATCTACAGTAGCTCTTAGCACTTTACGGCTGTATGAAAAGCCGCTAGCAAGTCCTAAGCTTTGTGCCAATTCAGTGTTGGGCTGTACTGCCTCTAGTGCAATAATCGGGTAACGAGAGGCAATAGCAACAACCGGACTACGATAAATAAAGTCATCAATAACCTGGGCTTGATCAACTACCGCAAAATGCTCATAACCTTGTGTAGCAACTAATACTTTTAAGGACTCAGGGCTGAAAACTTCTTGAAAGCCAATAATGTCAGGCTGAAATTCTTGTAAGTAGTCAGCGATCCAGTTTTGCTTTTTTTGCCATTGTTCAGCGCTATAAATACGTTCGAAATCATAAAAAGCGTTTGGCGGTTCAAGGTAATTAAATAAGTTGAAAGTGGCAATTTTAAGTTGTGTATTTGTCATTGATACGGATAATGCTGCAGGCGGGAGTTGCTGATTAACTTTTTTGCTATTTTGGTGGTCGATAATATTAACTCTTAAAAATGATGTCGATTAATTATACCTCAATGTTATTAGCAATAAAGATAAAAAAACAAACGATTTTCAGCACAATATAACACTTACATCGGTCGTAAAAAGAGTAAACAGCATGCATTCAGCAATACAACTTAGTAAAGAAGAGCTTAGAACCACCAAGCCTACTCGAGATGAGTACTTAAATAAGCCCAAAGTCCCACTGGTATTGGTATTAGACAATGTTACCAATAGCTACAATATTGGCTCGTTTATTCGTTTGGCTGATGCTTTTGCCATCGAGAAAATAATTGTCTGTGGTGCGCTGACTATTTCAGATAAAAAATTACGTAAAGCTTCAAGAAATGAAGCGAAGTGGGTTTGTGTTGAATATAGCGATAGTACCACTTCAAGCATACAAGGCTTAATTGATAAAGGTTATGCTATATACGGCGTTGAACTTTGTCATCAATCAGTTGATTACAAAGAGGTAAACTATCCATCACCTTGTGCGCTAGTCTTAGGCAATGAGCGTAAAGGTGTTAGTGAAGCGGCACTAAAGTTAACCGATCAACAAATACATATTTCCATGTACGGTATGGGAAATTCGTTAAATGTTTCAACCGCTGGTGCTATCGTATTGGCTGAATGTACTAGCCAAATGCGTAAAAGCATCCAAGGTTAAATGGCATAGCTTTTAATGATGATTTGCTTAATCGAGTAAAGTTAGGTGTAATGGCAACAGTATAAAACATGATATTTGCTAGGATGATGCGAAGAATTATCTGATGCATTAGCATTACAGCGCGTTAGCGTAAAAATAAATCATCAAATATGAAAAATATTAATGCTGACACGAATAGATATATCAGCGCTGAGAGATTGCCGCTCAGCGCTACATCTAAATATGCCAAATAAATAATATGTGCATAAATAGGACTTAGTTATATTTTTAACGGAGACCAGCTCATGGATAGAGTAAAAATTACTGTGCTAGCTACTTTACTCGGTGTTTTATATGCGTACTTATCGGTATACATCATCAGTATTGGTGCTGCTATTGCCGTACCTGCTAATATTTTGGCTCCGATAGCTAAAGTATCGCCAATTTTTGCCTTTGCCTTAGTCGACATTATTACAACGGCTTTACCGTTAATAATGGTTTATTTTCTTTTTGCTTTTATAGTCAAATATTTCAACTCCAATAAACATTACTTACCATTTCTAGTGCTATTGGCGCCTTTTTGTCTTCAGCATATTTTATTTTTTGTCGACATGGGACAGCCACAAAGTTGGTTATATACCCTAGGGACAACACTGCCAAGGTACATTGCGATTATGTTTTTTGCAGTATATGTTGCTAAAAAGGCAACGAATCAAACTAATACTTGATAATAAAAGCGTAAGCTTGGCTTTTAAATTACTACAGCATGATATATGCCTATGACAGTTAAAAATACAGTTTGAAGTATCATGAGTATCGGATTTAAAAAGTGGCTAAATTAATATAATAAAAGCGCTTTGTGAGTGAGTTATAACCATTATTAAAATGGCATTACAGTCATAAAAAAACGTTTTATTGGGCTGGTTGAGCATTAATTATTAAGGATGTTGCATGAAGGCATTAGTTTCTGTTGTTATACCTGTTTTTAATGGAACAGCGTACTTAGAGGCGACCGTTAACAGCATTTTAGCGCAAGATTACCATCACATCGAAATATTGCTGATTAACGACGGCAGTAAGGATAACTCCGCACAGCTGATAAATACCTTAGCTGAAAAATACAGTGTTATTAAAGGGTTTCATAAGAAGAACTCTGGTGTTGCTTCGGCAAGAAACTTTGGTATAGAGGTGGCTAGTGGCGAGTTTATTGCTTTTTGTGATCAAGACGATCATTGGCTGCCTAATAAGCTAATAAAGCAGATCCCCCTGTTTCGAAACCCTAATGTAGGCCTGGTATATTGCGGTGCTATTGCTGAGTACTCACACCTCAACAAACAAGATAAACCGGACTTTGATGGTAAATATCGAGGAGAGGTATTCGATAGGCTAGTTCACGTTAATATGTTTTCATGCTGTACAGTTATTGCGCGCAAGAGTTTATTGCGAGAAACCCAAGCATTTGATGAAGAAAGAAACTTAATGGGAGCAGATGACTGGTTAGCATGGCTAAAGCTTGCTTTAGTTTGCGAGTTTGACTTTATTCCCGAGCATCTGGCTGTTCACGTTTTTCATGGCGAAAATTTTTCATTAAATGAAGAAAAAATGCACTTAGCTGAATTGGTTTGTTTAGATAAAATTGCGCCAATGGCCGCGAAATACCATAAATCGGTTAATTGGGATGAAATAAAGCAGAATCTACATGTTAGATATGCCAATGGCTATATCTATAGTGGTATGTTTAATTTAGCTGGTAACACACTTTTAACTGCATCAAAATTGAAAAATAACCGCCAATTATCGCTAAAAGGCAAGCTACTTAAAATCGTTCCAAACTTTATATGGCAGTTCATGCAAAAAACTAAACGGGTTATTTAGTATGTATTTCGCACACAAACACATCAGTGTAAAAGCAGCTTTGTGTGCGAAAGAAAATCGGGTAAAGCTAGAATATTGAATATGATAACGTATGCAATATCTAGATAACGCGTCAGTGGTTCAAGATAAATCAAGCCCTTAAAAGTAAGCTTTGGCTGAAAAAACACAACACTTTTACCTTTTAAGTTATCGTTCTAAGGTGGAAAAGTCTTGTTTAACTGGGCGAGGAATAGTTAATTACATAAGGCTCTTAAAAACAGCTGGTATTGTTGGGCGTAATATAAGAAAGTAATTGTGACTATATAGTCATCAGTATTTGTGTGTTATTAGCGCTAAAGCATATCAAGGTTAAGGAAAACCAAATGAAAAACGTTGCTGTATTATCATGTTGGTTTGGTTATAAATGTAATAAACCACGCAGAATAAACTCATTCGCGACCTTGAAACAATGGTGTTACGCGACGATAAAAAACCTCCTCCCCTTTAGTATTTTTGACGCTTTAGGCTTAGTGTCTATTATACCCCATGCACCAGATGGCATTGAAAACAGTTACTTTTATTCGAACAATAAAAGGCTAAAAAAAGAAGTGTTACTTAAAGGTTGGCACTTTTGTTTTATTGAAAGCGATCTTGATAACGGTGAGAGTATAACTTCCTCATTATTGGCTAAAAAAGTTAAGTTTTTGCAAATTGACGACACTCATTTTAAGCATGCCGAACACATTGTATACATGGACAGTCGACGAATTTCTGATGACATCGCAGATATCATTAAGCTTAATAGAAAGGGCATCTTACTCAGGTATGAAGCAAGGTTTAAGCCCACTATATGGCACGAGGTTGAAGACGCGAAAGGGCAAGAAAGATATGTCAGGCATATGGATAAAACCATCGATTTTATTAAAACTAAGCTCAAAAATGGTTATTGTGCTAACAACCGGGTGATGAATACCGGCATCATTGCTTATGCAATGCCGAGCAAAAGTAAGCAAATAAAATCGCTTTGTGATGAAGTTTACAATGCTTGTATAACGTTAAAGCAGCCAGAGTGCCAAATTTTTTGGTGTTTGTTATCTCAGCCTTATCAAGATATTCTACATGCGGTTGAAGCTACTGAAATAAAAACTCGTTCAGGGCTTTAATCACGCACAAGACTTTACTTACAAGACTAATGTACTATTCCAACGCAGAATCACTCTACAAGTTTAAAAAGCTTACTGAGAAGTCAGTAATTATAGGCATTTTTTTGTTACTGCCTTTATAGCGAAGCTCTTTAAAGCTGTTGTATTTTTTATAATGTATTCTCTATATTACTTTTACTAGCTGCAGGGCATAAAACAGTGAAAAACAATTTGAATGCTGGCTTTCTATTGTTATGTTTTTATTTTAACAAGGCAGCTAATAAATCAAAGACACCTATTGTTGCACTTGGAATATCAGCAACAACTAAATTCTCTCTTTTAGTTTGATAGTTTTCAAGCATCTTCTTTAGAGCTTTGGGCTCGAACCATACACCTAAACAAGAAGGGCAGTAGCTAATGCCATTAAAGTCAGTGATAGCACTTAAAACACCGCAATTGACTGGGCATCTAGAATTGCTAGTTGCATGAACTGAGTTTGATAAGGTATTGAAGAACTTTTGTGGTTCAAACTCTTTTGTATATTGAATTGAGTCAATATAGCTTTTAGGTAACCACGAACCTTTACATGATTTACAACCATAACCGGTATGAGCTTCGGCTTGATCAGCATGTAAAGTACTGCCATCAACAGGACATTTCAATATCAACTCTTTGATACATAACAACTCATTATAGATATTTCTCATTAATAAGTTATTTTGATTACTTACGCGTTAATATTCCATAATTTACATAAGTTATAAAGATTAATTTCATCAATACCGTTCGTATTTGGATATTCCCGATTCATCTTAAACTGTTTGCTTAGTTGCTTGGACGAAACTTCACATATTGCTGTCTACATCAGTGAGGATGAAAAAGCGCAGCAGGTTTCGAAAGACAAAAAGCGCATCTTGTCGCACTCAATTACCTCACTTTAGCATGTGGTGTGCTTTGGTTTTTATAAATGTTTCATACGTTTTTTTAATCTTTGCAAATCAATCGCGTTTGAACGTACCGTAAGCTTTATGTGCTCATATTCATAGTCTTCTTTGGTTACACTCATGCTAGCTCTAATTTCACCTATAATGCCTTTCGCGGTATAAGGCACGATGATCTCATCTTCAACCATCTCTTCTTGTGCAACGTCAACGATATATTGATGTAACTTTTTGATATCAGCAGGGTGGCGAGTTGAGGTCAACATGGCATCGGGAAACTCTACCATTAAGGCTTGTTGTTGCTCAGGTGTTAGCTGATCTGATTTATTCAACACTAATAACTTTTTACTATCTTCAACACCAACTTCTGCTAACACTTCATGAACAACATCAAGTTGTGTTCGAAAAGAAGGATCAGCGGCATCAACAACATATAACAGCAGTGAAGCGTCATGGGCTTCTGCTAAGGTTGAATGAAATGAAGCAACAAGGTCATGTGGTAATTTTTTAATAAAACCTACGGTATCAGACACTAATATTCTCGGCTGGGTCGCTGGGTATAAAGCGCGTACTGTGGTATCAAGGGTGGCAAACAATTTGTTTTCACCTTCAACATCGCTGCCAGTAATTGCTCGCATCATTGATGATTTTCCGGCATTGGTATAGCCAACTAAAGCAACACAAAATAGTTCAGCTCGTTGTGTTCTGCGCCCTTTCATTTCGTTTTGAACGCTAACCAACTCGCGTTTTAATTCAGCTAATTGGTCACGCACTTTACGACGATCTAGCTCTAGTGTTGTTTCGCCTGCACCTTTGCCCATTTGGCGCTCTTTGTTGCCACTGGTTGATTCGCGTAGTCGTGGCGCAACATAATTGAGTCGTGCTATTTCAACTTGTAATCGTGCTGTGCGAGTGCGGGCATGACGACTAAAAATTTCGATGATAATACCTGTGCGATCAAATACTTCTACACCTAACTGATTTTCAACATTACGTAATTGAGACGGGCTAAGGTCACAGTCAAATACCACGACATCAGCACAGGCAAAAGGCAAGTTTTCTGAAGGAATGTCAGCAAGCGGTTTTTCATTTGTTAAGGTCTTATCCGTAGCATGAGCTTCGTTGATTTCTTCAAAGTCATCTTCTTCAACAGAGCCTTTGTTACCAGTAAGGTGTGCTATTTCAGCCAGTTTACCTAAACCTAAGACATTGAGCTTTTTGGTTGAACTGAGTTTTTGTGATTGGCTGCCAACTACTTTGAAACCTAAGGTGGTAACTAGGCGTGCTAGCTCTGCTAAAGACTCAGTGGCTTCGTCCCCTTTAAATTCAGGTGTGGCAATAGAAATAAGTAAGGCATGATTAAGGGCTGCTTTTGCGGTTAGTTGCATAATGGTTTGATATTGAGCACCTAAGTGCATACCTAATTTTAACAAAGTAGCTTGATCCTACGCTGTTATCGACCAGCATAATAGGTTTAGTGTTGTAGATTTGTATTTATTGCCTACTTAACCTGAACTCTGGATAAGCAGCACTAGCTCAATCCTCCTTTTTAAGCCATTATCTGCGTTAAAACGTCGATAAATAGTTCGCTAATCATCAAGTTTTGCCTTGAAAATGGCATAAAATGAAGCATTGATGGTGTCTATTAATGATGTTGGCCTTGCTATAGCATTTACTTTACCACCTAAGCTTTTGATTCACTTGAATATCAAGCACTCATTATCCAGAGTTCAGGTTACTTACTGTTGTTATTGTTGGTATTCGTATAGAATTCGGCCTTAATTTTTCTTATTTAGTACCTTATTAAATTGGAAAATCATCCTATGACAGCTTCATCCTTCTGTCTCATCTGATATAAGCTAATAAAAAGTATATAAATGACTGATAAAACAATAGTAACGCACGACGGTAATTTTCATGCAGACGATGTATTTAGTATCGCTGCCCTTAAAAGTGTTTTTCCTGGTTTTAACTTGATACGCACACGCGATCTCGATGTGATTGCTAAGGCTGACATTGTGATTGATGTTGGTGGGGAATATAACGCAGATGCTGGTCGTTTTGATCATCACCAACGTGGTGGGGCGGGCGCACGCGAAAATGGCGTTCCTTATTCGTCATTTGGTTTAGTTTGGCAAAAATATGGCTTAGCACTATGCCAAAATAATCAAGAAGTCGCTAATGCGGTCGATGAAGGCTTAGTGTCTACTATTGATGCTATTGATTGCGGTCATGTTGAAGGCGTTGCTCAAGGTATTAGTTTGAGCCAAACCATTTCAATGTTTAACCCAACATGGCAAGAAAATGGTGACTTTGATGGTTGTTTTAATGAAGCGGTTGATTTTGCTGCACGTATTTTAGCGCGTTTTATTGCTGCTGCAGACGGCGGCATTAGCGCGAAAACGATTGTTGCTCAGGCCATTGAACATGCTGAAGACCCGCGAGTTATTGTATTAGAAAAGTACACACCATGGAAAAGAACGGTGCATGCTTTGTCGGCAGAAGCACTATACATGATCTATCCATCTCAAACGGGGCAGTGGCGCATTCAAACTGTGCCTGTTGAACCAGGTTCATTTGAAGACCGCAAACCCTTACCGCAAGCATGGGCAGGTTTATCTGGTAAAGCACTGCAAGACGTTACCGGTATCGATGATGCTATGTTTTGTCATAATGGTTTATTTATTGCGGGCGCAGAGTCGTTTGCTAACACCATGAAAATGGCCGCTATTGCATTAGCAGAATAAGCATCTCATTAGCTATGAGAAGATGCGGAGCTGTAGATATGTTGTTATCTTAGCGTAAGTAAGATTTGAATAAAAAAGCACGAATATAGCTATATTCGTGCTTTTTTATTGATTTATGATGCCTATTTTACGTTTACTTTACTTCAAGCGCTTCTGCCATTGCTTCTTCAGCCACTTGCTCTAACCAAGTAAAGTCGATGGTTTTATGCGCTTCACAAATAAACCATGGTTCACGCGAATCAGGTTCTAACATGAGCCCTTTATCGATTAAATTCAGGGCAAATTGGGTGTATAAATCACTATTAGTTTTTTTCCAGTCACGATAGTTTTGCGGTACGCTAGCGCCAAAATGCACGCCAAACATAGCATTAGGGCCAGCAAAACAATGCTCAATATCAAACTTGCTAAATACACGAGATAACAAACCTTGAATTTCTGCGCCAACACGGTCAATGGTGGCAAGCGCATCAGTTTCTTTTAATATTGTTAAGGTCGCCTTTGCTGCACTTAGCGCCACCATATTTGCGGTGTATGTACCGCCATGGGTTACACCATTTTTATCAAAAGATATCGCACTCATGACATCCGCTCGGCCACCAAATGCTGCAACAGGGTAACCATTACCCATGGCTTTGGCATATGTGGTTAAGTCAGCATGTATGTTATACAAAGCCTGTACGCCACCTTTAGCGACACGGAAACCTGTTTTTACTTCGTCCATGATCAATAATGAACCATTGCTGTCAGATAAGTCACGGAGCTTTTGCATGTAAGCTTGTGTTGAAGCAATTGAGCCACAGTTACCCATAATAGGCTCGATCAAAATTGCTGCAATGTCATTACCATATTCTGCAAAAACAGCGTCGATAGCAGCAAAATCATTTAAAGGCACGCTGACTTGATGCTCGCGAGTGCTTTGCGGAATACCGGCACCAAATGGGATAATTTCAGGCGAGCTTTTATCGTCTACTTGCCAATTATCAACGTCAGACTTCCACATAACCTCATCATGTAAGCCATGAAAACCACCTTCAACCACAACAATTTTATTACGTTTGGTAAAACCGCGTGCCGTTCTTACCGCACCAATAACCGCTTCAGTACCTGAATTAGCAAAACGCATTTTTTCAATGTTAGGACAAAGCGATTTAACCAATTCGACAACGTCAGAATCCAGACCGGTTGAAAACCCTGAAATACTGCCGATGTTAGTGATGGCATTAATCACTTCATTATCAACACGTTCATCGCGGTAGCCTAAAATGATAGGGCCGTAAGCTAAACGAAAATCTACGAATGTTTGCTCGTCGCAATCAGTAATTGTGCAGCCTTTCATGCTACTCAAAAATACTGTGTTGTCTTCTCCCCAATAGCGGTAGCTATCAGCAACGCCTAAAGGCATGTTTTGGTGTGCTCGTTTGAGCATAGCGGCACTATTAGGTTTGTGTGTTTTGGTCATAAGGTGGTCCAATCTAGCGGTTTATTTTTCACAAAAAAATGATGATTTTTAATGACGAGGATAATACAGGTAACGCAGTAAATCAGGAAGTGTTAGCCGGCATTTAACAATAATTTAATGATAAAAAAGCTCTTACACCTGTGATGTAAGAGCTTTTGCAAGCATCATGATTAAAAAATCGATAACTGCTTTATTTTTTGATTTAACTTAACTCAACTAATCTTAGCCCAAATTAATGTGGTCGGGGTGCTATAAATCAAAAGTACGTGAAACAGAGAACACAATCCGTGCGTCAGCCGTATCAATATTCATACTGGTGTCTTCAACAGCTAAGTTCAGATCAAAGCCTTCGTAACTTGTCATATACTCAAGACGTACATGGTTGTATGCATCTCGCTCATTCCATGCCCACTTGTTTTCATCGTTTGAGGTTGAGCGGTCAAAACTGGCTTTAATGCTATGACCTGGTGCAACTTCAATAGTATGAGCAACCATGGCAATGTAGTGACCGACATCAAGACCAAAGTAGTCCCAGCTATACCAAAAGTTTAATTCTGTATCACCCGCTGACGAGTTATATGCAAACTTGGCGTAGGCTTCAGGATAATTATAACTATCAGAGGCTGAATCACCGTGGTACGTGTAATAAGCGATACCAGCGTCAAGACCAATTTTTTCATTTAATTGAAAGTACTTACCCACATAAGCATCCCACTCGAGGTTGGTATCTTCACCGCTACCAAAATCAACATTTGATGCCCAAGTACCAACATAAAAGCCGTCCGCGCCAGCGTAATCTAAACTGGCTTGCAACGCAGGATCATTTCCTGTTTGGCTAACACCATTGAAAGTGTAGTCAGAGGCAAGCTTAATCGTAGTCGATAAATCAGCAAAAGCACCTGAAGATACGGTTAATAAACAACTTGTTGCTAAGGCAATAATACTTTTTTTCATTACTTTCATACTCATTTAATTAAGTTATATGTTCTATTTTTGTAAAATCTATTTTGTTTTCTTTTGGTGAGCTCTCTATTGATGCCACTTCTTTAAACTTGGTTAATAAAATATAACCAAAACATGTAAAGAATAAGCCAATAACGACTGCACCCACCCATTGAATTTGTAGGAAGTCTAGTTTAAATAGCAAGGTAAGCAAGCTCAACGCAGCAAGGTTACCTAAAAAGTATTTAATTTTTCCTATGCGGGCAACACCAACATTCAAGTTATCGGTATATAAACGAATAAGTGAGTCGAGCGAGTTAATCACGAAAGTGATACCGACAACCGCCATGGCAAGGTTATAGAAACCAGCAGTTTCTAAGCCATTTAAATTGTAGTAGTACAAGACACTAAACCAGATTGCGATTGGGATAGAAGGAAACACCATCATAGCAACCAGTACTTGATAAGTTCGTAAACCACCAACAAAACGTGCAGTAAATTGGCCGATCATAATACTCCATGCAAACCACCAATAAAGGTAGAATTCATGATAATCATTCATTGGTAAAACAAATTCATGAATATTGCCAAAATAGCCGCCAAGCAGGGCGAAGGTATTAGCAAACTCGCCAAGGCCTGAGTTTTCACCCATAAAAGCACCACCCCACATCAGGGCAATTAAGGCGATAAATAGCCATGTGGTGGCTAAGCTTAAAATACGGACATAACGGATATTGGTACTTGAATATACTGCAACAGCAATAACCAGCAAGACGATTAAGTAAAAGCTACCAATGATTGATTCGCCGTCGCCAAGCTCGGGTAAATACCAAGGCAGGTTAGACAGCAATAAATAGGCTGTAAAGGCACAGGTACCAATGATCACTATGTTATTGATGAGCTTGACCAGTGGTAGCTCAAAAAAGCGTACGCGTGGTTCGATAACACAAAAATAAAAACAAGTGAGGAAGTAAAAACTCCAAATCAAGAACGCCCAAAAACCGAATTCAATCGCTAAGGGGTTAGTGAAGCCGTATTCAGGGCTAGTAGCTAAATCACCATAACCGGCAAACTCGGTTAATGGAAACATGATCAGCCCCACATCCAAGCCTGAGGTAAACAAAATGGCGATAAAGGTGAAGGTTTTTACAGGGGTGACACCAACACAGCGTACGTTTCCCCAACGATATAAAATAAATGCAATAGTAGCAAAGGTAAATAAAATACCGGCAGATAACCAAGCTGTCATGATTTTCTCCCTGTTGTAAGTTCGATCAATATAAAGATAACTAACTCCTCTTCTTTTTTTATAGTTAGAGTATTCAGTAACACCTAATAAATCAGTTTTAAATTAGGCTTCAAATGTTAATTGTCGCCGTCATACTGTCGTTTTTATAAAACGAGATGACGGCGATAATTAAGCTCTGAAAGATTACTCGCGATTAATATACCAATGAAAATTCAAGTTGCAGCTTCAGCTGAATCCAACATCTTGATGCGACATAAGTACAAAATATTTTAAACTTAGTTTGTTGTTCTTTTTGGCAATGCTGAACGTTGTTGCTGCTGCCAGTTTGGATCTATGGTGACTGATGCCTCTGAGGCACTAAGTAACTTACGACCACGAATAATATCGGCTGCACGTTCTGCAACCATAATGGTTGGTGCATTCAAATTACCATTTGGAATGGTGGGGAAAATTGATGAATCAACCACGCGTAAACTTTCAATACCATGTACACGAGTTTCTGGGTCAACCACAGCCAGTTCATCAGTGCCCATTTTACATGAGCATGACGGATGATAGGCGCTTTCAACAAATTCACGAACAAAGCTGTCTATTTCTTCATCGCTTTGAATATGGGTGCCGGGTTGAATTTCTTCACCGCGATATTCATCAAGTGCTTGTTGGTTAATTATTTCTCGGGTTAAGCGCACACATGCGCGAAAGCCTTCGCGGTCATCTTCATGTTCAAGGTAATTAAATAAAATTTCTGGATGTGCTTTTGGATCTGCACAAAGCGCTTTAATATGGCCACGGCTTTTAGGCTTGTTATGACCAATATGTACTTGAAAGCCATGACCAGCAAAAGCTTCTTTACCGTCGTAACGCATAGCTGCAGGTAAAAAATGATATTGTAAATCAGGCCATTCAACACTCGCTTTTGAGCGGATAAAACCACAAGATTCAAAGTGGTTGGTTGATCCTAGTCCTTGCTTACTTAAGATCCAACGCACGCCTATTTTTAGTTTGCTAAACCAGTCTAACTTGCCATTTAAAGAGATAGGCTTTTTACATTTAAATTGAAAGTAAAACTCAAGGTGGTCTTGTAGGTTTTGTCCTACACCAGGTAAATCATGCTTTACTTCAATATTAGCGGCATTAAGTACTGCTTTAGGGCCTATGCCTGATAACTGTAAAATGTGTGGAGAGCCAACAGAGCCCGCCGATAAAATAACTTCTTTATTTGCTTTTACATCAAATGTTTGTCCCTTGCGCTCATATCTAACACCAACGGCCTTCTTACCTTCAAGCAGAACTTTGTGTACTAATGCATGGGTTATCACGGTTAAATTGTTACGCGTCATAGCAGGGCGTAAGTAGGCATTGGCTGTTGAACTGCGTACGCCATTCTTAACGGTCATGTGCATTGGACCAAAGCCTTCTTGCTGTTCGCCATTGTAGTCCTTAGTGGCAAAATAACCGGCTTCAACACCAGCATTTACGAAAGCTTTGTAAAGTGGGTTTTGCATTTGATTACCGTTGTTGACACCTAAAGGGCCATTTTTGCCGCGATAATCATCCGCATTAAATGCCCAATCTTCTGATTTTTTGAAATAGGGTAAACAGTGAGCATAATCCCAGTTTTGAGCGCCATGCTGTTGCCATTCATCAAAGTCTTTTGCATGACCTCGTACATAAACCATACCGTTAATTGATGAGGAACCGCCTAACACCTTACCCCGTGGGCAATGCATACGGCGATTATTAAGAAATGGCTCAGGTTGGGTTTCAAATTGCCAAGCGTATTTTTTGGTATTCATCGGAATAGATAAGGCAGTGGGCATTTGAATAAAAATGCTTTTATCACTGCCTCCGGTTTCGATCAGTAAAATATTGTTATTACTGTCTTCACTCAGACGGTTTGCTAATACACAGCCCGCAGAGCCAGCACCAACAATAATATAATCAAATTTTTCGCTTTTCATTTAAAACCCATTTCAATAATTTAGTACGTTTACCACTTTACGGCTTTGCTTTGGACACTAATTTATGTCCTTAAAAAGGGCTGTCGAGCTTCTGCAACCCAACATATACCGCTTTAATTTGTGTATAGTGATTCAATGTTGATAGACCATTTTCGCGACCAATACCTGACTGTTTGTAACCACCAACAGGCATTTCTGCCGGCGATACACCGTAGCTGTTAATCCAACAAATACCGGCTTGTATTTGATGAACAACACGGTGAGCACGGGTAATATCTTGGGTAAATACACCGGCTGCTAGCCCTAGCTCTGTATTGTTAGCGCGGCGGATCACTTCGTCTTCATCTTCAAAAGTGAGTACGCTCATCACAGGACCAAAAATTTCTTCACGGCAAATGGTCATTTCATCATGGCAATCGCCAAAAATAGTGGGCGTGGTAAAGTAGCCGTCAGGTGCATTCTCTGGTTGAATTGCTTTGCCGCCATGGAGCAGGGTTGCACCTTCTTTAATGCCAATATCAATGTAGCTTTGTACAAGTTGCTGATGCTTTGCTGAGATAAGTGCACCGAAATTAGTTTTAGGATCCATAGGATCACCAATAATAATATTGTTGCGTGTGCGCTCGACAAGTTTTTTGATAAAAGCAGGGTAAAGTGATTTTTGTACGAATACACGTGTACCATTAGTACATACTTCACCTTGAGTATAAAAATTACCTAACATAGCACCTGAAACGGCATTATCGAGGTCTGCATCATCAAAAATAATCAGTGGCGATTTACCGCCAAGCTCCATGGTGACATCTTTTAATGAACTTGCCGCTGCCGCCATGACTTTTTTGCCAGTACCCACCTCACCAGTAAATGAAATTTTAGCAATTTCAGGGTGATGCGTTAACCAAGCGCCAACCTCTCCAGCACCTTGAACGACATTAAATACCCCATCGGGTAAACCTGCTTCAGTAAATATTTCAGCAAGCTTTAATGCGCCTAAAGGGGTTTCTTCAGAAGGTTTGAAAATCATTACGTTACCGCAAGCCAATGCTGGTGCTGCTTTCCAACAAGCAATTTGTAATGGATAGTTCCAAGCGCCAATACCAGCGCAAATGCCCAGGGGTTCACGACGGGTATAATAAAAATCACCATCAACGCTTTGTTGGTTTCCTTCAATGCTAGGTGCTAAGCCAGCAAAAAATTCAATAGAATCCGCACCAGATAACACATCTACCACAGAGGCTTCTTGCCATGGTTTACCGGTATCGAGTACTTCAATTTTTGCCAGCTCATCATTGCGTTCACGTAATAACGCAACGGCTTTCAGCAAAATTCGGCTACGCTCCATTGCGCTCATTGCTGACCAAGTTGCAAAACCAAGCTTTGCGCTTGCTATCGCCTTAGCTTGTACTTGTTCATCAGCAACTTCAACTTGGTAAATAACTTTACCGTTTGCTGGATTGATAACATCAAAAGTCTCACCGCTGGTGTTTGCCATATAAGCACCATCGACATAATTTTTATAACGTATTAATGACAAGTAATATCTCCACTTTCGTTAATTTAATGAGTTAATTTGCTCGTCTATAAAGCTTTTACATAATTGTTCAGCTTGCTTGAATTCGGCTTCTGGCTTGGTGCTTAATGCACAGCGTAGCCAAAAACCGTCGATCATGGCTGCCGTTTGTTTAGCTGCTACTTGTGCAGCATCATCGGCTAATAGCTGACGAAATGAAAAGAGTAGGTTGCTGTATAGTCGCTTGCTGTTGATATTTTGTAATCTTCTTAGCTTAGGATCATGCATTGACTCTGTCCAAAAGCTTAGCCATGTTTTAATGGCCGGTGTCGAGCGTTGAAAGGGCGTAAAATTAGCCGCTATAATTATTTTTAAGCGCTCGTTCGCATCAATAGGTTTGGCAGAAATCTGAGCAAGTAGTGCTAATCTTAGTTGCTCTAATAGGTGCATAATAGTGGCTTCAATAAGCCCTTGCTTACCACCAAAATAATGACTAATGATCCCCGAGGACAAGCCAGCAATACGGCTAATGGTAACAATGGTTGTGCTTTGTAAACCGAACTCACCAATAGATTCTAAAGTGGCATCGATTAACTGTTGTTTACGTACGGGTTTCATTCCAACTTTCGGCATAAAGAGCTTTTCTTTTTTATTAATTGAACGTTCAATTAGTTTCTATTCTAATGGTTTTTACACTAATGATCAATTCAACGATTAAATGTACTCAAGGAGGTTATAGCCGAGTAATCATGAATAAAGTCAATAAATCAAAACCTTAAGTAGCTTTAGTAACGAAAATATTAGTGGTGAATTTACATCTAAAGGTTAGAGTTCGAAGGATAAGTGATAAAGGTAAAGCTAACTTAAGCACTGAGGGCTCATTCGAGTAATGTTTGATAGTAAAAGTTATAGGCTAATTAAGTGATTATTTATCTTGTTCACTGTTGTTTTTTTGGATATAAAATAAACCCTAATAGCGCAAAGAAACCCTAGCTTTATCACGCTAAGGCTTGAAAAAGACCAAGCTGCTAACGAGTACTTCATTAGTAGCCAATAGGCGCAGAATTGATCATTAAGGTACTGTTAATTTTAAGATGGAGATCAGCTTTATCATTTGGTGAATATGACTCGTATCACTAAAGAAATTCGCCAAAGGCAGCAAATGTTATGGCAACAGGTTATTAGCGTATTCAGTCACTAAACTCGTTATTCTCTTGTCCCAATTCGCTCGTTAATTCAAATCCTGGTAGTAACACTAAAGATTTTATTCGAGTTATCGATAATGGTATGAGTATTAGCAAACTAGACAACTTAATTGTCGATTTTTACAGCACCAGAGAGAAAAAGTTAGGTAATTGGCTTAGCTTTTTGTTGAAATATTATTGAACAACATGACGGCAGCTTAAGTTTGTACATAGAGCCGATAAACAAGGGGCAGAGGCAGTAATTGAACTTTCTAGTGATTATTCATTTTATAAAATGAACGGATTAATTTGTTAACAACAAGCAACTTTGTGGTGCCTTAATTAGCAAACGACTCTGTACGTTTCTTTTTAAAGGTGTCTGCTAGTGTTGTTTTAGTGAATGCCATAGAGCATGTTGGGCATTTAAATACTAATTAGCCAGTACGAGTTTAACAGGTACTGGCTAATTCCTAATGCTAATGCTAATGCTAATTGCTTAGCCGTTACTTACATCTTCAAAGTCAGCATCGATAACGTCATCGTTATTTACTTCGTCGTTAGCTGCACTGGTTTGTTGTGGTGCTTGCTGTGCTTGCATAACTTTACTGTAAGCCTCTTGTAATGCGGTTTGTCGCATTTCAATGGCGGCTTTATCATTACCATTAACAGCCATTTTAAGTTGCTCGATTAAGCTACTAAGTTCAGTTTTTTGTTCATCGGTAAAACTCTCCATTGCCGTTTGTACCGTATGAATCAATTGGTCCGCTTGGTTACGTTGCTCAACCAACTCACGCTTTTGTTTATCTTCATTAGCGTGTAGTTCTGCATCGTTGACCATGCGATTAACTTCATCTTCGCTTAAACCGCTTGAAGCCGAAATGGTAATACTTTGCTCTTTGCCTGTGGCTTTGTCTTTCGCTGAAACATTTAAAATACCATCTGCATCGATGTCAAAAGTGACCTCTACTTGTACTGAGCCTCGAGGGCCTTGAGCAATGTCAGTTAAGTTAAATTGTCCTAACGACTTATTATCCGTTGCCATTTCACGTTGGCCTTGCAGCACATGTACCGTAACTGCTGCTTGATTGTCTTCTGCCGTTGAGAACACTTCAGATGCTCGTGTTGGTATGGTGGTATTTTTTTCAATAAGCTTAGTCATTACACCGCCTAAGGTTTCAATACCTAGTGACAATGGTGTTACATCAAGTAACAGTACATCACCTACTGTGCCAGACAATACACCCGCTTGAATAGCTGCTCCCATGGCAACGGCTTCATCAGGGTTCACATCTTTACGCGGTTCTTTACCAAAAAAGGCTTTTACAGCGTCTTGTACCTTTGGCATACGTGTTTGACCACCCACCAAAATAACTTCGCTGATATCACTTTTGCTTAAACCGGCATCTTTTAACGCTTGTTCACATGGCGCTAGGGTACTTTTAACTAAATCATCGACTAACGATTCTAATTTAGCGCGAGTTACCTGCACGTTTAAATGCTTCGGGCCACTGGCGTCCGCTGTTACATACGGCAAGTTAACGTCAGTTTGTAGTGCTGATGATAGCTCTATTTTCGCTTTTTCAGCAGCTTCTTTAATACGCTGTAAAGCTAATGGGTCTTGCTTAACATCAATGCCACTGTCTTTTTTGAATTCATCAGCAAGGTAATTAATCAGACGTAAATCAAAATCTTCACCGCCTAAAAAGGTATCACCATTGGTGGCTAATACTTCAAATTGTTTCTCACCATCAACGTTAGCTATTTCAATAATTGAGACATCAAAAGTACCACCACCTAAATCGTAAACGGCAACTTTCTGATCTGCTTTACTGCTCTTATCAACACCGTAAGCAAGTGCTGCAGCAGTTGGCTCGTTAATGATTCGTTTAACGTTAAGGCCGGCAATTTTACCTGCATCTTTCGTCGCTTGGCGTTGTGAGTCGTTAAAGTAAGCCGGTACGGTAATAACCGCTTCTGTCACTGTTTCACCTAAGTAAGCTTGGGCATCTTTTTTCAGTTTACGTAACAGCTGTGCTGATACTTCTTGTGGTGATAATTTTTTGCCATTGACTTGCACCCAGGCATCGCCGTTGTCTGCTTTAACAATTTTATAAGGTGCTAGCTTGATGTCTTTTTGCACTTCTTTGTCATCAAATTTACGGCCAATTAGACGCTTAATAGCGAATAAGGTGTTTTCGGAGTTGGTGACCGATTGTCTTTTTGCTGGTTGTCCGGCTAATGTTTCACTGTTTGCATACGCAACAACAGAAGGGGTTGTACGGCTACCTTCAGCATTTTCAATAATTTTTGCTACGCCACCTTCCATTACCGATACACATGAGTTTGTTGTGCCTAAATCAATACCAATAGTCTTAGTCATAATATTTACCTGCTTCTTTTAATTAACTTCATAAAATAGGTCTGATGCTTTAAGGCTATTACCCAGTAAGCAGTTTGACCGTATAAACAGCCTTTGCTGTTTGGTTAGTGGAGCTATAGTACGCAAGGTAAGGAAATGCTTCTGTCACAAATATGACAGTAAAGATAAAAATTATATTTATTTTTGTATTCGTTTTTTTTAAATTAATAAATCAATGGGTTACTGATTGTTTTGACAGTGCAATATAACGAGAAAGTTGTTTAGCTTTTGCTATATGGCGGCAACTAGGTAGAATAAATTACTCGCTTACCTTAACGCTCAAGTTTTGTTAACTATGAATTTAACTATGAACAAAAATGTTAGTCATTTACCACAACAAGCTAATCCGGTATTAGTTAAACAAGCTAATATTTTTGCCGATTTACCGAGCAAGCTTATCGAAGATTTTCAGCAAGAGTTTCAGCTTGATGTATGGCGTAAGGGCGATTATGTTAATTCCGATATTCTCATGCAGCGTTTTTTTGTTGTCATTGATGGTCAGTTAGAAATAAAGCAAAGTAACCCAGATACCGGTAGGGAAGTGACACTCGATATGCTTTATGCTGGTGATTGTTTTGATTTGATGGTGCTATTGGATAACCAACCCCATAATGTGATTATTTCACCGTTAACTTCAGTCAAGTTACTCTCGGTTAAGCTTGATACTATGCGTCATTGGTTATGGACTTACCCTGAATTTAATCAGCAGTTTATGCCTTACTTAGCACAAAAAATGCGTGAAAAAGAACAGCAAGCTAGTAACCTTATTTTACATGATGTACCTACGCGATTAAGCCGTATAATTTTAAATCATATCAATAAAATTAAGTTTTATACTGGTAGTAAAGCCCAAGAGCATCAACACCATTTGGTTAATGGCTTCAATGATGACACCTTAGCGCGTATGACAGGCTCGGTAAGACAGGTGATTAATAAGCAGTTACAGCTATGGAAAAAAGCTGGCACGCTTGATAAAAAGCGTAACCAGCTTATTGTTAAAGATTTAGAGGCATTAGAGGCAGAGGCGAAATTTACTGAAAAGTTACCTAATGCGCCTTTATTACCAACCAAGAAAAGGTAGCTGTTAGTTTCGAACTGTCAGCTTTAAGTCATCAGCTTTAAGCTGTCAGTTTTAAGTAAAAGCCAAGCCAAGCGTTTACCATCAAACTCAGATGAATCTTCAGTTACTGGTGACTGATAGCTGACAGCTTAACACTTTCTTTTCCCTTCAATTTCTTTTAGTTGTTGATACAGTGCTTGCTCTTCTTCCGTTAAGCTTTTTGGCAAAGTAATTTTTAATTTTACAAAAAAGTCACCCGCAACCTTACCAGGTAAGCCTCGGCCTTTTAAACGCATTTTACTGCCGCTACTGGTAAATTTAGGCAAGGTTAAATCTATTATGCCTGTTGGTGTTGGTAGCTTTATTTTATCACCTAAAGCTGCTTGCCATGGGCTAATGGCAAGTTCGGTGGTAACATCTGCGCCTTCAACACTATATAAAGGAGTGGGGTTAAAGCCAACCTCGATATATAAGTCACCATTAGGTCCACCAGCAAAGCCCGCTTCACCTTGCTTTTGTAAGCGAATTTTTTGACCGGCTTTAATACCCTTAGGAATATTAATTTTTAAGGTGCGCTCTTTTGTTTGCATATGTCCTTGCGAACCAGCAACCTGCTCACGCAGGGTAATATTTCGCGTTGCTCCGGTGTAGGAGTCTTGCAAATCAATCATGATCTTTGTTTGGCTATCTTTTCCTTTAGCCTGTCGACGACTGGAATGGTGAGCGCCTGTTGTATGTTGGTTTCCACCAAAGCCGCTACCGAATAAGGATTCAAAAAAATCACTAAAATCACCTTGCCCGGCACTGTTGAAGCTACCACTACCTTGATGAAATTGCTCTTGCCAATTTGGTGGTGGTGTAAAACCTGATTGTCCACCTTGCCAGTTACTGCCAAGTTGGTCGTAGGCTGCGCGTTTTTCTTTGTCACGTAGCACTTCATAAGCTTCATTGATGTCTTTAAAGCGGCTTTCGGCATCTTTTTCTTTACTAACATCAGGGTGATACTTGCGCGCTAACTTTCGATATGATTTTTTAATGTCATCTTGAGACGCGGTTTTATCAACGTCCATAATTTTATAGTAATCTTTGTAATTCACAGTAACCTCCTGTGTAAATAAATTTGCAGTTGACGATTATGACTGCTTTGGCAAATATGGCTTGAAGTAAAAAATTCAACTTTATAGCTAAATAACGTCAGTGCCGCGTAAACTACTGTAGCCAAGAATGCTTTTTAAACGTCTGAATTCTAATATTGCGCCTTTATTTAAGTCACTTAGCTAATGGTTTTATAAATCAATAGCTTGTAAAGTAACCTAGCTTGAGTCGAGGTTAAATAGTCTACATTAATGGTGCTAGTATAAAATAAACAAAAATACATAAATGTCAGTTATGTGACACATGTATGAAAATATGCGATGTTTAACTGTAATAATATTAACTCGATTAAAGAGAAGCTATGTCATATAAACTGATCCATAATGCAGCTGAGTCTAACTATGAATACCATATTGATGGCCATATAGCTTACATTACTTATGATGAACAAAATGGCAATATGCATTTAACTCACACGATAGTTCCTGAAGCATTGGCAGGTAAGGGGCTTGCAAAAACATTGTTAGAAGACGTACTTCAACAAATAAAGAAAGATCATAAAAAAGCCGTGGCACAGTGTTCGTATGTTGTGAAATATTTGGAAAAAAATCCTCAAGCAAGTGAGTTTTTTGTTTAACTTGGACAGCGATAATAGCGGCCTGAATAACTGAAAACTCGCTATTATTGCGTACCATTTAGCGCGAAATGATACGCAATAATAGCCGAGAGTAAGTTTATGCTGTCAAGCGTATGAATACCGCTAATTAGGATGTCATTGCTTTTCGGTCTAATGCGCCACTAAAACGGGTTAATAACAGCGCGATTAACACGACTATTGCGCCAACCCACGGCGTGGTCATTAAGCCTGAACGTTCAACAATGACTCCACCGCCCCATGCCCCTAAAGCAATGCCAATATTGAATGCCGCGATGTTTAGTCCTGATGCGACATCGACAGCGTCAGGCGTGTATTTCTCCGCTAACTTAACGACATAAACTTGCAAGCCAGGCACGTTTCCAAAAGCAAAAGCGCCCCAAAGTAAAATGGTGATTATAGCAGCTAAAGGGTTAACTGCTGTGAGACTAAAGGCCAGTAATATCGCAGCAAGCCCAATGAATATGATTGTTAAAGCTTTGATAGGGCCCATTTTGTCGGCCATTTTACCGCCCCAGATATTGCCGATGGCCACAGATACACCGTATACCAACATAATGAGCCCAATGACACGTGTATCTAGGCCTGTAATTTGGTTAAGGATGGGGGCTAGGTAAGTAAATGCAACGAAAGTTCCACCATAACCGATAGCAGTGATGGCATAAACTAGTAGCAGCCTTGGTTGTGTTAACACTTTTAGTTGTGCTGAAATTTTAGCTGGTTTCGCTTGTTGAAGATTATTTGGTATTAAAAGTGCGCTACCGAACATCGCAACTAAACCTAAAACAGATACGGTTAAAAAAGTAGCTTCCCAACCAAACTGTTGGCCGATAAAGGTGCCTAATGGCACACCAGTGACTAATGCAACGGTTAACCCTGTAAACATGATGGCTATTGCGCTAGCGGCTTTTTCTTTTGAAACTAGGCCTGTAGCGATAGTTGAGCCAATAGAGAAAAATACACCATGGGCCAACCCTGTTAAAATACGGGCAACAATTAGCGCTTGAAAGCTAGGTGCCTGCCATGCAACTAAATTACCCACCACAAATAACGCCATGACAGATAACAACACTTTTTTTCTATTCCATTTACCGGTTAACGCGGTCAGCACTGGCGCACCGATGGCAACTCCTAGTGCGTATAAACTCACCAGTAATCCAGCTGATGGTATAGATACATTAAGATCTTGCGCCATCGTGGGCAATAAACCCACGATAACAAATTCTGTGGTACCGATTGCAAAGGCACTGAGTGCTAATGCAAGTAATGCGAGAGGCATGTTAATCTCCAAGTATTTCAAGTTTCTATTAATGGAAGTGTCTGCTTAAAAGCAGCATCACTTTGAAGTAGGTATTATTAACCGCTATACTGTTGTGATAAATAGCACCTTTAACAATATACTTTTGTAGAAAATGATATGAATGCGGATTTAAAAACTCGTTCGGATGACTTAGAACTTTTACTTTGTGTGATCGATGCTGGGGGATTTTCTGCTGCCGCAGATGTTTTAGATATTCAAGTCGCTCGTGTTTCTCGTGCTGTCAGTCGAATAGAAAAGCAGTTAGGCGTGGCTATTCTCATTAGAACCACGCGAAGAATTGAGTTGACTGATGAAGGTCGGCAATTCGTTAATGCCATCAGAAAGGCTTTGCAAGCGATGCAAAGTGCTGAAAATGACATTATAACCCGAGGTGAACTACCTGCGGGCAAACTACGCATTAATGCCGCTAGTCCTTTTATTTATCATCAATTAATTCCGTTGATTCAACCATTTAAATTAGCTTATCCCGATATAGAGCTTGAACTTAGATCGAATGAAGGCTTTATTGATTTAATTGAAAATAGAACCGATGTGGCTATTCGTATCGGTAAATTGGCCGACTCTACATTGCATGCTCGAGCATTAGGTACTAGCCCGCTCTATGTTGTTGCAGCACCGGAATATCTTGCCAAAAGAGGCGTCCCGAAGCAGCCCTCGGAGCTAAAGCACCATGATGTAATTGGCTTTTCTGATATAAAATCACTGAATAAATGGCCTATTAAAGGTGTAGAATTTGTGCAGCCAGCCATCACTGCGAGTAATGGTGAAGCTATTCGGCAATTAGCATTATCAGGTAATGGTATCGCGTGTTTGTCAGGGTTTATGGTGCATAACGATATTGCTGAAGGCACGTTGATAACCTTGTTAAATTCGTACCGACTACTTAATACTGAACGAGAACAGGTAAATGCGGTATTTTATCAATCATCAAACGTTTCTAGGCGAATATCGGCATTTTTAGATTTTATTAAACCGAGATTAATACTCGATTAAGTTACTTTTTTGTGGAATAAATTGATGAGTTATATGTCCATGTAACGATCGTATATTTTCTGAAATTCACCGCTTTCTTTGAGCTTTGTTAAACCAAAATTAAAATCATCACGAATTTTTTCATCTCTGAATACTGGGCGGTAATCTTCAGGAACTTCGGTAGTGAAATTTTGCTCATCGACGTCAGCCAAGGTAAATACATTTAACGACTGAAGGCGTTTTGCGAAGTATCTGAAAATATAGCGATCACTTAACACCACATCGTAACGCTCTAAGTGTAATAACTTTACTTGGGTAAATTGGTTGCTGATACTGAAAAGGCGTTTTTCTTTTTCGACTTTTTTTAACCAATTTGGATATCTTTTTTCAGCACCTTGAAAAGAAACGACTAGCAGTTTATCTAAGTCACTGGGTTTTTTGATCACATGATTTTTACTTTTTAGACTAATAAAAACATTATCATAGGTGACGGCCGGCGAAGCATAAAAACCGCCATGCATTTTTAGATCAATGCCCATATCTCCCATAATGGCATCGACTTGCTTATTCTTAAAAGCGATAGGAATACGTGCTAAAGGAAAATACAGTGGTTTTAAGGTATGACCCTTGTAAGCCAATGCGGCAGAAATTATATCAATTTCAATGCCTTTATCTTTTTTTTCAAATACATAGGGCGGAATGTTTTGTCCAAATGCCATCAGAATATCTTTTGCGTTTGTAAATGCAGAAAATAAAACTGTTACAAAGAGCAGGCAACACTGAAGTGGTTTGCTTGATATTGTCATATTAATAGTTTACTTCCTAAGATAGTCAAACCCTACTATATGCAAGATATAACAATCAGCAAATTATTGAAATAGTATTTTCAATTTTGTATGGATAATAAATAAATAAAGCAAGCAACTGAATATATTGAGATTAATATCTGAACTCAAGAAGATTTATTGTTTATCAATATTGCTAGACCAGTGATTTAGCTCAGTATGAAGCTAGGTCAGTAAAGTGCAATAGCCGATTAATAGCGGGATATTGTTTTAGGTTGTGATTTTATCATGATCGGAGCTAGTGAGCGCTTATGATCTGTTTATTTCATGAAAAAGTGAAGTAAAGTTAGGTTATTGCTAGGCTAGATAAATACCGGCACTTTTCGCTAACTGGCGACTTATACCACGCGTCTCTCTAGGTTAACGTTTGACTGTGTTTGAATTAATCGACTATCTTGGTTGATATGGGGGAGCTAAAGGTGTTTTTTACAATTATTCTTAGCTGGCTTGCTAGCGATTTGGTAATCGCTAGCAAGCCAGCTAAGATGATAGCAATTTATCACGTTTGTTATAAAGGCCAACTTAGTACCATCTGTTTGCCATTCCAGGTTTCAATTGTTAGCCATAGCTTATCTTGTGTGGTAATTGTCTCGGGCGCAATAGCATGTACTTCTTGGCCATGCTGGCTGCCATGTAATATACCTTCATCGCCAGTTTGCAAAACAGCTAAAGGTAAAGCTTTGGTACCAATGTTTACATATGCTTGACGGATATCTGTAATTTTACCTTGGCTAAAGCTCAGCATAAAATCTTTCGTGTAATGGCCGTCATGAAGATAAGGTGGTTCAAGATCATACGGTGTTGGAGTGATCTCAAATTCAGCCACTTGCTTTGTGCTCAGTGCCTTAGGAAACACAGGGAAAAGTGATTGATATAAAAAATAAAAAGGTAAAATAAGTACTAAGCCATTGATTTTATATTTATGGCGGTGCCAGAAGGAACTTGTTATGCGTGCCATTATCGTATTTCCTGCTTAGTCAGTGTTATATTTTGCTTACCATGTTGTGTTTCGGCAGTAATATCATCAGTTGCTGTTATGGTCGAACTGCGAGCGGCTTTCACGGTTCGACTCCCCCACATTAAAAAGCCTGTAATTGACATACCGGTGAGTAAAACGCCAAAGATAAACCAGATAATTTTGGTCCATATACCGCCAATGGTGCCGTAATGAAGGGGGTCTGCAATATGTGACATGGCTTGTAATGTGGTCATGTCATCTGGCGATCTTTGATCGACAACAGCGCCCGTCCAAGGATCAACGATTACACCGTAAGCGTATTGATCATAAAAAATAAAGTCACCTTCACCATAAATTTTATAAGTGTCGCGATTATGCTCCGGGAGCATGACATAGGTATTTTTCAGATCTGGAAATTTATCTTCGGCAATGGTTAATGCATTCTGTAAGCTAAATGTTGGCAAAGGACTTTTTCCGCCTTCTTGCTGTTGAGGTAGCTGCTCAATTGCTACAATAGGGGAGTGTGGCTCAATATTGTAATCAGCATGCCATAAAATAGCTTGAACTAGATACCATAAGCCGGTAAGGCTCATTAGCATTAAAAACCAGATTGACCAAACGCCCGCTAAACGATGTAAGTCAGCTAATAGTGTTTTCTTTCCTTGCTTTAAGCGAACTTTAGGCTGAGTAAAAGCACGCCAAAATCGTTTATAAATAATTAAACCTGTGATTAAAGCACCTAACATGACTACTGCCATTGCACAGACAAGGTAGTAACCAACGCTGTAGTTATGGTGCCATGGAAATAAAAGCCAGCCATGTAAGGAGCGCATGAAATTAACGAAAGTTATGCTTTGATTAATTTCTTGTATTTCACCTGTGTATTGATTTACGTAAGCAATAGCAAAAGGTTTATCACTATCGGTGAAAATAACAGCATTGATCAAATATGACTCAAAGCTCATCACCGTACTCACTTTTGCACTGGGGTAAGCTTTTTCTACGATTGAAACTAATTCTGATGCAGGTTTTTCATCCAGGTTTTGTGGGTTAGTTGCACGTGATGCTGGGTTAGTTAACCAAGTTAATTCATGGCTTATTACAGATATTGTTCCTGTTAAACAAACGAAACAAAATATTACCCAAATAGGCAGAGAACACCAGCCGTGTAGCTGAAACCAAAAACGGTTACTTAGTTTTGACATTTTATTTCTAACTCATCTCTGTGCATAAAAGCGCATCTTAATACCCTTGCAGAAAGACATCAAGATCTAAATAAGATTAGTTTTTATTTGTATTCATAAATGATAGTAGTTATCATTTGCATTAATGGTTTTGACGATAAGTAAGCCACTTTTTTTTTGATAATATTTATAACATATAAGGGTAGACATGAAGCTTAAGCGTACTTTTGTACTTTCTTCGTTAGTTTTAGCTATGGGGTTTCCAGCCTATGCACAAACAACGCAATCAGAAGTTGTCGTTAAGGAAAATGATAAAGAATTAGAGAGGATCCTAATTATTGGTGTACGTCATGATAGGGTGAGTCAAGGTGCAACCGGATTAACGATGGAAATTGATGAAACACCACAATCAATTAGTGTCGTTACAGCGGATTTGATTAAAAATTATGCCGCTAATAGTCTGAATGATGCACTTAAGCTTGCTCCAGGGATCGGTGTTGAAGAATGGGAAACAAACCGTTCAAACTATACTTCACGCGGTTTTGAAATTAAAAGCACTCAAATTGATGGTGTTGGCCTACCGAATGATTGGGGCATTGTTACCGGCGCAATGGAATCATATGGTTATGAAGAAGTTGAAGTAATACGCGGAGCAAATGGCTTGCTAACAGGGGTCGGTAACTCTTCGGGTACCATTAATTATGTTCGTAAGCGACCAACGAATGAAAATGAAGGCGAAGTGGGAGTATCTCTGGGCTCATTCAACGCTAAACGTATTAATGCGGACTACTCGGCACTGTTAACTGAAAGTGGCAGCTGGGCTGGGCGTGTTGTTGTTGCAATTGATGAAAAGGAGTCTCACCTTGATGCGCTAGAAAATGATCGTAGCTATTTTTATGGGGTTGTTGATGGTCAACTAACAGACAATTCAACACTTACTGCTGGTTTTTCTTATCAAGATGCTAATACCGACAATAATATGTGGGGCGGGTTAGTATTTAACTACAGCGACGGTACGCAAGCAAAGTGGGATACTAGCGCAACAACAAGCCAAGATTGGGCGATGTGGGACACTATTAGTACCTCTGGCTTTATTGAATATGCCTATTTATTTGATAATGATTGGGAGCTAAAACTTACCTATAACAAACAAAACTTTGAAGATAAAAGCAAGTTGTTTTACGCCTCTGGTAGCATCGACAAAGATACGGGGTTAGGTTTATCGGGTTGGCCTGGACGATATGATAGTGAATTTTCTTCTGATATTTTAGATTTAACCACCTTAGGTACTTATAATTTATTTGATCGAGAGCATGAAGTAACCTTTGGTTTAAGTCGAGCTAAAAGTAATCAAAAAAGATACCAATACGGTTATGCTGCAACGCCAGCGTCAGGTCCTACGCCTAGTTTTCCTTATGCACAGGACGCAATACCTGAGCCAGTATGGTCAGATAAAGCCAAATATGCCGACATTGATGTAACGTTAACGCGCTTTTTTGGCTCAACAAAATTTAATATCTCAGATGACTTGTTTGTTATTGCTGGCTTCAATGCGATTAAATATACACGTGAAGGTGTAAATTCTTTAGTTGATATTGATAATGATGAAAGTGAAGCAAGTCCATATGCAGGTATAACTTATTCGTTTACCGACGATGTTAATGCTTACGTAAGTTATTCTGATATATATCAACCACAAGAACAATATAATTTACAAGGTGACTTCCTAGCTCCGACCAAAGGTGTGAATTATGAAATAGGCTTAAAAACACAATGGTTAGATAATAATTTACTAGCTACCTTTGCATTATTCACTGCAGAGCAAGAAAATTTAGCTAGTTATGCAGGGCTTAATCCTGCAGGACAGTTTTATTATCAAGGAATAGATGTTAAATCAAAAGGTTTCGAAGTAGAGATTGTTGGGCAGTTAACAGACAATATTAATGCCTTACTATCATACACATTATTAAGCATAGAAGATTATGCGGGTGAAGAAGCCAATGAATGGGCGCCAAGAAATGCTGTTAGCTTCTCTGTTGATTATACCTTGGAGCAAGTGCCAGAATTTAAGTTTGGTGTTGGTGGTAAATGGCAGTCAAAAACACGTAATGCAACCTATGGTGTAGAGCAAGGGGCTTATTTGCTGCTTAATGCTTTTGCTAGCTGGGATGTAACCGAACAGTTAAATGTTCAAGCTAACGTTAATAACCTTACCGACGAAAAATATATTAACAGTTTAATTAATGTTGGCTATTACGGAGCACCTGTTAACGGAACACTAGCGTTAACATACCGTTTCTAGATCTACCCCCTTAAGGTTGAAATAATACCCTTTGACTAACACAATTAAGTGAATTAAGTGCATGACGAGACTTAATTCACTTTTTTATTTGAACGGCTAATACTTAAGGTTAAATTTTACTGACTGAAATATTCTTCTGCCTTGCGCGAACTTATCACTATTTTTAAAGTTAATTAGCACAGTAAAGCCTGTCTTACCGAAAATATTAGGTACGCTAAGTGCCATTTTATTGTCTTGTATGAGTAGTTTGCCAGGGTGACCGAAGTGTCTATGGCTTGTGTGTTAGTGCGAGTCAACTCATCAAATGTTGCAGAATAAGGCTTCAAGTCGTAAGTTTAATTTACATTTACACTCTCGCGTTGGCTTGCAAGAGAGTCAATAATTACAACCTCAACAGGAATTAAGTCAGTTGGTCGTTGAAAACATAATTGTTGATAAGGGTAGAATTCGAGCCAGTCATTAGGCTGTGATTGACTGTTGTTATTTGAAAAACTGATAGTCAAGAGAGTGGTTAACGCTAACAATAAAACTATCTTGCCAAGTTGCATTAAAAACCCATCAGAACCAACACTTATTAAGAGTATTCAATAACAAGTGTTGGATTACTGAGTTCAATTGTTTACTTTCTATTTATAGCATTCTTAAATATAAATCCGAAAGAGAGTAAAAAAAGCATTAATGTGCTCGGCTCAGGTACAGGAAGAGGTATGCTAGCACTAGCAACAACTAAAACAGGGTTAATATTAATCCAATAGTCTAAGCCATTATCTTGCACTAGACTGCTGCTATGAATGCTGTTTGCTTCTTGCTCTGTTAATGTGGTGAAACCATTGATGCGTGGGTCCATTAAAGTATTGCCTGAATTATGATGTAGCCCTAAATTATGAGCTAACTCATGCGCTAATAACTCAGAACCATTGCTACCCGAAGCATAACCAGATTCGACAACAAAGTTATTCCCTGGCGTTTGACCACAACCAACAATACCTGAGTTTATGGTGCTACCACATGCACTAATCGTGTCGATAAAATAGAAATTAACGATATTAAAAAAACCAACATGCATACTAAACAATTCATTTACCTCGGCATTGGTAGTGATATCTAATAAGTTAGGAAGAACAAGTTCCGTCGTCTCACCAATGCGTATATCAATTGGCCTACTACCAAAGCTTGGTTGAGAGAATATAGCATCGAGCTGAGTTTCATTTATGGTAATAAAGCCTGCTTTAGCTTGGGTGGTGATGAAAAAACCAACAATTAACAGTAACGATTTCAATGCTTTCACATGTATTCCTTTATATTTCAAGATTTTTTATTAATGACTAAAGTTTTATTAACCAGATTAAATGAAAACCATGCAATAAACATACCTTGTCAATTTTTTTATATAAAAACAGCGTACTATAGTTTTTATTGATTAATCTTTATTTAAAAGTGTTAAAAAACATGACGATATACAACGGTGTTATTAAGTTTATCGATGCAGAAAAACAATGCTTTAGCTCTGAGGTATAGGCGAATTAATCGTTTTAACGACATGAGAAGTCTTAGCATTTTTTGGTAAAATCATTACAGGGCTTGCTGTTTATAAAATAATCACTGAAAAGCAAACTTTCGATGGGGGTCTTGGGGATATTGCTGTATAATGCGCGGCTTTATTATGATGACTGGTCAGATGTTTATTATTTATACGCTAGCCAGATCATCGAAAATACAGTTTTACCTCTCATTTAAATTATCCGTTAGCGTTGATTGATTAATGAGTTTAACTAATGGATATATAGGAATACCTTTTGATCACTACATCTAACATTACCATGCAATTTGGCGCAGAGCCGTTATTTGAAAATATTTCGGCTAAATTTGGCAACGGTCACCGTTATGGTTTGATCGGCGCGAATGGCTGTGGCAAATCTACATTCATGAAAATACTGAGCGGCGACTTAGTGCCAAGCTCTGGTAATGTTTCAGTAAGTACTGGCAATAAAGTGAGTACCTTAGGCCAAGATCAATTTGCCTTTGAAGCACACAGTGTTATTGATACGGTGATCATGGGCGATATGCCGCTATGGAAGGTAAAACAAGAAAGAGACGCGATTTACGCCCAAGCTGAAATGAGTGAAGCTGACGGCATGCGTGCTGGTGACTTAGAAAGTCAATTTGCTGAAATGGACGGCTATACCGCAGAAAGTCGTGCCGGTGAAATTCTACTTGAAGCCGGTATTGAAGAATCTTTTCATTTTGGTTCAATGCAGCAAGTTGCGCCAGGTTGGAAGTTACGTGTTTTACTTGCGCAAGCTTTGTTTGCTAATCCAGACATTTTGTTACTTGATGAGCCAACCAACAACTTGGATATACATACCATTAGTTGGTTAGAAGGTGAGTTGAATAAACGTAAGTGCACCATGATTATAATTTCTCATGATAGACATTTCTTAAACTCTGTTTGTACCCATATGGCAGATATTGATTACGGTGAATTACGCATTTACCCAGGTAACTACGAGTTTTTCTTACAGCAATCAGCATTGCTACGTGAGCAACTGTTATCAGGTAATGTAAAAAAAGCCGAAGAAATTGCTGAGTTACAAGACTTTGTTAACCGCTTTGGTGCGAATGCTTCAAAAGCAAAACAAGCCAGCTCTCGTGCTAAAAAAATGGATAAAATTAAACTTGATGATGTTAAATCGTCAAGCCGTATTACGCCAAAAATTGCCTTTGCTCCAGGCAAAAAAATGCATCGCCAAGCCTTAGAGTTGGAAAACTTAGCACATGGCTTTGACAACGAAATATTATTCGAAAACGGTGACTTATTATTAGAGGCCGGCGCTAAATTGGCTATTATTGGTGAGAACGGTGTTGGTAAAACAACATTTTTACGCTGTTTAATGAATGAATTGTCGCCAATGAGCGGTGTAGTTAAATGGTCTGAAAACGCTTCAGTTGGCTATTGCCCGCAAGACAGTGGTCACTTTTTCGATAACGACCTTACTTTAATGGATTGGATGTCACAGTGGCGCAGACCTTGCCATAATGACTTAAGTGTTCGTGGTATGTTAGGGCGTATGTTGTTTACCGATGACGACGCCAATAAAAAAGCGCGTAATTGCTCGGGTGGTGAAAAGAACCGCTTATTATTTGGTATGCTGATGATGGGCGATATCAATGTGTTAATTATGGATGAGCCAACTAACCACATGGATATTGAAGCGATTGATGCATTAAATAATGCCTTAAAAGATTTTGAAGGTACGCTAATATTTGTCAGTCATGACCGTGAGTTTGTCTCAAGCTTAGCCACGCGTATTATCGACATAAAAGATAAAAAAATCATTGATTTTCAAGGCTCATTAGATGAATACCTTGATAATCAAGTACAAGCAAAGAAAATAGCTTAATTATTACAACTTCACCAGTGTTAAGTTCAATAACTCTTGAGCTTAACACTGATTCACACCCGTAAGGTATGGTAAATGTACTTTACTCATTAAATTCATCTTGTTGATAGCCAAACTTAATAGCTTAGCCATAATGTACTTTTGTTCAATTTCTGGGCTGAGGTACTTCGTTTATTTTAATTATCTAAGGTATAGTTTTGCAGTTAATAGACTGCTATTACCTTTCATTTTTTGCCTAAATCAATATATTGTATTCTAAGTCATTATCTAAACTCTCTATAATTTTATATTTGTCAGTATTTCTTACACTTTTTGGTTTGATCATTTTTCAATACCGCATAGGCTGCTGCTTTTATGAGCAATTGTCGGTGTGGCGTAAAGCTTGCGTATTAAGTGCAAATACTTATAAAAGGATAACACGGATGCGTAAAGTTATGAGATTTTGTTCTATTCTATGTGCGTTGATTTTTATTGCACCTACAGTTACAGCAAGTTTAATTACTTCTGATCTGACGATTACAGGTAATGTTGAATTCGATACTGCGATGTCGACTTCCGCTACAGGTAATGCTACTCAAAATGCTGATATGTTACTTGTTATTGGTGGCGCTACATCAGGCACATCAATTGCTAATATGACCCCTACGGGAGTCAACCCTTTAGGTGGAACATTGACTGATTATGGTGATGGTGCAGGGATTAGTGCTACCGCGTCCTCTGAGACTGGCGTTACGAGCGAAGTGCCTGATTTTATCTTTGATTTCGGTTTTTCGTTGAGTAATAGTTCGGCAACAGACAGTTATCAAGTTTTTTTTGAGTTAGCGTTTTCAAGTTTTGTAGATGCGGAAGGTTTAGACGCTTTTATAGATGCTGAAATTAATCTTTTTGATAGCGCATTTGTTGAATCATTTTTTTCAGATTTAACGTCAGATTCGGCTTTTGGTGATAAAAAAAATGGCACGTCTTTGGCTACCAATGGCGCGACATTATCGGATAGTGGCACATTTCTTTTTGATATAACCCTATCAGCAGGCGCGTCAGATAGCTTCACTGCCCTATTAAAAATGGATGGTGGTGCCTATGAAAATTCGTCTTTATTTAATGCCAGCACTTTTGCTTTTATTAGTGTTATTGGTGCTGATAATTTAACGGCAGTACAGCCTCCTTTACCCGTACCTGAACCAAGTACACTAATGCTCTTTCTTGGGGGGCTAGCATTTTGGCAAGTTAACCAACTAAAACGTAAAGCTCAATAATTGACAATTTAAGGATGAAAAAATGAAATCATTTAAAATAATTAAATTAAGCTGTATTTTAGGATTAAGTCTCACTGCTATCACCATGCCTATGAAGGCCATGGCTTGTTCTTCTCAGCCTTTTATTGGTGGTATGTGTGCTTTTGCTGGTAATTTTGCTATTCGAGGTTGGGCAAAAGCTGAAGGGCAGTTACTTGCTATTTCAAGTAATGCAGCGTTATTTTCTATTTTAGGTACAACCTACGGTGGTGATGGCAGAACAACTTTTGCTTTACCCGATTTACGTGGACGTTCGCCAATAGGGCAAGGGCGAGGACCAGGACTTAATGATTATAGATTAGGGCAAAGGGGAGGCGCCGAGGTTCATAGTTTAACATTATTGCAAATGCCTGTGCACAGCCATACTGCAACCACAAGCACCACTAATGTTATTGACACAAGTGCAACTACCATTGCATTAAAGGCACTGGCGTCAAATAGTACAACTAACATACCGACAGGGGCGGTGTTAGCAAATAGTCCAAATCGTGAGAATATATATAGTAGTGGTGCACCTAATGTAGATATGTCTGCTGAGGCGATTACGCTTAATTTAAGTGTTGATGTAACCTCTAGCTCAGCTACAGTTGTTAATCCTAATGGTGGTAGCCAAGCATTTAATATTCGAGGTCCATATTTACCATTGACTTGGTTAATTGCGACAAACGGTGTTTTTCCGCCTCGTAACTAACTATATGCAATATGTTAGGTGATAAATGAACAATAAAAAGAAACAAGGCCGACTCTATATCGGCTTTATTTTTATATTTTTTACAATGTTAGTTAAGCCCTGTTTTTCATCGGGCATAGATGATTGGGCAGCTCCTATTCAGGATGCCCAACAATTGCTAGATAAAAAGCAATATAGCGCGTCTTTAATCGCCTTTAAGCGTCAGGCTGATATAGGTAATGGCATGGCACAATTTAGTATGGCGCTGTTTTATGATTTAGGTTGGGGGATAGCCATAAATCGCGTAATTGCATGTCAGTGGTTTCAAAAAGCGGCGTTAAATAATATTCCGGTTGCTATGCAGGCGTTAGGGCAATGTTATTACGAAGGTTTAAAGGTAAAAAAAGACCAAGCACTTGCTTATCATTGGTTTATGAGAGCATTCGAGCAGGGCGTAGCTGATGCTGGATGCCAAGCAGGAGAGCTACTTTTAAGCGGTAAAGGTGTTAACCTTGATATAAATAGCGGAGAACAGCTTTGTCTTGAAGCTGCTATGCAAGGTTCTATTAAGGCACAAGCTAACTTGGCGCAGTGGTATTTCTCTGGTCAATATTTTGCACGTGACTATCAACAAGCTTTTAATTGGCTGCAACAGGTTTCTAGTGATAAGTCTCCAAGCTCAGCATTTTTGCTTGCGCAGTTTTACGACCAAGGTATTGGTATGAATGTTGACCAAAATAAAGCTTTGCATTGGTATGAAGTGGCGGCTTCTGCACAATATCATCAAGCTTATATACCAACGGCGCTATTGTATTGGCAAGTATTTAGCACGGCAAAGCAACATAAAGACGTGTTACTAGCAAAAAGTTATCTCTGGGCGAAGGTGTCGGCTTCTTCTGCACCATTGAGCAAAGATCGAAAAGTTGCTGAGCAATTATTAACGCAAATTATGCAATATATGCCCGTTACTTGGCAGGATGAATTGAATAAAAAAGTGTTACTACATTTGTCTGAAAATAAGTATTAATATCGACTCTATATATGTCGATGAATAACAGTAGAAAGTTTCTATCAATAAACTGCAGTGATTGTGCGAAAGTATGCCTTGATTTATAAACTTGGTGTTACTATGGCGCACATTCTATTTTGTCTGATTAACTCATCACATGTTAACGTCAACCTTTATTTTTGTACGCCATTGAGTGCACTAAAACATACCTCTAATGATAATACGCCAATACTCTTTGAAACTATAGCGGATGAGCTTATTGAGCAAGGTTATAGTATTCGGCCATATGCATTACCGGCTGACTTAGCTTCATTGTTAGTCAATTGCATTGCAGATTTGCCTGAAGATAATTTTAAGCGAGCGGGTATAGGGCGGGCTAAAGATCATATTATTAATGATTTTGTTCGCACTGATGAAATTTGTTGGATAACGGGTAATAGTGATGCCGGCAGTGCTTGGATAAATTGGGCCACACTACTGCAAAACTATTTAAACAAACGTTTGTTTTTAGGACTTTTCTCTTTTGAAAGTCACTTTTCACATTACGCGAAAGGTGACTTTTATAAAAAGCACAAAGATGCCTTTAAAGGTGAAGGTAATCGTGTATTGTCGGTAGTGGTTTATCTTAACCAATATTGGTCGAATGACGATGGTGGTGAGTTAGTTATTTATCCACCTAAGCAAGATAAGACGGCTAACAAACGGCTCAAATCTACCGTTATTGACCAAAGCAGAATAATAGTAACGCCAAGCCTAGGTACCATTGTTATTTTTCTGAGCGAAGAATTTCCACATGAAGTACTTCCTGCTTTGCGTGACCGCTATGCTATTGCTGGTTGGTTTCGTTTAAATGCCAGTATTGCAAATAATATTGATCCACCACGCTAATGTTGGTTTTTATTTAATAAGCGTTCTATCAAGAGGAAACAGGGTTGGCTAAGTCAATTAAGACACCAAAAAAGCTTCATGTTATGCATGACTTAAGTGAAGTAAATCAGGAGATTTTACCACTAAAGGCACTGGCTGATCGGGAGCTTGCTTCAATATATGGTTTAACGGGTAAGGTTTATACGCCCCATATTGATGAATATATGCAGGTATGTATTAAAAAGGCGGCCATTGTAGATTGTTTAAAAAAACAAGGCTATATACCACGCTCCGATGTTGAGGTTATAAGTGCCGCGCTTGATTTTTTACACCCCAGAGCACGAACTAATGCTGTTTTTGAATATCAAGGCGCACAATACCAGCGTCGTTTTGCACCGTTAAAGCTCAGTAAGTCGGGTAAAAATGTGCAAAAGTGGGCTAAGTTTTGGCTTTTACAATTACCTAATGGCAACATTGACCCTAACTGGGAGCTAGAAGTACGAGAGATTTGGCCAAGTTATTTTCTGATCAGAGCTATTGATATATAGCATGCGCTTTAGCTGTTATTGTTAAGGTTTTTACTCATGCTCTTCATTACGAATAATTGCTAATTTTCTAAATTAAATCAATGCTCTCTACATTAAATCAATGTTCTCTTCATTAATGCGCTTTATTGCTATGGTAAGTAGAGATGTGCAAAGCTTTCATTTATACATATTGCATTTGCACATCTTTGGCTTGGTAACTTTCAAATTTACGTTATCATTTTTCTCATTTAAGCATTTACATCAACCACCACTCGGCCTGTAACATCTCCTGCTAAAAGCTTGTTAGCGGTTGTAATTGCCTCATGTAGGCCAACAGTGCTTGAGATGTCAGAAATTTTATCCGCTAGCTGTGTTTGCGCTAAACGTTGCCAAGCGTCAAGTCGGTCTTGTTGTGAACGCATAACACTGTCGATACCGAGCAGTGCAATGCCTCTTAAAATAAATGGAGCAACAGTGGCTGGAAAATCCATACCTTGTGCTAAACCACAAGCGGCAACACAGCCACCATATTTTATGCTGGCACAAACATTGGCCAGCGTCGTGCTACCAACTGAATCAATTGCAGCTGCCCAACGTTCTTTCATTAATGGCTTCCCGGCAGCTGATAGTTCAGTTCGGTCAATAATGTCATTAGCCCCTAGCTGTTTTAAATAAGCCGCTTGCTCACTACTGCCCGTTGAGGCCGTTATTGAATAACCAAGTTCTGCTAAGATCCTAATAGCAAAACTGCCAACACCGCCTGTTGCGCCAGTGACAAGAATACTACCACTATCAGGTGTTATACCTTGTTTTTCCAAAGCCATAACACACAACATAGCGGTATAACCAGCCGTTCCTATTGCCATCGCATTAAAGGGCGTTATATCTTTAGGTAAGGGAATAAGAAACTCACTGTTGATGCGAGCTTTTTGTGATAAGCCACCAAGATACTTCTCACCAACGCCATAGCCATTGAGCAGTACATGCTCGCCGACATTGAACTTGTTATTATCACATTGTTCAACAACTCCTACTAAATCAATGCCAGGGATCATTGGAAAGCGTCTAACGACCGGTGCTTTGCCTGAAATTGCTAGTGCGTCTTTGTAGTTAATTGTGCTGTACAGCACGTTAATAAGTACATCGCCGTCTTGCAATTCGGTTTCATTAAGTTCTTTAACTTCGGTGTGATAGCCTTGTTTTTCATCTTTATTGATAACTAAACTCTTAAACATAATGCTCTCCAATATAGACCGGTCGTCTATTAATGTGGTTGTAAAATTATTTTACGATTAATTGTAAGAATGAAACCATAAAAGTTTCGATGGGTGTCAAATCTCTAGTTAATTTACTTTTGGCAATGGCGCCTTCCCAGCCCATCCAAAAAAAGTTAGCTAACGTGTTGCAGTCAAGTGAGCCATTAATTGCGTTAGTTCGTTGTGCTAATTGCAAACAACAGGCTATTTTACTTTGCCAGAGTTCAAAGGTATCTAATAAGAGTTGTCGATGGCTTTCTGGTAATAGGGTTACCTCTTGTTCGAGATTACCAATTAAACAGCCGCGTTTAAAATGATGTCGGCTCATACCTGCTTTAGCATCGTCGGCAAAGTTTTCGATACGCTGAAGTGGCTCGATTGCTTCATTAAGCAGGTGTAAGTCTAACTTTTTGGCAAAGTAGCGACTGTATTCTTGAATAACCGCGATACCAAAAGCCTCTTTACTGGCAAAGTAGTGATAAAAAGAACCTTTTGGTACTGATACTTTTTTTAAAATCTTATCAAGACCAGAAGATGCAAAGCCAAACTCAGTAAAATACTCCACGCCACTTTGTACTAGTGCTTGTTTGGTTTGGCTACTATTTCTGCCCGACTTAGCTGGTCGGCCACGTTGTGCTGTTGTTGTATTTTTGTTCATTCTTATATATTAGACCGATCGTCTATTTAAATGCAATATAAATTTTAATCGCCAGTTTAATCAGGCCAAACCTGAAGATTTAAGATGGCTTTGCCGAACTTGGTTAGATCTGCGATTTTTTATTGTCATTTTATTGCCTTGTTTTGGCATTAATCTGAATTTTTCGCTGCTTTGTAAATTAACCCAAGACTATTTAGTTAAAAAACACGATAATTACCCTATTAAGATAAATTTTTTAGTCACTATAGTTTTAAGTCATAATCAAAGCTTTCAACTCGACTAGTACAGCCATAATTCTGGAAGCCAATTCAATGGAAATTAAAGTTAATTTTCTCGACAACGTAAAAGTTGAAGCTAAGTTTGATGACTTTACCGTCATCGCCGATCAACCTATTCGCTATAAGGGAGACGGCTCAGCGCCAGGACCTTTTGATTACTTTCTTGCTTCATCGGCGATGTGTGCGGCTTACTTTGTCAAGGTGTATTGCAACTCTCGTGACATTCCAACAGAAAATATCCGCTTGTCACAAAATAACATTGTTGACCCTGAAGATCGTTATAAGCAAATATTTCAAATTCAAGTGGAATTACCTGAAAGTATTTCAGAAAAAGATCGCTTAGGCATTAGGCGCTCTATTGACCGCTGTACGGTTAAAAAAGTTATACAAACAGGGCCAGAATTCAAGGTAGATCTTGTTGATAGTCTTGAAGAAGACGCGCAAGCTATGTTGATGTCGGGCTCGGCGGAACAAGGCAGTACTTTTATTCTGGGTAAAGATTTACCCCTTGAAGAAACCATTGCCAATATGACTGCCATATTAGCCGGTCTTGGCATGAAAATAGAGATCGCCTCATGGCGTAATATTGTGCCGAATGTTTGGTCATTACATATTCGTGACGCCGCTTCGCCTATGTGCTTTACCAATGGCAAAGGCGCAACGAAAGAAAGCGCGCTTTGTTCAGCTTTAGGCGAATTTATTGAACGTCTTAACTGTAACTTTTTCTATAACGATCAGTTTTTAGGCCAAGATATTGCTGAAAGTGATTTTGTTCATTACCCGAATGAAAAGTGGTTTACGTTAGAGGAAAACGACGATTTACCGAGCGGAATTTTAGATGATTATTGTCTTGAAATTTATAACCCTGATGATGAGTTACGTGGCTCAAACTTAATCGACACCAACTCAGGTAATGCTGAACGTGGTATTTGCGCTATTCCTTATACGCGTCAATCTGATGGAGAAACTGTGTATTTTCCATCAAACTTAATTGAAAATTTATTTTTAAGTAATGGCATGAGCGCGGGTAATAATCTACCTGAAGCACAAGTACAGTGCTTATCAGAAATATTCGAAAGAGCAGTAAAAAGGCAGATCATAGAACAAGAGATCGTACTGCCGGATGTACCTAAAAATGTATTAGAAAAATACCCAAGCATACTTGCAGGTATTGAAGCACTTGAAGCTCAAGGTTTCCCTGTTGTCATCAAAGATGCTTCGTTAGGTGGTCAATTCCCTGTAATGTGCGTCACGCTGATGAACCCTAAAACAGGTGGTGTATTTGCCTCTTTTGGCGCACATCCAAGTTTCGAAGTAGCGCTAGAACGTAGTTTAACTGAACTACTGCAAGGTCGTAGTTTTGAAGGGCTAAATGACGTACCAAAACCAACCTTTAATAGCCTTGCGGTATCAGAGCCGGAAAACTTTGTTGAGCATTTTATTGATTCAACAGGGGTGATCTCGTGGCGCTTCTTTAGTAATAAACATGACTATGAGTTCTGTGAGTGGGATTTCTCAGGCACCAGTGAAGAAGAAAATGATCAGTTATTTGCGATTTTGAAAAATTTAGGCAAAGAAGTTTATGTCGCGGTATTTGATCAACTTGGTGCAACCGCTTGTAGAATATTAGTGCCTGACTATTCAGAGATTTATCCGGTAGAAGACCTGATCTGGGATAATACCAATAAAGCGCTAAATTATCGCGAAGATATCCTGAACTTACACATTTTGGATGATGACGCGCTAGCAAGTTTAGTGACACGTTTAGAAGACAGTCAGCTCGATAATTATATTGATATTCGGACCTTAATCGGTATTGAGTTTGATGAAAACACGGTGTGGGGTCAACTGACGATTCTAGAGCTTAAATTACTTATTTACTTGGCATTAGGTGCTTTGGAAGATGCGCAAGAATTAGTGGAAGAGTTCTTACAATTTAACGATAACACGGTTGAACGACGTTTGTTTTATCAAGCAATGCAGGCGGTACTTGAGATTGCTTTAGATGAAGAAATGGAGCTGGAAGACTTTCTCGTTAATTTCACTCGTATGTTTGGTCAGAGTGTTATGGATAATGTTATCGGCTCTATCAATGGCGACGTTAAGTTCTTCGGTCTTAGCAAAACTAGCATGAACCTTGAAGGCTTAGACAAGCATTTAAGATTAATCGACAGCTATAAAAAGTTACATCAAGCACGAAAAATAGCAGCACAAAGCTAGTGTTAGGCACGCAATAAAGTGCAAAGTAACATAAAGCCAATATCTATTGTAGGTATTGGCTTTTTTATTGAGCTTTGGTTGTGTTTGATATTAGATATAGACTTAAAACTTACCTAGTAAACTTATACGTTAATAGCGGAAACACTAAATTTTAAGCAAAAAAAAGCGTTTACTATAAACAAGTAAACGCATTATAAAAACATAAAACACTAGGGAAATAACTCTCTCGTATAGTAAGAGTGCTTGTTGTCAGTTAAGTTCAAATTGTTTTCTATTTTTTTTTTTTTTTTTTTATTTTTTATGCTCTCATTTTATGTGTTTAGAATATTGATTTATAAAAATAATTTGCTATTTGCTGCCCTTGTCCATATTTACTAATAAACTGGATCTGGTTATTTTATTATGTTGTCATTCTTACTACCTATATTTATTGGTTTAATACTCGTTGCTTATCTAGCTGGAAAGCCATATTGGTTGGAGCATAAGCGTCGCTTGATAAAAGCCAAACCGTTTAAAAAAACGTGGCGAAAAATAATTCAGCAAAGAATCCCTTATTTTAGAAAAATGCCAGCAGACTTGCAGTTACAACTTAAGCAGCACATTCAGGTGTTTTTAGCTGAAAAAGAGTTTGTCGGCTGTAATGGCGTTGAAATTACCGATGAGATAAAGATTACTATTGCTGCACAAGCTTGTTTGTTATTGTTAAACCGAAAAACCAATTACTATCCAAAATTAAAAACAATTCTTGTTTATCCAAGTGCCTTTGTTAAGCAGCAACAAAACCGACATATTGATGGTGTGCAATTTAGTCAAAAAGTCGTGTTAGCAGGTGAGTCGTGGGATTTCGGAAAAATAGTGTTGTCATGGCAAGATACTTTAATTGGTGCACAAATTCCTGATGATGGCCGTAATGTGGTGATACATGAGTTCGCACATCAACTTGATCAAGAGAACGGTAGGGCTAATGGTGCGCCAATACTTGAAGCAGGGCAAAGTTATCAGTGTTGGTCTGATGTTTTTTCAAAGCAGTTTGAAATACTACAGCATCAAGCGAACGCAGGTGCGCCATCGCTATTTGATTATTACGGTGCAACTAACCCTGCCGAGTTTTTTGCGGTAGCTAGTGAAGTGTTCTTTGAGCAATCTCGACAATTTAACCATGAATACCCTCAGCTTTACCGACAGCTTACTCAATATTATAAAGTTAATCCCTTGCAATGGTAATGAGTGCAATAAAAGGCGAGCATTACAACTCAGTAATACTCGCCTGAAATATCATTGATAGTAGCAGGCTAATGGTTTTTTATTTTAAGTCAAAGCGATCAAGCTGCATTACTTTTACCCAAGCCTTAACAAAGTCATTAATAAACTTATCATCAGCATCACTCGACGCATAAACCTCGGCAATAGCACGCAACTCTGAACTTGAACCAAAAATTAAGTCAACTGGGGTTGCTTGCCATTCTAGCTTATCAGATATGCGGTCATAGCCTTGATAAATACCATCTTGGTTGTTGTCTTTACGCCACGTTGTTGACATATCAAGTAAATTAATGAAAAAGTCATTGCTTAACACCCCAGGAGTTTTTGTTAATACACCTAAAGCCGAGCCATCATAATTGGCATTGAGTGCACGCATACCGCCTACAAGTACGGTCATTTCAGGGACATTTAAACCGAGAGTATTAGCTTTATCTACGAGCATTTCTGCTGGAGACATAAAGCTTTCATCACTGTAGTAGTTTCGGAACCCATCTGCATTAGGTTTCAAATAATTAAATGACTTGATTTCTGTTTGTGCTTGGCTAGCATCAGTACGACCAGGCTCGAAAGGTACTTTAATGCTGTGTCCTGCTGCTTTTGCTGCTTGCTCAATAGCTGAAGCACCAGCCAAAACAATGAGATCTGCTAAGGATATTTTTGTGTTTGATGACTGTTGGTTAAAGTCAGCTTGAATCGTTCTCAGTGTCGCTAATACTTTATTTAATTCCGTTGGATTATTGACGGTCCAGTTCTTTTGAGGCTCAAGTTGAATACGTGCCCCGTTTGCGCCGCCGCGCATATCTGTAACACGATGGCTAGCCGCCGATGCCCATGCTGTTCTGACTAAGGCTGAGCTTGCGATATCTGAGTTTAAAATCTGCTGTTTAAGTCTCGCTATATCTGCTGTTGTCACTAAATTATTGCTAACGGCAGGGATTGGATCTTGCCATGATAATATTTCGCTAGGAATATCTGAGCCAACATACCTTGCTCGTGGTCCCATATCGCGGTGAGTTAGTTTAAACCAAGCTTTGGCAAAAGCTTTATCAAACTCTTTAGGGTCTGCTTGAAAGCGCTCAACAATTTTACGAAAACTGGGGTCTTCTTTTAGTGCTAAATCTGTGGTGAACATAATCGGCGCATTACGTTTATTCGCAATATGTGCATCAGGCACTAAGTTAGCTGCTGATTTATCGCTCGGGATCCACTGAATAGCGCCAGCAGGGCTTTTCGTTTGTACCCAGGTAAAATTCATCAGATTATCAAGGTAATTTGATGACCATTGGGTTGGTGTTACGGTCCAAGCGCCTTCTAAGCCACTGCTACTTGTGTCAGCACCAACACCACTGCCACAGCTGTTTTTCCAGCCTAAGCCTTGTTGCTCAATACTTGCAGCAGCAGGTTCAGCTCCCACGCATTTATCTGGTTTTTTTGCGCCATGAGCCTTACCTAAGGTATGTCCGCCGGCAATAAGTGCGACTATTTCTTCATCATTCATTGCCATACGGCCAAAGGACATTCTAATATCGTTGGCAGCAAGAAGTGGATCGGGAACGCCATGTGGTCCTACGGGATTAACATAAATCAAGCCCATTTCGACAGCCGCTAGAGGGCCCTTTAATTTACCTTTTTTATCACGTCGCTTATCGTCAAGCATATTAGTTTCTGGACCCCAGTAAACTAAATCGGGTTCCCAATCGTCACTTCTACCACCAGCAAAGCCAAAGGTTTTAAAGCCCATTGATTCTAGGGCAACATTTCCCGAGAGGACCATTAAATCTGCCCATGAAATTTTACGACCATATTTTTGCTTCACTGGCCATAATAAACGCCGAGCTTTATCTAAGTTAACGTTATCAGGCCAGCTATTTAACGGGTCAAAACGCTGTTGTCCACCAGAAGCACCGCCGCGACCATCATGTACGCGATAAACGCCTGCGCTGTGCCATGACATACGTATCATCAATGGACCATAATGCCCCCAATCTGCTGGCCACCAAGCTTTTGAATCTTTTAACGTCGTTTCTATATCTTGTTTTAGTTGCTTGATATCTATCGTGGCAAATTCTTTTGCATAATTGTATTGCTCGCCATATGGGTTTGATTCTGCACCATGTTGCCTTAGGGGGCTGAGATTTAATTGCTCAGGCCACCAGAATTGATTCGTTTTAGCGGCAGTTGCAGCAAGAGTTGTAGTTGATAAGGTCATTGTTGATATCGCTACCGATATTGCGGCAGCGAGTGATAGTGTATTTTTAAGCATAGTTATTCCCCGTGATACGTTGACTGTTGACATGTTCTGACAAAGCTTAGTGATAAAGCATAGAGTTGCTGGCTAGCTTTTGATAATTGATTACTTGGAAGATAGTGTTCTGTTTTTTCAATGAATATAGTTACTGATTTAAAATCAATGAATTAACTTTCTTTTTTTGAAAGGAGGGTTTTAAGAGGACTTAGTTAAGTTTAACTAAACTGGTATAATATAAAAAATTGATTAAACTGAGCTTTATGTTCAATAACAACTATTAATATAAATCCATATCACAAATATTAAGTGATGTTGATAACGGAAAATTATGATCTCATTAAAACAATTGCACTATGCCTTAGCTGTTGAAAAAACCTTGCACTTTAAAAAAGCTGCTGACGCCTGTAATGTTTCACAATCAGCATTGAGTACTGCGATTATCGAGCTTGAAAAACAGTTAGGTACGACTATTTTCGAGCGTAACAATAAGCAAGTTTTGATCACCAGCAATGGACAATTAATTTTAGATAAAGCCAAAAAAGTAAAATTTGAATTAGATGAATTGCTGCAACTTTCACAAGCCAATAAACCCTTATTTATTAATCCAATGACTATTGGTGTAATTCCAACCATTGGTCCTTATTTATTACCAAAAGTATTACCCGAAGTGAGGCGAAAACAGCCAAACTTTAAATTGAAAATAATTGAAGAACAATCGCAAGTATTAGTCGATATGGTCAGAAGTGGAGATATTGATGCTGCCATTTTGGCGTTACCATTTCCTATTGAAGGTTTAATGCATTTTGATTTTTGGCAGGAAGACTTCTACTGGGTTAGTCATAAAGATGAATGCCCAAGTCAATTAAAAGAAATTACCAGTGAAGAGTTAGAAATTGATAAGTTGATGCTATTAAAAGATGGTCACTGCTTAAAAGATCACGCATTAGCCGCGTGTAGTATGCAAAATAATAAGCAAGATACAGACTTTGATTCAGCCAGTTTACATACCTTGATACAAATGGTGGCAGGTAAGTTAGGTACAACATTAGTGCCGCAAATGGCGCTCGATCAGTTAATTTATGATGAATCAGAAATTAGAGCGATCCATTTAAATGAACCCGGTCCCCACCGCACCATAGCATTAGTGATCAGGCCTAATTATGTCAGAACCAACGAGTTGACCATTTTACGTGACATTTTTAGCGCTGAATTAACTAAAAAATGCAATTAAGCCTGTTGTTTTTAATTATTTAAATAAATCATTTTCAATCAATTTTTTAGAATTACTTTATTAATTTAATTAAATTTACTGGATTGTAAAAATTATCAATAATGACCTTACTGTTAAAAAGCGAGGTAGAAAATATGAAAAGCATTATTGAGAAAATAACTGGAAACCTAACAACGAATATTCAAAGTGTACTTAGCCAGCATAATGCAGCTCATGTTGAGGTTAGCACTGAGGCGAAAATTGAGTGTAATTACGCTGATAACTACTATGGTGATCAGCAATGCCAACTAAAAAAAATTAAATCATAGGCTTAGAAGCTTGAGTGATAAATTGACCGTAAACATAGTTTGTTACTTGGGTAATATATAGGATAATTTTCGATGCTTGGCAATTAAAAGACAATGCAATGTAAAACTATATTTTTAGTAATGTTAGCTTTTTAATAAAGCATGCATCAACTAAAAGTAACGGCTGTGCACAATAAGTATCTGCGCTTTTTTATTTAGTACAGATACTACAGTATCAGCGTTTTTTTGGGCTGGTTATTATCAGTTTAAAAATATAATTTGGTGGTAATTTACGTGGCATTAACTATAGGTATTTTTAAACTTTCACGCTTTAAAAGTTTCTCAGCAACTTCAGCGGGCACTTGATAAAACTCGTTTACGTATTCTTTAGCATTTAAGTATTCACGAATTTGCTTCTTTACTTTACATGGGTTGGCGCACTGTAATGAAAACACGACTTTATAGTTGCCTGGCGTTTTTGCTGATAGCGTTTTTGCATGCTCGTCTGGGTCAGTTGGTGTGCAGCCAATTTTAATCACATCACTAAAAAATGAATGAGTCATCACATAAACATTGCCATAAGCAATGTTATTACTATGATTTTTTTTATCAGTACTTTCCATTACAAAAACAACCTAAATAGAACATTATATTAACTATGGCATTACCCTTTTGCTAACACAACTAAAAAACCTATCAAATGATACCGTATTACCATAGAGCTTGCTAACGGTTTAATTACGGCAAGTTATTATAAATAATGGTAATTACTTCAACTTTAAATCGATGAACTAAGGTTAATTTACGCCGTGTTTGTATGTGTTTTAATCATGATAAAGTTCGCTGCATGCTTGGCAGTATTAATGCTATAATCGCCACTAATATTGAGAGAGCTAGATAGTTCACCTCATGAGCTTGTATGTATAGAACTGAAGAGATTTTTAATGCCATTTTCCAAATTTGGATTGTCAGCCCCAATTATAAACGCGCTAGCTGATTTAAAGTACCTTGAAGCGACTGAAATTCAAAAACAAGCTATACCGGTTATTTTATCAGGTAAAGATGTTATCGCCGCAGCGCAAACTGGCACAGGAAAAACGGCCAGTTTTGTTTTACCTTTGTTAGAGAAATTAAGCGCTGATGAAGAATGTCACTTACGTGGTAAACGTGTTCGTGTGCTGATTTTAACACCGACGCGTGAGTTAGCTGTTCAAGTGGAAGCAAGTATTGCGCAATACGGAAAATACCTGAATATCAGCTCTATGGCGATGTATGGCGGTAAAGAAATAGAGCCGCAGAAGCAACGTCTGATTTGGGGCATTGATATTTTGGTTGCTACGCCAGGTCGCTTACTTGATATGGCACATCAACGCGCTGTAATTTTTGATCAGCTTGAAGCGTTTGTGTTAGACGAAGCAGACCGCATGTTGGATATGGGCTTTATTGACGACATTAATAAGATCATCGAACGGCTACCAGAGCAACGACAAAATTTATTATTTTCTGCCACTATTTCTGATGATATTAGAGCTTTAGCCAAAAGGACTATTCATCATGCGACTGAAATCTCTGTTACTAAAAACCAAGCGTCAAAGCCTAAAATAACGCAATGGCTGGTCACAGTCGACAAAACTAATAAGTCGGCGCTGTTAAGTTATTTAATTAAACAACAGCAATGGCAGCAAGCTTTAATTTTTATTGAGACAAAACATGGCGCAGCAAAACTGGTTAGCCAATTGGAAAAGCGTGGCATTAAAGCAGAATCAATTCATAGTGGTCGTACTCAAGCTGTACGTGAACAAATATTAACTGACTTTAAAGCCGGTAAGATTAAATTTCTTGTCGCTACGGGTATTGCCGCGCGCGGTATTGATATTGGCGAACTAGCGCGTGTGGTTAATTATGATTTACCTGACAAGGTTGATGATTATATTCATCGTATTGGTCGCACCGGGCGTGCAGGTAAAAGTGGTGAAGCGGTTTCTTTTGTTGCTAAAGACAACTTTAGAAATTTATGCGCCATTGAAAGCCGGTTAGGGCATATTATTGAGCGTAGAGAGTTTGACGAATTTCCGGTTAAAAAAATTGTGCCGCTGTCGATTTTAAATTATGTACCAAAAAATAAGCGTTAGTATTTTAATCATGTAAGTTTGAATGTTGGTTTTAAACCTTGGCTTTGAACACAGATGTTAATGATAATAACGTGTAGAAAAATGAGTAAACAAACCCGTAAGAAATAGGAAAACAGATGAATCCAATTATTGCAATTTTGAAAGAACACAACATTAGCGATGAACAAACCAAAGCTGTATTTCAGGCATTAACAGAAAACCCGTTAATGGCAATGGCAACCGTGCAGCAATTAGGTATTCCACAAGAGAAATTACAAGCTATGATGATGTTATTAATGCAAAACCCAGCATTAATTAAAGAAGCTGTTGATGAGTTAGGGCTTGATTTTAGTAAAGTTGAAGCCGCCAAAGCAGCATTGAATAAGTAATTTGTTAAGTAAATACTGTTGAAGGCGTGACAATATTTGGCAGTATTTACTCTTGTTTAGCTGTAGTAAGGCTTTACAAAGGTGGTGTACACTCATTTAATTAGCAAAAAAGTTGAATAATCTACGCCATCCGAAACGTCTAAGTTATCAGTAATCAAAATATCACCATTGCCCCTCTTATTATAAATTAATCGGTATAAATACCGGTTTGTTGATCTAAAAATGTTTCATACGCGTATTTTCAGATTATTCATCGATAAAAATTATGCAATGAGATTATCCCAAGAAAGTGAATCACGAGTTATTGAAATGGCCTGGGAAGATAGAACGCCATTTGAGGCGATAGAGCTACAATTTGGTCTGAATGAGTCTGAAGTTATTCGGTTTATGCGCAGTCGACTGAAATTACGTAGTTTTAAGCTTTGGCGCTCGCGCGTAACAGGGCGTTTAACCAAGCATGTAAAGCTTCGCAGTAAAGATGTCTCAAGAGGTTATTGTCCTTCTCAATACAAACATCGTTAAAAATGCGAGATATTTTTAGCTGACGCTGGCCACAACGCTATTAAATCAACAAAGCGACAAACGGTTGTTAACTGTTTTTTTCGCACGAATATTTCAATAACCTATTTACGTAAAGCATGGAAGCTAGATTTTATCGCTTGTCTCGCTACCAAGTGTTCAGAATTTGATAAAATCGAAAACGCATTAACAAGCGAGTGGCATTGATGAAAATGTTGTCACTGTTGCTACAACATTTATTAGATGATCATAACGCTAATGCGTATTTTGCTCATAGAGAGAAAAATAAAACGGCGAAGCTATTGGCTAACTCAGTTACAGGGCGAGTATTTGCTTTCATATTTATTGGCGCGGGTGGTCTTTTAGCTTCAGTATCAAAGTAAGTTATAGCTAGCTAATCGATAACCTTTAGCAGGGGATTGTAGTTATGCTGTTTAATGGCATGCCTCCTCGTTATATTGAGGAGGCGATAATGTCGACTTGCGGTTTTATTGCTTTGTCACGCTTTGATTGTGCTTACTGTGAACAGCTGCTAGCGAAGTACTCCACCTTGGTAGTTTACGCTATTCAATACGAATAGTGGCCTTGATAATTTTGACTGCTTTTTGTGTGCGACCTGAGCGGCTACCTAAAGCTTCTATTGCAGCTAATGTGGTATCTAAGCCCTCGACCACTTCACCAAAAATAGTATGTTTACCGTCTAACCAAGGTGTTGCTTTAAAGGTGATAAAAAATTGACTACCATCAGTATTCGGACCAGAGTTTGCCATGCTCAATAATCCCGCTTTATCGTGGCTTAATGAGTCATCAAATTCTCCTGCATATTTATAACCAGGGTTACCGGTACCGTTACCTAATGGATCGCCTCCTTGTGCCATAAAATCTTTGATGACACGATGAAAAATTAAGCCATCATAAAAGCCTAACTGTGTTAAATACATTGTGCTTGTTGCATGCATTGGGGCAGTTTCAGGAAGTAGCTTTACGACTAACTTTCCTTCGCTAGTGTCTAAATCCCAGAAATATTGCGCTTGAGGATTAAATTCGACTACCTCTGGTTTTACTAATTGGGTTTTCCAGTTGTCTTGGCTCTTATCTATTTTTTGTTTTTCAACATAAGCATTTACCGCCTTCATTGCGGGGTCTGGATCAGAACAGCCGGTTATTGTCAGTAATAAAGTTGTTACTAAGGTAATGTAAATAGATGATAAGTAGCTTTTGGGCATGGGTATTCCTTCAACGTGGCGAGCAGCGTACTTTTTAGCTGCAATTAAATTTAGCAATAGCCGACAGGGTAGTTAATTATGTGCTGTTGGGCAACAGTAATTTTAAGGCACGGAACTAGAGGCTGTTGATTTTTGACTTCATAGCGCTGTAGCACTTGAAAAGGGTATCTGAGGTGCTCCATATCTTGTTTAACTACTCTAAATATGTATGAAGCAGCAAAGAGTACCGCTTTTTCAAAGTATTTTAAGTCGCATAAGTAATCTAAGTAGCATAAGTAATCCAAGTCGCATAAGTAACAGTAACGAGAGTAGCTTAAGTTATTTAACCTGAAATCTCGATAATGCGTGCTTGATATTCAAGTGAATCAAAAGCATCTATGGCAAACTTTCAATCGAGCATCGTCGAAAATGGTTTAAAAACTAGTTCACATACATCTCGCCTTGTCATCTCAACAATCAGCGAATAGCAGAGGCTGCAATAAAAGCTCTATCGCCATAAAGGAATTTAACAATGCTTAGCGAGCATTTTTACTGCTCAGTTTTGACAAGCCGATAAAAATAGCGCGTCGCTGTGTGTTATATATAGCTTGGTCATTTATGCTGATTTGTCCGTTGATAACTTCCACACCTAATGAACGTAATGGAGTTAAATAATCAGGAATAGCATAACTTGCTGAAAACTCACTGAGTAACGAGGTAAATATTTTGCTTTCAGTTAGTTGGTCTAGCTTGTGAGCTATTTCAGTGGCACTGAGGTAACGATCGAAACAGCATGCTTGTAACTTTGCTAAGGCTAGATCTAATGAGTAGGGGATGGCGTTTTTTTGGGCTAATGCTCGTAGAGCAATATCAGCTTTGAGCCAATACAGGGCTCCACTCCAATAAATTCGCATATAATTACGGTTTTCACCAATGTGATCACTCAGGTAATCAAGCCTTTGATGAGCATAGTTTTGTTGTTTATTACCACGCTCGAAGCCATCATACAGTTTTTGCCATAACGTTTGTTCGTCAAACATACCAACTCTAGCTTGAGTAATATTTTGGTAGTAACTGGCTAATCCCTCAGAGAACCATCTTGCATCACCTGCATCGTAAGGTATCAGTAAATGGCTAAATTCATGGTAAATTGTCCAATCTGCTTTTAAAGCCTCAAGACTACTATCAAGATTAACAACTAACGTTACTTCAGGTGGTGAATATCTATTAACTTCCCCCCAAGGCACGGCACCTTTACCGCCCTTACTGGCTTTTATAATGGTGACGAAGTCTTCAACAGGTAATTTGCCATATACCAGCCGTAAGGCTTTACGTGCGTGGTTAGCCCAAGTGTAAAGTTTAGCTTTTTTATCTTCAGGAATGTTGGCTGCAAAGTTAATCGTATAAGATTGATTAAGACTATTTTTTATTGTTGATTTTGACTCACTTTGTAAGAGCCTATCATCTTTGAAGCCAACCACTTCAAGCTCATCACCTATGTGATTTAAGTCAATGTTATGTGAGTGAGCACTCATGGCTGTAAGGCCAATAGAAAGTAAAACAAGCAAGATAAGGTAAGAAGAAACACCAAGGTAAGGCTTGAGTATATTCATGAGCGAGTGGCTTTTGTTAGCGTTATTCATTAACTTATTTATAACCTTATTTTTAGCAAGAAGGCAGTAAGCTTTGCATTTAATATGTAACAACGGGTTGCACATGCCAAAAATACTCACTCTATCAGCTTGTTAATATTGACCGCATGTTGTAATTCAAGGGGGAAATGAACGCTAGGCTGCAGCGCTCAAGTCAATTGTGTGCTGATATGATTACGGCTTATTTTTTGGCAGTTTTACTCTTACAACAATAATGTAATTAAGTTTGTCTGTTAGTTCTCAAGGCCAAGATTATCAAGTAAGCTACGGGTTATCTGTTTTTCATTTTGTCTTCACTTTATGTCAACTCAATCTATTTTAATTACCGGCTGCTCATCAGGTATAGGTTTACATGCTGCGCTTACGTTGTCGGCACGTGGCTATCAAGTATTTGCGACAGCTCGCAATCCGCAAGATGTTGCTGAGCTGCAAGCTAAAGGCTTAACTGCTTATCTACTTGACTTAACTAGCACTGAAAGCATTGCACAAACGCTTGCAAAAATACTTGAAGAAACGGGAGGAAAGTTAGATTTTTTATTTAATAATGGCGCTTATGGGCAACCTGGCGCGCTAGAAGACTTACCTACACAGGCACTAAAAGCGCAGTTTGACACTAATGTTTTTGGTTGGCATGAATTGACTCGGCAAGTTATTCCGGTGATGCGCCAACAAGGTCATGGCAGGATCATTCAATGTAGCTCTGTATTAGGCTTTGTTTCTATGGCCTATCGTGGCGCTTACAACGCCTCAAAATATGCAATAGAAGGGCTAACGGATACTTTAAGGTTAGAATTGAAGGCGGCTAATATTGCGGTGGTATTATTACAGCCAGGTCCTATCAATACACAGTTTCGTGCTAATGCCTTAACGGCATTTCAAAGTAATGTTGATATAAATAACAGTGTCCATAATGCACAATATCAACAGCAAATCGAGCGTTTAACCAGTGAAAAATCAAATGCAGCGTTCACCCTAGAGGCAATTGATGTGACTAAAGCATTGATACATGCCTTAGAAAGCAAGCGCCCTAAAGTACGTTACCGCATAACGACACCAACCAAAATTTTTGCTGTGCTTAAGCGTTTATTGCCATCGCGTTGGTTAGATCAGTTATTAGCAAAAGGCTAACGGTTAATTAAGGTGACTTTTGAAGGCTATTAGCGCAATAAACATCACTTTAGCGAGTGCTATTGAGTTGTTAAGCAGTCACTTAAGCAGCCAGTTATGCAGTCAGACATGTGGTTAGTTATGGAAGGAATATTGTTATGAAAGAATCAGTGGATGAGCTTAAGAGAGAAGCTAAAGCTAAATTATTGTATTGGAATAATATAAAAAGCAGTCGAGTCAAAGTGTTACTCATTGTGCTGTTTTTAGGGGTGATCGGATTAAAAATTTTCACCACCGTATTAACTTTTGACTGGCTAGCTAGCTTATTCAGTTAAACAGATGCTTTATATCTTAACAAATGTCTTTGTGTAAAATATGTAAGTAGCATGCTAGCACTGATTATTTATAAGAGTTTTCCTATAGTCGCCTGGGGTTTGCTGAGTGAGTTTATTAAACCAACGATAAAAAGATCTTGGTTCGGTAAAGCCCAGTTCAATACTGATTTCATTCAGGTTCAATTTACTTGCGGCTAAATGTGTTTTTGCTAACTGAAGTCGCGTTTCATCGAGTACGGCTTGAAATGTTATCCCTGACGCTGCTAAGCGCCGTTGTAAGGTTTTAGCGCTCATAGCAAATTGCTCGGCAATGTCTTGTTGATGAAAATTACCGCTTTTAAGCGACTTCGCTATGCTATTTTTTAGTTGAGTCGCCATATCGATTTCTGTTGTTAGATCAGAAATTAACGCTTGAGCATGACTCTCCAGTGTTGATAGCAGTTGTTGGTCACCTTTATTTAAAGGTAACGATAATAAAGTTTTGTCAAAAATAATGGCATTTTCTGCTTGCCCGAAACGGACAGGGCATTTAAATACGGCTTGGTATTCATTTTGTTGACTCAACGCTGGTTTATGTCGACTAAGTAGTATTTCACTTGGGTTACTGGCTTGGTTGACTAAATAACGTGCAAAGGTTAGCCAAGAGCCTAGACAATTGTCGATCATGTGGCGCTTAACATTTGGCTCAGTAAATTGGCAATGCCAGCTAATTTTTACCTTATCACCTAAATCGGCAAAGTTGGTAGTCCCCATATCACCAACCAATTTTTCAAACGGTTGAATTTTGGTGATAGCTTGCCCTAAGTTTTCACAATTCATTGAGATATAGCCCAACACACTATAAGAGCCAGGTTGTACATGTTTTGCCGTGTGTAAGCCAAATAAGTCATCAGAAGATTGCTCAATTAATAAAGCAATTAACTGCTGAAAGTGTAGCCCGGAAATATGCTGGCTATTATCAGAAAGTAGGGCTAGATCTAAGCCAACACGTTGACAAATATCATCTATATCAAGCTTTTGCTCAGCGGCTAATTGCAAATATTGTTTAACTGCGGGTACAGAGGCTTGTCCTAGGTTTTCATCTAAGTCAGTTAATGAGCTGTTTTCGGCTGTTTTTACTTTGATCATATTGGTCATGAACTATGTTTTAGCTATTTTTCAGTGTTTTAGGTTTAGGTCTAGGTCTAGGTCTAGACAATTTAAGGCTGTTTAGCTTTGTCCTAAAATGTCACCTTGACTGTCTTTTTAGGACATTTCACCCTTACATGCTTCGTTTTATCATAACTAATAGATAACTAACAGTGAATTAATCGCAAGGTAGTAACATGAGACGTTGGAATGGCTGGGGTGATGAAAGCACCTCAATGGATTTACCACAGTCGGCAGGGGCATTTCTAAAGCAATTAGTAGGGCAAGGTAAGCCTCTTAACGATGTTGGCTTAGCTGAGGTCATTAACACTGTGCCTCAATCACGTTTAACAGCACATCGATTAATATCGACGGATGCCGAGCAGCGCGTGCGACATGCCAAAGGGCAGTCTTTACCTGACTGGTTAGCGATGCACAGTGGTGAAATAAATTGCTTTCCTGACGGGGTTTGTTTTCCAGAGAACTGCCAAGATGTTAAAGATATTTTGGGTTACGCAAAAGCGCACAATGTTGAATTAATTCCTTATGGTGGTGGCACTAGCGTTGCTGGCCATATTAATCCTAAAGTGTCTGAACGAGCGGTGTTAACCGTTAACATGAGCCACATGAATCAACTGCTAGATTTAGATGAGCAAAGTCAAATAGCAACTTTTGGCGCGGGTACACCCGGCCCGATGGTTGAAGCTCAATTATTAGCGCGTGGTTATACTTTGGGACATTTTCCGCAATCATTTGAGCTTTCTACTATTGGTGGCTGGGTTGCTAGTCGCTCAAGCGGGCAGCAGTCATTACGATATGGCCGTATTGAGCAGTTATTTGCTGGCGGGAATATTGAAACCTTTACTGGTTCACTTGATGTACCTACGTTTCCAGCCTCATCTGCCGGCCCAGATTTACGTGAACTACTGTTAGGGTCAGAAGGGCGCTTTGGAATTTTAACGCAAGTAAAGGTGCGGGTAAGTAAAATACCCGACGTGGAAAAATTTTCTGTAATTTTCTTTCCTAATTGGCGTGCTGCAAGTCAGTTTTGTCAACAAAGTGTTCAACAGCGTATTGCCTTATCTATGTTAAGAGTCAGTAATAGTGTTGAAACCCAAACTCAGCTTAAACTTGCGGGTCATGAAAATGCAATAAAATGGCTTGAACGTTATTTGTCATTGCGCGGTTGTGGCGATGAAAAGTGTATGTTGACCTTCGGTTTAACGGGTACCAAGCAGCAAATAGCAGCCAGTAAAAAACAGTTAAACCGCTTTGTAAAACAATTTAACGGGGTTAGCACCGGCGAGCTATTAGGCAAAAAATGGCAAGCCAACCGTTTTCGCTCACCTTACCTGCGAGATGCGTTATGGCAACAAGGTTATGTTGTTGACACTTTTGAAACGGCAACTGACTGGGGTAATGTTGATAATTTAATGACTAAAGTTGAAACCGCAATACGTGATGGTTTAACGGATGAGGGCGAAAAGGTTCATGTTTTTACTCATTTATCGCATGTTTATAGTCAAGGTTGCAGCTTATACACCACTTACCTTTATCGAAATGCTGACTCTTACCAAGCGACACTTGCTCGTTGGCAAAAGCTAAAGCATCAAGCTAGCGATATTATTGTTAATAACGGCGGCACAATTAGCCATCAGCATGGTGTCGGTAAAGATCACGCACCTTATCTTGCAGTAGAAAAGGGTGAATTAGGTATGAAAGTACTTGAAAACCTAGCGGCGCATTTTGATGCCAACCAACAGTTAAATCCAGGTACATTACTTGAGTAGTTTGCTGCCATTGTTTGAGGATTGGCTAATATGAACAGCGCAGATAACCTTGCACAACCCTTAGCTCATGAAAATAATACTGAAGTTGTTTCGTTAACTGTTGGCGAGCTTGGGCATAATGTTTTAATGACGCGCGAGCAACGTATTAATGATATCAATGCTTCGTCTTGTTGGGACATGGTGATTATTGGCGGCGGTATTACCGGCGCAGGTATCTTGAAAATTGCCTGTCAAATGGGCTTAAAAGTGTTATTACTTGAGCAAAAAGACTTTGCTTGGGGGAGCTCAAGCCGCTCTTCAAAAATGGTTCATGGTGGTTTACGTTATATGGCGCAAGGTCAGCTAGCGCTGACACGAGAGTCAGTGACTGAACGTCAACGTTTACTTGCACAGGGTGAGCCTTTAATTAGTCGGCAAAGCTTTGTTATGAGTCATTATAAGAAAGTTTTCCCGGGTCCTTGGGTGTTTAATAGCTTGTTGTCTTGTTATGACTTTATCGCTGGTGCCAAACAACATAAATTTTGGCCTAAGTTGCCCTATCAGCTACTAGCACCTAACGTGGCAGAGCATAGTTTACTTGGTGGTACCCAGTTTTTTGACGCTTTAACGGAAGATGCACGATTGGTGCAAAGGTTGATTCAAGAGTCTTTACATTTAAAAGGCCAAGCGCTTAACTATGCCAAAGTGACTAACCTTGCTGTCGGTGCTAAAAATAATCAAATTACCGTCCAGATGCAAGAGAATGAACAAGCGATAACACTTAATGCCAAAGTAGTGGTAAATGCTTGCGGGGCTTGGTCTAAACTACTACAAAGCACAGCTTTAAAAACAGATGTGTTAGGTTCTGATATATTGCCACCTGAGCAAAAAGAAAATAATGACACTGGTCAACAAGCTAAAAAAACAGCTTTTAGCATGCGACCGCTGCGAGGCAGTCACTTAGTGATTGCTAATTGGCGTTTACCTGTGGCCAGTGTTATTTCTATTCAGCATCCGGTCGATAAAAGGCCGGTGCAAATATACCCTTGGCAGAATGTCACCTTGGTCGGCACCACGGATGTTGAGCATCATCAAGATATGTCGTTTGAAGCCAAAATTAGTCAAGATGAGTTTGACTATTTACTTGCAACAGTTAAGCAGCAATTTCCGGCTGCTAACATTACTCAAAACGATATTATTTCCACTTTTGCAGGTGTAAGGCCCGTTATCAGCACAGGTGGATCGCTTGAGCCGTCAAAAGAAAAGCGTGAGCATCACATTGAACAGCATCAAGGCGTAATTAGCGTAACCGGCGGTAAGCTAACCACCTTCAGATTGATTGCTGAGCAAGTATTAAATAAGGCCTGCCAGTATTTGGCAATGAACAATCTTAAGCAAAAAGCCATACTGACTAAGGCACTTGAGAATGCTTGTCAGCAACCAATATTGTCGCAGGATTCTTCAAACTTATCGTCATCAATTCAACAACATGTGCAGCAGCAAATACAAGCCTGTTATGGCGAGTTTAGCCATGTATTTGTTAATGCCAGTGCAAAAGCCCATCTTAGCCCGATCCGCTATAGCCGACACTTATGGGCTGAGCTGATTTGGGCTGTGCGTTTTGAGCAAGTACAACACCTTGACGATTTATTACTACGACGCACTCGACTTGGCAATGTGCTACCAGCTGGTGCACGTGAGTTATTGCCAGACATTAAAGCACTTTGTGCTCCTTATTTGTCTTGGAATGAAGCTAAGTGGCAAGCCGAAATAGCCCGATACTTATCTTTATGGCAACAGTCTTATAGTTTGCCTGATGATGAAATTACCACAGAGCAAGGCAGTTTATGATAAATACTAGCTCATCAAAAAACGCTTCAAAAAAAAATGCAGTAAATAAAAATCAGAATAGCGATTCTCGTGATGATTTGATCTTAACCATAGATAACGGCACACAAAGTGTGCGTGCCTTGTTATTTGATTTACATGGCAATTTAGTCGCTAAAAATCGTATTGAACTTGAAGCCTATTTTTCTGCAAATCCGGGATGGGCCGAACAAAGTGCTGATTACTTTTGGCAGATGCTAGGTGAGTGTTGCCAACAACTTTGGCAGCAAAATGAAGTCATTAACAAAGGTTATCGTGAAAAAGTTAGCGCGGTTACCATTACCACACAACGTGGCACTGTGATTAATTTAGATAAAAATGCTAAACCGTTGCGTCCGGCTATTCTTTGGTTGGATCAACGTTTATCTAAACCCACTCAAGTTATGCCGTGGTACTGGCGATTAGCATTTTCATTAATCGGCCAAAGTAACGTTATTGATTATTTTCGTCGCAAGGCACAAGCCAATTGGCTAGCACAATACCAACCTGAAGTTTGGCAAAAAACCGATAAGTTTTTATTACTGTCAGGTTTTTTTACACATAAATTAACTGGCCAGTTTAAAGATTCGATCGGCAGTATTGTGGGTTATCTGCCGTTTGATTACAAAAAGCAGGCCTGGGCAAAAGCTTGGGATTGGAAATGGCATGCTTTGCCCGTAAAAAGATCTATGTTGCCTACGTTAGTTAAGCCAGGTGAAAAGCTTGGGCATATCACTGCGGCGGCGGCTAAACATACCGGTATACCTGTCGGCACAAGTCTAATCGCCTCGGCCTCGGATAAAGCTTGTGAAGTGTTGGGCTCAGGTTGTATTAGCCCAGAGACTGCTAGTTTAAGTTATGGCACTACCGCAACCATTAATACTAACAATGTTAATTATGTCGAGCCACAAGCGTTTATTCCACCTTATCCTTCAGCTATACCAGATAATTTCAATAGTGAGGTGATGATCTATCGCGGCTTTTGGATGGTCAATTGGTTTAAACAAGAGTTTGGTCAAAATGAGATAGATAAAGCGCAAGTGTTAGGGGTCAGCGCTGAGAGTTTATTTGATCAACTCGTTGCCCAAGTGCCGCCAGGCTCAATGGGGCTGATGCTCCAACCTTATTGGTCACCGGGTTTAAAAAACTTAGAAGCAAAAGGCGCAATTATTGGTTTTGGTGATGTGCATACTCGCGCCCATATTTATCGCTCTATTTTAGAAGGGTTAGCGTACGCGTTACGAGAAGGTAAAGAAAGCTTAGAGAAGCGACAAAAGTGTAAAATTACCCGTTTAATTGTTTCTGGTGGCGGCTCACAATCGGATGCCGCTTTACAATTAACGGCTGACATTTTTAATTTACCGGCTCATCGTCCACATACCTTTGAAACTTCAGGCTTAGGTGCTGCTATTAATGCCGCAGTTGGGCAGGGCTATTTTGATAGTTATCAACAAGCAACCGCGGCAATGACTCGTATTGAGCAGAGCTTTTTACCTAATCAAACTAATGTGCAGTTGTATAACAAATTGTATCAGCAAGTGTATCGAAAAATGTATCGACAATTAAAACCTATTTACCAAAGTATTAAAAAAATAACCGGTTATCCAGAATAATACAAATAAATTATTTTATTGGTAAGGTATTGATAAATTGTCATAAATAAAACTTATCATGCCATAAGCATTAAAGTGAGTCGTAAAAATGATAACAACAATTAAATATGAGTAGGAAGGACCTTAATATGAGTTATACCCGTCGTAAATTTATTAAAACCATAGCCGTTAGTGCCGGCGTAGTCGTGACCTCAAGCTTAGTTGGTTGTGGTGGCTCAGATAAGAAAGCTGCTGTGGTTACGCCTGAGCCAACAGAGCCGAGTATTTTAGATGGTAGTCAATATTTTCCTCAATCTGTGGTATCCGGCGACCCTAAAGCTGACTCGGTTATATTATGGACCCGTGTTGATGATGGCTCAGGTGCTGATACTTCACTTATGCTGCAAGTGGCAAATGACGAAGCGTTTGCCAATTTAGTGGTTGAAGAAAGCTTTGATGCACTAGCTGCCTCCGATCATTGTTTAAAAATTCGGGTCACTGCACTCGAAGCTGGGCAACACTACTACTATCGTTTTATTTATCAAAGTGGTGGTAAAAATTATACTAGCCGAACTGGGCGAACCAAAACGGCTGCTGCTATAGATAGTGATAGTAAAGTAAAATTTGCTTATGTTTCATGCCAAGATTATATCGGCCGTTATTTTAATAACTATTTATCACTGCTTGATAATGACGATTTAGATTTTGTCGTACATTTAGGTGACTATATTTATGAAACTACCGGTGATGCATTATTTCAATCAGTAGGTGGTGCTCGTACTATCGAGTTTACCGACCAAGCAGGGGCGCTTACTTTAGGGGTCGGTGATAACAAAAGCCAAGCAGCGAACAGCTTAGATAATTATCGTCAACTTTATAAAACCTATCGCACAGATGAATTATTACAACGGGTGCACGAACGTTTTCCAATGATAGCTATATGGGATGATCATGAGTTTTCCGATGATAGTTGGGGGGACCGAGCTACTTACTTAGATGGTGCTGGCGATGAGCAGCAGACTCAACGCAAGAAAAATTCAGAAATGGCTTATTTTGAATATATGCCTATTGATCATGAACAAGTACATAGCGCTGCCGAATTAGCAGCAGGTACGTTGGCTATTACTGATGAACACTTGTTCCCTAATACCCGTATTTATCGAGACTTTCAATTTGGTCAGCATTTGCATTTAGCCATGACAGATTTTCGTACCAATCGTCCAGATCATATTCTGCCTGAAGATGCTTTTCCGGCAACTGTTGCGATGGACCAAGCAACATTAACTGGATTTTTATTGGGCACAGGCATGGCACAGGCTCAGGTTGAGGGTATTGTTAGCCAAATGTCACCTTATATTGATATTGATAATGCAGCGTTTGCGCCGTACAAAGCGACGTTTTTAGAAATTTTTACTGGTCTTTATATGCAAGAGTTACTTGCACGAGTTGAAATAACACAAACTGAAGCACTTGCACAAGCACAGCAACGTGCGGTGGCCGCAATACAAGGTAATTTAACCACAAGTTACTTGAATCAAGTGTTGAGTAGCGCAAAAGCAAGTTTGCCTAGCGAGCATCCGATCCAAATGCTACCGGCATTACCCGAGGTTGGAGTTGCACAAGGCCTCGCTTTTTATACCATGGGGAAAACTTCATTATTTAATTTTATTGGTAGCCGTTATCTTGTGGTTAAAGATACCTATGATCTATATGCGGGGTATTTAGAGTATGTGGCTAACTTACAAGGGACTTCAGTGCAAAGTGGCTTTGACGCAGCGCAAACCGAATGGCTTGGACAAACCTTCGCCACCTCAACTAGCACATGGAAAATGCTAGGTAGTTCTGTGTCGTTTTCACCGTTGATTTTTGATTTATCAGCAAATCGAGCTGATACCGGCATAAGCTTGCTCGAAGAAGTATTGAACTCTGATGCACTTCCTGCAACTTTAAAACAACGGTTTTATCTAGAAGCCGATCAATGGGATGGTTTTCCGCAATTTAAATCCTCGTTTGTTGATAACGTTATGAGCCAGTTTGGTGTGATCAGCTTAGGCGGTGACATTCACAGTAGTTATGTCACTGAGCATAAAGCCAATAATGTTACTGGTAAAAAGTCGTTTAACTTTACTACGTCATCGGTATCGTCAGGAACTTTTGGCTCATTTTTAGAAAATGGTATGCAGCAAATATTCTCACAATTGGGCGAGGTACCTGAAGCACTTAGCGGTTTACCGTTCTACTTTGATCCGTTAGTGCGCAGTGCAACCAAACGTGATGATATAACTGATGACATGGTTTTTTCTCGGATGTGGGAACATGGCGTTGCTATTGTTGAAGTTGATGCTGAACAGGTATTAGTTAGCTTTCATAACACGGGTAGTGAATTTCATAACATGGATACGGTGACTCGTAACTACTACCATGATGCTGATAACTTTCTCTCAAAAGTTCGCCTATATCAATTTAAAATCAACGACGGGGTATTAACACAGCTATAGCCTTTTAACTTTTGATATAATAAATAAAAAGTTCGCATCTGCGAACTTTTTTTGATCTAACTAATTAAAAAATATCAGCAAGAAGTTAAGCTAGCAAATAGTGTATAAATTAACGCAATAAATAGCGTAATGATTTTAGTACTTAGTAATTTAAATTCAAAAAAAAGTGTTTAAAAATCAATCTGTTGGTTGTTTTTTGAGCGTCTGTATGTTTAACACATTATGAGGCGTTAGTTATTGCTACTTTCCTTTTCTTTTTATAAACAACGACTTGTGGTTTTGGCCTTTTTTTTGCATACTGCGTGGCAGGTGTTATAGGTTACTAATTTATAGGTAATATATTTTAAGCCTTCGAACACAATTTTAGTTAATTTATGCCTTTGTAATAAGAATTAAGGATGTATCATGTTAAAGAAAGCATTTACTACAGCAATACTACTGTGCGTTAGTTTATCAATGACGTTATCTATGTCGGCCAACGCAACATTAATAAATGGAATTAATGGTAGTTTTGATGTGTTTGGAATAGGAAATACCACTTTAAACGCTTCTGGGGAAGTTGTTGAAATCGACTTTTCGTTGAACAATTTTGGTTTACGACCTTTCATTATTACAGGTGATTACCTGAATTATTTTGATATTAATACCATTTTTACGGTTAAAACCCCTCTACTTTTAAATGATATTGTTGGTAACGTCTTATGGACAGTAGAAGGTTTTAATTTTACCGGCTCTTCAATTCGCGGTAACGCTACAGTTGGTGGTTCAACAGGGGTATACATTATTGGTAATGTTTCGCACCCTGATTTTTTAACCACAGAAACTGAGTGGTTTTTTTCTACTCAAGGGCTCGTAAATAATGCAAAAACTGTGAAAAGCTTCTCTTCAACTATAACTTCTCCTGCACCAAGTCAAGTACCTGAACCAGGCACTTTGGCTTTACTTGGCCTAGGGTTAATTTCTTTTGGTTTTAGCCGTAATAAAAAAGCTGCATAATATATTGTAGATTTATTTACCTGCGGTGATTAATACCGCTGTTATCAAGAGCACTATATTTTTTATAGTGCTTTTTTTATATCTATGTTCTATCCAGATATGTGGTTACACATTTAGGACTTTAAAATGAAAAACTTAATTCTTTAATGGTTCAAAATAAACCGTTCAGTGCGTTATCATTCTTGCTTGCATTTATCATGGGTGGCATAGTTAATAGCTGATTTTAGCCAGCACATTATTTTAGCTATAGAAGGAAGTTATGAGTCGTTTTTTATTTCTATTATTAAATATTCTAGCTTTTAAAGCTGCTGCATGTTCATTTGCTCCAGCGTTTGATGAGTTTGTAATATCGGAAAACTCATCTGGTAAAGTTACTACACCAACTTTTAGAGTTGATTCAATTCACAGAGGAACAGATGATGGAAATCATGGTTCATGCTCTGATGTGGGCTTTATCAATTTAACACTTGAGGCTTTACCTTCACATGAACAAGGTTATATTTTTAAAATTGTTGAAGGTAAATTTGAGGATCAACTCTTTTACGAATCTCCTGTCGTTCCATCGAAGTTTATGGAAAATGAAAAGCTATTTAGCTTTCTTTGGTTAGATGGGAGTAATAAAGAACAAGAGCCTATAAATATCACTGTTCAGATTATAGCTGTATCTCGTTCTGGTAATAAAAGTGAACCTCAACGATTAAAAATAACTCACCCAGGTATACAAAAACCTTGATGGAAGGTTTGGCAGCAAAGCATAACCAACAAGTGACTATGGTAATTTTCCATATAAAACCTAATTTAGAGCATGTGTTACTACATTGAAACTAACATCGGCTTTGTGGCATATATGTCATTATCAGGCAATCTCATTTAGTGATTGGTACCTTAAACATTATGTGTAACTAGCTAAATTAAATAGGGTGTTTATTCAATTTCAGGAGCTATAACATGTTAGATAAAGTTAATACGGGTCTTATTGTTGTTGATATTCAGGGAAAGCTCGCTAGCTTAGTTTATGATAGCGAGGTTTTAATTGCGAATTGTGAAAAGCTGATTAAGGGAGCGCAAGCACTAAAGTTACCCATTATTTGTCTTGAGCAAAACCCTGAAAAGCTTGGCGGTACTGTTAATAAAATAAGCTCGCTGTTAAGCAGTATTAACCCAATTACTAAATTTACATTTAATGGCTGCGATGAGGCTAATTTTATCGCTGCGGTTAAAGCTGAAAATGTTGATACCTGGCTAGTTTGTGGTATTGAGGCGCATATTTGTGCATATCAAACTGCACTTGGCTTATCTGAGTGTGGTTATAGCGTACAGCTAGTTAGCGATTGCGTATCTTCGCGCACCTTGGCTAACAAGCAACTTGGCATAAGTCGATTGATGAATAAAAATATTGATATTACTGGCTTAGAAATGTGCCTGTATGAGTTAGTGGCAGATTGCAGAGCTGCTGAATTTAAAGCAATACTGCGTTTAATTCGCTAGTTCAGGCTTTTAACTCTTCGCCTGAAAATGCTCAATATGTTGGATAATTTCGCTCTGCTTTAGTTCTTTATTTAGCATAGACAAATGAACCTAGTGATGAAAAAAGTCATTATTTCCCTTCAAGTGCGCTGAGTCTTATTTTAGATCATTTTGTTTAAGTGCTGATTATTGGTGATATTGATGTTTTTCTATCAAGCGTTAAGGCATGTGGCATTAGCAGGGTTTGTTTTAATTATTAGCGGTAAGTGAAAGCTTAGAATCTTTAGAACAGTAAAAGGTATTGTTCAAAGCACAAAGATGATCTGCTTGCTAAGTTAGCGCTGTCGGTTATTGTAATTAACAGCGCTTTTTTACTTTAATATTACTTTATAGTGACATAACAAAAGCCACCAGTGATGCACGTTCTGTTTTAGTCAAGGCCATAAAACCTTCTTTGCTGTTTTGTGCTTCACCACCGTGCCATAAAATAGCTTCTTCAATATTATCAGCCCTACCATCGTGTAAGAAACCAGCCGCAGGGTTGACTGTTTTAGTTAACCCTATACCCCATAATGGCCGGGTTTTCCATTCATTACCTGTGGCCATAAAATCACGTCGATTGTCGGCTAGTCCTTCGCCCATATCATGGAGTAACATGTCGGTGAATGGGTAAATTTTTTGTCCTTTTATTGCCTCTGGCGCTGCTCTTCCACCAATAAGAATATCACCTGTTTGGGTGGTAAATTGAGGGGTGTGACAGCCTGTACAATTGACTTGCTGAAATAACAATGCACCTTTGAGCACGTCCTCATTATCAATATTACGTCGTGCAGGTACAGCTAAGGTTTCAGCGTAAAATACCACATCATCTGAAAAGCTTGCCGAAGCTTCTGTTTGGCCCGATTCATCAACCCCAGTATCAATAAAGCCCGTACGTGTTAAGTAGCTTTCATGCATTGCCGTATTGGCGATGCTTTCTTGAGGAAATAATGGATTAGTTATTCCCATGTCGCCACGTAATGCAGCAAGTGACTGAACGCGAACGCTCGGTGTACTGGCTTTCCAACCAAATCGTCCTAAGGAGACTGGCGGTTGTTCGCCGGCTTGAGCTTTAACCGCATCAAAAACCCAGTTGGCTCGGCCAGAAATACCATCTTGATCAGTGTCATTTTCATCTGCTAGCGCTAATATATCGTCTTCTGCGATCATTTCTAGTAAGCCTAAACCAAAAATGGGCATTCCGTTTCTTGGGCTATAACGAACATTACTTTGTAGCAAACTGCTGTTTAAGCTATTTTCTATGCTGACGTCATAAGGTGCTTCAATATCAAATACTGGCTTTTTTAAGGTAACTGTTTCGCCATCCACATAGGTCTCTATTTTATAGTCGTACGATATGAAAACATTAGCTTGGCCGATAAAAGGGTTTATTTGCCAATCATCACGTGCTTTAAGTACACCACGGTGAAATAACTGCGTGCCAAAGCCATCAACAGGCGTATTTTGACAATAATTATTTTCTGCTGAAGGTGTTTCACACTGACCATCTTCAAGACTGATGCGGAGAAATATTCCTGCATTAGCGCCTAAAAGTAGTCTTTCCTCTTGGTCTGGCACTGATAGTGTGGCCGGACGTCCATCACGCTGATGACATGAATTACAGTCTTGATTGTTGAATACCGGCCCTAAACCGTCAAGTTCAGGGTGAGCATCATTAGGAGCGGTGGTAAATGACGTTTCAAAGTGGGTATCGCCAGTAAGATGACGAGTTAGTTCTTCTTCGGTCAAAGTGGGAATTGGTGTTGAAAAACCATGACCAGAATCACTGGCATTTTCAGCGGTAGCATTACCACCTAATAAAAGCGCTCGAGCATAATCAGGGTAAACCGTTTCAGGCGGAGGTGCTGGTGTTTCAGTACTTTTTCTACTGTCGCCGCCACAAGCTGTCAGTGAAATACTTAATAATAGTGCACAATGCCTAAGTAAAAATCTTGGCTGTTTCGTTGTTATTGCTGTTATATGATTAGTCTGTATCATTTTTGTTAACTTTTATTGAGTGCATAAACCAATGAATAAGTACGTCCATGTACTTGAGTTTTACTGAAGTTATAGGGAGGATAAACCTCAGTAAAAATCACAATAAGTTATTGAACTACGTTTACTTAACTTGATTTCCACTTTGATAGTAATGGAAGAACATCAGTTTAGAATGAAGCTTGAACGAGTGTTAATGAGTCAATAGCAGTTTGCACTCTGATACGTGCGTCTACGTCATTAATGGCTTGTCTAAAAGGCAGGCTATTGTCACCAGCAATTGCTTTGATCGCTGTGATAGCATCACTGATTTGACCATCAATTTTACTTGCTAACTCCGGATCTGCCGCGTTTACAAAGTCGATAATACCTTGTTTATCTGCGCCGTTTACAAATTCGCCACGATAAACGTTTTGTACGCCTTGAATATTATCAGAAAAGTCAGCTAACGAATTCCAGCTATATTGTGACTCAACTAGTGAAGTATCTGTTGTGGCTAGGCTTGTACCAAAAGGTTCAGCTATTTTGCCATTACCTACTTCATCAATTATGCCGATCATACCGTTAATTAGCTCTTCAACCACACCTAGCTCAGATGAATAAACATCGTTGTTTGGCGTTAAAAGTAAATCTTTGTAAGCAGGTGAATTACTATCGCTTGGGTCATACGATACGGTCCAAGCATCGGCTAATGATTTAGCGTATTCAGTAAAAACTTCAGCAGTAGCGCCTAGGTATTCACGTTCCAATGCCGTCATTTCGCTAATACTCTTTACATTGTCCGCTACGCCATCACCAAATAATAAAAACTCCATCGTGTGAAAGCCCTGAACATCGTCATTGAATAATTTAACTTGCTCAGCGGTAAAACCTGATTGAGATGCCAATAGTGCTTGTAAATCACTGGTATTTAAAGGCCAAGTATCTAAATGAGGATCGATTGACAGTGCATCAACAGGACCAAAAATATGCGCTTCACCTTGTTCCCAAGGAATTCGAACATCACGCCAGGCTTGTTGTGCCGCGGCTAAATTTTCTTCTGTAGGAGTATTAATTAAGGTTAACGTTGCTAAATGGAAAACGTCAGCCTTGGTACTTAATGATAAGTAACCGTTAACTATCACGTCATTGGTTAGGTTAGTTATCATTTCAGTTGCGGTAAATGAAAACCCTGTATCAACTACTGGTGTTTCTGTAACTGCATCCGGTGATGATGAGCTACCGCCACAGGCTGATAAAATGATTGCCGATAGGGTTACTGCGATGAGAGATTTTTTTAAGTACATGGTTAAATCCTGTCTAAATGTTTAAAATTAATGTGTATTATTTTTGTTTAATGCTAGTGATATGACTGTATTTAAATGCTAAAGAAATATCCTAATGACATTGCCACCGAGCGAGTGTTGTCAAGGTTGTCTTGAGCATATTTCTGTTCCCCAACTTGCACCTTTAACACTAACTCAGGAATAGGGAAGTAGTTGATGCCGAATGAGAGTTCTTGTTTATCAAAACGCGGTGTAGCGATGCCATTAGCTACTTCTTTGATCGGGTTCGCATAGTCAAAAGCACCAAAAATACGCAGTGGTGACGACAAGCCAAATAACCCTTGTGCGTTGTAGCCTAATTCAACGAATGCTGACTCTGATTCACTACCCACTTGTGCGAAGTTACCTGGTTTTAAACCTGGTGTGGTTTTGTTGGCAAGGGTGATTGCTTCACTGTCGTCCAATTGACCAAATAAGTATTGGCCTCTTGCTACCCAGTTGCCTAGACTCCACGCCCCATGAAGACCAAAAATTTGTAAATTGCCATCGCCGGTAATATTGTTTTGGTTATTACGGTTTTCTGTGGTGTTACTGGTGTAATAGCTCACACCTATGCCTTTATCATTTTTTACATCACCGTAATCAAGGCGAAAAGTAAATGCTAAGTCATTTGAGTTCACTTGTTCAAAACGTTTTTGGTGGCCAGTAGCAACCCATTGATAGGTGCGAAAATATTCAGAGTTTAACCCGGTTGTCAGCAATGCTTGTGCGGTAAAGTTCTGCCAATTAGCGATAAGGTTAACACCCGTTTCATTCCAGGTTTGAGGGATCATGCTTGCCTCACTCCAATGACGTTCAGCGGTCATATACTGATGAGGTTGATGTAAGTCGGTCCCTAAGCCGACAGGAACAAAAATTCGTCCCATTTTTACAGCTAAGTGTTTGTTTGCTTGATAACGAACTTGTAGCTTTTCAACGACTACTTCACCACCGGCTTCAATTTCACTTTCGAACTCACCAAACTCTTCGAAGCCATCATATTCGAGTGTGACACCCGTACCACCATGTTCATACTCAAGCTCTAACTCAACTTGCCATTGTGGTGTGAAATCGTAACTCAATTCAAGTACGACTCTTTCAAGATCGGTACTAGCACGACGAGTAGGGTCAACATCTTGTGTATTTCTAAATATTTCCTCGCTTTTATAGCGAACACTACCGTATGACTTTATTTGCCAATTTTTATTTGCTTGTAATGACTGGTTTTTCAGAACTTCTTTGCCCGCTGATTCAGCTTTAGCGGATTTTTGTGCTGCTAGCATTTTTGCAGATTGCGATTTTAAAACCATTAATTGCTGTTCAATTTCAGCAATCTTTTGTTGTTGTAATAAATAATCTTCTGCGCTGGGGGCGACGTTTTCTTTGTTGTCTGCTAGTGCGGTAGCGCTAGCTAAAAATAGCGTCATCATAGTAATATTTTTCATATCATGCCTGAGTTGTAATGAGAATGAATTGCATTTACATTTCGAGTGTAACTATGGTTAAGTGCTTATGCAAATGATAATTATAATTATTTGCATTACATGGCTGTGTAGGGCTTTTATCATATAGCTAATAAGATAGCCAAAGTTTGAGTTGGGCAGTTACTTGTGGCTTTTTATGAACTATTTGAAGTGACTGTCGTCAGTTTTTGTTGCGGTGTTTGTTGTTTGTTTTCGCTTGATGTAACGCTCAAGCGTTTTTTATTGAGCGTTAATGTTGCTCGGCAGAGGAGAGACTCTTGAATTGCAGCAATATTATTGCGCAAACAAGAGTCCATTGTTAACTTCAATCAAGTAGCTTAAATACTGCTTTAGCTAGATTGTTTGATGAGCTTTGTGATTCGATATTTGATTCGATAATGATGAAAGCAAGTCGACTACTTTGAAACTGGCATTTTCCATTAAGGCTAATTTTTTAACTGCCGTTTCACTATCACCCTCTGCATGTGCCAGCAAGGCAGCAAGACCATTAGAGTGAACATCTGCATGTGGAGCTTCCATCTTTTTGAAGGCATCAAATTCTGAATATTTAGTTTGCCCTTCACCTTGATAATACCATTTACCGAGTCTACACATGGTATGATCTGCTAAATCACTAGCAGATTTTTCTGACATTCCAAGCATCACTTGGTAGACATCAAGTTTCCAAACAACATGATCCATTTTTACCGTTTGAATAAAAGCATCAGCCGTAGAGTCAGTGATCACCGAATACATATGCTGAGATAGTTTTACAATTTCAGTGGCAGTCTCTTCAATCGATGAAGTGCTTGTGGTGATTTCATTACTCTTGTCACCAACACCACAAATACCATTAACTACATCAGCCATCTGATTATTTACTTGTTCAATCAATGCCGATATTTCGTTAGATGCCTCAGCTGAACGTTGCGCTAATGTTCTTACTTCATCAGCAACAACAGCAAAGCCTCGCCCTTGTTCACCGGCACGAGCCGCTTCAATTGCCGCATTTAAAGCGAGTAGGTTGGTTTGGTCAGATATACCTTTGATGATATTAACAAAGTCATTTATTCCGGTGATCACGGTTTTTAATTGATCGACTGATGTTGACGCCGTTTGAGTATCGCTAGATATTTCTGCTGTAGATTTCACCGTCAGTGCCAGCATATCCATGATTTGACTAAATAACTCTTGTGAAGATTGGAAGCTGTCTCTATGAGTAAGGAGCTCTGTTGATGAGTTGGCTAAACTTTCTCTTATTTGATTAACTAAAGTAGAAGATTGTAACCATAATTTATTGAGCTCTTCTTGGTTATTATATCTTACGGCGGCTTTTGACATATCGTCTGAAAGCGCTAGGTTAGATTGGCTGAATTGTTTTAACTCTTCTTCAAGTAATAAGTTTTTTTGTTTTAGCTGTTCATTTTCAGCTTGTAATTGCTGCATTGCTTTTTTGTTATTGAAATTAAATACCATATATTTACTCAGTCAATGTGAACTCCATTTGTCATTATCATAAAAGATAGCACTTAAATAAAATTAGTTTAAGGCATTAAGCGTAAAAGTTAGCCTGTTTAGCTGTAAGTTAAGAAGTAAATCAATTAAACAATAAACTTGTATAAAATATTGTGTCATTTCTATCGTCATTAGTGAGGAGTTGGCTTTATGCTTCAGATGTTCATCACTTCGCTGGTCTCTTGGTTCGATTTTAACACGTTATATTTCTAAGCTTTCTGAACTGTCTAGTAGTAAGCTCAGCAGAGAATCGGTAGAATAATTACTTTGATTTTTATGAACTTGGCGTGCACGTAAATTATGCGAATTATTCACACATCTGACTGGCATTTAGGCCAACATTTCTATGGCAAAAGTCGAGCACGTGAACATCAGCACTTTTTGAATTGGTTAATTGAGCAATCTCAAGTACAACAGATTGATGCCATTATTGTTGCTGGCGATATTTTTGATACTGGCACGCCGCCAAGTTATGCCCGCGAAATGTACTTTGATTTTATTGCCAAGCTCCATCAAACGCGCTGTCAATTAGTGGTACTAGCCGGCAATCATGATTCAGTGGCTATGCTGGGCGAGTCACAAAACTTATTACATCAATTATCCACAAGGGTTATTTCTGCGGTTAGCGATAATATTGCTGAGCAAGTGTTTGTACTTAATAGCTTGAAAAATGAGCAGCAAGCGGTGATCTGTGCCATTCCCTTTATTCGCGCCCGTGATATTGTTAAAAGTTATGCAGGGCAATCGGCTGATGAAAAACAACGCTCGTTACAACAAGCAATTACCGGTCATTATCAGCGTTTATTTAGTGAAGCACAGGCCTTAGCCGCAGCTGAAAAAAACGGTGAAGGTCGGTTACCGATAATCGCAACCGGACACTTAACTACGATTGGTGCATCAACGAGCGAGTCAGTTCGTGATATCTATATTGGTACTTTAGAAGCTTTTCCGGCTAGTGAATTTCCTGATGCAGATTATATCGCTTTAGGTCATATTCACCGACCTCAAAAAGTGACTAAAAGTGAGCATATTCGCTATAGCGGTTCGCCTATTGCTTTAAGCTTTGACGAGGCTAATACACAAAAAAGTATTGTTATTGCCGAATTTAAAGAGGCTGAGCTCAGTCATGTCGAATTAACCCCGGTGCCATGCTTTCAACCTTTAACCATGGTAAAAACTCAGCTTGATTCCTTGTCTGAAGATATTGCTAATGTTGTGAACACAATAAGCACTAAAACGGCAACTGCGCAGAGCGTAAATGAGCATAGAAATGTCACAGAAAAAATTTGGCTAGATATCGAGATTGAAAGCGCAGAGTACTTACAAGACTTAAGCGCTCGCATTGAGCATATAGTGGCTGAACTCCCGGTAGAAGTACTGCTTGTTAGGCGCAGTAAAAAATCACGTCAACAAATGCCCAGCCATGAAAAAAAAATCACCTTGAGTGAACTGAGTGTGCAAGATGTTTTTGATGCACGCATGGAGCTAGAAACCTGGCAAAGTGATGAACAACAAGCGCGTAAAGCACGTTTAAATAGTTTGTATCTCGAAATTGCCGAGCAAACAGAGCTTGCTAGTGCCACTGAAAAAGTGGAGTCAAAATAATGAAAATTTTATCGCTGCGTTTTGAAAATATTAATTCGTTAAAAGGTCATTGGAAAATTGATTTTACCCAATCGCCATTTGACACGAGTGCCTTATTCGCGATTGTTGGGCCAACCGGTGCCGGTAAAACAACGATACTCGACGCTATGTGTTTAGCGCTATATCATCAAACACCTCGCTTAACGATATCAGATAAGCAAAATCAATTAATGACCCGCCACACGGCTAATTGTATGGCTGAGGTTGAATTTGAAGTAAAAGGTCAAGCCTATCGCGCTTTTTGGAGTCAACGTCGAGCAAAAAACAGTGTTGAAGGTAACTTACAAAAGCCGACGGCTGAATTAGCAAAAATAATTTTTACAGAGCAAAGTCTGACAGAAAGTGAAGACCTTAAACAGGGCGAAGCAGAAGTTATTGCTAGCAAAGTCTCAGATATTCGCAGTGAAATAGCACGTATCACCGGATTAGACTTTTCTCGTTTTAGAAAGTCGATGATGTTGTCGCAAGGGGAGTTTGCCGCTTTTTTAAATGCTCCAGCTAACGAGCGTGCAGATTTACTTGAAGAATTAACCGGCAGTGAAATTTATGGCGATATATCTAAGGCAGTATTTGAGCAACATAAAGAAGCTAGTCATGAATTAAAGTTATTGCAGGCGAAAAGCGCGGGTATGCAACTATTAACCCCTGAGCAACAGCAGCAAATTAGTGCAGAGCTTACTAACGTTACAGCGCAGCAAGAGCCATTATCACTTCAATTAGCTCATTGGCAACAGGTACGACACTGGTTAACAAACTTACAAAGCGCTGATAAACAAAAGCAACTTGCAGAGCAGGCGAAAAATTCAGCACAACAAGCACATCACGAGCATGCTGAGCAATTACAAGCGTTAGCTTTATCAGAGCCCGCAGAAAATTTACGTGCTCACTACCAACAATTAAATAATATTAATCAGCAAGTTAATGAACTGAAGCAGCAATCAACACAGCTTGAGCTTGAATTAAAAAACAGTGCCGGTTTGGTCAGTAGTGCCGAGCAAACATTAACTGAATTCCTTGTAGAGCATGAAACGTGCATTGCCCAGCAGCAAGCTACCGAACAGTTAATGGTTGAGCAAGTTTTACCCCTTGATAATAAAATAGTGCACCAAATAACGCGCCAAAATCAGCAAATAAATCGACTTAATAATGCCAGTACTGAAGTAAAAGAACTTAGAAAAGCCTTAGATGCATTAGAGGGTAGCAAACAATTACAGCAAGAAAAATTGACCAAAGCACAAGACTTTATTGCTCAGCAAAAGCACTTAGCAGCACTGCCTGAACATTTACCTTTGTGGCGCAATATGTTGGCGCAGCTAGTCTGCGAAACACAACTAAGTTTTGACTTGCAAGCACAAGACGTAAACATGCAGCAGCAGGTCGATAATTTAAGCCTTGAACTGGTAGGGCAAGAGAAAAAACTGCTTGAGCTTGAAGCCGAATTTCAGCAGCAAAAGCTTTTGCTTAGTCATAAAGAGCATGAAATTAGTGAGCTTTTATCTCAGCATCATTGTCAACATGAGCAAGCACTTAATCAGCAACTTCATGGGCTGCAAGCAACAATGGCAGAGCAGGCACAAGTGTTACTTAATGCGCAACGTTTTCAAACGTTAACCGTAGAGCTGCAAGACATTGAAAAAACTCTGCATCATGATAAACAACAAAGTAGCAACCTAGCGGAACAACTAACGGCTTTACGCGCACAATACAAACAACAAAAGCTTGCAATGACCGATGTGCAACTTATTGTTGAACAACAAAAAAACATTATGTCGCTCAGTGAGCATAGAGCAAATTTAGCGCCAGATGAAGCTTGTCCATTATGTGGCTCAGAGCAGCATCCTGCGGTTGCTGACTATCAAGCGCTTTCAAATGCTGGGGCTGTTGAAACTGAACATCAACGGCGCTTGAAACAACTGACTAGTGAGCTTGAACAACTTGAATTACAAGGTAAAGGCTTGTCATCGGAGCAAGAGCGTTTAACCGAACGCCTTAATTTTATTACTGAAAATAAGGTAATAAAACAACAAGAGCAAGATAACTTAAGTTTGCAATGGTTAACTCAACGTGAATTACTGAAGCTTGATTTTGACTTATCAGCGTTTGAGCAAATTAAAGCCAGTATCGAAGCGCGCCAACAACACTTTACTCAACTTAATAATGCTAATAGTCAGTTACAGCAATTAAAACAAGCGCAGCAGCAACAAGTTGATTTGATAGCAAAACAAGAAAAACAATTATTCACTTTGTCGAATCAGAGACAAAACCAAACCACGCAACACAGTCAGTTGCAGCAGCAAATAGAACAAAACAAGCAAAATTTGCTTGATAAACAAGCTTATGTAACACAAGAATGGCAAAAGCTTGCTACTTTAATGCAAGCTAATGAACTGCATATTGCTGATTGTTTTGCTGTTTTTTCACCTAAAGAAAAGGGCCTTAATGCAAGCCCTGATGACTTTAACACTGCCGTGTCATTGCAACAGCGATGGCTGGCAGATATTGAACAACAAAGCCGCGATTACCAAACAGCGCTTGGTGCCTTAACCGCTGACCAGGAGCAGCTTCAGCATGTGCAGCAACAATTTGCGATAATGCAAAGTAAATTTGAGCAACTGCTGATTTCTGAGCAAGCCTTGAAAACTGAATTAGCGGAAATAGAACAACAGCTTAATGAAGATAAAGCTAAGCGACATGATTTATTTGCTGAGCAAGATATTCAGCAAATGCGTCAGCAGCTGAAACAGCAACAACAAGCGCAAGCCCAAATATTGCAAAGCCATCAGCAAGCGCTCAATGATCAGAAAATACAACAACAGAATATTACCGGCAAGTTAAATGGTACTGTTGAAGCACTCAATCGTTTATTACCGCAACAGCAGGCAGCCGCCGAAGCTTGGCAAGCACAGTTAGTGGCAAGTGAGTTTAATGATGAAGAAGACTTTACAGCCGCACTTTTAACTGCAGAGCAGCGCAAGACACTGAAAGAAATACAGTTAACAATTGAGCAACAAACTCAACAAGCAAACGCGCAATATCAACAAGCACAGCAACAGTTGCAGGCGCTAGCTCAAGTAAAAGTGCAACTTCAAAACGAAACCGAGCAATTACTTGCCGCAGATAGCGATAACCTTAGTGCCTCGCAGAATGGTGTTGAAGCAGAAGAGGCGTTATTTAATAACGACTTTGTCATTGAACAGCAGATTGACATTACTGATTTTGATGAAAAAGCCAGTGTTTGCGCCGAAAAGTTAAAGCAACTACAAATTCGCCAAGGTCAGTTGAGTCAGCAAGTTACGCAAGATCAACAGCAGCGAGCAGAGCAGCAAAGTTTATTAGCAGATATTGCTAAACAACAAGCCGAACTGGATGATCTTTCGCATCTCAACGGTTTAATTGGCTCAGCAGATGGGGCTAAATTCAGACGTTTTGCCCAAGGCTTAACGTTGTCGCATTTAGTTTATCTGGCGAATCAGCAACTAAATCGTTTGCATGGGCGTTATCAATTGCAACGTCAGCAAAGTGATAGTTTAGCATTGGAAGTTTTAGATACTTGGCAAGCCGATAGTGTGCGAGACACTAAAACCTTGTCAGGCGGCGAAAGTTTCCTGGTTAGTTTAGCACTCGCGTTAGCACTGTCAGATTTAGTCAGTGCAAAAACCAGTATTGATTCACTTTTTCTTGATGAAGGTTTTGGCACCTTAGACAACGATACTTTAGAAATTGCGTTGTCAGCGCTTGATTCTCTCAATGCTAGCGGCAAAATGATTGGGGTGATCAGCCATGTTGATGCTTTGAAAAAACGCATAGATGTACAAATAGAAGTGAAGAAACACAGCGGTTTAGGGGTCAGTGAATTGGCTGACTGTTATCGTTATCATACAGTTAACTGAAAAGAATTGTATCAAGTTGATTAATTAACCTCTCATTTTTACTCATAAAATAGTAGTTGGTTTACTTAATCAAATTAGTATCAGAGGCTGAAAGTGGATTTTAAACAGTGCTAATTATCGCCGTGACAATGAAGGTTTGGGTATAAATGAGGTGCGAGCAATTTGGTTGATTTCTAGCATATTGCTCTAGTTCGCTCTATGGCCGATGTAAACTAAAGGCTATTATTAAATACCATTTTGAATCAATTAAATGATGCTTCGTTAAAAATCAGTAAAATTACTTTCATTAACGCTATAGAGTCTTTGTATTAACTGTACATTAACATTGGTTTTATTTTGAACAGCTAACTATATGTGTATATAATCTTTAATTGATAAATTAGTATGTTTGTAAGCTAATTCAATTTATAAAGTAAAAGGATTTATTTATGTTTAATAGCTTTTTTCATCGCAGTATCACTATTCTTACAGTATTTATTTTGATTGGTTGTGGAGGCGGTGGCGATACTTCAACATCGACTTCTCCAACCTCTCCACCACAATCAAGCAACTTAATTAAACCATCATACACTGGCGAAAGAAATACTAAATTGATTACATCAAAGAATGCGAATCAACTGGCATTTGATTTAACACTAGGTTTTGATATCTTGCAAGCCATGTCGTTTAGTGATGTTTATGAACAATTTTTTATCTATTCGGATGAAGATCCAGTAAGCAGTGACTCAAGTGATATAAACTGCATGAGTGGCAGTGCTTCAATAAAAAAAGTTTCCTCAAAACATTTATCAGTGAAGTATGACCGATGTGCTCAAGGAGGTGTTGTCGCTAATGGTATACTTGATATATATGTAGTTCGTGCCTACCCAAGTGATTTAATGGACATGGATATTGTTCCAAGTCTTAGCATGGTTGATAAAGCAAGTGGTGAATCAATCAATATAAGTGGTTATATCAAAGTTAGGGAATCAACGGCCTCAAGTTTTCAACATAAGGCAAGCTACCAAATATTATTAACCAATGAAGAAAAGGAACAACTTTATTTTAATGATTTTACTGCCCAAGTTAGTTTATGGCGAGAGCGCTATGGAATTGATTATTCAGGCGAAATATTATCATCAGAGTATGGTAAGTTATCTCTTGAAACCACAAAATTATATGACGCTAAAAGCCTTGGCTTTGATTTAACTGTTTTAGCAGAAAATACAATGCTAATTTCAGTATTATTAAGGCAACAACTAATCGTCAATATAGACTCGAACACAATCCCATTAATAGTAGATTTAAATAATATACCGCAAAGCTTTTTTGATGACATAAATGAAGAGCCACAAGCTGTGTTGAGCGCTTCTGTAACGTCAACTAGCCGTGCGAATGACGTTGTTATTAGCGCAACTAATTCTTCAGATCCTGATTTAGACTTACTCGAATACTATTGGACTGTCATAAATGCCCCAGCAAATGCAGTATGGAATATTGGCGATGGTGCAGCACCAAATTTTTCTGCCAATGTGCCAGGCAATTACACCATTCAGTTAACAGTCGTTGATGCCCAAGGGGCAACAAGCATCGCCACTGTTGTGATAACGCTAGAAAAGTTAGCGCCAGAGTTTACAATAGAAATGGATACACCCACTAGCGCTATTAATACAATAGCGCACGGTCAAGCCGTATTGAGTAGCGATGCGCTTGATGGGCCATTCAAATATCATATAGTGTATGGCCCTTACGGTATGACTATTGATGAAAATGGACAAATTCAGTGGCCTGCTCATATTCTAGATTTTGGTGTTTCAACGGATGTGAATTTCTCTGTCGCTGTTAGTAACGATGATAAAACAACGAGTGTTGCTTCAACAATATCTGTTACAAGCGATCCAAACTTAGTTGAGAGTCGAGTTTATAAAGATATTGATAACATTTTACCGTCTGTTTTGTCTAATTATGAAGGTGTTATTACTCATCAATCCAAAGAACACTTTATTAGTAGCCTTAGCTACCCTGAAACATTTTCAAGCCGAATATTTCTAAATGAAAACAATGATGTTGATATCGAACTAGCAACAAAATCATTACCACATGGATATGGATATTTTACATCGTATGATGTCAATAGTGACGGCGTTTTAGATCACTTTTTGGTCAGTGAAGATTACACTGGTATTGATCCTCTCTGGCATTTGTGGCTTGAAGATGGAGTAACAGGAAATCGAAATAAAGTTATTACAATGAATGGGCATCGGGGTAGTTTTACGGGCTTAGGGCATTTTTATATCAATGATATTGATAACGATGGGGAAGTTGAATTAACTATATCAACAACCTTAGCTCAAAGTTCTTTGCGAAAAATACGCAGTTATAATCTTAGAACTTTTGAATTAGAGAATACCATTGAGGCCATCGATGGTAAATATGTTGGATATTGTGATATAGATCAGGATGGTTTTAGCGATGCCGTTACAAATAAGGAAATATATTCTTTAAGAACGGGTGAGCTAATTGATACGATTAGCGATAATTATCAAAGTATAAAGTTATTGGAAACGGGCGATAGTTGCTTATTGTTATCATATTACAATATGTATAAATTTGAAAATGGTAGCCTAAAAAAATTACGTGATGGACTAAATCCAAGTTATTTTATTGGTAATTTTGACTCGGATATTGATCAAGAAATAATACTATTTAAAGATAATTCAAATGAAGCTGACCAATGGTTTTTGCTAAATATCGATAGTGATGGTAATACTTCTAAAAGTGAATTGTCAGTACCTGATAACATGCATATAGTCCCCGTGCGCAATAGTTTTAGCAAGACGACGGTATTTGCTGCATTTGATATTGATGGTAATGATGTTGATGAACTAGTTGCCTATGTTTTATATGAAGGTGATGAAAATCAAACTGACGAAAAAGGCTTAACTGCCTTATCTGTGCAAGGTAATCGACTAATTGAAAAATACTCTGGTGCTAAAGTTGGTAGTCGTTATAGCGGTTTCTCGCGTATCGCCCAGTATCATGATGATAATACGGTGACTGCTAGCACCAGTGATGGTGCCATAAAATTAGATGATGATCCGCAATGGGTAGATTTTGATAATTCTACAGGTTGGACTGCAGGTAAAATTGTAGCAACAGAAGTTGTTGATAATGAAGTTTTTTATTATGCATCTTTACCAGTACCCTATACAAATGGCATAGCTAAATACGATAACACTGGCGCTATGTTGTGGCGTAACCAAGTAAAAGATCTATCCGTCTATACAGAGGTAGAGTTAACTGACGATAATTTACTCGTTAAAAACACCGGTAGCAGTTACATTGTAAATAAGAATGATGGTGAGTTTATAGATACCACTTTTGGTCATTTAGTTGCTTCCCCTAGGCACCTATCAACTCAAAAATTCTTAGATAAAGATGCTCATTTATTTTACCAGTTAGATAATGGGCAACTATTAACTATATTCGACCATGAAAATTATGATTTTTGGGGCAATGGCTTAAATATTCCAACCAATGCCGAAGTGCAATTTATCCAGTATGATCAAGATGAGCAAGTGGAAGTAGTCTTTGATTATTACATTCGAAATGATGAGGGCACTAGTATTCGCAAGTATGAAATAGTTGATAGTTTATCCTGGACAAAAGAAGTGCTTAAGCCGGGATTAACAGGTCAACAATCAGGATACTATATAGGGCAAGAATTGATGTCATGTATTATTGCCGATCCTCACTGTAGAAATAGAATTGTTTCATTGGACGGCCACATTGAAATTAGAGATAAGCTCACCCGTGAAATAATTTATCAAAGCCCAACTTTTCCGGCTGGAATTCAAGATTTAGCTATAAGGCATAATATAAATGGCCGTATAAGCTATAGTTTGCTGTTGCTTAATGGTGTTACTGTTTACCATTAATTATTGTTTGGGCAGCCTGTTGTAACAGGCTGCCTAGATGAAAGCAAAGCAGTGACTGGTATTCCTTCAAACCCACTAAATATACCAATAAGTAAACTGATAACCGCTAGCCAACAATTAAAGCTGAAGGCCTGCATAATAAATACTTTAACGTTTAAGTTAAAAAGTGTTTACTTATCGAATAATTAACTCTATAGTAGCGACGTTAATTATTCCCATCTAGTTTATTTAGCCGATTATTTATAAAATCGTGTTTGCCTTTCCCTTTCACAGTTAGTCATCACTTAATTTATTAAGCTTAAATTATTGTCTGATTTTTCGAGTATTGCCTCGTTAAACGTTGTTATTTTTCTAACTTGTTTTCAAGAAATATAAAAGTTCCACACCACAATAATATAGCTTTTGTTATTGCGTATTTACGCACATTAAAAGAGTTTATTATGTCATATACATATCAAGGTACGATCTATTCGATCGCATCGCCAGTTCAATCAATTTCTGTTAACAAAAACAATGTTTCAGTAACTGATAGAAACGGCACAAAATTAATTTCATTTACCAGTGTAAATGATTCAAAATCATTTTTAGCTTGGGTTTACCAAAGTTAAAAATTAAAACTTTAACTATTCATTGCTAACGAGATAAGCTTAGCGATTCAATAGTACCCGTTTGAGTTTTGTTTTTACTGAACGCCAATGCGTAACCGGTTTAGTTGGCGCTAGTGTTATCAGCTGTTGCCATTGCTGTTCAGTTAACTCAACTTTGGCGCCATGCGCTAAAAGTATCGACTCTACATTAAGTGCCTTCACTTTTTTTAACGATTCAAGGTAGCGCTTAGGGTAAAAAACGGGGTAGGGCGGAATAAACGCACCGCGCACTTTCACCATCAAATCTGCAACATAAATTTGCTTTGTATTGCTATGATATAAGGATATATCTCTGTCGGTATGGCCTTGCGTAAAATGCGCCTGCCAGTCTTCAAAACCAGGTAAACGCTGTAGATCGCTGAGATAATAATCAGGTGTTAATGTGCTTGCGTAGTAAATAAATTTTTTAGCTTTTTTCTGACGACCTGCCACCCACAGGGTTAACAACAAGTCTGTCAAATGCATAAGTTTACCGTCAATACCGCTATACCACTGTCCTGCGACATTAGCCGCGGCTATTTTACAGCCATATTTTTTACGTAATGTGTTAGCGGCACCGGCGTGATCTGGATGCATATGAGTCACGGTTATTAATTTAATATCCGTCATGGCGCGCTTAAGATCATCAAGAACAAAAGCTTCTAGTACTGAAATATCAGCTCGGCAGCAGCCATCAAGTAATAAAAGTTTGTCGCTATATTCGGCTAAATAAATGTTCTGAATATAACCAGGTAAACAATGTAATTTGAGCATAAAAAATACGTAGATAATTATCTGACCTTTACGCTAGCTTTTTATGGCCTTAAATACAACAGGTTTGACCAGTTATTGTTTTGAAGTTGCTGACAGCACGAAAACATCCATAACCGCTCTCTATGATAAATGATGACAGGTTCAGCTAAATTAAAAATTATATGTAAAAACCTAAAAACCTAAAAACCACTGTTACTTGGCCTAATTAAGGTTTTGTTTGCCATGCTGGGAAACTTATTTATACCTATCCTTTGTATAAATACGTATTAAACAGGGTATCTTTTACTTTATTTACGATTAAATTGATGGGGTAGCACTGACCCCATCAATTTTTTAATTATTGACTTCCTAATGAGTTGCTCTGTCACCCCAAATATCTTGTAGGCGACTATCGCGACCACAACGCCAACGATAAGCGTTATAACGTATAGGGTTATTTTTATAATAATCTTGATGGTAGCTTTCTTTACCTTTAATAGGATAAAAGGTACTGGTATTTAATATCGGTGTTATCACTGTTTGATCAGGGAATTCGTTAATAACAGCTTGTTTTGTTTGCTCTGCTATTTTTCGCTCTTGCTTGTTAGCTACAAATATGGCGCTTAAATAGCTTGGGCCCTTATCACAAAACTGGCCTCTTGCATCAAAGGGATCAATATTAACCCAGTAATGATCTAAGATACCTTTGTAACTTATAACATCAGGGTCATAGGTGATTTCTACGGCTTCATAATGACCTTTATGGTTACCATTATAAGTGGGGTTTTTAAGTTTGCCGCCGGTAAAGCCCGACACGACATCCTTTACGCCTTCGAGCTTTTCAAAATCGCTCTCCATGCACCAAAAACAACCGCCTGCTAATATGGCTTTTTTAGATTCTGCTGCGTGAGTAAATGAGGCATGTAAAAGAGTACTGAATGATAAAACTAAGGCTAGTATTTTTTTCATAAAAATCTCGCATGGAATTGGTTAATACGCTTCTAAAGTAAAAGACCAGAGATGAGACAAAGCTATTTCATTAAATTAGTTAACGTTAGAACCTGTTGATGTTCCATTATTGAAATGTGTTCAATCTAGGGGCAATTTAATAGCAGCGGCAGGTTTGTAACCTAGTGAGCTAAGTAAAAACCAGTAACAAAGAGTAAATCCCCCTAGGATGAACTCTTTGGCTGCCGTATGTATGCTGCAATATCGCCTATTTATCTGGAATACCCACACTACACGGGCTCTGCCTTGTTCAAATTCACATCGATAGAGTGTTCGGTAATAGTAAGCAACAATAACAAGTATAAAGAACGGCTCAATATCTCCCATTGGCGCGCCGGGCTGCTTTTAGTTGCTAACCCCATGTCTGTGATACTTGTGAATGGGGCTAATGTGCAGGAACAGCTGAGGTATTTAAGGAAGACTTGCTAGATAACCACGTTTAAATTAAATCAGTATTTAAAGGGGGAGCTTTGTTTTCTACTTTGGTACTTGGTGCGCCACACCTTAGTGTTGCGCAAGTGTAAGCCCTATACGTTAATTATAGATAAAACTCCCACTAGGTTTTATTCATCTGGTGTTTCTAAGGTAAATACTAAATGTTTACGCATATTTTTTAACACTACGCCTTTTTTAAGCATTGCTCCGCTTAAGCGTTTTTGCCATTTCAATAAATCAGGCTTTGCAGCGTCTAAGTTTTTTTCGTTTTCGAACTGAAAACACAGTAGTAGTGAGCTTGGAAATAAGTGATATTCAACGTCAAACCAGCACTGCAGCATGCCTGGGAGTTCAGCGCGACCTTGCTCTTCTAATTTGTTAGCAATATCAAGTACCAGCGCTTGCTGCTTTATTTGCACAGCGGAGAGTTTTTTCATGGTTATAATCCAAGTTAGCGGCTAAAAAATGTAGCCAGAATAGGGGGATTATACGCAAGCTTGTTGGTTGGCAACAACTGCCAAAGGAAGTTAATGTTTAGCTTTGTGTTACAGAGGATTAATCGCCGGTTTTATTTGAGTTTCCTAGGATAAATTAAGTATGCCCAATAGCTGCTTATTTATCTTTGACTGTTTTCTAACCTGGGCAAAGGCAAAAACACGGGGGCATGATTAAGTCATTCATTATCGGCACTAGGTTCATACCGGTTCAATCCAATTGCTTAGTGTATACCGTCAATGATAACTATATTATTATATCTTGGCGCTATCATGATTAATAATATGACTTTTTTACTAGCATATTACTATTTTGTAACAGCTTAATTATCAATGTATTGAACTCAGGATATTACTTGGATATTTGGATTTATTTCACCTTACTCGCAGCCTTGATGCAAGCTATACGCACCGCGGGGCAAAAGCAACTTACACAACATTTAAATGCCATGGCAACAACGGCTGTTCGCTATATTTATGCACTGCCTTTTGCGTGGTTATACTTGTGGTGGGTATTAGATTACCGCCAACTGACTATGCCTGAGCTAAATAGCACATTTTTACAATACGCATTAATTGCCTGTGTAATGCAAATACTGGGCACAGTATGCTTGGTGGCGGCTTTTAACTATCGAAATTTTGCCGTTGCCACCAGCTTGGCTAAAACGGAGGCGATTCAAGTGGCCGTTCTAGGCGTGGTACTTTTTTCTGCAAGCTTAACGGCCTTAGGTTGGCTATCAGTGGTTATTGGTGTTGTTGGTGTGTTGCTAGTATCAAAGGTGAGATTTACCTACAAAGATGTTTTTCAAAATCCTGGCGCCGGCTTTGGTTTAGCCGCTGGTTTAGGTTTAGCGCTTACTACCTTGCTTATTCGTCAGTCGAGCTTAGCATTGAATAGCGATTTATTGCTCAGCGCTGCGGTTACCTTAACTTTTATGATCACTGTGCAAACACTGTTTTCGCTTGTGTATGTGTATTGGCAAGATAAACAGCAAGTTCAGTTTATGATACGACAATGGCGCTTATGCTTATTTGTTGGTGTTACTAGTGTTATAGGGTCTATTGGCTGGTTTACTGCGACTAGTTTTCAAAACGCGGCTTATGTTAAGGCGTTAGGGCAAGTTGAATTCTTTATTACGCTGTTTATTACTTACCGTATTTTTAAAGAGAAAATATCATTGATAGAGTACTTAGGTATGGGGTTGATTATTGCCAGTGTTGTCATTTTATTAGTCTGGGCTTAGTTTTAGTCTGGGCTTAGCTTTAGTCTAACTTTGGTTTTGCTATGGTCTAACTTTTTTAATTTGAACTTAGCGCAAAAGTTTAAAAGTGTGATATTGGTGATATACCTTAAGTAGAACTTACCCTATGAGCCAATTGCCTGTGGTAGCGGTATTAGTATTTTGCTAAACTCCGAAAAAATATATTCGCCATTTTATGGTGAGTAACTAAATACAGTATGGAAATAAAATGAAAATTACCGATAAAACCGTTGTACAGTTTCACTACACACTAAAAGATGAAGCGGGTGTTGAATTAGAAAACTCACATGCTGGTGACCCACTAGCTTACCTACACGGTTATAAAAATATGTTAGTTGGTTTGGAAAATGCTCTAGCTGATAAAGAAGCCGGTGATAAATTTTCGGTTACACTGCAGCCTGAAGACGCTTACGGCGAGCGCCAAGAAGACGCGATTCAACGTGTGCCAGTAAAGCATTTACAAGGTTTACCAACGCCAAGTGCTAAATGGAAAGCCGGTATGACAGCAGTCGTTAATACTGAAGCTGGTCAACGTCAAGTTACTGTAGTTAAAGCGGGTAAATTCATGATCACCGTTGATATTAACCCACCATTGGCGGGTAAAGTTTTAACTTTTGATATTGAAGTGACTGATGTTCGTGCTGCTACGGCTGAAGAAGTTGAGCATGGTCACGCCCATGGTGTTGGTGGTCATCACCACTAAGCAAGTTATTACACTATTGCTATTAAACCGGCGCTATGCCGGTTTTTTTGTCTCCAAAAGTCGTGTTTTTGTTCAATCATGCTGCTTAATTGATTTTTTTTATGGTTGTTTAGCTGAATAAACTTTCGCTTTATCGCATTCACTTTCTTATTCCTTTGTCGTATTGTTATGGTGAGTTATACATTTAGGTCATTAAAATAATAATAAGGTCGATAATATGTTCACATCATTAAAGTCATCTGTCACCACCGTAGCGTTAGTTGTAAGTTCAATCTTATCTCAATCAGCATGGGCTGAAACCTCAGTGATACATGCCGGAGAGTTATTAGTTATTGCTGGTCAGGCGCCGCTTAAAAACCAAACCTTAGTGATCACTGACGGTAAAGTTTCAGCAGTTAAGTCTGGCTTTATTGCAGCAAATAAATTCTCTAATGATGCAAAGTTAATTGATTTGTCGTCGAGCTTTGTTATGCCTGGGCTTATGGATATGCATGTGCATTTACAAGGCGAGTTAGGCCCAAATAATGACAGTGAAATGGTTAACTTATCTGATGCCGATACCCTAATGAAAAGTGCTTACTTTGCGAAAAAAACCTTAATGGCTGGATTTACTACTGTACGTGATTTAGGCAGCAGTGCTGAGCAAATGTTTGCCTTACGTGATGGTGTTAAACGTGGCTGGGTAACAGGGCCGACAATTATTGCTGCTGGTTCAAGTGTTGCTGTTACTGGCGGTCATGGTGATGTTGATGGTATGGCACCCGATTTAATGACCTTACATACGGCTGAAACAGTGTGTGATGGTCCCTATGATTGTCGACGAGCAACACGACACGCCATTAAGTTTGGTGCTGATGTGATTAAAATCACTTCTACTGGCGGTGTATTGTCAGATACTGATACGGGCACCGGCCAACAAATGGCAGATGATGAAATTAAGGAAGTTGTCGATACTGCCCATGCGCTTGGTCGCAAAGTCGCGAGTCATGCCCATGCAGCCGCTGGTATTAATGCAGCATTACGTGCCGGTGTTGATAGCATTGAACATGGCAGCTATGCCGATAAAGAAAGTATTAAATTATTTAAAAAAGGTGGCGCATATTTAGTACCAACACTTATGGCGGGTGATACTGTGGTTAATATGGCAAAGACCTCTGACTTTATGTCGCCAGCTATTCGCGCTAAAGCTATCCGCGTAGGCGGTGATATGATCAAAAACTTTAAACGTGCTTACCAAGCCGGAGTCAAAATAGCTTACGGAACTGACAGTGGTGTTTCAAAGCATGGCTATAATGCCCGAGAAGCACAACTGATGTTAGCTGCCGGTATGTCGCCACAAGATATTCTAGTTTCAGCCACTATCAATGGTGCTGACTTAATTGGCAGATCAAAAAGTGTTGGTACTTTAGAAGTGGGCAAAGTAGCTGATGTTATTGCTATGCACGGTAGTCCGTTAAACGATATTAATGAATTGCTTGATGTTGATTTTGTCATGAAATCAGGTGAGGTTGTTAAGCAAAAATAGTTAACGTAAGTAAAGTTGGCTTGATTAGTGTAAATTAAGGCTGTTGATAACAGCCTTAATTTTTTGTCGGCTAATACTGACTTTACATCTGGGGGGAAATATAGGGCTTTTTACTTTAATTTTCTGGCATTGATTTTCTGCCTAATAGGCCTGTGGCTAAGGCGACACCAAGTAAGATAACAGCACCGCCGAACAACATCATTAAACTGTTCGTTTCATCTAGCAATAACGCTCCCCATAAAATGCCAAATGCGGGTATTCAATTACTGCTCTGATATTGATGAGTTTTTAGCGGTTAGTTTATCGCTTAACTTTATTTTTACTGGCGATAATCAGACGGCTGATATAAATAATCTCAGTGCTTAACGAATAAGTTAACTGTTGCTTGCTTCAACAGAAATAACCTTAATGGTATCGCTATCATCAAATTGCCACTGAATATTAAACTCGTATAGGCTCATGCCGTAGACTTTATTATCAGTCTGCTTTTGTTTATAAGCAGGGCGAGGGTCTTGGCTTAAGACCTGCTTAATCAGTTGGCGTAATTTAGGGGTTGATGCTGAATGTTTTTCAATTACCGTTAGTGCCAATGCTGTAAAAATGATTTGAATATTACTCGTTGGTTGTTGATGAGCATATCCGCCTTGGGCATCAGCAATAATATCGGCATAAGGAACATAAGGCTTAATATCTACAATTGGCGTGCCATTAAGTAAGTCAAATTCACTGATATGCAAAATTACTTGTGAGCCTTGGTGTTCAGTTTTTTGTAACTCTATTCGGTCAAGCTTGACCACTGACATGCCTATAGGGTTTGGCCTAAATGTTGAGCGTGTTGCCAGTACGCCGAGCTTTTTATTACCCCCTAAGCGTGGTGGGCGAACTAAAGGTTTCCAGCCTTGTGCTTGGGTACCATGAAAAACAAATATCAACCAAATATGGCTAAACTGGGATAAACCTCGAACTAAATCAGCATTATTGGCCGAGCCTGTTAAACGTATTTGCCCTTGTGCTGCGGTGACAATGCCAGGCTGACGGGGAATAGCAAACTTTTCTTTGTAAGGTGATTCGACAGTTCCAATGACATTGAAGTGAAAACTGTCGGTCATTTTTTCTCTTGCTCAACTTTAAAGGCACGGCCATAGCAAACCGTTGATGCTTGACAATATTTTGCCGCTTTATCGTCGGTTATCATTACACATTGGCTAAAAATAATGGCATTTGCGCCAAGTTGATAAGCTTTGCGCCTTGCTTCTGTGCGGGCGTCAATTTCATTCGGTGCAGCGTGATAGGCTTTTTCTTGGCAAGACTCGCCCTCAACTAAACCGATAAATTTAAACTTACCTGCTAGGTCTTGTTCTTTTTCAACTATTTTTACTTTTGTCGGCGAAAAGTAATGCTTGAAATTATCACGATCTAGATTAGTTGATACATCATTTATTTTTGCGCAACCGGTAATTGCCAGTGCCATAAGTACCACAACGTGAGTGAGGTACTTATTGTTCAGCGGCGCTGTTTTAGTCGTTTTATACATTGTTTTTATTACCATTACTGTTAATTTAGCTTGTTAAAAGCTCGCTAATACTATGCACGTTGCACAATTAGTTTGTTGGTTTTGTGTTACCCTTAATCCAATAGTCAAATAGCTGATCAATAGTTTTGCTTTGTTGTTTCATTGTTAACCAATTACGCATAAACAGTTCAAAAGCATGATCATTTTTATTAATTGGAAAAGCCATATAAAGTGGTGCTAATTCAGGCTTAGGCACTACAACCGTATAGCTTGGGTTGAGTAAAGTCCAAGCTGATGATGCTGCTGCACCAAAAACCATGGCATCAATATGAGCAAATTCTGCTTTAAAAAATAAGCGTGGTGTTGATATTTCCCAAGCCTTGCCGTGCGTAAAGGTTTTAGCAATGGCTTTTTTATAATAGAAGCTCTCAGGTATACCCAAAATAAGATCGTCACGTTGCAGGATATTATCCCATTGAGTAAACTCAGCGCGACGTTCGTCTTTTACTATGATTGCAATACTCTGTGTACTGTATGGCATGGTTAACGTGAACTGCGCCATATTATCAGGAATAACCGGTACACCTGTTGTAATATCAAGGTAACCTGAAGCTAGTAATGACTTAGCTTGACGACGAAATATTTTTACAAATTCAATATCAACATTGAGATCAATCGCCAGTTGGTTCATTATTTCAATATCAAAACCGACCAACTTACCGTTGTTATTGTGAAATGAATAAGGCAAGTCATCACGAAAATACCCAACACGAATAAACCCTCGTTGTTTAATGCGCGTAAGCACGCCAACAAAAGGCTGAGCGGTTTCGCTACTTTGCGCTGCTTTATCTAAATAACGACTTTTAACATCGTCCATGAGAAAGTCTCGCTCAATAAATTTAGCATAGCCTTGATATTGATAACTGATCGCGCTAAATCCAAACTTCAAGCCCATAAAGGCAAGTATGGATAATGTTGGAATGATAAGCAGATATTTTATCAGTGCTTTTTTCTTTAGGCGAAATGATTTAGCCATACTCGTGGCAACAAGTAACGGCAAGCAACTGGCAAAAGTTACGGAGAGTAATGCCGATAAACGGCCCACAACCAAGTTTTCAGAGACAATAAAAAAATCAAACATCGAATGTGAAACATTAAATAACTCTAATAGATTTTGCATTGCCAAAGTACTGGTGCCAAATAACTGTGGAATACCAATAACGATAAGCTTCACGTAATCTTCAAAACTGATATAGGCGCCAGAGAACCAAGCAGCAAATAAAACAAATAGCAGCGATAATAACTTACCACCCACAGGTAAGCTGTAGCTGATAGGTACAATTACCTCAGAAACTTTGTCTGCATTGTCGATATGTGCATATTGTGTGGCAATGAGCTGTTTTGCTTTTTCAACAATAATTGGTATAACGACAAAAAAGCTGCCGGTGGCAAATGCAGTGATCATTGCTTCGCGCGACGCTTTTAATATCGCACGGTAACCAAAAGGGGTTATGGTCGCTAACAGGGCAGGGAAGACGACAAAAGATAACAAAGCCACTAACACAAGTGAGCTAGCAACATAGATCATTAAGCCGTCTAATTGTGAAGCATCAAGTGTTGATGCAGCTCGCCAGCCGATACAAAATATGCCAATAGGGGCAAAGCGCATAACTAAGCTGCTTATATTGCTCACAGATTGTTTTAAATTACTTAATACAGCCAAAGACTGACGTTTATTTTTAATTGGCATTAAGCCAATACCGATAAAAACACTAAAAAATACCACTGAAGGGATGATAGCGTTAGCAAAAGCATTGAACGGATTCGATGGAATAAATAATTCAACTAAGTTAAATTCTTGGCTAACTTTTACGGTGTTAGCACTATAAAACTCGGCACTTTGCCAGTTGGGAAATGATAGCGGTGCCATTAAAATAAAGCAGAGCATTAACGTCATCAGCAAAATAATCAGCACTAAAGTACTTTTAAGTGCCAGTTTGGCTTTACTGGCCGACAAACCACCAATACCAACAATAAGCGATAATGAAATATAAGGCAGTGCCGTCATTTGTAACAACATAACAAAGGCGTCAGCCAGATGACTAACCATTGAATATAGCGGTACGTTAATACTACCGACAATAAGCCCAAAGGCCATAGCGATAAGAATGCGGGTCGATAATGGGATTTGACTAAGTTTCAATATTGTCATAGCTGATAAGCGTATTATGGGTTGTTACTACTTTTCACATTATAGTAAAGTGGATGAAAGATACTTGCTGTAAATTGTTGCTATTTTAGTTTCATGTGACTGTAACATAGCGCATTTGCTGTAAATAGCTGCTTTTTCACATCCATGTGAACGCAGCATACCTTACATCCTGTATATCGCTACTCTTTCACATCCATGTGATCGCAGCATACCTTACATCCTGTATATCGCTGCTTTTTCACATCCATGTGATCGCAGCATACCTTACATCTTGTATATCGCTGCTCTTTCACATCCATGTGATCGCAGCATACCTTACATCCTGTATATAAAGGCACAACCTGCTTAATGTCGAGGTTTACCTTGTTAATTATGCGTTAACAAAAGTCAATGTTTGTTATTTAACACGCATACCGGGTTGAGCACCGTCATCCGGATTAAGTATCCATAAGTCTTTTCCACCAGGACCTGCAGCCAATACCATGCCTTCTGACATACCAAAGCGCATTTTACGTGGTGCTAAATTAGCGACCATTACGGTGTGCTTGCCAATAAGATCTTCAGGTTGATAAGCTGATTTAATGCCGGCGAAGACTTGACGAGTTTCACCGTTTTCTTTGCTATCAAGTGCTAAAGTTAACTTCAGCAACTTATCTGCTTTTTCAACATGTTCAGCGTTGATGATCTTAGCAATACGTAAATCAATTTTGGCAAAATCGTCAAATTGAATTTCTTCGCTAATAGGGTCGCTACCCAATGGATCGTTTAATGCTGCGCTGTTATCAACCACTTTTTCCTGCTTAGCTTTCTTTTTCGCTTTTGCGGGCTTCTCGTCTTCAGCTTTAACCAGTAAGTTTTCTTTTGAAGCGTCTGTCATCGCGTTGACTTTATCCATATCAACACGTTGTAGTAAGGCTTTAAATTTATTGATTTTATGATCAGTTAATAAAGTTTTGTGACCTTCCCAGATTAAATCATCATTTAAAAACTCAGCCGTGCTATCAGCTAATACAGGCAGTACAGGTTTTAAGTAAATCATTAACGTGCGGAACATGTTAATACCCAATGAACAGATATCTTGGACTTCCTGTTGCTTTGTTTCGTCTTTAACTAATTGCCAAGGTTCTTTAATGGCAATATATTCGTTAACTTTGTCAGCAAGCGCCATTATTTCACGCATACCGCGACCAAAATCACGCGATTCGTAATGTGCGGCAATACTATCGCCGGCGGCCATTACTTCATCAGCTAAGGCTTGATTGTCAATGTTAGTTGAAAGCATGCCGTCAAAACGTTTAGTAATAAAGCTGGCGCAACGAGAAGCGATATTTACTACTTTACCAACCAGATCAGAGTTTACGCGTTGGGCAAAATCTTCAAGGTTTAAATCTAAATCGTCAATACGACTAGTTAATTTAGCGGCGTAGTAATAACGTAAGTATTCTGGATTTAAATGCTCTAAATAAGTGCGGCCTTTAATAAAGGTACCTTTCGATTTAGACATTTTAGCGCCATTAACGGTTACAAAACCGTGCGCGTATACTGATGTTGGCTTTCTGTAACCGGCACCTTCAAGCATGGCTGGCCAAAAGAGGCTATGGAAATAGATAATATCTTTACCGATAAAGTGATAAAGCTCAGCTTCTGAGTCTAGTTGCCAAAACGCGTCAAAATCGATACCGGTTTTATCACATAAGTTTTTAAAGCTGCCCATGTAGCCAATTGGCGCATCTAGCCAAACGTAGAAATACTTACCTGGTGCGTTAGGTATTTCAAAGCCAAAGTAAGGTGCGTCGCGACTGATGTCCCATTGCTGTAAGCCTGACTCAAACCATTCAGCTAGTTTGTTAGCCATTTCTTCTTGTAATGAACCACTGCGAGTCCACTCTTGCAACATATCGCCAAAAGCGGGTAGGTCGAAGAAATAATGTTCTGAGTCACGTAAAACAGGTGTTGCGCCTGAAACTACAGAACGTGGGTTTAGCACTTCAGTTGGTGAATAGGTTTCACCACAGTTATCACAGCTATCGCCATTTTGGTCTTCGCTTTTACACTTAGGGCAAGTGCCTTTAACAAAACGATCAGGTAAGAACATGCCTTTTTCCGGATCGTACAACTGTGATATTGTGCGAGTTTTTATATGACCTTTCGCGTGTAAGCGATTATAAATTTCTTCAGCAAAAGCTTTGTTCTCATCACTGTGTGTTGAATGGTAATTATCAAAGCTAATATGAAAGTCAGCGAAATCAGCCATATGTTCTTCACGAACGCCGGCGATCATTTGCTCTGGTGTTACGCCAAGCTCTTGTGCTTTAAGCATGATAGGCGTGCCATGTGCATCGTCAGCACAAACAAAATAAGTTTCATGGCCACGCATACGTTGGAAACGAACCCAAATATCGGTTTGAATATGCTCTAATAAATGACCTAAATGAATAGAGCCGTTGGCATAAGGAAGAGCACAAGTAACTAAAATTTTACGCTTATCTGTAGATGGTACAGATGACTTTGATAAAGACATATAAAGTTTACATATTATTGGTGGTAATTATGCAGGGAATGGTACAGAATTTGTCATTACTTTTCATTAAGAATTATCGTCTTTATGACATAAAGACCAGATAAAAGCGCGTTTTAAAAATGTTATCAAATTTCTTATCTAAAAATCTATTTTCTAAAAATGAAGTGAGTGCTGAAAGCCAACAAGCTATCAAAGGTTTTCTTGATGCTTATCGTTCTGATATTTTTCCCCAAGGCATACTCTCGATTGCCCAAGCTGTGTCGATGGAAATGGCTAAAAAAAGCCTTGTTATTAAGTTATCGTTACCTTTTCCTTGTGATGGCGAACTGTACGATATTGCTGAGCAATTGACTGAATTAGTTCAACAAGCAATTAGCCTTGATGCTGAATATCATATTGCCGCCGTGAGGCAACATAAAATTCAAGGTATAAAAAATATTATAGCGGTATCTTCCGGCAAGGGGGGGGTTGGCAAGTCAACAACTGCCGTTAACTTAGCATACGGCCTTATTGCTGAAGGCTGCCATGTTGGGATTTTAGATGCTGATATTTATGGCCCGTCGATTCCCACGATGTTGGGTTTAAAAGGTGCTAAGCCTACATCTAGTGATGGTAAGTTGATCACACCACTTGACGTTAATCATCTTAGCGCGATGTCAATTGGCTTTTTAGTTGATGATGCTAATGCCACCGTATGGCGCGGTCCTATGGCAAGTCGTGCCTTTTCGCAATTACTGAACGAAACCGATTGGCCTGAGCTTGATTACCTTATTGTTGATATGCCGCCAGGCACTGGCGATATTCAACTTACGTTAGCACAGCAAGTGCCTGTTGCTGGTGCCGTTGTGATCACCACGCCGCAAGATATTGCTTTAGCCGATGCCATCAAGGGCATGGCGATGTTTGAGCAAGTAAAACTGCCGGTACTGGGCATTATTGAAAACATGAGCTATCACCAGTGTGAAAATTGTGGTCATCATTCACACTTATTCGGAGATGGTGGCGGTAAGCGTATTGCCCATGAAGCTAATACCCAGTTACTTGGCCAATTACCACTCGATATCCGTATACGAGAAGATGCAGATACCGGTCGTTGTATAATAAATGAAAATAGCACTGGAGAAATAGCCCAGCTGTATCGTAATATAGCGCGAAAAGTCGCTGCGCAATTGTATTATCAATTAGATATGCGTAGCCCAACCACAGCAAATATTGTGGTTGAGTGATAAGACCTAAAATAATTTACCGATGAGCGGCAACGACTAGGCTGTTCATCGAGATAATGTTAAACGAAGCATCAAAGTATTCGTTTGATATAACAACTAAGCCTAAGAAGAATAATCATGAGATTGTGTGACAAAGATATAGAAGAAAGCATTCGCCAAGGGCAGATTGAAATCTCGCCAACACCTGATAGCAGTATGATCTCAGGTGTCAGTGTTGATATCCGTCTAGGTAATGAATTTAGAGTATTTCAAGATCATACCGCGCCTTACATTGATTTAAGTGGCCCGAAAGAAGAAATGCAAAAAGCCATGAACTCTGTCATGAGTGATGAAATTTATATTCCGGATGGCGAAGCGTTTTTTCTTCACCCTGGTGAATTAGCTTTAGCTGTAACCTATGAGTCTGTTACCTTGCCAGATAATATTGTCGGTTGGTTAGATGGTCGCTCATCATTGGCCCGCTTAGGACTAATGGTGCATGTTACTGCACACCGAATTGATCCAGGCTGGTCAGGACAAATTGTTTTAGAGTTTTATAATAGCGGTAAATTACCCTTAGCATTAAGACCTAAAATGACGATTGCGGCACTTAACTTTGAAACTATGTCATCAAGTGCGGTAAGGCCATACAACAAGCGTGATAATGCGAAGTATAAAGGTCAAATGGGCGCTGTTGCTAGCCGGATAAGCCAAGATGAAAATCATAAGTAGTGTTAAGAGCTAATATAAATTATAACAAAGCCAACAAGAACATTGTTGGCTTTGTTATTTTTAAAGGGGTTTAATTTTATGTAGCTTAGGAGAGTTTAATTAGAATTGACCGCAGTAGGCAGAGAGTCATCGAGACTATTGTTAGCTTTAGAGATACACATATTTAACGCGGCAATTAACTTATCACGACTGTGGTAATGGCTGACGGTATCGCTACTGAGTTCATGATGACAAACACTGATGCGTTTTGATGTTACATTGCTGTCGTGGCATATTGCGCTATCAATCGGTAAACAGCCAATATTCTCTTCAATCCAAGCCAGCTTTTCATCTAATGACAGGGCAGCAGCAGGGCTGTTTTCAGCGGCAATATTATCAATGAATACTCTATGTGCGTTTGTTTGCTCTAGGGCATTACTGATATCACGCACCAGTAATGGTGGGATCACGCTTGTTAGGAAGCTACCTGGGCCTAGAATCACTAAATCAGCATTTAAAATGGCATCGATACTGCTGGGTAATGCTTTCACTAATGGCGCTAACATTAAGCTTTTTGGCATCATCGACATTTCATCAACCGATATCTCACCAACTCGACAACGTCCTTCTGGATAAAAAGCCATAAGATCTGTTGGAGTTTCCGACATCGGTAGAACGGGGGTTTTCACTCTTAATAATCGCCTAACTAACTTTATTGAGTCAAGAGGGCGGGAATGTATTTCACCTAAACCATATAAGATTAAGTTACCAAGGTTATGACCACCTAATTCATCATTACCATCGAAACGAAAATCGAATAATTGGCTGCCAACTGATTTTTCATCAACCAGTTGAGTTAAACAATTGCGTAAATCACCCCAAGCGATAGAACTACTACGCTTTCTTAAACGACCAGTCGAGCCGCCGTTATCTGTAGTAGTGACAATGCCAGTAAGTTGGTTTCCTAAAAAGGACAGGGTAGAAAGTACACGGCCAAGACCATGTCCACCACCAATGGCAACAACGTTGAGCTTTTTTAGCTGCATATAAAAATTATTTTTTTCAATTGAATGTTAACCATAACGCTAATTATACGATAAATAAAGTCGTAGGGTAGAGTTTTACATTGAATCGCTTAGATAAACAGGAGATTAAATGATGTTTATAAAATCAAGTTCTGTATTATCGCTATTGGCTTATCGTTATATTAGCTTTTATTCAGTTATAAACAATTGATAAGACAAAAAATAGCCAACTTGTTCTTTAAGTAATCAGTTAAGCTAAATCTTTTAAAAAAATGCACTATTATCTAAAATAAGGGTTGACAGTATCATGGTCGCTGCTTAGAATGCGCCTCGCTTTCAACGAGTAACTCGATTACTTGTTAGGAGGAGAATTAAGATAAGTATTAGGCCACTTGTTTTATTTCTATGTGGGGCTATAGCTCAGCTGGGAGAGCGCTTCGCTGGCAGCGAAGAGGTCTGCGGTTCGATCCCGCATAGCTCCACCAATATTATTTAATAGTGTTTACATTATTAAAAGATAGTTAAAAAGATAACTATAATTGGATAACTGCTTAAGTTGTCGAGTTATAAAAACAAAAGTTATATACTTTGTTTTATCGTTTTAGTGTCCCTATCGTCTAGAGGCCTAGGACACCGCCCTTTCACGGCGGTAACAGGGGTTCGAATCCCCTTAGGGATGCCACTTCTTCGGAAGACTTCTACGGAAGTAAAAAAGAAAATGAGTTCGTGTTTTAGACACAAACAAGAAATATATATGTAAATCATAAGTTCACTAGGCTAGAGCTTTATACGGTTTTATTATACTAAAGTGTTTCGAGTTTATATGTGTCCCTATCGTCTAGAGGCCTAGGACACCGCCCTTTCACGGCGGTAACAGGGGTTCGAATCCCCTTAGGGATGCCACTCATTTTTAGTTAAAAAGAGTTAGATAAGTTAATGGTAAGTGTTTTTGACGCATACTATGAAATATATAAAATTATCATAAGTTCACTAGGCTAGAGCTTTTTACGGTAAGTTTATAACTAAGTATTTCATTTGGTATTAATGTGTCCCTATCGTCTAGAGGCCTAGGACACCGCCCTTTCACGGCGGTAACAGGGGTTCGAATCCCCTTAGGGATGCCACCATTACCTTAGATTGATAAGTGTTTTTAACATTTAACAATCAGATACAAAACGTGAGATAGTTAAATTAACTATTATCATTTTGTTTTAGTGTCCCTATCGTCTAGAGGCCTAGGACACCGCCCTTTCACGGCGGTAACAGGGGTTCGAATCCCCTTAGGGATGCCACTAATTATTTTACTTTTAGTAAATAAGCAGTGCTTAAAAGTGAAATAAAAAAACCGACTTCTGTCGGTTTTTTTATGCCTAAATTTTATAAAAACTATACTTGGCACCACACTTGACACAATGCTGAAAGCAGTTTGATTAGCGAATACTTACTTAAAGCTATCCTTGTTCAGGTGTTAGTTTACTCATGACTATTTCATCAAAAAAACATCGTTAAATAATGCGAGGTTAACACTGCCTGCAGCACCATGCTCACCGGCAATGAATACGGGCAAATAGTGTTCTGGAACAACTTAAGCAGGGGAGAGTGAACGGTTCGCTTTTAGCCTTTTGGAGTGATTCGTTACGCGATTTGACGTTGAGCATCTATCGATTCGACTTTTTTCAATGCCCACCAACCAATAGCAATACTCATTAATATTCTAACGGGAAAATAAATCAAAGCCGGAACACCAAATAGCCATACTGCTATGCTTTTTGGCATAACTAAAAATGCCACTTGCTTAACCCAATATATAAACTCTACGTATTGCTTTAGAAAAGCATCTAATGAAAGATAAAAATTAATTATATCTGAGCTACTAATAACCCATAAAGCATAAAAGCGCAGCGCTCCATCGACAAAACTGCTAAAAAATGATGACCAACCAATAAAAAGAAGAAAAGCACGCATTGAGAACACTCTTATAAACCGTATAACACTATTTTAAGCAAGCCACTGTAAATTGTCGCGCTTGCACCGTTGTTATCTGTTAACTCACCTCACTAGCGCTAATACTTCTTCGCCTTGATAGCCAACACTTAGCTGATCACAGCTGTTTGAAGTTATTTGAACAGCGACAAATGCATCTTCGGCTGCACTGTACATTTTTGCATGCCAAGAAGCTTTCGGTGCGCCTATTTGGAGGCTTTTTAATACCACTAAGCCAATAGCGTCTGGGTTTAAATCGTGAGAATAAACCCAGACTCCACCTTTAGATACATCAACAAAAAGTTTTGCAGGTTTAGCTGAGTGTGTCCAAATACCTGTAAAATTACATTCATCACTTTGCGCTTTAGTGGAAAAAATTGCGGCTATAAACATTGAGCTTAACGCTATTCGCTTGAGCATAATTATCCTTTACATAGAACGCCTACTGGCGGCGACAAGTTGGTGGCTGAAATGGTGAACAACGAACGCTAGCCAATTGTTTAGCACTCGTTGGTGCAAATTTATAGGGGTAAGTTTTTAAGCATGAGTTTTAGGTTTAAATTCTTAGGTTTAAACTCTTAGCTTTAAATTATGACAAGCCAAATGACTTTTTAGCTATATCCAACAACTGACTAGATATTAAATCACCTTTGTTTATACGATAATGATTCATCGTAGTCATTTCTTTCATAAGGTTTGGATCAACAGAGTAGGTTTGTCCATCAAATGATATTTGATCTTTTGTAAAGTAAACAACCAACCATTTTTTGGCAGCAGGTAACATTAATAACAGTTGCTCTGCCTGTTTATGATTAAATTTACTACCTGTATTTTCAAGTGGTTTGGGTATAACTTGGTTGCTTGTAAGGAGGGCAGTATCAATAAAGTTTCTTAACTGAACAAAGCCATGATGTTTTGCATAGACAATTGCGCCGTCTGTATTTTTGTTCAGCCAATAAATTGATTGAATGTCGTTAGCAACATCTGAGCTGTAGTCATTGTTGGCGAAAACATTTGAGGTAAATAATGTCAAAAATATAAATAGTAGTTTAATCATTTTATAATCCTTTATTGGTGACAAGTGCCCCATATCGCAGTAAGCATAACACCATTTTAAGATTTTAAGCGACCAATTGTTTTCCATTGATTATATTTACAATTTAATCAACGCTTCTTGCTCACCTTGATATAAATATACGGGAACAATTTCATTTTTTCCGTTATTTTCCCTAAGCTGAAAATAGTTTTCAGTACATTGATAAGAATACGAGTTGTTTTCTCGTGCGATGAGTTTTCGTTTATTCTCACCTTTATATTGAGAATAAAGAGTGTCATCTTCGAATAAAATATTTAAAATCTTAGCGTCGGGAGAGCGATAACTGCCCACTAACCTTGCGGCCATATGCTTAATTTTTTCTCTATCTAGTACTGGTTTAGGGGATAGATTTAACTGCAGCGCAATCATATCCAACAAAGCGGGACCTGGATGCTTACTATCGATGTTAGTAAATGCTGTAGCAGTTAAGCCTTCATTTGGAAAATAAACATGCCAAGCAAAAAATCCAGGAACCTGTCCTTGATGGCTAACGCTGTCTAATCCAGTTATTGGGTATATATCTAAGCCATATCCATAGTTTATCGACTCTTTATTGTTCAATTTAGCGCTGGTAGTCATTAGCTTGTAGCTTTCTTTTGAAATAATATTGCCTGATTTTAATGCGTTTTGCCAAAGGCTCATATCAGCAAGCGTAGAAGCAATAGCGCCCGCAGAATAGATCCAACTACGATCAACATTCCACTGTCGTTGAGTTGACTCTGCAGCAGGCAGGTACTTTTGAGGTTCATTACGGCTACTCGTGTAGCCGTTGACTTCTCCAGCAGATGTTCCAGCTGTTATTACAAAGGTATTAGCCATGTTTAACGGTTTAAAAAATGTATTAAGCATGAACTGGTCATAAGGAACACCAGAAGAAACTTCAATAATTTTACCTAATAAAACGTAGCCCAAGTTTGAGTAACTATATTTCTTGCCGGGCTTAGAGTTAAGAGGCTGCTTACTAATGCTTTGAATAACTTGATCAATCGAAGCATATTTATCATAAATTTTACTTACTGCAGGGTCTCCTAAGTAATCAGGTAGACCAGAGGTATGGCTTAAAACTCTATCAATCGTTAAGTATTTATATTCTGGGTTAATATCAGGAATAAACTTACCTAACGTGTCTTGTAGCGATAGTTTGTTTTTTTCTGATAGTTTCAAGATAGCGGCAGCTGTAAACGTTTTCGTAACAGAGCCTATTTGAAAGATATCGTCGACATGAAGAGCTTTCATTGTTTCGATATTCGCTACACCAATAGCCCCACTGTAAATGTGTTTACCTGACTGCTCTAATCTGACAGCCATCCCTGGAGCTTTAGCGTTATTGTGACACTGTAAAATTTCATCAAAATCAATTTTTTGCGTTGTAGCACTACATACACACACGCCAAAATACAAACTAACGAATAACTTTTTAATCACCACAGAGACACTCCATTGTATGATAAAAATATTGCTGACCATAAATGGCAAGCGACTAGCCCACGCTTTTTGGGTGGGCAACTTTTAATGGTTTCACTTGATATATTTAGTGATGCATGAATACAGTTCGTTTCATGATTGGCCATTGTTTAAAGGACAATAATCGCCCACGGCTCATCAAGCTGTTTAATTGGTTTCTAGTACTTGTACCGGCTTAATTAAGCCAAGACTTTCTTCTGCAAAACCAACACCAGCTTCGTTGTAAAAGTTGAATACTTTGTCGACACCAAATTCCTCTAACGCTATCCGTTCATCATCGTATCTCGCTATGGCAGCAATTTTTCCACGGTAATTAGTGCGCTTAATTTGTGCAGTGATATTCATAATATCTTGAACCGAAGGCAAAGCTAAAAGTGTTAGTTCAATTTTGCTCAGGTCAATACTTTCCCAAAAATCAGCGTCTTCAGCATCTCCCAAATAGGCTTGAATGCCTTTTTCGTTCAACCATTGGACTTTGTCTTTGTCAGTATCTAGCCCCCAAACTTGATTGCCAATTTGAGCATTTAACGCTTTATAAGCACCCATGCCGACTCGACCCATACCAATAATGGCAATGGGGGCTTCACAAGGCTGAACAAAGTTGTCTTCTTGTAAGCGTTTGTTACTTTCAAAGCGTTTGAATTTATCTTTGTTTCTAGCAAAGTAATCATGAGCAAAGTTATACAAAATATTTGTTAATATAAATGATAATGAAACGGCTAATGACAGTATGACTAGCCACTCTGGAGACAACCAACCTGATTTGTTACTGAGAGCGGCTACTATCAGGCCAAACTCACTAAAATTACTTAACGCTAAAGCAGACAAAAATGCTGTTCTACCACGTAGTTTCAACTTGACTAAAATAAAGAAAAACAGCAAAAATTTAACCGGCAACAAGAGTGTTAGTACGGATGCTATGGCTAGCATTTCCATCGTTGGTAGCGCAGTAAAACCTATTGAGAGAAAAAAGCCAATTAAGAACAAGTCTTTGAAGCTGAGTAATGATTTTGTTATTTCACTGGCTTTAAGGTGCGATGCTAAGTACATACCGGCTAAAAGGGCACCAAAGTCACCTTTAATTTTCATAAGTTCAAATAACTCATAAGCACCAAAAGCAATAAAAAAGCCCATTAATGGTATTAATTCACCATGCCCGGCTTTATCAATGCCTTTATTAATATAAGGTTTTAGTGGAATGAAAAGTAACAACAATGCCGCCCATGGGCTTGGCACTTTACCAGTGGCTAATACTAAAAATACCACGGCAATAATATCTTGCATTACCAGTATTCCTATTGCTAACTTACCGTGGCGAGTGCGCATTTCTCCATGATCTTCCATCAATTTGACCACGCATACTGTGCTGCTGAAGCTTAAAGCAAAAACAATTAAAGCAGAGGTGACGATGTCGAGATCACTGAAAAGTGGAATAGCAGCCAGTGCAATGGCCTTTACTATGATTAAGCCAAACAAAAGCCAGAAAATAGTATGGCTTAAACTACCAAACCAAACTTCAGGTTTAATTAAGTCTTTAACATTGAGTTTTAAGCCAATGGTAAATAGCATTAATGTAATGCCAATATCAGCTAGCACTGTGATCATGCTATCAGCTTGGTAACCCAAAAAATTTAATATAAACCCTGCGGCCAAGTAGCCAATTGAAGGTGGTAAAGAAATAAGCTTAGTTAATAAACCACATATAAAAGCAAAGCCAATCCAAGTAAATTCCATGTTACGTTAATGCTCCGTTGTCATGAGTGTTTTGAGCTGTTGCTCAACATAGTCAGCTATTATTGGTTGTGCTTGTGCATTTGGATGAATGCCGTCTGCTTGCATCAGGTTTTTATCCATCGCAACCGCTTCCATAAAAAAAGGTAATAATTTGATATTGCTAGATTTTGCTACATCTTCGAATACTTGTTCAAACATTTTATTATATCTAGGGCCATAGTTTGGCGTTATTTTGATTTTAATCATTGAAACGTTGATGTTTTTACTTTGTGCTAACTGCACCATTTGTAACAAATTATTTTTGATAAGCTTGGGTGAGTAGCCCCGCAAACCGTCATTTCCACCTAGCTCTATCAGTAAATGATCAACATTCTCATTCGCTAAAATGCCTGACAGGCGAGATAATCCGCCACTCGTGGTTTCACCACTAACGCTAGCATTTATTATTGTGTATGGTTGCTGTTGTTCGATAAGCTTTTGATTGAGCAAATGAACCCAGCCTTGTTTGGGTTTCATCCCATAACTTGCGCTGATACTATCACCTAACAGTAAAATTTTGGTGACTGAGTTGATACTAATGTCGTTATCAACCGTATTGGTTTTTGTATCTTTCGCAGCTGCGTTAGCTGCAGTGACAAAAAATAAGCTAATAAATAATATTAAAAGTGGATAATTTTTCATGCATGTAACTTCCGAGAGTATTTTAAGCGTAAATAACCTAACAAAATCAGTGCAAGTTGAAGATAAAACCCTCGCTTTACTTCAGCCACTTAATTTAACGGTAACTGCGGGGGAATCACTTGCTATTGTGGGTTCGTCTGGTTCAGGTAAAACAACGTTATTATCAATTTTAGCTGGCTTGGATTTACCAAGCTCTGGACAAGTGTATCTTAAAAACAAGCCATTACACCAGTTTAATGAAGAGCAACGTAGCCAAGTAAGGGCACAACATGTTGGTTTTATTTTTCAGCAGTTTTTATTAATTAACAGTTTAACCGCACTTGAAAATGTGATGTTGCCCGCAGAGTTGGCTAACTTGCCTGATGCGCAAGCACGCGGAGAAGCTTTACTTGCTCAAGTGGGGTTAGCTGATCGCTTGGATCATTACCCCTCTCAGCTTTCTGGCGGTGAGCAGCAGCGTGTGGCAATAGCACGGGCATTTATCTCTAAACCAGATATTTTATTTGCTGATGAGCCAACAGGAAACCTAGATAGTAAGACCGGACAGCATATTACAGACTTAATTTTTGACTTAAATGCTAAAGAAGGCACAACCTTAGTGCTAGTTACTCATGATGCTAAGTTAGCTGCTCGTTGTCAGCGACAAGTTGAAATGGACAGCGGGGTGCTGACCGAGAAGCTCGAGTTTTCCACTCCTGAGCATGACAATAAAACTGAAATGTCAGCGCCACAAGTAGGATAATTTATGAGTAACCTTACCCCTAAAGCATCATCTATGTGGTTTGTTCAGTCATTACGTTTATTGCATCATGAACTTCGTCGTGGCGAATTAACAATTATTTTTCTGGCTATTGTACTTGCTGTTGCCACGGTATTTTCACTAACGGGTTTTTCTGGGCAAATTAAACACGCCATTGTTGCCAATAGCACTAACACCATTGGTGCCGATCGCGTCTTAAGAATGTCGTCAGAAGTCGATCCAAGCATTATTGAGAAAAGTCAGTCATTAGCGCTGAAGTCTGCAAAAAAAATAGAAACAGAGTCAATGGCATTCGCCGGCGATAATATGCTACTGAGTGAACTTGATGCGGTGTCGGATAGTTATCCATTACGTGGCGAGTTAAGAGTAAAAACCTCATCAACACAAGCTGAAAGCGTTATTGCAAGTGCACCCCAAGTAGGCACAGTGTGGGTTGAGCCAAGTGTGTTAAGTCGTTTAGATGTCAAAATTGGTGACAGCATTGAAATTGGCTTAGCGCCATTAACCATTGCGGGTATTGTTACTGATATTCCTGATCGTTCATATCGTGCCTTTATCGCAGGTCCAACGGTGATTTTAAATATTGCCGATATGCCAAAAACCGAGCTAATTCAGCCCGGTAGTCGTATTACCTATAAATATTTATTTGCCGGTGAAAACCAAGCTATTGAAACCTTTGAAGCATGGATAAAACCGCAAATTAATGAATCGCAACGCTGGTATGATGCCAAAGCCGCACAAAATAGATTATCGAGAATATTAGACACAGCCGAAAAGTTTTTATCGTTAGCCAGTATGTTGGGTATTGTTTTAGCGGCCGTTGCTGTGGCAGTTGCCAGTCGTCGTTATGGGCAGCGACATCAGTCTACGGTGTCGATATTTAAAGCATTGGGTGCGTCAATTTCGCATGTTAGAAAGCTCTATTGTTTACATTGGACCTTACTGAGTTGTTTAAGTATTGCTACCGGCTTATTGGTTGGCTATGGCTTGTTATTATTAGGAGTTAATGCCATTGCAAGTTATTTGTCATTAGCTGATGCGCCTTTGACCTTTGTGCCATTCTTAACCGCGATATTTACTGGTTTATTATGTGCAATTGCCTTTGCCATTCATCCTATTATGAGCTTAGTGCAAAGCTCGCCATTAAATGTCATTCGTGGTTTTAGCCAAAATAAAGTGGCACGATTTGGCTGGCATCAATTACCGCCTTTGCTTGCGTTATTTTTACTGTTATATATTTTTAGCCAAGATCTGGTGATGAGCGCAGCATTGCTACTTGGCGGTGTTGTGGTGTCGTTTATTTTGTTGATGTTTGGTCGCGGCTTAATGAGCGCAGGGAGAAGTGTGGGTACTAAAGCAGGTAAGTCATGGCATTTAGCCTTGGCTAACTTAAAGCGACGTGCCAGTGAAAACAGTGTGCAATTAGTCAGTTTTACGATTGCTATTAAATTATTGCTACTTATTACCGTGATGAAAAGCTCAATTTTGTCAGAATGGGAGCAGCAATTTCCTGAAGGCACGCCAAACCATTATTTAATTAACATCAGTGAAGCGCAAATAGACCCATTAAAACAATTTGTTGCAGAGCACGATATTGCTAATCAAGGTTTTTATCATGTTTACCGTGGTCGCTTATCTGCAATAAACGGTATTAAGACGGTTGATGAAGATAAGCCAGATGAGCAAGCAGCAAATGACGCCACACCTGCCGACAAGGAAAAACAAGCGGCTAAGAAAACTGAGCAACAAAAAAGTAGGCAAGGTATGGGCCGCGAGCTTGGTTTAACTTGGCGTACTGAATTACCTGAAGAAAATGAAATTATTGCCGGGCAGTGGTGGCAAGTTGGTGATGATAAACCACAAGTATCGATTGAAAGTAATATCGCTGAACGTTTAGAGATAAAGTTAGGAGATAACTTAACCTTTACCTTAGGCTCTGACGAATTTACGGTGCCAGTAACCAGTATCCGAGAAGTAAACTGGCAAAGCCGACAATTAAATTTCATTATGGTATTTAATCAAAGTGTACTTGATAAATTTCCGACAACTTCAATTTCAGCTTGGTCAATATCGGCGCAAGACCGAGATATGGTTTATCGCTTTATGGCTGATTTTCCTACCATTACCTTAATGGATTTTGCCGCTATTATGGCGCAGCTCAATAATATCATTGAGCAAGTTTCTGTCGCTATTCAGCTAATTCTTATCTTAGTAGTGCTTGCCGGAAGTTTGGTGTTAATTGCTCAAGTACAAGCCAGTATGGAAGAAAGAGAGCGAGAACTTGCCATTTTAAGAACCTTAGGCGCTAGTGGGAAATTACTGCGTAATAGTGTGTTATATGAGTTTGTTGCCTTAGGGGCTATCGCGGGCTTAATGGCCAGTGTCGGTATGGAAATAGCGGTATATATTTTACAAAGCCAAGTTTTTAATATGCCAGGCAGTTTCCATTTTCAATATTGGCTTGTTGGCATTGGAGCTGGAGCGTTTTTTGTTGGTAGTATTGGTATGCTGAGTTGTTGGCGCTTACTTAATTTATCGAGCGTGACCTTGATCAGACGAACAATGTAATTGTCAATTAACAAGAAATAACGATACGCGGTTGAATAAATACTGGCTTGATGGTCACATAATCGCGTATAGTTTTAATAACTTACTATCAAATTAAACAACATGCAGGGTTTATTAAATGGCTTTACAAGGAAAGGCTGGCGGCGCGGTTAAATTTTTATTGGTTACCGCGGCATTATTTGTCGTATTGGCAGGTATTAAGGTTGCAGCAACATTATTAGTGCCATTTTTATTATCGGCATTTATCGCCATTATTTGTAACCCTTTGGTGACAAAAGCTGCTGACTACAAAATTCCAAAACCGATAGCGGTTATATTTGTTATTGTTCTTTTTGTCTCTATTGCCTTGTCACTTGCAGGTCTTGTTGGTAATTCATTAAATGAGTTGTCGGAATTAATTCCCGCCTATCGAGAGCAACTGCAAGAGCAATTTATTTGGCTGACTCAGCAGCTTGATCGCTATAATATTGTTATTTCGCATGAGTTACTTATTGAGTATTTTGATCCCGGCGCGGCAATGGGCTTAGCTGCTAATATGCTCAGTGGCTTGGGCGGTGTAATGGCAAATTTATTTTTAATTATTATTACTGTAATTTTTATGTTGTTTGAAGCATCAACAGTGTCGCATAAATTGCATTTAGCCTTGGACGATCCGCAAGCTCGTATTAAACAGATTGATGAGTTTTTAGCGTCAGTTAATAATTACCTTGCGATTAAAACCCTTGTTAGTATTGCCACCGGTGTTTGTGTATCGGTAATGCTGTGGGCTTTTGGCTTAGATTTTTATCTTTTATGGGGCGTACTCGCTTTTTTACTTAATTATATTCCAAATATCGGTTCGATAATTGCTGCTGTACCGGCAATGTCGTTAGCTGTTTTACAATTAGGGCCTGCGGCAGCAGGTTTTATTGGCTTAGGTTATTTAACGATAAATACGGTTATGGGTAATGTGGTTGAACCGCGTTATTTAGGACGCGGCCTCGGGCTTTCAACATTAGTGGTGTTTATTTCATTAATCTTTTGGGGATGGCTGCTGGGAACTGTTGGTATGTTATTGTCAGTACCACTTACCATGATCATTAAAATTGCTTTAGAAAGCTCTGCAGAAGGCCGATGGTTTGCGGTGTTATTATCCAGTGAAGAGTCGAGTGAAGGCTCGAGAGAAGGTGCGACTGAATAACCGGGTGCGCAGCCAAATATTGAAGCAATTAAAATACCTAGCGCCGAAGCGATTAAAGAACAAGCTTAAGCCTTAATCAACAGCTTTATTGATTGATGTGTAACTTGTCAGCCTACAGAGCCATTACACTGTTATTTTGGGGGATTGTAGGCTATTTAATACTACGCATTTATGAATGACTTTTCACCTTACATAACAGCTGTATAAGCTGATAAGTATTGGACTTATACAGGATAGCGAAAATATATTGATACTTGTTTGGCTTTTTAGACGTTATCTTCAATGGCAGACTGTTCGTATTACTTTTCGCTATAACGCTGGTTACACAGTACAAGTTCAATGTAGTGGTATGTGCATCATGGTTATTCCTGCTATATAACACTTACTATACAATGCTGATTTGCTATATTACTTCTTACATTTTCTGACACTTATTATGCTTTAACTGACAGTTTGGCTACTGAATTAAACAGCTATTTTACTTAAGCTTACGGCATTGATAATGTTCAGGAAATAGCACTAAAATGTCGATATTAACGCAAAATTACTGTCAGCAGAGCACAACAAGAAGCAAAGAGAGGTTTGCTTTATTATTTATTGCGTTTTTTATACTGCAATTTCTTTCCATATTTAATGCTAATGCATACGAAAGCCCTAGGTTTGGTTTTTTCATTAAAAATGAAGTCAATGACGGTAATAACATTTCCGGTATTGGTGCTGAAATGTGGTTTACTCATCGTAATTCTAACTTTGGTGCTTCAGTGTTAACTTCTATTGGACATGGCGATGTTACAGACCGAGATAACGTTAAACATGATTATTTTGCTTGGGAGGCAGGCTTGAAACTAGGCTACTTTTCAGATGTGTTCGCTTATGCAGAAGTTGGCTTTGATTTAGGCGAGTTAGCGCTTAATGATCGCAATGAAGATGATGAATACCGTATTTATTCGTCGGATCAAAAAAATGATTTTGTTGTTAGTAATAGACGTCGATATGACGAAGCTAATAATATTGATGGCTATGTTGGTATCGGTGCCGGCGTTAAGTTTGATCATCTACAAATTGAAGCGTTTACTCGTTTAAGGCAAATTGATGGTGAATATTGGAAAGCTGAGAATCAAGCTTTTACTGGTGCCAAATTGTCGGTGGTGTTTTAGGGCTAGTGAGCTTTGCTGGGGCGCTCTTCACCCTTCAATAAAAAAGAAGGGCGTTTGAGTAAGGTATGCGTTAGTTGTATTTATTGAACACTATAATACTCGCTAAAACCTAGCAAAATATTTGTGGTTGCAACAGAGGCAAGTATTAACCCCATTACTCGGCTGATGACACTTGCGCCACTGCTACCTATAATTTTATTAATGGCGCCGGCTAACAGCATTAAGAGATACGTTATGACTAATACTGACAGCATGACGGTGGCTGTTTGTATTTGCTCCCAAACGCTGTATACCGAATTTTTAGTTAATAATACTGCTGCTAACATCGCACCAGGGCTTGCAATTGATGGCACCGCCAGTGGAAAAACCGCAGTATCTTTATGTGATTGATCTAATAATCTTATTTCTTCTTCAGGTTTACTGTCACCAAAGATCATATTTAATGCAAAAAGAAATAATATGATGCCACCTGATATTTGAAAGGCAGGCAACGGAATTGACAGCGCTTTGAGGACGAACTCCCCAACCACAACAAAAAATAATAATACGCACATAGAAATAATGGTGGAGAGCAACGCAATACGGCGTTTTGTTTTTTGGTCATATTGGTCGGTCACCGCGATGAATACTGGCACAGTGCCTATTGGGTCTATAACGGCAAAAAAAGTAATAAAAACAGCCAAAACATCTATCATTTAATAATTACTCCATTAAGCTCAAAGTTAAAAGCTTATGTCTAAAAGTTCAAAAATAGCTTACTTGAATGTGCTGCAAGCGCTTGCTTGTCAGGTTGGGTTGATTGGTTATCGTCAGAAAAATTGATAGCTAAAGCATATAACCATAATGCGTTAGATACGAGTCAGTGACACTGAGTATACTACTATCCTCAAGGTACGATGAGTGATGAACGACTGCTCTGCGAGATAACTAACTTAATCATTACTCACTATCAAATACTGACGCTATGACTATGGTTGCAGGTAAATTGTCAAAGCGAGTCGCTGGTAACTATTTAGTTAATTATGTCATGCTACAATTGATAGGCTAATTCATCACATTTTGCTGATTTTTCGCAGCTAATGCCATTTTAGCTTGGTGTTTTTTCTTAAAATATCGATATAAAAAAACAGCAATAATGATATTTAATACGCAACGTAAAAACTCAACTAATTCTACATCTGCGCTGACTAAAGCATAAGCTAAATCAACAGTTGAACCTAAGCCTAGGATAATGGCCATAACAATAAATATTTTTTCTAATGGCATAGAGTTAGACATATCTGACCTTTTTACGAACGTGGTGTATATCACGTGCCACTGTTATTGAGTTTTCAATAAAGCTGTCGCTATCAAGCTTTATACTGAACTATAAGGGTTTGTAACCGACCTTAAAATAACCAGTTGAAAGAAATTGTGCGGTCTCTTTGCGTTTTTTAGCAATCAAGATGGCACCGTCATCCATAAATAAAAAGTTTTTCCAGCAACGTTTAAACACTGCCCATGTTGTTTCGATAACGTTATCACGGGCACTACAATAATAGACCACAGTGTTATTGTCCCACGTTAAATGGCTTAATATTTGCTCAGGCAACGCGCTTTCTTCACTATCCCAAATGCTTTCCCATTTGCCATTGTCGATCCAGTTTTTACCATTTTCTGGCCAGTCACCTTTTTTAAAGAAATCAGGGTGATCAACCTGTTTACTAATATTGGCATCCCAAAGCATTTTTGCGCGATTAGCCGTCATAGGCTTTATCATGTGCTTATCGCCGACCTTAACCGGTAGGCTTTTATGCTTGAATATCCAAGCGTTTTTTAATTCGTCAATTGAGATGTAGTTCATAGTGTCTTCTATAAAATTTGCGTCATGGCATTATAACAAGCGTTGATGATAACTCATTAGTAATTTCGATATTAACCTTGTTAAATTAGCCATACCGACGAGTTCACAAGGCTGTTGTGTGATTTATTCTGCATTGTCGCTACTAATTTTTTGTTTAATGGCTTTAAACATTGGACTTTGTTTATCCTGGTGATGGCAAATGCTTAATAAGTCTTCAATAAAGTAATTTAATGCTCTACGCTCAATATTTTTAATTAACGTTTGTTGGCCGCTATCTAGCATGTGGTACATAGTTGCCGCACCAAAGTCGCCAAAGATGATATTAGCATTGTTATCAAACAACGTGTTATGTGCGTATAAGTCGCCATGACATACTTGGTTGGCATGTAAGTGCTCGAATACATCTTGCATTTGCGTGATTATTTTATCAATGTCGACAATGCTTAAGGTTAATTCTGTCGGGAAAGTATCACGTGTACAAGTGGCGAAAGTTGGTGGTAAACCTAAGTTTTTAAAGTGCTCAGGTATTAAAGACATAATTAAGGCTAGATAACCGTTGTCATTAACTTGTGCTAAAGAATTGACGATATTCTTATGTCTACCGGCCTTTAAACATGCTTGTAACTCGTCTTTTGGGTAACCGTCACTGGTTACTGAACCCTTAAAAACCTTTACGGCCACTTCATTGGGGAATACTGCTTGGTTTTCAGTCCAAGTTGCCTTTGAAATAATGCCAGAAGCACCTTGTCCTAACACTTCGTGTAATGTAAAACTTGATGCCGGTAATGTTGGCACTGATGCGATGTTAAGTTCAGTGTGGCTGAATGGGTTGCCGGAAAAAGCAAACCAAGCAAGTTTAGGTAAGTTAAGTAACTGGCTTGGACATTGGGTTAACTTGTTTGCTGAAATACGAACGAGTTCAAGGTTATGTGACTGCGCTAAAGTTAACGGTAATTTCGTTAATCTGTTACCCGCTAATGCCAGCTTTTGTAGCCTTGGGCGCTCACCTAAACTGTCAGGCAAGGTTTCAATACAGTTATCAGTTAATATCAACCAGCGTAGCTTAGCGGGTAGCGAACGAGCAGAAACCTGATGAATTTGGTTGGATTTAAAGCCGATCATTTCTAAACTTTCACAACCACCTAATGCTTCTGGCAGGGCAGTAAAAAGGTTATTTGAGGCGAAAATTATTTTCAGCTTTTTTAGCTTAACAAGTTCGTTTGGTAGCGCGGTTAATTGGTTATCTGATAAGTCTAGAATTTCTAAGCTATCAGCTAATGACAAAATCTCTACCGGGAAGCAGGTTAAATTTTCAGATATCTTTAAACGTGTGATACCTGCTAGTTCTCCAGACTTTAACTGAGATAATGTATGCATTTATTAACCTACTGTTATTAAAATTTTAATTGGGAATACTAGCAAGTGATTAAACACTTTTAAGATAAATTTCAGACGTAAAAAAACCCGAGAAACTTTTAATAAAGGCTTTTCGGGTTTTTTTTGGGTTATTAAACCCGAATATGGTGCTCGCTACTGGACTCGAACCAGTGACACCTTGCATGTCATGCAAGTACTCTAACCAACTGAGCTAAGCGAGCATTTTTACTACAAACGTTGAGCAACTCAACGAGGCGCTATGTTAGCGATCTGTTTTATTAAGTGCAAGCGATTTTATTTAAAATTAGATGCAACTGCTGATTAATTCAGCAGTTGTCGTGGCGGTTGTTCATTTAAACTGCGAATAGGCTAATAAATATTATCAATTCAGGCTGAATACATCAGTTATTGCGTGGTGTGCTCCAAGGCAACTTGTTGATCGAGGCGCTGTTGTACTATTTTTAAACGCCAAGCTAATAATACCGCTGCCACGGTTAAGCCTGATATAAAACCAACCCAAAAACCATAAGGACCCGTTGCTGGTACTATCCAGTCTGTAAGTCCTAATATCAACCCAAATGACAAACCGACAATCCAATACGAGAAAAAGGTAATATATAAAATTGATTTTGTGTCTTTATAACCACGTAATGCGCCAGCTGAAATAACTTGTATTGCATCTGAAAATTGAAATAGGGCGGCTAAAAACATCAGGCTAGCAGCAAGCTCAAGTACTTCAATGTCCGTGGTGTAAATAGCGGCGATTTGTGTACTAAACAATAATGTTAGCGCAGCTGTTGCAACAGCAATAATTAATCCTAATATGACTGAATAGCGACAAAGCTCTTTGGCATTTTCTAAATTTTTATTACCAACTTCAAAGCCCACTTTAATAGTGACTGCCATCGCTAAACTTAATGGCACCATGAACACGAGCCCAGAGAAGTTAATCGCTATTTGATGGCTTGCTACTACATTCGCACCAAATGGCGCTAATATTATTGCCACTACGGCAAATAAGCTGACTTCAAACAGTAATGAAAATGCGATTGGCATACCCAGTGCCATGATAACTTTCATTTCAGACCAGTCAGGCCAATAGAACTTTTTAAATAGTGGTGCATGTTTTAAATGTTTTGAATAATAAGCATAAGCCAACATGCCAAAAAACATTACCCAATAAACAATGGCTGTGGCAATACCACAACCGGCACCACCCAGGGCAGGCATACCAAATTCACCATAAATAAATATATAGTTGGCAGGGATGTTAATCAGTAAACCTAAAATACTGATGATCATGGTAGGGCGGGTAAAAGATAAACCCTCAGAGTAATTACGTAATACTAAATAAAGACAATATCCCGGGCCACCCCAAACAATGTAGCCTAAGTAATCGAACATTAACTGTTTTAATGCTGGCTCTAATGAGATTGAGTTGATTAATAATGGTGTAGCAATGTAATAGGCTATGATAACAATGATAGAAAAAAATACTGCTATCCAAGCGGTTTGGTAGCTGCTTTTTGCCACGTCATCAAATTGTTTAGCGCCAGATAATTGTGAAATAATACTTGCCAATGCCATGACCAAACCAGAAATAGTTAAAATCAGCGGCAACCAAACACTACTCGCCACCGCAACGGCTGCCATATCAGTAGCGCTAACTCGGCCAGCCATAACGGTATCGGCAAAGCCCATTAAGTTTTGGATCAATTGAGCAATTAAAATTGGATAAGCCAATTTCATCAGGTTTTTACTATTGGAAAAAAAGCGGTTAATGTTCATCAAGGCAATTATATCATTAGGTTTTTCTTGCTAAGATAGCAAAAAATAAAGTTATTTATCTGGATGATATATGTTTACAGGTATAGTGCAATCACAAGCTGAAGTAATTGCGATAATTAGTAAAAATAATGCGATAAGGTTAAAGGTTTCTTTGGAAAATCGTTTGATTGAACATCTTGAAATAGGGGCTAGCGTTGCTATTAATGGTGTTTGCTTAACCGCGGTAGAATTTGGTCATTTGACTGCAGATAAAAGCTACATAAGTTTTGATGTTATCGATGAAACATTACGGGTATCTAATTTGGCAGATATTACCTTAGGTACGCAAGTTAATGTTGAACGGTCGCTGAAAATTGGCGATGAAATTGGTGGGCATATGCTCAGCGGTCATGTTCATACTCAAGCTGTTGTTATCAATAGAATTGATAGCAAGGACAACTGCACACTGAGCTTTAGTTTAGCGCCGGAATATCAAAAATATATTTTTGCTAAAGGTTTTATCAGCATCAATGGTATTAGTTTAACCCTTGGCGTAGATGTTGATGGGGGTTTTTCGGTACATTTGATCCCTGAGACCTTATCTCGCACCAATTTACAACATGTGCTTGTTGGCGATAAAGTTAATATCGAATTTGATCAGCAAACCATGACTATAGTTCAAACTCTTGAGCGAATGAATTTACGCTAACATGAACAATTTTTGCTACAGGTTAATATCAATGCGCTATTAAATGGTGAGGCAAGTAAGCTAGTTAAAAAACTTGCTCATCATCACTGGCAACCGCCAGCTGAATTTTTTGATTGTATTCATCAACATGTAAATTCAAATGTATTTCCATACAGCAGGCTGGACATTCATCATAGTAATCTTGATCGCCTTCGCTAGGGTCTAAACTGACACGAATATGGTGACCGCAATTGGGACATTCAATACGTTGCTCTTTAAGTTTATGGGGCATGTTGCCTCCTAATACTCACTCGATGAATCGTACTTTTAGTATGAACATTTTTAAAGAAAGTGCGAATTTTAGCCAATAAAGCTTGGTGAGAAGCACAGCTGTTTTGCTGAATAAAGCAATTAACTTAGCTAGAGAGTTTTTATTGTTGTACTTTTACTTGCGGGCTAAAATTAATCGAGATCAGTGATCAGGTGGTTAATTTTATTTGCTACTCCATCCCATTGTTCGGCATCTGCTGGCGCAGGAATAACGTCGGTGATCACAGGCCATACTTTCGCCAATTCAGCGTTAAGCTCGATAAAGTCTTTTTGGTTTTCTGGCACTTCATCTTCTTGATAAATAGCTTCAGCAGGGCATTCAACCGGGCATAGGTCGCAATCAATGCATGACTCAGGATTAATAACTAAAAAGTTTGGTCCTTGATGAAAAGCATCCGCTGGGCAAACCGCGACACAATCCGTGTACTTGCATTGAATACAGTTATCAGTAACTACAAAGGCCATTATATTTTGCTCGTTTTATCTTGTTGGTATGTTAAATCGATTCGCACTGCTGCGATAAAAGCGCCGATCATACCTAGCTTGCTAGCAAATTCAATTATTGTTTTTCTATTGTGTCGGTTTAGTATTTGGTATCGCTAGTACTATCAGGTAAAATGGCGCAAATTTTTACCCTAGTCTCGCTTTGGATACATTATATGTTGCGTTTAACTAACGTCAAATTACCACTAAATCATCAACCTGAAGAATTAGAGCAAGCTATTCTTGCAACATTAAACATCACGGCTGAGCAGCTAACGAGTTTTTCAATCTTTAAGCGTGGTTATGATGCCCGCAAAAAAAGCAATATTATTTTGATGTATACCCTTGATGTGGATACAACAAAAAATGCTGAACTGATTGCTGAGCATGCTAAAAATCAAAATATTAAAGCCAGTCCCGATACTCGCTATAAATTTGTTGCACAAGCCCCCGAGACGTTAACTGAGCGCCCAGTAGTTATTGGTATGGGGCCTTGTGGTTTATTTGCTGGCTTGTTACTAGCGCAAATGGGCTTCAAACCGATCATTTTAGAGCGTGGTAAAGAAGTACGTCAACGCACCAAAGACACTTTCGGTTTTTGGCGTAAAAAAGTCCTTAATACTGAATCAAATGTACAGTTTGGTGAAGGCGGAGCAGGTACTTTTTCTGACGGTAAACTTTATAGTCAGGTAAAAGATCCTAAACATTACAGCCGTAAAGTATTGCATGAGTTTGTTGATGCTGGTGCGCCAGCTGAAATTTTGTATGTCAGTAAACCACATATTGGTACCTTTAAATTGGTTACCATGGTTGAGCAAATGCGTGCTGAAATTAACCGCCTTGGCGGCGAAGTTCGTTTTGAGCAGCGCGTGGATGACATTCATTTTGAAAAAGTCGACGATGATAGCGATAACATGCAAGTGACAGGTTTAACCTTAGCGACAGGTGAAGTTATTAAAACTAAACATATTGCTTTAGCTATCGGCCATAGTGCGCGTGATACTTTTGCGATGTTGCATGAAAAAGGTGTATTTATTAAAGCTAAGCCGTTTTCTGTTGGCTTTAGAATTGAACACGAACAATCGGTGATTGATGAGGCTCGATTTGGTGAAAATGCCGGTCACCCAATTTTAGGCGCTGCGGATTATAAGTTGGTACATCATTGTACTAATGGGCGTTCTGTTTATAGCTTCTGTATGTGCCCAGGTGGCACGGTGGTTGCGGCAGCATCTGAAGAAGGACGCTTAGTTACCAATGGTATGAGCCAGTATTCACGCCATGAGCGTAATGCTAATAGCGCTATTGTTGTTGGCATATCGCCGGAAGATTATGACGAAAATGGCAGTAAAGATAATGTGCTTGCCGGTATTGAGTTTCAACGTCGTTTAGAAGAAACGGCTTTCAAACTCGGTGGTGAAAACTATGATGCGCCAGTACAACTTGTCGGTGATTTTCTTGCGGGGCGCAAAAGTGGTGAGCATGGCGCTGTTGAGCCTTCTTACAAGCCGGGCGTTAAGTATTGTGATTTAAGTGAAACGTTACCTGATTATGCCATTGAAGCAATTCGTGAGGCACTGCCGGCATTCGAGCGTAAAATAAAAGGCTTTTCTATGGCTGACGCGACATTAACGGCGGTTGAAACCCGTACCTCATCACCCATCAACATCACCCGTGATAAAGAAAGTTTCGAAAGCGTTAACACAAAAGGCTTATATCCAGCTGGAGAGGGTGCAGGTTACGCCGGAGGTATATTGTCTGCCGGTATCGACGGTATTAAAGTGGCCGAGGCGATGGCGCTTTCGATGCTGAAAAGTTCTCAATAGTTATTGCACGTAGCGCGGTGTGAGTTTGTCACGAGGGTTTTAGTTGAAGCTAGTACAAACTCCACACCCGAATTAACTCATCTTAAATAAAAAGTTAATTCAAACTATTGAAAAGCTAATAAAGTGCCTTATATCTTTGTTTATCTAAAAGGAGTGTTCTTTGTTCATGTGGCGTAAATTAACAGTCATGTTATTTTTATTGATACTAGCTAAAACAGCTGGTGCTTTGCCGATCGTAGAACTTTCTAATGATAACTCTTCAAGCCATGAAGTTGCGTCACAAATAGCGCAAAAAACCGATTCCTTAGACACTGATGAGCCTGAAGTTTTATATAACTTACCCAGAAGCAACACCTTTAACGCGTCATTGTTTAACACGGAAATACAAAGTAGCCCTGAATACTATTTAGTTGTTGAGTTTTTTAAAATTAAGCTCACGGCAGGGCTATTTAAAAATTTAGCTAATCCGCCATTAATCACACCTTGGTACGAACAATTAAGCCATAGCAGCCATTTGTCTCGACTTTCCGGCTGGAAAGACGGCAATTTGCTGTATTCATCACGTAAAACCTACCACAGTTAATTCATCCACTCTTGTGCCATGGAAATACCAAGCTGTATTTTCTGAGCATTAAAAATCAATTAGTTATGTTTTAACACTGATAATTATTTATCAGTCACTTGCTGTGCTTGCTGTTAATTTCGTTATAGCAATTTACAGCCGATTTTTATGTAGAGATTTTATGATGAATTCACGTTATACCAAACCTGTTAACAAGGTGAAATGGCAAAATATTGTCATTATATTCGTATTGCTGTTTATGCTAATCAGCGCCTTACCTAATTTATATTCAGATAAGCTAACCGTTCACTTGACCAGCAAGAACGCGCAAAGCGAGCCAATAGCAGCTCAAGATATTAACCGTTTGTTAGTTAAGCACAAACTCGCTATCGATGAGATCAGAGCATCAGCAGCAGGCACCGCGATTACATTAGCCAATAGCGCGGATCAAGCGGCTATTGAGAAGTTATTAACAGAGCAATTTTCTGCAAATTATACCATTGATAGTTCGATAGAAAACAACGCACCGGCTTGGTTGAAGGTGTTTCATGGTGAGCCAATAAAATTAGGCTTAGATTTAAGTGGCGGGGTGTTATTTGTTCTTGATGTTGATACCGAGCGAGCATTGTTTGATAAATTGCAAGGTATTGCCTTGGACATTAAGTCTCTAGCAATAGCTGATCGTATTCGCTTGAGTAACGTATCACAGCCGAATAACCACTCAATTACCTTGAGCTTCTCTGCTACTAAGTACAACACGGTTGCGCAACTATTAACAAAAATTACTCAAAGCTACCCCGAATTAACACAAAGTAAAATTAGCAATAGCCAAGTAACCTTAGCTTATTCAGCAGCCGAGCAAGCGAAATTTCGTCAAGAAACCATGAGCCAAACGCTGAAAACTATGCGTGGTCGTATCGAAGAGCTTGGTATTACCGAAGCGGTAACCCAAAAGCAGGGTAAAAACAGGATCCGTATTGAGCTTCCGGGTGTTCATGATCCAGAAGAAGCGAAAAGAATTATTGGTGCTACAGCGTCGTTAGATTTTTATCAACTAGCACAACACTCGAATGCTGTTGGTATATTGCAAATGCGTGATAAATCGGGTCGTCAACTTAGAATGAATAGCCAAGTGGTGTTTTCTGGTAGCCACATTAAAAATGCTCGCTCAGGTCAAGATGAAATGGGTATGCCTTTAGTTAATCTCACTTTAGATGCTGTGGGTGGTAAGAAAATGTCGATGTTTTCTAAGCAAAATATTGGCAAACCTATGGTAACGGTATTTTCCGAGTTTTATCGAAATGCGAACGATGAGATGGTGAAAAAGAGCAAAGTGATTAATGTTGCCACTATTCAGCAACATTTGGGCTCGCAATTTAGCATCACCAATATGTCGAGCCCACAAGAGGCGCAAGAGTTAGCCTTATTGTTACGAGCAGGTTCATTAACTGCACCGGTAACCATAGTGCAACAACGCAGTATTGAAGCAACTTTAGGTGTTGATAATATTGATAACGGTATTAAGGCATTAACTATAGGTATTGGTATTACTTTAGTCTTTATGTTTATTTGGTATCGCAGTTTGGGACTTATCGCCAATGCTGCCTTGGGATTAAACTTGATTAGCTTACTAGGGTTAATGTCGTTGCTACCTGGTACTGTATTAACCTTACCCGGTATTGCGGGCTTAGTGCTTACCGTCGGTATGGCGGTTGATACTAACGTACTTATATTTGAAAGGATAAAAGAAGAATTAAAACGCGGGCGTAAAGTGCTTTTTGCCATCGAAAGTGGCTATAAAAATGCTTTTTCTACGATTTTAGACGCTAACATTACCACGATGATCACCGGAATTATTTTATATGCTATTGGCTATGGGGCAGTAAAAGGCTTCGCCATCATTCTATGTTTGGGTATTTTAACTAGCATGTTTACCGGTGTTTTTGTCTCAAAAGCTTTAACTAATTTAGTGATCCGTGAAAACAAGTCTCAGTTACTTGGAGTAAAATTATGAACAACCTGCTTTTAAAACAACATGAAACCTTAAGTAAATTTCGTATTATCAGTTTGTATTTCGCAACGGCGCTGGTCATTTTTTCTCTGCTGGGCATATTCAGTAAGGGGCTTAATTTAGGCTTAGATTTTACCGGTGGCTACTTAACGGAATTCACCACAGAAGAATCACTTACCCAACAGAATATGGAAGCGCTGTTAAGTTCATATTTACCTGATAGTTTTAGTTTAAAATCTGCTGAAAATGGTCGTCACTGGAGCGTTCAACAAGCCGATAACGAGCTAAGCTTGAAAGGCAAAGTATGGCTAAGCGATTTTTCTGAACAAAGCGCCTTAACCATTATACCATTGGATTCAATTTATATTGGTAGTCAAGTTGGTGATGAGTTAATTAATCAAGGTGGCTTAGCACTTATTACCTCGGTGATCATGATATTGCTTTATCTCTCATTTAGATTTGAATGGCGTTTAGCGGCAGGTTCAGTTATTGCGCTTTGTCATGACGTTATTATTGTGCTGGGAATTTTTGCTTGGTTTGATATACCTTTTGATTTAACCATAGTGGCCAGTTTACTCGCTATTATTGGTTACTCATTAAATGACTCTATTATTGTCGGCGATAAAATACGTGAAATGATGAAAAGGAATAATCAGCAAAGTGTTGAGAGCATGGTTAACTTGGCAATAAAAGCGACCATAGTGCGAACCTTGATCACCTCAGGAACCACACTAGCAACAATATTAGCGGTATGGATATTTGCTGGTGAATCATTAGCGGGTTTTGCTATGGCGCTTTTTTCAGGGGTTTTAGTAGGGACGTTTTCATCGATTATCATTTCAGCCACCGTGCCGCAGTTACTTGGCTTGTCAGTTGAACATTACAATCCAGCAGAGCAAGAGCTTTGCTCGTTGCCATAAACGGCTCTGTCGTTAATGTGAGTGTACCTATAACTAAATAGGTACACTCCGTTTGTCAGTAGCCTGAACTCTGGATAAGCTATTAGTGATGTTCGCCTTGCTATAATATTTACTTTGCCACCTAAGCTTTTGCTTGATTTGGATATCAAGCACTCATTATCCAGAGCTCAGCTTAAGTATTTAAAGCATTTAAAATAGCGGTAAGGCTTATTGCCATTCTTGGATATCTGCGCGACTTTTTTGTTGCCAAGGGCTGTTTGGTAGCTGCTCTCGTATATTGTTGAGTGTGGTCCATATACCATTGAGGGTCATAGGTTTGGTGAGCCATTGTGGAATATTCCCTTTAGGGTCAACAATGAATTGGTAACTTATTGCTATTTGGCTGTTTTTTGTTGGCACGACCAACCAATGTGCTTTCAGTACTTGCATGCGAATAGTGTTTTTAGTGGCAATAATGCTATCACTGGCATCTTTTACGGCAATTTCAACTGATAGATTATCGTTTTGCCAGTAATGGGAATGTACCACCATTTCGCGGGCAGAAACGGGCCATAACCCTTTGAAGCGGGTAATGAAAATATTTTCGTTAGCGGTTATTTGATTAATGATTTTCGCCGATTCAGCATTATCTAGCCAAACAGGCAGCAAGGCTAAGTCTTCAAGAAAATACATAAAGCCAGCCAAACTTGAGGCAACTTGTGCTTGAGCTTTTATTTCAAGTAAGTCGTTATACTGACTCGTACGATAACTGACCTTGAGTTCAGCATCTTGACGCCATACTTGCCAAGACTCATTTTTGCTCTTATCTTTGCTTTGAGAGTTGTTCTCTGCAGCCAAGCTCGACAATGAAAATAAGCCGAAAAGAACAGTTAAAAGCCATAAGGTAGTTGCAGCAGATGTTTTTTTAGTTTGCTTGTTCAATATACGCGCCTTGTCGTTGCAAATTAAGGTAAATTACCCTATATTCCGTGCTCGGTTTAACACATTGAATAAGCTTTATAAGTGAGTGTGTTAGTTGCCAGACGATATTGTATCGAATTTAGCTTTATATAGTGCCATTAATTGTCTAATAATCAAAATGTTACTATAAAAATTATTATAATAATCAAGCGGCACTTAGTGTGTGTCGCCACTGAACAAAGGAAATATACATGCCTGTAATTACGCTTCCCGATGGTAGTCAACGCTCTTTTGAACAAGCTGTTTCTGTAATGGATGTAGCCCTTGATATCGGCCCAGGTCTGGCTAAAGCCACCATTGCTGGTCGCATCAACGGTGAATTAGTCGATGCTTGTGAATTAATTAAAGAAGACGCAGCACTGCAACTTATTACCAGCAAAGATAGCGAAGGTTTAGAGATTATTCGTCATTCTTGTGCACATTTATTAGGTCATGCGATTAAGCAATTGTGGCCTAATACCAAGATGGCTATTGGTCCAACAATCGAAAACGGTTTTTATTATGATGTTGATTTAGAAGAATCAATCACCGAAGACGATTTAGTTAAACTAGAAAAACGTATGACAGAATTAGCGCGAACGGGCTATGAAGTTATTAAAAAAACAGGTACGTGGCAGGATGCATACGATGCTTTCACTGAACGTGGTGAAACATACAAATTAGAAATTCTTGATGAAAATATTGATAAGTCAGATACACCCGCGCTTTATCATCACCAAGAATACATTGACATGTGTCGTGGTCCTCATGTGCCAAGCATGCGTCATTGTCATCATTTTAAGTTGATGAAAGTTGCTGGCGCCTATTGGCGTGGTAATTCAGATAATAAAATGCTGCAACGTGTTTACGGCACAGCATGGGCTGATAAAAAACAACTTAAAGCTTATATCGTGCGCTTAGCGGAAGCTGAAAAACGCGACCACCGTAAAATTGGTAAAACGTTAGATTTATTCCATTGGCAAGAAGAAGCGCCAGGTATGGTGTTTTGGCATAACGATGGTTGGACGATTTACACTGAGTTAGAAAAGTTTGTGCGTGAAAAGTTGCACGAATATGATTATGACGAAGTTAAAGCGCCAATGATGATGGATAGAAGTCTTTGGGAAAAATCAGGCCACTGGGACAAATATGCTGATGGCATGTTTACCACAGAATCTGAAAAGCGTGAATACGCGATAAAACCGATGAACTGTCCGGGTCATGTTCAGATATTTAACCAAGGGTTAAAATCTTACCGTGATTTACCGCTGAGAATTGCAGAATTTGGTTGTTGTCATCGTAATGAGCCATCAGGTTCATTACATGGCTTAATGCGTGTACGTGGCTTTACCCAAGATGATGCACATATCTTCTGTATGGAAGAGCAAGTACAAGCGGAAGTAACTAAATGTATTGAAATGGTTTACGACGTATATGGCTCATTTGGCTTTGAAGACATTGTTGTTAAACTTTCAACGCGTCCAGAAAACCGCATTGGTAGTGATGAAATTTGGGATAAAGCTGAAGCAGGTTTAGCGCAAGCATTAACGGACAGTGATATTAAATTTGAATACTTACCAGGTGAAGGTGCGTTTTACGGTCCTAAAATTGAATTTACTTTAATGGATTGTTTGGGACGTGCTTGGCAATGTGGTACTGTGCAACTCGATTTTGCTTTACCAGAGCGTTTAGGCGCAACTTATGTTGGTGAAGATAACGAAAGATACATTCCAGTGATGATCCATCGTGCAATTTTGGGTTCACTTGAGCGCTTTATCGGAATTTTGATTGAAGAGTACACCGGCAAATTTCCAACGTGGTTATCACCAATTCAAGCAACTGTGATGAATATTACCGACAAACAAGGGCAATATTGTGAAAAAGTTGTTAAAAAACTAAAAGAAAATGGATTTAGAGCAAAACTAGACTTGAGAAATGAGAAGATAGGCTTTAAAATCCGCGAGCATACTTTAAAGCGTGTTCCGTATTTGTTAGTTGTCGGTGATAAAGAAATGGAAACTGGCGAAATTGCAGTACGAACTCGAAGTGGTGAAGATTTAGGTACAATGTCAGTTGATGACTTTGTTGCCAAATTATCAGACGAAGTTAAAGCTCGTCGCTAAGCACTTTATATTATAAAACACGTAACATTATTATTTAAGCCAAGTAAGCTAAAACTATAAGCGCTTACTTGGTCACAACGTTCTTTGGAGGAACATGGCTATTAAAGGTGGACAACGAGGCGGGCAAAAAGAGCCAGCACATCGTTTAAATGAGTTAATCACAGGTATTGCAGGCAATGAAGTTCGTTTGATTAAATATGACGGAGAGCCTGGTGGTATCGTCACATTGGATGAAGCAATGGATCAAGCTGAAGATGCAGGTGTCGATCTTGTAGAAATCAGCCCAACAGCAAAACCTCCTGTTTGTCGCGTTATGGATTACGGTAAGTTTATCTATGAAAAAGCGAAAGAACAGAAAGAGCAGCGTAAAAACCAGAAACAAATACAGGTTAAGGAAATTAAATTCCGTCCTGGAACAGATGAAGGCGATTATCAGGTCAAACTACGCAACCTGAAGCGCTTTTTAGAAGGCGGCGACAAGGTCAAGGTAACATTACGTTTCCGTGGCCGTGAAATGGCCCACCAAGAACTTGGTCTTGAAATTCTAACTCGCGTTAAAAACGATTTAGAAGAATTGACTGTAGTTGAGTTTTTCCCTCGTAGAGCGGAAGGGCGTCAAATGGTGATGGTCTTAGCCCCTAAAAAATAGATAATACCCGGTTTGACAAGTAGTTAATTGTTTTTCGGAATAATTAACTCACCGCTATTATCTTTAAGCTGGTAAACAAGGCCTACAAGCAGAGTTCGATATCTTAGCTTAATTGCTAAGCGCTAAGAAACTCTCGCCTAGTTTACTTTATATTTGGCATAACAATGCGGAGTTATTAACATGCCTAAAATGAAAACCAACAAAGGTGCTGCAAAGCGCTTTAAAGCGACAGCCACAGGCTATAAATTTAAACAAGCCGGTCTTCGTCATATTTTGACTAAACGCCGTACTAAAGTTAAGCGTCATCTTCGTGCTAAATGCATGATCGCCGCATCTGACATTAAGTCAGTTAAAAAACTTTTACGTCACGGTTAATAGGAGAGATAGAAAATGGCAAGAGTAAAACGTGGTGTACAAGCGCGTGCACGTCATAAGAAGGTTCTAAAGCAAGCTAAAGGTTACTACGGTGCTCGTAGTCGCGTTTATCGCGTTGCTTTCCAAGCTGTAACTAAAGCTGGCCAATACGCATACCGTGACCGTCGTCAACGTAAGCGTCAATTCCGTCAACTTTGGATTGCTCGTATTAACGCAGCAGCTCGTCAAAATGGTTTATCTTACAGCCGTTTCATTAATGGTCTTAAAAAGGCTTCTATTGAAATCGATCGTAAGATCCTAGCTGACATCGCAGTATACGATAAAGCAGCTTTCACATTCTTAGTTGAAAAAGCGCAAGCTTCTTTAGCATAAGTTTGAGATATTAGCTCGAAAAAAAGGACGCCTTTAGGCGTCCTTTTCTTTTTTTAAATGTTAAGAAACTGACTAATAAGTCAGGAAATATTATGGCTATAGTATGAGCGATTAATTAAGCGGGTTACGCACTTGTACATCAACCTGTTTAGTTAAACGTTTATTTAATTATAGGAAGTAAAGGTCTTATTATGAGTCTTGCTGATCAAATTTTAGCGGTAAATAATGATTTGCCTATCCGTACTGACGTTGCTGTGCACAGTGGCAAGGTACGCTCCGTTTACTGGTTAACTCAAGCGGATAGCCAGCGCTTAATTAAAGAAAAAAACTACGATGTTGCACTCGATACCCCATTAGCTATTATGGTGATCAGTGACCGTATTTCAGCTTTTGACTGTATTTGGCATGGCGAAGGTGGCATGAAAGGCGTACCGGGTAAAGGTGCAGCACTGAATGCGATATCAAATCATTGGTTTAAGCTATTTCAAGAGCAAGGCTTAGCTGATAGTCATATTCTTGATATACCGCACCCTTTTGTTTGGATTGTACAAAAAGCTAAACCTGTGATGATTGAAGCCATTTGTCGTCAATATATTACTGGCTCGATGTGGCGCTCGTATGCTAAAGGTGAGCGAGATTTTTGCGGTATTGAGTTACCTGATGGTCTTGAAAAAGACAGTAAATTGCCGACGTTATTACAAACGCCGTCAACTAAAGGCATTTTACAAGGAATTCCAGGTGTGCCAGCGGTTGACGATGTTAATATTACTCGTAAAAATATGGTTGATAATTTTGCGGCTTTTAATTTTAAGTCAATTGAAGATATTGCCTTATATGAGAAGTTATTAACTGAAGGCTTTGATGTTATCGCTGAAGCATTAGCAAAACTGGACCAAATTTTTGTTGATACTAAATTTGAGTTTGGTTATGTCAAAGACCGTAACGGCAATGACAAACTTATTTATATGGATGAAGTGGGCACACCTGATTCATCACGTATTTGGGATGGAGCGCAATATCGATTAGGTCATATTGTTGAGAACTCGAAGGAAGGTTTCCGTCAATTATTACTGAATCACTTCCCAGATGCCGATATATTATTAAATAAAGACCGTATGGTGGAACGTGAAGCATTGGCTCGTGATAATGAGTTACCTGCAGCAGTACTAATGTCACTCTCTGAAACCTACCTTGCTATAGCAGAAAAAATTACCGGTAAAGCGATTGTTTTATCGAGTAACCCGAAGCAAGAGATCATCGATATTTTACGCACTGAATATCATCTGATTGATTAAGCACGACATACTGACAATGATAGCCTATGCAGAGCCTCGCAATTGCGGGGCTTTTTTATGCCCGTGACAAAATGATTTTCAGCGAGATAAGTATTTGCGTAACAGGGGCTATTTAAGCGGGAATAACGGCTGCGCTTTTTTGATGCGACAAATGAGTGTTGCACCAAGGTGGCTCTTAATTAATGTTTTGTTGCACTGTTTTGGTGCTTTGTTGTGTTGAAGGGGGAGCTGTTTATCATTTAGTTGTTTGTATTTTATAGTTTTTATATTTTGGGTATAAATGGTGCTTAGTGTTGTCTCTATAATAAAAGTTAGAATTTAACTGATAACAAATGCACTAAAGGTGAGCGAATGAAATTAGTCACAGCAATAATTAAACCCTTCAAAATGGATGATGTTAGAGAAGCGTTAAGTGAAATTGGTATTGATGGTATGACAGTAACAGAAGTGAAAGGTTTTGGTCGTCAAAAGGGTCATACGGAACTTTACCGTGGTGCTGAGTACTCAGTTGATTTTCTGCCAAAAATTAAATTTGAAATTGCTGTTAAAGATGATTTTGCCGAGCGAGTTGTCGAAACCATTATTAGTTCGGCTCATACCGGAAAAATTGGTGACGGTAAAATATTTGTTACTGATATTGAAAGCGTTACCCGAATTCGTACCGGTGAAACAGATGATGACGCGATTTAATCAGTTGTTATTACCCGGTAATGAACAACTTCATTGCTTATTCTTAAGCTAAAAATTTAAATAGTGGATGTAAAATGAATAAAATAATAATCGCACTGCTAGCGTTAACGTTTTCTGTGCCAAGCTTTGCGGCCGTGCCAGCCCTTAATGGCGCTAACACCGCTTGGATATTAACTGCTACTGCCTTGGTATTACTAATGACTTTACCTGGATTAGCTTTATTTTATGGCGGTTTAGTGCGCCGTAAAAATATTCTATCAATTCTCATGCAATGTTTTGCTATTGCAGGTCTATCTTCTATTTTATGGTTTATTTTGGGCTATAGCCTAGCGTTTGGTGAGGGTAATGCCTGGATTGGTGATTTTAGTAAAGTCATGATGGTTGGTATGACTAAAGAAACACTCGCTGGTGATATTCCTGAAAGTCTATTTGTGCTTTTTCAAATGACCTTTGCAGTGATCACTCCAGCCTTGATTATTGGTGCATATGCGGAAAGAATGAAATTTTCTGCAGTATTGATTTTTTCAGGTTTGTGGTTGCTAGTGGTTTATGCACCAGTTACTCATTGGGTTTGGGGCGGTGGTTGGTTAGCGCAAATGGGCGTATACGATTTTGCTGGTGGTATTGTTGTGCATATTACCGCGGGCGTTGCGGCGTTAGTTGCTGCGGTAGTGTTAGGGCCACGCCATGGCTTTCCTCGTACGCCAATGTTGCCGCATAACTTAACCATGACAGTAACCGGCGCAGGTATGCTTTGGGTTGGTTGGTTTGGTTTTAATGGTGGTAGTGCTTTGGCTGCTAATGGTGATGCCGCTATGGCGATGATAGTTACTCACCTTTCGGCATCAGCAGGTGCATTGACATGGGCAGCTATTGAGTGGAAGAAATTTGGTAAAGCCAGTGTTTTAGGTGCGGTAACCGGTATGGTGGCGGGGTTGGGTACTATTACACCAGCGTCAGGTTTTGTTGGTCCAGGTGGTGCGTTAATTATTGGTGTTTCAGCCGGTATTGTATGTTTTTACTCAACAGTTTATATCAAACAAAAACTAAAAATTGATGATTCATTAGATGTATTTCCCGTTCATGGCATTGGCGGGATATTAGGTACGTTATTAGCAGGGGTTTTTGCCTCAACTGAGTTAGGTGTCTTTAGCGGATTTGGCTATGCAGAGGGCATCAGTACTATGCTAGGGCAAGTAACTGTGCAGTTAATTGGTATTGGTTCAACGATTCTTTACACGGCGGTGGTTTCTTATTTGTTATTTAAATTAGTCGGCTTTATGACTAACGGCTTGCGAGTTTCCAAAGAGCAGGAAACTACCGGTTTAGACTTAATTGAGCATGATGAAGTTGGGTATAATTTATAACGAAAGCAATTTGAATTATTAACAAATATAGTTTTTATTAGAAACGGTTACTCACATAGTAACCGTTTTTTTATGGCGAGAGTAAATACCATGTGAGTTAAGTAGCCTTGCTGAGGTGGCAGTGAACTGTATCTTTATTTTTTGCTTGCTACTTGCGAGCTAGTAATCGAAATGGATTTAGAAGATAAGCGGATGCTATTAGGCAGCAACGTAGCATGATTGTTCAAGCTAAGGCTAAGACTAAGACTAAAGCTAGGTTGATTTTAACTTAGCATGGTGGTTGTTTTTTATTCAGTAGAGCAAAGGAGAAGTCACTAAAATGCCAGCAAAATATAGCTTAGTTGATGGCTAATTTTTTAAAATAATGTCGTATTTGAAAAGTATTCAGCATCAAAGTGCAAATTATTGTTGAAAAACGTAGATTTACTCTACTTTATCGACAAGTTTTTGTGTAAAATCATTCACCATTTTATTAATCGAAAAAGTCTAGCTAAAGGCCAAATTAGGCCGATGTTAATGCCCTATATTTAAATACTCGAAGTATGGGCGCTTTAAACACGCTTTAGAGGAACTCATGAATTTAGACGATATAATATTGCAGGCAGAACAAGCTATTGCTGCGGCAACTGACCCTGTAGAACTTGACCAAGTTCGCGTTAACTTCTTAGGAAAAAAAGGTTTGTTCACTGAGCAAATGAAAGGCCTAAGTAAGTTACCAAAAGAAGAAAAGCCCAAAGCGGGTCAAGTGATTAACATCGCTAAACAGCAAGTACAAAAATTGTTAACTGAACGTGGTGAATTATTACGTGCCGAAGTTATCAAACAACAACTTGCTGCTGAATCTATTGACGTAACATTGCCAGGTCGTGGTGATGAGCTAGGCGGATTACACCCAGTAACACGTACTATTGAGCGTATTGAAAGCTTTTTTGGCGATTTAGGCTTTTCTGTTAAGCAAGGTCCAGAAGTTGAAGATGATTTTCATAACTTCGATGCTTTAAATATTCCTGAACATCACCCTGCACGTCAAGACCATGATACTTTCTACTTTAACCCTAAGTTAGTGTTACGTACGCAAACGTCTGGTGTGCAAATTCGTACCATGGAAAAAGAACAACCGCCTTTGCGTATTATCTCGCCAGGTAAGGTTTATCGTAACGATTACGATCAAACTCATACGCCAATGTTCCATCAAGTGGAAGGCTTAATGGTTGATAAAGATGTGAGCTTTACACACTTAAAAGGTGTGTTGCATGATTTCTTACATCACTTTTTTGAAGAAGAAGTAGAAATTCGCTTCCGTCCATCGTATTTCCCATTTACAGAACCTTCTGCAGAAGTTGATATTATGGGTAAAAACGGCAAATGGTTAGAAGTATTGGGCTGTGGCATGGTACATCCTAATGTACTGCGCAGTGTCGGCATTGATCCTGAAGTTTATACTGGTTTTGCCTTCGGTATGGGGGTTGAACGTTTAACCATGTTACGTTACGGCGTAAATGACTTACGTTCATTCTTTGAAAATGATCTTCGCTTCTTAAAACAGTTCAAGTAGGAAAGCCATATAATGAAATTTAGTGAATCTTGGTTACGTGAGTGGGTAAACCCTGCTATATCTTCAGATGAGTTAGCTCATCAAATTACCATGGCTGGCCTAGAAGTTGACGCGGTAGAGCCTGTTGCTGGTGAATTTAGTGGTGTATTAATTGGTGAAGTGGTTGAGTGTGGTCCACACCCTGATGCAGACAAATTACAAGTAACAAAAATTAATTTAGGCCCAGATTTTAATGACGGCGAGTTAGTTGACATTGTTTGTGGTGCTAAAAACTGTCGCCTAGGTTTAAAAGTTGCGGTTGCCACTGTTGGCGCGGTATTGCCGGGTGACTTTAAAATTAAAAAAGCAAAACTGCGCGGTGTACCATCACACGGTATGTTATGTAGTGAGTCAGAAATCGGTTTAGCTGATAATGCTGATGGCATTATGGAATTAGCCAGTGATGCACCTATTGGCAAGTGTGTAAGAGAATACCTTGATCTTAATGATGTCACTATCGACGTCGATTTAACGGCTAACCGTGGTGATTGCCTAGGCCTTAAAGGTCTTGCGCGTGAAGTAGGTGTACTTAACAGTTTAAGCGTTACAGAGCCAATGATCACGGCAGTTACACCAACTATTGATGATACCGTAGCGATTACTTTATCTGCTGACAAAGCTTGTCCGCGTTATTTAGGTCGTGTGATTAAAAATATCGATGTAAACGCTCAAACACCTTTATGGATGGTGGAGAAGCTTCGTCGTTGTGGCACACGTTCAATAGACCCTGTAGTGGATGTGACTAACTACGTGCTATTAGAGCAAGGTCATCCAATGCACGCCTTTGATTTAGCAGCTATTGATGGCGGCATTAATGTTCGTTACGCAGCTAAGGGTGAAAAATTGGTTTTGCTTGACGAAAATGAAGTTACACTTTCGGAGCAAACCTTAGTTATTGCTGATGGCGATGACAAGGGTAATGGTAAAGCGCTGGCAATGGCAGGGATTTTTGGCGGTTTAGCGTCAGGCGTGACTAGCGAGTCGAAAGATATTTTCTTAGAAAGTGCCTTTTTCGCACCGTTAGCTATTTTAGGTAAGGCGCGTCAGTATGGTTTACACACTGATGCATCGCATCGTTACGAGCGTGGCATTGACCCTCAATTGCAACGTGACGCCATGGAACGTGCAACACAATTATTGCTTGAAATTGTCGGTGGTGAAGCCGGACCTATTGTTGAAGCCGTGTCGCAAGAAAATATTCCAACTGAAAAAGCAGTAAGCTTACGTCGTGCCAAATTAGATAGCCGTATTGGTCATCATATTGATGATGTAACGGTAACTAACATCTTAACTCGTTTAGGGTTTAGCGTTACTGAAACTGGTGTTGATGCAGAGAAAGTATGGACTGTTGTTGTTCCTGCTTATCGCTTTGATATCAGTATTGAAGTGGACTTAATTGAAGAAGTTGCTCGTATTTTTGGTTACAACAACATTCCTAATGTTTCGCCAAAAGCGACATTGGCGATGCGTGAGCAAAAAGAAGCCGTGTTATCGGTAAGTAAGTTACGCAATGTACTGGTTAATCGCGGTTATCAAGAAGCGATCACGTATAGCTTTGTTGATCCGAAAGTACAGGCGCAGCTTCATCCTGGCCAAGCAACCATGACTTTACCTCACCCGATTTCGTCAGAAATGTCAGAAATGCGTGTCAGTTTATGGACGGGGTTATTGCAATCTGTGGCATATAACCAAAACCGTCAACAAAGTCGTGTACGTTTATTTGAAACGGGTTTACGCTTTATTCCTGATGAAAATGCAGAAAATGGCGTTCGTCAAGATAATATGATTGCAGGTATTCTTAGCGGTCAACGTAGTGAAGAACATTGGGATATTGAAAAATCAGCAACTGACTTTTATGATATCAAAGCCGATGTTGAAGCGTTGCTTAAGCTAACAAGTAATGAAAGTGCCTATGTATTTTCAAAAGCTGAAGTTGATGCCTTACACCCAGGACAAACCGCTGCTATCCACAAAAATGGTGTATTAGTTGGTTATGTTGGTGCCTTACATCCTGAATTAGAACGAAAATTAGGTCTAAATGGCCGAACACTAGTTTTTGAGCTTTTATTGAGTGAGGTTTGTACTCAAAATATCCCGCAAGCACGCGATATATCTCGCTTTCCGGCGAATAGACGTGATATCGCAGTTGTTGTTGAAGAGCAAGTTAGTGCAAATAATGTACTACAACTTATTGAAAAGGTTGGCGGAAATTATTTAGTTGATCTAAACTTGTTCGATGTATACCGAGGTAATGGTATTGAATCTGGTTTTAAGAGCTTAGCAATAGCAATGATATTGCAAGATAATAATAAAACCTTAGAAGAAAAGGACATCACAGACGTTGTTGACCGAGTGGTTGATACCTTAAAAACTGAACTAAATGCATCTCTGAGGGATTAAATAATGGCGCTAACAAAAGCAGAAGTAGCAGAACATTTATTTGAAAAAGTTGGGCTGAGTAAGCGCGACGCAAAAGATATGGTTGAAGTGTTTTTTGAAGAAATTCGTGAAACATTAGAAACAGGCGAACAAGTAAAGTTGTCTGGTTTTGGTAATTTTGATCTACGAGTTAAAAGTGAGCGTCCTGGGCGTAATCCTAAAACTGGTGAAGACATTCCAATTTCAGCACGTAAAGTAGTAACATTTCGTCCTGGTCAAAAGCTTAAAAGTCGCGTAGAAAACGGTAACGGCGAATAAGTTAACAGTTCAGTTTTGCATTAGTACTGTATAAAAAAAGGTTGCTTCGGCAGCCTTTTTTATTGCTAAAAATAACCTAAGCTAATGTTCTATTACTGTTTTCTTTTTGAATGGGTATTTAATCAAATTGACGGTTATTGTTTTTAAAATTAAGGCCGTAATGGCCAGTGTTCCACCAGTAGCAATAGCATTGAGTTCAAGAGGAATTGCCATTGAAAAATGTTCGACAGTGCCCCTGGCAATTTCATTATCTAAATGCCAAATAAACAGATAAACATTATGCAGATAGTCAGATTGTGTTATTTGCGCTAAGTGCGTTGAAAGGTACTCAACACGCAAAGATAGCCGTTCAATAAGTTCACCTGTACTGACAATAGCGGCCTCGCTATTGTCTTTATAGCGCGTGACCATGGTGATGATACTGCCATCAAAGTGTTGTTGAGCGATTATTTCAAATTGATTTAATTGTGACTGTGCTTCAGCCAAGTGCCCAGCTAAGCGCTGTTGATATTGCTGCATAAACTCAGGTAACTGAACACCCAATATAAAAATAGCAGTAAAGAAGCAGCGATCGATAATATTATTAATCAAAGTAAACATAATCGCGAGTTACGGTATAAGCAGAATAGTTTCACGTTAGCACAACTACAGAAAAAGTTCATAAAGCAATGCAAACAGTTTTTAGTTAATGTAATTGTTAAATGTTTTTTCAGACTTAATTTAGCATTAATGATAATATATTCAATTCTTAAAACCATGTAACCAACTCAAATTTTAGCGGAAATAACGAGCAATAATGCGTAGATCATCCCATCAGCCAGAACAAGAAGTTACTACCTTTAATTGGCGTGTTGTTAAGCTTTTAGTACCTTATTTACTTGAGTTCAAGGCGCGTATTTTTTTTGCTTTAGCTTGTTTAGTAATGACCAAAGTCGCCAGCGTATATTTACCTTTTATTCTTAAAGATATTGTTGATGTTTTAGATAGCCAGCAAGAAAACCGCATTTACTTAGTGCCGTTTGCTTTAGTGGCAGCCTATGGTCTGGTCAGACTAACCATTGTTATATTTGCAGAAATTCGTGACACTTTGTTTGGTCGTGTTACTGAGCGTGCGATTCGCCGGATAGGTTTAAAAGTTTTTCAGCATCTACATAAATTAGATTTAGATTTTCATTTGAATCGTCAAACGGGTGGGTTATCACGAGATATCGATCGTGGCACCTCTGGCATTAACTTTTTAATGCGCTTCATGATTTTTAATATTATCCCGACCTTAATCGAAATAGTCATGGTAGTTGGGATTTTATTGGTTAATTATGGCATTTGGTTTGCCCTTATAACCCTCTCTTCTATTGTGCTATACGTTGGTTATTCTGTTTATGCGACAGACTGGCGTACTCGCTTTATTCGAGAAGCGAACAAAGCTGACTCATCGAGCAATACTCGCGCTATTGATAGCCTACTCAATTATGAAACAGTTAAGTATTTTACAAATGAAGCATACGAAGCCTCAGCTTATGATAGCCAGTTAGCCAGCTGGGAGCAGGCTAAAATGAAGAATAGATTATCTCTATTTGCCTTAAATGGCGGGCAAGCACTGATTATCTCGTGCTCAATGACAGCTATGCTTGCACTTGCCGCCTATCAAGTAACCTATGAAAAAATGACCTTGGGTGATTTTGTCTTGATAAACGCTTTCATGATGCAACTTTTTATTCCATTAAATTTCTTAGGTTTTGTTTATCGCGAGATCAAAGGGTCATTGGCCAACATTGAACAAATGTTTGAATTGATGTTGAAGAAACCCAAAGTCGAAGATAATGAAAATGCTGACGTATTAAGTTTATCTCAAGCTGAGATTAACTTTGAAGCAGTGTCGTTTGCTTATGATGCTAAACGTCCCATCATCAAAAACATATCATTTACCATTAAGTCAGGGCAAAAAGTGGCTGTAGTTGGTGAAAGTGGCTCAGGAAAATCAACTTTAGTTAAATTGTTATTTAGGTTTTACGATTGCGACAGCGGTAAAATAACGATTGATGGACAAAATATTCGTCAAGTGACTCAACATTCGTTAAGAAAAAATATTGGTATTGTGCCGCAAGACACTGTGCTATTTAATGATACGCTATTTGCTAATGTGCACTATGGAGAGCCCAACGCAGATAGCGAAAAAGTACATCACGCTTTTAAAATGGCGCATTTGTCAGACTTTGTTGCTAGGCTTCCTGATGGTATCGACACGATTGTTGGTGAACGTGGTTTAAAGTTATCTGGCGGTGAGAAGCAACGAGTGGCTATTGCCCGAACTATTTTAAAAAATCCGCGGATTTTAGTTTTTGATGAAGCAACATCTTCACTTGATAGCCAATCGGAGCAAGCCATATTAACAGCAATAAAGGAAGTGGCGGAGCATAGAACCAGTTTAGTTATTGCGCATAGACTATCGACCATAGTTGACGCGGATAATATTATTGTCATGCAGCAGGGCGAAATAGTTGAACAGGGCACTCATCAGGGCTTATTAGCACAAAAAGGTTACTATTATACTATGTGGCAGCTGCAACAAAGTCATCATGATAATTAGGCTTACTGCGCTTAAATTTTTCCCTAGATTATCGTTAACCATATCAGGCTAAAAGCATGCTCTTTTAGCCGTAATTAAAAACTTAGCATAGGTTCTTCACGTTTACATGACAACAATACCTGAAATAGAGCAAACCAAACAATGGCTCGAACAAGTCATTATTGGCTTGAATTTTTGTCCGTTCGCAAAAAAAGAGTTTGTTAATCAAACCATACATTACCACCTAAGTGTGCAAGCGCAGCTAAAATCAGCACTGACTGAGTTACTCGCACAATGCCATTACTTGCAAGATAACCCTGAGGTTGAAACCAGTTTATTAATTTACTGTGATGGTTTTAGGGACTTTAATCGTTTTTTAGATTTGGTTGATTATGCTAATGCGCTTGTGGTTGAACATGGTTTTGAGGGGGAATTTCAAATTGCGACTTTTCATCCAGAATATTGTTTTGCTGATGCACATTATGATGATGCCAGTAACTTTACTAATCGCTCACCTTATCCCACTTTGCACTTAATTCGAGAGCAAAGCATGGCAAGGGTACTCAATGTTTATAAAAATCCAGAAGCTATTCCCGATAATAATATTGCGTTAGCGAATAAAAAGGGGGCTAACTACTTCAAAAGCTTGTTAGAGAAAATTAAAAGTAATAGTTAAATGGTATCAGCCGCTTTTATCGAATTTTCACAACTTTGTGCTCCTTATTCACACACACGAGCAAATTACGATATACTGGCGGCAATTAAGAGATAATAAACGCTGAGAATGCGTTGGCTAATTAGGTAATATTTTTTGTGGAAAAAGATCCGGTTGTAAAAGTTGGTGGTAGTGTTGAAGAAGCGATACAAGGTCAATACTCGCTTGATGTTGTGGCGATATTAAAAGAAGCATGGCAAATAACCTTAAAGTCACGTATGGCAATTAATTTAGGGTTATTAACTTGCTTGATTATCGGAATGTTAGTTTCAATGTTGGTGAGTAGTCAATTAGGTGGTATTGAGGTTGCCATTCAAGACCAACAATCAGCAACTTTACTTAATATTATTGTAACCTTAGTGGTTTACCCATTTGTTGTGGGTGTTGAAATGATGGGAATATTTCATTCTGTTGGTTTAAAAACAAGGCCACAATTAGTTTTTGCCTTTTTAAAGCGAGGTAGTTGGGTTGCCGTGTCAGCTTTGTTGACATCAACCCTAGTGACTATCGGGTTAACACTATTCTATTTACCCGGAATATTCTTGGCTGTGGCGTTGTCGCTCGCCTTACCTTTAGTGGTTGAAAAGCAAATGTCACCATTAAAAGCCATATCGGTGAGTTTACGTGCAACTCGTTTTCAGTGGTTTAAAATATTTTCGCTTTATGTCACTTTAGCGCTTGCTACTGTTGTTGCCGCATTACCGATTGCGGCTGCAGGTGGTTCAGAGCTAGGCTTTATTGCAATTGCTTTGTTTCTTTTTTGTTTAGCTTACATTGCGCCGATGTTTTATAACGTAAAAGGTATTTTGTATCGTGAAATATTTGGTTTACAAATGTCAGCTTCTGGTGCTCAATCTAATACTATAACGGACACTTTTTCGGCCTAACGTAAATGATGACTTTGCAGATTATAATGAGTCGATCATACTGAAGATTATTGCTTAAGGAACTATAAGCTTGACGAGATTTAATAAACAGCATTTTTTAGGGTTAATATTCGCTGCCTTGTTGGGTGTTGGTTTAATTGCTCCGTTTACTTTTTTAACAATAGAAGAGGATATTGAGCAGGTAACACCCGTAGCGCCCAAAGCAATACCTAAAGTAGTGAAAAAAGTAGAACAACCATTACATGATGTTACGCTCCCTAATTTTGCCAAAATACGTGATGTGAAAGAGAAAAAACGACAATTTTTTGCTTTTATAAAACCTGCGGTATTGGCTGAGAACAATAGAATACTTGCTTTGCGGGTAGAAATTGAACGTTTGATCGCGCAGCTGACCTTAGAGCAGCCGTTTAGTGAAGAAGATCTTGCACTAGTCGCTGACTTAATTGCAAAATATAAAGTCAGTAAAAAGTTCTCACTGTTAAGGCAGCTGTATGAGTTACAAGTTAAAGTTGATATTATTCCCCCTGCATTGATATTAGTTCAAGCAGCGAATGAGTCAGCTTGGGGAACATCACGATTTGCTCGTATTGGTTTGAACTTTTTTGGTGTTTGGTGTTATAAAAAAGGCTGTGGCATGGTACCGGGCAGTCGTAATACTGGCGCTAAACATGAAGTTGCGGCTTACAGCTCGATAAAGCAGGGTGTTGCACGTTATTTACATAATATTAATACCAATAGTGCCTATACGGTTTTTCGTACTATACGAAGCCAGTTACGAGAACAAAACCAACCACTAGCACCTGAGATCCTTGCTACGGGTTTAATTCCATATTCTGAGCGCGGTACTGATTACGTTTTGGAGTTAACCGAAATGATCCGTCATAACCGTAAATACTTCACTTTTCCCAATAAATAGCCAAGTTGCTATATCTATCGCGGTTTAAAATACAACAGCCCAGTTTATATAAAAAAGCTCATGAGTGTTTACTCATGAGCTTTTGATGTTTAATTGTTATTTTAACTGGCAATTAATACCTATAGCGCTAATTGCCATCGTGCTATAGATGTACCTTTATCATCGCACTTAGGGTGTTTTCGTTATCTAAACCAGCAATACCAAATTTATTATGCCAATATGAATACTCGAAACCCACTTCAAAGAATTTGGCTTTGCCAAAGTATTTACCAACATCGAGACGAATTTGAGGGTTAAAGTGGAAGTCGGCTTTATGGTCATCTGCTGCAGATGACCAATCAAGGTAACCATCGATAATAATATCATGGTTACCTAATTCGATGGGGTAGCCCCATGCTACGGTTAACTGGTAGTCATTGTCAGTATCATCGTTCTCGGCTAAATACACATTACTACTAAGGTAACTAAAGCCTTTAACATCCCATGAGGCACCAACACCAACGAGGTAGTTATTAAAGCCAAAACCAAAGCCATCATTGTTACCTGTGTCGTGTTCATAAGTACCGGCAAGATATAAATCAGTGATCGGTCCCATTGCCATTTTTGTTCCAGTTAAGTAGCTTAAACTGAGACGAGCTGATAGTTCACCATAAGTTTCTTCATAGCGGCCATGGTTGTCATCTTTACTTGCTGTGATGCGATCAACAAAAAAGAACACATCACCCCAATTGTGGCCTGAAGCATGCTCAAAGGTAATGACATTTATGTTGTCGTTTTCCAATAATTGAAAGTCATCAACATTTTTTAAATAGCTAATGGAGTTATCACTCCAAAGTGTTTCAGCATTAACTGCACTTGCTAATAACAAACTCGAACAGATAATCGATTTACATATATTTGAAGTTACTGACATTGGTTATTTCCCTGTGAATAAAATAATAAGTTAAGCGAAAAAAGCAAATTTTAATAAAAACAATAATGCTAAGCATAATACACTGATATCAATTTTATTGAATTGGCCACTAAAAGCTCTCACTGCCACATAACTAATAAAACCAAAGGCGATACCATTGGCAATTGAAAAGGTTAATGGCATGGTAATACAGATAATGGTGACGGGAACCGCTTCAGATAAATCGTCCCACTTAACATTCACTAAGCCTGCAAGCATGAGTACAGCAACGTAGAATAATGGTCCAGCCGTTGCGTAAGCCGGTACCATGGCAGCTAAGGGCGAAAACATTAATGATAATAAAAATAGCACACCCACTGTAACTGCTGTTAAACCAGTACGACCACCGGCACTGACACCTGCGGTACTTTCAACATAGCTAGTTGTGGTTGAAGTACCTAAAACACTACCCGCAACTGTCGCGGTTGAGTCTGCTAATAACGCCTTGCCTAAGCGTGGAAAGTTACCTTTCTTATCAAGTAAATTCCCGCGCTGTGCAACAGCAATTAGCGTACCTGAAGTATCAAATAAATCGACAAAAAGAAAAGCAAATATTACAGAAAGCATACCTACTTCTAATGCACCAGCAATATCAAGTTGCATGAATGTTGGCGCAACAGAAGGAGGCAAAGAAACTAAGCCTTGATATTGAATATCGCCAACAATAATCCCCAGTAATGTGATCACTAAAATGGCGATCATTACAGCGCCGTTTATGCCTCTGTTTGCCAAGCCAACGATAAGGAATAAACCTACAGCGGCAAAAATAGCTGGCATTGAAGTAATATCGCCCAAGGTTAATAAGGTCGCTGGGCTATCAACCACAATACCGGCATTTTTCAGGGCAATAAATGCGAGAAAAAGCCCAATGCCTGCGGCAATACCAAAGCGCAATGAGTGTGGAATACTGTTTATTATCCATTCACGAATATTAAATAAACTTAATACGATAAAAATAAGTCCAGAAAAGAACACTCCACCTAACGCCACTTGCCAGGTATAGCCCATATCGAGTACTACAGTGTAAGTGAAAAATGCGTTTAGCCCCATACCAGGTGCCAATGCTATTGGATAGTTAGCAAGCAAACCCATGACAAAACAGCCAATGGCCGCTGCAACACAAGTCGCAACAAAAACAGCGCCGTGATCCATTCCGGCATCGGCTAACATGGCCGGATTAACAAAAATAATATAAGCCATGGTTAAAAATGTTGTAAAACCGGCGATGACTTCTTGTTTAACGGTTGTTTTATGTTGCTGTAACTGAAATAACTTTTCGAGCATAACTAAGCCTTGTTTAAAAAAATGCTAAAAGTGGTCAACTAACTATATGGTGTTATTTAATTTCTACTACTTGTAATAAATCAGCAGAATTTACTTTCGTTTGATTACTATCAAGTGCCGTTGCTTGGCTAAGTACTTCTTGATCAAAAGCTGTGTCTCCACCGTCAATAATGCCAGAGCTGGAATTTATTGCCTTAAAGTCAAATAATTCGCTGTCACATAAATGTGAAGGTACAACATTTTGAATAGCAGTAAACATCGACTCTATACGGCCCGGATGGTTCTTATCCCAATCTTGCAGCATAGCTTTGATGTTTTGACGCTGTAGATTAGGCTGAGAGCCACATAAGTTACAAGGAATAATAGGGAACTGTTTGAGTTGAGCATATTGAATAAGTTCTTGTTCTTTACAAAATGCTAATGGTCGAATAACAACATGTTCGCCATTATCCGAGACTAACTTAGCTGGCATTGACTTGAGCTTACCGCCGTAAAACATGTTAAGCATTAACGTTTCAAGCATATCATCGCGATGGTGGCCAAGTGCTATTTTAGTTGCGCCTAAAGCTTTTGCCGCTTTGTATAATAATGCTCTACGCAAGCGTGAACATAAGCTACAGGTGGTTTTTCCTTCAGGAATTTTCTCTTTTACAATAGCATAGGTGTCTTCTTCGACAATTTGGTAAGCAACACCTAATGATTCTAAATAGTTGGGTAATATGTGTTCAGGGAAGCCAGGTTGTTTTTGGTCAAGGTTTACGGCAACGAGATCAAAATGAATCGGAGCGGACTCTTTCAAACGCATCAAAATTTCAAGCATGGCATAACTGTCTTTTCCTCCGGACAAACACACCATGATTTTATCGCCATCTTCAATCATATTATATTGGGCGATAGCTTGACCGACATGACGGCGTAAGCGTTTTTCGAGTTTATGTAATTGTGTTTCTTGGCTCGGAGAAAGGGCCAACTTTAAGTCTGCGCTCATAGTAAATTCCTGATAAATTGCGGCGCGTAGTATAGCCCAAGCAATTAAATGAAAAAAGTTGAACAAGACAATTTATCGTCTAAGTTCAACTTTACTTTCTTAATCTCTATTTTAGCTAAGATTATTCAACGTCAAGTGGTGAGACATAGCCGTCGGGTTTCAGTGCTAATACATCACAGTTGAGTCGGTCAATCACATGCTCGGCAGTATTGCCAATCAATGCTGCCGATAAGCCGGTCCGTCCTACTGTGCCTAAAATAACGAGTTCGGCATCTAATTCATTAGCAATACTTTGAATGACATCTTCAGGTAAGCCCTCTTTAATATGGGTATTTTCCTTAGCAATGTTAAACGCTTGAGCATGTTCTTGCATCGCATTTTCATGATGTTTAAACATCGAGCGATTATAGTCGCTAGCGTTAAATTCTGGAATTTCGATGGCAATATTGACGGGAGTGCCAGGGTATGAATTGACTAAATGTAAATTAGCATTCATCACTTTAGTGAGTTGTTTAGCTTCAGCGGTGATTTTTTCATTGAGTGAGTTATGTTCTTCTTCATCACTGCCAATATTTAATGCGGCCACAATATTACCGTTATCAGGCCATAAATGCTCTTTGACGAGTAAAACTGGGCACGGGCATTTTCGTAAAATATGCCAATCGGTAGGTGTGAAAATAACTGACTTAAGCTTATCGTGCTGATGGGTACCTTTAATAACAATGTCGTAGCCATTCTTTAATACTTGTTCAATAATTTGTTCAAACGGACGATTATGCCAAATTACCTGACAGTCAATACGGATTTCACCGGTATCAAGTTCTGACAGTAAGGATTGTAACCATTGTGTTCTATCGTTTATTACCGACTGACGCATAGCTTCACGCTCATCACTCGATAGCATGGTAGTCATTTCATAAGAAAAATCGTATATGGTCAAAAATGCGGTAATGCTAGCGCCGGTTTTACGTGCAAGCTCTATTGCTCTCTTTAACGCTTTTTGATCTTCAGTTGTTGGGTCAACAACCGCGAGTATTTTTTGATACTTTTCCATAGTTAATTCCTTTATCAATTGCCTACTGTACTTGTAACAATAGTCTACTTTGTAACAATAATAGTTGTTTTAAATCAAATTATTATCGTATCAAATATAAATGGTATTTCACGCTAAGCATAGCGTGAAATACTTGAATAAGGAAGTTTATGAATTAAGAAGGGAAAACTATATTATAGTGCTGCGCACTCGTTTAATTTATCAATATCAAGAATGGTAATTAACTTACCATCCACTTGAATTAGCCCATTTTTGTGAAAACGGTTAAGTAAGCGGCTGATGGTTTCAACGGTTAAACCAATATAGTTGCCAATATCACTACGAGTCATTGATAAACGAAACTCAGATGCTGATAGACCACGAGCGTGATAGCGACTACTTAAAGCACTAATAAATGTCGCTAAGCGCTGTTCAGCATTCTTACGATTCAATAATGTTAACATTTCTTGGTCTTCGCGAATTTCTGAACTCATCATGCGCAAAATTTGTTTCTTTAATTTCGGCATCGTATTCGACAATGTATCTAGGGTATTGTAAGGAATTTCACAAACCATTGATGTTTCTAATGCTTTAGCAAAACTTGGATGCTCTGATTCTGCAATCGCGTCAAAACCAAGTAAATCACCTGCTAAATGGAAACCTGTGATTTGCTCTTCACCTTGTTCGTTAACGGTGTAAGTTTTAAAGGTACCTGAACGAATAGCATAAAGAGCATGCATAGGCTGACCGTCATTAAATATTTGTTCGCCTTTATGAATAGGTCGCTTACGATCAATTATATTGTCTAGAGAATCTAACTCTTTCTCGTTGAGAGAAAATGGTAAGCATAATTCGCTGATACTACAATTTTGACAGTGAATATGTTGCTGACCAGTACATGATTTATTACTCATAGTAACCTATAGTATTTTGCTTTTTAATGACATAAATCATATTAGAAGTTTTATAGATAAGCAATATATATAGTGTAAAAGCCATATATAATCACTGAAATGGCAGCTAACTTTCTAAATATAATATTACTTAATAACGATTTTATACTTAAAGTTCCGAGTGATACTGAAAGTAGAGCAGGTAAAGTACCTAGCCCAAAGAAAAACATGATCAGGGCACCATTCATTGCATCCGCGCTAGCCAATGCCCAAGTTAAGGTTGAATAGACTAAACCACAGGGTAACCAACCCCATAATGCGCCAAGGGCGAAGGCACTTTTAATGTTGTTAATAGGGATGAATTTTTTAGTTTGTGGTGAGATATAACGCCAAATATTTTTGCCTAAATGCTCAACGTGACTTAGCCACATTAGCCATTGTCCTAGATATAGCCCTAATAAGATAAGAAAAACCCCAGCAATTGTCTTTAAAAACGCAACGGGAAAGCCAATTTCTTTTGTTGCCATTGAACTGGTAAAAGCAACTAGCGCTCCAATCATACTGTAAGAGGCAATACGACCAAAATTATAAGCAAAAACGATGAGGTGTTTCTTCTGCTTGGCAACATCTGATATAGCGGTAGTGAGCATAGTGCTAATACCACCACACATTACAATACAATGCCCAGAGCCTAATAAGCCAATAATAAAAGCAGAGAAAAAATCAAGGCTCATGGGATGACTTTTCACTCTGCTTATTTGCCGTTACCTTATCACTTTGCTCACTGATTTCATTAGCGGTTTTATCGTTGGCATCATCAAATAAAATGCTCATGCCTTGTTTTTCTAAATCATCAAACTGCTCTGTTTTTACCGCCCAAAAAAATAGATAAATACCAATAATGGTAAGTAAAATTGCTATCGGGATTAAGACATAAATTACACTCATTTTTTTAACAACCTTAAAGAGTTACTGACAACAAGTATTGAACTGGCAGACATGCCAATAACCGCCATATAAGGGGCAATGTAACCCATAACAGCCAATGGTAATACAACTGCATTATAACCAAATGCCCAAAGGTAATTTTGTTTAATAATTCGGGTTGTACGTTCAGAAACATTTCTTAATGTTTGAATTGACGCTAATTTATTATTAAGCAATATAACATCAGCCCCACTTTTTGCGATATCTGTGCCGCTACCCATCGCGATAGACAAATGTGCAGCGCCTAATACCGGGCTGTCATTCACACCATCACCAATCATGGCGACAGTGTGAGTTATTTGCTGTTGTTTAATGGCGTTAACTTTATCTTGTGCTGATAAGTCAGCTTGCACATCACCTAACTGTAATTGGCTTTGTAATTTGTTACAGCCAGCTAAGTGATCACCAGATAACATTAGCGTTTTAACGTTTTCAGCATGTAAGAAGTTGATTAAATCTGTGGCATCATCACGTAAACCATCATGTAAGTAAAATTCAGCGACTAAGCTATCATTCTCCATCAGAACACATTGCGCACTGTGAGCTTGTTGTTGGTTTTCTTGCAACAGCCATGAATTTTTACCTATACGGTAATGTTGTTGAGCAATTTCTCCAGTAATACCGGCGCCTGGAGCAATAACAACTTGCGACGCTTTTTGCTTGAAATCTCGATAACAGCTAAAGGCCTTGGCAAGAGGGTGAGCAGAGTGTGCCTCAAGCGCGGCTGCTATCGCTAACACTTGTGCTTTACCTTCAGTGTTCTGGTCAATAGCAAACCTGCCATGAGTAACGACTTTTGTAATAGTAAACTCGCCTGTGGTCAGGGTACCTGTTTTATCAAATGCAACAGCATCAATCTTCGGCATGGCTTCTAAAACATGCCCAGATTTAACCATAATACCTTCACGATTTAGGCGAGTAGTAGCACAAGTTAATGCGGTTGGCGTTGCCAATGATAAAGCGCAAGGACATGTCACCACTAATACTGATAACGTGATCCAAAATGCCTCTGCAGGTTGGTGCTGCGCCCAATAGAATGCAGTACAAGAAGCGGTAACAAGAATTAAAGCAACAAAGTATTGTGCGATCTTATCCGATAATTTTGCCAGTTTAGGTTTGTGGGTTTGCGAGCTTTCACTTAAGCGAATTAACTGGCTTAAGAATGACTTTTGATTATTGTGTTTTACTTTCGCTGTTAAGTTGCCATCACCATTGATGGTACCGGCATAAATAATATCATGTTCACTTTTGTGTAGCGGCAGCTGCTCACCAGACAGCATAGCTTCATTAATTTGGCTGTTACCAGAAATAATTTCACTATCAGCCGGGATGGTTTCACCCGGCTTAATAAGAATGATGTCTTCAGCCTTTAGATGGGTAGCGGCGATAAAGCTTTCTTGGTGATCAACGAGCTTTGTTGCTGTCATCGGCATTAACTTTAACAAATTTGCTGAGACATCAGCAGCTCGGGTACGAGCTCTAAATTCAAGGAATTTGCCAATTAACAGTAAGAAAGTAAACATCGAAACAGATTCAAAATAGACTTCACCTTGTTGAGTGAACGTTGCCCAAGTACTGGCTAGAAAAGCAAGGCTAATAGCAATAGATACGGGTACATCCATGGAAAGCTGTTTAGCTTTAAGGGCAAAGTAAGCGCTTTTATAAAAAGGGAAGGCGCCATACGTAACAATAGGTACGGTTAAGAAAAAACTGGCAAAACGTAAATAGACTAAATTGTGATCGGCCATATCAGAAAAAGCACCAAAATATAAACCAAAGGCGATCATCATCACTTGCATCATTAATATGCCAGATATACCTAAACGTTTAATAAAGTTTTTAGCTTGTTTTTTATTGAGCTCTTCTGCGGTACTGGCTTTGAAGGGCAGGGCATGATAACCAATTTTATCTATTAAGCTCAGAATTTCACTGAGTTTTACTTGCGCTTCTTGCCATTGTACGGTTGCTCTTTGTGTTGTGGCATTAACATTTATTTTATTAATGCCAACATGCTTGCTTACTTGCATTTCTATTAACCAAGCACAGGCTGAGCAACTGATGCCTTCAATGGTTAATATGGTTTCTTTAAAACCATCATGGTAATAAGCAAATTCATTTTGTAAGCTTTCTTCGTCGAGTATTTTGTTACGTTGTAACTGCTCAGGGATAAGTGCCTCGCCTTTTTGAGCAGGAGCGCTGCGAAAGCGGTAGTAGTCGGTTAAGTTATTGTCGACAATAGTTTGGGCAACCGCTTGGCAACCTATGCAGCACATCGGCTGCTTGATATTCTCAATAGTTGTTGTTAAATCAATACCATTGGGGACAAGTTCACCACAATGAAAACAATTTATGCTCATTAACCTATACCCATTAATAAAAATTCGTTAATTTGCGACAGCAGGATTTGGTGTAATATCGATAAATTCAGATTGAGGTAAAGTGATTACTGATTGAATTTTCCAGTGATCTTCAAATGGGCTAAGCGTGACACGCCATTTACCTGATATATCTTGGTCAGCTTCAAAGTGATGAGTAAAGTTGCCATTACCATCAGCGGTTAGCGCTAAGTAAAAGTCTCTATCAGCCAGTGTTGGGTGATAAAAATTAACATTGAGTAATGGGAATTCTTTTTCGATACCGGTAGGGCGAATAATCAGTTGATCATCAACTACCTTTAGTCCAAAGCGCATACCAAGCTTTTGTGCCTGCTTAATTTTACCTAATTCAAGGTTAATCGCTTTACCTTTTTTGTAATAATCACCCACCACTAGCGTGTCAGGATTGGTATTAGCAATGATAAAAGTAGCGATACCAGCAACGACAGCAGTAAAAGGCAAAATAAATACAAGCCATGCCCAAGGCTCTTGATACCAAGATGTTTTCATGTGATTTTCTTCTTTGCAGATAGTGCCGACATTATACGACTTTTCTTAAACAGGAACTATTAAAAAAGTGTTAATTTTCTTAACTTTAATTTTCTTTAAGGTAATAAAAAACCCTAGTGTAATTAAACACTAAGGTTTTGTTTTTAAAGGGAGATGAACCCGTTAAGTTTTAGCTATTAATTTTGTGACAAGCTGTAAACATAAGCACTGATCACGTGAACTTTTTGCTCACCTAGGATTTTATCCCAAGCAGGCATTACACCAGCACGACCGTTAGCAATTGATGTTTCAACTGCGCGCGGAGAGCCACCGTATAACCACACGTTGTCTGTTAAGTTTGGTGCACCTAATGGAATGCCCATTTCAGCACTACCTTTACCTTCAGGGCCATGACAAGCAGCACACATAGCAAACTTCACTTTACCTGCTTCAGCGGCTGTTGTATCAACTTCACGACCACTTAGGCTAAGTACAAATGCAGCCACTTCCTTAACACCTTGCTCACCACCTAATGCAGCACTCCAAGCCATCATGCCATTAGCCTTGCGGCCATGCATAATTGTAGCTTTGATCATTTCAGGTGAACCACCGTATAACCAATCTTTATCGGTTAGGTCAGGAAAGCCTGTTGTACCACGGGCATCAGAGCCGTGACATTGTGAACAGTTTTGTAAAAATAGACGTTGGCCCACTTTTAATGCTTCTTCATTACCCGCTAAGGTTTCAATGCTCTGCGCCGCGTAAGCTTCAAAAATTGGACCATATTTTTCGTCAGCCGCCGCAACTTCACGGTCGTACTGAACTAACATGCCAGATTCTTTAGCGTTAGCAACACTCGCTTTGGACTCAGATAAGTTCAAGATACCTTGGTTCGAACTCTTCCAACCTAATAAGCCTTCAAAGTTACCTAAACCAGGGTAAAGCAATAAGTAGCCAAAACCCCAAATGATTGTTAATAAGAAGAACGTACTCCACCATTTTGGTAGTGGGTTATTTAATTCTTCAATGCCGTCGAAGGTATGTCCCATAGACGCGCCTTCTTCAACGCCTGCAAAGTTCTTTAAACACCAGCGCAATAATAGGTAACAACCTACTAGTGTGCCTAAAGTAAGAACAGTAATCCAAATACTCCAGAAGCTAGACATTATTATTAGTCTCCTGTTTGTTATTTTTGTCGTTGTGTTTTAATTCACTTGATTCATCGAAAATTGAATTCGCCGCTTCATCAAACGCTGATTTGCGTTTTTTTGAATATGACCAAACCACAATGACAATAAATAATGCCAATATTAATAGGGCAATTAACCCTCTAAGCGTGCCGTAGTCCATCATCATTATTTCAACGCATGACCAAGAGATTGAAGATATGCAATTAATGCATCCATTTCTGTTTTACCTTTAACTGCTTTCTTTGCACCAGCAATATCAGTTTCAGAGTAAAGAGGGATAGCATTACCTTGCTCGTCTTTATGGCTACGATTACGTGTTAAGAAGTTAAATGTTGATAACTTTTTCGCTGTTAATTCACCATCAAGGGTATTTTCAGCTAACCATTTAAACGAAGGCATATTTGACTCAGGTACAACAGAACGAGGGTCAAGTAAATGCGCACGGTGCCAATCGTCACTATAACGACCGCCAACACGAGCTAGATCTGGCCCTGTGCGTTTTGAACCCCATAAATGTGGATGTTCCCATACACCTTCACCGGCAACTGAGTAATGACCATAGCGCTCTGTTTCCGCACGGAAAGGACGGATCATTTGGCTATGACATACATTACAACCTTCGCGAATATAGATATCACGACCTTCCATCTCTAAAGCTGTGTAAGGGCGTAAGTTATCCACTGGCGTTGTTGTCGCTTTTTGGAAAAATAATGGCGTAATTTCAACTAAACCACCGATGCTGATAGCAAAAATAGTGAAGATAAAGAATAAGCCAACGCTTTTTTCAACTTTTTCGTGTTTGTTGATCATGGTCTGGCTCCTTAAGCTGCTTCAACTGGCTTAAGACTTCCGTCTTTAGCGCCAATAGTTTTGAACATGTTGAAAGCCATTAAAATAAAGCCTGCAACCACTAATACACCACCAACAAAACGGATGAAGTAGAATGGGTATGACGCTGTTAAACTTTCAACAAAGCTGTACGTTAAGGTACCGTCAGTGTTAACCGCACGCCACATTAACCCTTGCATTACACCTGAAATCCACATTGCTACTATGTATAAAACGATACCCGCTGTGTGCATCCAGAAATGAATGTTGATTAAACGAATACTGTACATACGGCCTTGGTTAAATAGCACTGGAATTAAATGGTACATAGCACCAATTGATACCATAGCAACCCAACCTAGCGCGCCTGAGTGAACGTGACCAACAGTCCAGTCAGTGTAATGAGAAAGTGCGTTTACAGATTTAATTGCCATCATTGGGCCTTCAAACGTAGACATACCGTAGAAAGATAATGAAACAATTAGGAAACGTAGAATAGGGTCATGACGAAGCTTATGCCATGCACCAGATAGCGTCATAATACCGTTAATCATACCACCCCAAGATGGTAAGAATAATACGATAGACATAACCATACCCACAGATTGTGCCCAATCAGGTAAAGCTGTGTAGTGAAGGTGGTGAGGACCAGCCCAAATGTAAAGAGAAACAAGTGCCCAGAAATGCACGATTGATAAACGGTACGAGTAAACTGGACGTTCAGCTTGTTTTGGTACGAAGTAGTACATCATACCTAAGAAACCAGCTGTTAATAAGAAGCCTACGGCGTTATGTCCATACCACCACTGCATCATGGCATCGATAGCACCAGAATATAGAGAGTAGGATTTAAACATTGATACTGGGATCACCATGCTGTTGCCTATATGCAATACAGCTACGGTAAGTATGAAACCACCAAAGAACCAGTTGGCAACATAAATATGTGAGGTTTTACGCTTAACTAAAGTACCAAAAAATACAATAGCGTAGCTGACCCAGACAACCGCGATTAAAATATCAATCGGCCATTCTAGCTCTGCGTATTCTTTACTTGATGTGTAACCAAGTGGCAAAGTTATCACGGCAAGAACGATAATGGCTTGCCAGCCCCAAAATGTAAAAGCGGCTAATTTTCCACCGAAGAGGGCAGTTTTACATGTACGTTGCACCACATAATATGATGTAGCAAACAGTGCACTGGTACCAAAAGCAAAAATTACCGCATTGGTATGCAGTGGACGAAGACGAGAATAGGTTAACCAAGGTGTTTCAAAGTTTAATGCAGGCCAAATTAATTGTGCTGCAATAAGAACACCTACTAGAGTACCAACGATCCCCCAAATAACTGTCATTATGGTGAATTGACGCACCACTTTGAAGTTATAGGACGGATGATCAAGCGTTGTTGTCATTTTTATTGTTCCGTTACTAGGTTAAATTTTGCATTTTTTATAAAAAACAGGCTTTTTTATTAAAAATGCTGAGAAGCCGTGATAATTGTCACAATCTGTAGTGAGTTGTTTCAAATTCAATGCAATTTTACCTTTCGGCCATGACATAAATCAACCGTAAAGCTTGATTTAAATCAACAAATAAATTGCAGTAGCTTTAATCTTGTCCGATAAGTGATTCTTAAGATAGAAATTATTGCTGTATCAATAGATTGTTCTTATTAAAAGTAGGCTATTTTTGTGAAAACAGCGAGTTAACTTATGCTTGAATTTTACTCAATGAGTTTGAGTATGAAGAGGTCATTACATCTTGCTTAAATGAGAAGTCGCACCATGAAAGTGCGACTAAATTAATCATAGGCAATATTCTTTAATCCCTCTAAGTCTAAGATTTCCATGTCTTTTGCATGAATCGTTAGTAAACCTTTTTGCTGGAATTTAGAAAATATACGGCTAAGCGTTTCTCGACGAAAACCCAAATGATTGGCAATTACATCACGCCCAACCGGCAAATGCAGTTTAGTTTCACTTTCTTGGTATTGGGCATTTCGTTTTAGCATGTTGAGAATAAATGCCGCTAATAAACTTTCGGCAGTATGTTTAGCCACCACAGAAGTAAATTCTTCTCGTAGCATTGAATTTTGCTTACTGAGTAAAGAAATTAAGTTTAATTGCAGCTCGGGCAGCAATTTTCCGCATTCATTGAGCTCTTTTAAATCTATTTTACACACGCTAGTTGTGCCCACCGCTACGGCATTGTAATTGTAGTGTTGAGTATGAATAGCATCTTCACCAATTAATTCGCCAGGAAAACGAAAGCCAATGACCTTCTCGTTATTTTCTGATGATATTTCTGTGAGCTTAAAGCTACCTGCACATACCGCGTATATTGCATCGGCACTTTCTTTCTCGCGAAATAGTGGTGTTGAATTATTAACCGTATTACGTCTGGACAAATAACTGTCCATGATCGACACTTCTGTTTTTCCTGCTCTTAATGGCACGCAAATCGGTTGCATGGAGCAATTATCACAGTCTACGTATTTGATGTTAGGTTGTTTTACCTTAATACATGTTGTCATTTTGTTGCCTACAGTCTTTTAAACGAGCTTGAATGTGTAAAGTCGGATACTGGATTAATTATAACGAATGCCAATTCAAGCAGATTTGTTTCAAATCAAAAACAAGGCTTAAAAAAGTGATAAATATCACTGTGTTTTAGGTATCATAGCGACTTATTTAGCGCCTTAGGTCTTATTAATGACAAACCGTAGAAAATCACTTGAACCGTTTTTATATTTACTGCTGTTGATAATGTTAAGTGCTTGTAATGACAACAGTCAAAATAAGCGAATAAATGCCACTGATGCGACGCATCCTGTTGCAATGCAGTGCCTTGAATTACAAAGCCAATGCGACTTTGAATTGGCTGATGGTCGTGCTCAAGTGTTATTTGATGTTAAGAAAATAATCGCTGAACAGGCATTTAACATGTCAATTAATTATACCGGTACTAATCGTATTAAAACGGTGAGCGGCTATATGGAAGGTGTTGAGATGTTTATGGGAAAAATACCTGTTTTTTTGGAGCCGGCACTAGCGTCAGATAAACGCAGGGCAGTTAAAATACCAAGTATTCAGCAACAGACTTCGCAGCATGCAACGGCAATTACTCAACAAGTGTTTTTAGCAGAACTTTTGGTTGGTAGTTGTTCTGCTGAGCAAATGACCTGGAAACTATGGTTAACCTTTACCATGGCTGATAACCAAACACAGACAAAAATGCTCACCATCGTCAGTTATCGTAGTTAAGCCGTCAGTTATCGTAGTTAAACTACGTTCGGGCTATGTTTACAGCAAATAGCCATTGCTAATTGCCAGAACAGTAAAGTGGGGTGGCAACTAGGCAATGGGGTAGCGCAATAACTAGCTACTTGCTAACCAAATGGCGACCAAAATCATCAAACTACCTGATATTTTATTGAGTAATTGCACGTTATTTCGCTGCGTTAGTAGCTTTGCGACAGTTTTTCCGCCGGTAGCATAGATCGTCATACAGATAAATTCAGAGATTAATATTACCGCAACTAAAATGCCAAGCTGAGGAGCTAATGGTAATGTTTCGTTTATAAATGGCGGTAATAGAGAGATCATAAATGCCCAGCCTTTAGGGTTGGCAATTGCAGTAAAAAATCCTTGTTGAAATAAACTACGTTTTTTAATAGTTTTTGGGCATTGTTCTGCGTTTTTTGCAAGCTGACCCTTAGCTCGCCACATATTAACCCCGACGTAAGCTAAATACATTGCCCCTAGCACTTTAAAGGCTTGAAATAGTTCGGGGAATTTAGTCATGACTGTTGCAACACCTAGCACAGAGGCAACCGCAACGGTCGCCACGCCTAATAGCTCACCGTACATCATCCAAAATGTTTTTCTTACCCCAATGGTGATACCTAAGCTCATTGCAAGTGTCATACACATGCCAGGCGTTAAGCTGACAATAAAAAATGTTGGGATAAATAGGCTGAGCAAGGTGATATCAATCAAGAGTATTTTACCTAAATGTTAGAGAGCTAATGTTTGTAATACAGCTTTTGGGGCTATTTTTTCGCTATATTATCCTAATGAATGCTATAGCGTAATAAAAGATTTCTTTTCTTAAGCCAGCCTTAAGTTTGCCTTAAGAAATCACCCTTATATTGGATAGTAGAATATCTCTAGATACAAATAACAATGATTGAACGGTTCAGTTTTACAAAACTAAGTGCTGTTAACAAAGTAGGCCAGGTATTAATTAATCTTACGATAGGTTTGCTTTTAAGTATTAGTTTATCGGTACACAGTGCTGAAAATGAAGCTTTAACGCAGTCACAGATTGACTTGCAAGCGGTGTTATTGCAGCACAAAGGTGAGGTGGTTTATCTTGATTTTTGGGCTTCATGGTGTGTGCCATGTCGTAAGTCATTCCCCTGGATGAATAAAATGCAGCAACAACATCAGCATGAAGGCTTTGCTGTTATCAGTGTTAATCTTGATGCTGAGCATTCATTAGCAAAGGCGTTTTTAACCCGTAACAACGCAAACTTTCCAGTGATTTACGATCCTAAGGGCCATATCGCGCGGCACTTTAAAATTAAGGGAATGCCAAGCAGTATGCTGATAGACCGAGAAGGCAAAATACGACAAAGCCACAGTGGTTTTTTCAGCAATAAAATTAAAAGTTATGAAGCAGAAATTACTGCTTTATTAAATCAATAGTAAGGAAAGGGTTATGAGCCGATCATATTTTAAGCCTTATCGTGTTAGTAGACGTTGCTACTCGGTAATATTATTAACAGTATCACTCGCTAGTGGTTGTTCTTCATTAGGTGTTCAACCTTGGGAGCGTGACTTACTAGCAAAAGATGAAATGGCATTAACATCATCTCCTTTAGATGCAGCACTTGATGATCATATTTATTTTAGTAAAGAAGCATCAAGCGGTGGAAAAAGCTTTGGTGGCGGAGGTTGCGGATGCAATTAACTAAAAAAAAGAGCCCAGTGAATATTAAAGCAGCACTAACACTTGCCACAACCGCGTTGTTAGGAACGTTACCTGCTGCGGGTCATGCGCAAGAATCATCAAAAGTTGCAGAGCTATCATCTTGGGATTTTGATACTGCATTTTTGTACTACAGTGAAAGCGACCGAGTGTCAGCTGCAGAAGCAATTATTAATGCGAAAAAAACCTTTGAAAATGATCAAGTGCTTAACCTCAAATTGACTATTGATTCATTAACCGGTGCTTCAGCCAATGGCGCTACCGCGCAACCTAATGTACAAACGTTTACTCGTCCATCTGGCAAAGGCAGTTATCAAACGGATAAAAACACCACACCACTTGACGATACTTTTAAAGATACTCGGGTGCAATTAAATGCACAATGGACCCAACCGTTGGCTGAAAATTATACGGGTAGTGCAGGTATACATATTTCTAAAGAATATGACTATTTATCGTTAGGCATTAATGGCAATTTGGCTTATGACTTTAATAATAAAAACTCAACGTTTTCATTAGGGTTAAGCTATTTTCAAGATACATTTGAACCTGAAGGTGGTATTCCCGTCGCTTTTGCTAGCATGCCATCAGCTTTCGGTAGTGATGAAAACGGGAATAAAGCGCTGTTTGATGCGACACGCCTAACTGATAGTGATGACAAAACCACTGCTGATATTATGTTAGGTTTTACCCAAGTGATTAACCGCAGAATGTTAATGCAATTTAATTACTCGTATTCCAAGGTTGATGGCTATTTAAGTGATCCATTTAAAGTATTAAGTTTGCTTGATAGTAATGGTTATGCACAAGATTACCTTTATGAGAGTCGACCTGATAGCCGTGTAAAACAAAGCTTATTTGCCCAAACCAAATACCACTTTGAACAGAATGTAATTGATGTTTCTTATCGTTATATGTGGGATGACTGGGAGATAGACTCTCACACGATTGACTCAAAACTACGAGTGCCATTATCGAGCACTAGTTACCTAGAGCCGCATTTGCGCTTTTATCAACAAACGGCTGCTGATTTTTATCGCCCTTTTTTAATGCAATCAAACCCTATGCCGATGTTTGCGAGTGCTGATTACCGTATTGGTGAAATGAGTGCTTATACGGTTGGTTTAAAATACGGCATGAAATTGAGTGACGGTAATGATTTATCGTTTAGGCTAGAGTATTATCGACAAAATCCGAAAAATGCAGGTTATCAAGCTCCTGATGCGCTTGAAAGTGCTGATATATATGAAAGTGTTGACGCGATTATTGCGCAAGTCAGTTATTCATTTTAAGCCTTTTATTTTAAAACACTTTGCGCAAGGACGCGCTGGTAACCGTATCAAAGCTTGAACAGTGAGTTTTGCCAAGCAGTGCCTTTATAAAGGGTAACTTGTAACGCCTTAAATGAGTTGGTATAAGTCATTATGCCTAACAGGTGTAAAGGAAGCGATTTGTCAAAAAAGATTAAAAGATCAGTTGAAGTTTTAGCGACGGCAGATGGTCATTGCATGCGTTTTGATGCCATGGCCAGCCCCTGTGAAATTCTTGTTGCAGGCAGTGACCTAAAGCTAGCACAAACTTTAGGTCAGCTTGTTGCAGATGAAGTTTGGCGTATTGAAGATAAATATTCTCGCTATAAAACCAACAGTGTTTGCTCGACTATTAATAACAGTAGCGGGCAATCAATCGCAATTGATCAAGAAACTTTTGCATTATTGAACTTTGCTGATACTTGTTATCAGCTAAGCGAAGGCGTGTTTGATATCACTTCAGGAGTATTGCGCAAAGTCTGGTGTTTTGACGGTAGCGATAACATTCCTAATGAAGCTAACGTGCAAAAAGTGCTGCAAAATATTGCTTGGGAAAAAGTACAGTTTGATCAGCAGCAGATCACTTTACCTGCCAACATGGAGTTAGATTTTGGTGGGATCGGGAAAGAATACGCCGTTGACCGAGCGCTACTTATTGCTGAGCAGTTAACCTCATTACCGATATTAGTCAATTTAGGTGGTGATTTAGCCGCGAATAAACCTCGTCAAGACAATACACCATGGCAAGTCGGTATTGAGCACCCAGGCTTTATTGATCGCAAACCTATGGTTGTTAGTTTACTTTCAGGCGCGTTAGCAACCAGTGGTGATGCTAAGCGTTTTTTATTGAGAAATAATATTCGCTATAGTCATATTTTAAATGCAAAAACAGGTTGGCCTGTAGCACAGGCACCGCGCTCAATCACTGTAGTTGCCCCTCAATGCATTCAGGCCGGAATATTGGCAACACTAGCGTTAATGCAAGGAGAAAATGCAGAAACATTTCTTTCTGAGCAAGAGATTAAGTTCTGGGCCATTCGCTAGCGGCTTTAATTTTAGGGTGGACATAAAAAACGCGCGGTGAGCGCGTTTTATTTTTTCAATCACATAGCTTTATAATATTTCTATACTACTCTTGATAAAAACCAAGGTGTTGATGAAAGCGAACGGTTAACTCTTCTTTGTTATTCACATATTCGAGCTTCTGAGCAATGCTATGCAGCGCATGCTCAATTTGCATTAAAAATTTACCGTAGCCATGGCTAGTTTTATCTTGCTCACTTGCCACAAAAATAAGCTGAACACTGTCAACAAGTTTATCGGCTACCCACTTGCAAACATAGCCACCATTGTTATTTTTAGGGTTGTATCCCAGCATGTAAAGCTCACCTTTAACTGCAGCCATTTCATCATCGCTACGGCGAACAATGGGCACTAAGCCATTCGCAATAACCGCACCATTATGCAAATTATGCTTTTCTGCCGCATCGACAAATGCGTCAGAAATAAAGCTGTAAAGTGGGCTGTAGTTTTCGCCATTACTATGGTCTAAAGGCACAATGTTTCGCAAGCGACGATTAATCGGCATATCAACAATGGAGTAAGTTAATTCATCAGTATTTTTAGGTAGAGTAATATCATCAGCAGCATAGCGATTAGAAATACTACGAAGCTTATGAACTTGATTACCCTGTACGCCTTTATCTTTAGCAAATAAATCGTAAGTTAAGTGCTGATGATCACAAATTCGCACGTCTTGCACGTTAAGCCCTGTTTGCTCTGTAAATTGGCCAATGGCTTGTACAACTTTTTGGTGGAATATTGCAGAGTTATGTCTGACATCATCACCGTTTGATAAAAATACTAGGTGTATTTTATTGGCTTTTTTGCTGGCATCAAAGTAAGCGTTTTGGCTGTAATGGTAGCGAGAGTTATACAAAAACAAAATTTGCTGTGCTGTTTGCGCGGTTAATTTTTCTGGGCTAAAGCGAATACGGGTAAATTTGTCGTTAGCAACAAACTGGCCACTTTCAATATCGAGTTCGTCGTTAATTTTAAAAAACAATACGGAGAGTTTCTTATAAAAGGCGAGAAAAGGTTGTTCACTTTTGTGATCAATCGCACCAACAAGGTTCTCGATTAATTTATTTGTAACAGTAAACTTAGCCAGTAAATACTGGTTTTCACGGGCTGAAGATGGAATATGAACTTTGTGCTGAACGCTTCTTTTACGAGATAGTGGCATAACATGTAACCCATTGATTAAAAACGTTAGCATAGTAACAACATTCAACATCAGCAAATATGATTTATATCAAAAAGTAAGCTCACAGCTTGCGCATATTTTCCGCAGCAGTGCTTGCTTAGTATGGCAAAGCTAAAAAAGTAGTTTGACTAAAAATATACCGTGATTTTGCTGTGGTTATTAGCGTGGATAAATTTATTAGCTAGACCTACCTAATTGCATCTGTATTTGTTTATAATCGTTGCACCATTCGCAACTTAAGAATAAAAATATGAAAAAAACCTTAGCTTTTACCCTACTTACCTCTGCTGTCTTGTTTGGCTGTGGGGCAGAAAATGTTGCTAAAAGTAATAGTGCTAAAAGTAATAGTGCTGCAGATGTAACAGCAAGTTATAACAGCATTAATAAAGAACAACTCACCGAACATATTAAAGTGCTAGCTTCTGATGAATTTGAAGGGCGAGCACCGTCGAGTAAAGGTGAAGAACTGACACTTGATTATTTAACTAAGCAGTTGACTGCGATAGGTTTCAAACCTGGTAATGGCGATAGTTTTTTACAAGCCGTGCCTATGGTCTCAATTGAAGCATCTCCAGAAATGACCTTAACCATAGGTGGTAAAGACTATCAATATGGTCATGATATGGTCATGGGCTCTAGCCGTATTAGTGATTTTGAACAGCTTAAAGACTCTGAATTAGTTTTTGTTGGTTATGGGGTTAATGCACCTGAGTATCAATGGAATGACTATGAAGGACTTGACGTTAAAGGTAAGACCGTTGTTATTTTAGTAAACGATCCGGGTTTTGCGACCCAAGATCCAGCAATATTTAACGGTAATGCCATGACTTATTATGGTCGTTGGACATATAAATATGAAGAAGCAAGCCGCCAAGGTGCAGAAGGGGCAATTATCATTCATGAAACCGCACCGGCATCATATGGTTGGTCAGTAGTAGAGCACTCATGGACAGGGCCACAATTTGGTTTCGTACGTGAAGACCTTAATAAAGGACGCGTTGCAGTTGAAGGTTGGGTTAATAGCGATGTGGCAAAAGAGCTTTTCGCAAATGCAGGTTTGAATTTTGAAGAGGCAAAAGCAAAAGCCGCCAAAGGCAGTTATCATGTTGATATGGGTGACTTAACCGCGTCTGTTGCCGTTAAAAATACCGTTAAAAAGTCAACATCATATAACTTCATTGCTACTTTACCGGGTAGTAGCAAACCTGATGAACATATTCTTTATACAGCCCATTGGGATCATTTAGGTAAAGATACCAGTAAAGACGGTGACCAAATTTATAATGGTGCTGTTGATAATGCTTCTGGTACTGCAGCGTTGATTGAAGTGGCTGAAGCTTTCTCTAAGCTACCAGTAGCACCTGAACGTTCAATCACTATTATGGCGGTAACAGCTGAAGAGCAAGGTTTACTGGGTTCTAAGTTTTATGCAGCAAACCCAGTGATCCCAGCAGCGAAAACAGTTGCTAACATTAATATGGATGCATTAAATGTTAATGGCCGCAGTAAAGATGTTTCCGTTTACGGTTTGGGGCAATCACAGCTTGATGATTACTTAACCGTGGCAGCGAAGAAACAAGGTCGCGTTATTTCAGGAGATCCTCGTCCAGCGGCAGGCATTTATTATCGTTCAGATCATTTTGCTTTCGCTAACATTGGTGTACCAGCGCTTTATGCTAAAAGTGGTAAAGAGCCCGTTGATGAAGCTACAAAGGCATTACGAGCAAGTTTAGACCCAATTTTAGCTAAGTGTTACCACAACGCATGTGATGAATACAGTGAGCAATGGGACCTTTCCGGTGCTGTTGAAGATATGCAAGCGTTCTTCGAAATTGGTTATGAATTATCTCATGAAAATGTTTGGCCACAGTGGAGCAAAACTTCAGAGTTTAAACGTTAATCAAAGGGTTATCGCTAAAGTAGGGGAGCCTTAGTGCTCGTTGAATACAGCGCTTTAAAACCAGAGCAGCAATGGCATCATTGCTGCTTCTTTGTGCCACCAAACCATTCAATTCAGAAAAATTAATCAAGTTTCCAGGCTGTGATTTAATTTCATAGGTGTATCACCCACATTAACCTTCTTTTATGAACTCAACAATAAATGTCACACCAGAAGGTATTAGTTGAAAGCTAGATGAAATAATCTTGTAATCAACATATTCATCATGAAGGGCTATAAACTTTTTAGCTTCTACATCTAAGTCTTTTTTTGCATACTCTGGTCCTGCAAAACCGCCGGTATATATTTTTAAGGTATATTGATTTGATGCTTGATTTTTTTGAACAGGAGTAAAAGAGTTACCATAACTCGATGATGTACAACCTGATGTTGTGATGAGTAAAACGGTAATAAAAATTAATGTGACCACATTTATTCGTAAATACATAATCTATCCTTGCTGAGTGTTATTTTAGAACGTTAACTAGACTCTAGACTTTTTAAATTTGAAAAAACAGTTTTATAACTTATTCTTATATGGCCTTTAGTCATACTAAAACCTCTATGCCATTTTAAACAGCAAAGAACTTGTTCGTTGCCAAGTTAGAAAGTACTAGCTAAAAGTGATATTTTTGTTTGAAAGCTTAAGTTTATACTGCATAAATGTCCATAAAATGGTTCTGTAAATTAAAGTATCCTACCTTTTAGGTAGATTAATTACATCAAGAATAACGTCATCAGACTCAATTACGATTAATTGTTGCTCCACCAACTAAACTATCGAATGTCGCAGTTAATATCTACCAAACAACGAGCATCAAATTCTAGACGAAAAAAAACCTGCTAAAAGCAGGTTTCTTTAATGTGGCTCCTCAATCTGGACTTGAACCAGGGCAAACGCTGACTTTTATAACAGCACAGTCCGTTGCTCTACCAACTGAGTTATTGCACATTACAGTTAATAGCTACCAAACAACGAGCATCAAATTTCAGGTGAAAAAAAACTGCTAAAAGCAGGTTTCTTTAATGTGGCTCACTATCAATGCTGGACTTAAATCAGGGACAAACGCTTGTTTTCATAAGAGTACAGTCCGTTGCTCTACCAACTGAGTTATTGCGCATTACAGTTAATATCTACCAAACAACGAGCATCAAATTCTAGACGAAAAAAAACCTGCTAAAAGCAGGTTTCTTTAATGTGGCTCCTCAACCTGGACTTGAACCAGGGGCAGACGCTGACTTTTATAACAGCACAGTCCGTTGCTCTACCAACTGAGCTATTGAGGCGTAATATTAATTTCACTAAATTTTAGGCGAAAAAAAACCTGCTAAAAGCAGGTTTCTTTAATTTGGCTCCTCAACCTGGACTTGAACCAGGGACAAACGGATTAACAGTCCGTTGCTCTACCAACTGAGCTATTGAGGAATAAAACTTTTACTTCCTTTATCAGGGAAGAGAGCAATGCTCTTAATGTGGCTCCTCAACCTGGACTTGAACCAGGGACAAACGGATTAACAGTCCGTTGCTCTACCAACTGAGCTATTGAGGAATTGTTCTTTTTAATATAACCGCTGGTAATTAAATTACTAGCCATTACTTTTAAATTTGGCTCCTCAACCTGGACTTGAACCAGGGACAAACGGATTAACAGTCCGTTGCTCTACCAACTGAGCTATTGAGGAATTGTTTTGAAAGCCGCTATCGGCTAACGGGGCGGAATATTAAAGGCAGCATGTCAGACTGTCAACACAAAATTTAGAAAAAAATCATTTTATTGACTGTTTGCTTAAATTGCAGCCATTGTTGAGGAAAAATACTCATATTTTGTTGAATAAATGCTCAGCTCGATTTAACTGAGGATATAAACCATAGTTATCCACTTATTCTGTGGATAACTATGTGAGTTAAAGTGTAAGTTTACGTACAATGAACAGTAGAATGCGGCTTGTAGCAAGGTTGCTCTTTATTATCCAAGTGTGTAATTTTCTTTAATAACAGTTAGTTAGTGGTTTATTGTGGTGTTTATGACCATGCTCGTGCGTTTTTTGTGCAAGAGTGATATTTGTCACGTTTGTTGTGTATTTCTATCTATAACAGGTGAATTAAATTATTTATAAGTCAATAAGTATTTCTAAGAATGGCACTATTATGTGTCGAAATAAAATATTTACGTAGCGAGTCCTAGCACTATCTTTTACAATGGTTGAAGCATTCGCTTTATTATCTATTTTGAAGTTATTAATGACCGAAATTAAAAAAAACCGCCAAATTAATTTACTCGAAGATCCCGTTGCCCCCACATTGAAGTCAATGACCATTCCAATGATCTACGGCATGATTCTATTGATGACTTTTAATCTCGTTGATACTTTTTTTGTTGGTTTATTAGGTACTGAGCCTTTAGCAGCAATTAGCTTTACTTTCCCCATTACCTTTACCGTGATCAGTTTAACCATAGGTTTAGGAATAGGCACCTCAGCGGTTATTGCTAAAGCATTAGGCAAAGGAGATAAAGCGTCAGCAAAAAATCTAGCCACTAGTTCTTTATATTTAACCGCGATAATTGTCGGTATTTTGGCGGTTGTTGGCTACTTGTATATTGATGAAACCTTTTTGCTTTTGGGTGCAAATGAGGCGCTGTTACCGTTAATTCATCAATACATGGATATTTGGTTTTTAGGCTGTATTTGTTTGATTGGCCCTATGATAGGTAATGCGGTTTTACGTGCCTCAGGAGATACCAAAACGCCAAGTTTAATTATGGGCAGTGCGGGTTTGATAAATGCGGTATTAGATCCTATTTTGATTTTTGGTTTCGGCCCTGTGCCCGCGATGGGAATTCAAGGGGCTGCTATAGCAACCTCAGTATCGTGGATATTTGGCTCTGGCTATGTTTTATATATTTTAGCAGCTAAAAGAGGTTTGATTCATACCGGCTTAATGACCATTAAAGACTTTATTAGCTCAGCACGTGGAATTCTACATATCGGTTTACCTGCTGCTGGTGCTAATATGTTAACACCTGTTGCAGCTGCTGTACTGACGGCAATAGTTGCAAATTATGGTGCTTCCGCTGTTGCTGCATTTGGTGTCGGCTCTCGAATTGAATCAATTGCTTGCTTAGTCGTACTGGCATTGTCGATGACCTTACCGCCATTTATTAGCCAAAATTTAGGCGCTGGCAATATGAAGCGTGTTGAAGAGGGTTATAAAACATCAATAAAATTTGTTTTAGCTTGGCAGGTATTTATCTATCTTGTCTTAGTACTAGCAGCACCATTTATTGCACAGGTGTTTTCTAAAGAACAAGCCGTAGCAGATATTATTAAGCTCTTTATTTGGATTTTACCTTTAGGTTATGGCTTTCAAGGCGTGATTATTTTAACAAATTCGTCATTTAACGCCCTGCATAAGCCTATGGTTGCTCTTACGCTCAGTATTATTCGTTTATTTGTTTGTTATGTACCTTTGGCTTATCTGGGCAGCTTATGGTTTGGACTAGAAGGTTTTTTTATTGGTGCGTTACTGGGCAACGTTGTAATGGCAGTGATTTCGTATACCTTGTTTGCTAAACAATGCAAAAAAGATAGCTTACCGGAAGAGGTTGTTGTTTGATGAAAGCATTAAAAATACATTCCGATTATATTCCTAGCGGTGATCAACCTACGGCAATCGCACAGCTGCTTGATGGTATTGAGTCAGGCCTAGCGCACCAAACGCTTTTAGGTGTAACGGGCTCAGGTAAAACGTATACCATTGCCAATGTTATTGAAAAACTAAATCGCCCAACCATGATGTTGGCGCCTAATAAAACTTTAGCAGCGCAACTCTATGGAGAAATGAAAGAGTTTTTCCCGAACAATGCTGTTGAGTACTTTGTTTCATATTATGATTATTATCAGCCTGAAGCCTATGTACCCACTACGGACACTTTTATTGAAAAAGATGCTTCTGTAAATGAACATATAGAGCAAATGCGTTTATCTGCTACTAAGTCATTATTAGAGCGTCGAGACGTTATCATTGTTGCATCAGTATCAGCCATATACGGCTTGGGTGATCCCGATTCATATTTAAAAATGATGCTGCACATCAGTGTTGGCGACATTATTAATCAACGCGACATTTTAAGACGATTAGCAGAGTTACAATATTCACGTAACGACGTGGCGTTTCAGCGAGCAACATATCGTGTACGCGGTGACGTGATTGATATATTCCCAGCAGAATCAGACCGTATGGCTTTGCGTGTTGAGTTATTTGATGAAGAAATTGAGCGGATTAGTGTTTTTGACCCATTAACCGGTGAAGTTGAGCGCACATTGGCGCGTGTTACGGTTTATCCTAAAACCCATTACGCCACACCGAGAGAAAAAATTCTTGCCGCGGTTGAAAATATAAAAATTGAATTAAAGCATAGATCCGCACAGTTAAAAGAAAACAATAAGCTGGTAGAAGAGCAGCGCATAGTTCAACGTACGCAGTTTGATATTGAGATGATGACAGAGCTAGGCTATTGCTCAGGTATTGAAAACTACTCGCGTTACTTGTCAGGCCGAGGCGCCGGAGAGGCTCCACCTACCTTGTTTGATTATTTACCCAGTGATGGTTTGTTAATTATTGATGAATCGCATGTTACCGTGCCGCAAATTGGTGCTATGTACAAAGGTGACCGTTCACGTAAAGAAAACTTAGTTGAGTACGGTTTTAGGTTGCCTTCAGCGCTTGATAATCGCCCGATGAAATTTGAAGAGTTTGAGGCCTTATCACCACAAACTATTTATGTGTCTGCAACACCAAGTAATTATGAAATTGAAAAGTCAGCAGGCGAAATTGCTGAGCAAGTAGTACGACCTACAGGCTTACTTGATCCGCAAATTGAAGTTCGTCCGGTTGAAACGCAAGTAGATGATTTATTGTCTGAAATTCGCAAGCGCGTGAAAATTAATGAACGCGTATTAGCGACAACATTAACCAAGCGAATGGCGGAAGATTTAACGGATTACTTAGATGAACATCAAGTTAAAACGCGCTACTTACATTCTGACGTTGATACGGTGGAACGAGTTGAAATAATTCGCGATTTTCGTTTAGGAAAATTTGATGTGCTTGTTGGTATTAACTTATTACGCGAAGGCTTAGATATGCCTGAAGTGTCATTAGTGGCCATTTTAGATGCGGATAAAGAAGGCTTTTTACGTTCAGAACGTTCACTTATTCAAACGATTGGGCGAGCAGCACGTAACATTAACGGGCGAGCAATTTTGTATGCTGGGCGTATTACAGGTTCAATGCGTAAAGCGATTGACGAAACTGACCGACGTCGCGCGAAACAGCACCAATATAACCTTGATAATAATATTACGCCACGTGGTGTTAAACGTATTATTGCTGATGTCATGGATCTTGATGGCGGTAAAACCCGTGCTGAGGCCGCATTAAAAGCAGCAGAGCCGGCAGGTAAGTATGATTCGCTAACGACGAAAGAGATTGATGCCAAAGTACAAGAGCTAGAGAATAAGATGTTTACTCATGCTCAAAACTTAGAGTTTGAACTTGCGGCCTCAGTACGTGATGAAATTAAACAACTGCGTGATCAACAGTTAGTGACTTAAACAGTTAGCGACTTATACACTTACTGAGCTAATAAATGATGCAATGAGATAGGGCGTTTATTTTATTGTTATATGTTGTGAAATATAACTAACACTTAATAACACACATGCGTGTTAATAAGTGTTAGTAAAAGCCTAAAATTTACTTCATTTCAAACATCATATATCGATTAATGATACTGGCGACTTCGTCGGTGTTACAATGTTTTAAACGACTAACATCACTAATAATTTTATCTTGAATATCGACAGGAAACAGCATTAATTGCTCCAAATATAAATGAGCATCGCTTTCATTATTACTGTTAATTAATGTGATCAATCGGTCAGCATGGTTCTTCCAAATAACACTCATACAAGCTCCCCGCTATTGTAATTATCTTTAATATGTTTAAGTAACCAACACAGCATGGTGACAAGATATAAAAATATACCGTCACTACCTTAAGTTTAGAGTATCGAGCGGCAGAGCTTATACGCATTAGGAATTAAAATAACCTGTTGACAATTAAGTCATCTAAAACTGAAACATATTGAAGTGAAAGCTTAAGTGAAAAGCATGTAACTGTGAGTACTACAGAGCAGGGTTAAAGTCTAATATCAGCCAAATTGAAGGTTTTTAACCTGTTAACTATATAAGCTAGCTAAGTAAGTTAGCTTAGTAAGTTAGTTAAGTGTGCGAATAGGAGTAACAAGCCTGGTTCAATGGCTTATTACTCAATCATATTTTTATAGCCGTCAAGTTTGATTACAGTATAGCAGCGACATCATTGGCAATATCGGCCGGCTTAGTGGTTGGACTATAACGCTTGATCACCTCTCCTTGCTTGTTAACCAAGAACTTAGTGAAATTCCATTTAATGCCTTTACTGCCCAAAATGCCAGGCGCCTGAGCTTTTAAATGTTGGAAAAGTGGGTGTGCGTTGTCGCCATTGACTTCAATTTTACTGAAAAGCTCAAATGAAATATTAAAATTGAGATCGCAAAACTTTTTGATCTCACTATTTTCAGCTTTTTCTTGCTTACCAAATTGATTACATGGGAAAGCTAATATTTCAAAATTTTTGTCTTTATATTCTTGAAACAATGTCTCTAAACCAGCGTATTGCGGAGTAAAGCCACAAGCACTCGCCGTATTGACGATCAGCAATGTTTTACCTTTATATTTAGCAAAATCAATGGTTTCATTTTTATAATTGGTTGCACCAAAAGTGTAGATTTTATTTGTCATTATTGTTAACTGGTCGGATCAATGTAATAAGTAGAGTAAGGGAAATGCGTGAAATTAACAACATTCACGCACGACAAATGTATCTTAAGGCGTTTTCACCTTACGCTTGAGTTATAGGAATATTTGCTTCAAAGGCGAGTTAGTAAGCTTGATGTGTCCCAACGGTTGCCACCATTTTTTTGTACATCAGCATAAAACTGATCAACAAGCGCCGTTAATGGCAGGGTAGAGCCATTGTTTTTAGCTTCTGTCAGTGCAATATCGAGATCTTTTCTCATCCAGTCGACAGCAAAACCAAAATCATATTCGCCTTTTATCATGGTTTTATGGCGATTATCCATTTGCCAAGAGCCAGCAGCACCTTGACTAATCACTTCAACGACTTGCTCGCAATCTAATCCTGCGTTTTTACCAAAATGTAAAGCTTCAGCTAAGCCTTGAACAACACCGGCAATACAAATTTGGTTCATCATTTTAGCTAATTGTCCGCTACCGGCTGGGCCAAGTAATTTGCTAAATTTTGCATAGGGTTGCATTGCGCTTTCAGCAATATCATATATATTTTGTTCGCCGCCTACCATAATGGTTAACTGGCCATTAACGGCACCGGCTTCGCCGCCTGAAACCGGAGCATCGAGAAAAGCTAAATCAATAGCCGCCGCTTTTTGCGCTAGTTCACGGGCAACACTTGCTGATGCAGTTGTGTGGTCCACTAAAATAGCTTTTGCTTTCATGCCCGCAAATGCGCCATTTGGTCCTAATACGACTTGACGTAAGTCGTCGTCATTACCGACACAAACAAACACAATATCACTATCCTTTACCGCCTTGGCTGGTGTACTTGCCATAGCGCCGCCATATTGTTTAACCCAATTTTCAGCTTTATTTTGACTGCGGTTATAAACGGTGACTTGATAGCCAGCATTTTGTAAATGCCCCGCCATTGGAAAGCCCATAACACCTAAGCCAATAAAAGATACTTTGTTCATATTGTTCAATCTACTACAGTTTATGTTGTTAATATTTATAGCATATATTCAAACACTTTTGCGCAAATATAGTTGCTTGTGATAGATAAATTTTATTGCTGACTTAAGGTGTAATAAACCTGAGTAAGGTTGAAATGCAATGAGATATTAAATTAATTGTAGCTATGCCTGACTAGGTGTAATTATGCCTAACTATGTCTAGTAATGAGTTACGACAAGTAACTAGAGAGAATATTTTACTGAAGTAGGGGAGAATCATTGTTTTCAGTGGTGAGAGGTACAGTGTCGAGAAGCAAAGTGATGAGAGGTGCAGTGTGAGTACCCCTCATACCAGTAATTATCAGTTAAGGTTATTTGTTGATATATTCAAATAATGCTTTCAATAATTGCATTTTTTCAGTGTTGTTTTCATATTCATATGCTAAATTTTCTAGCTTTATCATAAACTCATCTGCGCTCAATAAGCCTTTACTACCATGCTGAATACGATTTTGACAATGAGCTTGCCATTTTTGCTGCTCACTATCGGTTAAGGTTAATGGGAAATTACGTGCGCGGTAAATAAACAGTAAACTTGCTAAACGCTCATCTTGAAACTGAAAAGGGTGTGTGCCTAATTGCTCAGGTGGTAGTTGATGCAATATCTCCATTTGTGCTTTATCGCTATGTGAGAAAAATTTGCCGCCATAAAGCGCAAATTCAGCCTCCACTGGCTCATCGCCAAAGTCACTTTCAGCAAACACATCGGTTAATTTATCTCTAAGCTCTGCGTATTGCTTGAGTCGTTTTAAATTATCTAAACAAAGCTCACGCGGGATCGCTAAGCGCTCAGCGTTTTCAGGTAACAATGTTTTTGCTGGCGCAACTACAGGGCACTTATTCAAGTGAATTAACTTAACCGGGATCGGTAACTCGTCTGCTGCTAAGTCGTCATAACGGGTATATAAACGAGCTTTGATTTCTTCGCTCGATAACTCAAATAACGGCGTAGGATCACGTGCCAAATCAACCGTAATAACCGCATTTTTGTTTATTGGGTGATAACAAACTGGCGCAAACCAACTTGTGCAACCATGCGCAGAAGACACTTTACTTGAGGTATGAACAATCGGTGTCATATTATAAACATCAATTAATTCAGCTACTTGTTTCTTATTTTTTAAGTTGAAAATAAAGTCATATAGCTTAGGTTGCTTTTCTTTTATTAACTTTGCCATTGCAATGGTGGCGTAAACATCACTCATGGCATCATGGGCAGCTTCATGGCTAATACCATTAGCCTTTGTTAGCAACTCTAAACGAAAACTTACCACTTGTTCGCCATCGCGTTCAACTGTTGGCCACTCAATACCTTCTGGTCGCAATGCATAGCAAGCCCTGACCATATCGATAATATCCCAACGGCTGTTACCATTTTGCCATTCACGTGCATACGGATCGTAAAAATTGCGATGAAATAAGTAACGTGTCACTTCATCGTCAAAGCGAATACTGTTATAACCGGCAACACAAGTGTCAGGTTGAGAAAATAAACCATGAATACGATCAGCAAATTCTGCCTCTGTTAACCCCTCGCGTAATGCTTTTTGTGGTGTAATGCCCGTAACTAAACAAGCCTCGGGTTGCGGCAGATAATCTTGTGGCGGCTGACAATAAAACATCTCAGGCTCACCAATAATATTTAAATCAAGATCGGTTCTAATACCGGCAAATTGTGATGGCTTGTCAAATTTTGGCGATATACCCCATGTCTCATAATCGTGCCAGAGAATGGTTTGTGTGTTTGAATTCAATTTATTCCTACTATATTTTTATTTTTAACTTTATCTTCAATAATTAATATTAACAAATCAAGTTATATAAATCAGGGTTAACTGCTTCGCAGCAAATTTAATGTAACCTAGAGAGTGGAGTGTATAAAGTTATTAAAATAATTTATACAGTTAAAACAATGGAACATCTGGAGGTAATGGAGAGGCGTAGCAAAAAAATACCACAGGCAAGCATACAGTTTGCACCAATGTTACATTGGGTTGTTAATTTCTTCTATTGCTGTTTGGTGATAGGGCTAATTATATTTGCATTAACTTCATTAGAAAGCGAAATGTCAGAACTGAGTATTGAATTTGCGTTGAGTATTAGCAACAGGCTATCACATGTTTTGCTAAGTTATACCCTTTACTTTGGTTCACATGCCTTATTTTCAGCACTGTCCTGAGTTAATTAGTTTGGAGTTATATAGAGGAATTAGAGGGTTGAGACAAAAGATGTCTTAGTGGTGAGTATAATTATTTCAAATTAGTTTAAAGCAACGAATAAGTCACTTATGAATACGTTCAATAATCAAATATCTGAAGATTACTTTTTACACCGCATTAAACCTGAGTACCAAAAAGAAGCTAATATTTTGCTGGCTACTACTGGTGTTCTTAACAGTTTTTCTGGTGAGTACACTTTAGCCATTATCAACTGTACTATGAAGCCAGTAGCACTATCTTCAATGAATCACCAGCATTGTATTTATAAAGCATCAGTGATTGACCAAGATGATACTATCGTTGATACATTTAATTGTGAAGGTTCTCCAAATCAGTGCTTTGAATACCTTACTCATTGTTTTGAACAATTGCTAACAAAGCACAAAGATCAAATTTATTTAAAGCAGCATGATGAATTAACAGTAGATGACATTTCGATCGCTGAAACCTTTAAATCCCCTCAAACACTAATTGATAAGCAACCATCATTATCAGTGGTACAGCAAGAAGTTGATGAATGGATTAGTACCTTGGGTGTTCGATATTTTAGTGAGTTAACTAATTTATCAAACTTAATTGAAGAAGTCGGAGAAGTAGCTCGTTTAATAGGTCGTGAGTATGGGGAACAAAGCTTCAAAAAAGGTGAAAAACCAGAGTGCATTACAACTGCCATTTCTGACGAGTTATCCGATGTACTGTTTATTGTCGTGTGTTTGGCAAATCAGCTTGGTATTAACTTAGATGAAGCCTTTGCTAACAATATGGATAAAAAAAACAACCGTGATACTAGTCGACATAAAAACAATAGTAAGTTGAACTAAGGGGACATTTATATGAAAAGTGATATGACTTATTATACAGGGAATGCAAAGGTCATTTACATGCTAAGCCTTTGGCTTACGCCTGACATGTGGCAAGAGAAGACTGTATTTTTTGAAATTAAAGAAGTAATTCAAAAACTGACTGAACAGTCTTCATATCAACTATCTGAACGAGAATTTTATCTCACTCAAGAACTTACTAATGGCCTTTTAGAAGCAACTTTAACCTCATTTGATAAAGCAGACGACTTCCAAAAAGATGAGCTTGGCTTAGCGCTCAACGATATAAGAAAATTCCTATCATTCTTGCAAATTAGTACTGAGACTCACTGAATTCATGCTCAACTTCCTTGTGAGACAAAGTATGTCCTAGTTGGTGTTTACAATACACATATAAATCATTATTGTTGAGGTTGTGATGGAATATATTACGGTGTTTTTTGGTTCGTTATTAACGGTTTACATGCTTGGCATAAACTCTCAGTTAGTTCGTGATAAGAACTGTGTTGGGGCATTTGCTTTAGCATGGTTCATTTCTTTGTCTAACATGCTTTACATCAAGGTGTTTGTGATGAGTGATGAATTTATACTGACTTATCTGTGCTCTGCATTAGGTAGTGGTATAGGGATTGTTTTATCAATTATTACTTATTCAAGAGCACATAAATTATTAACCAAAAAAAGCTTAGTTAAAAGTCAGCGTCTTATTGAAGGAACTCAGGATGTCTAGAACATACGCTTGTTACAATGATGCAATAAAGCGAATTATTGGAGTCGGTGAGGACAATAAGTTAACTATTGCCCAAATTATAGATCACCCTGATTTTATTCGTGAAGATGAACACTTAGCTGTTGCAGATTTCAAAAAAGAAATAAGACGAGAAATACGTCGAATGATTAAAGAACTTGGCTCAGATTTGGAAACAGGTTTAATGATTTTGGTTGAGGAAAAACCAAAAGGGCGAGGACAACAAGCATATTATTACTGGGCAAGTAGCCCATTGAAAAATGTGGCGTTAGGTCGCGAAGAAATATCTGATGATAGGTTGATGGCTAGGGCAATAGCATTTCAATTTGTCGATGAATATTTGAAAGAGTTCCTTCCTCCAAGCATTATTGAAAGTCTTGAAGCTGATATGGATGAAGCGAATGACGATTTACATGCAGCTAAATTTTGGCAAAAAAAATTGCAGTTTCATCCGTCAGGTTTTGAGGTTAGCCCTAACCCTAAAATTGTTATTGGCAATGAGCAAGACTGGGATAAGACTTATGATGCATTGAATAAGCAATATGTTATACAAGCAACCTATGAAACATTACATCAAGGAATAATGCCTAGTTCAGTTTTTTTGTCACTTCAGAAAATTCAATATGTGAATCATAAAGTAATGGTTCTGGCTTATGTTCATAAATTAAATTGTGTAAAAACGTTTGAGGTAGCTCGTCTTAGGGATATTAAGCAGTCATCTGATTATTCGTTTGAACACGTTGATTTCAATACCTATGAAAAAAGTTATAAGTTCGAAGCGAGAGTTAACGTTAGTGTTAAAGATTACTTTAAGAGTGTTCGATTTGGTCATAACTTCAAAGAAGCAGAATATGAAGCTGATGATTCATGGATAATTAAATCAACAATTAAAGTACCAGATCATTTCTCTAAAGATAAACAAGGGCCTGACCCATTTGCCATCGCTAACTTCTTGAGTGGCTTTGCTGACTCAATGGAGATCATAAAGCCGGACTTCTTGAGAGAAGAAATGAAGCGTAGGGCAGATAACTTATCGAAGTTATATTTAGATGAATTTGATAGTGTGCCTGTTATCAGTAGAAGCCCTCATGAACAAACAGGAAACATAGAAAAGCTTAAAGAAATAGACGAGAGGCGTTAATGGTACAGGTGAGACAAGGCGTGTCTCACTAATCATTATAATGATGCTTGAACTGTTAACTACAAATGGATGTACAAATGACTAAACATCGTTACTTAACTAAATCTCGTTTCAAAATCGCAACGGAATGCCCAACTAAGCTTTTCTATACAGGTAAAAAAGAATATCCCAATACCATGCTAGATGACCCATTCTTAGCAGCCCTTGCTGATGCTGGTCATCAAGTTGGCGAATTAGCTAAGCAGTATTACCCAAATGGTTTTGACATTACCACACTTACCTAAAATGTTTGCTGGTATAACTGACCATGATGTTGAATTGCTATCAGAAGGTAGTGAGTGAAATAATGGTGGTTTGGTACTGACCGCCTATGCAAAGTTACAGCATACTCACATGAGAGAGTATGCGCGCAAAGAATTGAAAGAGCGCTGTTGTGTTACTGCGAGACAAATACTATCGCTATGGTATTTTTATTTGAAGCTTGGAGATAAATGTTAAACTAAGACATTTAGTGTCCCACCTGCGTTTTATAATAAAGTTTCAGTAATCAGAATAGAGGTACTCCTATGAATAAAAATGATTTTTTAAAACATGAACATATAGCACCATTTATAAATTACTTGGTTGAAGAGTTGAAAGGTAAACGCTCTATTGCTCATAACTACCAAATGGAAACTAAGGGGAAAAGCAATAAACTAATCGATTGGAATTGTAAAAATGTATTTGATGCTTATTCAAACTATGAATGGCCTTTTTCGTTTAAGAGTTTTTTAGAACAAGACAAATTATGGCCAGAAGAACTGTATGACCCAGTAAAGTTTAAAGTTAAAGGAAGAACTTATGATGAGAGTGAAGTCGTTTTATCTATTTTATCTTCAGAATTAAGGCAAGCTGTTTCTGATGGTAACACTCAGAAGTGTTTTGAATGTTGCCACATGATTTTAGATTGGGGCGGTGTATTAGGGGGCGAGAAAAGTGGAAATTTACGCTTTTTATTAGAGAGTAAAGAATATTTAGCTTCATACTTACAACAAATAAAAATGTACTTTGAATCCAGTGAGTTAACACTTGGTTCTAAGTATACAGTTAATGTTTCTGGAGAGAATTATCCAATTAAAATGAATGCGGGTTTTACTAAGATTTATGCTTTGCTTTGTGACTCCTTTGTTATTTACGATGGAAGGGTTGGAGCAGCTTTGGGATTGATTGAAAAGAAATTCTATAATGATGAGAACATACCTCAATCTGAGATTTTAAGCTTTCGCTTTGGTAAGGCTAAAAACCCTAAGGTAAACAGAAACCCCTCGGATGAAACTTATGAATTTAAAGCTCTTCATAGTAGTAATCCAATTCATACTACAAATAATATTAAAGCTAACTGGATCCTTGATAAAGCTATTTCAAGCTTACCTAACACAATATCATTTGGTAGCTGCAAGGCTCCACTAAGAGCCCTAGAAGCCGCTCTGTTTATGATTGGTTATAGGGTTTAAATCTAATAACCATTGAAGTTGTTTTTATATTAGTGCTAGCTCCACGAAACTATTGAATAAGGTGGACTGCTCATCAATCGAAGGAGCTGTCATTAATAAATGAACATGGTTAGTCAATAGAACAAATGCATGAATGGAAACATTATGCTTATTAGCGAAATACTTGAGTTTAACTAAATAAACTGTGTAATCCTGCTCACTAAAGAAACACGCTTGGCGATTATTGCCCCTTTGAATTATGTGCTGAGGACAGCCAACGATGGATAGTTGAGGTAGACGAGCCATTTTTGTATCCCTTTACATTCTTTAGGTATACAAAGTCTAATTCATAATTCCGTTTGTTCAATTGAGACTACTTTCAACGAACCTGACCCCGCAGGTTTCTCAATCGCCAAATAGATAACTTTCTTCGCTGAATCATCATGTGGAAATAACTTACGTTTTTTAATCGCCTTACGAATAACGCTGTTCAGTGACTCTATCGCATTCGTGGTATAAATCGCTTTGCGTATATCGTCAGGGTAGTTAAATAACGTGCTGACGTTTTGCCAGTTACTGCGCCATGAGCGAGAGATGCTCGGGTATTTACTATCCCATCGATGCTCAAATTGGTCGAGCGACAACAGAGCTTCGTCTTCAGTGACTGATTGATAAATTCGTTTTAAATCTGCCGTGATAGCTTTGTAGTCTTTCCAAGGCACGAACTTCAGAGAGTTACGTACCATATGCACGATGCAGAGCTGTATCTGCGTTTCAGGATAAACCGTATTAATCGCATCAGGAAATCCCTTAAGCCCATCGACACAAGCGATGAGGATATCTTTTACGCCTCGATTTTGCAGCTCAGTGAGTACATTAAGCCAGAACTTAGCCCCTTCATTTTCTGATATCCACATGCCAAGTAATTCTTTATGACCTTCAACATTAACACCTAAGGCGAGGTAAACCGCTTTATTGATGACCTGCTTATCTTGCCTGATTTTAAACACTAAGCAGTCTAAATAGACGATGGGATAAACCGAATCTAAAGGTCTTGCTTGCCATTGAACCACTTGTTCAATAACGGCGTTTGTTACCCGAGAAATAAGCGTTGGTGATACATCGGCATCGTACATTTCTTTAAACGTTGCGACGATATCACGCGTTGTCATGCCTTTGGAATACAGATATAAAATCTTGTCGTCCATCGAGGTAAAGCGGGTTTGGCTCTTCTTTACTAGCTGCGGCTCAAAGCTTGAGTCTCTATCGCGTGGCGCGTCTAAATCGACTTCACCATCTTCCGTACGAATAACTTTAGAAGAATAACCATTACGGTAATTATTTCTAGGGGATTGCTCATGACGAGCATAACCAAGATGTTCGTCTAATTCAGCATTAAGTGCTGCTTCAACGGTTACCTTGGTTAATATTTTACGAAAGTCAGTTAAGTCTGCTTCGGTTTTAATTGATTTAGCGGCTTGCTTCGCAAACGCTTCAAGTTCTTTCTTATTCATAGTCTGCCTATCCTAAATCCTACATGGGTATTAATGATAGGCAGTTACACAGATTTTGTTACAGGGTCTCACTTTATAATAATGAGCTCAATTGATCGCCGATACCAATCAACCTTCCCGTTCTAGCACAAGTTGTTTTATCACTTGTAGCGTCATACCAGCCAAGTAAAGCGCCTCTGCTGTTCCTGATTTTCTTTCTACCACTGTTCGCTGTTTCAATCCAACCAGTTAATTTTCCTTTATCATCACGTAATTGAGTTCTATTCATTGCTATACACCTCGTTTTTAAAACATTAGTGTAGTTATTAACTAAGACACAAAAAGTCTTAGTTAATAACTAAGTTAAATTCAACCTTCAGATTGAGTAAGCAATATGGGAAGTCCAGGGAGTGATAATTAGCTTTTATTGCGGTATTTTATTAGGGAAATGGTAGTAAATTAACAATATGACTCCACGTGTGAGCCCATAAACGAAATATTCTATCTAGCTCTTTGAAAACAAGTCGTGGTTCTATTTTTAATATCGCCAATCCTACAAAACGGCGGTGTTAAAAGCGTAATGCTGCCAAAATAACGGTTGCTAGTTAGTAATATTATTATAGTTAGCGCAGCAAGTACTGTTTGCTTTTGAGCTTTTAAATCGGCGGTAATGTGAGTAGTATCAGCTGATTTGTTACAACTTATTAACAGGCTCTCGTGTCAGGTTAACTCAGTGCTTTGTGTTTTTACTTTGAGTTTTTATTTTGACACTAAAGCAGTTTTCACTTTATGGAATATAACGGTGTAAAAAATGGATAATCAATTACCTAAACCACTAATTATTGCTATAGCGCTGATTCAGGGGATTTTATTAACGCTGCTGTATCAAAGTGTTGAACATCAAGTATGGCCTGGCACAGCGCCGACATGGTTAACAGCGCTTGTCACCTTTGTTATTACTTTACCTTTACTGACCTTGCTCTCAATAACCCAAACCAATGCGAAGGCGACAGTAAAATACCTATTACCTTTTACGCTATTATTATCCACTTTAGGTGCTTATGTCGGCTATCAGCAAGAGCCAGCAGAGTTGATTAACAATGGCGGTGTCATTGCTATATTTTGTTTTACCGGCCTTATTGCGGCTTTTAAAGCATTAATGTATGTCCAACAATATATTAGTAATGAACGTATTAGCTACAGTTCATTGTTTAAATTATCGTGGCGAAACTTTATTATTTTCGGTGAATGCTGGTTATTTGTTTTAATATTTTGGGCAATATTACACTTAGGTGCCGGACTATTTGCTGTTTTAGAAATTGAGTTTTTCAACCAGTTATTATCAAAAGACTGGTTTGTGATACCGGTGTTAAATTTGGCTTTTGGTTTTGCCATTATCGTTTTTCGAAATATTACTTTCACGGTAGATAATATTTTTACCATACTGCAAACCTTGATTAAATTTTTGCTACCAGCACTAACCGTTGTTTCATTAGGGTTTTTAGCCACACTGCCTTTTACCGGCTTAGACACACTATGGAAAACCGGTACCGGCAGCATGTTAGTCATGTGGCTTCAGGCGTTAACGCTATTTTTTGTTAATGCGGTTTACCAAGATGCTTCACATGAACGTCCTTACCATCATATTTTACATCGACTAATTTTTATTGGCGTTGCGGTACTACCTATTTATAGCCTTATTTCATTTTATGGGCTTTGGCTTCGTATTGACCAGTATGGTTTAACCGTTGATCGTTGTTGGGCAGTGCTAATTTGCCTTTTATTAGCATGTTTTTCTTTCGGATATTTAATCGGCATTATTAAAAAGCGAGATGCCTGGTTAGCAACGCTTAGTCAAGTCAATATCGCTATGGGCGTTGTTGTCATGGTTGTTATGTTATTGGTTAATTCACCGATATTAAATTTTCAGAGTATTGCAGCATCTAGTCAGCTATCAAGACTGCACGATGGCAAGGTATCTTATGAGCAATTTGATTATCAATACTTTGATCACGCATTAGGCCGACAAGGCTATTTGGCGTTACAAGCGCTAAAAACAGAGCTGGCAGTTTCTGCACCTGAAAAAGTCGTGATGATCGATAGAATGTATATCAATCATGAAAACATAGCCGAAGATGATTTAACCCTAGAAGATTTCAATACGTTAGTGACTTATTGGCCTAATAAAAGTGATTTTCCACAAGCGTTAATTCAGGAAGTTTATCGTGAAAAACTTAAAAATGAATGGGCTACGTATCGTGGTAATAACTACTACTTTATCGCTCAAGATTTAAATGCCGATAATGCCTTAGATTTCATTGTTATCGAAGAAAATAATTACTCAACTTCCGCTAACCTTTGGTTTTTAGAAGATAATCAATGGCAGTCGCAATATATGCAAACGAGTAATCCAAACGATAGTAAGTTTATAAAAGATTTTCTGCTAAATAATAATGTTGAAGTGAGTCAGCCGAAATGGCAAAACTTAAAAATAGGTGACTTAACGTTTAGAGCAGCATTAGATTAAAAGTAGCGTAGGGCGTTTAGCGGGTTAATTTTGGTTAAATAAGGTTATTAGCTGTAAGCTTTCAGTTCGAAGCTTTCAGTTATCAGCTACCAGTTGTTAGTTTTCAGCTATCGGTTTTTAGCTAATGGTTGCTCGCTGTTAGTCGGAAAGGCATTATCCATTTTGGGTAATGCCTTTTTATTTCTTATTGAAGTGCTTATTGAAGTGTTTGTTGAAATGCTAGTTGTTACTTTTGGCTCGTTTTATCGCTTAATGTCAGCTTAGAGAATGATACGCTAGTATAATCGCCATTTGCTTTGTCTATTGCCCAATCGCCAGTGCCTGAACAGCCGGCATACCAAATGCCATCAGCGTCTTTGGTTGAACATTGGTTATAAGCTCCTGCTTTAAAATACAGCCAATCACCGCTGTAACCTGCGCTGTGATCTTTCTCATCTACCTGACCATAAGCGTCTATGTTATTAGAAAGGTTAATATCATAGGTGACGGTGTTCTTATCTTTTTGGCTAAATGTTAGTCTCATGATATTACCAACAACATTTATCGTGTAGCTAAACTCTTCACCTAGCGCAATGCCTGAACTTTTTGGATCATTTGGGTTTTCCCAAGTGTTACCCCAAATAGGATAAGCGATGTCAGTTCTATCGGGGTTATCTTTAGCTAGGTTGCGTTCATAGGTCCAAAATACCGATCCTGTATCGTGATTTGGCCATTTTTTATAATAAATTTTTATCGGTTCGTTACCCCAGCCAAACCCTTTGCCTTGTGCAATAACTTCTTTATCTTTTCCTGCATGTATTTGTCCAACTACCACAGAATAAGCTGGTTTTTTCGGATGTTTAGCGTTTTTAGCTACATGATTTACTTTTAAGGTTGCGTCTAATCTGCCACCAATTTGATTAAAGTAAGCTGCATCAGGATGCGCAGCAATAGCGAAATTGTTGGCGTAAGATTTAGTGCCGATTGAAGTGTCTAAGCCACGGATCATTTGTCTTAATTCGCTTCGGGTATTAGATGATGAAGCTGTTGTTACGGCTTTATTAGGTGAGGTGAATACCATCTCACCATTGGCATCAATATAGAAAAAATCAGAGTGTTGATAACTTTGTAATGCCTTAGTGTCGATATCATCAGCCTTACCATTGTTATCTCGGTCTAACGGAATAGTGATTTTCCAATGCGAGAGATCAAATTTTCCAGCAGGAACATTAGAGGTACTTGCACAGCCAGTTATCAGCAAAGCAAAGGAAAGGGTAGATACAGCTTTAAACATAAAGCACTCCTGTATATTAATTTTTATTTATCGTTGTTATTTATCGTTGATATAAATCGTATTTATTTATTCGCGGCTTTAGGCAATTAGCGTTAAATTAAACGTTATCGTTTATGAAAAAATAGCGCCATTAAAGCGCTATTTTTATTTTCAACTTAATAATTAACCTGAACTCTGGATAAAATGCTATTTTGCTTTTTTAGCAACAACCGCTTCAGCAGTCGCTGAATTATAAGGTGATGCGGTATTGTCATCATCTAATGAGTCGCCTTCAGCATAACCTTCAAAGTTATCTTCAAATAGAATTGCCGTACCATCCATATCAGAAAATAGTTTGAATTCATCAACATAATAAGCTGCATCGCCAGAAACCGAGCTGTTATCACCTAGCTTAAAGATAACAGTTTGAACACCAATTGCTACGTCGCTTAAGGATTCAGACACAGAAGCAAAAGGTGAAGTAGTAACACTGGTGCCGTCAATAGTCAGGGTTAGCATAGGGGCAGCAGTTGCCGAAGCGTTTGTTGCATCCCAAGTTATCTCAACGTCAGTCCATTTGTCAGCGGTAAATGGAATCGTGATATCAACACCTTCATTGTTGCGAATAACATAGCCGCTGTTTTGAATACGTAAATCAATCAGCGCATTACTGGTACTTGTTGAAGAGCCAAACAAGCCAATGTAAGCATCTTTTTCAATCGCCGCTTCTTTAAGAAATGACACGGTTAATTTACCAGCAGCGGTAATGTCGCTTGAAGATAATTTGTAACGTAATTCACCGGCATCATCTTCCATGTTGTCGGTAATTCTGGCTGTTAGATTATCAGGGTTGGTGTTACCGTTACCGCTTGTAGTACCACTAAGTAACTCTACAAACGCTTCAGCAGTTGCAGAATTGTATGGAGAAGCAGGGTTATCAGTGTCTAATGACGCGCCATCATCATAACTTTCAAAGTCATCTTCAAATTGTACTGTTGTTCCGTCGATATCAGCATAAAGTTTGAAGTTATCCAGATAATAAGCCGCATCACCAGAAACCGAGCTGTTATCACCTAACTTAAAGATAACGGTTTGAACACCAATAGCGACATCGCTTAATGACTCTGACACTGAAGCAAATGGTGAGGTAGTAACACTGGTACCATCAATAGTAACCGTTAATAATGGTGCAACAGTTGCCGAAGCGTTCGTTGCATCCCAAGTCATTTCAACGTCAGTCCATTTGTCAGCGTTAAATGGAATGGTGATGTCAACGCCTTCGTTGTTACGAATAACATAGCCGCTGTTTTGAATACGTAAATCGATCAGCGCATTACTGGTACTTGTTGAAGAGCCAAATAAACCAATGTACGCATCTTTTTCAATTGCCGATTCTTTTAGGAATGACACGGTTAATTTACCGGCTGCAATTATATCACTTGAAGAGAGCTTGTAACGTAATTCACCGGCATCATCTTCCATATTATCAGTCAGTCTTGCCGCTTTGGTTGGAGCTACATCTTCGGCACCGGTAATGGTGAAAACAACTTCAGCCGCAGTACCATCAACAGAGCTAATAGCGACAGTATCAGTAACAATATCACTGGCATCAACTAATGAAGCGACTGTTGCGTTAGCAGTGTCAAGGGTATAAGTCCATTCACCCGTAGCTAGCACTGAAAATGTACCAAAGGTTGTTGTTAAGTTAGCTTGAGCTTCAACGGCGTTTTCATTAGCGTCATCATCGCTAACGACGATTGTGCCAGTCACGGCATCGCTGACGTTGTTTGCAATGCTTGCTGTTAAATCGCCTGAAAATGTTGCTGGCGTATTGGCAGAAGCTGGGGCAATAACACCCGTCTCTGCAGAGGTAAGTGTTTCGCTGTAACCATCAAGATCGCTATAAGCGGCAGTAACAACAAGGGTTTTTCCTACTTCGTCATCGGTCAGCGCAAAGGTAGACTCTGTTGCGCCCACAATAGCAACATCATCGGCAAGCCAGCTATATACTACGCTTTCAGCATCAAAGTCATTGTCATCTAATACGGTAGCTGTCAGTAACTTACCTGATTCTAAAGTACCTGAGATTTCTATAGTGCCAATAAAGTTGATTAACACATCAGCTGTAGGGTTAGAGGTAATTACTTCGCTATAGTTATCGTTATCTGTGTATGAAACGGTAACTTTTATATTTGTGCCGGCTTGAGCATCAGTTAATAACAAAGTGCTTGATGTTGCACTAGCAATTGCAACGTCGTCTGCCATCCAAGTATAAGAAACGGCTGATGCATCTAAGCCATTTGCATCAGTTAACGTTGTTGTGAGTGTTTCACCAACTTTCGCTTCCCCAGATAGCGAAAGTTGACCAAACGAGTTGCCTTTTTTGTCAGGCAATGTATCGGTATTACAACCAACCACTGCTAATGCAATGGTTGATATAGCAATCGTTTTATTCATTAACTTTATCATTATTATAATCCTACTATTTTTTTTGGTAAAAAATTTCGCTGCTATTTGGTTTGTTATTAATACTAATTTGTATAGCCACTTTGTCAACCAATATGTGCAAAATGCGGCTAATTTAATCAGTTTTTGATGGTGTGTTAGTGATAAGAAAGCGGTTTTTTTATGCTCGTTATCACTTAAATATCCTTGAGTTGGATTGAATCCATACTTTCTCTGGCTAGGGCTAGCCACTTGTTTTTGTATTTTTTATCGGTAGTAGTAAATGAAATAAAAGTTAATTTACCGTCAACAGGTAATGCATAAGTAAGATTGTATTGGTATTTACCAATAGATCTGATTTCGTACTCAAATACAGCAACTTTAGTTTTTAGACGGTTATATACCTTGTCTTTTTTCCAACGGGCTTTGTCATTCGACTTACGTAAGATATTAGATAGCGACTTATGAATTTTATTCATATTTTTCTTATCCGCTGGCGTGGAATACTGGGTGAACGTGAAGCTGACCGATTTATCCTTATCGCTAAATGCAAAAGCAGGAGGATTTTTTTGTTTGCCATAACGCTTGTCTAAAGCAGAGTCAGATAAGGCCTTAAACTCTGTTGACAACTCTATGATCAGATGGTCGTTGAAAAAGCGCTCCGTTTTAGTTTCTGCGGCCATGCTGGTAAAGCTGAGCAAAAAAAGTAGCAAATATAAATTCTTCATGGTTAATCTCTTATCTTATTGTTTTAGTTTGAATAACCGCTATGGCTATTATCGATTCGATAGAACGTCGCTCTGACAAAATCATGGTCATCGCCGGAATTATTTTGGTTATAAACCCCAGCTTTAAAATACATATACTGGTTGCCTTGGTCATAGCCACTTGTCGTCATATCTACGACTTGTTCAAACGCTTTGCCATCAGTTTTAATCACTTTCACGGTTAACTTATACCCTGACACAGTGATTGAATAACTAAACTTCTCATTAAGCTCAATACCGTCAGTGGGATTACTTGCCGTATTAGTGCGACTGCCTATGATGTCGTAATAGCTATCGTTACCGCCAAGGGTTTCATGGGCGAGATAAATGCTACCTTTTGAATTTCCTGGTAATTTTCGATAGTAAAGTCGTGCTGGCTCATCATCATTTGCATGAATTTGACCGATAATAACGCGACCTATTTGATAGGCTTCGCCGGTGGTTGTTACGTTATTAACAGCTAGTTCAGCATTGAGTTCACCGTCGATACCACCGGCATTGTCGAGGTCAGCTTGTGGTGCAGTTGAGAATACCCAATTATTTTTATTAACCCCTTGGGTTTGTTTATTTGTATCGCCTCTGCGCAACATTTCTCGTAACTCTGAGCGTACATAGTTAGTATTGGTTGAGGTGCGATAGCCTGAAACTGAGGTAGTGAATACCAGGCCACCATCTTTTGATAAAGTAAAAAAGCGCGGGTCTGCATAGCCATCTGCAAGCGCTGTTTCCTTAATACTGTCTGATTTACCGTTGTTATCTTCATCCGTTGGTACACTTAAATACCAATCAATTAATTCGATGTTATGACTGACATCTTGTTGACAACCAAAGGCTTCAATTTCCAACATACTACTTGGCTGTGAAACATCGTTACCAGCGAGTTCTACGCGAATAAACAGCGCCGTTTCAGTACCCATTTGGTCTAAGTTAATTACCTCAGGGAACAGTGAATTCTTTTCGCTTTGGGTTTTGTTATTCAGTAATTGCCAATTTACTTGGTCTTTAGAGCCGTAAATATTAAATAAGTGTACATAGTCTAAGTTTTTCCAAGTAATAACCAGTTGCTTTAGCGAAGCAGGCTCTGCAAGGGTTAGCAATAACTTACTATCAGTTGTGTTGGCCTGCCAGCTAGAGACATTGGTTTTATTGCCATCGAATAAAGCCTGTACTGTCGCGCCAGTTGACTCATCGTGAATAGCTGAAATATGAAGTGGGTAACTCACGTTACAGCTAATATCATCAATAATAACGGGCGTGGGAAGGGGATCTACCACTGGCTTTGGGTTTTCTGTTGTTGCGGTATTATTACTTGGGCTGCCCCCACAGCTAATTAAGCAAAATAAGCTAAATAAGGTAATAGTAGTAAAAAAATTCTTATGTATTTGCATAGTTATCCTAACGGCTAAAATTAATTAAATACCACAATTTTTTGTATTCAATATGGGCTGACGGTATATTTTAAGTTGTTTTATTTAGGTCAGTTTTTTGAGCTTTTATTCAAGCAACCCTGTTACGAGTAGCACAAATTATTACTGTAAAATTCTCTAGCTAGGGTTTTTTACACTATGTAGTACACCTTGGTCAACCAAAAGCTAATTTTGGTCATTTAGCTTGTTGTTGTGTGATTTATACAGAATTATCTTTTATGCTAGTGTTGTTATAACCATCTCTGTTTATGTCTAGCCTAAGGTAAGGCACTTCTAAATTAAGCTGAAAACTCTGTTTGATGATAAGATTTTTATACCAATGAAAAATGATAATTGGTTATGTGGTTACTTGTTATTGGTCACCTTTGGTGTGGTTCCTAGTGTACTTCTGTATTACCAAATTGGTTGACAATTGTGTTTTATATTGTTTGAATAAAACACAACGAGTATAAAAACTATAATGAAATCGGAAATATCAATGGCTACTTTCAATAAGTTAAATAAAATTAGCAGCGTTGTGCGTAAGCAGGCTAGCTATCCTAGACAATTTTTGTGTGCATCTACATTACTCTCATTACTTGCTTTTCCAGCAACCGCTGCAGAAGAAAGTGAAGCAGAAAAAAAAGTTGATGCTGACATTGAAGTCATCGAAGTAAGTGGGGGCTTACGACGTACTATGACTCGTTCATTGAACGAGAAAAAACACAGTACGGCAATTGTTGATGCAGTAGCCGCAGCAGATTTTGGTGATTTACCTGGTTTATCACTATCTGATGTTATTGAAAATATTTCTGGTGCATCTGGTCATCGTCTCAAAGGTAGTCAAAACGAAATATCAATTCGTGGTTTAGGCTCTTATTGGGGCTACTCAACCTTTAATGGTCGCACAATAACCAATGCTGGTGCTGGTCGTGCGGTTAACTTCAAAAAATTCCCATCTGAGCTTGTCGACAAAGTTGTTGTTTATAAATCTCAACAAGCTGATTTAGTGGAAGGTGGTACTTCAGGTACTATCGATGTTAATTCACTACGTGCGGTTGATTATGGTGAATCACAAACTACGGTTCAAGCTACTGGTATTTATAACTCTTATTATGACGATGTTGAAGGTGACAGTTCACCTTGGGGCAAAAAATTTGTTCTTTCGACTGTGCAGCAATGGGAAACTGATAGTTTAGGCGACATGGGTTTTACCTTAGGCCTTAGCCATTCTGATTCTTCAAACCCAGAAGAAAACTACGGTGGCAATTCACAAATGGCAGTTTGTGCGTTACGTGCTGCAGATGGTTCAAATCTTGTAGGCGGTAGTAATTGTGCTACAGGTCAGCAAGGGGTGAGTTCTGGCCGTGTTGGTCGCGAGCCTGAGTTGGGCATAGATACTGACTTAGCCGATTTTGACCAAAGCAGCATTTTTTATGTACCTAACGACGCGTACTGGCGAACAGGTGAAGATGAAGATGTTCGTACCGGTGCAGTATTTACTTTTCAGTGGATACCGCGTGACGACTTAGAAATTAACTTCGATTATGAATACTCTGATTTAGAGTACACCGAAAAACGTATGGAATTAGCGCTAGATTCTCGCATCGATGATCTCGCCGACCATATTATTGCTGACGACCACACTTTACTATACGCAACCGGTGAAGCTCGACCAACGTTACAGGGTGAAGATCGTAACCAAGTTGATGAATATCGTGGTGGTGGTATTGAAATAGAATATGCCCCAACTGAAGATTTAACCCTTGCTCTTGATCTTTCTTACTCAGAATCATACCGATACCGTTTACGCCAACGAACTAAATTTCGCTCAACTGAGCGTTATAACTATGCACTAGACTTCCGCGGCCGTAATGTTCCAACATTAACATGGCTAGACAACAACCGTTTAGGTCCTGGTGATGACGGTTTTGCTGCATCAGAAGTGTTTGACGCCAGCGACATGAACAACTTTGTTAATGATGATCATGCTTATGTTGAATACCGACGTGCTCATGAACATCGTAACGATGATATTTTCGCGATTAATCTAGACGGTGAATATCAGTTAGATAACGACTACTTCTCAAGTGTTAAAGTCGGTGTGCGATACTCGAAAGAGCATTTACTTGATTTTGTGACTAATGATGTATCTTTAGTGCTTGCTGATGGCTCACAAAAATACGGTGCTAGTGACAATGAAGATAACAACTGGGATGGATTAAACCCAGAGGCCAACTCAGAGCTGATTAACGGCATTATCAATGGTTGTCAAAATGGCCATTCAAATAATATCCAGTTTACTGAAGAGCCGGGTAGCGGCGGTGATGCAACGCGTTATGCTACTTATGATCACAAATGTTTTATTGGTCAAATTTTAGGACAGTTACCAGGCGCAACAAGCACGGCCTTTTATGACATCGGTGAACGTGAAGATGGGCGTGACGGTGCTGACCGTGACGTAACTGAAACCATCACAGCGGCCTATGTTATGGGTAACTTTGATACTGAAATCAGTGGTATACCTGTATATGGTAATGTTGGTGTTCGTGTGGTAAAAACCGAAACTGAATCTCAAGGTTGGGGTGACAAAGTTTATATCACCACCGATGAAGAAACGGGTACTTACAGTGCACAAATTAACCCAACGGGTGATATTGAACGCGTCAACTTAGCTTCACAATACACCGAGGTATTACCAAGCTTAAACTTAACTTTCCACGTAACAGACGAATTTTACGTTCGAACAGCAGCCTACCGCTCTATGTCTCGCTTTCAGTTAAACGCGATGTCGGCAGGGGTGAGCTATGAAACTTGTGAAGATGAAGATGACACCATTTGTGACCCATCAACCAATACCGATTATTCGGCGGTTATTCGCAGTGGTGAAGCTAATGGTAACCACTTAGACCCATACACAGCAGTTAACTACGATTTATCATTTGAATACTACCCGTCAGAAGATGCAGCGTTAACCGTAGCGTTTTATCATAAGTCGTTCACTGGTGGTTATGAAACCGAAACCGAGCAACGTGACATTGTCGTTAATTTAGATGGCGTTGATACCACTTACACTGGGGTTAGCCACTTAGTGAAACAAACGTCAGACAATAACTCTATTATTAAAGGCGTTGAAATCACCGGTCAAAAGCACTTTGTTGAACTACCTGAGCCGTTTAATGGTTTAGGTGCTAAGTTTGCTTGGAACTATGCAAGCTCTAACTTTGTCACTGAAGAGCCTGCTAGTGCGGGTATTGTGCCAGATGCAAACTTATTTGGCTTCTCAAAAAATGTCGCTTCAGCGTCAGTTTATTGGGAAGGTGATGATACAACGGTTCGTTTAATGTGGAAGTACCGCTCTAAATACTTACAACCGAATAACCTACCATTTCCAGACCGTTCACACCGCTATGTTCAAGACGCTATCTATATGAACATGTCTGCGAAGTACAAAGTTAATTCCAATGTCAGCATATTCTTGAAAGGGCTTAATTTGACCAACGAGCCACAAGTGATGACCCGAGGTAATGACACGACTATCGCAGATTACTCTCGCTCAGGCACTAAATGGGAGTTTGGGGTAAAGGCTAAGTTTTAATACGTAATCGAGGTGGGCGGTTTAGGCTGCTCATCAAACAAATTTTGAAACTTTTTAGCGTAAATAATTTAAGTAATGAAAGTAATTTAAAAAAATTCATCAGTTTAACTGTAATAAAAGCTAGCTGTTTTGTTTCCAGACACGCCATTGAATTCACCGTTAAGCTTTAGCGAATACTTTTAGGAGAATATTATGACTAAGCCAACTATTGGTTTTATCGGATTAGGCCTTATGGGCGGCAACATGGTAGAAAACCTTCAGAAAAAAGGCTACCAACTTACCGTTTTAGATCTCAACAAAGACGCAGTTGCGGCTTGTGTTGACCGTGGTGCTAATGTGGCTGCTTCGGCAAAAGAACTTGCCGCAGCAAGCGATATTGTTATGTTATGTCTTACCACTTCAGCCGTTGTTGAAAGCATAGTGTATGCTGAAGATGGTCTTCTTGCTGGTATCAAGCCAGGAGCCGTATTGGTTGATTTTGGTACGTCAATTCCAGCTTCTACTAAAAAAATTGGTGCCGACTTAGCGGCCAAAGGCGCAGGCATGATTGACGCGCCATTAGGGCGTACACCTGCACATGCTAAAGATGGTTTATTAAACATTATGGCAGCCGGTGATCAAGCAACATTCGACAAAGTTCAGCCAGTACTTAAAGACCAAGGTGAAAACGTATTTTACTTAGGCGCATTGGGTGCAGGCCACACCACTAAGCTGATTAATAACTTTATGGGCATGACCACGGTTTGTGCTATGTCTCAAGCTTTTGCTGTTGCCGAGCTAGCGGGTGTTGACCGCCAACAATTGTTTGAAATTATGTCAACGGGCCCATCAAATTCACCTTTCATGCACTTTTGTAAAAACTACGCTGTTGACGGTGTCAGTGATCTTGGTTTCTCTATTGCTAATGCTAATAAAGATCTCGGCTACTTTTTAAAAATGCTTGAAGAATTAGACACTCAATCTGAGATCGCAGAAGGCTCTTCAGCTAATTTACAAGCGGCATTTGATGCCGGTATGGGTCAAGGTAACGTACCTGAAATATTTGACTACTTTCTTAAATTGAAAAAATAATTCAAGTCAATCACCGTCAAAATTAGTTAGTAAGTTGCGTTAACTAAAAGTTTCTAAGGCTTTATCGTACAAGGAGTTGATAAAGCCTTAATTTTTTCTATCAATACTTATGCTTATGCTTATGCTTATGGTTTAGGCTTAGAGCGTACGTAGGCAGGAATATCAATATAACTGTCATCACCACGTTCAATAGCAGATTTTATACCCAAGCCACTTGAATATGCAGGATTCAGCAAGTCGAGAAACGGGGGAGTTCCAAGGCATTGATTGAAGAGAATGGTTGTTCCACTGTCGAAATCAATAACGCTGGAGATGCCCCTTTATCGCATTGCCCGAAGGGAGCTAAGCTAGAAAACCAGCTCTGCGTTACAGCACTTGATAAGGGAATAACCATTGTCTTCGTGCTGCGCCTTGACCTGATTTCCTAGCTTAGCTCTGAAACTGCATCTTCAAGTGGTTTGGGTATAAGCTTATTTTTCGATTACGATGAGTCTCAATGCTTTCACCAAACACATCAAAGTGTGCTTTTTCCATCATAGTGGCGGCTTCTTTATGAGATATAATGCCTAACATTTTACCTGCTTGAATAAAGCCCTCTGCTCTAAATTTTTGTTTATCATCTTTTTTATGTTGCGAAGCAGGTTGAAAAATCTCGAATAGCTGCTGATAACAACAGTTCAAGTAGTTTTGTTTGGTCATCTGATATGCTCACCGTATGTAGTTAAGTTTTATGCCCTGTAATTAGCCATTTTTCCGCATGAAAAAGTAGAGCACTTAATTAATTAAATTGCTATTAACTCGTTGAAGATAAAAACTTATTGAAGAAAGAAAGAAAGAAAGAAAGAAAGAAATGAATGATCGGTTTAATTTTTGGCGAGGCTTTGGCGAAAGTTTTTTGCTGAACTTATATTGCTGAGCTTATTTTGCGCTAATGCCTGAAGTAAACACCAGAACTTGAAGTAAACACCAGATAAATGCGCTGGTGCTTACTTCAATATGTTGGCTAATGGTTATAGGCTAAAAACCAAAGGTACCGTTGTTAACATCATAATAACGATTAAAACTACCGCGGTAATGTTAAGCCAAAAGCCGGCTTTGGCCATGTCCGCAATACGCAATTCACCTGAGCTAAATACTACCGCATTAGGTGGTGTTGCCACTGGCATCATAAAGGCACAACTGGCGGCTAATGCCGCAGGTATCACTAACATTAAAGGTCCGTCAGTTAACGTTACAGCAATAGGGCCTAATAGCGGTAAAAAGCTTGCAGCAGTTGCGGTATTACTGGTTACTTCTGTTAAAAATAAAATTGTTAAGGTAACGATTAACACAGCGGCTATCACCGGAATATTTGACGTTGCTTCAAGCTGAGTGGCAATGTAACCGGCAAGTCCAGACTTTTTAATTAAACTTGCTAAAGCTAAACCGCCACCAAAAAGTAGTAACACACCCCAAGGAAGTTTTTTGGTGTCTTCCCAAGCTAAAATACGAATATCTTTTTTACGGTCAACCGGCACAACAAATAACATTAAACCGATAAACATCGCGATGCCGGTGTCTGATATAGCTAAGCCAGTAAAATCGGCTATTAATGGTCTAAATATCCAACCTATAGCTGCCAATGCAAAGAAAAACAGTACTAGTTTTTCACCTTTTTGCATGTTACCTAACTCTTTAAGCTTGTCTTTAAACATGCTGTTGGTGTCAATGTGCTCACCTTTATTAACCTGGTAGCAGAATTTAGTTAAAATTAACCAACACAACACTAACAGTATCGCTGTTAACGGCACGCCAACCATCATCCATTGAGCAAAGCCAATTTCAATATTGTAGCTATCGGCTAAATATGCCGCCATCAAGGCATTAGGCGGCGTACCAATTAAGGTAGCTAAACCACCAATACTGGCAGAAAAGGCAATGGCTAACAGCATAGGTTTTGCAAAGTTACTGGCGTCTGTACCGTCTTGCTTTTGCTTCACCATTTCGATGATTGATAACGCGATAGGTAACATCATTACTGCCGTTGCGGTATTTGACATCCACATAGACAAAAACGCCGTTACTAGCATTAATCCGCCTATTTGATGGCTAGGCTTAGTGCTACATAATGACATGGCTTTTAATGCGATGCGCTTATGTAAATTCCATCTTTCCATGGCGATAGAGATAAAAAAGCCACCAAGAAAAAGAAATATTAACGGGTGAGCGTAAGATGATGTGGTTAACTTGATCGGTGCAATGCCAACAATTGGCGCTACAATCAAAGGTAAAAATGCGGTAACTGAAACAGGCGTAGCTTCAGATATCCACCAAGTTGCCATCCATAATGCTAAACCTAAGGTGTGCCAGGCATCAATCGACATACCCTCAAAAGGGCAAGGCACTAATAAGGTAAACAGCATGAGTGCTGGTCCTAATATGAGCATACGTAATGGCGTTGCTTTGTCTTGAATCTCGGTCATAAACTTTCTCACATAGTTGTGTTTTTATAATAATTTTGATTTATGCTTGGCAAAGACAATGCCATGTTTTTATCTTATTGTTAACAAAAGAAATTATTTTTTTAAGTGTTTTTTTTGTTTCTTGTACGTATTGATATCCACCCATTAAAACAGCCAGATATGCGGAAATCCGCCAATTTGCACAGTAAAAAAAATTCTAACCACCTAATTTTAGCGCACCTTTGTGATTTTCGGGTGCTTATCGGGCGCTAGCGCTTTGTTTACGTGACTTTTTATCTATCTTGTTATCTGTGTTCTCTAATTTTAGCTTCATAATAAGCCCCTAACTGACAGTGTAAATGTCAGTAGATGGGGGGATTTCTATATAGTGCAATCGCCATTAAGGGTGATATTCCCCCCAAAGCACTAGGGCCAGTAAAATCACAGTTTCAATGTAACTAATTGTTATCTTGGTGTTTATTTTCATCTTTTAGATTATTCATAACTTGGCGTGATCATTGCCATAGCAACGGTCGACTTAACGTGATCATCACCGATGATTTAAAAAAGATAATAACGTCTAAGAAATAGGGGAAATAAATGAAACGTACTCAAGTGAATAAAACCAGTAAGTTAATTTTTATAAATGCACTGTTGTTAAGCAGTTTAGGTGCACATGCGAATGAAAACCCAGTAAATAGCTCATTTTATGGCTCTATTCGCTTAGGGGCTGACTATGTTGACAGCGGAACTTCAGACGACGCAGTAAATGGTAGAGATTACTTAAGTCGAGTAGGCATCAATGCTGATGTGCAATTAGCTGATGGCATCACCGGGCTGGCAAAAGTTGAGTACGGTTTACGTGGTGATGACGGCGTTAACTTTGAGCAAAATGACGGTGTTGGCTTACGTCAAATATATGTTGGCGTTAAAGGTAAATACGGTACAGTAACTTACGGCTCGCAAACTATTATTTGGCATCAGTATGTACGTAGTGCTTATTTCTCAGATGCTTTAGACTCATTGCGTCAAGGTGCTATTCGTGATGATGATATGCTGCAATGGCAAAATACTTACGATAATTGGAAATTTGGCGCTGCTATTCAAACAGAAAAGCAAGATGGCGACTCTATCGACCAATACCAATTAGCGGCAGAATATAAAAATAACAACTTCAAACTTCAAGCAGCATTAGCGGCAGATCAACAAGGCGAAAATACTGGCAACTTGTATGGTGTTCGTGCTTGGTATGATATTTCAGACGCATTCACGGTATCAGCTTTTTATCACTTAGCTGAAGCCGACTTCGATATTTACAATGGTAACTCTTCAGGTAATGTCAGACTTGTTTCCGCTGAAGAAAGCGGCAAAGTAGGTGGCGTAACTACCTGTGCTGGAGAAGAACGTACCACTGCGGGTTTATATGGCAAATGGCGTCAAGGTAACAACCAAGTACATGCCAGATACGCCGTGAACTCTTGTGATATAAAAGGCGATGTTAGCTCGATCAAAGTGGAATATATTCGCTACCTTTCGAAGAAATTCCGTGTATGGGCATCATTTGAGCAATTAGATAACGACACAACACGTTTGCCTTCAACAGCTGAAGACATGTCAGAACTTCAATTAGCTGCTAGATTCGACTTTTAGTTTAGCCAGCATAAATGCTAAACAAACTAGTGGCTAATTAGCTAATTAGCCAACTAGAAGCTAAATAATCAATACCAGCCAGCGCGCTAAGCTTTGGCGATTTGGCCCGGTATTGGTAGCAACCCCAGTGTTTATTTCTTCTCAAATACATGACAGTAAACAAAGTGCTGCCGCGAAAAAGCTGATAAAATGCCTAACAGCCTTATACCAACCTTATTGACTCTGTAATTATCTGCGCTGCGTTATGCGCAAAGCAACTATTTAACGGCTTTGGTATAATGTTGTTTTTTTTCGCGCCAAGCCTTTAGCACATAGCCTTTAGCACAAAGCTTTTAGTACAGATGCTTTAGTACAAAGACGTTAGTAAAGCGACTTTAGCTCGGCTCGAATGCGGCAAAAGTACAATGGCAGTACAATGACAGTACAGCGCAAGTTTCGCTTGAATATGAATTTTTTTGATAAGGTAACATTGTGGCACAACAAGAAAAATCAAAGCGTAAAAACTATATTGTTTTCACTTTGGTCATGGCAGGCTTATTACTGACCATTGAATTAACACAAATGATAGGCATGAGTAAGTCTTATCAAAAAATGTATCAGCAGTCTGACCAACAATTGTCTAACTTAGTCAGTTATATTGATAACATTCTTGCTCGTTTTGACCGTGTGCCAAGCGTGCTATCTACGCAGCCTGTTTTAGCGCAAGCCTTATTATTTCCTAATGACCAAGCCAAACTAAGTAAACTCAATCATTTATTAGCCGACGTAAGCACCATGACACAGGCGTCTGATATTTACCTTATTGATAAAAATGGCATGACCATAGGCGCAAGTAATTGGCAGTCAGCCACCTCATTTATTGGCATGAACTTCGTATTCCGACCTTATTTTCAAAATGCCTTAAATGGCCAGCTTTCACACTACTATGCGGTGGGTTTAAGTAACGGTAAACGAGGGTTTTATTATGCACACCCGGTGCTTATTGATAATGAGATTATTGGCGTTATTGCCTTAAAAATAAGTATCGCCGATATTGAAGAACAGTATAAAAAAACGGTATTACATAACAGCTTCAACTTTTTGATTGTTGCCCCTGACGACGTAGTGTTTATTTCTGATAGACCCGACTGGCGATTAAAAACCATTGGCGGTTTGTCACCAGCAAAACAAGAAAACTTAATGTCAGAAAAACGTTATGCAGAGCAAGAAATTTCGCCATTAAATGTTATTGATATCTCGAATCATTACTTGCCACAAAACCTAGGTAATAAGTTATTAGAAATTACCTCAGAGCAAGGCGCAGAGCAGGTTTTTGCCTTAAGTAAACTGATGAAAACCGCCAATTGGCAAGTGCATTTATGGAGCTCAGTAGCACCACTGAAAAAACAACAAAAACTGCTGGTTATGCAGAGTGTTAGTGGTTATTTACTGATGGTGTTTTTGTTTTTATTTGCTAACGAACGCATGAAAAATGCCCGCCGATTAAAACAGTCACAACAGCTGTTAGAAAATAAAGTTAAAGAACGTACTGCCGACTTAAGTGCCACCAACGCCATATTATATGAAGAAATAGCACAACGTCAGCAAGCACAAACCCAAGTAAATAAAATGCGAGATGAGCTTATTCAATCTGAAAAGCTAGCGCTAATTGGCAGTATGTCAGCAAGTATTAATCACGAAATTAATCAGCCATTAACCGCGTTACGCAGTTATTCAGAAAACGCGCTCGCGTATCAAGAACGCAACATGGCAGACAAAGTAAAAAATAATCTAACACTGATCATTGGTTTAGTAGACAGGCTCAGCGATATTGTTAGCCAATTTAATAGCTTCTCGAAAAAAAGTAAGGGTGTTGCCACTACGGTTGATGTTGAAATGAGCATGGTTGCCGCCATGAGCATTGTTAAGCACCAAGCAAAAGCCGCCAATGTAGAATTTACCAGCAACGCTTGTTATGAGCCGGTACATGTTTATGGCGATGCTATTCGTTTTGAACAAGTGTTAGTTAATTTATTAAGTAACGCCATACAAGCGCTTAGCGATCAAAAAGATAAAAAAATAATGATCACCATTTCTGAAATTAAACAGCGGGTTATTATTGAAATACGCGATAACGGCCCCGGCATATTAGTGGATAACATCGACAGAGTGTTTGAAGCTTTCTTTACCACCAAAGACAACTTCGGCCTAGGTTTAGGATTGTCTATTTCGCACCGAATTATTGAGTCAATGCAAGGCCAACTTAACGTCAGCAATCACCCAGATGGCGGCGCTATTTTTACCATTAGTTTGCCTGTAAACAGGTAACGAAGGAAATATTATGGAAACAGAAAAATTGGGTGTGGTATTTGTTATTGATGACGAAGAACATATACGCAGCGCCATTGAACAAACATTTGAACTACGCAACTTTGAAGTACAAAGCTTTTCGCAAGCACAGCCATTACTTAATCAACTTAGTGATACTTGGCCAGGCGTGGTGATCAGCGATATTAATATGCCGAAAATGGATGGCCACCAGCTCATGGCTGAGGTGAAAAACATCGACGCCGACATTCCAACAATTTTACTGACCGGCTTTGGTGATATATCAATGGCAGTTAATGCCATGCGCAATGGCGCTTATGACTTTATCGAAAAACCATTTAATAACGACGACTTAGTCGACACAGTGAAAAGGGCATTAGATAAACGTGCTTTGGTGCTTGAAAACCGACAGCTCAAAATAGAAATAGAAACTCACTGCTCTCCCGGCCCTCGTATTTTAGGTAACTCGCCCAACATTGTACAAATGCGAAATATGCTTAACCAAGTAATGGATGCACCAGCAGATATTCTAATTGATGGCGAAACGGGCACAGGTAAAGAACTAGTAGCCCGTTACTTACACGACCATAGCATACGACGTGACAGTAACTTTGTTGCGCTTAATTGTGGGGCGATCCCTGAAAACATTATCGAAAGCGAGCTTTTTGGAGCGGAAAAGGGCGCTTATACTGGCGCAGATAAAAAACGCATTGGTAAATTTGAATATGCTGACGGTGGCACCTTATTTCTCGATGAAATTGAAAGCACACCAATGGCATTACAAGTTAAATTACTGCGCGTATTAGAAGAGCGAAAAGTAGTACGTTTAGGTGCTAACGAAGGCATAGCGCTTGATGTGAGAGTTATTGCGGCCACAAAAGTTGATTTATTAGAATTGTGCGAGCAAGGCTTGTTTCGTCAAGATCTATATTATCGTTTGAACTTAGTCAAAGTAGATATTCCGCCACTTAGAGAGCGCATTGAAGACGTACCTTTACTGTTTTTACATTTTGCCCGCATAGCCTCAGCACGTTATAAAAAAGAACTTATTCCGCTATCACAAGCGCATAAAACACAGTTGCTAAGCTATGGCTGGCCGGGCAATGTGAGAGAATTACGCAACTTAGCCGAGCGCTATATTTTACTGGGTGAAGCCGCAGCATTTAATTTAAATCAAAATACTTGCTCGAACTCAATGCACAGCGATATGGGCCTTACACAGCGCGTTGAGTTTTTTGAGAAATTTCTTATTGAAGAAGCACTAGCCAGCAACCAAGGCTGTATTAAAGACACCATGGAAGCATTAAACCTAGCCAGAAAAACCCTCTACGACAAAATGAAAAAATACGAACTTGAACGCACAAGTTATCAGTAAACCATAGGTACAGCGTTAAACCTCGTATCCACTAATCATTAGCATTTAACGAATAAACGTATCTTAAATGCTACATTGAAAATCCAGCTTATTGATATAAATAAGCTGGATTTTTATTATTTAGAACCGCCAACGCAGTACTTGTATTAATAACCTTAAATTATAAAGCTTTAGTTATTAGTCGGTTAACGTTTAATTAAGGTGATATTTATGTGCATTTTAGAAAAATACATAATAAACTCTGACAATATAAAAATACAAAACGCTTCCAGGTACGATCATGCCATTATACTCTCTGCTATTTATCGCGCTGTTTTTTACCCCATTTAGTTACGCTGATACACAAAGTACGTCCAACAAAAGTAATGCCAATGAAAACAGTGTCAGCAGCCAACCATCAACAGAAAAAACGGCTGCAAATAGTAAGTATCAGCAGTTAACTGAAGATTTTTCGAAAGCTGAACAACCAAAACAGCAAGCAGACATTTTGATCTCGTTACTTGAACTTATCAGTACAGACAGAAACTACTGGCCACACTTTGAGGCAGAAGAAAGCAAAGCACTAACGTTATTAACGCAAACACTGGCCAATGAGCAAAAGTTCGACATTTACTATCATCTAGGTTTAATACAGTATCGCCAAGGTAAATTCAGCGAAGCCGAAACCTACCTTCTTACTAGTCTTAACTTTACCGATGAAACTCGCTTAAGCAGTAGTAAAAGTTACTATGCCTACGGTATTTCGCTGGTTAGGCAAGGAAAAATGGTTGAAGGTTTAGACAACATATTAAAAGCTCACGACATACAAATTGCCGTACAAGGCTTTGCTTCATCGAAAATATTAATTGGTTTAGGCTTCACCAATTTTTATATGAAAAACTACGATAAAGCCATTGACTACACACAGCAGTCAATTGCTAGCCAACCAGAAAATGACTTAATGCTCATTGAGTTATATCCCAATTTAGCCGCCATGTTTATAGCACAAGAAAACTACGACAGTGCTTTAGAAGCAATAAACCAAGCCGAACGTGTTGCTCACTATCATAATATTTTTGACCGTGTTGCGATTATTGTTAATAAAGCCACAATTTATGCTGAGCTAGGCGAAGACAAAAAAGCGATAGAATATTACTTAAAAGCCCTTGATATCACAAATGAAAAAGGCGACGCAATTAATAAACCAACGGTAGTAAGCAACTTAGCTGAAAGTCATCAAAACCTAGGTATGCATGACATAGCCGCAAATTATTTTGAGCAAGCTTACCAGCTTTATGCTGATGATAGTCAGCTTATCAAGCGTTTAGAGCTATATCCGCCGATGATAAAAAACTATCAATCATTAAAAAACTATCAGCGAGCATTAGCGTTAATGATTGAATATAAAGACCTCGCTGATGAAAGCACGTCACTTTCAGCCAAAGAAAAGTTTGATCAATCACAAGCCGCCTACGACTTAGCCGTAAAAGAAAACGCGCTAATTGAAGCCAAGCTAGAGCAAACCCGAAATGAAAACTCAATTTTATATCTTTATGGTGTCGTCAGCTTTTTTACGCTTTTTGCGGTATTTTTGTTTATAGCTTACCGATTGAAAAACTCGGCCTACAAAAAAGTAAAAGAGCTCGCCACTCGTGATCAACTCACCGGTTTACTGAATAGGCGTGCACTGCACGACATTTTTGAATTAGAAATGAACCGTGCCAAACGAAATAAAAATACCTTTAGCGTTATTTTGCTCGACATTGATCATTTTAAAACCTTAAACGATACATATGGTCACGACTATGGCGATGTGGTTTTACAGGAAATCGCTCAAACATTACAAAGTTCAGTAAGAGAAATGGACAAAGTTAGTCGTTGGGGCGGAGAAGAGTTCTTGATCTTCCTACCAGAAACAAACCAAGCACAAGCGACGATCTTGGCTGAAAAAATAAGACAAGTTGTTAGTGATATACCGCTTTATTACCCTATGCCCGAGTCAAAATCAGAGTCAAAATCAGAGCCAACTAAAAAATCATCAACAAAACAGCCGCAAGCACAAGTTGTTCAAGTGACCATCTCGTTAGGTGTTGCAGAATATCAGTTGCAGGACAATTACAAAGACATTGTTAAACAAGCTGACTTAGGGCTATATAAGGCGAAGGATCAAGGGCGAAATACTGTAGTGTGTATTAATAGCTAGCTTGATTAATATCAACTAAGTTAGTCACTTATCTAAATACTCATTGACAATTAATTACATTTTTATCAATCTGGGTACGACATAATAATATTTCAGATATAAATACCCACAGGGCGTTATATCTGAAATATTATTATTTTGAGCTTATGGACGAAGTGTAATTAGGATGATGACGTGACCCCGCAGTTTTACAATGACAACGCCAAAGAACTTGCTAAACAATACCTTTCAAAATCATTTGAAGAGGTTCACCAAAGTTGGTCGCACTTTTTACCTGCCATTTTTAAAAATGCCAATGCTCGTATCTTAGATCTAGGCGCAGGATCGGGGCGAGACGCTAAGTATTTTGCTGAGCTTGCTGAAAAAACGCATCAAACCGAAAACAATATTCAAGTTTATGCTGTGGAACCCGCCACTGAATTTGCCGAGTTAGGAGCTCAAGTTACCCAAGGCTTGAAGGTTAAATGGCTTAATGATGCGTTACCGACATTAAGTGTCATAACTAAGCAAGAAGTTAGCTTTGACTTAATTTTGCTAAGCGCTGTTTGGATGCACATTCCGCAAAGTGCCCGGGCTCGTGCAATTCGTAAACTTGCCAATTTATTAAAGCCCGGCGGAAAACTCGTTATATCATTACGCCACGGACAAACTGAAGACGATTTAAAACTGCGTAAAATGCATGTCGTATGCGCCGATGAGTTAAAAAGCCTAGCGACAGATGTTGGCTTATTTACGCAACTAGAAACCCCAAAAGAAGCCGATAAACTTGGCAGAAATCATGTTTCTTGGCAAACCCTTGTATTGCAAATGCCAGACGATGGCACAGGTGCATTTCCGTTCATTCGTCATGTTGCGCTTAATGACGGAAAATCAGCCACACATAAATTGGCCTTGTTAAGAGTGTTACTGCGCATTGCCGACGGCCATCCAGGCGCCGTGCTGCGCAGAGAATCATCACCATTTGGCGATCGCGTTATTTTACCCGTTGGCTTAGTCGCGCTTTATTGGTGTCATCAATATAAAGAGTTAATTGATACGCATCAGCTATTTCAATCACCGAGTCAAAACCCAAACATGGGGTTTATGAAAGCTAACGGCTGGCACAAGTTAACACACCGCAGTGCCGCTGATTATCGAATTGGCAATATGTTCATAGGTGAAGACGCGGTCGCGCTGCACAAAACCCTAACGGCGGCCGTCAGTAACATTAAAAACATGCCATGTCGCTACATCACTTTCCCAAATCAAGCGGCCAATAGTAGCCAAACCGTTTTTGAAGTGGCCAACAAAAGCGTAAAAGCCAAAGACAGCCTATTTCTTGATTTACAAACGCTTGAGCAATGGGGCGAATTTTCACTGCCTGAATCAACATGGTTAGCGTTCAACCGATACGCATGCTGGATTGAACCAGTGTTAGTTAGCGAGTGGGTAAAAACCATGGCAAGTTATTCGGGTAATGCTCAGTATTCAGCCCCAGAACAGCAATATCACTTATACCAAGCCCTAAACTGGGAAGAGCCAAAACGCACAACAACCGAAGTACGTAAACGTTTTGAACAACTAAAAGAAACCTTGCCAAAGTCTGAGCAAATACGCTGCGTATGGTCAGAAAAATCGTTAATGCAACATTATGAAATTGACCACAGCATGCCATTCGCGCGCTGGCCAAATAACGACTTATGGAACTTACTGCCAACGGATAGCCAAATTAACAATCAAAAAAGCGACCGCTTGCCAACTGAGCAAAAATTAAAGCAATCAAAAGCAAGAATTCAGCACTGGTGGCAAATCGCTTGGTTAGACAATGACGTTAATACTGCTAGCGCAATAAAATTAGATAAAACGCATGAAGTAAATGAAATCCCTGCGGGCTACGAAATAAGCACAAAAGCTATTATGCCGGCATCAAGGCTAGAGCAAAAAACAGCAACGTTGTCAGCAAACAGTAAACGCTTTTTTGCTGAAGCGAATATCGCCTTACCTGGGTTAAATTCAGATAACACTTCAATTGATGACTTGTTTGAAGCACTGGTGATGCAGCGTGGGCGATTGAAAGAAATGCAACAGTTGCGAGAGTGGTGAGCCGATAATAATTAGTAAAAATACTTTCAAATAAATTTGAATTAACAACTAATGGAGTTAGTAGTGGATAAAAGTTCAAGGCTTAAGGTGATAGAGTTAATGTTGCAGTGGCAAGGTGATATCAGCTCTCGTGACTTAAAGATCCTATACGATATCAGCCATGATACCGCTAAAAGGATGATTCAAAACTACACCAAACAATACCCAGATAATATTACGTATAACGCTCATTTGAAAAAACATCAAGCAACCGATAGTTTTATGCCCAAATTATCGGTTTGCCTTTTCGAAACCTACATAAATACTCTTGAAAAACTACAATTTATAAAGGGTGAAGGTACGCTAAGTGTTGAAATATTGCTAACGGATAATCACGACTTGCATAATAAAGAAATTCAACCGGTGCAAAATTCACCTGGTAAATCAACGACACCAATTACTAGAATAACGCATCCACAAAGGCGATTAAAGCCAGAGTTGATGAGAGTCATCATGTTGGCATGTCAGCAAAACCTACGAGTAGAAGTAGACTATTTATCATTAAATAACCCTGACTATGAAGGGCGTATCATTCAGCCGCATGCACTAGTCCATGACGGTTCAAGGTGGCACGTTCGTGCTTATGATGAAAAATCCCAGTCATTTAGAGACTTCAATTTAGCTCGATTTAAATCTAAAGCCCTAGTTGAAGGTAACGCGACTGTTACCCCAGAACAGGATGCGGATTGGAACATGATAGTAGAATTGGAAATTATACCTGATACGCGATTATCGCTAATTCAAAAAGAATGCATTGAGCAAGAATTTCAGATGCATCAAGGGAAATTAGTTATTCCTTGTCGTGCAGCCTTAATTAACTACTTATTACTGAATTTACGTATTGATCAATATAGATCTGAAGCTGTGGCACAACAGATTATCTTAGCCGAAGATTGCCGAAAAAAACTAAAGCAATATTTATGGGATAGTTAATCTATAAAATTGTAGCAACATTTCAGTAACCCGATTAAAAATCCCTACTGTATTAAAGTACAGCATAGGAAAGTTATAAAACGTAATGCAAAGTAATAAAATCTGTAAACAAGGTGCTCTAAAATGAGGTTTGTAATTATTAATGAATAGTTATTTTAAATATTGGGGCAAGGCTAAAAAAGTTCCTGATGGAAACGGTAACGACTATCACTTATTGCCTTATCACTGCTTAGATGTCGCAGCGGTAGTTGATGTATGGTTGAGTGAGTCAAAAGTACTGTTGAAACAAATCTCCTATCAAATAAATAAATCGGAACAAGAAACACGTTCAATTATTTTATTTTTTGTACTGCTGCATGACTTAGGCAAGTTTGATGCTCGTTTTCAAAATTTCGTAGAAGAAATACGTACTCAACTACAAGGTGACGAATTTGACGTTGAATCAGAAAAGTATAGTCATGGGTCTCATGGTTATCTGCATTTCATTCAAATCTATGATCACAATGAAGCAATGAAGGCTGTGGCTGGACATCATGGCTATTGTGATACTTCTATAGATCGGAATTTACTTGATCCTGATGCAGATGAAGAATTAATTGAATTAGATAAATTAGCTAGGCAAGAATGGGTAGATTTTTGTCTTCAATGGACAGGATTAACGAGTGTGCCTGATGTTGGCGAAATTCCAATGTTAGCTGGCTTATGCAGTGTTGCTGACTGGGTGGGCTCTTCAATCACTAACTTTACAACGGAAATTTACGATTTAACGGATTATTATCAGCAAGCAATTCCGAGAGCGAAAACAGCACTAATCGAATCTGGGATGCTTAATAAAATAAAAGGGGCTGGATTCAACTTTTTATTTAATCCATACCAGCCTAGAGGCGTCCAAACGCTATTAGCCCAAATGCCACTTAAAACGGGTTTAACTATAGTTGAGTCAGATACAGGCTCAGGAAAAACAGAATTTGCACTCGCTTACGCGTCGATGTTAATTGAGCAAGATCTTGCAGACGGGATCGTTTTTGGGTTACCAACGCAGGCTACGGCTAACGGATTATTTGACCGTATCGGTGATGCAGCAAGCAAGCTCTTCCCCGACAGTAAAATTACCCTAGCTCATGGTAAATCGAAATACTTATTCCCTGATGAAAATGGTTTCTTACACCAATCAAATAAACGTGCATTTTTAGGCTCGATGTCCGTTGCAACAGTTGATCAAGTGTTAATGGGGGTTTTGGGAATTAAACATCAATTTATTCGCTCGTTTGGCACACGTAAATCAGTGTTGATTTTAGATGAGATTCATAGCTTTGATGCATACATGTACGCATTGATTGATAACGTATTGAAAGGCCAACACCAAGCTTATTCTAGTGTGATTTTATTATCAGCAACCCTGCCATTATCACTAAAAAATAATTTGTTAAGATCATATGGTGGAACATCAACAAGCATTGAGTATCCGTTGATTACTCACGTTGATATAGATGGCATGACTCAAGAATTTTCAGTTGAAAGTACAGGTTATAAAACCGACCAAAATAAAACAGTACAGTTAGAAAACTGGCATACAGATAACTTATTACCCACTACTGCTCAACAATATGAATTGCTCAACCATGCCAAGGCTGGAGCTGTTGTAGGTGTTATTTGTAATACCGTTGCTGATGCCCAAAATTTGTATAGCGAATTAAAAATACAAGCAGAAAATCAGCAAATTGAAATAGATCTATTTCATGCCCGTTTTACTTTTGCTGACAGGGCACGAATAGAAGCTGCAATATTACAAACCTACGGGAAAAATGCGCCACGTAAAGGCCGTGTTTTAGTTGCGACACAAGTAGTTGAACAGTCCCTTGATTTAGATTTTGATATTATGCTCAGTCAATTAGCGCCTATTGAGTTTCTATTTCAGCGGATGGGACGATTATGGCGACACGATCGAAATAATACGGATCTTCCCCCCCGTAGTGACAGAATTAAATTTCCAACATTCATCACGTTACTTCCTAATAAGCCGATTGAAAACTGGGTTAATCACTACCAGGGGAGTGGTTATGTCTATCGCAACACGCGTGTTCTTTTTCGAACAGAGCAATATCTTACTCATCATCAAACTTTAACTTTTCCTGATTGTTATCGTGAGGCTATTGAGTACGTTCATGCTGAAGAAGCTTACCCCGGTGAGGCGATTGAATTAACCAATTTATTTGAAAAATATCAGCTAGATCAGGATGGCTCGGCTTATACGGCCAAAATGTATAGTGTTTTAGACTCTAAGCCTTTAAGTGATGTTGATCCGCGTTGTGCATTGCTAACGCGAGAGGGTGAAATGACAGCAACAGTCGTACTGCTAAATGAACAAGGAGGTTTATTGCACGGAGGAGATTATAAAGAGCAACAAGACAGAGAAAAAAGTAGCGTATCAATTGCTAAAAAACATGCAAAAGGCCAACAGGATACAGATTTTTATTGTGTTAAAGCCATTGTTAATAAAGACATGGTGTATGGAGAGTTAGGCGTGGTTTTGCCTAAATTAAAACTTAATAATTAGATTGAAAAGGAAGCGATATGTACATATCCATGGTGGCATTGAATGCTACCGATAGTTATCAACAGCATAAGGATATTTGGAGTTTATTTCCAAATACACCAGAGCGTCGGCGTGATCATTTATTCCGAGTAGAAAACCAATCTTCCAACGAAAGAGTGATGGTATTGGTGCAATCAAGTTCAGCCCCTAGCAGTAGTGAAAAAGCGCAAGTGTTGCAATCAAAATCTTTTAACCCGCAACTGCACAATGAAGAGTTTTATAAATTTAAGTTATTGGCTTACCCAACAAAGTGTTTAAGCAAAGGTAAAAAGGTAATTGAGATACACGACGAGAATGAACAAATTGAATGGCTTCATCGAAAGTTAAAAGGGGCAAATGTTAACGTCACCTCAATGGAAAGTATCATGGTTAAAAGCAAAAAAAGTTTTAATAGTCGATACGTTTGCTTTGAAGGTATTTTACAAATAATTGATTCCGAACAAATCTACCAAGCGTTAGTGATGGGGATTGGTCGGCAAAAACATGCAGGAGCAGGATTATTGTCTCTTGCTAAAGCTAATTAATAAATTCAAAGGGAATAACTATGTACGAAAGAATTTATAACGCTTATTTAAGTTTAGGGAAAGGTGACCAAGCTGAACTAAAGCGGTGCAATTTAGAAAAATTGGCTAACTGCCCAGCTTACTTTCGGATACTAAAATTTACGGGTGCAAAAGACACAACTCAAACACAACGTATTTTGTTTTTACTTGTTGCGATTGATGTTTCTACAGAACCAGAAGCCAACTCAGTCGCAATCGCTTTGTTAAAAGCAGGCGTTAAAGAAACTCAAATCATTCAAATTACAAGAAGTGGAGACAATGCTGTTGAATACCTAAAACGGCAATTAGTACGCTGTAAAAACGTTAATTTATCAAGTCTTGGTAAATTATCCCAATACTGGGGAGAGCAAGCGCGGCGGCAGCTTTTAAAAGAATTTATTTTAGCTGAACAAGACTAACCTCATACTTTTAACAAAATATAAAATGATTTAAATTAAGGATAACCTAATGACCACATTTATTAATATTCATGCGTTAATTTCTCACCCATCATCAATGATGAACCGCGATGATTCAGGATTACAAAAAACAGCCGTATTTGGTGGAACAACCAGAAGTAGAATTTCTAGCCAATGTTTAAAACGGGCAATTCGTCAAAGTGATTTGTATAAAGCTAATGTCGAAGAGCTATCTATTAGAACGAACAAATTTGATGAGTTATTGAGTTTGTGTGTTGAAAAACTCCCCGAGTTTGATGCCAAAATGATCGAAGATGTTTTAGTGAATATAGGCTCTAAAATCAAAACAGAAACCGACAAAGAAACCAAACAAAAACATAGAACTTTCGACGCAGTGCAACCATATTCTATTGGTGCTATTCGTGAAGCAATTCACATGGTACAAGCTGGAACCGATTTAAAAGGCCTTAAAAAGATAGTACAAATACCTACCACAGATGTTGCATTGTCTGGCCGGATGGATGCAAGTTGTCCAGAACGAAATATTGAAGCTGCAATGAGTGTTGCACATAGTTTAACGACACACAGTGCAGACATTGAAGTTGATTGGTTTACAGCATGCGACGACTTAGCCGAGCAAGGTTCTGGTCATATTGGTACTAATGAATTTAGTTCTGGCGTGTTTTATCGTTATGCTTCAATTGATGTTGATTTACTCGCGAGTAATATCAAAAAAACAGTGGCGGACACTGCGGATATTATTAACACCATTGTTAATTGCTTCGCGCAAGTCTCACCTTCAGCGAAACAAAAAACATTTGCTGCACATAACAAAGCTGACTTTGTACTATGTACTCAATCTAATCAACCCTTGTCTCTTGCAAATGCATTTAGAAAACCCATTCCAAATACAGGTGACGTGATGGAAGTATCTATTAAAAGTTTGGTATCTCATTATGAAGATTTAGTTGATGGCTATGAGTTGCAATCTGAGGCAAAAGCTTTCGATATTACTAAAACAGCTAATAGTGAAAAGGTAACCTTAGTTAACAAAATTAGCGAATTATCATTTTAACTTTGTTGTTTGTTATAAAGAGCACAAGGAGTTAAATATGAAAACGTTAATTTTAAAAACCGAAGGCCTGTCGGCTTATGGCTTGCAAACCTTTGATGTACACCGAAGAGCAAATCATTTTCCAACACGCTCAGCAATCATTGGTTTATTAGCTGCAGCATTAGGTATTACACGCAAAGAACAGAGCACTTTATATGAATTGTCTGAAAACTTAGCTATTGCCGTGCAAGTTAATCAGACTGGCGAGAAAATGGTTGATTACCACACAGTGCAAAATTTTCGTAGTCCTATGGGAAAAATTCAAAATGGTACTAAACCTACCTATCGTGAATATTGGTGTGATAGTGAGCATACCTTTGCTATTTCGGCCAGCAACGAACTCATTGAGAAATTAGCTGCGGCAGTTAAATCCCCTAAATTCACCTTGTTTCAAGGTCGAAAATCATGCCCTTTAACAAGGCCTTTGTTCGAAAAGTTAATTGATGAGAGTAATCCAGCAATAGCGCTTAAAAAAGGTTGTAAAACGGGGCAGATCTTTAGCGACGTGATCGGTGAAAACCATATCGCTACATTACAAGTGCGAGATAAGCTAACTTCTGTTAGCAGAAAGTACGCAATGCGCACAGTGTATGTCAGTGGCCAACGATTGCAAAATTCGGCAGGAGCAAGCAATGAACTTACTTAAAGATCCTTTTATTTCAACTACATTGGGTAAAGTTTCATTAAAAGATATTTTAACGTCAGATGAAGATTATCAACTACAGTATTTTTTTGATGAAACCCAATTAGCTATGTTGCAAATGTTGTCTTCGTTGGCAACCGTTGTGCTTAAACCGACTATTTTGGAATTAAAGGGGTATATAGCAAAAGGATTAACTGCTGAACAGTATGACCTAGCGCTTTCTAAAATTGAAAGTAAGTGGTTTGAAGATGATTGTTTTATGCGTTCGAAAGCTTCAAATAAAGCGAAAGTTGCAGACGGACCTATCACAAAATTAGTTTCAGGCATTGAGTGTGGAGGTTCTCCAAACGCACTTGGTTTATTTTCTGATTCTGAAAATGTGACTATTGCATGCTCTGACTGTACTCACGTTCTAAATTACAATTTACATATGAATATTAAAGGTGAGTGTTTTGGTCCTACAGGTGCTACAGGGATACGTGGTGGTGGCGCCATCACAACGCTTGTTTCAGGTTCGAATTTGAAAGAAACGTTATTATTCAATGTTGTAGCCATTGATTTTTATCAAAAAAATACAGCTTTAAGTGATAGTGCTGACTCCAAGTTTATGTGGGATTTACCTTTAGATGGTGATTTATACCAAGCACAAAACATAGGCTTAGAAAGAGGACTGTTTGCATTAGCGTATCACATTGACTTTGTTATTGAAGACCAAATTGCTGAGTGTCATATTTGTGGACATGAATCGAATAAGATTACTAAAACTTTCAAACGAGTAAAATATTCAGGAGCTTATGGTTCAACCAAAAAAGGTCGAGATAACGGCGCTGGTTGGTGGTTGCATCCATACACTCCGAGAAATGAAAAGGAAGACGGTACTTATGCTGTTTGCGCTAGAGACCAGAATTGGCAATCATGGCAAGAGTTAACTGCATACATAATCGGTAAAGAAACAGATAAAACGGCTGTGAAGCCTGCTTTAATCATTAATCAATTTCAAAATGCCTTATCTAATGGAAAAGCGAATGTATTAGTTGGTGGTAATATTGCAGACCAAGGCTCAATCACTGGGCGTGTCTATGATTTATATTCAATGCCTTCTTCACTTTCTAAAAATAACGCGAGAATTACCCAGGTTATCGATTCTGGTTTAGATCAGAAGGAGAAGTTATCAATTGCTTTAAATAAAATGTTTGGAGTTGGATATGATAAAAACTTTGTTAGCGGTATTAAAAATCAAGCTATGCAACGTTTTACCACTAACGCTCAACAAATAGTTCAGCAAATATTGTTAGACGTTGACAGAAAAGAAGCAGCAGAATTAAGAAAAGATGCAGTTAGTTCACTAAGTAATGAAGCAAAAGCGATTTTTAAATCTGTTCAACGTAAATATCAACACGATTTGCCTTTATTTAAAGCGTTAGTTAAAGGCGAGTTTATATTGTATAAAGCTGATAATTAAATGGCTTTTATACCACTCAAACCAATCCCAATTAAAGATCGTAATTCAATGATTTTTGTCGGTATGGGGCAAATTGACGTCAAAGATGGTGCTTTTGTTGTTATCGATAAAAACGGCGAACGTATGCATATCCCTGTTGGTTCAGTGGTATGTATCATGCTCGAGCCTGGTACGCGCGTTAGTCATGCGGCAGTTAAATTAGCGGCAACAACCGGTACGCTACTGATTTGGGTAGGCGAGGCTGGTGTGCGTTTGTATTCTGTTGGCCAACCGGGTGGCGCAAGATCTGATCATTTGCTTTATCAAGCTAAGTTGGCTTTAGATGAGAGTTTAAGGTTAAAAGTCGTTCGTAAAATGTTTGAGCTAAGGTTTGGTGAGCCAGCACCTGAACGACGAAGTGTTGAGCAGTTGCGAGGTATAGAAGGAGCAAGAGTGCGTAAAACCTATCAGCTGCTTGCGAAGCAATATAACGTTGACTGGAATGGGCGCCGCTATGACCCTAAAGATTGGAAAAAAGGCGATGTAGTTAATCAGTGTATAAGTGCAGCAACATCTTGCTTATATGGTGTAACAGAAGCCGCAATTTTAGCTGCAGGCTATGCTCCTGCTATAGGGTTTATTCATAGCGGTAAGCCGCTTTCATTTGTCTATGATATTGCGGACATTTGGAAATTTGAAACTGTTGTGCCGCTAGCTTTTAAAATAGCTGCGAAAAAACCTTTTACGCCAGATAAGGCGGTGCGTATCGCTTGCAGAGAGTTATTTCGCTCCGACAAAGTGCTAAAACGATTAATCCCCTTAATTGATGAAGTATTATCTGCAGGTGAAATTGAACCACCTAAACCACCAGTGGATGCACAACCACCTGCTATACCAGAACCTAAGTCAATAGGTGATTTAGGGCATAGGAGTAAATAAATTGAGTATGCTTATGGTTGTAACCGAAGCAGTTCCGCCCAGATTGCGGGGACGTTTAGCTGTATGGCTACTTGAAGTTAGAGCTGGTGTTTATATTGGTGACGTATCACGTCGTATCCGTGAAATGGTTTGGTTGCAAGTAACAGAATTAGCAGAAGACGGTAATGTAGTAATGGCTTGGGCAACGAATACTGAGTCAGGATTTGATTTTCAAACTTATGGTGAGAACAGGCGAGAGCCTGTTGAATTAGATGGTTTGAGATTAGTAAAGTTTAAAGCATTGTAATCAAGAAATTAGTATATATAGCTCTTTAAAAATTTGGTAGAATTTAAAAGTTCTAAAAAAACCATTAAAAACAACGATGTTTTTTTAGTGTGTTCCCCGTATCCACGGGGCTGAACCGCGATGATCGACAAACAAATTAAAAGCGACAAGGTGTTCCCCGTATCCACGGGGCTGAACCGGTACACCGAGCAACGTGGAATTGACGCTGGGCGTGTTCCCCGTATCCACGGGGCTGAACCGGCGTTGAAATAGGCGTGGAGTTGACGCGAGAAGTGTTCCCCGTATCCACGGGGCTGAACCGCGAGCGTTATTGCGCACAGGCATAGCAATGAGGTGTTCCCCGTATCCACGGGGCTGAACCGCCTGATGTTTCCCCACCGTTACCACTAAATATGTGTTCCCCGTATCCACGGGGCTGAACCGTATTGGCGCGACCAATAGCGGTTAGTATTCAGGTGTTCCCCGTATCCACGGGGCTGAACCGGGTACGTATACTCATGATAGAAATAACACCAGGTGTTCCCCGTATCCACGGGGCTGAACCGTTATAGGTCGATACGGTAATTCATATTTGACAGTGTTCCCCGTATCCACGGGGCTGAACCGGTTTCAGGATTTACATTTGGTAAAAATACTTTGTGTTCCCCGTATCCACGGGGCTGAACCGTTTTTTGATTATATCAGTTATCTTTGCTGCATGTGTTCCCCGTATCCACGGGGCTGAACCGGTTTTTTTGAGTTGTTATGCACATTACTAAGTGTGTTCCCCGTATCCACGGGGCTGAACCGTAATATAAACCACGTATGATTCACCATCTGCCGTGTTCCCCGTATCCACGGGGCTGAACCGAGTTCGCAGGTTATGCCGAGGGCAACCAAAAAGTGTTCCCCGTATCCACGGGGCTGAACCGGAACACTAACAAACGGGGGTAAAAACATTGGCGTGTTCCCCGTATCCACGGGGCTGAACCGAATACTGAACGCTTAACTAAGCCCAAATTATCGTGTTCCCCGTATCCACGGGGCTGAACCGCTAAAATCACCGCCATAACCTGTAATAGTATTGTGTTCCCCGTATCCACGGGGCTGAACCGTCTAAATCCCACCTTGAAAAAGTAGTAGCTAGGTGTTCCCCGTATCCACGGGGCTGAACCGCTTTTATTTATCATGCAATAACCCCTCCCAATGTGTTCCCCGTATCCACGGGGCTGAACCGGAATTCAGTTGTCAATGGTGACGGCTGGCATGGTGTTCCCCGTATCCACGGGGCTGAACCGGCATTCAGTTGTCAATGGTGACAGCTGGCATGGTGTTCCCCGTATCCACGGGGCTGAACCGATTGTTAGTGCCATCAGATAAAAACACGTTGCGTGTTCCCCGTATCCACGGGGCTGAACCGCTTTATAATATCAGAGATGCTAACCCAACCAAGTGTTCCCCGTATCCACGGGGCTGAACCGTAAACAGTCTTGGTTATTGCAACGACCTGATGGTGTTCCCCGTATCCACGGGGCTGAACCGACTGATAAATTCAAAGGACTGGATTTAGGTGAGTGTTCCCCGTATCCACGGGGCTGAACCGTCCGCCTTTTGGCTTATCAAAAACACACTGCTGTGTTCCCCGTATCCACGGGGCTGAACCGAGCCGAGGATATTGAGCACTTGGTTTACGATAGTGTTCCCCGTATCCACGGGGCTGAACCGGGTTTGCGTTTCGGTAGATTAGTCGCAATTAGGTGTTCCCCGTATCCACGGGGCTGAACCGAATCAGATCCAATCAGTAATTTTATTGACGTGGTGTTCCCCGTATCCACGGGGCTGAACCGGTTACGGACTGTTTCCACAAGATGTAAATCAGGTGTTCCCCGTATCCACGGGGCTGAACCGATATCCACGTTTCTATGCCAACAGGTCAGCGAGTGTTCCCCGTATCCACGGGGCTGAACCGTAACTTGTCAGCAGTCGAATAGAGAGAAAATCGTGTTCCCCGTATCCACGGGGCTGAACCGTCGTTATTTGCATTTACTGAACTATTTACTAAGTGTTCCCCGTATCCACGGGGCTGAACCGCACGTCAATAAATACGTTAACTTTATTATTGTGTGTTCCCCGTATCCACGGGGCTGAACCGCTTGGTGATGGTTATTTGCTGCGTATAGATTTGTGTTCCCCGTATCCACGGGGCTGAACCAGTAATTGTTGGTCTTGGTGATTCGATAACGTTGTGTTCCCCGTATCCACGGGGCTGAACCGGGGCTTTATCTAAGTGTTGAAAGCTACTTCTTGTGTTCCCCGTATCCACGGGGCTGAACCGTTTGCACTATATCATTAATTAGCTAGATAACTGTGTTCCCCGTATCCACGGGGCTGAACCGGTGGTGACTTAACGCACGAATCAAACGGCAATGTGTTCCCCGTATCCACGGGGCTGAACCGTTATGGGTTGATGGTCAGGAAATTATGAACATGTGTTCCCCGTATCCACGGGGCTGAACCGTGTGATTATTTAAATGCAAGAAACAAACAATGGAGGTCCTCGTATACCAGAAAAATTAACCTTAATGCCACTGTGTTTGTCTTTTGAGAATTACTTAATTCAATACCAATAACCTAAACCCCTTAAAATAAAGATTTAACCACATCTCTGAGTTTGATTTTATTCGTTATCACCATCATCTTCGTCTTCATCATCGATAATATCTGGCGTTACTGCGTCAACAACGTCGATAGCACCTCCAACCACTGTTGTTGTGGCACTTACCGCGGTAGACACAACAGCAACTGCAATGCAGCCTGATAAACTAAAAGCAATAGATAATAACAACAAGCTGTGTAGCACTTTTTTCACGGTAATATTTCCAAATGAATAAATATATGAAGGTGCACAATACGCTAATTTTGGGGCGAATCAATCGTTGTTTTTATGTTTTTTGAAAGTCATATTTTCGGCAAACTTTTATCACCATTTTATAAACAGCTAAAACGGATAAAAGCTAAAAACGTAAGCACTATCACTAATAAAGTTTCACTGCTGGTAAACAATACTATAGTAGCCTCGACATGGGCCAATATGTTGTAGGTAATAATTTGATATTGTTTGCAACTGCGAGCATGTACCAAAAAGGCTTGCCCAATATTGCGCATAATAAAGTTTTTGGCGCTCAAGTTTTAGCATTAAAGCGCTTGAGCTCGGCTCGTAAACTAGTGGCTGTTGAGCAGCTATCTTATTTTGCTTACTTTTTATTACTTGCCCATTGAAAAACCAGCGCAATGGGAAAAGGCGAAACGAGCACTAAGCCTAAACCAATTAAACTGCTGATCACTACCATGCCTGTTACATTTTGCCCAATGTCGGTCATGAACAGGCTTATTACACCAGCAATAAACAGCGTTAACCCTATAATGTGCAGTATTTTAAACACGCTAATTATTGAATATTGTGCTTGGGGCATACTTGTTAGCCTTTGCTTGAGGTTTTTTCGCATTATACTTTTTCCGTTCAACTTTCTCTATTGATCAAAGGGCAATTTTGTTATCACTAATGCTAGAATGCTTGCCTCTGGAAAAGTCTCCTTTTCGTATTCGGGTTTGTTGTGTAAATGAATGCTATTACTGCAAGTATTTTTGGTCGTTTTGTTGTTAAAAACAGAAACATTAATTTTGATAAAAACGGGCTATCGTTTGAGTTTAAAAACAGCTTAGTTTCGCTTAAATGGCAAGCGCTGGTAATGCCGCCGCAGTTTAATATTAGCTTTTTGGGCCAAATAGTTACCCTAAAAACCACTAAACAAACCTATGTGCTTAGCATGTGTGCCTATAGTGCTAGGGTGATGAAGCAGTCGGCATGTGAAAAGCTTTGGGTGGCCGCTAATCGTTCTCGGCTTGATACCTTGCTAGCGTCAATTGAAAAACTCAGCGTTAACCATTATGTTCGCCAGTCACACATTGAGAGTTTTCAACGCCTTATTCAGCAAGAGTTTCAGCGTTGGTTTCCTTGGATAAAACAAAGTAAAGCCTTGCCTATAGTTACTGAAAAACTGCAATGGCTGTCACATTATGCACGTTGGCAAGCGCAAGATATTGATGATTGCAGAGAGCGCTATATCGCTCGGCAATTAAAAGTTCAACAAAGCTTTTTTGATACGGTTGAGTCAAACCCGTTAACCTTGTCGCAGCGCCGAGCCTGTATTATTGATAACGACAATAATTTATTGCTAGCGGGCGCGGGCACCGGTAAAACCAGTGTTATGGTAGGGCGAACGGGGTATTTACTTAACAGTAAACAAGCACAGGCCAGCGATATTTTATTATTGGCTTATGGCCGTAAAGCAGCTGATGAAATGGACGATCGGCTCAAGGCTAAGCTTGCAAGCACTTTTGAAACTACCGCAATTACTAGTACTGGCTCGAAAACAAACATCAACCAGGCAAGTAAGGGTATTGCGGCGTCAACGTTTCATAGTTTAGGTTTGCAAATAATTGCTCAAGTTGAGGGGGCAAAGTCTAAGTTGTCTCGGTTTGCTGAAGACGAAAAAGCGAAAACGCAATGGCTGCAAACTTGCTTTGAAACATTGATTAATGAACATGCCACGTATCGTGCGCTTATTATTGAGTATTTTTGTCAATATTATTATGTTGAGCGCCATGCCGCTGATTTTAAAAGCCTAGGCGAGTACTACCAATACTTAACCAACAACGATGTTCGTAGCTTAAAAGGCGATAAAGTTAACAGCTTTGGCGAGCTTACTATTGCTAATTGGTTGTTTATGCAGGGGGTTGAGTATCAGTATCGGGCCAATTATGCCGTTAATGTTAGCACGGTTGAGCGCAAGCAATATCAACCTGATTTTTTCTTACCTGAGCATAATATTTACATTGAATATTATGCTTTAGACGAGAGCGGTGAACCGCCGACATTTATCGATAAAAAAGCTTACCACGAAGCCATTGCCTGGAAGCGAGCGACCCATAAAAAGTATCAAACCCGCTGTATTGAATTAAGCTATTTTCAGCATAAAAGTGTTCAGCATAAAAGTGATCAGCATAAAAGCGGCCAATTAATTACGCCTTTAGCAGGCTACTTTGCTGAGCAAAATATTGTTACCACGCCATTACCTGATGAGGCGATTATCGCTAGTTTACAAGAAAGTGGCCGTATAACGCAGCTTGTTGGGCTATTTTCTCAATTGCTGGGCCTGTATAAAGCGGCTTGTTTAGACACCGCGTTAGAGAAACAACTGGTTATTAATGCTCAACACCCCAAGCAAACGGTAAAAGCCTTGGTGTTACTTAAACCTATTTTGCATCGCTATCAGGCGCATTTAACTCAACACGGCGAAATTGACTTTGAAGATATGATCAACAAAGCGCTTAGTTATGTGCAAACGGGCAAGTTTCAATCACCGTGGCGCTATATTATGGTGGATGAATTTCAAGATATTTCAGAGCCAAGGGCGCGCTTAGTTAAAGCCTTGCGTGATAACCACAAAGGTAGCTCAATATTTGCCGTGGGTGACGACTGGCAGGCCATTTATCGTTTTAGTGGCGCTGATGTTAGCTTAACCACACATTTTGCGCGTTATTTTGGCGCAACTGGCGCAGTTAATTCGAGTAACTCAAGCAGTTCAGCCAATGCAGTTCATTCAGCTGATTCAGCTCATTCAGCTCATTCAACGACGCAATCAACACTCGACACTACTTTTCGGTTTAATAACCAAATTGGCAAGGTGGCGAGCGATTTTATTAGCAAAAATCCGCAGCAAATTAAGAAAAAAATTCATGCTTTGCAACAAGTACCGGCGCCGGCGGTGTCGATACTTAAGCGTGCGAACTCGGTTGTTAACTCAGTTAGTAGCAGTACCCTTAGCAACAATAACGTTAAAACCAATACCGCCAACACCAATACCGCCAGCACCAATACCAGCCATCAACAAATTAATGAACTGGCCAACGGCGCTATTGATGATGTTTTAGCGGCTATTTCAGCAAAAGTACTTGTTGGTCAAACTGCTCAGGCTGCTAAAAAATCGCCAGATAAAAAGCCTAGCCCAGCTAGCGTGTACTTTTTAGCCCGCTTTTGGTTTCAGTTGCCAAGCAAAGCTGACCTTGAACGCTTAAAAGTTAAATACCCGCTGTTAACGCTTGAGTCTCAGTCGTTTCATGCCTCCAAAGGTAAAGAGGCTGATTACGTGGTTATTTTAGGATTAAAAAAGGGCGTACAGGGTTTTCCGTCAGAAAAAACAACACCTGCGCTGCTTGATACTTTGCTCGCTAAACCTGAAGCCTATGCTTATGCCGAAGAGCGACGCTTATTTTATGTTGCGTTAACCCGGGCAAAAAATCGGGTTTATATTATTGCTGATATCAGCGAGGCAAGTTGTTTTGTTAAAGAGCTTATTGACCAACATGCCGATAATATTACGGTTGACGAATTTGCCAGCGAGGCCAGCCAAGCTTTTACCGATGAAATAAACTGTTTGGTTTGTCAAACGGGTATTTTGAAAAAGCGCAGTGGCAAGTTTGGCGATTTTTATGCTTGCTCACACTTTCCGCGTTGTACGCATAAAGAAAAACCCTGCACAAACTGTGCAAGCCCCATGACACGCCAACGCTTTACCGGCTTTAAAGTGTGTTTAAATAACCGCTGTAACACCCTGATACCTACTTGTGAAAGATGCCATGCTGAAATGGTATTACGCGCAAGTAAGAACGGTAAATTTTGGGGCTGTAAAAACTTTAAAGGCAATGAGCCAACAAGCTGTAAACATAGCATTGATGAAGCAAACATAAATTGGCCAACCTTGGTTTAAGAGATGCTTAAGTAAGGCTTAATTGGATTTTATTGTTTTGAGTCGGTTTGAATTTGTTTGAGTCGGCTCACATCGCAACAACAAAATTAAATATTTTAGCTATATAAGTGCAAGAGTTTCTTCATTTTTAAAAAATTCGAACTAGTATAAATATATCATTCCAATTTCTAGTGTTAGATGTATGCCTTTCAGTTTACTTAAAAATGATGAAGTAAAAATACAATTGAAGCCGTGGCGAATACTTATTGTTGATGATGAAGTTGATATTCATACCGTTACTAAAATGGCACTTAAACGCTTCGAATTTGAACAACGAGAAGTTGAGTTCTTAAGTGCTTTTTCTTCAAAGGAAGCTCAACAAGTTATTAATGACAATGATGATATAGCATTGATTTTTCTCGATGTTGTTATGGAGTCTGACGATGCTGGTTTGCAGTTAGCCAAGTGGCTTAGAGAAGAAAAAAAATCGACGTTAACCCGTATTATACTACGCACCGGGCAGCCAGGGCAGGCACCTGAAGAAGATGTCATTATGAATTATGATATTAATGACTATAAACAAAAAACAGAATTAGACCGAACTAAGCTATTTACTGCTGTTGTAACGGCATTACGAGCTTATCGAGATTTAATCACAATAGATCAATCTAGGATCTATGAAAGAGCCTACAGACTTGGCTTGCAGCAAGTTATTGAGTCAACTACCGGCTTACTGCAAGAGAAAAAAATAAAGAACTTCTTTAATGGGTTATTACAACAAGTTATTTCGTTAATTCATGTTGATCAAGAAGGTGCGTTAGTGAAACCGATAGACGGCGCGGGCACTATTTGTTGTGCTAACGATTATCAAATTATTGCTGAGTGCGGCGACATTTCACTTGAAAATGGCTTACAGCCGAAAGCTATTGAACTGCTTGATGAAGCAAGACGGATAAAAAGTAGTGTTTTTGAAGGGGAATACTATGTTGCTTATTTTCCGTCGACTAGTGATAAAGAAAGTTTGTTGTACTTAAAAGGCAGCCAAATTGAGCGATTAACTAATGTTAATGTGCAACTACTGAACTTATTTTCAAATAGTATTGGTATTGCTTTTGATAACTTACTGCTTAATGAGGAAATAATAAAAACTCAGGAAGATTTAATAAATCGCTTGGGCAATGCCGTAGAGTCGCGTTCGAAAGAATCAGGTAATCATATTAAGCGTATGTCAGAGTTTTGTTATATTTTAGCGCACGAACTAGGTTTACCTGATTTTGAATGTGAAATTCTCAAGCAAGCTACGCCTATGCATGATGTGGGGAAAATTTCTATTCCTGATAGTGTTTTGCTTAAACCAGGGAGATTAACCGATGAAGAAATGCTGATCATGAAGCAGCATTCTGAGTTAGGTTTTGATATTTTGGCAGGGTCGGAGCGCCCAATATTAAACGCTGCAGCCATTATTGCGCAACAACACCATGAAAAATTTGATGGCAGTGGCTATCCGGCTGGGCTTAAAGGTGAAAACATTCATATTTTCGCTCGAATAGTCGCGGTTGCTGATGTATTTGATGCCTTAATACATAAGCGTTGTTACAAAGAGCCTTGGTCGATTGAAGATATTTTGGCGTTATTTGACAAAGAAACCAATAAGCATTTTGACCCTGATGTTATTGCTGCCTTTAATCGTAGGCTGCCTGAAATATTAGTGCTTAATGAGCAACTCACCAAAGATGACTGTTTGTAATTATATGCCTGCCAATAAAAGTTCAAACAATAAAAGTCACCCGCAAGCCAAGGTAAGTGCGGAAGCTAGCGCTTATAACACGGCTATTGCTAGTGCTAATAAAAATAACATTAATGTTATAAATGCTTTGTTGAAAATATCTTCGCTTGTCCAGTCTACGTTAAGCCTGCCTGAAATTTATAAAGAAATTCATCAGATTATTGCTGAAATAATTTATGTCAAAAATATCGCTATATTTTTATATGATCCGATAGAGAAAATCATCGTTTTTGATTACTTTGTTGATGAAAAAGATCAAGGCGTTATTGGTACCACCATGCCGATTGGCAATGGCATTTCGTCTTATGTTATTAAAAAAAATAAACCTTGTATGTTCACAAGTGCTGAACAATTAGAGATGCAAGTAAAAGGTAAAATTTCTAATGTTATTGGCTCGTTAAGTGAAAGTTGGATGGGGGCACCTATTGCCAACAATGATGGCGTTACGGGGATCATTATACTGCAAAGCTATTCAAGCGAGCATATGTATCAGGAAGATGATCTGCAACTATTGTCTTTTGTTGCCGATAACCTAGCTATTGTGCTGCAGCAACGAAAACTTATTGATAAAGAAAGAGAAGATAAAAAGTCGCTTGAAAGCAGTTTACAGCTGATAAAAGAGCAGAACTTAGCGTTAGAGCAGATGATGCAAACGCTAAAAAGTGCGCAAAATGAGTTGGTACAAAAAGAAAAAATGGCCTCGCTTGGTAATTTAGTAGCGGGTATTGCCCATGAAATTAATACGCCTATCGGCATTTGTGTAACGGCCATCACCAATTTGCATCACGAATATAAAAACTTACAAAAGCAAATAGCACAGAGCACGGCTACTGATAAGCACTTAAATTATTTTTTGGAAGATGTGAATGAAGCTTGCACAATAATCGAGTCAAATACCCTTCGTGCAGCCGAATTAATCAATAGTTTTAAAGAGATAGCCGTTGACCAATCTTCTGAAGTGTCTCGTAAAATAAACATGAAGGAATATATCGACGAAATATTACTTGCTATGCGACCCATTTTGAAAAAAACGCCTCATGAAGTACAGGTTAATTGCCCTGAAAATTTAGTAATAAAAACAATACCCGGCGCTATTTCTCAAATACTGACCAATATGATTAATAACTCAATTATTCATGGTTTTAATGACGGTGACAAAGGCTGTTTAAAAATAACAGTGGTGAAAAAATCGGATAGCTTTGACATTTGTTATCAAGACAACGGTAAGGGCTTAAATAGCGATGAAATAAAAATGTTATTTGAACCCTTTTATACCACTAAACGAGGCATGGGCGGCAGTGGCTTAGGTACACATTTAATTTATAACATTGTTACTTCTAGTTTAAATGGCAAAATCAATGTTGAAAGTGAGCCCGGTAAAGGCTTGCGCTATGATATATCTTTACCTATTGAGGCGCTTTAACTCGCGCGCTTTTAAGCATAAAAAACTGCAAATAGTTATCTTTTTAGCATTCAAACATTCAAACATTCAAACTTTCAAATATTTAATCTTTGAATTTGTAAACTTAGCGCTTGAGCAATAAACCACGATTAAAATAAATACCTGCGCCTAATACTTTGGTGTTTCTTTATGTTAAGTACTTATTTTTAAACAGCCGATAAATCAATTTTACTAGTCACGCGTTGCTAGTAGTTTACTGCTAGTAGTTTGTTGCTAAGAGTTTGTTATAAATAGCCTTTTTCAGCCTTGGTTACTTTTTCTAAATATCGACGAGACTCAGCTTTGGGATGTTTCTTTGTCAGTAAATAATATACGTCTTGGGGTGATTTTGTATTGAGCACTTTCATGGCGGTGGTGCGATTGCTATGAAAGGTTTTTAAGACATTGCCACTACCACCATTGTAAGCCGAAATAATTGAATAATGGCGGCTGGTGGCATTAGTAACGGCTTTTAAGTAGTTATTGTTGAGAATGTGTAAATAGGCTGCACCAATATCAATATTAAACGCCGGATCAAAAAGTTGTTGTTTGGTTGGCGCGCCAGTTTTCTTTTTAATGCGCTGATAAACATCAGCACCGGCGGTTTTAGGTACTACTTGCATTAGGCCATAAGCATTGGCACTGCTAACAGCAAAGGGGTTAAAGCTACTTTCGGTTTCTATTATGCCGTAGATAAGTTGTGGCGATATTTGATAACGCTTAGCAGAGGCTAGCACATGTTGGCTGTATTTTTCTTCACGTAAATGTTGATGTTGCTCAACCATATTAATGCTAACCGCATAAATTTGTTTACTATTTTTGCTGTATTTTTGTAATTTAAATTCAGTTAAGTATTTCGAAAATCGGTTAGCGCGCCATTGGTATTGAATGGGCTTTTTGTCTTGGTCAATTACTTGTTGATATAAGTAGGGTTTGCCGGAAAGCTTTGGCGCATCACTAGAAAATATATCGGTTTTACTTGGATCAGCACTTGTAAGTAGCGTGGTAACTATGGCGTTTTGTAAATTGCTAAGAGTTTTAGCTGGCGTGCTGTCAGCGAGTGTTTCAACTAAAATACGGCCTTTTTCAAAATCTACAATGGCACGGGCTTTATAGTTGTTTGTGTATTTTACGAGTTTTTTATTGCTCGGGAGTTGCGGTTTATCTTCGCCCCAAACGTTATGAATATGTTTGCTTAATTCATCGAGTAAAGCTTTGATATTATTAATGTCTTGCTGAATAAGTTTATTAGTTTTAACGGCTTGGTTAGCAATGCTAACTACATCTGGATTGTCGGCTTTGATTTGCTTAATTAAGTTTTCAGCACTACGTATTGAAGCAAGGTTAGCTGTACTTTTACAGCTAGTTAAACTGATGACGATTAGCAGTAGTACTATTTTTTTAAACATTATACATCGGCCTTTAATTTGTCATGGTTAATTCATTCATCGAGAGTTAGTCGTGGTTAACTGTTTTAGCTAACACGCTTTTTTTGCTTATACCGTTTGGGATTTGTATGGTTTTTGTTTTTATGGTGATCAGTGTTAAGCCATTCATTAAACTGCTCTGCGGCTTGTTTTGCCCAAACGCGGTAAGCTAATGTTGATGGATGCATACCGTCTTTTGCTAAGTATTCGGGTTTAAAGGGTAGGTCAACCGTTAATACGGCGCATTTGTTAGTATGCTTATTTACCCCTTGGTTGTCTGTATTTTGAACACTTGAGTGTTGCTGTAGATCCACTAAAACACTGGCCATTAATGCATTTAGTTTGCTGGCGCGTAATCCTAACCACCAGCGCAGTGGTTGTGGTAATGCGGTGAATAAATGCATGGGTGGTACGCTAGAAAATAACACCTTATCGGCGCTGAACTTGGTAGTAAGTATAGTGGCCAAATGGCTGATGTTTTCAGCCCATTGTGCTTGTTGAGTGAAGTGGGTGACATCATTAACACCAACGGATACTAAAACAAGATCAAACTTCTGTGTTGGTAATAAAGTTAATTGCTGAATAATATTGGTAGATGTTAAGCCGCTGCTGGCGACTAACTGCCAAGTGAGAGAATGTTGCTTGGTAAGTAATGGGGGTAGTTGTCCCGCTAATGCTTGTTTTTGCTGATTTACACCGACACCTGCTGCAGCTGAGTCACCCAAAATTAATAGGTTAACAGTTTCGTTGTTATGCTTAGCGTTGGTGTTAATGTCAGTGCTTGTGTTAGTACAGGTGCTAGCGCTAGCGCAATAACCAGAACGTTCGCCTGTTGCTTCAGGTAGCTTGATTGTTTTAAAGCGCACCCAAATGCCTTGTAGTAATAACAAAGGCAATAGTATGACAAAAACAGTGTAATAAAATACCAGCTCGTAATAGGCTTTTATCTTCAAAACTTTTCCTAACGGTTTGTTTATGAAGAAAGTTTAACCGAATTTTTTGCAATATAATATCGATAATAACCAATAGCACTACTACCAACAAAAATCACTTCAACGAGAATACCGACAGGTGTCCACAAAAGCAGGTTGTGCAGCAGCCATAATGAACCGCCTGTTATCATCATCGCACGTAAAAATTTATCGTTATGGCTAAATGAGCCAACGGTAATAAAGACCGTGGCGATAAAGCCAATAATACTTAAAGCGCCGTTGTAAGTGGCTATTGTGATCAGCAAACTAACGCTCAGTGCTGCCACTGATAGCCATTGAAACTTCCACTTTATTGAAATTAAAAACCGTAAACTTGAAAACAAAAATATAAAACCAGCTGTTTGTTGCTCAAGCAGTAAGTAATGCATGCCATTAAAAAGACAACTAACGGATAAGGCCGCTAGAATGTAGTTTTTATTTTTTAGTTGCATAGCACAACACTCAATAATAAGTGTGACGGTAACTAGCAATTGAGAGAGTAAAAAATCAGGCATAATAAAGCTTTAAGTAATTTGTGTTATTTAAAAGTTGTCGGTTACAGAGGCGCTGTTCAACGCTTATTTGACATAGAGGTTCGTGGCTGTACTTTGCTTAGTCGATAGCTTAGTTAATAATTTAGTTAATAATTTAGTTAATAGCTTAGCAATTAGGTTAGCCACTAGCTTAGCTACGAAAAATTTGTTGATAATGTTTAAACATTAATAAGCTAAGTTGTTGCATTACTATACTATCAGCAATCGAATTTAACATCTTAGCTTGCTTTGTTATAAATTGTAACTGTAGTGGTAAAAGAGCGGGGTTATTTGATTTTTATTTCTAAATTATTTTAAATGAGACTGTTAAATTTTGATTATCTTGGGTTTTGCTGTTTATTATTCGAATGTAATATTTGGCATTTAAACGAGGATAAAGCGGCGGAATTAGTTTAGCGTTATCCGCCATTTGTTAATGCTTAGCACTTTGTTAATGCTGCAAGTGGTAGTCGTATGTCTTTTCAATAAATCAGTTTGCGAGTAAAAAATAAACGGTGCTGTATCACTAAAGCTTTTAGTAATACAGCAAGTATGTATGGTAGGTAATAAGCTGTATTTAAAGGTTGTTATTTGTATATAATCGTTGTTTCAGTAGATAACAGCGCTTATTTAACACCTTTTTGGCTTAACAGTTCACTGTATTCTTTATCTGTACCGTTGATATGATTAATTAACCAATTAGCGAGAAAGTCACTGATTTCATTTAACGCGTCATGACCCTTTTCATTGTATAAATCCATAAAGCTATTAACTTGCTTGATCATTTGTTTATGCTGGGCTTTATGGGCTTCTAAGTCAGCGTAATCATGTTGTTCTAGCAGTTGCTCTTCACGATCAAAATGATACTTGGTGTAGTTAATCAAGTCGTTAAGGGCTTCACGTTCAAACTCTTCGCTCATGGCATAATCATAAGCCGTCGTAAAATGGTTAAGTAAACTGATCAGCTTTTTGTGATCGTTATCTAAGCTTTCAATACCAACACTGTATTCTTCTTTCCATACAACTTCGTTGGTTTTTCTTACTTTGTTATAGAGCATTGGGGTTAATGCCAACACCACAATAAGTAGCCAGGATATTGGGTTTGTCAGGCTTGATAAGAAGCCTAAAAATATGGCGACAATAATCAACCCAACTATGGCTGCGTATATTAGAGATTTATTGCGACTATTCATAAGTAATACTCAATTAAAGGTTGTGGGTAAATTATCTTGCTCACGTCGATTCTAATACGAATTGCCTGCCATGCGCGTAAAACCTATTTATTTGTTGACCTCGATCAAGTTGTAAATCTATTCCGTTCGTAAACTTTTAAAACTTGATCTGCATCAGGTTATTTCTTCGCAAAGTAATGAATAGTTGCACTACTTTATATTTGAGCTCTGAAACTTAAAAGTAAACGATTACTTAGTCAGAATTTCAGAACAACATTTTATAAGCAGCCCATTTGTCTAACTATTGTCTGCATTAACGAAAGTGGCTGATAGAAATTTTAGATAGATAAAAAACATAATATTTTAAAAACATGAAGCTAGTTAATTTTGTAAATGGAGATGATCCTATGAAAACGATTAAATATAGTCTTTCAGCACTTGGTTTAGCTATTGGTATGGCAGCTACGGGTCTTAGTATGACCGTATCAGCGGCTGAACCAACGCTATCAAAAGCAGACTTTGAAAAAGCACAATTACATTACTTCCAGCGTTGTGCTGGTTGTCATGGTGTTTTACGTAAAGGTGCTACCGGTAAAAATCTTGAGCCAGAAAACACGCTTAAGAAAGGCCAAACGCGTTTAGAGAAAATTATTTCTTTAGGCACAGAAGGCGGTATGAACAACTTTGATGACTTGTTTACTGAGCAAGAAATCAGCGATTTGGCAACATTTATTCAAATGGAGCCGCCAGTACCACCTGAAATGTCTTTAGAGCAAATGCGTTCTTACACCAAAGAATATGTGGCACCAAAAGACTATCCAACTAAGCCTATGCACGGATTAAATTGGAAAAATTTCTTTGTTGTTATCGAACGTGACGCAGGTACTGCGGCAATTATTGATGGCGATACGAAAAAAATCATCACACATATCGATACTGGCTATGCGGTTCATGTAATTAAAGGTACTGAACATCATAAAGTTGACCATGCGAAAGATGTTGGTCGTTTTTGGTACACCATTGGTCGTGACGGTAAAGTTAACAAAATCGATTTATGGCAAACACCTGAAAAAATGTTAGTTGCTGAAACTAAAATGGCATACGACGCACGTGATATTGCGGTATCAGGTGACGGTAAATACGTCATTGCTGGTGGTTACTGGCCTGCACATTTCGTGATCATGGATGCAGAAACATTAAACCCACTTAAAGTTGTTTCAACTCGTGGTTACAACACGAAAGGTGAGTTCATTAACGAAGCTCGTGTAGCGGCAATTTATACGGCACCTAATACGTCTTCTTTCATCGTTGCTGTTAAAGAAACAGGTCAAATGTTGCAAGTTGATTATAACGACTTAGATAACTTAACCATCACCAGCATTGCTTCTGCTGAATTCTTACATGATGGTTTCTTTGACCCTACAGGTCGTTATTTCCAAATTGCGGCTAATGCGTCAAACGCTATGGTTGTTGTTGATACCAAAGAACGTGCATTAGAAAAAATCATTGAAGTTGATAGTTTACCTCACCCAGGTCCAGGTGCTAACTGGATTGATGAAGAATGTGGCCCAGTGGGCGGCACAACTCATTTAGGTGTTGGGCTAGTATCAGTTTGGGGTAATGATCCTATTGGTCACCCAGACAATGCTTGGAAACTTTGTTATGAAGTTGAAACTGACGGTGCTGGTGTATTCATCCGTACTCATGAAACGTCTGATTACGTATGGGCTGATCAACTTAAACATCCAGAGCCAGAAATTCAACAGTCTGTACAAGTTTTTGATAAGAAAACTCACGAAATCGTTAAAACTATCCGTGTAACTGAAGAAGAAGGTAAAGCTGCACTTCACATGGAATTCAACGATGACGGTACAGAAGTTTGGGTTTCAGTATGGAACCGTAAAGATGCGAAAAACCCAACGGGCGAAATCGTAGTTTATGATGCAAAAACGCTTAAAGAGAAAACACGCATCAAAGGCTTAACAACGCCAACAGGTAAGTTCAACGTATTTAACCGTATGAACCACAAAACCTAGTAAGTCCCTTAATTGGTAGGTGGCATATTGAGCTGAATTTACTCAAATAAATACCACGTTATCAAGTTAAGTAGTGGGTATAGCTGATGTTATACCCACGTATTTTCGCTTTATTCTGTAAGAGTCAATTATGGTAAATAACACAGTAAGCAAACCCAGCTTTTGGTCTCGTCGACTAATTCTTGGTACTACGGTTGCCGGAGCGGTGATCTTCTTTGTGGTTGGTATTATTTTTTGGGGTGGCTTCAACACAGCAATGGAAGCAACCAACACCACTGAATTTTGTATCGGTTGTCATGAAATGGAAGACAATGTTTATCAAGAATATAAACCGACCATTCATTATTCCAATAGAACCGGCGTTAGAGCTGGTTGTCCTGATTGTCATGTGCCAAGACCTTGGATCCACAAAGTGGTGCGAAAAATACAAGCATCAAAAGAAGTATTCTCTTGGTTAACCGGCAAATTAGATACCAAAGAAAAATTCAATGAACATCGTTTTACCCTGGCGAAAAGTGTTTGGGGGGCGATGAAAGAAACTGATTCACGCGAATGTCGTAACTGTCATAACTTTGAATCGATGAACCCTGAGTTTCAAAAACCTCGAGCGCGTAAGCAGCATTTAAATGCTTTTGAAACCGGACAGACCTGTATTGATTGTCATAAGGGTATTGCTCACCACGGCGTGAGAGATAAATTAACTGATGAAGAGCTTGAAGCACTTGAAGCACCAAATCCAGATTATATTCGTGAAGTACCACAGCTTTATCTTGAAGGTTTAGCACGTGTTGAAGCTAAAGAAGCGGCTGAAAAAGCTCAGTTAAAAGCGGATGCAGAAGCTGAAAAAGCAAAAGTACAAGCACAAATAAAGAAAGCCGTTGCAGAAGCCACAAGTAATATGACTGCCACACCAAAAAGCGTAGCAAAGGCAGCTAGTAATAGCGCAGCAAGCAACACTAGCAATATTAATGTTGATTGGAGCAAAGCCAATGCCACTGATATTAGTGTATTTTACCCGGGCACTGCCTCAATAGAATGGATTTTAGGGCGAAATCATGGCGGTAAACGTGCATTCACTAAGGGCGATCGTTGTATAGAATGTCACGGTGAAGAAATTGCCGACATAGGTAATAGCATTGCGTCAGGTGAAAGTGAAAAAATTGAAGACCCAGCGTTAATCCCTGGAAAACGTGGTAGCTTTGATGTCACCATTAATGCAGCCCATGATGCAGAAAACCTGTACTTGAAGTTTAGCTGGCCAGAAACCGACCATACACCGGCTCCATTTATTGATGGGGGTAAAATGGACCCTGCTAACTCAATGAAACTTGCCTTTATGTTAGCAACAGATGATGTTGAATACGCTGACCGAGCTGGTTGCTGGGGCACATGTCATGCCGACGTAACGGGTATGCCATTTGTGCCAGAAAATGATGTGCTAATGGGCTCTGATTTAGCCAAACGTTTAGATTTTAGCAAAGGCTTAACTAAATATGTTAAAGAGTCTCGTACTAAACTTGAACTGAAAGGCCGTCGTGGTAAAGCGCTTGGTGGTTGGGATAAGTTGAAAGATGAGGGCGACATACAAGCCGCTGTTGATTCGAACAAGTTTATGGATATTATGCGCTACAAAGCAGGTGAAGGCATTGTTGAAGATGGTTACATTTTAGCTGAACGCCAAATGCACGGTGGTCAAGGCGGCGAAGTGAGTGCTACCCTTGAAAATGGCACTTGGACTGTGATGGTAAAACGTAAGCTTAAGTCTGACAAAGCCGGTGATGTCAGCATTGAAGCGGGTACTGTTTACAACTTTGGTTTTGCTATTCATGATGACTATACCAATGGGCGTTATCACCATGTTTCGTTTGGCTACAAGTTAGCACTTGATAATGATACTGCAGAAATTAATGCCGCAAAACTATAAGCTTATAGACGTATTTAGCTAATGTTTAGCTGATTTTAACTAGTTTGGCGAATTTGAGCGAAGTTAGACGCAGTTAAAGCCAGAAAATAAAAAGCCTTTTGTGCAAACAAAAGGCTTTTTTCATCTCTAGCGCATGATTCAACACCGAGAGGTTTGCGCAGCTAACGCATCGTTTTTTTATAGCGCAGCAGCTGTAATGAACTATTACAAATAACCAATAATACCGCGATAGCAAAGCAGCCATAACTCCATAATTGTTCAGGGTTGATCGTCTCATTTAATAAAAATATGGCTACCAGCATAATTAAAATTGGCTCACCATAATTTAACATGCCAAAAACCGTAAAACTTAAACGCGCAGCCGCAGAAACAAAAAATAGCATAGCGATAGTTCCCAACAATCCTGCCCCTAGCACCCAAAGCAATGCAAAGTCTGATGATGGCAATAAAGGTAACTGTTGTTGATGATTAATATATAAAATCAACAAGGCGATTGGCGCGATAAGTAAGTTTTCTGCCACAAAGTTGCTGGTAGTCGCAATTTGGCTTTTTCTGCGTAAAATGAAGTACGGCGGATAACCTAAACAAATCAGCAAAGTAACCCAAGAAAATGCATGGTTAATATATAATTCGACACTAACACCTAGCATGGCTGCAAGCACCGCTAGCCATAATAATGGGCTCATTTTTTCTTTAAAATAAAAGCGTCCGGTTAAGCTCATGGTTATCGGTAATAAAAAATAACCCATCGCAATATTTATGGTTTCGCCGTTGACGGGGCCCCAAAAAAATATCCACCATTGCAAGGCGATTAAAGGGGAAGTAAGTAACATGAATGACAGCACTTTTGGCGAAGTGAAAATTACTTTAAGTTCAGCGGCTTTTTGAATTAACAAGAGAAATAGTAAACCAAAAGTAAATTGTAATAGCACCCGAAAGGCAAATAAACTGTTGCCGTCAACAGGGGATAAAAACTGTAAGTAGTAGGGCAATAAGGCAAAAATTACAACAGAGCCAATCATCAAGCAGTAACCTTGTAATTCTTGTTGATTGTTTGGGGAGTTAGGCATGAGTTCTCGCAGATAATTTATGATAAAACGATAAGCGCCGAACAATGCAAGAAGCTAAGCGTAGTGTCAATGCTAAATCAGTTTAGCGGTTTTTTACATGCGAGTAAGCGCCTCATGTTGAGCCAGTTTTAGGGCTTAGAAAGTCAATGCTTTGATCTAAACATTTTATTATTTTAGCCACATTTTGCATTGTTACGTGTTATGAGAATATTATTTGATATGGCGCAATGTTCTGTGTCATAAGCATATGTATTCTAGCGAATTGCGACTATGATTTATTTACCACAATCAAGGGGCACTTAGTTAAAGGAGATTCAATAATGAGCATAAAAAAGCACGGGTTATCTATTGGTATTGAACGTATTAACAATAATGTATTTCTTGCCTTAAAAGCGGTTGGTAAATTAACGCATGCCGATTATGAGTTGATCACACCAATGCTTGATTCCGCCTTATCACAAGTGAAAGATCCTGAGGTTAATGTACTTATTGATGGAACAGAGCTTGAAGGCTGGGAACTTAGAGCCGCGTGGGATGATTTAAAACTTGGCTTAAAACACAATAATGAATTTCGAAAAATTGCTATTTACGGTAATAAAAACTGGCAAGAAATTGCTGCTAAAGTCGGGAGTTGGTTTATTTCAGGTGAAATTAAGTACTTTGAAAATGTTACTGATGCGGTTAACTGGTTATCAGCATAGCTTAACTTCATAACTTAACAGAGCAATCATAGATGAGCTTTATTACAGTTCACCCCAAGGGATTTTAAATGCGTATATTTATAGTGATCATTTTACTGCTGAGCGCTTTAGGCTCAGTTAATGCTAAAGAAGTTGTTGTTAAAATATTTAAAAAACAATTTATTCCTGCTGAAATAATTATTGAAGCGGGCGATACGGTTATTTGGAAAAATGTTGAAAAACGCCAGTACCATAATGTTTGGTTTAAACAGTTGGTGAAGGAAGAACCAGATTATATTTTCCCCGGCGAAAGCTATCAGCGTACCTTCTCTAAACCAGGCGACTTTGCTTATGAGTGTGGTCCGCATCCGAAAATGGTTGGGGTGGTTAAAGTGGTTACTCGTCAATAATAAAGTGACAATGCCTATTAACAATACTGCTTGATAGCGTTTGGTTACTTTTCAAATAGTTGTGGATGTGTTGCTTTTATTTTCAATAGGGCGTTGTTGACCATGCTAATATCAATAGTCTGCTTTTTAAAAGCGATATATGTTGGCAGTTGATAATTGGTAATGTCTGTAATATTTGCAACAAATTCAGGGTGATGGAGCTTTAAAACATACTCGCCGACAACTTTGCTTGTGATCACAGCATCAAGTCGTTGGTGACTTAACATTTTAAATAAAATGTCATTGGAAGGTAGTTTTTTGAAGGTGGAATTTTCAAGCTGATGTAAATCAGTAATGTCTAGATGAAAATTAATTCCTCGATGTACGCCAACAACCTTTTTAGTTAAATCTAATTTTTTATTGTTCTTGGGGGTAAAAACGGCAATTCTTGTTATATGGGTTGGTGTGCTGGTGTAGTCTAAATACTTTTCTCTATGTGGGAATTTCCCTAATGAAAAATAGCAATCGTAGCTGTTTTTTTTAATTTCTTTTTTTAGCCTTGCCCAAGGTAAATTCACTATTTTTACCTCTAAGTTGATACGTTCAAATAACATTTGTAATAGTGTTATGTCTGAGCCGATAAACGTATTAGTTGCTTTGTCGAAAGTTGTGTAAGGAGGATAATGAGTCGTAGCGCAAGTTAATTGTTGAGCCGCTTTGACGTTTGAGTTTACCATCAACGAAAACAGTATCAACAGAGCGAATAACTTAGCTATGTTAAACATTGGTAACTCTATTTTTGCCAGAGAACTTATTTATTATTGGCTCCAGTATCTTGGAAAACTATGCTGAAAAAATTACGCTGAAATATTGATAATAAAGATTATGTAATATATCTGAAAAAGTCCAGTTGATATGCTTTTAGTTGCTCACTTGCTGTCAGAAGGCAACCCAACAAACAGAACTCTCGCTTGCGCATTTTTTACTTCAAGTTTATGTTTATGCTGGCATTGTTACCAGTAATTAACCTTAAATTTACATGAAACTAAAAAGTAAACACCCATATTATAACCTGTCATTATTACATTGAGTTAATGCTATTTGCAGATAGGCATGAACCAAATCGACATGCCAGTTATGTGATTTTTCGCACAAAATATTGAAAGATCCACATTGGCTTGATCGGTATCAAATAGCCGCCATTCTTCTTTGTATTTCAGCACTCTTCAATTGCCTTAGGCCGATTTTGAGCGTAATTTAGCGAGTATTATTTCGTTATCCTCTATAGAAAAGTGTAAATAGGAAATTATGGCTACTATGACTTCAAATGCATCAGTTGCAATTGCCGCTGACAATACAAAACGCTCACAAGAGCCGCTTTACTATCAAGAACAAGATAATGAAGTCGCCTTATTTGAATATGCTTACAATCACCACTTACCCGTATTGATAAAAGGGCCAACGGGCTGTGGTAAAACACGCTTTGTTGCTCATATGGCAGAAAAACTCAACAAGCCTTTATATACCGTTGCTTGTCATGATGATTTAACCGCAGCCGACTTGGTGGGACGACATCTCGTTGGCCCTGAAGGAACATATTGGCAAGACGGTCCATTAACGAAGGCTGTAAGAGAAGGCGGAATTTGTTATTTAGATGAAGTAGTTGAAGCGCGTAAAGATACCACAGTAGTGCTGCATCCACTTGCAGATGATCGTCGTATTTTACCGCTGGAACGCACCGGTGAACTTATTGAGGCTGCGCCAGGGTTTATGCTGGTAGTTTCTTATAACCCAGGTTATCAAAACCTTTTCAAAGGCATGAAACCAAGTACTCGCCAACGCTTTGTTGCTTTGCGCTTTGGCTATCCCGAAAGCCAAGTTGAGCAAGATATTATTATTAAAGAAACCAGTGTTGAGCCGAATATTGCCTTTAAATTAGTTGAATTGGCACAAGCACTGCGTCGCTTAGAAGAAAACGACTTAGATGAAGTTGCATCAACAAGGCTATTAATATATGCGGCCAAAATGATGTCTTCAGGTATGGATCCGATAGAGGTCTGTCGTTGTTGCTTAGCTGAACCGTTGTCTGATGATTTACAAACAGTTAATTCAATTATGGAAGTGGCTAAAATTTATTTTGATGCCTAACAATACAGCCATGCCTAGTGATGTTTCGGGTGCAGAAGTCGATATGTATAAAATTGATGATAATAGAAAACTACCCGGTGACTTGGCCATGTGGTTTTTTATTTTGGCTGAATTAACCGTATTTGCCGTATTTTTTATTGGTTTTGCGGTCGCCGAAAACTTAAATTTAACCATGTTTGCTGAGGGGAAGGCACAGCTACATAAAGTTGCTGGCCTAGTAAATACTATTGCGTTAATTACGAGTAGTTACTTTGTTGCAATTTCTTTGCATTCAATGCGAGAAAATAAAGATAAACAAACCATTTCGCGTTTAGCCTTAGCGTTAATGTTTGCCTCAGTTTATGTCGTGTTAAAGCTATGGGAGTATCAAGCGTTATTTTCACAAGGTATTGATATTGAAACTAATACCTTTTTCACTTTGTATTTTTTAATCACTGCTTTTCATTTTATGCATATTTTATTAGGTATGGTGATTTTGCTGTATATGGCGATAAATGTTTATAAAGGTAAATATCGAGATCCTGAGACAGAGAATGAATTTTCAGGGTTTGAATCTGGTGCTTGTTATTGGCATATGGTTGATTTGCTTTGGATTATATTATTTCCATTAATATACGTAATTTAGGGAGTATTTAGATAATGAAAGCTTGGCAACGCTTTGCATTAAGTTGGGGTTGGTTAATTATATTAACCTTTACTTCGGTTGCAATAGGGCAGTACTTTCAATCGGCTTCATTTAATACATTAGGGTTCATTAGTATCGTTATGTTGATTGTTGCGATGAAAGGTCAACAAATTATTGATGTGTTTATGGAGCTAAAACATGCCCCTCGTCTTTGGCGCAATATCATGTTGGCTTACGTGATTGTTATCCCGGTTATTATTACCATTATTTATGTTTAAGCTAGCTTGCGCGTAAAAAACACCAACAGTAGCAGTTACAAAGCTAAAACCAGTAAATGCTATTTTTTGTATTGCTTTAATCTTGCCACTCATAATCTTTAATCATGCCATCCATAACAGGTTGTATAGATTTCGTTTAATCGTGACAGCCATAATTTCAATAATCTTTAATAGCTTTTTATCATGCCACCCATAACGGTTTGTATGTATTTCGTACAATAAAATACACTTAATTCATCTTTTTCGGACTGTGTGGTTATTGCTATGGCTAAGCCTCGCTCTCAGTTTTAATCGTGACAGCCATGTTTTAATTTTTAAGTGCTTTATTTGTTTCAGTCATTTTATCGTGACAGCCATAATTCCAATAATCTTTAATAACTTTTTATCATGCCACCCATAACGAGTTGTATGTATTTTGTACAATGAACTACACTTAATTCATCTTTTTTCGGACTGTGTGGTTATTGTCATGGCTAAGCCTCGCTCTCAGCAAATCAGTTTAATCGATACACCTTATTATCATATTTGTAGTCGAACGGTAAGAAAGGCTTTTCTTTGTGGAATAGACAAAGAAACAGGTATGAGTTTTGAGCATAGACGCACGTGGATTGAACAACGCATATTTCAATTACAACAGGTATTTGCTATTGATATTTGCGCCCATGCTGTTATGCATAATCATTTACACCTTGTATTACATGTTGATAGCGATCAGGTAAAGGGCTGGTCAACAGTTGAAGTGTTAACGCGTTGGCACCAGTTATTTAAGGGCACGCTGCTCACTCAAGAATACTGTAATAAACAATCCCTCGATAAATTTCGATTGGCTATAGTTGAAAGCACAGCAGAGATTTACAAACAAAGATTAATTGATATCAGTTGGTTTATGCGTTCATTGAATGAGCCTATAGCACGACAAGCAAATCGAGAAGATAAGTGCACAGGACACTTTTGGGAAGGGCGCTTTAAATCACAAGCGCTACTTGATGAAGGCGCCTTGTTGTCATGTATGGCCTATGTCGATTTAAACCCTGTTCGTAATGCTATTGCCCCAACCCCAGAGCAATCAGCCTTCACCAGTATTCAATTACGCATCAAAGCCGCAATAAAGGGAGCACAGCCTTTGGCGTTACTTCCGTTTATTGGAAGTGAGCATCAAGATAAAGTTACCGGTATTCGTTTTAGTCTACAAGATTATTTACAGTTAGTTGATGAGACAGGCCGGATAATCAGAGATGATAAATGCGGTGCGATTAACCCTCAAACAGCAGAAATACTCACCAGGCTGCATATCAGTAATGAAAGTTGGTTGAAGCTGACGATGAATTTCGAAGGTATCTTCACTGGCGCAGTAGGTAGTGCGGAGCACTTATGTGAATTTAGTGAGCATGTTGGGTTACAACGAACACATGGAATTGCTAATGCTAAAGCTTGTTTAAATAGCGCATAAAACCTATCGTTAATTTCACTTCATTTATGCTAGCTTCAAAGTAGCGGTAATAACAATATTAAAATTCAATGATTTATAAACATCTATAGTAAAAAGCCAAGTTGATTCAGCACTCTTTAATCAAAAAGCCTTTATTTCTTCCAATACCTTAAACTAATGAGCCATTTTACTCATTATTAGACTTATTATGGCTGGCACATTAGGAAATGTTTGAGAATTTATTATGGGTGGCCTGTTAAGAGAGGTTTTACTTTGATGGTTGGTTAAGTAGAGTTTTTTTATGTTTATTGATTCAGTTTATAGCTACATTTTTCTCGGAAATACTTGTTTTTAGTCGCTAATATTTATTTTTAATTTATGAGCCAATATTAAACTGTACTGTTCAAATTAAGGTTTAAAAACCCTACAAAAATTAAGGGTTTATAATGCAGGAAGTGCTCTGTCATAAATGAAAAGACAGTGCTTTTGTAGGTTAATTCAAGCTATTTTGACTTTATTTGTTACACATTTCTAAAAACTTGATTTTCATCAAAGTGAGTACGTTGTGATTACCTTATGATGACTTTGCTTTATTACATATTTTAATAAGGGAAATACCATGTCAGAGCGCTTTACAAAAGGCATGGCTCGAAATATTTATTATGGTGGAAGTGTATTCTTCTTTTTAATATTTCTTGCTTTGACTTTCCACACAACAAAAGAGATGCCCAAACGGGATCATCGAGAAAACATCACTGAGTCTGTAGCGCGCGGTAAGGCGTTATGGGAAGACAACAACTGTGTTGGTTGTCATTCATTAATTGGTGAGGGGGCTTATTTTGCGCCTGAGCTAGGCAATGTTTATGACCGTCGTGGTGGAGAAGCTGGTTTTAAAGCATTCTTCAACGGTTGGATGAAAGCTCAACCACTAAACATTCCAGGTCGTCGTCAAATGCCGAACTTCCATTTATCAGATCAAGAAATTGATGATTTGGCTGAGTTCCTTAAATGGACTTCAGAAATGGATACCAATAACTGGCCACCAAACATAGAAGGATAATGGCGTGAATACTCTTAAATATCAATCACAAGCCGTTGCAAAACCTTATTTTGTTTTTGCTATGATCTTGTTTGTAGGCCAAATATTATTCGGCTTACTGATGGGCTTACAATATGTTATTGGCGATATCGTCGGTGGCTTAATCCCTTTCAACGTGGCACGTATGGTTCATACCAACTTGCTAATAGTTTGGTTACTTTTTGGCTTTATGGGTGCTGCTTATTATTTAGTACCAGAAGAAGCTGAAACCGAACTCTATAGTCCTAAACTTGCCCTTGCGCTATTTTGGATCTTTGCTGCTGCAGGTGTCGCTACTATCCTAGGGTATTTACTTGTACCTTATGCAACCTTAGCGCACATCACAGGCAACGACTTATGGCCAACCATGGGACGAGAGTTCCTTGAACAACCAACGATCACTAAATTAGGTATTGTTGTTGTTGCATTAGGCTTCTTATTTAACCTAGGCATGACTATGCTGAAAGGCCGTAAAACTGCTATCAATATGGTGATGCTGACAGGTTTGATCGGTTTAGCGGTATTCTTCTTATTCGCATTTTACAACCCAACTAACTTAGCATTAGATAAATACTTCTGGTGGTTTGTTGTACATTTATGGGTTGAAGGTGTTTGGGAATTAATCATGGGTGCAATTTTAGCCTTTGTATTAATCAAAGTAACCGGTGTTGACCGCGAAGTTATTGAAAAATGGTTATATGTAATTATCGCCATGGCATTAATCTCGGGTATCTTAGGTACGGGTCATCACTTTTATTGGTTGATGGTACCTGAATACTGGCAGTGGGTTGGTTCAATTTTCTCTGCAATCGAACCGTTACCTTTCTTCGCTATGGTATTGTATGCCTTTAATATGGTTAACCGTCGTCGTCGTGAACATCCAAACAAAGCGGCAACGTTATGGGCACTTGGTACTTCAGTAATGGCGTTCTTAGGAGCGGGTGTTTGGGGCTTCCTTCATACACTTGCGCCAGTGAACTACTACACTCATGGTACGCAAATTACCGCAGCGCATGGTCATATGGCATTCTACGGTGCTTACGCTATGATCGTTATGACTATTATGTCGTACGCTATGCCTAAGTTACGTGGTATCGGTGAAGCTAACTGCAACAAAGCACAAGTTACTGAAATGTGGGGCTTTTGGCTGATGACAGTCGCAATGGTTTTCATTACTTTATTCTTAACAGGTGCCGGTGTATTGCAAGTATGGTTACAACGTATACCTGAAAGTGGTGAAGCATTAAGCTTTATGGCAACACAAGACAAATTGGCTATTTTCTACTGGTTACGTGAAGTTGCTGGTGTAATATTCTTAATCGGTCTTATTGCCTACTTAGCTAGCTTTTTCATCACAGAAAAGAAAACAGCTTAAAGTAGCATTATCTTGAACTAATACATTATATTCATACACTTGAATGTAAACTGTTTTAGTTAACCTAAGCCGTGGTAGTGATATCACGGCTTTATTTTTTAATCATTGAAATGCTGTAGTTAATCACGACACAAGGCTATTCAATAGCACGCCAATCAACAACTTGTTGAGGAGAAACGCTTGAGTGACTATCAATTAACCCAACGTAAAAATAAACATATTTTACAACGTATGGCTAAAATTGTTGGTATAACGAGTATTGTTGTTGCGCTAATTTGTGCTGGATACTTACTGACTTTAACCGACACCGAAGACAAAGTGATGAAAGCCTTTTATGGCTCAATTTCATTTTTCTGTTTTATGATGGGCTTAGTACTACAAAGTATTGGTGACGCAGATTTACCTGATTTAACCATACCAAAAGATAAAGTAAAACCTGAGGTACTTGACGATAAATAGCAAGTTAAATTGCTACGCTTAATCTCGCTAAATTGACATACATCACAACTCACTTATAAATCTTTTGTTAGCATAGTTGCCAGTAAATTGAATAAAACAATAATCCTTTTGGGAAGAGCAAAATGGAAGAGTGGGTAGGCGGTCTTTGGCATAAATATATCACGCGCAAAGCTAGCACTGAATTTACAGATGCCGCGGTGCAGTTTTCACAAGTAAGCCATGCGATAGGATTGGTTTACCGTGCCTTGGGTGGCGAAGCTGTTAAGCGTGTTGAAGCTGCTAGTGATCGAGACTACATTGTCCGTCGTAGTTTTCTTGAAAAAATTGCCGGTGAAAATCAACAAATTAGTCTTGCCTGGCAAGATGATGAAAGCTTACGTTTACCTGAAACTTTAGCGGTATTTCCCCACGCAGAATTAAATCATGATTTGTATATTTGGTTAGCGGTATTAGCCGCACAGCATGACGGAAAGTTTCGTCATTGGGCGATAGATAACCAACAGCTTGTACTTGATGTACTTGAGCGTTTTCCGGCACTTGTTCCACGTTACCAGCGCCTTGCGAAGGCCTTTGTTAGTAGCCGCGCCGATCATTCAAAACGTCCGAAAGCCGAGCAATTAATGGAGCAGGCGATCAACCAAGCGATTTTGTCGCCGGGCTCAGTTAAAGAATTTCCCACGGTAAACTATGCACCACAAGCCGTATATTTGTGGTTATATCCATCAGCACACGTTGATCCCCAAGTATTACCCGAATTTGATGATAGCGATGAAGCACTTGAAGCCGCTGAACTCAGCAAAGCAAAAAAAAGTGATACCAGTCGCAAAAAAGCTGAACGTGTTGACTCCGGCGACGAAAAAGATGGCATGATGATCTTTCGCCTTGAGACGATGTTTTCGTGGAGCGAATTCTCTAAATTAGATCGAGGCACAGATGATAGTGATGACGATGATGAAGATAATCAACGCATCGCAGAAGACTTAGATAAAATAACCGTCGCCAAGCAACAAAGTCAGAAAAGTGCTCGTATAAAAATTGATATGGATTTACCGTCAGCATCCGAAGATGATTTACCTTTAGGTGATGGTATTAAACTGCCAGAATGGAATTATAAGAAACAATGCCTTGAAGCGGACCGCTGTCTTTTACAACCTATGTTACCTAAAGACAGCATTGCACAAAAATTACCGTTGAAATTACAAAGAACAGCGAAGGTAATACAGGCTCAGTTTGAACAATTGCGCAGTGTACGTTATTGGCTCAAAGGCGAGCAGCAAGGTGAAGAGTTAGATCTAGCGGCCTGGCTTGATTTTCATATAGAGTCAAAAATATCACCGACTAAAGAAAAAGGGCACTATCGCAGTTTTCGAGGTAATAATCGTGATATATCTACGTTATTACTTGCTGACTTATCGATGTCGACTGATGCTTATTTAGATGACAATAGCCGTGTTATTGATGTGGTACAAGACTCAATGTTACTGTTTGGAGAAGCACTTAATAGTGTGGGTGACAGTTTTGCCATGTATGGCTTTTCATCAGTAAAACGAACCAATGTGCGTTTTACGCTGCTAAAAAACTTCAATGAAAAATATGATGACACTATACGTGGTCGTGTTCGCTCTATTCGTCCTGGTTTTTATACCCGAATGGGAGCTGCTATTCGCCAAGCAACAAAGGTGTTAGTTGAACAACGTAGCACACAAAAACTGTTGCTAATATTAACCGACGGTAAGCCTAATGATATTGACCATTATGAAGGCCGGTTTGGCATTGAAGATACTCATCAAGCCATTAAAGAAGCCAATAAACTCGGCATTAAGCCTTTTTGTATAACCATTGACCAAGAAGCGCAAAGCTACTTACCTTATTTGTTTGGTAGCAATGGCTATACGGTGATTTTAAGACCTGATCAGCTGCCGGTACGTTTGCCGCAGCTTTACCATCAACTAACCAGTCAATAATGGCGTAGTTGAATAAGCGTTACATTATAATTTTAGGGGGCATTATGTCTCACGAACAAGTTTCTTGTTTGTTTTGCCAAGTAAAAAATGACAGTAAACTCGAGCATTGTACTAATTGTGGTATGGCGTTAACCAAACATCATCCTGAAGGAAAAGCACGTTTAAGCTTTTTTGTGAAAGCCTTTTGGGGCATTGTTATTTTCTGCGTGTTAATGATGTATTACTTACCGCGATAGCGATGAATAACAACAGATAACCGTTTATTTATCTGTCTGTTAATTCGCTGAGTTTTTATGCGAGATAATTAAGCGTAAAAAACAGCCTTCATCCCAAAAACATCAAGCTCATCTGAATGCAATAGATAAGCTTATAAGCATTACTATGAGGCATTTTCTCGCTTGTTTTCAGCTAATGTTGCCGCTAAATGCTCAGTGGCTTGTTCGGTAAAAATCAGTGACGTAGAGACTTCTTTGAGGTAATCATCTGCTATTTTTTGCTGTGTTAATCTCATGTGTAATTCGCTGATAACTTTTGCTTCATAAATAAAACAGGCAATGGGCATTTTTTTGTGTAGTGCAGGCAATAAAGCCGATTTTTTGACTTTTTCTTGCAGTGCTAACACCTCTAAAATAGAGTTAGGAAAATTCCAATACTTGGCAATAAAGTAAGTCAATTTTTTCGAATTTTTGGCCATCATATTTTTAAACAGCGCTGAGTTTGGCTGGCAATCAGGGTGAACAACCGCAAAAGCATCTATCAGTAATTGATAAATGATCAGATCACCTAAGTTAGCAATTAAACCAATAAAATAAGCTTGGGCAGCATGTGCTTTTAATGAAGACTTCGCCACCAATGTTTTTGCGGTAACACCGGTACATAAACTGTGTTGCCAGATTTTTTGGCCATATTGTCGAAAGTAAATACTCGGGTGTGGTACTAAGCGACTGACAAAGCCGTTGATCACACCTTCTGATAAACCATGAACACCGAGTACCATAAAAGCCGATTTTAAGTCGTTAATTTCTTTACTTTGACGATTGTAATAAGAAGAGTTGGCAAGCTCGATGACCTTAGCGGCAATAGCTGGCTCTTGTTGAATCAGTTTGATTAATTCATTTGCATCAAAATCATCATTATTTAATTGTTCCATTATTTTTGTTAAAGATAATGGCAAGGTGGGTAACGAGTCTAAAATCAACTTTGGACTTTTTAACAAGCTTTCTACTTTTGCCGTAATAAGTACTGACAACTCGTCATTATGAGAAGAGTCTACCGTTGGAGATGGTCCTAACAGGTAGTCATAAAAGTCTTGTTGATATTGTTCTTCAAATGAACGAATTATCGCTTGATTAACTGTTGTCTCGACTGGCTTATAGTCAATGCTTACTTGCTTATGTTCTACTTCTTCTTCAGCATTAGCGGCTTTCCTGCTCTCTTCGAAATAGTATAAGTTGGCGGTACTTTTGGCTGACTTTTTAAAAATTTTACTGAATAATTTTTTGAACATAAATATAAAAATATTCTTAAGTTAAGGTAACGCTCATTAAATTATTGATAATGAGCTCTGTATATTAAATCATCCATGCTATCGCTAAGCTTACCTTATTTTAATTAATCGACAGCATTATTTTTATCGGTATGAGCAGTTTTTAGCCATTATTGTGATCTGGTTAATAAAATACTCTTTCATTTTATGGGTAACAGCGCAATAAAGCTGCATAGCATCAGCTCAGTAACGATTAGCGCTAAAAACGATAAGTTCAACTTTCATTGCTACTTTACTCGCATTTTGTTGTTGGTTTGGTTTAGGTTTTTGTTGTCGGTAATTTTGAGGCGTGTAAAATACCGCCATTATTTATTTCTTCTTCAATTAGTAAACTTATCTATGTTCGAATTAAAATATCAAACCCCTAAAGCATGGGCCGAGGTCGTTCTTAGTGACTTCGATGCCTTTTTAACCGATCATGCGGCTGCAGAGAAAAAAGCCTCAGGTATGGCGATGTCGATGATTTCTCATTACCCAGATCGAAAATCTGTGGTTAAAGCGATGGCTGATTTAGCCATTGAAGAGCTTATTCATTTTAAACAAGTATTAAAGTTAATTTATGCACGTGGTGGACAATTAGGTGCCGATGAAAAAGACCCTTACATTAACCAAATTCGTAAAGTTTTTCGCAATGGTAGTGATGTGTTTTTTATGGACCGATTAATCGTAGCTGGCGTGATTGAAGCTCGCGGTCATGAACGATTTTCTTTAGTGGCACAAGCATTACCCGAAGGCAAAGATAAAGACTTTTATCAAAGTATTGCTAAATCAGAAGAAAAACATAAAAACTTATTTATTGAATTAGCTTACGAGTATTTTGATAAGGCTGAGGTGGATCAGCGTTTAGAAGAAGTATTAGAAATAGAAGCTGATATTTGTATGGCATTACCGTTTAGAGCGGCTTTACATTAATTTGAGTTTTTACCATGAGCCATGCTATGCAACAAGCAAGAGCGACTTGTGCTAAATATTTAGCACATTATGCTGAGCCGGAAACACAATCGTTAGCGCTGTTTCCACAGCATTTGAATTATCAGCATGTACTGGTGATCCCTGCATTTGAAGAAACAGCCGTATTTGTTGAACGTTTTGTGCATTCTATACTTGCACAGCAGAGCTGTTTGTTGATTGTGGTGATTAACCAACCTGATAATAAGCTTGGCCTTGAGCATCAACAGGCACAACTGAACTTGCGTGACGCAATTGTTCAACAAGGCAGGGTAACTTGGCAGCAAGATAATCTAGCGTTAGTTGACTTATCTCATGAAAATCAACAGGTAAAGACTAAATCTGCGGTGTTAATTGTTGATCGTTTTCATCATGCTATCCCTGCTGAACAAGGGGTTGGTTTGGCAAGAAAAATTGGCGCTGACTTAGCGGTTAGTTTGTTTAATACCGGCGCAATTGCTAGCCCTTGGATTCACTCAAGTGACGCCGATGCGTATTTACCCGATAATTACTTTTCGGCGCATACCAAGGATAAAATAGCAAAAAATGCTGTAGCAACGTGCTGTAATTTTTATCATTACAGTGAGCAACAGGCGATTCATCAAGCCAATAAACGCTATGAAAATGCTTTACGTTACTATGTTGCTGGCTTGGTATATGCGCAATCGCCTTATGCCTATTTTACTATTGGTAGCACGTTATCGTTTGATATGTTGGCCTATTGCCAGGCGCGTGGCTTTCCTAAACGAAGTGCCGGTGAAGATTTTTATTTATTGAATAAACTCGCTAAATTAGGCGATGTAGTGTATTTGCCTGAGGTGATCATTAAGCTTGATGCGAGACCTTCACAGCGTGTGCCTTTTGGCACAGGGCCAGCAGTACAAAACATTATTAACCTAACTGAGCAAGGGCAAGAATATGTTTACTATCATCCGCAAGTGTTTATTGAGTTAAAAACCTGTTTACAGGCTTTTTCTACATTATGGCAGCACCGGTTACAGCCCGAACTTTGGTTTACAGGTTTATCTGAGTTAACTCAGCAAGCCCTGAAAAACATTGGTTTACCGACGTTTGTTAGTAAGCAAAAATCCGCCAAAGAAGTGCAATTTAACAAGCAATTAACGGTATGGTTTGATAGTTTTAAAACCTTAAAGTTTATTCATGCCTTACGTGAATTAGGCATAGAGAGCATTGCACTTGAACAAGCAATCGCCGAAGCACCGTTTCGTTAAGTGCATCGACAGCTGAGTTTTTAGCTTAATAAGTCAAGTTTTTACTAAAGGTGATTATTGACGTTGTTAACCACATAAAACAGACAGTCTGAGCGCACAATGTCACTTTGATTTGACGCCATAAAAATTTTTATGCTGGTGGCACAAACCAACTTGTTGTCATCCACTCTAAAGTAATTTTCGATGACATTAACCCCTTGGTCATTGAGCATTTCTAGGTTTTCTAAGCCATTATCATCTAGCCAACCTAGTAATAGTCCTTCACAGCAGCCACCGTAATTGAACTGCTCAATGTTCTTTCTAAGGGTTACACCACTATAGCTTTCATCATGTTCACTAAATGAAAGCTTTCGTTGATCTTTAATTACTAATCGCAAGGGCTTATAAAGAATTTGTACGGCTTTATCTTGTGGTAAAGTGCAGCAACACTCACATTGGGCAAATTGTTTAATACCATTGTATGCAGCTTCGTGTGACTGGTCATCTGCGCTGCCACCACATTCGATTGTTACCACAGGGCAAGAAAAGTCTAATTCCATCATTGCGCCAATGCTAATATCAGACAGAATCAAGGTGTCGCAAAAATAAGAAGCAAGTGATAAAACATTTGGACTGATCAAGGTACTAACAGCAAACGCTGGACCATTACCAGACGTATTATGCAAATCGATAATTGATCTTGGGTTAACTTCTCTTATTGCTGCCTCTATTAACTTTGCCCGCTGAATATAACCGTCAATATATTTGTTTTCGCCATCTTTACTGTTTCTTATTGCCTGTTCGTTAAAACAACGATTCAAGTCAACACCATCCGGTAAGTATCGGTGACTAAATAAATGCTGATGTGTAGCAGCTTCAACCGATGAAATAATAATACGAATGTTTGTTTTAGGTCGAGGTAATGAGTTTTCCGTGGTTAGCCATCGATGTACAGCAATTAACCCTGAAGGTTCATTACCATGCAATAATGTTGATATAACGCGCCATTCATTGGTATTCTCGCCTGTGATATCTATAACGGTAAGGCCAATTAGCGATAGCAAAAACTGTTGGTAGTCGGCATGTAATGTACGACTACATGGGTCAACTAAATAGTTTATTTCGCTAAAATCTATATCCATAACTTACCCCAAAACGCGCGTAATATTCGCGCATATTTATTTACCTTTAGTTGCAAAAGACACTGCAGCATTTAAAAAAGCTATAAGCTAATAGCCAATGTTTATTTCTGAACAGGTGTATTGGATCACACCGTTTTGCTAGCATGACATAAAGTTTTATTGTCGGTCGTTGACTAAGGTCAAATAAGCGCACGTTTTATCCGGGAATTTCCATTCAATTACGCTTTTCTTGATTTCAACTTTGCTTTTAAAACCATAGTGTTTGCTCAATTACTGGCTTTAGTGATCTATCGCACATTTCATCACGTTTTTAGTTTGCTAAAGCTGAACTTAAATGAGATAAATTTTGTTGTTTGCATGCTGTTTTGCCATCATATTAAGGTTATTTTCTTGGTATTGGGGTGAAAATTACTTATGCTGATAGTCTTATACTCTGGCAACTAAGCCGGTAAATTATGACTAAGGCAGTACCTTCTGAGATAGCTGGCTATTACTGTGGAGATATCAATATATGCAAACGGCAGTTGCCAATATTTTGGCTCAAATTGAATCGGTAGTGATTGGTAAGCCACACCAAGTGAAGTTAGCCTTGAGCTGTTTACTTGCTAAAGGTCACATTTTAATTGAAGACTTACCAGGGATGGGGAAAACAACACTGGCAAACACTCTGGCTTTAACCTTAGGTTTGTCATATCAACGTATTCAATTTACCTCTGATTTAATGCCAGCCGATGTTATTGGTATTGCAATTTTTGATGATGTGACGAAGTCATTTCTTTTGCACCCAGGGGCTATATTCAACCAAGTAGTTCTTGCTGATGAAGTAAACCGAGCAAGCCCTAAAACCCAAAGTGCGTTACTAGAAGCCATGGAAGAAGGGCGGGTCAGTGTTGATGGTGTTACACATCAGCTGCCTGAGCCTTTTTTTGTTATTGCCACACAAAATCCTATGTCGCATGCTGGCACATACCCGCTGCCTGAATCACAACTAGACCGTTTTATGATGCGGCTTTCATTAGGTTTTCCTAACATAGACGCAGAACGAAAAATATTACAGGCAACAAGCTCCCACCGTGATACAACTGATATTAAAGCATTTTTAACGGTTGAGCAGTTACGTGAAATACAGCTGCATATCAGTCAGATTACTGTAGCGCCGGCAATTATCGATTATGTTATTGCACTGTGTAGAGTAAGTAGGCAGGCAGAATCACAAGCAAAAGCATTATCACCACGCGCAGGAAAAGCTTTGTTAGCTGCAGCTAAATCATGGGCATTTATGGAAAATCGTGATTATGTTATTCCTGATGATATTCAAGCGGTATTTTCGCCGGTTTGTGAACATAGATTAGCACCACAGCAACATCATATTTTTGATGAAGCTAATGAGTTGTCTCAGCACATACTGTCGCAAGTTGATCCTATCAATCCACTACCTTAGGACAATACAGCTCAGTCGATTTATTAAGTTTTGCATGTGAATAAAAGGAGCACTGTTTGACCAATAAAGCAAAAAAAAGTGCTTTTTCGGCGCTAATAACACCACTGCAAGCGTTTATTAACAAGCGAGTTAACGTGTGGCTATCACGACGTATTCCTCAAGGCGCACTGCAACAAATAAATTATCGTAATATTTTTATTATGCCAACACGTTTTGGTGCTTGTTTTGTTTTATTTATGTTGCTGTTATTTCTACTCGGCACAAATTATCAAAATAATGTCATCATTTTACTCAGCTATTTGCTTGTGAGTTTTTTTATTGTTGTGTTGCACCACAGTTTTTTCAATCTTGCTGGTTTACAATTTCACGCAAGTCATTCATTGCAGGGCTTTGTTGGTTCATCATTGTACTTTCCTCTGGTGGTTAGGAGTAAAAAAAACCGTTTCAGTATCCGCTTTTCTTTTGAACAGTCAGCCAACATAGCAAGCAATAAGAGCCATAACACTGAGCGTGAAAGCAAATTGCTAGGCGTAACCTTTGAGCAACTCGTGGTAGGTGAAAATCAAGTTAGGGTGCCTTATCAAGTAGAAAAACGCGGCCACTATCCGCTTGGCCGAATGTTAATTATCAGTGAGTACGGCTTTGGCTTATTTAAAACCTGGACTCGGCTCGACTTTGCACAACATATTACAGCGTATCCAAAGCCGATTGCGTTTGCTTGGTCTGAGCTAGGTCAACACGCGAGCAGTGAAGCATTAAATGATAATGTCGCGAGTTATCAAGATAGTTTTCAATCTGGTCAAGATGAGTTTCATCAACTGCGTCATTATCAGCTTGGTGAGCCCTTTAGTCGCGTAGCATGGAAACAAGTAGCCCGAGGACAAGGCTGGTTAACCAAGCAATATCAACAAGCGTTATCGGCTAAATTACAGCTTGATCTTGAGCACTTACCTGCCGGCAATATTGAGCAACGCTTAAGTTGGTTAAGTTATGTGATTAAAGACTGTAATGAGCAGCAAATTGCTTTTTCATTGAAGTTGCCAAACCAAAGTATTGAATATCAACATAGTGCACAGCACACCTTAAAATGCTTAGCAGCATTAGCATATTATTAATTTGGATATTGACGCTGTTTGGCTATCAAAAGTTAATAAAAATAGTTACCAGAAAGAGTAAACGAATTAATGAATTTTTGCTAAATGTTGAGTTAGGTCGGTGATGAACGGGAGGGGTATGAGTAACGCTAAAAGTAAAAATAGTAATAAGCACAGTAGTAAGTCGATCATACTAAACAGTAAACTATTTTTTGCTTTATTAGTGTTACAACTTCTTAACCTTTTGACCTTAGTTACCCAGTTTCATTGGTTGTATATACTATTTGCGAGTATCGCTTTAGCAACACAATTTGTTGTGCATGTTAAGGCCATGCGACAAGCCTTGTTAAACGCGTCTATAAATCAAACTTCCTGTTATTATTCTGCGCCATCAATATTGCCCTCTTGGGCTATTTTATTATTAGCGATAGCGGGCAGTGTGGCTATTGCTATAGCTGGGCGCGAGCTAGGGTTATTGCTAAGCATGATTCATTTATTATGTTTTGCATATAGTTTAAAAGTGTTTGAAATAACGAAACGTAAAGATCTATATCAAGTAGTGGTTTTAGGCGTTTTTGTTGCTACGTCATCATTGATTTTTGTGCAATCTATTTACTTTTCATTAGCGGTAATTGTGTTGGTTTTTGCTAATTTTATTATCTTACTGCGCTTTTTTGCGCCGTCTATGTTGCTGTTAACACAAATTAAATTGCTCATTAAGCTGAGTTTATATGCTATTCCTTTTGCCGTTGTACTCTTTGTTGCTTTTCCGAAGTTAAGTCCTTTGTGGCAGGTACCTAAGGCAAAAGCAGCGAAAGTTGGGCTTTCTGATCAGGTTAAAATTGGTGATATCGCGCAGTTAGCTTTGTCAAATGAGCTAGCCTTTCGAGTAAGTTTTGAAAATAGCAGCCCTGCGCATGCGCAATTGTATTGGCGAGCATTAGTGTTAGATGACTTTGATGGTATAACTTGGCAGCAGGCAGCACAAAGTAACAGGCTAAGACAACAGCAGGGTAATAATTTGGCCCACTTAAGCAATGCCAGCAACGTAGAAAATATTGTATTGCGTGGCGAAGGCATCGCATATCAGGTGATTGCGGAGCCTAGCTTTCAGTCGTGGTTATTTGCACTCGACTTTGCAACCAGTGAACAAGCCAATATCGGCCAGCGCAGTGATTTTGCTTTGTTCTATCATGGCATTATTAGCCAGACCATAAGCTATCAAGTTACCAGTTACCCCGAGACAATACTCGCACCTGAGTTAACGCCTAGCATGCGGTCGTTGAATTTGTCTTTAAATAGCCAATCTAACCCCAAGTTAACAGCAAAAGCTCAACAGCTACGACAACGTTATAGTGATGATAGGGCGTTAATTAATCAGCTGTTAACTGATTTTAATCAAAACAACTATTACTACACTTTGCAACCACCTAGTATACAAAACAACAGTTTAGATGAATTTTATTTTCAAACTCGGGCTGGATTTTGTGAACATTATGCTAGTGCCTTTACATACCTTATGCGTGCTGCTGGCATACCATCTCGCATGGTTGTTGGTTATTTAGGGGGAGAATTTAACCCAAATGGCAATTATTTAAGTGTCTATCAGCGCAATGCGCATGCTTGGACAGAAGTATGGTTGCCTGAGCAAGGTTGGCAGCGAGTCGATCCAACAGCTGCTGTTGATCCTGAGCGGGTAGAAAGAGGCTTTTCAAGTGACTTAATGCAGCAATATGCTGACTTATCATCAGGAATGTTTTCCATGCAGCCGTTAAAAACGATGCAGTGGTATAAACAACTTAAAATGCAAATTGAAGCCATTGATTATCAGTGGACTCGCTGGGTAATTGGTTACACAGGGCAAAAGCAATCTCAGCTGATGAAACAATTATTAACGCGCTTAACACAAGGCAAAGTTATGGAATATTTTTTGCTATGCTTGGCTAGTGTTGTCTTGCTAATAATCGCTTATAAAGTATCGGCCGTTAGAGGTAAAAAACATCATGAAATTAAACAGCTATATTTGAAAACATTAGCGTTAATGTCGCAACATAATGTGGTGAAAGAGCACGCGATGACCGGCGAAAAATTTACGGCATTTATTGGTGAAAATCGTCCTGAATTATTAGTAGACTTTGCTGTTATATCGGATTGTTTTCAAAAATATTCTTATCAAAATAGCAGCGATGAGCATAATAAGTCATCATTGAATCATGATTTGAGCATATTAAAATACCACTACCGACGTTTACGTTGGCATTTGTGGTTAGCAAAATTAGGCATAAAGTAATTGATGCTGGTGAGTCTGGCTATGTAAAGATTTATCGGTAAGATAAGCACTTGCTGAGCGTATTGCTGAGCGCATTGCTTAGCGAGTTACTGAGTATTCATTATTTAAAGGCAACCATAACTAAAAGTGGCTTTCTGCTTTGCGCTCAGTTCATATATTCCGCTAACCCGTTATATCCTTCTACCCTGGATAACTGCCGCATACTACATTGATAGTTAACGAGAATAACCATGCGCTTCGATTAAATTTTGCCTGTTGGCTACTCTCGAACTAGATACATGAATGAGAAACCGATATAGGGACATTAATGAGAAATATTTGCATTTATTATGCTAAGTTTATACCTTAGTAGGGTAAATCGTTGGCATAACTATAACGCTATTATGCTAATTCCCATTTTTCTAATTAATTTAGATCATTCAGGAGATTCGATGACCAACAAAGATAAAAATTTATTACAACGTGGTTTAGAGAACATTCAGCCACCACTTTCCAGTTTTATTCGTGCCCAAACCACCTCCAGTTTATTTCTTCTACTATCAACACTCGTCGCCTTGTGGTGGGCAAACTCAATTTATTCAGCAACATATGTTAATTTAGTCCATACGCCAATTGGTATGTTTTTTGGCGATTTTGAATTTAAAGCCTCACTTAAGCACATTATAAATGATGGCTTGATGGTGATATTCTTTTTCTTACTCGGTCTTGAGATCAAACGCGAAGTGCTCGTTGGCGATCTTGCAGAGCCTGAAAATCGTCGTATGCTGATTTTTTGTGCTTTGGGCGGTATGATTTTTCCAGCACTGATTTATTCGTTGTTTAACTACTCTTTAGATTCACAAATCGGCTGGGGCATTCCTATGGCCACCGATACCGCGTTTGCACTGGGTGTGCTTACCATCGTCAGGAAACATATTCCTGCTAGCTTGTTGGCTTTTATTGTTGGCCTCGCCATCGTTGATGATATTGGTGCCATATTAGTTATTGCGATATTTTACACCGAGCAAATATCGCTAGGCTACTTGTCTGGGGCTTTTGCGCTGATTGCCTTTTTAGCTGTGGCAAACTATGCGGGCGTAAGACAACCGCTATTTTATATTATTGTCAGCTTGGTGACATGGTTGCTGATGCTTAATTCGGGGGTGCATGCAACAGTAGCAGGTGTGGCAATTGCTTTAACTGTTCCGGCTAGACCTAAATTAGCCGCAGATAAATTACTCAACAAAGCTAAGTCAAAAATAAACTCGTTGCAGAAAAGTGCTGAAACCGTTGATGTTTTGGCAAATAAGCAAGATCATGAAAAGGTGCTTGAAGTACGTGATGTCGCAGAGCGAGCGAGTACGCCACTACGACGCTGGGAAGATGCTTTAGAATTGCCAGTTTCTTTGTTTATTTTACCATTGTTTGCTTTGATAAATGCCGGTGTGGTGGTCAACTTGAGTTCTTTAACTGACAGTGTTCAAGATCCTGTTGGTTTAGGCATTATTTCAGGTTTGGTACTGGGTAAGTTTATTGGCATCACAAGTGCTTGTTGGTTAAGCCTAAAGTTTAAACTTGGCAGCTTGCCTGAACGTGTTAATTTTCAACATGTGATAGGTGCATCATTGATAACGGGCATTGGTTTTACTATGTCGACTTTTATCGCCACATTAGGCTTTGCAGGACAAGCCGAGCAATTACAATATGCTAAAACAGCTATTTTAATTGCCTCGGTTATTGCTGCGGTACTCGGCACGTTATATTTGAAAATTATTTCGTCTAAATAAAACCTAAACTATTAGGCTAAGCACTAAAGTGGCCAACACCTCATGTATCGAGCTACGTCTTTACTTGAGGTGTTTATTGAGCATGATAAGACTACAAACCACCCACAGTGATTAAAATACTGTAATCAAAACAAAATTTAGCCGTGAAACTCAACAGACTCTAGTGTTCTTGTGCTTGATGTGGTTAAATTTAACCATAAGAAAAATGGCTAAAAAGGTGCGCATTTGTTCTATCTTTATCCTGCTAATAAAATGGAAAATTTATTAGTTCTGCTTGATAAAATTCAGCAGCTTTCCCCACTTCCTGTTTTCGCTCAAGATACTGTTATCGTACAAAATGCTGGTATGCAACATTGGTTGAATATGTCGCTTGCTGAGCAACGCGGTATCAGTATGAATATGCGCTATGCGCTGCCATCACAGTTTTTATGGAATTTAATTCGAAACTTAGCCAGCGATGAAGATGTCCCTGAGCAATCGCCTTATTCGCGTGAAGTTCTCGCTTGGCGAATTGACACCTTACTGGCCTCAAGTGAAGTTACCAGTGACGAGTGCTTTCAAGTCGCAACTCAATATTGGCAAGCCAATAGCGCTGACAACGACGGCGAAAATAGCAGTTACAGTGATGCTGAGCAGTTAAAGCGTTATCAATTAGCTTGTCAGTTAGCTGATTTATATGAACAATATTTAATATTCCGTCCTGAGTGGATCCACGATTGGCATCAAGGTGTATTTAACGCTTTTGACCAAGCTGACAATACAAGTTCAGCAGGTTTAACAAGCGCTTCGAGCTCAAATATGAGTGGGCAGAGCCTTGAAAGTAATGCGGTTTGGCAAGGTAAATTGTGGTATTTACTGGTGCGTGAACAACCCTATGATCCTCGTGAGTTAGTTGCGTTAGCAATAAAGAATTTAAGCAATACTGAAAAACTAAAAGCGCAAATATTGCCACAACGTTTATCGTTTTTCGGTATTAATGCCATGGCACCGCTTTGGCTTGAATTTATCAATGCGCTTAGCCAGCAAATTGATGTGCACTTTTTTCATTTAAATCCCTGTTACGCTTATTGGGGGGACGTGGTGACAGAAAAAAATGCCATTGAAGCTTGGCTTAAAGGCACCGACTTTTCTCACCAAGAAAGTGCTGATTTAGCCGATGTAAACCTGCAAGTTGGCAACCCGTTGTTAGCTAACTTAGGCCAGCAAGGGCGTGAGTTTATGGCGCTGTTGTACCAATACAGTACCATTAATATTGACGTCTTTGAGTCAGCCGTTGCTGACATGGCCGACTTAGCCACTGAGCAAGTAAACAATGAGAAAGCAAACAGTGAGCAAGCAAGCAGTGAGCAAGCCCAACCAAGTCTTGATGAACGCAAGCAAGCGAGTGTTTTAGCCTGTGTGCAAGAAGATATTTTATCGCTCTTGGATGCCCGTCACCGTACGCCCAATATGTATCAAGAGGCGCCAAAAGTAGACGGCTCAGTTTTGATCACCAGTGCCCATAGTGCGCTGCGTGAAGTACAAGGTTTACACGATTGGTTATTACACCAATTTAATCAAGATAAAAGCTTAACGCCAAAAGATGTACTCGTGATGTGTCCGCAAGTAGAGCAATACGCACCCTACGTTAATGCCGTGTTTACTCGAGGTTGGCAAGATATTGCTGATGAAGTGCCGCCATTGCCATGCTCAATTGCCGATCGTATTAGTAAAGACGCTGAGCCCTTAGTGGCAGCATTCTCACAATTATTAACCTTGCCTGATAGTCGCTTTCAAGTGTCAAGTTTAATTGCCTTATTGCGTTTGCCTGCTATGCAAGCTCGCTTTGCTATTAACCTTGATGATATTGAAAAAATTACGCATTGGCTTGAATTATCAGCAGTACATTGGGGCCTAGATAAGGCCCATAAACAACAAGTTTTATCTCAAAGCTCAGCCACAACGTTTGATGACGCCACTGACAGTTTTACTTGGCAGCAAGGGTTAAGTCGCTTGATGCGTGGTTTTGCTTTTGCCGATCACAATGTTATTTATCAAAACCAACTGCTGCTACCAACAATTGAAGGTAGCGACAGTGAATTGCTTGGTAAGTTAATGTTAATTATTGAGCAACTACAACTGACCGCTGCCAAAATGTCCAAAGCACGCAGTGCGACGCAATGGCAGCAATTTTTGTTTGAGCTTTTAACGCAACTGTTTGATGACGAAAATGATAATGGTTTGGCTATTGTCCGCTCGGCTATCGAATCTTTAGTGGAATATTGTCAGCACGCGGGCTACCACACTGATATTAGTTTAGCGGTTATTCGCGATTTTCTTAATAATCACTTTAGTCAGCCCGATCCAGGTCGCCAATTTATGATTGGCCAAGTGACATTTTGCTCTATGCTGCCTATGCGTAGTATTCCGTTTAAAATTATTGCGGTTTTAGGCTTAAATGATGGTGAATTTCCGCGTCAACGCCAACCGCTGAGTTTTGATTTAATGACCACAACTCCGGCGCAACTTGGCGATAGATCACGCCGTGGCGATGATCGGTACTTATTTTTAGAGGCGATAATTTCAGCTCGCCAAGCTTTATATTTAAGTTTTCAAGGTAAAAACATTAAGAATAATAAAGATCGTCAGCCTTCGTTAGTATTGAAAGAGTTGATGGAGTACCTGGCGCGAGGCTATGGCTGGCATTTGCTTGGGTTAAACAGTGACAGTGAAGTTAATACATTAAGCCAAGTTAGGCAGTTGCCGATGCAAGCGTTTAGTGAACAAAACTATTTAGGGCAATTTGCCAGCTTTGATGCCAACTGGCTAAATTTACGCCGAGAAAATCCAGCACCAGCGACAGCAATAAAGCCTGATGATACAGACATAAATGAGCAGACTGGCCTAGATAAACCATTTGATGCAGAAACTAGTGAAGTGATTCGTGAAGCGCACTTGGTCGCTAGTGAACTTATTCGTTTTTATCAACATCCAGGGCGTTATTATGCGCAAAAGGCACTTTATTTGTATTTAGATAATACCAACACCTTGATCAATGATGTCGAACCTTTTGTCCCTAATCATCTTGATAGTTACCTGCTCAGACAAGACTTGCTTAGTTATTATTTAGCACCAACACAAAGTAAGCAAAGTTGTCAGGAGTTATTGCTCAGTGCCAAACTTTCGGGCAGTTTGCCGGATCTACCCAGTACCGATGAGCTAATAAAAGGCTGGCAACAAGACAGCGAAAACTTTAGTCAGTTTATTATTACTGAGCTGGCGCAAGGTGAAGACTTAATACTGACTCCGATCGATTGCAGTGTTACGCTGAATTTAGCGCACTTTCTCAGCAATAATCTTGCTGGCAGCTCAGAAAATACCTCATCAACAGCGCTGGGGGTATTCTCAGCAGACGAGTTGGCTATATTAACCGCCGTGTTGCCTCAACGCTTAACGTTAAGTACTAAACTAACCTTAGTGGCTAACAAAGCGGTGTTTTATCGCAGTAGCAGTGCCAAAGCTAAAGATTTATTTACCTTATATTTGCATCAATTGATTATTCAAGTCGCGCAAACTGATGCGGCAACTCATGAGTTATTTGCTGCTATCACGGCAACGCATGGTTATTACTTTGACACTAAAAGTCAGAAACCGAGTCAATTTTATTTTAGTGAACTTGTTGATGCAAAAACACAATTGTTATGCTTAGTGGCGAGTTACTTTTTAGGCCAACATCAGCCGTTGTTACTTAACGGAGATCTTGCTGAAAAAGTACGAAAGAGTAAAGTGTTTGAGCAAGCACAGTTTGAACAGTTTTGGACTGACAGTAATAGCTTTCAAGCCTTTGGTGATGAGCCTTACATACAGTATTTTTGGCGAAAATGCCCCGACTTTGACGACATATCGCCGCGATTACTCGCATTGTATCAACCTATGTTCGATGCTTTGCAGACCGTTAAAGTAACGGCCAAGTCGGGAGCATTGTCATGAGTACAGCCATGAGCACAGCCATGAAAAATTTAAATGCTAATACCATTGCATTGCAAGGCAAACATTTAATTGAAGCCAGTGCCGGTACCGGTAAAACACACAACATTACCCGTATATTTCTTCGGCTGTTATTAGAGCGCGAATTACCGATAGAACAAATTTTGGTGATGACCTTTACCAAAGACGCCACTGAAGAAATTCGCGGTCGTATTGATGATTTTATTCGAGAAAGTTTGCACAGTTGGGACAGTTTAGTGGTTGAAGACGACTACTTTAAAACCTTAAGTAACAATCTGTTAGGTAAAGGTATCGGCGCGAGTGAAGTAAAAGCCAGATTAACCCAGGCCTTACTTTATATCGATGAAGCCGCCATTTTTACCATTCATGGCTTTTGTAAGCGTGTGTTAAATCAATACGCCTTTGCCAGCGGTATCAGCTTTAATGCGCTGATGGAAACAGACACCCAAGACATTACGTTAGAAGCCTGCCAAGATTGGTATCGTGTGTTAGCCTTAACCAATGAAAATAATAATCAAGACTTTCGGTTAGTGGCTGAGTTTTGGTCTGAGCCGAATAGCTTTATTAACCAATTCTCCAAGGCTTTAACGACAGAAAATGCCCTGCATGTGCAAGATCCTGAAAATATTAGCGTTGAATTTAAAGGTTTAGTTGAACAAGCGATTGCCAGTTTACAGGCAAATAATACCTTGTTAACTGAAGCACTGATCGAGGTTAAAAAGGGCACTGAACGAGAAAAACGTCAACAAGAATTAGCCCAATTATTGACTTGGCTAGCTGCACTTTCGGCTGATGTTGAAGGTCAACACGGTAAGATGCCCGACGCATTTATTGATGGTCGCCGCTTTGGTCGCTCTAAACTGAAAGCTGAATTAGTTGAAGCTTTTGCTAGCGTTAATCAAGTTAAAAAACAGCATCCGGAGTTGGCAAAGCAACTGAACCGCGCCAAAGCCTTGTTAGTTGTCAGAGCAGGTATTTATCATATTAGGGCAGAAATCACCCGTAAAAAACTACAAGCCAATGTCATGGGCTTTGATGACTTGATCAGTACTTTACATCACTGCTTAGCGAATGAACCTAATCAAGAATTAGCCAATAGTATTTTTTCACAATTTCCCGTGGCGTTAATTGATGAATTTCAAGATACCGACCCACAACAATTCTCTATTTTAAAAGCAATTTATTATCATCAAGCCAACGCTGCGCTTTATATGATTGGCGATCCTAAACAAGCGATTTATGGCTTTCGTGGTGGTGACATATTTGCCTACCTGTCAGCACGTAACGACTGTGATTATCAATGGCTGATGGATACTAATTGGCGCTCAAGTGCTGCTATGGTAACCGGATATAATCGCTTGTTTTATGGTAACGACTTATCGGCTGATGCAGTTGATGTGTTTGGCTATCAAATTCCTTATTTACCGGTGAAAGCCTCGCCTAATGCCCATGAAAAGCTGTTTGCAGATAGCGAGTTTAATGCGCTGCAATTTATTCATTTTAATGTTGAACAAGAAGGCAGTAGTAAAGACGGTAAAGCCAAAGCGGTAAAGCAAAGTTACCGCGGGAATATGGCCAGCTGGTGTGCCAATGAAATAGTTCGATTGTTGGCGAGCCAAAATGCCAATATTGGCAGTGGTGATATTGCGCTATTAGTACGCGATGGCACTGAAGCTGCGGCAATAAAACAGGCATTAAATGAATGCGGTTTAGCCAGCGTGTTTATGAGTAACCGGGCAAACTTATTGCAAAGTGATGAAACCAAACATTTATTACAAGTGCTGCAAGGCATACTGTTTCTTGAAAATGATCGCTTATATACCGCGGCATTAGCTAGCCCGTTAATGGGCTTTGATCGTGAAAAATTATTACAATTACAGCATGATGAACCGCAGTGGCAAAAATTAAAAATTAGTTTTGAGAAACTGCGTAATGAATGGCAATTCAAAGGCTTTATCAGTATGGCGTTGCAGTTAATGCATCAACATTTTCATATTGATGTCGGCGATAATGCTGATAGTTATGGTGCCAACAATAATGCCGATCGCATGTTAACTAACCTGTTACATTTGTTTGAATTACTTCAAGGGGCAAGCCAACGTCATCGTCAGCCACAAGAGTTGCTATTTTGGTTTGAACAACAAAGCCAAATTGATAACCCTGAAGTTGAAGCCGAACTACGCTTAGAAAGTGATGAAAACCTGATCCGTATTATCACTCAACATGGCTCGAAAGGCATGGAATATCCAGTGGTTTTTGTGCCTTTTGCTACCCGCCATAAAGATCCGCTTAAATTTGGTAACCGTAATGTCAGTTTTATCGAATATCATGATGAAAATGGCGTGTTACAGCATAGCTTAGATGGCAGCGTAGCAGCGCGAGCGACGATGGCTGAAGAAGCCTATGCAGAAGCTATTCGTTTACTTTATGTGGCGGTAACTCGTGCGGAGAAACGTTGTTATATTCTCAGCACGGGCTTTGAACATTTTGAAAAATCGCCTTTAGGCAAAACCTTAAAATGGACTGCTGATAGTGATATAGCGACAAGTTTACAACAATTGGTACAAGACAATCCGAGTGAAATAGCACTTACCGTGTTAGATAATTATTTGTCTGATGAATCGACTGACAATCAGTTAGATCATCAGTTAGCTAATCAGCACGAAAATAAGGTTAGCTCCGACCTTGCCAGCACGGAGAAGCCGCAGCCAGCGGTGGCGCGTTTTAACGGTAAAATTGAACGTGATTGGTGGCTAAGCTCATTTTCTGCCTTAAGTAAAAACTTACGTCACAATGGTGTTTCTGCGCCGGATAGAGATAATCAAGATGGTGTATTGGCAGCTGGAGATAACGAACTAGAATCTAGCCTTAACCCACATTTAAATCCGCTTAACAACAATAACAGTCAAGAATTGCGTTTTACCTTAACCAAAGGTGCACAAACCGGTAATTTATTACATGACATTTTAGAGCAAACAGATTTTTCAGCCCCTGATTGGCAAAAAAGTTGCCATTGGCCACTGGTTAAATACGGTGTTATCGATGCAACTGCAGATACCGTTAAACAAGTGAATGATGATGCGAAAGGTGTTAGTGCATTAAGCTCACAAGAACATAGTGAAGCACGATTGATACAATGGTTAGAAGCCATATTACATACGCCTTTAACTGACAGTCGTGATTTGTCACTAGCACAACTTAAGCCGTCAGATACCTTACGTGAAACTGAATTCTATTACCCGATGCGTTCAGCCAGTAGTAGTCAATTAACCAAACTGCTGACCGAACATAGAAATACCCGTAAAGACAATGCCCTTAATAGCGTCAGCTCAAGTCGGCATGGGCATAGAGTCCATTTACCTTCTTATCAGCAGTTAAAAGGTATGATGCATGGTTTCATCGATTTAATTTTTCATGCCGACGGTAAATATTATGTTTGTGATTACAAGTCTAGCCATTTGGGGGATCAGTACAGTGATTACAATGATTCAGCTATGCGACATAATATTGAGAAAAGTCACTACGATTTACAATATCTTATTTACGCCTTGGCATTACATCGACATTTAAAATATGCCTTAGCCGATTACGATCCTAAGCAACATTTTGGTGGTATTTATTATCTTTATTTACGTGGTATGAGTGATCAAGCTGAGCATCATGGTTGTGGGGTTTATTATCGTCAAATAACCTTGGCAGAATTAGAACAGTTAGATGATATTTTTGCCGGAGAAAGTGCCCATGCCTGAACTTGCCAATAAGCTCAATCACTCAACAATGGAAATTTATAGTTCATTTAATCAAGCAGCAAGTCATCTAGTGGGTTTAATGGCCGTTGACTATTTTTTTGCTAAAGAAATCAGCCAAAGTATAGCCTTTACGGCGCCAAGTACTTCAGCCAGCGCATGTTTTAGTGAAAAGCTACAAGCTGATCAACAACAATGGTTTCATTTACTTATCGCCTTAAGTGCGAGTTTAAGAGAGGGACATAGCTGCTTGCCGTTGGTGGAAGTCGCAGGTAAACGACTTTTTAGTGACGGCACAAATTTAGACCACAGTGGCAGCATTAATACTCATATAAGCCAAGCGACTAAAGAGCATGTTACTGGATTTTTATTTAGTGATATTCAGTCGCTAAGGGCATTATTAGCACAATTGCCGTTAATAGAAAGCGAGCAACAGCCCATAGTACTCAGCCACGGGCGGCTTTATTTACGCCGTTACTATCAATTTGAGCAAGAATTAAAACAAGTTGTCGCCGCGCGTAGAATGATATCTTCTCAGGTTACTGCTGATAACGCCCATAATGGCAAAATTGATGCTGAGCAGGTAAAAAATATTATCGCGGCATTATTTCCCGAGTTGGCAACTCAGCAAGAAGCGGGTAATAGTGAAATTGATTGGCAAGCCGTGGCGGTAGCCAATGCCATGAATAAAGATTTTGCTATTATTGCCGGGGGCCCAGGCACAGGTAAAACCTATACTGTGACAAAATTACTTGCGGCTTTAGTGATGCTTGCGGGTGTTCATGTCAATAGAGAGGTAAGTGAAGAAAGCACGCTACCGCGCATAGCGTTAGTTGCACCAACCGGCAAGGCAGCACAGCGTTTATCTGAGTCGATCACCGATGCAGTCAAAGGCTTTCGCGGTAAAATTGACGATAAGGTGTTAGACCTTATTCCTGAGCAGGCGCAAACCCTTCATCGATTGTTGGGGGTTATTCCTGAACAGGTTAACTTTCGTCATCATCAAGAAAACTTACTGGCCATTGATACTTTACTGATTGATGAAGTTTCCATGGTTGATTTACCCATGATGACGCGTATCTTTCGTGCCTTGCCTGCAAGCACAAAAGTGATTTTACTCGGTGATGCTGATCAATTGCCTTCGGTTGCTGTTGGCAGTGTTTTAGCCGATTTTGCGCCACGACCTCATCCAGGCTATAGCCCTGATAATTATCACTATCTCGCACAAGTCACCGGTTACCAAACCCTGACTCAAGATAATAAATCGATTAACGACAATGGCCAATACAGTAACGCTGACTGCGTAACTTTTTTAATGAAAAGTCGCCGCTTTGATGGTGAAGGGGCTATTGGGCGCATGGCTAATTATGTTATTAAAGGCCAACACCAAGCAAGCTGGCAATTATTGCAGCAGAGCGAGACGGCAGGTGATGAGAAGCAACTAAGCTTGTTATCGGGTGATATTGACACTTGGTTAACACCACTTGTTGAGCAATATTACTTACCGTTAAGCCAATGCGACAATATTGAAGAGGCTTTTGCTTTATTGGCAAAATTTCGAATTTTATCGTCAACTCGAAAAGGGCCACAAGGGGTTGAATATCTGAACACGCGGGTGATTGATATTTTGCGTGATAAAGATGCGATTGCAACTAATCGTTTTGACTCCAATTATGTTTTATATCCGAGTCAACCTATCATGATCAGCGAAAATGACTACCGTTTAGGGGTTTTTAATGGTGATATTGGCTTATTGTGGCGTAATAGCCAAGGACACTTAATGGCAGTTTTTGAGAACGCCAATGGCGATTATGACTGGATATTACCTTCACGATTACCGAAGTTTGACACTGTTTATGCCATGACCATCCATAAAACCCAAGGCAGCGAATTCAATCATGTTGCTATGGTATTGCCTGAGCAAAAAGACAATAAGTTATTGTCGCGAGAATTACTATATACTGGCATCACGCGAGCAAAGCTGCAATTGAGTATCGCGAGTAACCAACAAGTTTGGCAAACTGGTGTTAGTCAGCAAGTAAAACGCCATTCTGGCTTAGCAACAGATGCTATTTAAGTGCATAAAATCACCACTATTGATAACCTTTAAGAAGTAAATGAAGACATGAAGTTAAAAGACATTGAAAAATCTGTATATCGCAAACATCTAAATATTATCATTGTAAGCTTTATCACAAGTTTACTTATTCTGGCTTTGGCCTACGGACAAGGCTTGATCATGCTATTTGCTGACAGCACGTTCAATAGCCCAGAGCCATCAGTATTAGTTGCGGGCGAAGTTTCGGGTACAGTGACTGAAGAAGCGGCAAATGGCGCAACGACAGCAGAGAGTAATTTTCGCTACAATTTTCTTGGCGTATTATTGGCATTACTAACTTGTGTATTTGCTTTACATCGATTACGAACCAGTACATTTTTTAGTGAAGTGTATTATGTTTGGCAAGTAAAGCAGCAACAAAATTTAATCTATCGTAAACTGAAAAAAATCAAAGCAGCAGCTGATAATGAAGATGTTAATGCCTTGATAATTTTGCAATTTTATTATGCTAGTTTAAATCAAATATACTTACTTGATGATAATACACTAACAATTTCTAAACTAAATAAAGATATCAGCGAATTAAATACTCGCATAGAAAATAAAAATTTAACTATATCAACCGATCAGTTTGATAAATCAATGCTGTCTGATTACTAAAACACCACTACAAGGAAATACACTATGATAGGTTACGTAACGTTAGGCACAAATGATTTAGCGCGTGCAGTGGCATTTTATGACGAGTTGTTTGCCACTATAGGGGCAGGGCGTTTTTTAGAAACTGAACAGTTTATAGCTTGGTCAAGAGACCCAGAGCAACCGGGTTTAGCTGTTACTAAACCTTTTAATGGGCAGCCTGCTAGTGTTGGTAATGGTGTTATGGTTGCCATTCAACTTAACTCTACAGCAGAGGTGGATGCTTTCTATCAAAAAGCACTTGAGTTAGGGGCAACATGTGAAGGCCCCGCAGGCCCTCGCGCCGAAATGGCAGGTTTTTATGCAGGCTACTTTCGAGATTTAGATGGTAATAAGCTTAACGGCTTTTATTTAGACATGCCCGCGTAAAGTTATTCGATTATTAAGTGTTGGCCTGAGCTTTAACGTTTAAGGGCTAATACTTACAGGGCCTAATACTTAAAGGACCTGATACATAAGTTTTGTTATTAATGGTAAAAAGGATCACTCTCTGCCAATGAAAAAATTGAAAAATGAAGCCGAACTGTTAAAAAAAGCCATTGTTATTGGTGAAGGCTACGCTAAAAATAGAGGTTACAAAGGTTTTTCAGCCACTAATGCTGCGAAAGAAAAAATTGAAAGCTTATATCGTTTGTTGGTAAATGATAAACTTATTCAACCGTTACCAAAAGATGGTGAAGATTTAGCAAGTATGAAGCACAAATTAGCTTTATGGATTGCCAAACAGTTACCAGCTGATCATCCATTACTTAAATAGCCTGAGCGAAATAACCCTTACTGGCTCGTGTGTTAATTCAATCAGCTTACTAAGCTGATTGAATTTTATAATCAGGCATTCATATTAAAATTAATCATCAAAATAAGTAAACCCGCACTATGAATCGTAAAAAGAAAATCAATCAAGTTTTAAAAGCTAAAGTTAAGAAAATGAATGCTAAGCAGCAAAAAAGTAATAAGCCTAAGTATATATCTAAGGCAGAACGAGCGGCTATGGCGGCAAAAGAAGCGCAAGCGGTTCACTCATCTGATGATGAAAGTGCAAAGCCGACAGAGTAAAAGTACTTTCTGTATTAAGTCAATAAACTCACTAAGCCATTCAAGTTATCCAAGCTATTCAAGCTAAGCAAAGCAAACAAAATATGAATGATTTACCGTAGGACAATTTATGCCAAACCATACAACATCAGTAAAAAAAGTCGTTATTTTTGGTAATTCAGCCTCGGGTAAGTCTAGTTTAGCAAAAAAGCTAGCAAAGCAAGAGCAGCTTGCGCATTTGGATTTAGACACCTTAGCTTGGTTACCTGCTGCTTCAGCTACATCGCTACCGCAACGTCAACAACTTGATGTTTCAATGACAGAAATTAAGACTTTTATTGAGCAACATAACGCTTGGGTGATAGAAGGTTGCTACAGTGATTTATTAGCACCGATATTGACAAATTGTAGCGAAATTATATTTCTTAATTTACCGATTGAGTCTTGTATCGATAATGCGAAAAATCGACCGTGGGAAGCTCATAAGTATGAGAGTAAGGCAGCACAAGATGCTAACTTGGCGATGTTAATTGACTGGATTGCACAATACGATCAACGTACTGATAGTTTCTCTAAAGCCGCGCATCAAGAGCTTTATGACAGCTTTAGTGGCAATAAACAGCAGTTCTTCAGCAATCAAAATGCTAGTCGTTAATTGATATCAGTTAATTGATAGCGGTTGATTCCGCAATAGGTAAGCTATTGGTAAATCAATCGAGTAAGATAAAGTTATCAAGTGACCGCTAGCAAATCCCCCCTAGAAAGCCCCTAGTTAACCTGAACTGCTGGCTAAGCTGCACTTGCTCAATCCCGCTTTTAAGCCATTATCTGCGTTAAAACGTCGATTAATAGCGCGTTATTGATCAACGTTTTGCCTCGGAAATGGCACAAAATGAAGCATTGATGGTGTCTATTAGTGAGGTTGTTCACTTTGCTATCGCATTTACTTTGCCACCTAAGCTTTCGATTCACCTGCATATCAAGCACTCATTATCCAGAGTTCAGGTTAGCTAGGTAAACTCAGCAGAGAAAATTGCTAGCGAATCTATCAAATAGCTATGTACGGTAGTGTGATGGCACATAGCTTATTGCATGATAAATTCATTGCTACTGCAATGTGCTGACCGGTTGGGCGATGGTCATGATACTTTGACCTTTTTTTATTGCCGGTCCCTTTAGCCCATAAAGCGCAAAGCCATCGCTAGGGGCTATAACATTACCTAAGGTTTGACCAAAGTAATCTTTTAGTACGCCAAGCACATCACCTTTTTTTATATATTGTCCGCCTAGACCTTTTGGAAACCATAACCCTGAGTGCGTAACAGGCACCGATCGGGTGCCTTCAAAGTAATCGACATTTTCACGACTAGGCGCGGCGATGCTTTTTGTAACACCTAATATGCTCAGGCTATTATTAAGCCCTGTGTACATGGCATTAATGTGTTGTGTCGCTGTCGAACCATTTTCACCTATTTCAACTAATATAGTAGGGATTTTTTCTGCTACTCCTTGTCTGTTGAGCGAACGCTTTGTATCGATTTGTTGTTGGGTATTCATCTTGTATCTTACAATGTTTGGAAAATTAAACCCTTTTGCTACAGATAAAGCTAAAGGATAATTACTCGCTAATGGCCCGCCATAAACACCAACAAAAGCTGATAGCCACTCGCCACCATCGCCACTGTGTAGATCAATTAAAAAATCGGCTTTTGCTACCACATTTTTTGAAATAGCCCAGGCGATGCGTTCAGTTTGGCTACCATGTTTTTTACCTGGGAAGCTGCGATTAAGGTTTTTGCGATCATAGGGGTTTACGTAAATAGAGCGTTCCTCAAAGGCCGGAACATGCGCAACCCTAACAATAATAACACTGCCGCTCATTTGTCTAGGATTAAGCGCAGCAATCCATTTGTTAACCGCGATGATCGACGTGTATTCGTATCCGTGAACGCCCGCAACAACCGCTAAAACAGGCCCTGGCTTGGCGCCATGCACTACAGTTACCGGAATAAAACTTGCGGGGTCGTTCGCTCCTTGGGCTATTTCTAAAGTGATATTTTTCAGAGTACCAGGCGAAATAACCGTATTTGAAAAGTTTAATAGTTCATCATGTTTTGCAAAATCCTCTGCGAAACTTGTATGAGCGGATAACAAGCACATAGTAATAAACCAGCGCTTTATAAACGTAGCAACATAGCTTACCTTTACATAAAACAATTCTCATTCTCACTTTTATTTAGATTAAGTTTACTTATTATTTGTTATGTTATAACATTTTAAATAAGTAATAAACGTTAACCTCCTGATAATTTTTGATACCCGTTCAAAAACAGTAGTTTCTTCAACATATGAATAGAGAAGTAAATGCAAAAAGATATGATTGTTGCGTCATCACTGTGTGTACGCTTTGCCCAACAAACTGTGTTAGATAAAGTTAATTTTAACGTCGGACAAGGTGAGGTATTTGCACTTTTAGGCGGTAATGGTGCAGGAAAATCAACTACCTTGAAAACATTTCTAGGTACCATTGCGCCGCTATCAGGCACTGCTACGGTTATGGGGATGTCGGTATCAAAAGACATTGACTCAATTCGCCAAAAAGTGGCTTATTTACCTGAGTCAGTAATGCTATACGGGCATTTAACTGGCATTGAAAATATAAAGTACTTTTTATCACTTGCTGATATTGAAAAATCCGCGCCTGATATCGAACAAGCCTTAATGCGTGTAGCACTACAAAAAAGTGCTTGGTGCAGACCTATGTCGAACTACTCAAAAGGCATGCGTCAAAAAACTGCAATTGCCTTAGCCTTGCTTCGCGAAGCGCCGGTTTTGTTTCTGGATGAGCCCACCTCAGGCCTAGACCCTAATGCTATTGACGAGTTTAACCGCTTAATTGCAACGTTAGCCGCAGATGGAGCAACTGTGTTTATGGTAACGCATGATGTGTACGGGGCCTGCCAAGTAGCACACCGAATTGGCTTGCTCGATAATGGCAAAATTGTTGGCATGTTTGAGCGTAAAGACCAGGCACATATTGATACTGAAGAAGTACACGCTGCCTTTTCTGCGAGAAGCCAGCAATGAGTGTTATTCAACAAGTCACCCGAGACGAGTGGCGCTTTTGGCATCGAACCAAGCTTGCCGCCACCATTATTATTATAGGTACCTTATTAACCCTTGTTTCTGGCGTTGTTAACACCCTTGAAATGCAGCATGCAAGTCATGAGCGTGAACATTTACAGCAAAGTGCACAAGCACAGTTTTTAGAGCAGCCAGACCGCCATCCGCATCGCATGGTGCATTATGGTCATTATGTTTTTCGTACACCTTCAGCACTTAGTATTATTGAACCTGGCGTAGACGCCTTCACCGGCACGTCAATCTTTCTTGAAGGTCATAAACAAAATACTGCGATGTTTGCTGATCAACGCCAAGCATCCGGCATGACAAGGTTTAGTAGTTTAACGCCTAGTTTTTTACTACAAGTACTTGTGCCGTTGTTTATTATTTTAATTGGTTACGCCAGCGTTACGCGAGAAAAAGAAGCCGGCACCCTGAATATCATGATCACTCAAGGGATTAATGTATGGCATTTATTGCTAGGTAAATATTTTGCCCTAGTCAGTAGTGGGCTTTTGATGCTACTACCGCTAATTGTTGCGGCTGTTTGGGCTAGCATAAATGGTGAGTCAGCACTGATCACGAGCAGTTTTGTTGCTGGATATATTCTGTATATTTTAGTTTGGTGCGGCATTGTATTAGCGGTTTCAGCGGTAAACCAAAAAAACAGTGCTAGCTTTGCCATTCTGGTGAGCTTATGGATTGTCTTATGTATTTTACTGCCTCGAATTGGTAGTTCTAGTGCTGCGGCGATCGCCCCGTCACCAAGTAAACTAGAAGCCGACTTTGCCGTAAAAGCTGAGCTGCGTAAGCTTGGCGACGGACACGATGCTAGCGACCCGGCATTTGAGCAACTAAAGAAAAACTTACTAACAAAATATAATGTTGATAAGGTGGAAGACTTACCGATTAATTTCCGTGGAACTGTCGCGCAATATTCAGAAAACAAACTCACTGAAATACTGAACCAATTTGCAGAAAAACGTATGCAAGAAGAGCTTGAACAGGCTTATATTGCTCGACAATTTGGTTGGTTAACCCCGACAACCGCTATTCGTTCTTTCTCAATGTTAATTGCCGGTACAAGTTTAGAAACTCATCATAGATTTTTGCGTGAAGCTGAAAAGTTACGCTTCGACTTTGTGCAATCACTTAACAAAGTACATCAAGACAACCTCAGTTATGAAGCTGACGCTAATCGTAATAAGAATGCTGATGCAACGAAAGCCGCACGCGTTGATGCTGCTAATTGGCAAGTATTGTCTGAGTTTTCATTTAAGCCCGATACAGCACAAACAAGATTGTTGCGAAGCGCCATATACGCGCTTCAGTTACTTTTTTGGTGTGGTTTGATTGTGCTTTTATTAAGATTTGCCGTTAGGAGAATTAGCTGATGTCAGTATTTTCAAATATTAACAGAGAAGCGCGTTTTCTCGTTAAACAGCGTTACTTTTTCGCGCTATTAACTATCGTATTGTTGCTATCTGTATTTTCAGTTTGGTCTGGGATTAGCGAAACCAATACGCAATTAAGCACTATTGAAAGACTGCAACAAAAAGATGCCATAGATAGAGCTAATGTACTGGCGAAACAATCAGATTATGGTAGTGCCGCTTATTACAGTTTTCATTTAACGTATTCAGCGCCTTCAGCAATGGCTTTTGCAGCGATGGGACAACGCGATATCTACCCTTGGAAGCATCGAATTCGCATGCTGGCTTTAGAAGGGCAAATTTACGAAACCGATTCCGATAACCCAGAGTTGTCGTTTTTGGGGCGCTTTGACTTTGCTTTTTTGATCAGTGTGCTATTGCCGCTGTTCGTTATTTTACTGTTGCATGACCTTCGCTCTGCAGAGCGTGAAGCTGGTCGTTATGATTTACTTATTGCGACTGCGAGCAAGCAACAACGTCTTTGGCTTTCAAGAGCTAGCGTATTATGCGCGGCCTTAGCAATTGCTTTACTCTTACCATTTGTTATCGGCGCGATAATTATGCAGGCACCGCTTGTGTCTACCCTGCAGGTTATTGCGGTTACACTCGGCCATATTCTATTTTGGATGCTACTAACGCTTTGGTTTACGGCCAGTAAGGTCGCTGTTAAGCAGAGCTCAGCCCAAATTGCCTCAGTGTTACTCGCGGTTTGGCTTGGCGTAGCCGTATTGGTGCCGGTTGTAAGCGATATCGCTATTGATGAAATGGTGCAAAGCCCCAATGGTGGTGAAATCGTATTAACACAACGTGAAGGGGTTAATGATGCTTGGGATTTACCGTTTGCTGACACCTGGGCTCCTTTTATTGCAACCCATCCGCAATGGAAAAACAACACTGAAATGAGTTCACAATTTGAATGGAAGTGGTATTACGCCTTTCAACAAGTTGGCGACCAAAAAGCGGCAGCGCTGTCAACAGCATATCGCGATGCAACTTTGGAAAAAAACAATTTAGCTCAGCGTTTTGCCTATATTTCTCCCCCGATGTTGGCGCAAAAGCTTTTATCGTCGATAGCAGAAACAGATACATTGGCTGCCATGAAATACGAGCAAAAAGTGCGAGATTATCATCAGGCCTTGCGTCTATTTTACTACCCATTACTGTTTGGCGCTGCTGAACTCAATGAAGCACAAAATAATAAAACAAAGGTGAAAAAAGTAGCGTTTGATGCCAAGGCATTGTCAAAATTACCGAGCTTTTCAACTTTTAAAAATACTATACATACCGCTAAGGAAAACATTTAGCATGAAACACGTTGTTAACAAAAATCGCCTGAAACCATTAAGTCTTTTTATATCAACTGCCTTAGCATTACCGGCGGTAGTTCACGCCGCTGACAATGCCTCAGCAGTTCAAGATAACCTTGAAGTTATTGAAGTACACGCATTACGCCAGGCTTATCGTGGCAATGTACCAGCGAAAGATCTTCCTCAAGCTATCGCAACGTTATCGTTTGAAACCTTAGCGCTTAACGGTATTACCGACCTACAAGACTCTTTAGAACTTGTTAGTGGCGTAGCCCGACAAAACGATTTTGGCGGACTTTGGGATATGTTTGCTATTCGCGGCTTTGCCGGTGATGAAAACCTGCCTTCAGCATACTTAATCAATGGTTTTAGTGCAGGCCGTGGCTTTAGCGGTAATCGCGATATATCAAACGTTGAGCGTATCGAGGTTTTAAAAGGCCCAAGTTCCGCGCTGTATGGCCGTGGTGAACCCGGTGGTACGGTTAATATTACCACCAAAAAGCCACAATTTGAGCAAGAAGGTTATTTCAAGTTAACGGCTGGTAGCTTTGATACTTATCGTGCTGAGGCTGATTATACCAACGCTTTATCAGATGATTTAGCATTTCGTATTAATGGTGCCTATGAAGATGCCCAGAGTTATCGCGATACGGTTGAAAAGAAAAAAACCATTTTGACACCGTCATTTTTATATAAGGTTAACGATGACACATTGATCAGTTACGAGCTTGAATATCTAGACCAAGAAGCAGATATGGATCGTGGCGTAGTATTTGTTGAAGGTAAAAAGTTCTCAGATTCAAATTTTTATGGTGAGCCAGCAGATGGGCCCGTTGAAATAGAAGCTACCGGCCATCAACTTCAACTTCAACATGAACTTTCAAACGACTGGTTATTAACTGCAGGCCTAAGCTATCGTGCATCTTCTTTTGAAGGCAGTGTGTCAGAGCCACGTTGGTACGATGCACAAAGTGATACGGTTGTGCGTCAACGCCGTTACCGAGAATTTGACGCAGAAGATCTATCAGCTAGATTTGAGTTAAGTGGTTCAACCGAGTTATTTGGCTTACAACACAACTTGCTTATTGGCGCTGATGCTTATCAATATGAATTAGACCGTCTTATTTTACGTTATCGCCATAGCGGCGCTGATGGTGACGGTGCTGACGCTTTTGCCATCGATTACGACAACCCAGTTTATCGCAATAACTTACCTGAAATGGGGCCTAATACTTCAGATCTAGAAGAGCAAAGTGGTCAAGGAATATATTTTCAAGATCAAATCGACTTAACGACTAACTTAAAAGCCATGTTTGGTATGCGTTACGACAGTTTTGATCAAGACATTACCTACCGTTTAGACAACGACCGTAAAACCAGTACGTCTAAGTCATACTTTAATCCACGTTTTGGTTTGGTTTATGCGCTTTCTGATGAAGCCCGTATTTATACTAGCTACTCAGAAGGTGCACGTCCAAACTCAGGTACAAATGCTAATGGCAACGGTCATGATCCTGAAGAAAGTAAATCTTATGAAGTTGGTTTGAAATGGGATTTTGCAGAACAAGGTTTTAAAGGTACGGCGGCAATATTTAGCACTGAAAAAACTAACATTCTTGCCAGTAGCCCGAACGGTGATGGCACAACTGAAGCGTTAGGTGAAGCAGAAAGTACAGGACTTGAGTTTGATGTTTCTTATGCCTTGACTGCCGATACTGTATTATCAATGTCATACGCTTATATTGATGCGAAAAACGCCAAAGAGATAAAACTGTGGGATTATTATGTGATAGAAGACGGTGCACGCTTAGGTAATGTACCTGAGCACAGCGGTAGCTTAATGCTACGCCAGTTTACTGAGTTTGCAGGCTATCAAGGTAGCGCAGGCGTTGTTGTACAATATGTTGGTACTCAACTTGGTGACTTTTTGGAGCAAGACTTTGAATTGCCAAACTATACTTTAGTTAATTTATTTGCCAACGTAGCACTGACTGATGAATTAGACTTAAATGTAAATATTGATAACTTACTTAATGAAGAATACTACGCTAACTCTTATTTTGAAGCGTGGACTATGCCTGGTGCACCACGTTCAATTAAAGCCAGTGTTAAATACTCTTTTTAAGTTAAGCTTGATTAGCCTAAGCTTTATTTGTATGGCGATTTTTATGAGCACTTAATATACCAGCACTTGATATAAACGCTTGATATCAAGTGCTCTAAAAATAACGTACATAAGTCAATGGCGGGATAAGGCAATAGCTGGCACGAAACACAGCTAACACTGTCATCATGGTTGCTATGGATATAAAACTACCATTTTATATGATGTGAGCAAAGGCGAGAAAAAGTACTTCCTCGCCTTTTTTATTCCAGCATGATGAGGTTTTTTGTGGTGATGATGCGGTGTTCATATGTTAAATCTCAAGCGACTTTCTTTTGATAAACCACCAATTGCCATATTGGCACTATTTTATCTGCAGTATTGGTGATTTGTAGCGCTTGCGTATTTTTCTTTCATGTCATCAACAACTAACAATACTCGTTTAACGTGTAACTTTAAGCTTAATGTAGCAATGGCTGCCAAGGTCTGTTATAAACTTGACAACTTAAAGCGATATGTTGCTTCTTACAATATAAAAGTATTTACAGTGATTACATTATTATAAACCACTCAAGGATGACGTTTGATTTGAAGCATTTATCTTTCCTAACATTGTATATCGTTTGTTTATGTATACTCCCCACCAGTAACGCCACTTTGGGTCTGGCTGTAGATGAAAGCGACGCATGGAAATATCTCTACTTACTTTGCTTCTGCGGATTGATACTTATCCCCATTTTAGCGGTATTTTTTGTCTTAAAAAGTAGGCATATGGCATTAGAATACCAAGAAAGATTGCAGAAAAAACTGAATATATCGCTAATTATTCTTGTTGTCTTGATGCTCTTAGCGGAGCTATCTTTGATGCCAAGCACGAATATTAGAGTCGATCTGTTATTGGTTATCCCTGCTTTGGTGTTACATGGCATTACTTTTTTCATGTTCACATTTAATATTAAAAGCATCAGTAAAGCTGATGATAAAACGTCGAGAAAATAGCTGTGATCTCTTGCGAGTCTGTATGTACAGATTTAGTCATTGTTAGGTTTACTATAGGGTTTGTTGAATAACATGTTTTCAAAATTTTTAGCGATGGATACTACGTACCCGACTCAATTACGGGATTTTCCCGAGTGGCATAAAGGCATTAAACATTATGGCTTTTGGGCTATTGAAGTATCATCGAAGGCCTGTCACGATGAAATAGATAAGCATAAGGCATATTTTGCTGATAAATTACATGCTAACTATTCACGTCAGCCTCACGTTACTTTGGCTGCATCAGGCTTAATGTCTGATATGCATTTCAATCAATCCTTAATCAGCAAACAAGTTAAGCAACTAAAAGAAAATGCTATTAAAGCATTTTCATTACAGTTGTCACATTGCAACAGCTTTTCAGTTTGTCCTTACCTGTCGGTGCTTGACCCACAAAATAACTTAAATGCTATCCGAGAGTGCTTGAGTAAAACTGCTGAAAAAAATAACCCTGAAAACTATACCCCACATGTAACACTTGGTTTTTATGATAAAGCGTATGCAACAACAGATATAGTTAACAAAATGTCTAATTTTGATTCTAAAGATATCGAATTTATGGTCAAAGAAATAGTTTTCGCGCAATATGAAACTAAAGATGTTCAAGGACCTTATCAAGTGTTACATCGTATTAAATTAGCTGATGTTAACGCTTAAATATTACTAAAGGCTCTACAATACACTTTAATATCAACGCTTAATATTATCAAAGCTATACTAAAATGAACAAATCGCTTATTTACTTTCTAGCAACAAATTAAAGGTTTTAACATCACAGCTATTGAGTGCGTCACAACCTTTAATAATAAACTTTAAACTCGATCGATGTTCATCTAAAAAAACTGCACTGCCTACAAAGTTATGGTCGATCGAACAAGACAAGGTATTGTCGTCAATAATGCATTGAACTTCGCCGGTAGCGTTAGGGCAGAGTGAGAATGAGTCACTGCCACATCTAAGTTCGACTATTTTATTGTCGTCAGAGTGTTCTTCACCATTAGTAGATAAATATAAATCTATTTTGTACGTAGCAGAGCTTGGAGATACCCATTGCACTTCAAAGCTAGTACCTTCTTTAATGCTGACTTGCTCTTGGTCATAATAGTCTTTCGCATCAAACCTAACGTTATGTAAAACAAATTTTTCGGGGTCAACGGGTAACGGGTTGGTTTCTGCCTCAGTTTTACTGCTACTGCTACCACCTCCGCAGGCGCTTAAAAGTAAAAAACTGAGGGGAATTAGAATTCGTTTCATAAATGTCCTTATTATTAAATCAACTGTATTTCGATAAAATCATAGGGTTACTGAATAAAATAACCAACAGGTAACCATTGCCCGCTACTTTTACTTAGCGTTAAAGTTTCGGTAGAGGATTTTTTATTTTGAAACTGAGTTTGAAATTGAATAACCAGGTATTCACCGTCAGGAACACCAGGAAGAGATGAATATTCTTTAGAACTTAACTCTTTTCGAGAAATAACCTTACCTAGTGGCGTGCGAATACTCTTGAGGGCATTGTGCCATTTATTTTGTGATAGTTGCGTTTGAAAAAAAGCGTCGGCACTTTGCCAGCTTTCATTATACTTTCCAGTATCAACAATATTAAGCCATTGCTGCGCAGCACTTGTACCTAATGTGGGATTTACCCAGACAAACGCTGGGCTACACAGTGCTAATATTAATATGAACTTTTTCATGCTAATTCCTTTTATACCGATATAGTTATCGTAGATTCCAAGTTAGTTAACAGTCTATCATGTAGACGCAGCATTAATATCAACGACTTTGCATTTTAATAACTTATCATAAAGTACTGTCAATCCAAATGGTTAATGTCATGTAAAAACGTGAAAATAGCCTAATAAATTAAGCGCAGTTAACGACTTATTCTATAGAGCGAGTGCAGTTCGACAGGTTTGCTGGAGGTAAAATCTTGTCGGCTAACTCAACGGCTAGACAGTCAATAAAGTATGAGTTTGCATTTGGCGCTAAAACCTATAACTGAAGGGCAGTGTTACAGTTGATAATTACAGCTTACAGGTCATAAATTGACTATTGGCGTCTAACTGATAATCGCCGAATGGTCCGCAGTATTCAAAGCCAAACTTAGTATAAAGTTGCCTTGCGGGTTGGAAAAAATCCATAGAACCTGTTTCTAAACTTATTTTTTGATAATTTCGTTGTTTCGCTATTGTTAAAATATGTGTCATTAATGTAGAGGCAACGCCAAGTTGGCGTGCATTTGAAGCGGTGCGCATTGATTTAAGCTCTGCGTGGGTGGCATCAAGCTCTCGTAATGCCACACAGCCCAATAATGTAGCGTTATTCCAACAGCTATAAAATGTTATTGAGGAGTCTTTTAAGGCGTTAATATCAAGTGCATGAACGCTTTTAGCCGGTGATGTGGCATACATATCAGCTAAATATTCTGCTAATAATGAGATCACTTCACCGCCAGTTAAATCATCAATTTTTATTTCCATCTTGCTTTAAGCTGCCTTGATATTTATCGCCATTGTTAATGTGCTCAACTTACCACTTTTTACGTGGTAAAAAAGCTTTTTGTTGCTCAGCATCGTGGGTTTGATTATAAACCTTACGTTGCATGTTTTTACCCATCATGACTCTGATTTGATAGTAAGACTCACGAAATAGAGCCCAGCCCTTACTACCTTGCCAGCTTTTATTATAAAGCCTTTTATTAGCAGCAACGGCGTCAGGAGATTGTACAAGCAAAGACTCAGCAAAGGCTTGTGCATCGGCCAATGGCGTTTCAGTGACTTGTGTCACTAAATTTAGTGCTAGTGCTTGCTGTCCGGTAAACATTTCAGCTGTCATCGCCAGTTTTTTTGCTTGGTCTATTGCGATCAAATCACGTAAGGCAACTGTGCCGCCCATGTCAGGTATTAAGCCCCATTTTCCTTCTAATATAGACAGTGAACTATCAGGTGTGGCAAACCTAAAATCAGCACCTAAGGCTATTTGTAAACCGCCACCCCAGCAGCGACCATGAATGGCACAAATCACCGGCGCCGGAATATCTTGCCAACCGGTAGAGACCACTTGTGCTAAATTAGCTCGCCATGGTAACGCTTTAAATAGGAGTTTTACCATACTCATGGGTGATTTCATTATTGACTTAACATCTAAACCAGAGCAAAAGTCGTCGCCATTACCGGAAACAATCACTGCGCGAATAGTTCTATTTTTACGCAATTGTTTTATCGTGCTGCGAATGGCAATGAACATCGCCATATCTAGGGCATTAAGTTTGTCAGCACGATTAAGTTTAACGTGTGCTATGTGGTTAGTGATCTCTACAATTACTCGTTGCTCAGTCATGGGCGTCCTTGGCTTTTCGCTAATTTGGCGACAAATATAATAATGGTATGACCAGTACCATAGCGAAAGCATTTATTAATGTCTATATGGCGGAGAGGTGAATACTTGTAAATGACACTGATTTATCGCACATTATCAGCATATATTTTTACACTACAACAATTTATGGCGAGCTTTTATGAAAAATAAACCGTGGTTAACGACAGTTTTAGCTTTAGCGAGTATGCAATTATTTATGGTTAATAACGTACAAGCTCAGCAGGCTTATGCTATTGCCATTCATGGTGGGGCCGGCACGATAGATAAAAGCAAAATGAGCAAAGAAAATCGTGTAGCGTATGAAACTAAGCTTAAGCAAGCGCGCGATACAGGTTACCAACTGTTGGCTGCCGGTGAATCTAGTCAAGCGGCAGTGATAGCTGCGATTCAAATACTGGAAGACTCGCCATTGTTTAATGCCGGTAAAGGGGCTGTTTATACCTTTGATGGCGAGCATGAGCTTGATGCGTCTATTATGAATGGCAAAACCTTAAATGCCGGCGCTGTTTCAGGTGTCAAAACAGTAAAAAGCCCAATAGCATTGGCTGAAGAGGTGATGGAGAACTCTGTTCATGTCATGCTCAGTGGTGAAGGTGCAGAAGTATTTGCCAAGCAACAAGGTTTAGCTTTGGTTAATAACCATTACTTTGATACCGATGCCAGATACCAATCTTTATTAAAAGCTAAGCAGCAGTTAGCCGAAAAAGAAAAGCAATTAAAAGACTTTCAAGCCGCCCATCAAACCCTAAATAATGAATATAAATACGGCACAGTGGGTGCGGTAGCGCTTGATAAATCAGGTACACTAACGGCAGGTACCAGTACCGGCGGTATGACCGCGAAACGTTTTGGTCGTGTTGGTGATGCACCTATTATTGGCGCAGGCACTTATGCGAATAACGATAGTTGTGCAGTTTCAGCTACTGGCCATGGTGAGTATTTTATTCGTTATCATGTTGCCGCAGACATTTGTGCGCGTATGCAATATCAAGGGATCAGCCTTGAAAAAGCGGCAGACGTGGTGATTAACGATGTTTTAGTTGAGGCCGGTGGCTCGGGTGGTATTATCGCTATCGATACCGCAGGCAATATTACTATGCCATTTAATAGCACAGGCATGTATCGTGCGAGTAAATCGTCAACAGGCGAAGAATTTGTCGGGATATTTAAAGATGATTAAACATATGAAAACTTCAAAAAATAACATGATGACAAAAAAGCGTATGGTTAAAAAAAATAGAATGGGTACAAAAGCGTTAGCAAAATTTATCACGGCACCGAAAGCGAAATTTTGTTTGGGTTTACTGGCATTAACGGCTCTTGCTGGTTGTTCAGATGAGGTTGGCAAAGTTAGTTTAGGCTTATTTACCACCAAAGACGTCGTGATAACCGCGAAACAAGATCCGCTCGTTGCAGGGGTTACTTGTCATATTAGTCATGTTGAGGCTGATTTAGACTTTTCTGACCCGTCAGATATGAGCATAGCTTGTCGACAAACCGGTGAAATAACAGCAGAGGCTTTAGCGAGAATAGATCGCTCGAAAAACGGCGAAGTCGTCTTTAAAGAGTCTAAAAGTATTTTGTTTAAAAGCTTAAAGGTAAGACGTATTTATGATGCTGAACATAAAACGTTAATTTACCTGTCTTATTCTACAAAAGAATCGTCAGGTAGCCATCATCACTCCCTATCAACCGTACCTTTGTATAACACTAAGGCTTGGCAGTGGGCATTGGCGCAAAATATTAAGCATTAATTTGCTAAACACTCTGCTGAATGTTGTTTATTGAATTTTCTTTGTTCGTGATTCAGCTAAATTTATTGATTTTAAAGTAGTAGAAACTATGTTGGCAAAACTGTTTAGTCCGAAAGAAATTATTGACCAAAATACTCAACGTTGGATATTGGATACTTTTGCTTGGGCAATCGAAAATTTTGATATAAATGTCTTAAAAAATGATGCACGTTTGATCTTACCTACCAATGACTTTTACCCCGGCACAGTGTCGAGTATTGATGAAATGGCGCAAGCGATGTTTGTTAAGACAAAAAACTACGCCGGTATGCAAAAGTGGCCAATTGAACTGGTATCGAGCGCACCGACTTCAGTCACCACCATTAATGATTTGGCGCTAGGAACTTCATTGCGAGGTGAGCAGGCTGAGGTATCATTGAGCCCCGAAAGTTCACCGCTAATGTTAGGTTTTACACCTCAACAAGTAAATCAGCCTCAAGACTTTATTGCTGCGATCACGCAAGCACTCGCGGGCATTTTAGTGACCTCAAACAAGGTATTGCCTCCCGGTGGTCAAGAATACCTACCTCAAGCGATAGATCTTGTGGCCTGCTTTATGGGCTTTGGTGTTATTTTTGCTAATACGGCCTATCAATTTCGAGGTGGTTGTGGCACTTGTAATAATGCCAGTTTAAACCGTCAAGCGGCATTAACAGAACCCGAAACCTTATATGCTTTAGCACTTTTTTGTGTACTAAAAAAACAACCCATGAAAAGTATCAAAGGGCACTTAAAATCACATTTAAGAAAAGATTTCGCCAGTGCTTACAAAAGTATTGAGCAATCACTTTCATCAAGCACACAACCGGCATTGTTAGCCATGGTAAGTTAACGAATAGTTAAAACAAAAAAGTGAAGAATATTTTTCTAAACGGATGATTTATTTGCAAATGCGTCTACAGTTAATGGTATGCATGCAAATTAAATTATTTGTAACTTGGTTATTTTAATTTTTAGGAAATTTCTATGGAATCATTACTAGTCAAAGAATATATGGATCATTATCCAGTGACTTTTACACCAGAGATGGTGATAGAAGAAGCGGCGATGCGGTTTTTGAAAACCAAACAAATTGGCGGACCTGTTATTGACAAGAATAATAAGCTTATTGGCTTTTTATCCGAAAGTGATGTCTTAGCTAAAATGATTGAAACGATTTATTATAACGAACATATTTCTGATGTTGCTGACTTGATGAGTAAAGATGTATTAACCGTAAAGCCTTACGATAGTGTCATTGAGTTAGGCCAACAAATGCTGAAAAATAAACCTAAAATATACCCCGTGGTGGATGATGGTGAAAACCTCGTTGGCATAATATCTCGCATGGATGTTTTACGTGCAATCGACCTGCATTTACGTTCAGGTTATAAAACTTAAGCGCTGTTGAAGTTCGAATTTTTTTATCGACAGCGATTGGATATTGATACAAGGCAGAGCGTTGGTCAGGTAGCTATTCAAGATAAAAAACAATAAGACTTTATGCTCCAGCAAAACTACCTGACCCCACATCTATGTGGGGTAATGCATTAAATACCCCCGCAATTATTATCCTAAGTTGTATTGGCGAGTTTATCACTCGTTGATTTATCTACCACTGGCTAAATTATTCATGATATTTTTTAAATGTAATATAAGCAAAAGTGCAATCTAACTTAAGCTGGGCTGGCGTGATGATAATGACAGAATAAATCAGAGCAAAAGCTGGCTTACAACACGGATACGTATTCATTTGCTATTGTTTACCTGTTAAACTGCATTTTTGCTATCTGTTTTGAGTCTTGTTTTGTCCACTGTTATCTCTGCACATTCTGCTAATGAAAAAAATAATGCATCATCTCCTGAAAAAATAACCGTGAAGTCACTTTTCGATGCTTTACATCAGGTTAAATTATCCGATAAAGCGCGTATTCGAAAACGCTTATTAGGGGTGAAAAAAATAACGCATGTAGATAAACAGCAAAAAGCGTTACAACAAATAGCCGTGTCTATTGAACAGTCAATAGCTAATAAACAAGTACGTATTGCTAATTTACCTCGGGTGAGCTACCCCGAAGGTTTACCTGTTTCTCAAAACGTTGATGTGATCGCTAAAGCTATTGCTGAAAATCAAGTGGTGATTATTGCCGGTGAAACGGGCTCGGGTAAAACCACACAAATTCCGAAAATATGTTTAGAGCTTGGCAGAGGCATTGATGGCATTATTGGTCACACGCAGCCACGACGTATTGCTGCGCGAACAGTGGCGAACCGTATAGCAGATGAACTTGATACTAAATTAGGTAACGCTGTTGGCTATAAAGTTCGTTTTAATGATCAAGTCAGTGAGCATAGCTATATTAAGCTAATGACTGATGGTATTTTGCTGGCTGAAATGCAAAAAGACCGACTGTTGCGTCAATACGATACCTTGATTATTGATGAAGCCCACGAACGTAGTCTAAATATTGACTTTATTTTAGGGTACTTGCGACAAATATTACCCAAACGCCCCGATTTAAAAATTATTATTACCTCGGCAACGATTGATCCTGAAAAATTTGCCAAACATTTTGCCAGTGAAAAGGGTGAATTAGCGCCAATTATTGAAGTGTCTGGACGAACATTCCCAGTAGAAATGCGTTATCGTCCGTTGAATGAAATGAGTGATGATAACAGTGGTGATGCTGATATTATTTCTGGCATTCTTAATGCTGTTGATGAGCTGAGTTCTGATGGCCGAGGTACCACGAGTGATGGCGACATATTGGTTTTTCTTAATGGTGAACGAGAAATTCGAGATACTGCCCGCGCACTAGAAAAAGCCAACTTACGTCATACCAATATTTTACCTCTGTATTCACGTTTAACGGTTGCTGAGCAAAATTTAATTTTTAAACCGCATAGTGGTCGTAATATTGTGTTGGCAACCAACGTTGCTGAAACCAGTTTAACCGTACCTGGCATTAAATATGTTATTGACCCGGGTACTGCGAGAATTTCTCGCTACAGTTACCGCACTAAAGTTCAGCGTTTACCTATTGAACCTATTTCACAAGCGAGTGCCAATCAACGTGCGGGCCGTTGTGGTCGTGTTTCATCAGGTGTTTGTATTCGTTTGTATTCTGAAGATGACTACTTAAATCGCCCTGAATTTACCGACCCTGAAATATTGCGCACCAACTTAGCCACCGTTATATTGCAAATGCTGGCGTTAGATTTAGGTGAAATTTCAGCTTTTCCTTTTGTTCAGCCGCCAGATAATCGCAATATTAATGACGGTGTTCGCTTGTTGGAAGAGTTGGCGGCAATTGATGCTAGCGCCAGTCGCGTTAAATTAACGTCGGTTGGTCGTTCGTTATCGAAATTTCCAATCGATCCACGTTTAGCGAAGATGATATTAACGGCGGCAGACTTAGGTTGTATTGAACAAATTTTTATTATTGTTAGTGCATTAAGTATCCAAGACCCGCGTGAACGACCACATGAAAAACAACAAGCTGCCGATGAAAAACATGGTCGTTTCAAAAACAAGCAATCTGACTTTGTTGGATTATTGAAGCTGTGGAACTATGTTGAAGCGCAACAAAAGCAGTTAACAAATAATCAATTTCGTCGTTTGTGTCAGAAAGAGTTTTTGTCTTATGTACGCATTCGTGAATGGCAAGATATTTACAGTCAGTTAACGCACTCGCTTCGTGAATTGAAAATTCCGATGAGCCGTATTGAGATAGATTTATCTGAAGAAGCGGAAAAAAATCCAGTAAATGCCAATGTAGATATTGTTCACCAAGCAATATTGTCAGGATTATTAAGTCACTTAGGCCAACAAGATGAAAACCGAGAATACAAAGGTGCAAGAGGCAGTAAGTTCTTTATTTTCCCCGGCTCTGCATTAGCTAAAAAATCACCAAAGTGGTTGATGGCAGCTGAATTAGTTGAAACCAGTCGTTTGTTTGCTCGTATGGCCGCGAAAATTGATCCCTTATGGCTTGAGCCCCTAGCGGAGCATTTAGTTAAACGTAGCTACAGTGAACCGCACTGGGAGAAGAAGCAGGGCGCTGTGATGGCGTTTGAGCAAGTAACGTTATACGGCTTGATTATTGTCGGCAAACGTAAAGTTAATTTCAATAAAATTGAGCCAGATACATGCCGTGATATTTTTATTCGTGAAGCGTTAGTTAATGGCGATAGCACGATAAAAGAAGCGTTCTTAAAAGCTAATCGTCAACTGGTTGATGAAGTTGAAGCCTTAGAGCAAAAAGCTCGTCGTAAAGATTTCTTAATTGAAGAACAACAACTTGTTGATTTTTACACTGAAAAATTACCTGAAAGCGTGATTTGTCAACGTAGCTTTTTGGCATGGTGGAAAAAGCAAAAACAAACTGATGCCAAATTATTAAACTTTACTAAAGCCTTTTTATTAAAAGAAACTGCCGTTAAGCTTTCAGCTAACGAATACCCTGAAACTTGGCAGCAGGGCAGTTTAACTTTGCCGTTAAGTTATCATTTTAGTCCGGGCGATGAAGATGACGGTATCAGTGTTTTAATTCCTGTGGGCATATTAAACCAAATAGAAAATAAAGGTTTTGATTGGTTAATTCCCGCGTTAAGACTTGAGTTGATCACGGCATTAATTAGAGGATTACCTAAGTCATTAAGACGTAACTTTGTCCCTGCACCTAATTATGCACAAGCTTGCTTGTCGGCAATTTCGAATGCCGATACAAGCTTAACGGCTGCGCTTGAAAAACAATTATTAAGAATGACGGGTGTGCGTTTACCTGAAGATGCATGGCAAGGCATTGAGTTAGTGCCACATTTAGCGATGAATTTTAAAATTGTTAATGAAAACGGTAAATTGCTTAAGCAAGGTCGAAACCTAGATGTATTAAAAGATAGTTTACAAGGTCGAGTGCAAGCCTCAATTAAAAAGGTTGCAGATAAAGGTATCGAACGTAGTGATATTGCTAGCTGGGACTTTAAAGATTTACCGAAAAGTTACGAGAAGAAAGTCGCTAATATCACCATAAAAGCTTTCCCTGCTTTAGTTGACAAGAATAAGTCGGTCGCGATTGAGTTATTTGAGCATGAAAGCTTAGCGAAACAAGCAATGTTGGACGGTGTCAGTCGTTTAATTTTATTAAGCATACCGTCACCAGTAAAATACCTACAACAGAAGCTGCCTAATAAATCGAAATTGGGTTTGTATTTCAATCCATTTGGTTCAATTAATGATTTGCTTGATGATTGTATTGTTGCTGGTTGTCAGTTTTTAGTAAATCAATACGGTGAGTTGCCACGCGCGCAGCAAGAATTTGAAGCGTGTAAAGAGCATGTACGTGCTGAAATTGCCGACTGTGTATTGAGTGCAGCGATAAAAGTTGAGCGGGTGTTGAGTTTAGCCCATGATGTGCGCAAGAAAATGAAAGGTAAAATGTCGCTTAATGTTGTGCAGTCGCATGGTGATATAAAAGCGCAATTAGAAGCTTTGGTTTTTAAAGGTTTTGTCACCAAAGCCGGATATCAGCGCTTAGATGATATTGCGCGTTACCTAACGGCTATGGAGCGTCGATTAGAAAAACTGCAAATAGATCCCAACCAAGATAGATTAAAAATGTTGGAAGTTGAGAAAGTACAAAAGGCTCTAGACAGTGTGGTTGCTCAACAGCCAAAAGGTCAGCCTCTGCGACAAGAATTGGTACAAGGTTATTGGATGATTGAAGAGTTACGCGTGTCGCTTTTTGCGCAAAACTTAAAAACCCCTTTTCCTATTTCAGCAAAACGGATATTGAACTACCTCAAAGAATACAGTTAAATTTAGTACAATGATTTGACAGTGATGGTTGTGGTGAGTATAAATAATAGCAATATTAATTATAGATACACCTTGGAGTAGTAATGGTTAACTACGATGACAAACGTAATTTTTATCGCATGATGGTAAACAGTGAAGTAACCGTGACCATTATTGATGACGAAGCTAATAGCAAAATTTTAGCAACATGTCGTGACTTGAGTGCCACGGGTATTGCCATTGAAATGGAGCACCCATTAGAAATGAACACCGCGGTACATGTTAGTGTGCAATCAGCTAACAGTGCGGTTCAACCACTTGATGTTAAAGGTAAAGTGGTGAGAGTAACGGAAGAGAGTGCTAACTGCTTTTTAATTGGTGTTAATATCTCTGAAATTGATTAATGATTCACTGACTCATCAATTTCAGCACAAACGTAGCTAGGTTAATTAGCTAGCTACGATGTGTTTTCGCTTACTAAGCTACTCGACTTGGCACACTAGCCCTTTAAGATAGTAACCTTCAGGGTAATTAGACGAAACAGGGTGATCCGCAGCTTGGTGAAGCCTATCAACAAAGTAAACATTTCTATTGGCATCTAATGCCGCATCAGCAACCACTTTTTGAAATAAGCTTGATTCCATTAAACCTGAGCATGAGAACGTTAATAATGTGCCGTTAGGTTTAAGTAGTTGCATTGCCAGCATGTTGATATCTTTGTAACCGCGACAAGCACCCGTTAATTGTGCTTTTGATTCAACAAATTTAGGAGGATCGAGGATAATCATATCAAAAGTACGCTTTTCTTCACGGTACTGGCGTAATAATTTGAAAACATCAGCTTTCACGAATGAAATATTCTTATCGCCCAGTTGATTAAGCTCAGCGTTGTGTTTTGCCAGTGCTAATGCAGATTCTGATACATCGACATTAATGACTTCTTTAGCGCCATTTGCTGCACAGTGGAGGGCAAATGTACCTGTATATGAAAAACAATTTAATACGGTTTTATCTTTGGCATACTTGCCAGCAGCGAGGCGAGAGTCACGTTGGTCTAAGTAGAAGCCTGTTTTATGTCCTTGAGCAATATCAACATGAATTTTAATACCGTGCTCTTCGATAATACACTCTGTTGACTCTTGTGGCTCAGTTAACCAGCCTGTAACGGGTTCTAAACCTTCTTTTTTACGCACATCAACATCAGAGCGCTCATAGATATGACAGCCAGGGTAAAGTGACTTTAAACACTCTACTAAGGTATAACGATGAAAATCAGCGCCGGCGCTGAGCAACTGACAAACAATGAAATTATCGTATTTATCAATTGTGATCCCTGGCAGCCCATCTGATTCGCCGGCAATAAGGCGATAGCCGGTCAATCCACCAGCTTGAATAAACCAATCACGTCTTTTTTGTGCGCTTAACAATTTATTACGAAAAAAATTGCTGTCAATTTCTTCATTAATATCAAAACTCCAGACCCGAATTCTAATTTGAGACTCTGGAGAGTATGCACCTTTAGCCAGCCAATTCCCTTTATTATCATAGACATCAACTGTGTCACCAAGTAGGGCGTTACCTTTGATTTTATTGATGGCTTGTGAAAAAATCCACGGATGTTTTCGGCGTAATGATTTCTCACGCGCAACTTTTAAATAAATTCTTGCTGACATATGGCTATACTTATAATTAACAATAATTGCGCGAGTGTAGTCAATGCGTGGCATAGGTGCAATGCTCTATTTTAACTATTTTTGATTTCACTCATTTGTTAAAAATGAAAAGTAAAAATAATAACAGCGATCAGTTAATAATAAGGTAAGAATTATGAATGTAAGTTACATGGCGCATGTAAGTGGCAAAGTTCAAGGGGTTTATTTTCGAGCTTCTAGTCAACAAATTGCTATTGATCATGGTTTGAGTGGTTACGCACGTAACTTAACCGATGGTAGCGTTGAAATATTAATGTGTGGCGAAGAACAAAGTGTCGATAAAATGTTAGCGTGGCTAGCACATGGGCCACCGCAAGCAGAAGTTAACGCTATTGAGTCAAAGCAAGTACCTTGGCAAGAACATCATTTTTTTGCCATTAGTTAGTTTCGGCTGTTCTTTTTTATTAAATTTTTACTTAGCAAGCTTATTTCAGCGCTTACATGCTTTATTTCAGCGGCGATCGCTGGCTAGTGCCTGGTCAATACTCTTGATTTAATCGGCTACACACTTAAATGTTATCACCGAGGCGCTGTTAATTCATTAGCTAAAAAGTTATAGTAATAAATTGAATCAATAATAATACAAATCAATTGGTTATCGTATTTATAAACCAAAACAAGATGGCCTGTAAGCTACCAAAAAGGAAATACATTGCGTTATATTGCTATTAATGATCTACAACAATTGAGTTTTAGTGAAACCGAAAAGCCCGCTATCGCTGCTGACGAGTGTTTGATCAAAGTTAACGCTATTGGCATAAATCGCGCCGATATTCTGCAAAAGCAAGGTCAATATCCACCTCCACCAGGTGAGTCAACCATATTGGGCATTGAGGCTTGTGGTGATATTGCTGCGCTTGGGGGCGAGCAAGAAAACTGGCATGTTGGTGATCAGGTTTTTGCTATTGTGCCCGGTGGCGCTTATGCCGAGTATGTAAAAGTTAAAACCGAACATTTGATCAAGTTACCTGAAGATTTAGATTATGTTGAAGGTGCAGCAATAGCTGAAGCTTATTTAACGGCTTATCAATGCTTATTTAGCATTGCTGATTTACAGCCGAATAGCCAAGTGCTGATACATGCAGGTGCCAGCGGTGTCGGTACTGCAGCTATTCAATTGGCAAAGTCTCTTGGTTGTCATGTCAGTGTTACTGTGGGCAATGATGATAAAGCCGCAATGTGTAAAACGTTAGGTGCTGATGAAACAATAAATTACCAACGCACTGATTTTGTTGCTTGGAGCAAACAGCAAAAGCGTAGCTATGATGTTATTTTAGATGTGGTAGCCGGTGAATACGTTAGTAGAAATATCGATGTTTGTGCGCTAGATGGACATATCGTGATTATTTCATTACTGGGTGGGCGCTTTGCTGAAAAAATTGACGTCGGTAAAATGCTCGCTAAACGGGTAAATATTCATGCGACAACATTACGTAGCCGAACTGATGACTATAAAACACAGTTAATTAAAGCATTTACACAAAACTTTTATTCATGCCTTGTGCAAGAGAAATTGAAGCCGGTTATTTATCAGCAATTTGCTTGGCAAGAGGTGGAACGCGCACACCAAGTCATGTTAGATAACCAGAATGTCGGTAAAATAATTTTAACGGTTGATCACGAATAATGATTTGTACTCGTTTTATGATGATGTCTTGCTAACCAAGTATTGAATAACAAACCGTAATCATATTGGTCTGTCCATTCGCCACCTATAAGGTAGTGTTGCTTGAAAAATGCTTCTCGAATAAAGCCTAATTTTTCCATAATACGAAAAGAGGCAATATTTCTAGGATCACATCTCGCCATCAGTTTAAAGAACCCGAGCTCTTGAAATAAGTAATCGACAAGTAAATTTGCAGCCTCAGTGCCTATGCCTTGTCCTGCAACTTCTCCACTTAAGCGATAACCTAACTCTGCTCGTTGGTTCTGCCAATCTTCAATACGAAAAGCTATTTCGCCAACTAATGAGTGATCACTTTGTAAACAGATAGCTAAACCGTTCCAGTGGCCAACAGAAAAATGCCAAGGTTGAGATAATTGCTCAACAATTTCCATGGTTTTAGCATCACTTTCTGCAGGGCGAATATAACGACAGTTTTCAGGATCTTGGCGGTAAGCTTTTATCGCCGGAAAGTCGGATGTTTCTATTGCTCTAAGGTAAATGTATTTAGCTGATAAATTCGGTGCTACTTGTTGAGCATTTAATGCTATTTTCATAGTCATGTGTTTCTTTTTTATTGTCGTTAGTATTATTTTTTACATGATATGATTGAGTTGTAAATGATTTTTTGATTAACCACTCAGTTCATTCACTAGGCAGCGTTGATATTCAGCGTTGGTTATTCGCGTTAAAATATAGATGAAGTTGTGGGTATATTACCAATTATTTTTATATTAGTGCTTTGGCTAAAGGTTTAGTTAATTAAGATCATGATACTTAATTATTTTCTCGACATTAACACCAAAAGTAATAACACCTAGCGACGAAATCTCTTTAGGGACACTAAAGCTAACTTGGCTTTGAAATATTTGGGTTGATTCATCGTAGTTAATATCACTTATATATATCGAGCCAGGCCCGCCAGGGTAGGTATTTAAAAATTTAGCTTCATCTCCTTGGTATAAGTCGGTGGTTATTTTACTCAAGCCAATAGTATAACCGTCGCTATCAATTGCGATAATTTCGGTAATTGCCGTTGATGAACTATTTTGTAAATTAATTAAAAACTGACTTAACGCCGATTTATAAACAAAGTTATAAAGTGTCCCTTCTCGCTTTTTAGCTTCGCTCTGCCACTGAACGTCTATTCCATCAAGCTCTACAGCGGTAAATACCTCTTTTAACTCAGTAATAGAAGGGGCTGAGGTTAAGTAGTTATATAGTTTTGATAAGTATGGTGTTAAGTACTTTTTTAAAACTTGCTTTTCATTTAGCGACAACTTTAACGATAAGGGATTACAAACTGGAATTTTTTCGTCAAATTTGTCGATAAGTTTTGGATTATTTACCATTGCTTGATCAGAAAAAATAAGGTGATGTGATTCAAATTTGATAAAGCGCCAGTAATGTTCAACCGATTCTATTTTGCGATGAAATTGAAAATCTCTATAAGCTTCGTTGTCATCAATAATGATGGCGTCGACTTTTCCCGTAATGAACATTTTTAATAATTGTGCCCGAGTTGTGATTAAGGTACCAATTGTTAAATTTGTTTCTAAAAGCCATTCATGTGCAGGACTTCCGTTTACCACGGCAATGGTTTTATTACTTAGCACATCAAGTGTATTTCTTTCTTCTAAAGGGAAGTTAGTGAGCCAGTACCATTTTTCAATTGAGATTGGTGAAGAGTGTTTTCGGTTAGTTTTATCATTAGCGTGAACAGGAAATACGCCATCAATATTGTTTTTACTTAATTCGCGCAATGCTCTTTTTAAAGGGTAAAAACTTAGCGTTGTTTTTTGGTTTAATTTGTGGAATATGCATTGAACAGTGCTAACCGTTGTGCCTTTAATTATATTACTATCAACGTATTGATAAGGAGGTGAGTTGTATGTAGCAAAAACAAGTTCATCTTGCTCTGAAGCTATTATTGAGTATGAAATCAGCATCATCACCAAGAAGATTGAACTTTTCATGTAGTTAACACCTCGCCATTATTTTACTTTAAACCGACCTACGCCACCTTCAATATTTTTTGCTAATTTTTGTATCTGATTAGATTCATTGTACGTATCTGTAGAGATTTCTTTTGTTGTTATTATTTGTTCATTCAAGGCGTGTAAATTTCGATTGATGTCCTCAGTAACAGCCGTTTGTTCCTCTGTGGCCGTGGCTGTTTGAATTGACATATCATTTACTGTTGTAATGCTGTTTAGAATTTTCTCTAGTGATGCTTCAGTTTCTTTGGAAAAGTCGACAGTATTAGTTACTTTCTCAAATCCATCACTGATATGGCTAACAACATTATCTACACCCGATTGGAGAGATTCGATCATAGTTTGAATACTGTCTGTGGATTCTTGGGTTTTTTGTGCTAAATTTCGAACTTCGTCAGCTACAACAGCAAAGCCACGACCAGATTCACCAGCTCGAGCTGCTTCAATTGCCGCATTGAGGGCAAGTAAGTTTGTTTGCTCTGCAATTCCTCTTATTACATCTAACACCCCTGAAATATTATGAGAGTCTTCTGATAATTTTTTTGTTCCTGTTGAAGCATTTTCAATGGTGATGTATAACTGCTCGATTTGTTTAACTGAAGCGCCAATTTTGTTAACACCTTCTGCAGAGAAAACCATCGCTTCTTTAGTTTCATCAGCGGTCTTTAAGGCAATATTGGCGAGCTCTTTCGTTGACATACTCATTTCGTGAACTGCGCTAACAATCATGTCTGATGCATTGTTTTGTTGATCAGCTACATCTTGGCCTTTCTTCGCAGATTCTTTTAAGCTTGTGCTACTTGTCGCTAAAGTAAGTACGTCATTTCTTACGTCTGAAATTAGGCCTCGTAAGCTTTCAATAAATAGATTGAAAGCTGTGCCAAGATCGCCTATTTCATCTTGTTGCTTGATGACTACCTTATTAGTTAAATCGCCACCCCCTGATGTAATGTCATTAATGCCGTTTTTAATCTCACTTAACCTTAAAAGTAAAAGTCGTTGACTATAAAAGGCTGAAGCTGTGGTAATAAAAATGATAATGGCAGCAATGATTAAAGTCACAATTTTGAAATAGCGATTTGACTCTTCAATGTCACTTTGAAGTAAGCTCGCTTTGATAAACGCGCCTTCACCTGCTTTATCGTAAAGCTTCCTTAAATTAGAGAATGATGTTTTTGAGCTACTATTCATCAACAGTTTAGCGGTACTATCGTCGCCGATGCTTTTAGCATCAATGACTTTTTCAACCTCTTCAAACCAAACTTTATAAAGTGTATCAAAATTGTTTAATGAGGCTAAAATATCAGGGTAGTCCTTCATTAACCCCCTGTAGTTGTTAAATCTGTCTTTAGCTTGCTGTGCGTTCTCGCGGAAATCATCGATAAAATTTTGCTCAATTGAGGGGGCATTTACCATCTGAATTTCCGCGACACGTGCTTGATATAGATCACGGTCAGCATTCAATACGGAGTTAATTGCTGGCATATACTGATTAGGAAAAAAATTTGCGTTACGCTCAAGTTTATCTGTCAGCATATAGTTAGCATAAGTAATTGCTATTAATGAAAAAAGTGCAATTGCTAAAGGAATTGAGTATTTTATTTTGATACTTAAATTATCGAACATTTCAATTATCACCTAAAAAGAAAATAAAGAATCGGGATCTGATTAATAAGAATAGGCTCTGATTTATTAAGGTCGGAGAACGAATAATAGTAAATACTAGAAGAAATGGCTTATAGGTCAAGTTTTTATCAATTTCCTTTTAGATAATATTAAGTATTATCCCCTACATATTGAAAGCGTTTAAATACTTTGCCACCTCTTTCAATGGTTTCGTCAAACATGGCTAAAGGCCTAACCCAAATGGCTCTTTCACCGTATTCTGGTTGGTAAACTACCATAGTTTCTTCGGTTTCACTGTGGGTAGCAATATGCAGAACTTGGTAAAAATTGCCTTTAAAGTGCTGGTAACGTCCGATTTTTAACATGAATTATCTCGTTGTCGTTGTATTGTCGTTATTGTTGTTAGTTGTGTCATCGTTATTTTATACTGTTATAAATAACTGAGCTCAGTCATTTTGCTCAGTCATTGAGTTTTTCTTGCCATTGTTGTGAGGCATCGTCATCACTATTTTTAGCATCTAACCAAACGCTCCCTTCACTCGTTAACTCTTTTTTCCAAAAGGGGGCTTGGGTTTTTAAGAAGTCGATAAGAAACTCACAGGCGGCAAATGCCGCTTTACGATGCGGGCTAGTCACGCCAATAAAAACAATTTGTTCGCCAAGTGTTAAGTCACCAAAGCGGTGAATAATGGTGACTTTGTTTAATGGCCAGTGCTCACGTGCTTTTTTTTCAATATCGTTAAGTACTTTTTCGGTCATACCGGGGTAATGCTCTAAGGATAAACCTTGCACATCAATACCTTCATTAAAGTCTCTAACCTTACCGACAAAAGTGACAACGGCACCATCTTGATTATCATTTGCTAAATAACGGTATTCATCAGCAACAACAAAATCACTTTGTTGTACTTTAATCATGTTAACCTCCCGTTACAGGAGGGAAAAATGCGACTTCATCGCCATCATTTATCTGTTGTGTCCAATCAGTAACCTCCTGATTAACAGCAACAAGTAAATTGTCTGCGCTCATAACTTTTGCCCACAAGGTGTCAGTTTCAGCTAATTGTTGTCGAATGGTATCTGTGGTCATATTGTCGCTTAGTTGTATCTGTAAACTATCTGTTGATAACTGTTCACGTAAGCGAGCAAAAAATAATACTTTTATCATTGCTAACTCCTTTATTTGGTTTCAACATCGTGTAAGTAGCTACCCGATTTTCCGCCATGTTTTTCACAGAGGTGAATATTAGTGATAATCATGTCTTTTTGTACGGCTTTGCACATGTCATAAATAGTTAAAGCGGCGGTTGAGGCTGCGGTCAATGCCTCCATCTCTACGCCGGTTTTACCTGAAAGCTTGCAAAGCGCGGTGATCTCGACACGGTTTTGCTCAGGTTGTGCCACTATATCGACTTCTATTTTAGTTAGCATGAGTGGATGGCAAAGCGGGATAAGCTCACTGGTTTTTTTAGCCGCCATAATCCCTGCAATTCTTGCGGTAGCAAATACATCACCTTTGTGGTGCTTACCTTGAACAATCATCGCTAATGTTGTTGATGACATTTCAATATAGGCTCTGGCAATTGCGGTGCGCTCGGTGATATTTTTTTCAGTAACATCAACCATATGAGCATTACCGTCGGCATTAATGTGAGTAAAGTTTTCGCTCATCAAAAAATAATCTCTAAGTTCTTAGCTATTCAGCTTTTTGTAAAGTTTGGCCTTATATTACCTTATCTTAAGCTGTGTTTTGCCTTTTATATAGATAAATTTGTAATTTGTATGCGATGTTTATAGATGATGCTTACCGTTATTGTATTTTCGGGTAGAGTTAAGAAAAGTAATTTTAATCTTATCGGCTTAGCTCAAGGAGAAGTGCATTTACGGCCAGTTCAATTAATTGATATTGCTTACTTGAAAAATGTATTCGGTTTGTATTGATAGTGATGCATTTGTGACTGCGTATAATGTTTGAGATTAGCAATCATCAAATGAGTCTGAGTGAAGTTTTTGTCTTGTAAGATACGAAAGTGGACATTTCAATATTTCGTTTTTATGATGATCTGATCAAGTCATGACGCACACTTTTCTTTTACATTTTCGAACTCAATCGGCGACATATCATTTAGTGTCGTATGCAGTCGGTCAGCATTGTAATATTTGATATATTTTTCAACATCTATTTGCATGCTATTTCTTGTTAAGTGGTAGACATGTAACAGCCATTTATTTTTTAAACTGGTAAAAACGCACCGAATTAATTAACGCTTCGCAATGAGGAGTATTCTGCTCTTGCAACGTATAAAATACCCATTTACCTTTTTTTTGGTGATTTAGTAATCCTGCTTTGTAGAGCATTTTTAAATTACGAGAAACGTTGTATTGAGTGTCACCAATAATATCCATCGCTTCTGCTACAGCTATACACTCATCAACATGTAGAAATAACCAAAACAACCATTAAAGTGGTTGGTAAGTCGATTGTATCTTTAACACTTCAAAGCAAACGTTAGCGAGTTTACTCTACTCACTCAAATGACAGCTTTTAAAAAAGGCTTATTGCTCATCAATACAGCATTCATCTTGCAGAAATGCAATGACAGAAAGTAGTTTTTCATATTCTACTACACAATAAAGTACCCGTCCTTCACGGCGTTGTTTAATTAAACCGGCAGAAGCCAAGCTTGAAATATGGTGGGATAATGTTGAACCTGGAATTTGTAATTCTTCCTGCACTATACCCACAGCTATTCCTTGTTCGCCTGATTTTACTAAGCGTTTAAAAATGGCTAATCGTGTGTGGCCTAATTCTTTAAACGCTTTGGCAATAATTTCTATATCCACGCTGCTTTCTCTTAATAGATCAAATTTATATATAATTCGGTATTACTGGAAATATGTTGACATGAAAAGCTGCAACCATGTAATTCGACAAAACGAGAAATACGGAACTGATGGATTGTTAAAATGATTATTAAACAGAAAATGGTATTTGATACTTTAAATATGTTTGCTTTTTTAGCGGTAGAGCTAACTGTATTATTTTTGCTTATTAGTTACATTGTTGGAGTGCTGCAGCAGTATATTCCGCCAAGTAAAATACAAAATATACTGAGTAGCAAGAACGGTAAAGGCTATATTATTGCTGGGTTTCTTGGGGCAATTACCCCTTTTTTCTCTTGCTCAACTATACCTTTTTGAAAGGGTTACTTAGGGCGAAAGCCGGTTTTGGCACTATGATGGTATTTTTATTTGCTAGCCCGTTACTTAATCCGATCATTATTGGCTTATTCGCCGTAACCTTTGGCTTAAAAGTAACGATATTCTATTTTACTGTTGCTATGAGTGTTTCAATTATTGCCGGTTATTTATTAGAAAAATTAGGCTTTGAAAAATACATTAAACCTAAAGCCTACATTGCTCCTGAAAAAAGAGCTGTTCAAGCGGATGTGCTAGCAATAGCAAACCGGTGAGTCAATGGACTAAAATTTGGCTGAGTACATGGTCAGATTTTAAAAGTGTTTTACCGTATTTAATCGGCGGTATCGCATTAGGCTCAGTGATTTACGGATTTATGCCAACAGAGTTTATAGCTAAAGTAGCGAGCGAAAATACCCCCTTTGCTGTGCCAATTGCAGCAGTGATCGGTATCCCTTTATATATTAGGGCTGAAACAGTCATCCCTTTAAGTGCAGCTTTGGCGGCAAAAGGTATGGGCCTTGGGGCTGATATGGCGTTAATAATAGGCAGTGCAGGGGCTAGTTTAACCGAAGTGATATTATTAAAATCGATATTCAAAAACCAAATGATCATCGCATTTCTAACAATAATATTATCCATGGCCATCGGAGCGGGTTACTTGTATTGCTATATTTTCTAATAATTAATAATAGTTAAGGTATGATCACTACAAAGTTTCTGACAAAAAAATCAGAAACTTTGTGGTTTTATCAGGTTAGTTTAAAACCATAGGGTAGCCTGAGTTAATTCTAACGGTGCCCTGAAGTCGCTCTCTACCCGATTGTTCGCATGCAAGATCAAAATCTAGTGCTAGTTTGGTCAAATTCATATCACTGTCAAATGCTATTTCATAGATTTCAAAATCACTGAAACTAATGTTACAGCCACGATGTTGACCACCAAAAGACAAGCCAGCCACATCTTCATTCTGAAACGGGTATCGGGTAGCACCTTCATATCTACCAATTGTTAAGTTAGTCCCTGTTGGTGCCTCTACTTTTAAGTCCCAACTATCAAGCCCCTGATAATTTACAGATATGAAGGAGCGAGTTTTTTCTGCTTCTTCATATGGTTTAGTCGATAAAGTAAATTCGCCATCTTTATCATTAAGTGGCCATGATTCTCCCTCCGCGACATAACTTTCCTGGGACCCTATAATCAGCATGTAAGAAGCATTAATATCAAGGTATCTAAGTGGCTTTTCTGTAATGGCCCGATTTCCAAGATCATTGGTAATAGTAAGTTGTAAATTAATATCTTGGTTTACGTCTGAGCCTATTTGAATTTCTGTTTCAACCGCATTTTCTGTGTCAAAAATCACGTTAAGATTATCAGTAGTCTGCCACAAGTAACTAAATTCTGTACCTTTCTTAAATGCACTTTGTCTGGCAGACAAAACTGGTGTACTCAACTCACTAAAATACCCTTGTGAAAGAGAAATCACAGGCACAATATTGTTCGATATGAGAACGTTTTTGGACAAACCAAAGGCGCGTTTACTTGCGCCTGTTTGGCTGGTAATAGCGGGTAAGCTGATACTGTATTCACTAGCTGCCTGTAAAAGTTCATTGGGTGTTCCCGTTATTTTTGAACCACTAAACACAGTCGCCCCTGATGTCTGATGAAACCCATTCGTCATATTTGCAAAATGCATTTGACCTTCTATCGAACTTATTGGCTGAGATAATATAAAGGTAAAAGAATCCATTACTTCAAAGTCATCTTTTGGTGAGTTTATGCCTAGCAGACGGAGATCTTGTTCTTGATAATTTTTAATGTAAATTTCGTCAAGAGCAGATAACTGATAAGTTGCATTGCCATTATAATGTTCTGCGTTAAGGATTATCGCCTCTTGCCCATTATCAACAAGTTGAAATACCTGTCCATGCATATATGAATCGGTAGTATTAATTAACAAAACATCGTCAATATTTTCTGTATTCGTAATTATTATCTCCCCTGAAGTTGGGAAAGCACCAAAAGGAGCATTTAGAGGTGATAGGTATGCTACTGAATAAAAAGCAGAGGTTGATTTTTGCTCAATATTACCCGACAGTTGTAATTGAATTTGAGCTGTCTCGTAGTTTTCAATTTTCTCAGTAGCCACATCCGTTATATGTAATGGCTGCTTATCTGCAGAATCGAAATCTAATTCAGTGCTATTTAAACGTGTTATGGTTTGTATGTCAGTGCGTGATCTGGCACCAGCAAGCTTTCCACTAGCAATTATCTCTTCAACTTGATAAAAGCTGCCAACATTAATAGCTAAATCAGTAAGTGTTACTTCAATTTCATCTGGTTGTCCTGTTTCTGAAACTTGACCGATATTAATGTCCAGTTGGCCATTTACCATCGCATCCATCGACTTTAAAAAACAAGATTGAAAGTCGACATGTATTTCATCACCACTGGAAACAATAAGATCAGTGTTATTATCATAAAAACTAACCTGATAATTACCTTCTGCTCCACAGCCTAGAGTTTGATTTTCAGGAGAGTCAGCTATTTTTTCAGCTAAATCAAAGCTAGTATCCGCTAGATTAATCATTTGATTTTGTACTAGCAACACGTTGTTAGCGACAACTCTTTGATTATGGTTTAAATGATATTGATAGTTAATATCAATATCTTGCTCAAAAGTAATTTCTTCGCCTTGGTAAAAGGCATTTACTTCTACAGTTATGACTGTATTTTCTGTTACTTCCTTTGGAGTATAAGAACACTCATTATTTGAAGGTCTAAACCACGTCAATCGATCGTAAGACCATTGGCAAAAGTACTCTGCTTCAGGCTTGTTAGAAATAACGGAAACATCAATGGGTTGCCACGAATATACAGAGTCAGGCCCCGAAATAGTTAAGGTAAATAGTTCTTCTGTAGTCTCTTCTTTTTTCTCACTACCACCGCCACAGGCAGAGAGAAAACTTACAACAGCTAAGCTAGCGAAAAGCTTTGATAATAGGGGATTTAATCGCATGTCTACTCCATTAGTATTTTTTTATTTGTTATAAATCTGCATAGCTGAATTTAACTGGGTGCTACTATATAGTAGTTAAACACAAAAGCGCTAACAAATATGATTTGTCCACTTCAATGTTAGCTTTACATCATCTATCATCCGTGAATGTTAATAAAATAAAGACGATTTTAAAGCAGTCCTTGATAGATTCGATACAATATTATTTTTATATAGTTACGTCAACTATGGGCAAAAAAGTTACGCCAATTTAGTTATATGAACGGCAGGTTTGGTAACTTAGTTGATGTAATTACCCATTGTATCACTGTCATTGCAAAGTTTAACAACCTGCGGGGTCACAACCTGCGGGGTCAGGTTCGCTGAAAAATAAAAGTCACTTAGGTTTGGATGAGTTGAACGCTTTAGATCTCCTATCACCGCCTTGTGGTAGTGGCTTGGCTCTTCTAGATAAGGTATTAGCAACCTGTTCAATAAACGAATCATCACCTAACGCCCATGCCTTATTTGTTGCATCGCGAATAGCCTGAATTGTATTTTCAGATAGATGTGAAAGAAAAAGGCTTTGGTAAGCAGACTTTCTTTCCGCTTGAGTATTTCCTAATGCCAAATACAAAGGGTGGGGTGTCAGTAGTGCAATATTGCTATCGCCCGCATTACCTTGATAACTTGACCATGGATACGCAGCCGGATGTTCAACCATCCTAGCTCTAACAGGGTTCAATTCGATGTAACGATATAGAGTTAATAGGTAACTTTCAGTGTCTACTAACGTCGATTTAAAACGACCTTCCCACAATGTTCCTGTTCGCTGATAGGTTTGATTTACATACCTTACGTAATATCTTCCTAAATTTTGCATAACTTGACTGATGCCATCAACCGAAGGAGCTGTCATTAATAAATGAACATGGTTAGTCATTAGAACAAATGCATGAATGGAAACATTATGCTTAGTAGCGGAATCTTTGAGTTTATCTAAATAAACGGTGTAATCCTGCTCAGCAAAGAAACACGCTTGGCGATTATTGCCTCGTTGAATTATGTGCTGAGGACAGCCAACGATGGATAGTCGAGGTAGACGAGCCATTTTGTATTCCTTTACATTCTTTGGGTATATAAAGTCTAATTCATAATTCTGTTTATTCAATTGAGACTACTTTCAACGAACCTGACCCCACAGGTTTCTTTATGGGTATCTAATCCAATAAAAACTATGTTATCTTTACTCATGCTAGCCTCCAGTTTTAGTTGTTTAACACACTAATTATGGCTCTGGTTTTACTGACCCACGAATTTGGAGGCTAGTACCTCGTGGGGAGTCATTATGTCTAGGTGATTATGTCGGCATTTTACACGCTGAAAGTTTTGGTTCTATTTATAGTTTGCCTAATATTCGACCAATTGATTATGATTTACGGGTATGCTACTTATTTACCTCAATTCGGTTCAGATGTTAACGCAGAATATATTAGTACTATGTGGTTTCATTTTTCTATTTTGGGCATAGCTTGCGCTTTACTCACATTTTTCTTATCGAAAATTTTTCTGTTGTCTTTTAAAGTGTCACTGATAATATTTACGCTCTCTGGAATTATGTTCAACTTATATACACCAGAGGGTAACCAATGGCATTGGAACAATGGTTATAAAGATCTTACTTTTCTTTATTTATTGTTTGGATTACTGGTTTTATTTTTACTAAATCATGCAAAAAAAGTGGTGCAAAAAACAACCTAACAAGCTGTTAAACAAGGATAATGATCTTCCCCCTCTAAAACGGACACCAAAATCTAACTAAGATGAGGTGTCTCATGCCAAAATACAACAATCCAAGACGAACTTGGAAGTACTCAAATGAATTCAAAGTTAATGCTGTTCAACTAAGTTATGTTGTTGGCGTTACCATTAAATCAGTCGCTGAAAAGCTCGACATACACCCATTTATGCTGTCACGATGGCGAAAAGAATATCGTGAAGGAATCATTGTGGCTGATAAACGTAAAAAAGTAGCTGGTCAATCTAAAATAAAAAAAGTACTGACTAAAGAACAAAAACTTGAACGAGAGAATAAGCAGCTTAAGGAGGAGTTGTACATTCTAAAAAAGTGGCAACGGTTTCTTGCCGAGGAACATCAGGCCGATATCGATTCATTGAAAAGCTCAGAGCAGACATAAAAGTTGTTAAATTATTAGATTTCTTTGGTGTGTCTAAAAGTGGATATTATGATTGGCGAGAACGACAACCGAGTAAAAGGGCGATAGTCGATAGTGAATTGAAACAAAAAATTCTTCACCTATTCTCTGAGCATAAAGGTCGATATGGCAGTCCTCGTATTTTTAAGGCGTTACAAAAGCAAGGATATAATATCGGTAAGAAACGCGTTGAACGCTTGTACCGTGGGCTTGGGCTGGTTGCTAGAGTCATGAAAGTAACAACACGTTCGGCTGGTTTAAAACGTTATCTGGCGACAGGCGATAACTTGCGTCCTGATGGTGATGTCCCATTAGCCGTAGATAAAGTTTGGGTTGCTGACGTGACGTATTTAAAAGTCAAAGGAGTCTGGCGTTATTTGTCGGTAATAATGGATTTATATTCACGGCGTATTATTAGCTGGAGTTTAGATCAAAATAGAACAGCACACGTAACGAAACGGACATTACAAAATGCGCTTAAAAAGCGAAAACCGTCTGGAGATTTAATGCTTCATACTGATAGAGGCGTTGAATATCGTGGGCAAGTGTATCAAAAAGTATTACAGCGACATGATATAACACATAGCTTAAGTCGCGCAGGAAAGTGTACTGATAATGCGCATATGGAATCATTTTTTCATTCAATGAAGACGGAAGTGATTCGTGGTAATGTTTATAAAACAGATGGGCAGTTGCGTGCAACGCTTGGCAATTACACAAAATGTGTTACAGGGTCTGTTCGCCAGTTGAATATGAAACACTGGCTGCGTGAAAATAAATGTGTCCGTTTTATCGGGGGAAGATCACAGACAATTAACCTAGCAATAACGTTCATATCTCAAATTATAAAATTAGCGCGAGACTACCGCTTTAATTCACAACATCAAAGGCGGAGTAATAAATAGCCGATCAGCAACTTTCACCATGTTCTATGTGATAAGAAATTACAACTGAGTTAGTAGCTCTATTAATAAATAGTTCAGCAGCTTTAATGCCTTTTTCTTCACTATTTTGATGCACAGTAGTTATGGGTAGTGTTGAGCGTAAAGCCTCATCAATGCCGTCAAAGCCAACCACTCTAATATCTTCAGGTATCTTAAGACCCATTGCATGAATTTCTTTAACTGCCGCCAAGGCAATAATATCACTCATACAAAGTAAAACATTAGGACGGGGGGTTGATGTTAGCGCTTCTCTAGCCGCAATTAATGCAAAGTGATGGTTACTTTTAGGAAGGTTCCATACACGATCCGATCTTAAATTAACATTCGAATCTTTAAGTGCTTGTCTGTAACCATTTAAACGTTGATGAGAGATAGAACACAAGGCATTACTCGTCGTAGGTAATTCATATACACGACACGTTAGATCAGACTCTAGTAGCCTTAAGCCTAAAATAGCAACTTCATCATCAGTTGATTTAATGGCCAGTTTTGCAATCTCATAAGCCGCTTTTTCATTGTCTATTCCAACAGAGGCATTACGGTCTATATCAAAATCGGCAGTGACAACTTTTTTCGAGGTTACTTTTAGCTGTTCTATTAATTCAGGGTTTCTAGGTGAGCCATAACAAATAAAGCCATCAACAAAATCAGCAACAGTATTAATGTTATCTGAGATACCTGAAAACAAAAGTAAGTGAACTTTATTTTTCTCTAAAACCGACGAAACCCCTTTCACAAAGTCACTTGCTACCGGGTCTGTTACCATATATTCAAGGCTGTCTGGCAACACCAAAGCTACAATATTAAACTGACCTTTTCTTAACGATTGGGCTGCTTTATTTGGACCTGAATATCCCAGTTTTTTGCACGACTCAAGAATATCAATGCGTTTATTTTTGGAGAGTTGGTCAGGTCTATTAAATGCATTTGAAACGGTGGCATTTGATACACCGAGTTCTTTAGCAACACTTTTAAGCGTCCAAACTTTCTTGTTAGTCATGTTTACCTTTTACCGTTATTTTAATAAAAAACCAGCAACTATTGAGCTGTTGATTAGTATACTACTGATTTTACGATATAAAAAACGCTGTATTATTATCTATTTGGCATTATATGTAATACATCATTACTTAAGACAACTTTAACAGGTTATTTAAACTGATAGTACGAGAGCTGTTATCTTTATTTATTTCAATATGTGAATTATTTTCAACTAAATCAACCACTAACGTAATGTTCTGTTTTTCATTTTTCCAAGACATTTTTAATGTCGATTTTTCACTGACAATCGAAAAATCACCATTAAAAGCCGCACAATTATTGCGTAATTGAATAAGTTCGATCATCGCTTTGGTAAATGGTTTTTTTAGTGCTGCTTCAATATCGGCACTATCAAGGTATGGACGATTTATATCTCTACCAACATTCGAGTTTGCTAATAATTCCATGGCATTCTTCTCAGCCAATAAACCTGCGTAATATACCTGTGGTGTTCCTGGTGCAAAAAACTGAATAGCTCTGGCAACTAAATAGTCAAAGTCACTTTGGCCAAGTGCATCGTAATAGGTACAATTTACTTGATATAAATCGACATTACTTGCAGCGGCACCTGTTGCTTTTTGGCTTTCACCAGCGCTGTTTACATGAATAGTTTCCACGAGATTATCAATTTCATCATTATTGAGTAGGCCAGGCTTTCCATTCATAGGGCCCACATCAATGATACCAATGCCATCGTGAGTATCTAACACGGTAATACAATTTTGGGGTGAAATATTTAACCATTTTGTTAGTGCAGTAAAGTCTTTAGTAAAAATGCTATGTAACACTAAAGGCGGTAAAGCAAAGTCATAAACTCGATCAACGCGCTGTGCAATTTCAATTTGAGTTTGATAATAAGAGTGAATTTCTACTAGTGTTTCAATGCCTAAATCATTTGCGGCTTTACTTAGCTCATCAATGAACTGAAACGTTTCATCTAGCATAAAGCAACTGGTTCCTGCTTTTTTAAGCGCATAACCCGCCGCATCTAAGCGGATCATCTTAATATTATTTTCAGAAAATGTTTTTAAAATACGATTTAAATATTCTTTACCTTTGTTCGATGTAATATCTATATCTATTTGATTATCAGTAAACGTTGTCCAAAAGTCGGCACTTTCATTATTGGGTAACGCAAAGTTGGTAAAGCAACTGCCTGGTCTAGGGCGGTATATTTTGTCTGTATCACTCTTACTTAAGCCGTTAGGGAACACTTTGTCTTTTGTTAAAAACAGATCCCAATATGGAGACTCTTTACCATACTGTAATACATTTTGAAACTCCTTAGACTTAGCCGACATATGATTAACGATAAGGTCAGCCATTAACTCATGTCCTTCACCTAATGCTTTTATATCGCTCCAATTACCTAATCGGCTGTCAACTTGGGTGTGCTCTATCGGGTCGAAACCTGCGTCACTTCCGTCAATAGGGTAATAAAATGGTAATAAATGAATGCCAGAGAATAAATCTGCCAGTTGATCATTTAAAATATTGTGTAATGTTTTAGTATCTGAACCGGTTAACCTATCAATGTAGGTGATTAGCTGAACATTATTTTTCATAACTTTACCATTTAATTTTAAGTTGCATCTTAATCGATTAAGCCTTATGTTTATATACTATGCAACTTTAATCAAGAATAATTTTTACTCTTTAAGTTGTTAAGACAATAAGAATTGAATACGCATTGAATAAGATGTTAATTTTTTAGCTATTATTTTAATAAAACGCTTTAAAATGGTGGCTTAATTAACTTAAAAAAACATCAACAATAATAATTAATCGTATTGCAGGGTCAAATATACACTTTAAAGCGTTAACTGTGTGGTTAACCTTTATTTAGAGTGTTGTTTAGTTTGGGGAATTATAATTATGACAACAAAATTTAATACGGAGCCATTATCTTTTAAAGAAAAGGTAGGTTATGGCATGGGGGATATGGCTTCAAACTTCTATATGGGGTTCTTTGCGCTGTTCCTGCTTTATTATTACACGGATGTGTACGGTATTTCTGCTGCTGCGGCAGCAACCATGTTATTGGTGACTAAAGTAATTGATGCCGTTAGTGATCCTGCTATGGGCTTACTTGCAGATCGCACAACCTCTAAGTGGGGCAAGTACCGACCTTACTTGCTTTGGATGGCCATCCCTTATGCATTGCTTGGTTACCTTTTATTCTTAGGTCCTGAACTTGGCAGCACAGGTAAATTAATTTTTGCCTATGTATCTTATTCATTGGTCATGCTCGCATATACCGCGATTAATGTTCCTTATTCTGGGCTCATGGCAGTTATTCATCCTGAATCAGGCGAACGGACTAAGGCAGCACAATTTAGATTTATTTTTGCCTCCATAGGGTCGTTAGTGGTTGGAGCCTCCGCTAAGCCTTTAGTTGAGTTTTTAGGTGCTGGCGATGAACTACTTGGCTTTCGCTTAACTATCATTTTATTTGCAGTGCTTTCCATTGCTGTTTTTTGGTTTACTTTTGCAGTCACCAGAGAAAGAGTAATGCCTAAAAAGCATGAGGCTAGTATTAAAGATGATCTGTCGACCTTACTGAAGAACAAGTCTTGGCTGATACTGGTTGGCACTGGGGTTTTTGTTGTAGTTGGTTTAGTTGCACGTTTTGCGTCAATCGCTTATTACACAAAATACTATATGAATGACGACGGAAGTAATGTGTTTTTGTGGATGGACCAGACCACATTTATTATTTCATGTGGTTTACTAGGTCAGCTATTTGGTGCTCTTATTACCCCTATGCTAGTCGCACGCTTTGAGAAACATAAATTAATGTTTGTTACTAATTTTTCCCATGCAATATTATTGTTTTTTGGTTTTACAATCTCACCAGATAATGTCGCACTTACGACTATAGTACACACCCTAGGGATTATTACCTTTGGTATTGCAATTACCTTGTTATTCACCATGTATACAGATTGTGTAGAGTACGGAGAATGGAAAACAGGTAACAATAGCGCAGGTTTAACGGTGTCAGCTTCTATGTTTTCATTGAAGTTTGGCTCAGCGGTAGGTGGTGCATTACCGGGTTTTATTCTTGCTGCATTTGGCTTTGTTGCTAATCAAACCCAAACACCTGAATCAATTGAAGGTATTCGTTATATGTTTAACATATTGCCCGCCGTATTCTTTTTGCTGGGAGCCGTGTTAATACTTTTCTATAAAGTTGATCGGGCTCAATTAACACAAATTGAATGTGATTTAGCTGAGCGTCGCAGCTAAGCTATTTAATATAAAGGGCATAAGTGAAAATTTACTTAAGCCCTTTATTCGTTAACAGCTTAAGCAATCAATAAGCTGGTATAGCAGAAGCACTTTATTGGAATAAGCTCACCAGGCAAATACTGAGTTACGGCGTATAGCTATTCAAAATTTATCTACAGCTAATATACTAGCAATAGCTGCTAGTTGTTCTATCTAAAATCATCTTAGTTATCAATAAATAATAAGAATAAATTCATTAAATTTAAAAAGTGCTTGCAAAGTAATCATATTTTAAATAATAATTAATCTTAATCGATTAAGTTGATTGCAGTATCAAACATAACTATTTTAATAATTAAAAACATACTATAAAAGCGACATGGGGTGACCAAATGCAACAGTTCACATATAAAAAATTACTATTGAGCACATTAACTTTAGCTATATGCTCAAGCTTAAGTGCCGCAGAAATAACCGATGAAGCCGCAGTAGAAAAAAAGGGCTTAGATTTTGAACGAATAGTTATAACAGGTGCTGCAGGTAAAGGCTCTACTGTTATGGCATCAAGTGTATCAGTAAGTAGCTTGTCTGCTGATCAAATTGAAGTAACAACACCAAGAAGTTCAGCTGAAGCTTTTAGATCAATCCCAGGTATTCGCTCTGAGTCTTCTGGTGGTGAAGGTAACGCAAATATTGCTGTACGTGGTCTTCCTGTGGCAGCTGGGGGCGCAAAATTTTTACAATTACAAGAAGATGGATTACCTATTTTACAATTTGGTGACATAGCCTTTGGTAATGCCGATATTTTTCTTAGACTCGATAGCACAATGTCATCAATCGAATCAATTCGGGGTGGTTCCGCTTCTACTCTCGCCACAAATGCTCCGGGCGGCATCATTAATATTATTAGTAAAACAGGTGAGTCTGATTCTGGCAGCATAGCGACAACTATTGGTTTAGATTACGATCATACCCGTACAGATTTTGAGTTTGGCGGTGAGCTAAACGACAGCATGTATTTCCATCTTGGTGGCTTTTATCGTCAAGGCGAAGGCCCAAGGGAAGCGGGTTACACTGGTAATAAAGGCGGACAAATTAAAGCTAATATTACGAAAGAATTTGATAAAGGTTACGTGAGACTTTATTACAAGCATTTGGATGATAAAACCATTGCTTACTTGCCCATGCCAGCTAGTTCAAATGGCAAGTCGGTGGGTAGTTTCGACCCTTCATATGATACGCCTCATTCAGCATACTTTACCTCAATATTAAGCACTGATGGTGATGGTAATCTTCGTCGTGCAGATATGCGTGATGGTATGAACCCAACAGTTGACTCTGTTGGTTTAGAGGCTGTATTTGACTTAGGTAATGACTGGTCGATTGAAAATAGATTTAGAACGTCAAGCACGAAAGGCAGTTTCACCTCGCCATTTCCAGAAAGCATTCAAGATAGCCAAACACTTGCTGATAGCATAGCGGGTAGCGGCGCGCAATTGACTTATGCTAATGGGCCCCAACAAGGTAGTGCTTATACTGGCGCTAACTTAATGCGTATTCATACCTTTGATGTTGAAATGAGCAACTTAGATTTTATGGTTAATGACTTAAAAATCTTAAAAACTATTGGTGATACCAACATTACTTTTGGTTATTACAAGTCATTACAAAATATCGAGCAATCATGGCTTTGGAATTCTTATTTATCAGAAGTTAAAGGCGACAACGCAGCACTTGTTAATGTTGCAGCGGCTGACGGTACAAGCTTTTCTGATAGTGGTTTAATTGCTTATGGAGTTCCAGCGTGGGACAACTGTTGTACGCGTAACTATGACCTTCAATATGATGTAACAGCACCTTATATTGCCATTAACTCAGTTTTTGGTGATTTTACTATCGATGCAAGTGTTCGTCATGACAGTGGTGAAGCCACAGGTACATATGCTGGTGCAGTGCAATCTGAAATAGACATGAACAGAGACGGCGAAATATCAGTGCCTGAAATGAGTGTATCTTCAGTAAACAATAGTGCGGCTTCTATTGTTAATTATGATTGGAGTTACACATCTTACTCAGTTGGTGTTAACTACATTGTCAATGACGATTTAGCTGTTTTTGGCCGACTAAGTCATGGCGGTACCGCTAATGCTGACCGTTTAGCTTTTGGCAAAATTGCAGCTGATGGCTCAGTAGCCGATGAAGATGCTGTTGATGAAGTTGATCAGTTCGAAGCTGGTATTAAGTTTCGCCAAGATAAACTATCGGTATTTGCGACGGCTTTCTTTGCTGAAACACAAGAACAAAATTTTGAAGCAACAAGCCAAAAATTCTTTGACCGTGTATATGAATCATATGGTCTTGAGTTAGAAAGTGCTTATTACATCGGTGATTTTGACATTCGAGGTAATGTTACTTGGACTGATGCAGAAATTACCAAAGATGGTGTAAATGCAGCCTCAGTGGGAAATACACCAAGAAGACAAGCTGACTTTGTATATTCACTAACTACCCGCTATAACTTTGAACAAGGCTCTGCTGGCCTAAGCTTAATAGGTACCTCAGAAGCTTATGCGCAAGATGGTGGAGATCAAAGTGCAGACGATATCCTTAAATTTGATGGCTACACACAAGTAAATGCCTTCGCTCAATATTACCTTTCAGACACATTTAGCATAGCTTTAAATGTTAATAACCTATTTGACACTACTGGTATAACAGAAGCTGAAGAAGGTAACATTCCTGCGAATGATATTATCAGAGCAAGAACGATTAACGGCAGAACAAGTAGTATTACGCTTAAATATGACTTTTAATTTGTCATTAACAACGTAAATAACAGTACAGTATGAACAAGCCCATTTTATATGGGCTTTTTTTTCAAGGTGGATCTATGTTTTCATTACTCAGTTATGGCGAAGTGTTGGTCGATTTTTTGCCAACGTCAGTCAATGATTCAAGTTATATTCCGTTAGCTGGAGGTGCGCCTGCCAATGTCGCAGTAGCCTTTGCTAAGTTAGGTGGAACAGCACACTTTGCTGGAGGTATTAGCGAAGACAACTTTGGTAGCATGCTTATGAAATCGCTAGAAAATGAAGGTGTTAATACTGATTTCGTTCAAAGAATAGAAGGCGCAAATACCGCATTAGTATTAGTTAGCTTAGACTCTTATGGTGAAAGAACATTTAATTTCTATCGACATAATACTGCCGACATGCAATATGGCATATCTCAAGTTGATAAAATTAACTGGCAAAATATTGGTTTTTTTCATTTTTGTTCAAATACATTAACAAGCCATCGAATGTACAGCGATACACTTTACGCGATAAGAAAGGCTAAAAGAAATAACGTATTAATTAGCTTTGATGTAAATTTACGTCAACAGCTTTGGCAAGACTTATCCCTATTACTGTCCCGAGTCGAAGCATGTATCGAAGCAAGCGATGTAGTCAAGTTGAGTAAAGACGAAGCTGAATACTTAGCAAAAATAAAGCAAGTTGATGCTAATTTTTATGTGCAACAATTACTACTTCTTGGTGCTAAACTTATTGTTATCACTGATGGTCCAAACCCTGTACAAGTAACTTGCGCTAGTTTTTCTATAATGCTTGAAGTACCTAAAATAGCTCCCGTTGATACTACTGGAGCAGGTGATAGCTTTATTTCAGGTTTTCTATTTTCGCTCGTCAAATCTGTGGGAGATGATGAAAATATAGATTCATTATATGAAATTATTGAGCAACGTGAACACGTTTCTTCTGCGGTGTTATTTGGTGCCAACTGCGGTGCGTTTACATGTCAGAAAAAAGGGGCCTTCACGGCATTGCCACACTTAGCTGATATCTAATATTCGACAACATTGGTTTTTGATATGTTTTTTGACATGTAAGTTGGTTGCGTGAGCCGCTATTTTTCAAGAGAGTGAACTGACGAGTTTTTATCGCATGCTCAGCACTATATTGATTTGTTAATTGTTATTGTAAGAAACTAGGAAGGCCTAAAGATTTTAGTTCTCTTTAGAAGAATTGGTTTCGGGAGCCGCTATTTTTGAAGAGAGTGAACTGACGAGTTTTTATCGCATGCTCAGCACTATATTGATTTGTTAATTGTTATTATAAGAAACTAGGAAGGCCTGAAGGTTTTAGTTCTCTTTAGAAAAATTGGTTGCGGGAGTCGCTATTTTTGAAGAGAGTGAACTGACGAGTTTTTATCGCATGCTCAGCACTATATTGATTTGTTACTTGTTATTATAAGAAACTAGGAAGGCCTGAAGGGTTTGGTTCTCTTTAGAAGAGTTGGTTGCGGGAGCCAGATTTGAACTGACGACCTTCGGGTTATGAGCCCGACGAGCTACCAGGCTGCTCCATCCCGCGTCCGAATGACCTACATTGAGTAGGAAAGCCAAGCTGTTTTAATTCTAACTTAAGAATTGGTTGCGGGAGCCAGATTTGAACTGACGACCTTCGGGTTATGAGCCCGACGAGCTACCAGGCTGCTCCATCCCGCGTCCGAATGACCTACATTGAGTAGGAAAGCCAAGCTGTTTTAATTCTAACTTAAGAATTGGTTGCGGGAGCCAGATTTGAACTGACGACCTTCGGGTTATGAGCCCGACGAGCTACCAGGCTGCTCCATCCCGCGTCCGAATGACCTACATAAAGTAGGTAAGCCAAGTTGTTTTAATTCTACTTAAGAATACTTAAAGGTTTGTCCTGTGGAGCTTGCCTGAAAGCGAGGCGTATAATAAGGATACCTTCGATGATTTGCAACCTGTTTTGAGATTAATTTTCGCTTTTATTGCATCTATTTCATTATCGTTTGTTTATTGAGTCTTAATTGCTCGAAATTCAATCGCTCAAAGGTTGTTAGCGGTAAATGCTGGTAAATAAATAGCAAATGTTTATATAGTTTACGCTAATTTGTAAAATGCCTATAAGTGCAGCGTGTCTTTGTTTATAATCGCGGGCATAAATTAGATTGGAAAACCTTTATGCAGCAATTTTTAGCATTAACCTCTCCAGGCATAGAAATATTACTGGCACAAGAACTTAAAGATCTGAACGCTGAGCAAGTTGTTCAAAAGCCTGAAGGTGTGTATTTTACCTCAACTATTGAGCACGCATATCACATCTGTCTACATTCACGCTTATCAACTCGTATATTGCTAAAACTCGGCGAAGGCGATGCGAATAATAAAGATGAGCTTTATGCTGCAGCTAAATCAATTGTTTGGTCGCAGCAATTCTCTGCTGATCATACTTTTGCTATTGATTTTGTTGGTACCAGTGATGAAATTAGAAATAGCCAGTTTGGTGCACTTACCGTTAAAGATGCTGTGGTTGATCATTTTCGTGATTTAGGCGAAGACAGACCATCGGTTGATAAATCGTCACCGCAGGTGAGTTTTCAAGCGCGATTGTTAAAGCAAAAAGTCGCTATTTACTTAGATTTTTCTGGCCGCGGGCTGTTTAAAAGAGGTTATCGTGAAAATACCGGTGCCGCTCCGCTAAAAGAACATTTGGCTGCGGCTATGATCACCCGTTCAGGTTGGTTAGAGGATACCTCTAAACCACTTGTAGATCCTATGTGTGGTTCAGGTACGATAGTCATTGAGGCGGTATTAATGGCGGCAGGTTATGCGCCAGGTATTGATAGAGCTGCATGGGGATTTGATCATTGGCTAGGACATCAACATGATGATTTTAAAGCCGCGAAGTCTGCAGCTATAGAGCAATCACATGTGGGTTTAACGCAATTAAAAACCAAAGTCTTCGGAATCGATTTAGACAGCAGGGTGCTAAAAACGGCACAACAGAATGCCAAAAATGCTGGCATACAACGCTTTATCGAGTTTTCTTGTAAAAATGCTAACGATATAAAAAATGCCTTTGGCCCAAAAGGAACGATATTATTTAACCCACCTTATGGTGAGCGAATTGGTGAGCTGCCTGAATTAGTGGAAAGTTTTGCTTTGTTAGGGCAAAAGTTTAAATCTCATTTTGTTAATTGGCGTGTCGCTGTGTTAACGGCCAATGTTGAGCTGTTAGCTATGATGAAAATGGTGACTTTTAAACGTTATAAGTTTAAAAATGGCCCATTAGACTGTCAGTTTGCGCTTTACAATTTAGATGATAAGCAAGTGGCTAGCAGCAATGTTAATGCTGAGTTTGATCAGAAAGATTCAGCATTTGCTAATCGATTATTGAAAAATAAGAAAAATTTAAAAGGTTGGTTAAAGCAAGAGCGAATAGAGTGTTATCGTTTATATGACGCTGATATTCCTGAGTATAATGTGGCAGTAGATGTTTATGGTGATCACCTAGTTATTCATGAGTACAGTGCGCCATCGATCATTGATCCTGATAAAGTTGCTAAGCGATTACAAGAAGTGGTTTATTTTGCACCTAAGGTACTTGGTATTCCTACAGAAAAAGTCATTATTAAAACCCGAGCAAAACAGAAGGGCAAAGAGCAATATCAACGTGTTGAACAAACCAAAAAATCAATGGTTGTTGATGAGTATGGTGCCAAGCTTAAAGTTAACTTGTGGGATTATCTCGATACTGGGCTTTTTCTTGACCACAGAAAAACACGTCAAATAGTAGCAAAAAAATCAAAAGGTAAATCGTTATTGAATTTATTTGCTTATACCGGTTCAGTGTCTTTGCAAGCGGCATTACATGGTGCTAGCAAAGTTACTACGGTTGATATGTCGAATACGTATTTGAGTTGGGCACAAGACAATTTCTTATTAAATAACCTTAGCGGTCATAAATATCAATTTGTGCAAGCAGACTGTTTACAGTGGCTAAAAAATAATGATGAGAAGTTTGATGTGGTGTTTATTGACCCGCCAACATTTTCAAACTCAAAGCGTATGGGCGAAAGCTTTGACGTACAGCGTGATCACGTAAGCTTAATTACCGACGGCATGAAATCGGTTGCAGCAGGCGGTGAATTAATGTTCACCAATAATAAGCGTAATTTTAAAATGGATTTTGACGCTATTGCGGCATTAGGGCTTAACGTACAAGAAATGAGTGATAAAACTCGCGATAAAGACTTTCAACGTAATAAGCATATTCATAACAGTTGGTTGATTACACGTAAGGTTAATTAAGATGTCAGTTAAGTTTAATCTATATGGCACTTTGGGCTGTCATTTGTGTGACGATGCCTTGGCACTCTGTCAGGCACAAATGCCAGCAGAGGATATTAGTGTTATCGATATTATTGATGATGAAAAGCTACTTGAGTTGTACCGTATTAGTATCCCAGTGTTAGAGCGTTTATCAGATAACAAAAAGCTATTTTGGCCATTTGAGCAAGCACAAATTTTGGAGTTGTTGTAATTTATGGAATTAATTCGTATTTCACAAGGTGAATTAGCCTTTGGTGAAGACAAGGTTTTAGATAAAGCCGACCTAAGTATACAAACAGGCGAACGCATTTGTTTGGTCGGTCGAAATGGCGCTGGTAAATCGACATTAATGAAAGTGCTAATGGGCTTTCAAACATTAGATGATGGCCAAGTACTGAAGTCGAGTACGATGCAAGTGGCGATGTTAGAGCAAGATCCACCAGAGTCGTCTGATATCAGTGTGTTTGATTATATTGCGCAGGGCGTAAAAGAAAATGCGGATCTGATAAAACGCTATCATGTTACTATTCAAGATGTTACTGATGATCCGTCTGAAGAGAACTTGACCAAACTGTCGCGTGTTCAGGAACAACTTGAGTTAGCAAACGCTTGGCAAGATGAACAGCGTATAGAAACGGTAATGACAACGTTAGCGCTCAATGCTGATGATAAAATTTGCGACTTATCTGGTGGTTGGTTGCGTAAACTGGCACTAGCAAAAGCCTTGGTGACGGCGCCAGATATTTTACTACTTGATGAACCAACTAACCATTTAGATATTAAAAGTGTTTTATGGTTAGAGACATTTTTGAAAGACTTTGCTGGCACCATACTGTTTATCAGTCATGACAGGGCATTCATTCGTGGCGTATCCACTCGTATTATAGATCTTGACCGCGGTATTTTGAAAAGCTACCCAGGTAATTACGATCTGTACATTGAGCAAAAAGCGCATGATTTACAAGTTGAAACTCAACAAAATGCCTTATTTGATAAACGCTTAGCAGAAGAAGAAGTTTGGATACGCCAAGGTGTTAAAGCACGTCGCACACGAAATGAAGGCCGAGTAAGAGCACTTGAAAAGCTCAGAAACGAGCGCCAAGCTCGTCGTGATGTTCGTAATCAAAGCACCATGAATATCACCCAAGGTGATCGATCAGGTAAGTTAGTATTTGAAGCGGAAGACCTATCGATAGCATTTGACGGCAAAGCAGTGATCAAGAATTTAGATTTATTGATCAGCCGTAATGACCGTTTAGCCTTTATTGGCGCTAATGGCACGGGTAAGTCGACCTTGATTAAAATGATCATGGGTAAACTGACCGCTACTAGCGGTAAAATGCGTTCTGGCGTTAATTTAGATATCGCTTATTTTGACCAACACCGTGATGCACTTGATCTAAATAAAACCGTGCAAGAGATTGTTGGTGAAGGTAAGCAAGAAGTGGTGGTAAATGGTAAACCTCGACACGTTTTAGGCTACTTGCAAGACTTTCTGTTTAGTCCTAAACGCGCACGTACACCGGTAAGAGCTTTATCAGGTGGAGAAAAAAACCGTTTATTATTAGCTCGACTGTTTTTGCGCCCAAGTAACCTACTAATACTTGATGAACCGACCAATGATTTGGACATTGAAACACTAGAATTATTAGAAGAAGTCGTTGCAAATTATGCAGGAACGGTTATTTTAGTCAGCCATGACCGTGATTTTGTCAATAATTGTGTAAGTAGTTGTCTTTATTTTGATGGCACCGGACATATCACGCAAATTGTCGGTGGTTATGACGATGTTGATAGTTACTTAGAATATAAAGATAAACAACGTCAAGCTATGGCACCTTCGGTAAAAAAAGTTAAAGCTGAAGAAAAAGTCGCCGAAGTGAAGGAAAAAATTGAACTAACGACAAAGAAAAAACTCTCTTATAAAGAACAAAGAGAGTTAGAGTCTTTGCCTGGTGTTATTGATGAGCTTGAAAATCAAATAGCTGACTTTCAAGAACAAGTAAATAGCGCTGATTTTTTTAATCAGAGTTCAGAACAAACCCATACGATATTGAACCAGTTAGCCGAAAGTGAGTCAAAGCTCGAAGTTGCTTACGCTAGATGGCAAGAATTAGATGATTAACAACGAAAGTGAGTTTAGTAGTTACATGAACAAATTTGTAAAATCGATTTTAGCATTAGGTATTACTAGTGCATTAGGAATATCCGCCGTTAATGCAGCAACATATCAAGTTATCGATAAAGGTGATGTTACTGGATTAAAATATACTTACTCACAACAAGAAAATAATAACGGTGAAGCTGCAATATCAGGCACCGACATTTATAACTTCCCCGTACAATACCAGTATATTGGTGATGGTGATTTTGATCTTATTGTTGATTTAGCCGAAAGTAGTCACGAGATAGTGGACGGCTTAGAAAATATTGAAAACGAAGAAGCTTTGCGTGCGGGTAATCCAACAGCAAATGATCTTTCATGGGTTATTCAATTTCTTAGAACTCGAACAGGTAATTCATTGTATCAACAATTTGGTGATATCTATGCGATGACCAACTTTAATGGTAGCACTGAATTCCTTAATGTTTTTGATACTAAGTTTGATGGTAGTGATGACTACACTCGCTCTACTCAAGACTATATTAGTGGTATAACTAATGAAGGTTGGGTTTATGGTAATGCTTCAGCACCTTTCTTACCTTTTCAATTTACCGAAAGCGATGGCGATGAAATCACTTATTGGGCGCGTGACTTTACGACCCGAGGTTTTTTCTCATCTGACGGTGGAGCCACTATTGTTGAAATTATCCCACCAAGTGAAACTGAGTTAGCTGAAGAATTCCGTTTTGGTGGTGAGTCGGCCATATTAGATATTAGTGACTCACACATTGCTGTTGGCTATGCTAGCACCAGTCTTGATCAAACAAGTATTGATGAAATCACGGATGAGTCTGGTGGTTGTGCTGATCCTGAAATTATTGCTGATTTACCTTATAGTATTTGTGTTCAGCGAGCCATTGCCGGTGCTTATAACCTTGAAGCCATTAAATGGACTATTGATGAACAAGGCATTGTTAGCTCAGAAACATTAGGGCAGTTAGTTACTCCGCATGAAGATGATACACGCGAATATACCAATCTTGCACAAGCTGTAAATAGTAATGGTGTGGCTGTTGGTTTCTCGCATGGTTGGTGGGATGAAAATGAAACAAGCCCGAGTGCTGATGAACGTCGTGAAATTTATGCCGTAGTTTATAAAAATGGTGAAGTTAAAGACTTTACCGATGATCACAGTAAATATTTTCGTTCGAAAGCTTATGATATTAATGATGCTGGTTTTGCTGTAGGGCATGCTAGTACTTATGTTAATGGTAGTCTGCGCACTAAGTTTTACTATGTAGATACCAATGCTGAAAATATGGAAATGATTTTACCCGATGATTTCTTTACCGGTAGTTCAAGCACGGCGCGTGCAATCAATGAAGCAGGTAAAATTGTCGGTGAAGGTGAAGTTGAAACGCATAATGACAGTGGCGGAATTTCGCCGAGAAGAACCCATGGCTTTATTTATGACATTACCAGTAAAACTTTTACTGATTTAAATGATTATTTAACTTGTGATAGCGCTTATACAATTATCGAAGCGCGAGATATTAATGATGCCAATGAGATTTCAGCAACAGCGTTAACCAAAGTACCTCGCCGTAATTCAAAAGGCGAGTTGATGCTTGATTCACAAGGTGAGCAGTTATTTGAAGATGTGGTACGTGCAGTGACATTGAAGCCAACAAATGGTGAAATTGAAGACTGTAGTAAAGTTGAAGAGAAAGTAGAACGAAAAGGCGCAGGCTTTGGTTTAGGCGCTTTGTGTTTGTTGATGTTAGTTGGGTTACGTAGAAGGTTTTTTTAATCATTAACTCAGTAATAGCATTGAATAAAAAGCCAGCATTTTGCTGGCTTTTTATGTTTTATCGAGTAGCTAAAGTGATATTGCTTAACACTGCATTAAAACAGAAATTCTAGTATTTATGCTTTAAGTATTATCGCGTCAATACTGGAACTAATCACTAAATTAACCACTGAACTAAAAGGTGGCTACTTTACTCTCAGTGCCTTTTCACCACGGGCAATACCAACACATCCCGATCTAACCGATTCAATGATCTCTGTTTCGTTAGCTAAGGTACTGATAAAAGCATTAAGCTTTTCTGCGTCACCGGTTAACTCTATGGTGTAGGTTTGTTTACCGATGTCGATAATCGCTCCTCTGAATATATCTGTTATACGCTTAACTTCGGTTCGTGATTTATCACTCATGGCTAATACTTTAATAAGTAATAGCTCTCGCTCGACGTGGCTTCTTTCGGTCAAGTCAGTAATTTTGATGACATCAATGAGTTTGTTTACTTGCTTAACTATTTGTTCCAGTATCTTGTCGTTGCCTTTAGTGGCGATAGTAATACGAGATAAACTTGGATCTTCCGTAGGCGCAACGGTTAAACTTTCAATGTTAAATGCTCTTTGTGAAAAAAGACCAACAATGCGAGAAAGTGATCCAGCTTCGTTCTCTAATAATATTGCTAAAATTCTGCGCATTAGGCTTTAACTCCTTTTTTTATCCACATTTCATCAATAGCACCGGTACGAATTTGCATCGGGTAAACATGTTCATTCTCATCAACCAGTACATCAACAAAAACCAGGCGGTTTTTAATGGCAAAAGCTTGTTGTATTTTTTCTTCTAACTCATCAAGAGCATTAATTTGAATGCCAACATGGCCATAAGACTCAGCTAGTTTGACAAAGTCAGGCAAAGACTCCATATAAGAAGAAGAATGACGACCGCCATAAACCATATCTTGCCATTGGCGTACCATACCTAATGAACGATTATTCAGTGAGATAATAACCACAGGTAAATTATACTGTAGGCAAGTTGATAGCTCTTGAATGTTCATCTGGATTGAACCGTCGCCTGTTATACAAATAACGTGACTATCTGGAAAGGCTAATTTAACCCCCATTGCCGCGGGTAAACCAAAGCCCATGGTGCCAAGCCCGCCTGAGTTAATCCATTGTCTTGGCTTAGCAAACGGGTAATACTGTGCTGCAAACATCTGATGTTGGCCAACATCAGAGCAAACATAAGCATCGCCCTGAGTTGCTTCATACATAGCCTCAATAACGCGTTGAGGCTTTATTTTTCCGTCAGTTTGTTCATAGCTAACGCTTTTTACTGCGCGCCACTGCGCTATTTGTTGCCACCAAGCTTGATTTTCTTGCTCGTTAATACTGAACTGTTTTTCATCAAGTTCAGTAAGTAATTGCTCTAGTACTATATCAACTAAACCAACTACCGGAATATGTGCGTTAATTGTTTTTGATATTGATGTTGGGTCAATATCAACATGGACAATGTTGGCGTTTGGACAGAATTTTTTAACATTATTAGTCACTCGGTCATCAAACCTTGCACCTAAGGCAAGAATAACATCAGCATGAGCCATGGCTTTATTGGCTTCTAAACTACCATGCATTCCTAACATACCAATAAAGTTATCATGCAGGCCAGATACACCGCCTAAGCCCATTAACGTATTGGTTACAGGAGCATTAAGTTTTTCAACTAACTGTGTTAATAGTGCCGCGGCATTAGCGATAATGACGCCGCCACCTGAGTAAATTACTAGGCGTTTAGCTTGGGTGATGGCCTGTACGGCTTTTTTGATTTGCCGATGATGGCCTTTAACTGTTGGGTTATATGAGCGGATATTGATTTCTGAATTTAGGGTAAACTCAGCAGTGAACTGTGGCATTAGTATATCTTTCGGTAACTCTATTACTACCGGGCCAGGTCTACCTGTGCTAGCAATATAAAACGCTTTAGCGATGGTGTTAGGAATGTCAGCGACTTTACGGCAGTTGAAACTGTGCTTAACTATTGGGCGAGAACAACCAACGATGTCAGTTTCTTGAAAGGCATCATCGCCAATTAGCCCCGTAGGCACTTGACCTGAAAGTACCACCATAGGAATTGAATCCATATAGGCGGTCGCGATGCCCGTAATACAGTTTGTTGCACCTGGACCTGACGTTGCTAAGACAACGCCGACTTCACCAGTAGCGCGTGCAAAGCCATCTGCCATATGTGTAGCAGCTTGCTCATGGCGCACCAAGATATGCTCAACATCATTTTGACGAAAAATTGCGTCGTAAATATCTAATACTGTGCCTCCTGGATAACCAAATAAATATTTAACTTTAAGTGCTGATAGGGTTTTTACTACCAGTTCAGCACCTGAAAATAGCTCTTTTGTCATATGTAATCCCTTCAATTATTAAATTTTTATAGATAAAGTGTAAAAAAAACCCTCGGTCTTTGCAGAGCGAGGGTTTGTTGTTTAAATTGGAATTTTATTTTTTACACACAACATCGTCCACGCATTGGTTGAGAGACCAAGACGACAGAGAGGAGAGCAGTAAGTGTGTTAATTAAGTTCATGTCAGAAAATAAATATAATAAAAAGTATGGCTATAGTTTTAAGGGGTTTGTTTACAAGTGTCAATGAAAAATTGTGTATTATTTATAAGTTTTTATTTATAAGTTTTTATTTATTGTTATATCAAGGGGACAATTTTTAAGGTTAATTGTTAATATCTAAACCCTGTATTTAAGTCAGAGATAACATTTTTCAACAGCATATTGCAGTATTTATGTTAGTCTGGTTTTATAGTTTTATACATCAAAGTTATTTGGAAGGATTTATGTTAAAAAATAAATTAATTGTATTGTTTGCACTTGTGGCTGTTATGGCGGGTTGCGTATCAACACAGCAGGCCAGAGTTGACTTTGACCGCAATAGTGAAATAAGCACATCGCATTATAAAACCTTTGCTTGGCTCAATGAAAATAAAGTGTTGGCAGAGCCTGTTGATGTTAATCCCGTGATGAAAGTGCGAATTGATAACGCTATAGAACAAGCTTTTATAGCGAAAGGCTATGAATTGGTGAGTGATGCCGAAAAAGCAGATTTCACTATTTCTTATACCATGGGGAGTCGTGATAAAGTTAAAGTTGATTCATTACCATCAAGCTACCGTCGAGGTTTTTATTGGGGGCACGGTTATTACGCAGGCATGGTTATAAATAATGATAATCATGTTAAAAACTATACCGAAGGAAAGCTAGCAATCGATGTTTACGATGTGAAAAGTCATCAGCCAGTATGGCATGGTTGGGCAGTTAAACGCATTAAGTCGTCGGAACAAGATAACCCAAGCAAAGCTATTAAAATGGTGGTTGAACAAGTGGTAGCACAATTTTAGCAAGCGGATTATTTAGTAAGTAGCTTAGCTACACTGAAAGTAAAAAGCGCAGTTTAGCTGCGCTTTTTTTTGCCTAAAGTGGCTAATAGTACCGTCATATTGTGCTATTTATTTTGGTGGCGTAAAGGCAAATTCAATACGGTTACCGCTGGGTTCACGAATAATCATATGAAGAGTTGGGCCTTTACCATTAGGCTCAGGGCCGAATTCAATTACAACATTAGGCATTGACTTGAATCGCTGATGTAATATCTCTAGCGTTTCTTCACTAGTAACTGTTAAAGCTAAGTGGTGTAACCCAACATTATTTTTTCTATCAAACTCAACAACTTTTTCCGGGTTTTTGCTCTGCCATAACGTTACGAAGATTTTACCATCCGTAACAAATACTGAAGGGTAGTCAGGGTAACCACCCGCTTGCTTCCAACCTAAAGTGTTGATAAAAAAGTCGCTTGAGGCTGAGAGGTTTTTAACTGTTAGGCCTAGATGATTTAGTCCTGACGTCATTACTTTTTTGGGCGCTTGAGAGTCAGCTGCTATTGCAAAAGGAATGGTTATACAGGGAAACAGTATTGCCGATATCAGCCATGATTTAATATTCATTTGAACCTCGTTAAGTTTAACTTTTATTATCTATTCAAGTTGACCTGCTACCGAGCCATAATCGTTCAATTTACGATAATGAAGCCTAAAAATAGAAAATTAAAGATTATTGCTGAGCTAGCCAAGCCTTAAATGCTGCTTGTAGCGCCGAAACTAGCTCAGGTGATGAGTTTTTACTTAGCGCCATACAATGCTCGGTGCTCATGTTCTGATGCAGCTGAAAGCCAACGTCTAGATCATCTATACTATATTCGGTATTTTTTAAACGATAAGCCAGTGCTTCCTTTGATTGAATTACTGCATCTATTTTGCCGTTTAAAAGGTTTTTAATGTTGCTTTCTTCATTGGCAGAGATAGTTAAATTACGACCAACAGCAAAGCCATTATTGACCATATAGTTATGGCTGTTATCGTTGCGTAATACCCCAATAATGGCTTTTTTTAGTGAGGTTAATGTTGTGATGTCAGTGGTATTGCTTTTTAGTTTATAGAGGTTTACTGGCGTTTTTGGGTGGATAGGGCAAAACCATGTAAAGTGTGGAGCACGTTTTTTGGTTTTATAGATCGAGTAAATAAGCACATTAGGTTTAGTTGTTGCCAAGTGATAACTACGCGCCCAAGGATAAGTACTAATGGTATAATCGATCTCTGTCGGGGCTAAAATAGCATTGATTTTTTCCGTAACAATACCTGAAACATCTTCGGCATTCTCAGGGTTTTGAATGATAAAAGGCGGCCAATGTTCACTGACTATTTCTAAATTTAAGTCTGTAGCTTTTACTTCAAATATAAGACCAATAAAAACTAAGCTGAAAATATATTTAAACAAGAACTTCCTCACCAAGGCTTTTTAAATTAATTGTTAAGTAACGTTACTTGCCGCTGCTTAATTTACTATTGTCGACCAAATTATAGATTAAATTCATCTGATAGTTGATATTAGGAGTAAAAACCCCCCATTTTTTTGCTATAACTTATGCATCAGTAACCTGGGGTTTATGTATTATTTCAACAGACAGATTACCCCTTAATCTAAGCCTAAAGTTGACTTAAATTGACTTAAGTTGAATTCAAATAAAGTATAGTAAAAATTTTAGTACAGTGATTAAAAGTCGATATCAGTGATAGCTTGTTGTTAGCGCTTGGTGCTCAGCATATTCGTTATAACTTCAGCTGTTTCTGTTGGCTCTTCCATTGGAAAACAATGGTATTGACCAAAGGTTTGCCATTGAATGTGTTTATTAACTTTGGCGGCTCTTTTTACCGCTTTAGGAATAAAGAAATAGCTTTTATTCGCGACCAGTATTTGCACAGGAATAGCAATATTACGTACTGCTTGCCATAAACCTTTTGGATAAGAGCCAAAAATTGATGCCTCCCAACTAGGCGCGCAACTTAATGTTAGATCATCTGCTTGATTGTTAAGTTTAACGGTTGAGTAGCGACAGTAATCCTCAATAACTTGTGGGTGCCAAGTTTTATAAAAGGGTTTACTGGCAATGTTTAATTTCATTGCTTCAAAGTTAGGCCATACCGCAGTGCGATTGGCGACCGATTTTACCATAGCTCTTTGACGCCAAACTCCAGTTACCCGCATTAGCTGCTGCGCTATGATCATCTCTGACTGAAATAAAACAGGGTCGAGTAAAATAATTTCACTGAATAAGTCTGGGTATTTATTTGCAGCAAGTAAAGTGAGTACACCGCCCATTGAATGACCAATACCAATAAGTGGACCATCCTCTTTTACATTAGCTTGTTGGTAAATAGCGTCGGCGACAGTATTTGCCATTTTCTGCCAATTTGGCATTTGTGTTGTCGGTTGGGTAGAGCCACCATGACCTGGTACGTCAGTTAACCAAATAGACCAGTCGCTAGGGAATTGTGAAGCCATCGCTGCTAAAGTCATGGCAGAAAACCCCGTGCCATGTAATAAATGAATGCGTTTGGCATTTTTAGCACCTGCGCGATAATAGCCATTCACCAACATTTGACTGTTAGATTTTTGCTGCCATTGTTGTGCGCCTTCTAAGGTAAAAGCACGAGCAGAGTCGTTATTTAATGGGGTTGAGCATTCAGACATGAAAGGATATTTAAACCGACAAAAGATATTTTATAGTGGATAAGATAACAACATAATTATCTGATGTGAATGTGTTTATTGAGTTTTATAGTTGGTGTAGGGAGGTCAACCAGCACAAAGTAGTTCTTAAATCATCAAGAAGCGTTATGTTTTACTGATAGTGCTTATTAACTATTATTCGCTTGTTTGTGGTGATTTTACTCAATCTAGTATCAGGCTGGGTAAGCTTATTCTGGTATATATGTTATTTTCAAGACAGAATTACTATTCTTTAGGTGCGTTGATGTTAATTCTATTGATATAATATGGTTAATTTCATTATTTACATTTTAATATTTTAGGGGTTCTGTGGATGTCGGAAGTAGAAAACCGTCCAACCAATTTTATTCGCCAAATTATCGATGCGGATCTTGCCAGTGGCAAACATAATAAAGTACAAACACGCTTTCCACCTGAGCCAAATGGTTATTTGCATATTGGCCATGCGAAATCTATCTGTTTAAACTTTGGTATTGCGCAAGATTACAATGGTTTATGTAATTTGCGCTTTGATGATACTAACCCTGAAAAAGAAGATATTGATTACGTAAACTCGATCCAAGCTGATGTTAAGTGGTTAGGCTTTCAGTGGGCCGGTGATATTCATTATTCGTCTGATTATTTTGACCGTTTATACGGTTATGCAGTTGAATTGATTGAAAAAGGCTTAGCTTATGTTTGCTTTTTAAATGCTGAAGAAACACGTGAATATCGTGGTACGTTAAAGCAACCAGGTAAAAATAGCCCTTATCGTGATACCTCGATTGAAGAAAACTTGGCGCTATTTGAAAAAATGAAAGCCGGTGACTTTAAAGAAGGTGAGTGTGCGTTACGCGCTAAAATTGATATGGCATCAAGTTTTATGTGTATGCGTGATCCGGTAATCTATCGGGTTAAATTTGCCCATCATCACCAAACCGGTGATAAATGGTGCATTTATCCAATGTATGATTTTACTCACTGTATTTCTGATGCTATTGAAGGTATTACGCACTCAATTTGTACCTTAGAGTTCCAAGATAATCGTCGCTTATATGACTGGGTTATCGAGAATATCTCTATTGAAACAACGCCACGTCAATACGAGTTCTCACGTTTAAACCTTGAATATACTGTGATGAGTAAACGTAAGCTCAATAGCCTTGTTGAAGAGAAGTTGGTGCATGGTTGGGATGACCCACGTATGCCAACGATTGCTGGCTTTCGTCGCCGAGGCTTTACCCCAAGTTCATTACGTGAATTTGCTAAGCGTATTGGGGTAACAAAAATGGATAATACCGTGGAAATGAGCGTATTAGATGCTTGTATTCGCGAAGATTTAAATGACAATGCACCACGCGCAATGGCAGTACTTGATCCTATTAAGTTGGTGATTGAGAATTACCCTGAAGAGCAAGTAGAAAACCTAACCGTGAAAAATCATCCAAGCGATGAAAGTCAAGGAGCGCGCAGTGTTCCGTTCGCTAAAGAACTTTATATCGAAGCAGAAGATTTTCGTGAAGAAGCGAACAAGAAATATAAACGCTTAGTGTTAGACAAAGCCGTTCGTTTACGTGGGGCTTATGTTGTTACAGCAACTCGTTGTGATAAAGATGAAGATGGCAAGGTAATAACAGTTTACTGCCAATATGATCCTGAAACTTTAGGCAAAAACCCAACCGACGGGACTAAACCTAAAGGTGTTATTCATTGGGTTGCCGCTGAACAAAGTCTTGATGCAGAAATACACTTATACGAACGTCTTTTTACTGTGCCAAACCCTGGTGCAGCAGAAGACTTCCATAGTGTGATTAACCCGGACTCTTTGGTTATTATTAATAAAGCTAAAGTAGAGCCTTATTTAGCAACAGCAAAACCTGAGCAAGCCTTTCAGTTTGAGCGTCAAGGTTATTTCTGTTTAGATAATAAAATATCAGCACAAGATAGCGCTGCCGGTAAGTTAGTCTTTAATCGTACCGTTGGTTTACGTGATACTTGGGCTAAAATCGGCAACTAATGTTATTTAATTAGCCGGTCTGAGTAAATGTCCATAAAAGCCCATAAGTGCAAACTTATGGGCTTTATTATTTCTGTTTGTTTAAAAAGGCTTTATGCTTCTGACAGCTTAAAGCCATAACTTACCTACAATTTAGTCGCCAACTTCATTGCCTGCACGAACTCAGCTAATGCATTTAACATCGCATGATGATCATTGAGATTATTTTCAATGATTTTTACCACCGCTGAGCCGCTAATTGCACCTTTGGCGCCAGTTGCTAATGCTGCTTTAACTTGCTCTGGTTTTGAAATACCAAAGCCAATGACTGACGGAGCTGCTTGATGTTTATTTAAGATATCAATCAGTTTATGTCCAGTCATTTCCGCTTCTGTTTCGGTCCCTGTTACGCCTACACGACTAAGTACATAAGTATAACCTGCGCCATACTCGGCTACTTTTGCTAAGGTATCGTCACAGGCATTAGGTGGGGCAATAAAAATTGGCGCAACACCATGTGCAGCAGCGGCTTGTCTAAATGGGCCACTTTCCCGTATTGGTAGGTCGGCGATAAGCACCGAATCAACACCTGCAGCGGCAACATCGCGATAAAAATTATCGATGCCACGAGCAAAAACTAAGTTTCCATATAATAGTAAACCAATCGGTATTTCAGGTGCGTAGGCACGTATTCGCGCTAGAATTTCTAAACAAGTATCGGTATTGATATTGGCTTTTAAAGCCCGTAACGCTGCCATTTGTATTGTTAAGCCATCTGCACTGGGATCAGAAAACGGTATACCAAGCTCTAACGCGTCAGCGCCGGCATCAATTAAGGTTTTAATGATAGCAAATGATTGCTCCGCATCAGGATCTCCAATAGTAACAAATGGAATAAAAGCGCCTTCATTTTTTTCTGCTAATGCTGCGAAAGCTTGGTTATAACGCTGACCGAGGGTCGATACTGAACTCATTATGCTTCTCCTCTATGTTTTACATCACTTTTTTCAGCAGTCTCTGGCGATATAATAGCATTGACATGGGCTAAATCTTTATCGCCTCGCCCCGATAAATTCACTAAAAAGATAGTTTCTTCGGTAACCTTATCGGCCATTTTTAACGCATGTGCTAAGGCATGAGAAGATTCTAATGCCGGAATTATGCCTTCGTTGCGAGCTAATAATTGAAAGGCAGCTAAAGCTTCATCGTCATTGATTGGCACATATTGTGCCCGACCAGAATCTTTTAATTGTGCGTGTTGCGGGCCAACAGCAGGGTAGTCAAGCCCAGCTGATACCGAATAAGACTCTTCAATTTGCCCAGCTTTATCTTGCATAATATAAGTATAATTACCATGCAACATACCTTTTGTGCCGGCGACTAAGGTCGCACCGTGGTGATCAGTATTAATGCCTTTACCACCAGCTTCAACGCCAATAAGTTTGACACCTTCATCACCAATAAAATCATTAAACATCCCAATAGCATTGGAGCCGCCGCCAACACACGCAATGACGTAATCAGGTAAGCTACCCTCTTCTGCTAATAATTGTTGCTTAGCTTCTTCACCGATCATTTTTTGAAATTCACGAACTATGGTAGGGAAAGGGTGCGGGCCCGCCGCAGTACCTAATAGGTAATGTGCATTTTCATAGTTAGCTGACCAATCACGTAATGCTTCATTGACCGCATCTTTTAAAGTGCCACTGCCTGCGGTGACAGGGATAACTTCGGCGCCCATCAATTGCATGCGAAAAACATTCGGTTGTTGACGCTGACAATCTACAGCGCCCATATAAACTTTACATTTTAGCCCCAGTAATGAACAAGCAATTGCCGTGGCAACACCATGTTGGCCAGCCCCAGTTTCAGCAATAACTTCAGTTTTACCCATGCGTTTTGCTAATAATGCTTGGCCTAATACTTGGTTGGTTTTGTGTGCGCCGCCATGAAGTAGGTCTTCACGTTTTAAGTAAATTTTCGCTAAAGGATTTTTTACAATATTACGACATAAGGTTAGTGGCGTTGGTCGACCAGCATAACTGGTAAGTAACTTATTGAACTCTTGTAAAAACGCTTCGTCACTTTGTGATTCGATAAATGCTTGTTCAAGTTGCTCTAAAGCCGGTACTAATAATTCACCGACAAACATGCCACCAAACTCACCAAAGTAGGCGGGTAGTGTTTTCTTATTTTGATTTTCAGTTGTTGAGTCTAACATATTAATAATTCCGTATTTTGGCGAAAACTTGTTGTAGTTTATCGCGACATTTAATACCTGGGCTTGATTCAACACCTGAGTTGATATCTAAGCCGAATAATTCTTGATTGCACAGTTGTTGACAAGCTTGGCTGATATTTTCTACATCTAAACCACCAGCTAAGAAGCAACGGGATAAGTCTTGCTCAGTTTCAGCTAACGCTTGCCAGTTAAAACTTTCGCCACTACCTGCGCGTTTACCGTCAAGTACGATGTGCTCAACATTATTAGTGAGTGTTGGTAGCGTTTGCTCAACAGCGTGGGCTTTAAATATTTGGCAGTTTGGCGCAAGTTGCTCACGTAAACCGTCAATGTATTCAGCGCTTTCCTGACCATGCAACTGCACGGCTGACAATTGAAGTGCTTTAGCTAAAGCAATAACTTCCTGTTGAGGGTGATCAACAAACACACCAACATACTTCAAACTTGGATTTTGCTTAACTATTTCAGCGGCTTGTGCTTGACTGATATATCTTGGCGATTTTTTGGCAAAAATAAGTCCACCAAACTCAGCACCTGCTTTTATAGCAAACCCTGCTTGTTCTGGGCGAGTTAAGCCACAAACTTTGTGATGACCAAAGATAAGTTGTCGACAAGCTAAGTCAATATCGGCTTCGGCCATTACTGAACTACCGACCAAGAAACCATCAACTGCTGGGGCGAGTTCTCTAACTTGTGCGTTGTTATAAATACCTGATTCAGAAAGTACGATGCGATCATCAGGAATGGTCGGTGCTAGGTCAAAAGTACGTGATATATCAGTAGAAAGATCACGTAAATTACGATTATTAATACCGATGAGCTTGGCGTTTAAGGCGATAGCTCGGTCACGCTCTTCTTCGTTAGAGACTTCGGTTAGAATAGCTAGGTTAAGCGACTCGGCAACAGCGGCAAGTTCATTATACTCGTCGTCAGTTAGTACACTTAACATCAGTAATATTGCATCAGCACCATAGTATCTTGCTAGATATACTTGATAGGTGTCAAAAAAGAAATCTTTATTTAGCACGGGGCAACTCACGATGTCACTAACCGTTCTGAGATAATTAAAGTCACCTTGAAAATACTTGTGCTCAGTCAGTACCGAAATAGCCGCGGCATAGTTATCATAAATGTTAGCAATGTCAGCAACGTTAAAGTCAGCTCTGATTAAGCCTTTAGATGGTGATGCTTTTTTACATTCTAAAATAAAACCGGCATAAGGCTTCTCTGTAGTACGCGTTAATGCTTGGTACATATCTTTTGTTGACGGTGTTAGGTCATCAATAAAGCTAGCTAATGGTAGTGATGTTTTAAGTGCTGCTATTTCAATACGACGATTATCGACGATTTGCTCAAGAATATTGCTCACTATGCTGTTGCTCCTGAATTAGATAATCGCACTAGGTTTGCTAAAGTCTTTGCCGCCACGCCAGAGCTAAGTACTTTGGCGGCGTGCTGAGCTGCCAATAACAAAGTATCAGCTTGACCATTTAATTGCTCGCGATGAAGGTAGAGCAGTGCCGCACAATTAATGATCACAGCACTGTTATGCGCTTCTTGACCTTTACCAGCCAGTATTGCTTTCACCATTTCAGCATTTTCTTGAGGCGTGCCTCCTTTAATATCGGCCAAGGTGTAATTATTTAAGCCAAAGTCGCTAGGTGTGATCTCTTTTTTAATTAACTGACCATTACAGATCTCAGTGACTTGGGTTTTACCATGCAAAGCGATTTCATCTAAACCGCTACCATGTACAACCCAAGCGTGTTTTACGCCAGTTAATAATAGTGCTTGAGCCATTGGGGTAATTAACTCAGGAATATAGACACCAAGTAGCATAATATCGGGCTTAGCTGGGTTAACCAGCGGTCCTAAAATGTTAAATAAGGTTCTAATTGCCATCGCTTTTCGCACAGGTGCCGCATGCTTAAAGCCCGTGTGATAAGCCGGAGCATATAAAAAGCAAATGTTTGCTTGTGCTAAACATTCGCTCGCCACTTCGGGTGACATCGTCAAATTAACCCCAAAGGCCTCGAGTAAATCTGCAGAGCCAGACATGCTCGACACACTTCTATTACCGTGCTTTGCCATTTTCAAGCCACAGGCTGCAGCTAAAAGTGCTGCTGTGGTGGAAATGTTGATGGTATTTGCACCATCTCCCCCAGTACCAACACAGTCTGCAACTGCCGTTGGTTGGCGAGGGAAATGACTAGCATTAGCACGAATAGCAATCGCGGCGCCGGCTATTTCAGCTGGCGTTTCACCTTTCATTTTTAATGCGGTCAATATGGCAGCTAAGCGCTCTGGTGCAACATAACCATTAATCACTTGTTCAAAAACATTATGACTTTGTTGTTGTGTTAACGAATCACCACTGACTAAAGTATTCAGCGCACTGTGTGTAATGTCATCGTTACACCCCGTTGATGTATGTGTAGCTGTGCGGCTAAGGTCATTTGTTGTCATGTGTATTCCCTTGGGCTTGATTAATAGTTTGCTTGGCTAAAAATGTTAAATGGCTAAGGCTTTGTGCCAATAAATGTGTACCAAATGTGGTGAGGATGGATTCAGGATGGAACTGAAAACCAATAGCAGCCTCAGTGCTATGTTCTATCGCCATAGGTAAGGTTATGCCTGCCTTATCGTTAGTTAAAGCAACCTCAGCTGTTATGGTCAGTTGTTGCGGTACTTTACTGGCAAAAAGTGAATGATAACGAGCAACAGGTAAAGGGTTAGTTATATCTTTAAAAGCGCCAACATTGTTATGACGCATATTTGAAGACTTACCATGTACCACTTCGGGAGCTCGGCCAATAACACCTCCATAATGCTGTATTAAGGCTTGGTGACCTAAACAAATACCTAAAATTGGGAATTGCCCAGCGCAGCGTGCAAGCAATGGCATTAAACAACCGGCATGCGTTGGATCACCGGGGCCAGGAGAAAGCACTAAAATAACGCCAGCACTGTTACTTTGCTGTTTTTCTTGTAATTTTTGAAAAATAAACTCGGCGCTGAGTGTATTGCGATAAATAGTCAGTTGATACCCTAAACAACGAAACTCATCAACCAAGTTATAGGTAAATGAATCAAGATTATCGAGCATGACAATCTCAGGTAAGATATTTGTAGTTGCATTGGCGTTGGCTGATAAATGAACCGTAGTCATTATTTAACCTCCTGTGCTGGTGCTGAACTATTTGAGCTTACTGAGGCTCTTTCTTGATGAGAAACGATTAGCTCTTTATCTTCAGCTTCATTAATCGCACTGATCACCGCTTGTGCTTTTTGTCTGGTTTCATTCGCTTCTGATTGCGGGTCAGAATCGAATACTACGCCTGCACCGGCTTGAATTTGTGCTTGTTTATTTTTTACAAAAGCTGAACGAATAACGATGCAAGTATCCATGTCCCCATCACCAGTTAAATAGCCAACAGCGCCGCCATAACTACCACGACGCTTACCTTCAACTTCTCGTATCAAAGACGTTGCTTTAACTTTTGGCGCGCCGGATAACGTGCCCATATTCATACAAGCTTGGTATGCATGTAGTGCGTCTAGCTCGAGTTCTAAGGTGCCACAAACACGAGAAACTAAATGCATAACATGAGAATAACGATCAACTTTTAATAAATCGGCAACATGGCGTGTACCGGGTTGACTCACGCGAGCAATGTCGTTTCGGGCTAAATCAACCAGCATAATGTGCTCAGCTAATTCTTTTTTGTCTAAGCGTAAGTCAAGTTCGATACGGCTGTCTAAATCTGGCGATAAACTGCCATCGGCATTAAAACCCCGTGGGCGGGTACCGGCAATTGGATAAATTTCTACTTGTCGGTTACTTTGTTGGTATTTTAGCGCTGACTCTGGTGATGCGCCGAAAATACAAAACTCGCTGTCTTGTAAATAAAACATATAAGGGCTTGGGTTACGATGCTTTAATGCTTTGTAGGCATTTAGAGTGTTTGAGCAAGGTAGGCTAAATGTTCGAGATGGTACGACCTGAAAAATATCACCAGCCAAAATATTTTCTTTTAAGTTGTTAACAATGTTACAAAAAGCTTCATCGTCGATGTCACAAGTTGGCGATTTTTTCGTTGCGTTATTTGTTATTGTTTTATTGGGTTTTACGGCAAAGCTTGCGGTAATATCGGTCAATAAACGGGTTTTAATCGAGCAAATTTTTGCTAATGCTAGGCTTTGTGCCTGCTGATAATGTTCGCCAGTAAATAGGTTGGCGATGACCTCACTTGATTGTTGCTCGTGATCTATTACCACTAATGTTTCGGCTAGGTAATAAACAAAATCAGGGCAGCTGTTCTCGCCATCAGCAACCTCGGGCAGCGTTTCACTCATTGCCATCATATCAAACGCAAAAGCACCACCAAGAAATACCGAAAAAGGATGCTGACTACTGTTGGTTAATTGGGTAAATAAACGCAAGCTTTGAAAAGGATTAACAGCAAGCAAACGTGAACGTTCATCAAGTTGTTGTGTTATCTCGGTGAACGTAGCGGTGAACGCCTGATTATCACCGGTTATCTCAGCATCTTGGGCTAAAGCTTGAATGGCAAAAGCAAGCGCATTTTCACCATTTTGACTTAATGCAGTAAAGGTAACCTTATTGGCGTTACAAACAATTTTTACTGCGGTATCGATCAACAATAAGCTTTTTAATTGATGTTTTTTATCAACTTCGGCTGACTCGAGTAAGAGTGTGTTTGTTTTTTCGGCACATAAAGTGTGAAAAACAGCGAGAGGATCGCTTTGGTAACTTAGACTATCAGTGATGGTTGTCACAGCACCAGGCTCAAGCCTATCTTGTGCAGCCTCAAGCTGCGATTTAGTCATATTATTTTCTTGGTTATTGCTCATGGGTCTTCCTATTAATCATTTATTTAACAACGGTCATCCAGCGTAAATAGGCAAAAGCCACCATAAGAACCAACGTTTAACTTTAATTCGTAACATTATAAACTCATTATATTTTCAGTTAATTAAAAGCAAAAAACCCGCAATAGGGTGCGGGTTTTCGAATTTTTTACTTACAAGTAAACATCACAACCCAATTATGTCGAGTTATGCCACCACCAAATTAAAGAAATAGTTTGTTTTACTTGTATCATTATCTGTTTTATCTCAGTAAAATTGTTTCATTCACTTGCCTAAATAGCGACTTGCATTTGTGTTAGGCAGTTTTAAGTCCCTATAGAAGAACCGATTCACGTAATGATGTCAACCACTGATTTTACAAATGAGCAAGATTTTTCAAACTTACGGATTGATCTGCATAGCCATACTAATTGCTCTGATGGCGCACTGACGCCACAGGAGCTGATAGAACGGGCAGTTAACTTTCAAATTGACGTGTTGGCAATCACCGATCACGACACGGTTAGCGGTCTTGTTAGTGCAAAACAAACTATATTAGAAAAAAATATTCCATTAACTTTGATCGATGGTATCGAAATTTCTACCCAGTGGCAGGGCTTTGAAATTCATATTGTCGGATTAAATATCGTTCCTGAGCATCAAGCGTTAGCGACGTTAATTTTGCAACAGCAGCAGCGACGAGAAGATCGCGCTATCGCCATGGGGGAAAAACTGGCGAAATGTGGCTTTGACGATGTTTATACCGACGCTAAAGCTATGGCGGGCGCAGGTTCAATTACTCGAGCGCATTTTGCGAGAGTTTTATTGCAACGTGGGGTGGTGAGTAAAATGCAATCTGCATTTGATAAGTACATCGGCAAAGGTAAGCGTGCTTATGTTAATCCTAACTGGTGTAGTATTGAAGACGCAGTAGCGACTATTCATGCGGCAGGCGGTGTTGCAGTAATGGCGCACCCGATCCGATATGACCTATCGACGAAATGGCTACGACGCTTAATCGTTGATTTTAAAGCTGCCCAAGGTGATGGTTTAGAAGTGGTGTTACCGCAGATGAATAACGAACAACGTAAATTAATGCTAAGCTTCTGTTTAGAATATGATTTACATGCATCTATGGGGTCTGATTTTCATCAGCCAAGTCGTTGGAGCGATTTAGGACGTAATTTAGTCATGCCAGAGCAAGCCAAGGGAATTTGGCAGTTATGGCAAGCTACGCCAAGTGATTAAAAATAAAACTTGTGCTCGCAATAAAGCTTAGTTTGATAGTAGGTTTCATCTTAATTCAAATTGACTATTGCCGCACATTGACATGATAAAACTATAATTTAGTTGGAGTGTATTATGAGTCAATTTTTTTATGTTCACCCTGATAACCCGCAAGGGCGCTTAATGAAACAAGCCGCGGCTATTATCAACCAAGGTGGTGTTATTGTTTATCCTACCGACTCAGGTTATGCCTTAGGTTGCCATATTGGTGATAAAAAGGCGCTAGAGCGTATTTGTAATATTCGCTCTATCGATAAAGCTCATAACTTTACCTTAATGTGTTGTGATTTATCTGAGTTATCAGAATATACACGCGTTGATAATAGTTACTTTAGGCTATTAAAGAATAATACACCGGGTCCATATACCTTTATTTTCAAAGGTTCGAAAGAGGTGCCGAAACGGTTATTAAATCCAAAACGCAAAACCATTGGCATTCGTGTACCAGATAATAATATTGCGCAAGCATTGTTAGCTGAATTGGGTGAGCCGATCATGTCGACAACCTTGATTATGCCTGGGGCTGAAATGGCTGAATTTGACCCAGAGCACATTCGCGATATTTTAGAGCATCAAGTTGATCTGATTATTAATGGTGGTCATTTGGGCGAACACCCAACTACAGTTATTGATTTTTCTAATGACGAAGTGGAAATTATTCGTGTTGGTGAAGGTGATCCTACGCCGTTTCAATAAAATGTTATGAGCAGCTCATCATTAAACTGCCTTAGCACCTGGAGTTATAGCGCTACCATGTTAAAAGTTAACTATGTCTGACCCTAAGACGAACTTATCAAGTATGAGTAAAGAAGGCCCTAGTCCTAACGCTGGTGTCATGGTACAGCAAGTACTTCCTTTTGCTTTACTGCGCGGAAAAGCCATGGTTGAAAAGCCACAAGACTTATTTATTCCGCCCGATGCGCTTGAAGTTATTTTAGAAATGTTTGAAGGGCCGCTAGACCTCTTATTATATTTAATTCGCAAGCAAAAATTTGATATTTTAGATTTACCTATTGCGCCTATTACCACGCAGTACATGACTTATGTCGATTTAATGAAAGATATTAAACTTGAATTGGCGGCGGAATACTTAGTCATGGCATCAATTTTAGCGGAAATTAAATCACGATTATTATTACCCAAACAAGCGGTTGAAGAAGATGAAGGCGATCCTCGTGCGGAACTAGTGAGAAAATTACAAGAATATGAGGTGATCAAAAATGCGGCACAAAACATTGATCAATTACCACGAATTGACCGTGACAGCTTTATTGCTAAGGTAGAATTAGCTGAAAATTTTATCCCTGAAGTTGCCAACACACAGGTAGACCTAGCGGAGTTAGTTGCCGCCTTGCAAGGCGTAATAAAACGTACACAAGCGTTTGAACATCATCATATTCAAAAAGAGTCCTTATCAACCCGTGAACGTATGGCAAAAATAATGGCAACGCTAAAAGAAGCAAAAAACAACCAAAGCTATTGTGACTTTAGTGATTTATTTACCATTAAAGAAGGAAAACAGGGGGTTGTTGTGACATTTTTAGCTATGCTTGAATTAATTAAAGAGTCGCTAATTACTTGTATTCAAACTCAGGTTTATGGCGAGATACGGGTAAGTTTACCTAAATCATAATTTAACACTAAAGCGCAGTGTTGATGATTTATGATAGGCCAGTAAATTATTCTAATGATAAAAGTAAGTAACAATGATACCTGATAAAATTCGCCACAAAGACATTGATGATGAAAAATTACAACGTTTAGTTGAAGCCGCATTATTCATTGCTGATAAGCCATTATCTGTGCAATTACTAAAACGGGATTTTTTAATTGAATATCGTGTTAGTAATCTGCGAATACGTGATATAATTATTGCAATTCAGGCTGATTATAAAGGTCGTGGTGTTGAGCTTAACAAGGTGGCTTCAGGCTATCGATTTCAAACACCTAGCGACCTAAGTGAAGATTTAGCGCATTTGTACCAAGAAAAAGCACCAAAATATTCGCGTGCTATTCTAGAAACCTTAGCGTTAATTGCCTACAAACAACCCATAACCCGCGGAGAAATTGAAGATATACGCGGTGTTGCTGTCAGTAGTCAAATTATTAAGACGCTGACTGATCGACATTGGATTAAAACGGTAGGGCATAAAGAAGTACCCGGTCGGCCTGTGTTATACGCAAGTACACAAGAGTTTCTTGATTACTTTTCGTTAACCTCGCTTGATCAATTGCCGACATTAATGCCAATAACGGATATTGCTAATTAAGCCGTTTAGCTAAAAATCACCAAAACGCAGGGTGCAATTACCCCTAAATTTAAAGAGACAGAGACGTAATAGTCGTTCGGTTAATATCCTGAACATCTGTGAAGTTACTGACGTGAGAGAGTTAAGACCTATGTCTGAAAAATTACAAAAAGTACTAGCGAGAGCGGGTGCCGGTTCACGCCGAGAAATGGAAAGTTATATCAGTGCTGGCCGTGTCAGTGTTGAAGGTAAAACTGCTTATTTAGGCGACCGTGTTGAAGGTAACGAACTTATTCGTGTTGATGGTCATCAAATTAAACTAAAGCCTGTACAAGACGATTTATGCCGAGTGTTAATGTATAACAAACCTGAAGGTGAAATGTGTACGCGCAAAGACCCTGAAGGAAGACCAACGGTATTTGATCGCTTACCTAAACTAGATGGTAGTCGTTGGGTTGCGGTAGGCCGTTTAGATATAAACACCTCTGGTATGTTACTTTTTACCACTGATGGTGAGCTAGCTAACCGTTTAATGCATCCTTCTAAACAAGTTGAACGCGAATATGCCGTACGTATATTCGGTGAAGTTAACGAAGCTATGCTACAAACATTACGCCATGGCGTGAAATTAGAAGATGGTCCTGCGAAGTTTCAAAAAATTACTTACCGTGGTGGTGAAGGGCGTAACCACTGGTTTCATGTTGTGCTATCTGAAGGACGTAATCGTGAAGTGCGTCGTTTATGGGAAAGCCAAGATGTACAAGTTAGCCGTTTGATCCGTGTTCGCTACGGCGACATGGAAATGAAACGTCAGTTACCCCTTGGTGGCTGGACTGAACTGAATTTACAAGATGTTAATTACTACAGAAAACTGGTTGATTTACCGCCTGAAACACAAAGTAAAGTCAAAGTAGATGAAAAGGCGATGGATAATGCGAAAAGTAGAAGAATTCGCCGTTCAGTGAAAAAGCATCAACACCGTAGCCAACAAGCAACTAGACGCAGACGCTAAGCTTTAGCAACAAAAGTTTACTTTACTAACAGCCGCTTTATTAGTGCATGTTTAGCAAGCTCAAGAATGACAAGTTCCCTAAATGGTTGAACTTGTCATTTTTATTTGTGTTAAAGGATTAAATTTCATTTTGGCAAGCGTTAGAAAATAAGATATTGTAAGCCTTAACAGCATTACTCGTTTACCTTAGTCGCCAAATTTATATAGGACAATACGTGCAAGAAACTCTTGAAAGAATTTACGTCGAAACCTCTGAGCAATTACACCAAGTCTGTCAACGTTATACGCAAGCCTCTGTACTTGCTATTGATACCGAATTTGTTCGTACCCGCACGCTTTACCCTAAACTAGGCCTGATTCAGATAAATGACGCTAAAACATTAGCGTTAATCGACCCTGTTGCGTTACCAGACTTATCGCCTTTTTGGCAATTACTTGAAAGCCCTAGCATTCAAAAAGTATTACATGCCTGTTCTGAAGATCTTGAGGTTTTCCTGACAGCAGGTAATTGTCGACCGGTTAACCTCATTGATAGTCAAATTATTATGTCATTTTTAGGACACGGTTTATCAATGGGGTATGCGGCGATGATTGCACATTACACTAACATTGAGCTTGATAAATCAGAGTCGCGAACTGATTGGATGAAACGACCATTAACGACTAAGCAGCTTAACTACGCTGCTGCTGATGTTGAACATTTATTTAATGTTTTACCGCAAGTCATGGCTGATATAGAAAAGTCAGGTTGGTTAGCTGCTGCTCAAGAAGAAAGTGACATTATGGTTGAGCGTAAGTTTACATCCATCGATGTAAGTCAGTTGTACCTGAATATTAAAATGGCATGGCGTTTAAATTCCCAGCAGCTCTACCGATTACAACAATTGGCTATTTGGCGTTATCAACAAGCGCAACAAAAAGATCGACCCATTGGCTTTATCGCTAAAGATCATACACTGTTGGGGCTAGCACAAGTTAATCCTGAAAATGTTGCGATTATGGCGAATATTGAAGGTGTTGAATACCTTGATGTTAAACACAAAGGTAATGCGATGTTGGCGGTATTAAAACGCGTCAATGAAGAGAAAAATGCTGTGCTACCTGAAGTCATTGTTCGATTAGATGAATATCCCGGATATAAGCAAAATTTCAAAAAATTAAAAAGTTATATCCATGAATTAAGTGAAGCAACTAATTTACAAGCGGAAAACTTTGCCTCGAAAAAGCAAATTAATCAATTTTTATCTTGGTATTTTAAACTTAACGGTGCCGAAAATAAAATTCATTTGGTTGATATTATGCGCGGTTGGCGCAAACCTTTATTCGGTGACAAGTTACTCGAATTTGTTGAAAATGGCTTCAAAGTAAATTAAATATTGATGCTAAAGATAATTTGTGGCGAGCAAAGTGTTGCTTTGTATCGCCAATATCTTGTCACAATAAAATGTTAGGTTAACTCGATATAGCGGTTGTAAACTGAATAAATATCTTGATTAATACTGTAAAAAAGTCATGTTAAGTCACACAATGATAACATTCCCTAAAACCATTCAATCATAGGTCTCCATTATGCTGTGTAGTGTTTATAAAAGTGCTAAAAAAGCACAAACGTATCTTTTTATTAATAAACGAGATGATTTCTCAGAAGTACCCGAAGCATTGATGAAAATGTTTGGTAAGCCAGAAATGGTCACCGTATTAAACCTTGCAACTAAAGATAAGCTTGGTTTTGCTGATCTGACTAAGGTAAAAGAAAGCTTAGCTGAACAAGGTTATTACTTGCAAATAACGCCAAAAGAAGAAGATTTATTAAAGAGCCATGTTGCCAGTATGAAAGTCGCTAATCAAAAAAACGCGGAGGAATCTTGATGCGTTATATAAAATCAGTTAAAGCCTTGTCAGTGTCACTGTGTTTAGCACTATTTTCTCAGTCAACATTCGCTGTTGAAAATAAAACAACACCGACACTCACACAAGCCGGCTTTGAGCAATATATCGTCAAGCTTAAGCAAGAAGCGCTTACCAAAGGTTATGAACAGGCCTTAATTGATGAATCGTTTGCGAATGCTACTTTTCATCAACGTGCGGTGAAAGCTGACCGTAGTCAACCGGAAAAAGTTGAAACACTGGATACATATTTACCAAAACGCTTACCTGACTGGAAAATAAAACGCGCCAGAGCCATGTATAAAAAGCATCAAGTGCTTTTAAATAAAATTGCCGCTGATTATGGTGTACAGCCTCGATTTATTGTCGCGCTTTGGGGACTTGAGACTAATTTTGGTAAAATTATGGGTAACTACAACGTTATTTCAGCTTTATCAACTTTAGCTTATGAGGGGCGTCGAGAAGCTTTTTTTAAAAAGCAATTATGGGCGGCATTAAACATCTTAAAAGAAGGTCACATTGACAGCACTAACATGAAAGGTTCATGGGCAGGCGCTATGGGGCAGAATCAATTTATGCCAACCTCATTTCTTGCTTACGCGGTTGATGGCGATGGTGACGGAAAAAAAGATATTTGGCGTAATGAAGCAGATGTTTTTGCCTCAATGGCAAACTATCTTAAAAATGAAGGTTGGAATGATGCTCTGACATGGGGCCGACAAGTAAAACTACCCAGTGGTTTTGATACCTCACTTGCAATTCCTCAAAATACAGGTGGTCGTAAAAATTGGTTAAAAGCATGGGCTAGAAGTGAAAAAACTTTAGCGCAGTGGCAAGCGTTAGGTATACGACGTACCGATGGCAGTGATCTCCCAAAGGTGGACGTGAAAGCAACATTGGTTTTTCCTGATGGTGTGAAAGGTCGTGCTTATTTAGCCTACAACAATTATAAAAGTTTAATGCATTGGAATTTATCCTACTATTTTGTCAGCTCAGTTGGACATTTATCTGATCATATTAAATACCCTGCAATTAAATAAGTTTTTATACCCCCTAATTAAGTGTGAATAAGTAGCGCCATGAGTAAAAAAAGTAATCGTTCGTTGTCGAAAGATAAAGCAAAAGCAAAAAAACAACCGATCGAGCGGTTTTGGGAAACTAAAACACTTGATGAAATGACCCGGCCTGAATGGGAGTCATTGTGTGATGGTTGTGCTAAATGTTGTTTACATAAATTTATTGATGACGAAGACACAACCGATGAAACTGAGTTAATGCCAACAACGCATATTGCTGAAGGCGAGCAGATGAATTATTCAAACATTGCTTGTCACTTACTTAACGATAAAAGCTGTCAGTGTTCAAAGTATGAACAACGCACTGTGCTCGTGCCTGATTGTGTGCAGTTGACACAAGAAAACTTGGATGATGTGTTTTTTATGCCGCCAAGTTGTACTTATAGGCGCTTAAAAGAAGGCCGAGGTATGCCTTCTTGGCACCCGTTATTACATAACGGTAAGAAGTCAGCCATGCATCAAGCAGGTATGTCAGTACGGGGAAAAATCATCAAAGATGACGATGTTGAGTTGGAAGACTTTGAAGATTATATCGTACTCTGGCCGTTACATGATATCGATTAAGCTTAGGTTTACCTCTTAAGTCGATGGAGAAATAAGCCGTTATTCAAGGTAATAGTTAAGCATAAGAAGGTTGATATGATCAGCCTACTTCTTAGTAAAAATTAACGTTAGGAGCCATACCAAACGAATTGATTGTCGCTTAGTAAGTTATTCGTTTGGTTGGTATGTAAGCAATGCGAGCAGAATTAAGATCTAAAATTGTCGAAGTGTGTGAAAAGAAAATTGCCAGTAAAGGGGACAATGTTGGTCTGTCATTTTATGCGTTTTTTGCTAATAAGAATGATACGCCTGAGTTACTCATGGAAGTAGCAACGTGGTGGATTCAAACCCATCAGCTAGATCATTTCGTCAAGGCTGATAAGATTAAAGTTATGGTAAAAGCGGGTTTGTAACTTGCTATAGTCTTTGTTAGACGAAATAACCTTATCACTTAGCAATTAAAAAACACTGAAATAAGGTAACTCATTGGCGGTTAAATAAAGACAACTGAGCAAGTGTTTATAGAAGCTAAGTTCAGCTAAGTTCAGTTAAACAAGACATGTGAATAATGACTAATGTTAGCTTGGCCTGCGCTATATTTTTTCGCTGATGAATTATAACCGGTTTAAGCAACTAAGCTAAAACACCGCCATGCAAATAACAAGACAACCAATTAAATAGCCATGTCCACGTATTAAATTGCCCAGCGGAAAAGAAATGTTTTGACAAATATTCACTAGACTATTTAGCTTTGGGCCGACAAATTTTAGATAAATAGTATTAAAATTGCGCAGCCAATCGTCATAATGACAAAATATTCGATACCATAGGTAACCTTTGTTAATAAAGCAAAATATACATATGAAACACAAAAGATAATAATGGTACTGATGAATGGGCCTAACAATGGTACGCCAGTGAAAAGGCTAATTAACACAATAGGAATACAATACAGCAATGAAGCAGGTAAATGTTGACCTTTAACATCATGTAGTTTCATAGCCGCAATGAGAAACAATAATTTAAATAACCTGAACTCTGGATAATGAGTGCTTGATATTCAAGTGAATCAAAAGCTTAAGTGGCTAAGTAAATGCTATAGCAAGGTAAACATCACTAATAAGCATCATCAATGCTTCATTTTATGCCATTTCCAAGGCAAAACGTTTCTCAATATCGAGCTATTTATCGACGTTCAGGTTAAATAGTATCCTGAGCTCGATAATAAATATATCTAATTCCTTTAGCCATTAATAACAAATATTTGCAGCTATTACTCTGTTTTAGCCATGAAGGCAGTTAGTGCAGATTTTACCATTAATACTCTCTGCTAATAATTTACTTTAGCTTTTTTTAACAATAGCCGTTTCGCTATCTCTGTTAGGCTCGCCTCTAGTAACCAGTAACTTAGCGGAGGGCTTTTTTTAGTTTCAATGGCTGTGCTTTTCTGCTTTACTGATACTCTTTCTATTTGCTTTTGCTTATTTTTCGCCATTTTAATGCTATCTCGACGTACTTGAGCACTATTTGCTTGTTCAGTAAAGCGGCGTCTACTTTCTGCTGACATGCTTGATAAGAAACTAGCGCTTGAGGCACTTTTTCCTGTGATTTTTGTTCTTGGTTTTGGTGTACTGCACATATTATCCTCAGCTATTACGTTATTTTAGTGAACGATATTTGTGTAAATGCTGCACGGCGAATAATGCGTGCATTTGTCCATTTACTATAACGGCCCTAACTTATTGATAAGCGCTTTAGCCGTTAATGCTAGCTTTATTAAATAATGAATCACCGAACCGAATAGTTGCATAATGCACAGTCGAATAATTACAAAAAAATAATGAAAACTAAGTAAATAGACCTTGCGTGGCGTAATTAAATTCTTATGAATTGTGACTAAGGATAGCGATAGGCAAAAGAAGTGAGCATTAAACGTAGAATTTCATCAAAAAGCTCATACGATGAAAGTAAAAAAGGACTGATAATTCAGCCCTTTAGTTATGACCGTTCTTATTTATCAATCGGCGCTAGATCGGTTAAATAACGTTGGCCGTTCTCTACATAGTGCATGGCTGACTTTGTGAACATGGCGCGTGTTGAATCATCAAGGGCTTTAACGACTTTTGCAGGTGATCCTAAAACTAAGTGACCATCAGGTACTTGCATGTTTTCAGTCACCAAGCTATTCGCACCAATTAAGCAGTTTTTACCAATATTTGCGCCATTTAATACCACCGCATTCATGCCGATTAAAGTATTGTCACCTATGGTGCAGCCATGCAGCATAACTTTATGACCAACAGTAACGTCACGGCCGATAGTCATAGGGAAGCCAGTATCAACATGTAAAATAGAGCCATCTTGAATATTGGTGTTTTCGCCGATGTTGACAGTTTCCATATCAGCACGAATAACAACATTAAACCAAATGCTAGCATGTTCACCTAATACAACATCACCAATGAGTGTGGCATTAGGGGCGATAAAGTTACTGTCAGTAACACTTGGCACTAGGTTAGCGAGTCGATAAATCATATTTCTATCCTTATTAGCATGTATTTCAATATATTAATCTATTATTGCTATAGCGCAAACTAGACCTTTGGGCTATAGCAAATAAAGTTATATCAGCTAGCTTATAGCGAAAATAGATAAGCTTGATGTATGAAAATTGAGCGAACAATGGTAAAACATTAGTCTAATTAGTCTAATTAATTAGAATTTTAACATTCAGTTGAATGAAATACTGGGCAAGTAAAAACAAGAAAACAAACTATTTACTTTACTTACTAACAGTATTTTTGTGATGAAATAAAGGTGATTTATGATTATTGGTATACCGAAAGAAACATTATTAGGTGAAAACCGAGTCGCTAGTGCGCCAACAGCAGTAGCGGATTTACTCAAGCTAGGCTTTGAAGTGCAAGTACAAAAAGGTTGCGGCACTAAAGCAAGTTTTACCGACCAAGAGTTTATTGAGGCAGGGGTGAGTGTTGTTACCAAAAAAAATGTTTGGCAGTCTGATATTATTTTTAAAGTAAATCCACCGAGTATCGACGAAGTTGAATCGATGAAAGACGGAGCAAAACTGATCAGCTTTATTGCGCCGGCTCAAAATGCCGATATTTTAACGGCATTAAAAGATAAAAGTATTACTACTTTAGCCATGGAAATGGTGCCAAGAATGACCCGCAGCCAATCAATGGACGCGTTAAGCTCTATGGCGAATATTGCAGGTTATCGTGCTGTCATTGAAGCGACCCATCATTTTGGCCGTTTTTTGACTGGCCAAATAACGGCAGCAGGTAAAATGCCTCCGGCTAAAGTCATGATTATTGGTGCCGGTGTTGCGGGGTTAGCTGCAATTGGCACCGCCAGTAGTTTGGGGGCTATTGTGCGCGCCTTTGATACTCGACCTGAAGTGAAAGAACAAATTGAAAGTATGGGGGCAGAGTTTCTCGAGCTTGACTACGAAGAGCCTGAAGATACTGGCTCTGGTGATGGTTACGCTAAAGAAATGAGTAAAGCTTTTATCGATGCGGAAATGGCGCTGTTTGCTGAGCAAGCAAAAGATGTTGATATTATTATAACCACTGCGATGATCCCAGGAAAGCCTGCGCCTAAGTTGATTACAACTGCTATGGTTGAGTCGATGAAAACTGGCAGTATCGTTGTTGATTTGGCGGCGGCAGGCGGCGGTAACTGTGAGTTAACTCAAGCAGGTAAGGTTGTGAATGCTAATGGCGTTAAAATCATCGGTTATACCGATTTAGTGTCACGATTACCGAATCAATCGTCACAATTGTATGCTAATAATTTGGTTAGTTTGGCGAAACTGTTGTGTAAAGAAAAAAACGGTTTATTCAATATAGATTTTGATGACGTTGTTATTCGCAATATGACGGTTGTTAAAGATAATGAGATAACTTTCCCACCACCACCTATTCAAGTCAGTGCCGCTCCTGCTAAGGCAAAAGCTGATACTAAGCAAGCCGTTGAAGTAAAACAAGAGCAACCAATGAGTTCGGGGAAAAAACACGCTTTTATGGCTGCGGGTGCTTTACTTTTTGCTTGGGTTGCGAGCGTTGCTCCGGCTGATTTTCTATCACACTTCACGGTTTTTGTTCTCGCTTGTGTTATTGGTTACAACGTCGTTTGGAATGTTAGTCATTCGCTGCATACGCCGCTGATGAGTGTCACTAATGCGATATCAGGCATTATTGTTGTTGGTGCTATTTTACAGGTTGGTAACAGTAACCCACTTATTCAAGTACTTGCTGGTGTTGCGATACTTATCGCGACGATCAATATTGTTGGTGGCTTTGTGGTCACGAAACGTATGTTAAAAATGTTTAGAAAATAAGGGCGATGTAATGGAATTTTCTCAAGGTTTAATCAGTGCCGCTTATATTCTAGCAGCGTTATTATTTATTTTTAGTTTGTCAGGGTTGAGCAAACAACAAACGGCAGAAACAGGTAATTGGTACGGTATTGTCGGTATGTCTATTGCGCTTATTGCCACCATTGCGGATCCGCGAGTTGACAATGTCTGGATAATTTTAGTGACGATGCTCATTGGTGCGGCTATTGGCCTGAAATTGGCGAAAAAAGTTGAAATGACACAGATGCCAGAGTTAGTGGCTATTTTACACAGTTTTGTTGGTTTAGCTGCAGTACTCGTTGGGTTCAATAGCTATTTTGAAATGGATCATTCTGCAATGGCTAATATTACAATTACAGCTAGCCAACAAATGGCGACCAATATTCACTTAGTTGAAGTATTTCTTGGCGTATTTATTGGTGCGGTAACCTTTACAGGCTCAATTGTTGCCTTTGCTAAGTTACGTGGCATTATCAATTCTGCTGCTTTAATGTTGCCTCATCGACATAAATTAAACTTAGCAGCCGGCGTTATATCATTTATCTTGATGGTGCTTTTTGTCCAACAAGGTGGTGGAGATAACCTACTTTATTTAATGGCATTAATTGCTTTTGTTTTTGGTTGGCATTTGGTGGCGTCAATTGGCGGCGCTGATATGCCGGTGGTTGTTTCTATGCTTAATTCCTATTCAGGGTGGGCTGCTGCTGCTGCCGGCTTTATGCTTAACAATGACTTATTAATTGTCACTGGTGCATTAGTAGGTTCATCAGGGGCAATCTTGTCTTACATTATGTGTAAAGCGATGAACCGCTCGTTTATTAGCGTCATTGCCGGTGGCTTTGGTACTGACGTGGTCATTGATACCGATACCGATTATGGCGATCACGTTGAGATTAATGCAGAAGCAGTTGCTGATATGTTAAACGGTGCAAAATCAGTAATTATTACCCCAGGTTACGGTATGGCGGTAGCACAAGCACAGTACCCTGTTTATGAAATGACACAAGCTTTGAAAGCCAAAGGCATTGATGTGCGTTTTGCTATTCATCCCGTTGCGGGTCGATTACCGGGCCATATGAACGTACTCTTAGCAGAAGCTAAAGTGCCTTATGACATAGTGTTAGGTATGGAAGAGATTAACGAAGACTTTGCTGAAACTGATGTGGTATTGGTGATCGGTGCAAATGATACGGTAAACCCTGCGGCGGCTGAAGATCCCACTAGTCCAATTGCTGGCATGCCAGTACTTGAAGTCTGGCATGCGAAAAATGTTGTGGTATTCAAGCGCTCGATGGCGGCAGGTTATGCTGGTGTACAAAATCCACTGTTTTTTAAAGATAACACGCAAATGTTATTCGGCGACGCCAAAGACTCTGTAGAAGAGATATTTAAAGCGCTTTAGTAATGAATCAATAACATATGTGCTCAAAGTTCAAATGCCGATAATACTTATCGGCATTTTTGTGTTTACGCTCGGTAATTACTCCCTTATTTATTATTTTTCACCTTCGCGCCTTGATGGTAGTTTACGCACTTATTTATTTTATTCTCCCTGACAGTAATAAAGTTATTTATCTGCTAAGCAATTTTGTTAAGCTGTTCAAAATAAAAATTAATTAGTTAACCTCAATTTGAGTCGTATGTTTAGTTTACTTAATCAGCTACTTATCTAGCTAACGCTGATAAAGTCGATATAACTTATAAACTTACGTCTAATTCAATATGACTTTTATATTAATCACTCAGGTGATTTTGCCATGTTTTAATCTTGGTATAGTTTAAGTCGTTTGAAAAACAAGCAGAGTTACAACTAGCAACAAATTCTTCGGAGAATAGCGTGGTAGAACCCAGTGTAATCGAGCCCAGTATTATTGAATTATGGGTTGGCACTATTAACGGTTATTTATGGGGCAGTATTTTAATCTATCTGCTCACTGCTTGTGGTATTTGGTTTACTATTCGTTTGAAAGGTCTACAAATTAGACGCTTCTTTCATATGTTTACCATTTTAAAATCCAGTCGAAAAAGCTCCACTCATGGCATATCTTCTTTTCAAGCCTTATGTACGTCGTTAGCGGCACGAGTAGGTACGGGTAACTTAATGGGCGTGGCAGTTGCTATCTCGTTAGGGGGAGCGGGTGCTGTTTTTTGGATGTGGCTAATTGCGTTAGTTGGCATGGCAACCGCTTTTGCTGAGAGTGCGTTAGGGCAACTTTATAAAGAGCGTGACAGTAATGGTAACTTCCGTGGTGGACCGGCTTATTATATGAGTAAAGGCTTAAAAAATAAAAAGCTCGCGGTAACTTTTTCTCTGTGTTTGTTTTTTGGTTATGGTTTTGTTTTTAGTGCAGTACAAGCAAACTCTATTACCAGTGCATTTAATGGTTCGTACGGCTTTGATCCTTTTTATACTGGTATTGTTATCACTATTGCCGCAGCGTTTATTGTGTTGGGTGGACTGAAAAATATTGCTCGTTTTGCTGAGCTAACCGTTCCTTTTATGGGGCTGCTCTACATTATTGTTTGTTTGGTGGTTATCTGGCTAAATATTGAAAAAGTCCCTATGGTTATTAGCGATATCTTCGCTTCGGCATTTGGCTTAAAAGAAGCGGGTAGTGGTTTGGTTGGTGCAGCTATCGTGCAAGGTATTAAACGAGGTTTATATTCAAATGAAGCGGGTATGGGTAGTTCACCTAATGCTGCTGCCGCTGCAGAGCCTTTTCCGCCTCATCCCGTTTCTCAAGGGTATATTCAAATGTTAGCGGTCTTTTTCGATACCATTGTTATCTGTTCTTGTACGGCTATTTTGATATTACTGTTCAAGGATACTGGCAGCCAAGCACAAGGCATTCAATTAACGCAACAAGCGCTTGCTTATCAAGTTGGCGCTTGGGGTAGCGACTTTATTACGATTGCAATATTGTTATTTGCTTTTACCTCGATTGTTGCCAATTATGCTTATGCAGATAATAACTTGAAGTACTTAAAAATGGATAATATGCAAGGGCGTTGGTTCCTGCGTGTTGGCTTTTTATTAATGTTGGTATTCGGCTCTGTGGCGACATTGCCTGAGGTTATTGCACTTGCTGATTTATCAACCGGCTTAATGACGATTGTTAATGTTAGTGCTTTATTTATGCTTTCTGGTGTGGTGGTAAAAATAACCAAAGATTACCACCAGCAGCAAGATAAAGGTTTGTTACCTACCTATCAGCCAGATGAAAAAGAACAGCAAGCGTTCAATTTAACCCAAGGGATTTGGCAAAAAAAATAATCTGGTGAGCAAGTATACATTATAAACAACCTATGGAGTTGGCACTAGCAAGCGTACTTAATTATTGGTGGAATATTTAATAGCAACAACTGGCAACAAAGCTGCTATAATCCGCGCCTTAATATTTTGGTGCTCTGCTATTTAGCTAGGTACGTTGTTTATGATAATACAGAAATGGTGATGTGATGAGTGTGGATGCAATAGGTTTATCGGCTAATTTACTAAAAGCGGTAAAAGCATGCGGTTATAAAAATTTAACGCCAATTCAACAACAAGCCATTCCTGTTATTCGCACAGGTGTCGATGTTTTAGCTAGTGCTCAAACGGGCACCGGTAAAACAGCTGCATTTACTTTGCCTATTCTTGATGCTTTAGCGAAAAAAGTTAAACCTAATGCCGATGGTTTTGATACTACCACAACAGTTAAAGCGTTAATTTTAACGCCAACTCGTGAATTAGCAGCACAAGTGGCTGAGAATGTAAAAACCTACAGTGAGTTTTTACCTTTGCGCTCTGGTGTGGTTTTTGGTGGTGTTAATATGCCGCCACAAACAAAAATGTTGAAAGCGGGCGTTGATGTTTTAGTGGCAACACCTGGTCGTTTAATTGAGCACCTTGAACAACGTAATTTAGATGTATCACAAGTACAGTTTCTTGTGCTTGATGAAGCTGATCGTATGTTAGATATGGGCTTTTATAACGATATTGAACGTGTGGTTGCTATGATTAAAGCAAAGCATCAAACTTTAATGTTCTCTGCAACATTTTCAAATAAAGTTAAAACGTTAGCGAAGAAAATACTTAAAACGCCGAAAACAATTGAAGTAGCACGTCAAAACTCCACGTCAGGCAAAGTAAAACAATCAGTGTATTGGGTTTCTGAAACACGAAAAGCTGAATTGTTGTCTGAGTTGATCGGTGTTAACAACTGGCAACAAGTGTTAGTTTTTGCCGGTACAAAAGAAAGTGCTAATATTTTAGCAAAAGAATTAAAGCTTGATGGTATCAAAACCGCTTTATGCCATGGTGATAAAACACAAGGTGCCCGTAATAAAGCATTAGAACAGTTTATCGACGGTAGTGTTCGTGTATTAGTTGCTACTGATGTTGCTGCCCGAGGCTTGGATATTGCCGATTTACCTTACGTGGTTAATTTCCATTTACCCTTTTTGGCAGAAGATTATGTTCACCGCATTGGTCGAACGGGCCGTGCGGGTAAATCAGGTACAGCCATTTCATTGGTAAGTCCAAAAGACGAACAATTTCTTGATAATATTGAAGCACTAATTGAACGTAAGTTTGAGCGTATAATTGTTCCAGGTTATGAGTTAGATCGCGCTTTACCTGGGCAATATGATGCAAAAGAAGATGCGCCATTGAAGAAGAGTCGTTATAAAGCGACACAAGAGAAAAACCAACTGTTAGCGCGTAAAAAAGAAAGCGCAACACCGGCGGCAAAACGTCGAGCTAAATCACAAAAACAAAAAAACAAAAGCCTTGGAAAAAGACGTTAATGGTGTTTAACTCTGGTGTTATTAAGCACAAAAAATAATCCATAATGTCTGAATACAATTGTTTTATTGAAGTACCTTTTCAAAATAGACATCAATGCTGGTTCTGTGCCGAACCAGCAGCAAGTCATTTTACTTTTCCACATCAAGCACATGTCATTTTTGATTGTCCACATCCCAAGTTAACAGTACCAAGTTGTAGCGAATGCTTAGATGCAGCCCTCAAAGCTAAAGTGAGGAGTATTTGGCAAGTGTCACAACAAGTGAAAAAGTTTTTGATGAGAAAGTATAAGAAAGACTTAGCGATTGGCTTAAACTGGACACGTGAAGAGCTTGCAGATGCTGGCTTTGAAGGTGGTAGTTTTTCTGGTTTTCAAAAAAGCGCTTGGTTTATGTATGAAGTGGCTAAACAGCGAGTGAATTTTTTCGGTTGGCCGCTTATCCTTGATGGTGTCGAGATAACGTCAGAAGGTGATAGCGAAAGTTTTAACTTTGACGGGGTTTGTTATCCTAGCATTGAAGAGGCTATTGAATATTACTGTGATAATTTTCGTCTAGACGCAGTGTTTTTCCGTCAAATATTGGCAAAAACTGGCCCAGATAAGTTTGCCCAAGCGGTAAGATTTTGCCGCTTGTACATTGCTGCCACACCTGCCGAGAAATCACGTGCATTACATGATTTCTAAAGTAACACCTAGCTATCTTAGTAGTTTCCTTTTTTATAGGGAAGTTATTAATCCTTAGCTTTGTTGTGAAACTATGCTCAGCTTGCGTGGAATGTTCATTTTTTGTGAGTATAACGCGGTATCTGCACGTTCAAAAAAGCTAGTCGCATTGTCAGCTTTATTCATAAATGCTAGGCCTAAGCTGCTGGTAACATTATACTTTGCCAAGAGTGCATCTTGTGACATAGCTTGATAAATTCGTTGCTCAATAACCATTAATGATTGCTGACAAGCATCGCCGATAATAATTGCAAATTCATCACCACCGAAGCGAAAAATACAATCGGTATCGCGCACACTTTGACGTAATGCTTGAGCAAAATGCACTAGCACACTATCACCGATAACGTGGCCAAAAGAGTCATTAATGGCTTTAAATTTATTTAAATCACATAGAATTAAGCCAACACGAGTGTGTCGACGAGCCGCTTGAGCCATAGTTCGTTTAATTTGTTCGTCAAAACTTCGACGGTTACCTAACTGTGTTAAACCGTCTTGCATAGCTAATTGCATCGCTTGATGGTATTTAACGGCATTGTTTAAGGGGTTTACCAGCAGCTGATGTAATTCATTGAGTATTTCATAGTTAGCAATACTTATCGGCATATTGACGGCATAAGTTATCATGCCAAAAAATTGGCCATTAAGTTTTAATTCAAACTGACGTTCAGCTTTGGCTTGCCTACTGCCGCGAGCGGTGGCACTTACATCGGTATGTTTGAAATAAATACCAGTAAAATCAAGATACTTTGCTACTTCAACCGAAAAAATATTTATCAGCTTTTTAACATCCAATGTTGTTTGTAATTGTTCCAGTAAAGCCAGATTCCGCTGGCTTTGCTGTTCATTATGTTGAAATAATGTGAAGGCATTAAATTTGGCGTTAGGATGATTAACAACATTGACAGTTCGCATACTTTTTCCTAGCAATTTTGACGATATAACTTTCTTAACTTAGCTAAAGCAAAAAGCATACCGATCTATAAATTGTCTAATATTATCTTAATGACTCGAGTCAACAGTTGTTTTTAGCAGGATTGGTAGTGTTCATCAGTTGCACTTTTACCTGCGTATTATATTAAGCAATACTTGTTAAGTTGCCGCTTTTAATTATATTTTTCTGCTAGTTAAAGAAAAAAATTTAGACAAGGTTGCTAGTGCAAGGCTACACTTAATGTGGTCCATTTGCTTCATTATAAGCGGAGCAGCTGAGTAGCGTCGTAATTACCCGTTTTACCATCTTGTAAGGAATACATGTGACAAGTCATCTTGAGTTACTCGCAATATTATCCAGTGCCGTTTTAATTGTTTGGCTTTTCCGTCGTTTGCAGTTGCCTGCAATCTTGGCATATCTAGTTGCCGGCGTTTTGGTGGGCGAGCACGGTTTAGCCCTAGCACAAGAGCATGTTGATTATGACCACTTTGCTGAACTGGGTATTGTATTTCTTCTGTTCACCCTTGGACTTGAGTTTTCATTACCTAAGCTCGTGGCAATGCGACACCTTGTGGTGACTGTTGGTAGCTTACAAGTTGGCATTTCACTTGTCATTTTTATGCTCGTCGCGATGCTATTAGGACAAAGTTTTGCTGCCGCAATTACTATTGGCGGCATATTGGCGTTATCTTCAACAGCGATCGTGATAAGGCAACTCAGTGAAAGTGGTGGCATGAAGAAAAAGTCAGGGCAACTCTCTGTTGCTGTGTTACTTTTTCAAGATGTTGCCGTGGTACCACTATTAATTGTTATCCCTTTGCTTGCTCAAGGCGGCGACTCATCTTTTCTTTTAGCACTACTTTTTGCTTTAGTGAAAGGGGTGTTTGTTGTTTCATTGTTGCTACTAGCGGGCAAATGGGTGTTACCTCGGTTATTTAATTTAGTGGCGCAAGTAAGAACCGATGAGCTGTTTGTCTTAACGACATTGTTAGTGACATTAGTGGCGTCAGCATTAACACAATGGTTTGGCCTTTCAATGGCATTAGGTGCTTTTTTAGCCGGAATGATGCTAGGTGAAAGCCAATATAAACATCAACTTGAAGCAGATATTAGGCCTTATAGAGATATTTTATTAGGTTTATTCTTTGTCACTGTTGGCATGAAACTTAATATCGGGGTAGTGTTTTCATCGCCATTACTGATTATTGTTTTGTTGGTTTGTTTTATGGTCGTTAAAGTGTTGGTGGTTGTGTTGCTAGCAAAGCGAGCTGGAGAGTCACCTAAAGACGCTTGGGCCGCAGGCATTATGTTAGCGCAAATGGGCGAGTTTGGTTTTGTTCTGATTGCTTTAGCTAGCCAAGTCGAAATTTTACCTGAAACTACCGCGTCAATTTTATTAGGAACTGGTGTGCTAAGTATGGCAATAACACCTTATATGATCAGCCATGCCCGTACTTGGGCATTATGGCTCAGCCGAGAAAAACAATTTGATACCAATACACTTGAGCAATTACCTAATAATACGACGTTAAGCGATCATGTTATTATTTGTGGTTTTGGTCGTATTGGACAAACCGTGAGTCGCTTTTTAAAGCAAGAATCAATTGATTTTGTTGCTATCGATATTGACCCATTAAGGACAACTAAAGCACGAGAAGCAGGTGAAAATGTACTTTTTGGCTCTTCACGACAAGCCGAGTTACTACATGCCGCGCATTTGTCAAAAGCAAAGCTTGTAGTCATTGCGTTTGGCGAAGATAAACAATCACTGGATGTTATTCAGAAGGTGCGCTCTTTAGCGCCTGATGTGCCTATTTTAGTTAGGACGCGTAATGATGATCAGTTAGACGAGTTGCATGCTGCAGGCGCTAATGAAGTAGTGCCTGAGAGCTTAGAAGGGAGTTTAATGCTTGTATCGCAAGTATTGTCGTTGACTGGGGTGCCTTTTTCCAGAATAGTTCGCCGTGTGCAAAAAGAACGAAAAAATCACTACAATCATTTACATGGCTTTTTTCAAGGTGAACATACCGATATGAGTCCTGAAGCGATTGATCGTATTGAGTTTGCTCATGCTATTATTATATCAGAGCAATCATTTGCTAATGGCCACTCTATTGGCTCATTAAAGCTTGATGAACGTCGAGTTGTTGTTGTGGCACTAAGGCGCGATGAGATTGAAACTGAAGCGCCTGATATTAGTATTATCTTACAACCACAAGATACATTGATTGTCCGTGGCAAGCCTAGACGAGTAGAGCGCGCAGAGCGCTTTGTACAAGAAGGGCATTAACATAATCGTTAATTACTTGTAATGACATGCCATCAACGGTTACCTCATTTATTTTTTACTGCAACTGCTAGCATTATATTTTGAGAAACTGGCGGATTTTAGCTTCTTGCTCTAGTGCGTCATTAAAGCCTAGGTTTATTAATTCTTTGCAGTAGTTTTTTTCGAAAAGTAAGTAACTTAGTAAACTCGATTCTGCATCATTACTAATGCCAATGCCACGCAGAAGCAGGCGTATTGGCAAAGGTAATTTGTCATAATATTTAACGGCAATACTGTTAAAGTTATGACTCGGGTTAAGCAAATAAGAGTCGATATTCTTTAAACCTGTAGCATTTTTTTTATGCTCATCAGGAATTAACGATAAAGTATGATTAACCCGCTCCATACGCTCAATATCACTTTGTAGAGTATCAGAGAAAACTGAATCTAGTAGATGACCAGCAATGGATGCTGTTGTCGGGGGATGAGGATTGTTCTCTTCTGCATGGATGGGATCTTTAGGCTGCTCAACACCCACAATAAATATTTTTTCCGCGCCTAAATGAATCGCAGGACTCAACGGGGATAACTGATGCACAGAGCCGTCGCCTAAATGGTTATGGCGTATTTTTACTGATGGAAATACTAATGGAATAGCCGCGGATGCCATCAAGTGTTGGCTATTTAATTGTGTTGGCTCTCCACGACGTTTAGCTCTGAACCAAGGAGAGATAGACTCTTCAGATTGGAAAAAGCTAATAGAGTTGCCGCTAGTATAGCTTGATGCCGTTACGGATACCGCAGATAAGTAGCCACGTCGAATATTGGTATCAATGCGATTAAAGTCGACTACAGTTTCCAACAGTTGTTTGAGCGGAGCATTGTTTAATAAACTTCTGGCGCTTTTATTTGCGTAATCAGCTTGAAAGCCGCCAAGTATCCCAGCAATTAAATGGCTAGACACACGCATAGCATCACTGTGATAAATACGACCAGGATCGAGATTTTTCCATACCCATTCCAATTTTTTAACCGCCAATTGAAAACATGAAGCGTAACAAGCGAGTGCAGTTGAATTGATTGCACCTGCCGAGGTACCACAAATAATTGGAAAGGGCACACCATGGTTACGTGGCATAAACTTAGCTATCGCAGATAAAACCCCGACCTGATAGGCTGCACGTGCGCCACCACCAGTTAATACAAGGGCATTATTACTGTTGATATAGCTGCGTTTATTTGTCATTAAATTAACCAAGTGAATTAAAATCGTGTTGTTGGGCGTGATTTTAATCAGTTTTCGAAAGGGTAGCTAGTTGAATTGAAGAAATTTTATTGATTTTGGTAAATGACAAGAAAAAAGGGTCAGCAAATGCTGACCCTTTTAATGACATAAGAATTATTAACTAGTAAAACATTGAACTTACACTAAGTATAAACGCCTACTGGAAAATAAATTTCTAGCTGCTAACGCGTTCGTTTGCAGCGTCGATTAATGGTTGCGATCCATTTTGAATAAGTGCTAAGTTAGCTGAAACAGTTTTCTTTGGTAATTTACTAATCATCAAAGAGCCCGTTGCAATTGAACCTCTAGTAGCAGCAAATTCTAACAAGTTTTGCCCATTACACTGAATACCGTCAAAGATATTACGAATTTTTAATTTATTCGACTTTAAGAATGAACGCATACGTTTCTTGTCGTCAGCGGCAACATACTCACATACACTTTGTGCAATGTCAGCGGCTTGCGCTTTCGGCGCAGATATAATAGACGTCATAGTTAAAGCAGTCATGGTAGTAACTAGTAATAATTTTTTCATTTTAATAACCTTTTATAATGCAAGTAGAGTTAGTAAAAGAAAAAACCACAGGATGTACCTAATAACACGGTAACTCCGCTGTCATAGATAAATATAAAATTATATAAACCCTTAGACCGGTGGTTTTGCGTAACACGTTTTCGCGTGTCTTGCCTTTTCTTTGTCAATTTCAGTATTACCAAAACTGTAGTAAATTGCAACCTATTTGTGATTAAACGTAACGCTGTGGCAGGTGTTAATTTGATTAATTCATTAATAAACAATGCTTTATTATTGGCTGTCTGTGCTGGATTTAGTAAGACAAAAAGTACTGTAACAGGTAATGCTGAAAGTATATCAATGTTAAAAAAAGGGGCTAAGCCCCTAATGTTTATCTGTGTGTCTAAAAAGTGTCTTACAAGCTTAGAAGCTCATTTCAGGTATATCACCTTCAACAACTAATTCACCTTCTGTTAATTTTACAATCTCTTCTACTGATACGCCCGGCGCACGTTCAAGTAGGTAAAATTTACCATTTTTGATTTCAATGAACGCTAAGTCAGTCAGTACTTTTTTAATACAACCTTTGCCCGTTAACGGCAACGTACAATTACTTAATAGCTTAGATACGCCATGCTTAGACGCATGTGTCATAGTCACAATAATATTATCAGCGCCCGCAACTAAATCCATTGCACCGCCCATGCCTTTGATTAGCTTACCCGGGATCATATATGAGGCAATGTTACCGTTTACATCGACTTCAAATGCACCTAAAACCGTTAAATCAACGTGCCCACCACGGATCATGGCAAAAGATTCCGCTGAATCAAAAATGGATGCCCCCGTTGCCATAGTAACGGTTTGCTTACCGGCGTTGATTAAGTCAGCATCAATTTCTGCTTCAGTAGGAAACTGCCCCATACCGAGAAGACCATTTTCAGATTGCAGCATAACCTCCATGCCTTCAGGTACGTAGTTTGCTACGAGCGTTGGAATACCTATGCCTAAATTAACGTAGTAACCATCTTGCAGCTCTTGTGCAACGCGTTGTGCTAATTGTTCTCTTGATAAAGCCATAAATTACTCCTTTTACCTATGCGTCGCTGCGAACAGTGCGTTGTTCTATGCGTTTTTCAAATGAACCTAAAATTAAGCGGTTTACGTAAATTCCTGGTGTATGAATGTGATCAGGGTCTAACTCGCCCGGCTCAACAATTTCTTCGACCTCTACCACGGTAATTTTACCGGCGGTTGCGGCTAATGGATTAAAGTTACGTGCCGTTTTTCTAAAGACTAAATTCCCGTATCGGTCGGCTTTCCATGCTTTGACAATAGCAAAGTCGCCTTTAATTGCCGGTTCTAAAATGTAATGTCTGCCATCAAACTCACGTTCTTCTTTGCCTTCTGCAACGGGAGTCCCGTAACCTGTAGCGGTGTAAAAAGCAGGTATACCCGCACCACCAGCACGCATCTTTTCGGCTAACGTACCTTGAGGGGTTAATTCAACTTCCAATTCACCGTTCATCATTTGGCGTTCGAATTCAGCATTCTCGCCTACGTATGAGGCAATAATTTTTTTGATTTGACGATCAGGAAGTAAAATACCTAGGCCGAAATCATCAACACCACAGTTATTTGAAACTACAGTTAAGCCTTTAGTGCCTTTACGTTTAATTTCACTAATTAAGTTCTCTGGAATGCCGCATAATCCAAAGCCGCCAGCAATTACGGTCATGTTGTCTTCAAGACCTGCCATAGCTTCTTCATAGCTTGACACTACCTTGTCAAATCCTGCCATTGTTTATTCCTCATTGATAAGTTTTTATTGTTACTGTTAGCGTTACTTAAATCGCTATTTTTATTTTTACTTATATTTTTACACTGAGTTTAGCGACATCACTAAACTCAGTTTTACATTCAGCTTATTTAGCGCGATATGCTGTCGATACTTTTGATATTGGCGCTTTACCTAATTTATCGCTAATAAACCAACCTGCCGCTAATAGCTTGTCAAAATCAATACCTGTTTCTATACCTAAACCATTAAGCAGATATAAAACATCTTCGGTAGCAACATTACCTGATGCGCCTTTAGCATATGGGCAACCACCTAAACCTGCAATAGCACTATCGACCACCATAACACCGGCCTGTAATGCAGTGTAAATGTTTGTTAACGCTTGGCCATATGTATCATGAAAGTGTACTGCTAATTTATTCATAGGGACGTGGGTGTTTACCGCTTGGATCATCTTAGCCACGCTCGCTGGAGTGCCAACACCAATCGTGTCACCTAATGATATTTCGTAGCAGCCCATGTTGTAGAGTTTTTCTGCAACCATAGCGACTTGCTCAGGTTCAATAAAACCGTCATATGGACAACCAACAACACAAGAAACATAGCCGCGTACGGGAATATTAGCGGCTTTTGCTGCCTGCATTATTGGCTCAAAGCGCTGTAAGCTTTCTTCGATTGAACAATTAATATTTTTCTGACTGAAAGCTTCGGATGCGGCGCCAAAAATGGCCACTTCATTGGCATTAACTGCCATTGCTGCCTCAAAGCCTTTCATATTAGGCGTTAATGCTGCGTACGTAACACCTTCATTGCGTTTAATACCATTGAAAACATCGGTTGACGTAGCCATTTGTGGCACCCATTTAGGTGAAACAAAGCTACCACTTTCAATATAGTTGACACCAGCATCAGCCAGCTGATCAATTAAGGCTATTTTATCTTCAGCACTAATCTGTACTTTCTCGTTTTGCAGACCATCGCGTGGTCCTACTTCAACAATCTTTACTTGAGTAGGCAATAAAGAGTTTGCTAGGTTAGTCATTATGCTTCCTCGGCACTAAAGGCTATTAATTCAGCGCCACCGTCAACCATATCACCTGCGTTATAGTAAATGGTATCGACAACGCCATTACTTGGCGCACGAATAGTGTGCTCCATTTTCATTGCTTCCATGATCATCAACGGTTGTTCTGCAGTGACGGTATCGCCTGCCTTAACTAATACCGCGACCATAGTACCGTTCATTGGTGCGACTAAGCCGCCATGACTATCATCGCTACTGTTATCACCACAATCAGGTAAAATATGGGTGAAGTTAAAAACACCGTTTTGATGATAAAGGCTAATTTGTGTGCCATTTTGAGCGATAGTGGCATGACTGCGGTAACCGTCGATACTGACATACAAAGTATCGTTGTCGATACGACCTTGGCAATCTACCGTTTGACCATCAACAGTGATCAAATAGTAACTACCGCTACCTTGACGTTTTTGTTCGACAGTAATTGGATATTCCGTGCCATGATGAGCAAGCACCATATGATGAATGCTGGCCTCGTTTAAGCGCCATGCGTTGGTCATGTTCCAAGGTGAGAATGGGTCGTTAGTCTTAGCTGCGCTCAATTGTGCTTGATGAGCTTGTGCTAAAACTAAATACAACGCTGCCATAGGTAATTCACCAGCTAGGGCTTGCTCACTCTCATGGAAAATAAGATCTTGATTTTTTTCGATAAAACCTGTGTCGATATCAGCATTAACAAAAGGTGCTGATGTTGCTAAGTTATACAGAAAATCTATGTTAGTTGTCACACCACTGATACGATATTCAGATAGTGCTTTTGCCATACGTTGTAGGGCTTTTTCACGACTTTCATCCCAAACAATTAGCTTGGCAATCATTGGGTCGTAAAATACGCTCACGTCGTCGCCTTGGCGAACACCGGTATCAACACGAACAAATTCACTTTCTAGTGGTGGTTGTAAAAAATCTAAGGTGCCTGTTGCAGGTAAAAAGTCGTTGTTAGGATCTTCAGCATAGATACGTGCTTCAAACGCATGACCAGTAATTTTTAACTCATGCTGTGCTTTGGGTAACACTTCACCTGCAGCTACGCGCAGTTGCCACTCAACAAGATCTTGACCGGTAATTAACTCAGTAACAGGGTGTTCAACTTGCAGGCGAGTGTTCATTTCCATAAAGTAAAATGAACCATCAATATCAAGTAAAAATTCAACCGTACCGGCACCTTGGTAACCAATAGCTTGTGCTGACTTTATCGCCGACTCACCCATTTTAGCGCGAAGTTCTTCACTCATGCTAAATGCTGGCGCTTCTTCAATGACCTTTTGATGACGGCGTTGTACAGAACAATCGCGCTCAAAAAGGTAAACGGCATTTTGGTGATTATCGCAAAATACTTGAATTTCAACGTGGCGTGGTTGTGTTAAGTACTTTTCAACCAACATAGTATCGTCGCCGAATGAAGACTTAGCTTCACGTTTAGCCGCAGCGAAGCCTTCCGAAAATTCATCTTCGCTCCATACTTGACGCATACCTTTACCGCCGCCACCAGCGGTCGCTTTTAGTAAAACTGGGTAACCCATATCGTCAGCAGCTTTTTTAATAACGGCTTCTGATTGGTCATCACCGTGGTAGCCAGGCACAAGGGGTACTTGAGCCGCTTCCATTATGTTCTTAGCAGCCGATTTTGAGCCCATGGCTTCAATTGCGGCAACTGGAGGACCAATAAAGGTAATACCTTCAGCCGCACACATACGACAGAAATCGGCATTCTCTGAAAGAAAACCGTAACCTGGATGAATAGCCTGTGCGCCGGTACGTTTAGCGGCTTCGATGACTTTTTCAGATAACAAGTAACTTTCACGTGAAGGCGAGCCGCCAATATGAATAGCTTCATCAGCCATATTGACATGTAAAGCGTCAGCATCAGCATCAGAATAAACAGCGACAGTTAAAATGCCCATTTTACGAGCCGTTTTAATAACACGACAAGCAATTTCGCCGCGGTTGGCAATTAGTATTTTAGTAAACATGAGTTTATCCTTCGCCTTTATTTAATAATTTTTTTTGTGAAACGTTTGGTGGCGTTAATGCAGCTTGCCAAGTAGGTTGGCGTTTCTCGAAAAATGCCGTTAAGCCTTCTTGACCTTCGCTTGATACGCGGATTGCTGCAATACGTTCACTGGTCATATCAATTAGAGTTTCATCGATATCTTGATAAGCGACATCAAGTGCTAATTGCTTAGCTTGGCGCACCGCTAATGGGCCATTAGCCAGTAATGTTTGTGTCATTTTCTCCACTGCAGCGTCTAAGTCTGCTACTGGTAGTATTTCGTCAACTAACCCTAACTGTTGGGCTTTATCAGCAAAAAATCGTTCAGCAGTTTGGAAATAACGTCGACTGGCTTTTTGACCAATGGCATTCACTACATACGGGCTAATGGTGGCTGGAATTAACCCTAATTTAACTTCACTTAAACAAAAGCTAGCTTTTTCACTGGCCAGTACAATATCACAGCAACTAGCTAAACCGACTGCACCACCAAACGCTGCACCTTGCACTTTGGCTATGGTAGGTTGTGGTAAAAAGTTAAGGTTTTTTAACATTTGGGCGAGCGCGTTTGCATCAGATAAATTCTCTTGATAAGAATAAGAAGCCATACGCTTCATCCAGCCTAAATCAGCACCAGCAGAGAAGCTTTTTCCGGTTGACGCAAGCACCATCACCTTGATGCCATCGCATTGAGCAATATCATTAAATAGCTGACTTAACGCAGCAATAATGGTGTCATCAAAGGCATTATGCTTATCAGGGTTGTTCATGGTAACGGTTGCTACGCCGTTACTGTCAACATCAAACAAGACTTTTTCACTTGGACTTTTTATATGTATGGGTGTAAACATCGTCAACTTACCTCTACATTCTAAACAGACCAAACTTGGTCTCTTCAATCGGTTTATTTAGTGATGCCGATATAGCTAAGCCAAGCACTTGACGAGTATCTGCTGGATCAATTACGCCATCATCCCATAAACGGGCTGAAGCATAATAAGGGTGACCTTGGTGTTCATAATCATCAATAATCGGTTGTTTAAATTCAGCTTCTTCTTGTTCACTCCATTGCTCACCACGTTTTTCTTTTTGGTCACGTTTTACTTGCGCCAATACGCCGGCGGCTTGTTCGCCACCCATCACAGAGATACGTGAATTTGGCCACATGAATAAGAAGCGAGGATCATAAGCTCGACCACACATGCCGTAGTTACCAGCACCAAAGCTACCACCAATTAAAATGGTGAACTTAGGGACTTGCGCGGTGGCAACCGCGGTGACCATTTTAGCGCCGTGTTTTGCGATACCACCGGCTTCATATTGTTGACCTACCATAAAACCGGTGATGTTTTGTAAAAATACCAGTGGAATTTTTCGTTGTGCACAAAGTTCGATAAAATGAGCGCCTTTTTGCGCTGATTCACCGAATAAAATCCCATTATTAGCGACAATGCCCACAGGGTAGCCGTAAATATGCGCAAAACCACAGACTAAAGTTGTGCCATATAAGGCTTTAAACTCATCGAATTCACTACCATCAACCACGCGGGCAATGATTTCACGAACATCGAATGGCTGGCGAGAATCTTTTGGTACGATACCGTAAACTTCTTCAGTAGCATAAGCTGGCTCAGCTACTGCTTTAATTGCCATTTGCACAGGTTTAACACGGTTTAAGTTTGAAATAGCGCTACGAGCAATTTCTAATGCGTGATGATCATTTTGTGCCATGTGATCAGCCACACCAGAGGTGCGACAATGTACGTCTGCGCCGCCTAAGTCTTCAGCGCTCACCACTTCACCGGTGGCCGCTTTGACTAATGGTGGCCCTGCCAAGAAAATAGTGCCTTGTTCTTTGACAATAATTGACTCATCAGCCATGGCAGGCACATATGCACCGCCAGCAGTACATGAGCCCATAACAACCGCAATTTGTGGAATACTTTGCGCTGACATATTGGCCTGGTTGAAGAAAATACGACCAAAATGCTCTTTATCTGGGAAAACATCGTCTTGGTTTGGTAGGTTGGCACCGCCTGAGTCAACAAGGTAAATGCAAGGTAGGTTATTTTCTTGTGCGATAGTTTGTGCACGTAAATGTTTTTTTACTGTTAAAGGGTAATAAGTTCCGCCTTTAACTGTCGCGTCGTTAGCAACAATAATACACTCTTGGCCACCTACGCGGCCAATACCGGTGATAATGCCAGCAGCAGGAACGTTATCGTCATACACCTCATAAGCGGCTAATTGTGATAACTCTAGAAATGCAGAGCCAGGGTCGAGTAGGGCATAAACACGATCTCTTGGCAGTAACTTACCGCGCGATAAGTGACGTTCGCGACTGCGCTCACCGCCACCAAGCTTTATTTCTTCGAGTTTAACTTTTAAGTCATCAACTTGCAGTTGCATATGAGCAGCATTTTCGATGAACTCTGGGCTGCGGGGATTAATTTTCGATATTATCTTAGCCACGGTATAACCTTCTGTTTGTTGTACTTTTACTTCGTTAGCGTCTTTGAGTTAACAATGCACATTGATATTGTTCGATTGCACTACTTACGTGTTGTTAATCGTTTTCAATAGTAATAGTCACTGGGGGTAATCTTTATGATTGTTACCTTTTCACCATTCGACTTTCTCAAAGCCAATGACGCGAGTTCAAGGAAAATACTCAGCATAATTTGCCTATGTGTATTTTTGACATAGAAATCGCGTTTATTGGCAATGAGATAAAGTTAAATTAAACTGACTCGTTAAATAATTCACGACCTATCAGCATACGACGAATTTCTGAGGTACCAGCACCAATTTCATATAATTTAGCATCACGTAATAAACGCCCAGCAGGGAATTCGTTGATATAACCGTTTCCACCTAATAACTGAATAGCATCTAACGCCATTTTTGTTGCGAGTTCTGCAGAGTATAAAATAACGCCGGCAGCGTCTTTACGGGTAGTTTCACCGCGATCGGCCGCCATTGCACACATGTAAGCATAAGACTTAGCCGCGTTCATTTGTGTGTACATATCAGCAATTTTGCCTTGAATTAATTGAAACTCACCAATAGCTTGGCCAAATTGTTTTCTGTCATGAATGTAAGGAACAACGAGATCCATACAAGCATCCATAATACCTAAAGGACCACCAGTTAATACTAGGCGCTCGTAATCCAAGCCCGACATTAATACGCGAACACCTTTGCCTTCTTCACCTAATATATTTTCGGCAGGTACTTCACAATCTTGGAACACTAATTCACAAGTATTTGAGCCACGCATACCTAATTTGTCGAGTTTTTGATGGCGCGAAAAGCCTGGGTAATCACGCTCTACTATAAAAGCAGTGATGCCTTTTGAACCGGCACTGGTATCTGTTTTTGCATAAATAATATAAACATGGGCATCAGGACCGTTAGTGATCCACATTTTATTGCCATTAAGAATGTACTTATCGCCTTTCTTTTCAGCTGTTAGTTTCATGCTTACAACATCAGAGCCGGCGTTTGGCTCAGACATAGCTAGAGCACCAATATGTTCACCGCTACAAAGTTTTGGCAAGTATTTAGCTTTTTGTTCATGACTAGCATTTTTATTTAATTGGTTTAAGCACAGGTTTGACATAGCGCCGTAACTTAGACCAACAGAGGCGGAAGCACGTGAAATTTCTTGCATGGCAACCATGTGTTCTAAATAACCTAAGCCAGAACCACCATATTGTTCATCAACTGTCATACCCAATAAACCTAAGTCGCCAAATTTACGCCATAAGTCCATCGGAAATTCATTTTCTTTATCAATTTGCTCTGCACGAGGAGCGATTTCGTCACGAGCAAATGCGTTGACAGTATCGCGGATCATTTCAACAGTTTCGCCTAAGTTAAAATTCATTGATGAGAAAGTAGAAATCATAGTAGTACCTTTAATAATTATTGGTCGTGTTAACGCGCTTATTAAAATGCGTTAGCTGTTATTTTGTTTTCATTATCTATTGTTTAAGTATCAATAGACGCTAACGCGTTTTGACAGTTCTTTTCTAAACCTGTCAATTCAATTAATACCGCTTGTATATCTTCTAGTTGCTGATTTAAATCATTTTTTTTATTAGCAATTAAATCCATAATGGTTTTTAATTGTGTAGCACTCGACTTGTCAGCATCGTAAAGTTCAAACAAACGCCCAGTTTCTGCTAACGAAAACCCTAAGCGTTTACCACGCAGAATTAACTTTAGTCGAACTCTGTCTCTTTGGTTGTATATTCTTGTTTGACCTTTGCGAGTTGGCAGTATCAAGCCTTGATCTTCATAAAAACGGATACTGCGGGTCGTAATGTCAAATTCTCGGGCTAATTCGCCAATAGAGTAGGTGACAGGGGTTTTATTGCTCATTGTAATTACTCACAGTTAACTCGCTTTTTCATCTGTTGGATACCTTACAATAAGTTTACGTTAACGTAAAGTGCAAGTGCGTGGTTATATGTTTTTCAACTAACTACGTAAAAGCTAAGCGGTAAATTCCTCTGCAACTGTAAAGAATGTGAGGCAATTTTGCTGTAAACCCATTTAACTAAGACTAAAGACCCATAAAGTTTACGTTGGCGTAAAGCAAAATATGGGGTAATCTGTTGCGCAATTCTTATCGGTGATTGTCAGTGTTATCTGTGCAATATCGAGTTATGTCGAACAACACTTTGTCGGAGAGCTTTATGTCTACTCAAGATCCTATCGTTATTGTTGCTGCTAAACGTACCCCTATGGGTGGTTTTATGGGCGGTTTATCAGCAGTAAGTGCTACCACTTTAGGCGCTACTGCTATTCGTGGTGCTATGCAAGCTGCAAATTTATCCAATGATCAAGTTGATGAAGTGATCATGGGCTGTGTACTTCCTGCTGGTTTGAAGCAAGCACCTGCACGTCAAGCTGCATTAGAAGCCGACTTAGACCTTTCAACAGCTTGTACTACGATCAACAAAGTTTGTGGCTCAGGCATGAAAGCCGCTATGCAAGCACATGATGCACTACTAGCTGGCTCAATTGATGTTGCTATCGCTGGTGGTATGGAAAGTATGACTAATGCGCCACATTTATTACCTAAAGGACGCTCAGGTATTAAGATGGGTCATGGCCAAGTGCTTGATCACATGATGACTGACGGTTTAGAGAATGCTTATGACGGTATTGCTATGGGATGTTTCGCTCAAGAAACAGCTGACGAGTCAGCATTTAGTCGTGAAGATATGGACGCTTACGCCATTCGTTCTTTGGCACGTGCTAATGCAGCGATTGCTGATGGTGCATTCGTTAATGAAATAGCGCCAGTAACCATTAAGTCTCGTCGCGGTGATTCAGTGTTTGATATTGATGAGCAGCCGGGTAATGCGCGTCCTGACAAAATTCCTAGTTTACGTCCAGCATTTAAAAAGGACGGTACTATCACTGCAGCAAACTCAAGCTCAATTTCAGACGGTGCAGCGGCTTTAGTTATGATGAAACTGTCAGAAGCTCAAAAGCGCGGTTTAACACCATTATGTAAGATTGTTGCTCATGCAACACATGCTCAAAAGCCAGCTGAATTTACCGTTGCACCGGTCGGCGCTATGCAAAAAGTACTAGCTAAAGCTAATTGGACTGCAGCTGATGTTGATTTATTTGAAATCAATGAAGCTTTTGCTATGGTAACTATGCTGGGTATTAAGGCATTAGAGTTAGACGTAGAAAAAGTTAATGTTAACGGTGGTGCTTGTGCGTTGGGTCACCCGTTAGGTGCTAGTGGTGCACGTATCATGGTAACCTTAATCCACGCCCTGAAAAATAAAGGTTTAAGTAAAGGTCTTGCGTCTTTATGTATTGGTGGTGGTGAAGCTACTGCTATTGCAGTTGAAATGATGTAAATTTTTCTTTTAGATGTATTTAAAAGCCCACTGAATGTGGGCTTTTTTGATCTTATCTAAGGCTAACTGGCTCGGCATTAAGAGTCTTTGTAAGTACAGATAATAGCTAGGTATATTGAGTAAAAAGAAATATCCAGTAACATTTATATTTACCGTACTTATTGAATGAAGTACTAGATATTAGCTATAAATACGGTCAAAAATTTAAAAATAATAAATGGATAACTTATGAAATTTTATTGCAATCTACTCAAAGTGATAGGGCTACTGAGCTTTATTTTGACAGAAAAGGTATCTGCTGATGGCTTGTCTGACTTACAACAGGCGTTGCTAAAGTTGAACGGTAGCGAGCCAGTTTCAGGGTTATTAAATGTCTCTTTTGCAGAAACTCGAGGTGAAGGAAAAGATATAAAACTCAAAACAGGTGATATTAAATCAACACTCTCCGAAAGTGATAAAGGCTTAGATATCAGCTATTCCAAGGCAGTGTTAAGTCAAATAGCGCAAGAAAATCGTTTGAAACTAAATGATGAAGAAGCCGATACGCCAGTTTTAAATGGCGCTGAGATATTATCAGCATCTTCATTGATCCCCATTCTTTCATCGGCACAAACGATTTTAGATTATATTAAACAAGGAGAGTTTAAAGGTGAGAGTTTTGTGACTTACATGGATAAACAAGTACGGATACTCGACTTTGCATTACCGTTGGAAAGTTTCATTGATGATAAAAAAACGCGTGGTTATGTCAATAAATTTCAAGGCAGTTATCAAGTGCTCATTGATGATGATGGTACGCCTCTTGAAACGCGTAGGAGTTATTCTGGCAAGGGCAGTGCTTATATTTTTTTCTCCATGACAGCAGAAAGTCAAATTACTTCACAGTTTCAAATTCAAGGTACACGTTTAGTAAGGATAAACAAAACAGTAGAGTCTAATTCTTCCTCTACGTTCAATGACCGAACCTATACGGGGCGTTGGCAATTAGCTATTCACTAGATTATTTCATGGTGAGTGGCATGAGTTATCACCATACTTTATTTACTAATGAACAATTGTTAAAAGCGCCATAAGGTTGGCTAATACCTTGGTGCATGTTTATCGATGCTAGTTGTTAACATGCATAAGGTTGCTAGATTATAAGTAAATAGCTGTTAGTCATCAAATAAAGGCTAAACTATCTACCTGAAATTTAATGTTTAATATTAAACCAATCTATTAATGTACTATAATTTTTGTAGTACATATACTTGTTGCTTTCCCTAATATTTACTTACTCTATTTGTTTTTTATATTTTTCTTGTGCCTTTATGTTGCGCATATTTATGCACTCATGACATTAGCCTTGATAACACAAGTGTAAATGAAATCTATTATCGTTTGCATTCACCTTTGTGTTTGGATATTATTTGCTCCTTCAATAATTAAGGCTTTAGTCTAAAAGTAAAAACATGAAATCTCACATCAAATCTCATCATAAAAATAAAATGACATTGGGTGCGCAAGCTGTCGCTGCTGCGTTAGTATTTAGCAGCACGCAGGTGTATGCAGAAACCAATGTGGAAAACTGCGAAAAAGATAATGGCGCGAAATGCGAAGCGAAAAATATTAATGCATCTGATGAAGCGATAGAGCTAATTAAAGTTCATGGTGTAAAAACGTCAGTATATTTACATGATGAATCTGGTGACTTACGTCGAACCATGCCACTTGTAGATACACCGCAAATAATCACAGTATTAACACAAGATCAATTATTAGAATCAGGTAAAACCGATCTTAAAGATATTTTATCTGCACAAGCAGGTATCACATTAGGTACAGGTGAAAACGGTAATGCTTTTGGTGACCGTTACATTATCCGTGGTCACGAAGCACGTAGTGATGTTTTTGTTGATGGTTTACGAGATCCAGGTATGAGTACTCGTGAAAGTTTCGCCACTGAACGTGTTGAAATTACAAAAGGTCCGAGCTCTACATTTGCTGGCCGTGGTTCTTCAGGTGGTGCAGTCAATAGCATCACTAAAAAAGCATCGGTAAATTATCATTTTGGTCGTGTTGATGCAGGTTTAGGTACTGATGAATATCAACGTGTAACATTAGATTATAACTTGCCACTTTCTGAAAACACGGCTGTGCGAATTAATGCCTTAACGTCAGATAAAGACAAGCCTGATCGTGAAGATGCCTCTAGCAAACGAAATGGTGTTCAATTATCTGGCGTTTATTTGCCATCAAATAAGTTATCTTTCACAGCTGATGGCTATTATTTAGATGCTAAAGATGTGCCTGATTTGGGAAGTTATTTTAATCGTGATACTCGCGAACCTGTTGATGATATTCCTGTTTATGCGCAAGAAGCAGACTTTTTAAAGTCAGAAGTAAAAACTTTTACGTTACGCACAGAATATGAAGTAAATGATAATGTCACACTTTATAATGCGACACGATACGGTGAAACCAAAAATGGTTATATCACTACAGGTGCAAGTGCTAGTACGCGTGATGTAAGTGATCTTGATGGTCCTGGTGCCAGTACCGTATCGTTAAGTACTCATAATGGTTATCAAGATGTTCACTATGCGAGCACCCAATTCAATTTGTTTTTAAATACAGAGTTATTTGGTTTAGAGAACAACTTTGTTTTTGGTTTTGAGTACACTGACGAAAGCGTTAAAAACGGTACTTATAAAATTGCTAATACTAATCCATACAACTGTACGTTGCCTCCAGGAAGAAGAAACCCAGAGCCTTCAGGAGGACATTGTATCGTTGATGGCGCGGGTGACTATATAAGTAATATTGATCAATTGATGGGTAGAACTTATGAGCGTGATGGACTGGATTCAATCAATGATATTGAAACTGTTTCATTTTACATGATTGATACTGTTCATTTAACCGATCAGCTTGATGTTTATTATGGCTTCAGAGCTGACAATTTTGATTTTGATAGTGACGTGATAAGAGGTGGGGTGGTTACACCTTATGCTTATTCTGACACTATGTATAACGGTAATGTTGGTTTAATTTACGACTTTTCTGAAGATGTTAATATTTATGCTAACTACAGTACAGCAACCAACATTAACGGCGGTGAGTCTGACTTAGGCGCAAGTTGTGGTTATGGTGGTATTTGTGGTGATCCAACACAAGTTACGGCTTCAGATCCTGAACGTGTAGAAAACATAGAAATTGGCACTAAAGTGATGCTTGATAATAGCTTTCTACTTTCTGCCTCTATTTTCCAAATTACCAAATCTGACGTCATGGAAAGTGTTGGTAATGATGACTACGCCACTTTAGGTACGCTAAATACAGGTGAAAACCGTGTTAAAGGTATTGAAATTGGCTTAGTGGGTAATATTACAGATGCATTAAGTGTACAATTTTCTGCAACGGCAATGGATTCTGAAGTTACCGACTCTATTAATGAAAGTAACATTGGCTTAGTGTTAAGTAATTTTGCTGAAAAGAGTGTTTACTTGCAGTTAAGATATGAAATTAACGAGTCGTTTGTTGTTGGTGGTGATTATGCGTATCAAAGTGAAATGTATGCTGGCCAACCCGATACAGCCGCTGGTTATGATAGTGCAAATAATCGATACAGTATTGTTGTGCCTAGCTACCAAGTTGTTAACTTTTTTGCTAATTATTATGCGACCGATGACTTATCTTTTAGATTAAACATAGGTAATGCTTTTGACGAAACTTACTATACTGCGGCTTACCGTTCAGGAGCTTTCATGTATATGGGTAATGCAACAAGCACCAAATTAACAGCAACATACGAATTTTAATATAGAGAAAAAACATGATTGTTATTGATAAAATCTTATCAACTGAAGAAGTTAACGCTTATCGTAACGTATTAGCTGATGCCCCATGGGGTGATGGTGCTAACACGGCAATGGGTATGGCTGCGTCAGTAAAAAATAACAATCAAGCTGATGCCAATAATGACAGTGTGCGTCAATTAGCTAACCAGCTATTGGCGCGTATTGGCGAAACACCAAAATTGGTATCAGCTGCTTTACCTCATAAAATATTTCCACCTTGTTTTAATCGTTACAATGAAGCACAAGCGTACGGTTTCCATGTAGATGCTGCTGTAATGAGAATACCTAATACAGCAGAAGTCATTCGAAGTGATATATCAATGACCACGTTTTTAAGTGAGCCTGAAGAATACGAAGGCGGGGAATTAATTATTTCTACTGAATTTGGTCAACAGTCGATAAAGTTACCTGCAGGCTATGCTGTTGTTTACCCTTCAAGTAGCTTACACAAGGTTAACGCGGTTACTAATGGCCAGCGCGTAGCAGCAATTACTTGGATGCAAAGCATGATTACGGATGTGAGCATGCGTCAAAACTTATATCAGTTAGATCAAAGCATACAAAATTTGATTAAAGAAAATAAAACCTCTCGTACTGAAATGGACAATTTACACAATGTTTACCATAACTTGATTCGAAAGTTTGCCCAGCTTTAATCAGCTTTGGCTAAATATTGAAAGCAAAACTCAACAACACGCGTTTACCCGACTCAATTTTTGAAACACTGTGTTCATACTTATCGGGACGAAATAAATAAACTCTGTTAAACAGGTTTATAATGCAATTTGAACATTTGAACACGCCACCCGCTTTAGGCTGAACCAAAACAAAGTTTAATTTGTAATAACGGCCTTTTTGCACGGGATCACTGTGCTGCATAACACTGTGGTTAGTAGGGTAGGTGACATAATTGATAGAAAAAATTCTACTACTGACAATTGCTTTGTTTGTTACTCTTTCGGCCATATCTAATCCATTACTTTACGAGTATTAAGCGTCGCTTAACGCATCTCAAGTTAATTGTATTGGTGTAGCTTAGTTAAATACTCGCGTGAATACTGTAATGAAATGTTCTCGTTAGTCTGAATTTTTCGACAATGATTACTTGATAGACTGGACTTCCCAGATTTCACTAGACAGTTTGTAGTTCAGAAAAATACGCTTCCTCAAATTTAGCAGGTGAAACACCGCCTGTATGTGAGTGACGTTTTTTAGGATTGTAAAACATTTCTATAAAATTAAATATCTCTGCTTTCGCATCATTGCGTGTTGAGTAAATCTTCCGTTTAATTATCCGCTTTTTAATTGTTGCAAAAAAGCTTTCAGCTACGGCATTATCATGACAATTTCCTGCTCGGCTCATTGACGGAACAAGGTTGTGCTCTTTCATAAACGCTAAGTAATCAACACTGCCATATTGACTACCTTGATCACTGTGTACCACCACCTCAGCTTTGGGTTGACGCTGATAAAACCTGCGGGGTCAGGTTCGTTGAAATGTCAACAATGTTGTTTACCTCATTGGCGTCTGATATTTTGAATTCACTTAAGTCTTATTTGTCGGCTCACTTGTAGTTAGGTAAGACTATGGTAATGTCCGCTAACGTATCTAAGCTGTCCTTTTTGACCTAAGTTTCATGTTGGTTTAAATAGTTTATGGTGGCACTGGTCGTAGGTATTTTTCTATTTAGGCTAAGCCAACGCTATAGTAAACTTAGCGTTGTAATAAGTACCTTTATGCTTAGTTGTATCTATTTTATGAACTATGACGAGAGTCTCGGTATTGCTTAGGTGACATGCCTACTGTTTTTTTAAATAGTCGTGAAAAATAGTAAGGATCGCTATAGCCCAGTTCTTCACCAATTTGTTTTATCGGGGCAAGGCTGCTGTCTAAGCGGATACAGGCTTGCTGGATCTTCATACCAATAAAGTGTTGTATTGGTGAGGTATCTGTTAATTCTTTAAACTTCTTAGCAAAATGAAATTTAGACAGCTGACTGTAGTGCGCTAGGGTGTCTAAGTTTAAGTCTTGATGCAAATTATTGCGCATTAAGGTCTCAACTGCTTCTAAGTCAAAGCTTGAGTTACCTTTAAAAGCACTGAGCCGTAATTGCAAAGCCAAAAAACTTAATGATTGCTGTAAAACATGCACAGCATGAATCACATTAGTCGCGGTATAGCCACGTTGACCTAATTCGAGCAGTAAGTCGAAATCAGCAATGATGTTATTGAGAATCCCCACATGAGCGATACCATCATCCATCTTCATTAATAAGCGCTCTGCGAAGTCTTTTGCTAACGAGCCAGTGAAGTTTATCCAGTAGGCCTGATGACCACTTTGTTTTTTCGCTTGATAATAAAAGTCTTGTCCTGGTGAAATAATAACAATATCGCCACGTTTAATAGTGCTTATCTTCTGGTTTATGGTTAAAGTGGCATGACCAGATTGACAATAAAACAATACATGTTGCTCGCCTCCACTTTGCGTAACCTTAAAACTATCTTCTCGTTTAGAATGCCCTAAAGATAGCGCATACAGCCCTTTAGTTAATGGGTGTTTTTGCAGTTTTTTAACCAAAAATATAGGCATGATAAGACGAATGATATGTGCGTTGTTGGCAGAGCTATTTACCATTGATTGAATCCTTGCCTATGTTTTTATATATAACAATATAATCCATCAATATAACAATAAAATCAATGTTCATTACTTTTCTAGTGTGTTTTAATTTTCTCATTAAGTTTCTATTATCCATTTTCGCATCTAAAACTAGCGTATTAGTACTTAATAGTTTGTGAAGATGAAGATAATTATTGCTAGGTTATGTAGCTGTTTTTTTACATTGTGATATTAAGCAGGCTGATACATAAGCGATTTTGACAAAATAAGAGAGTTTGCGATGAATACCGAAAGATATCAGTTAAAAAATAAGATCCGTATTGTTACGGCAGCATCTTTATTTGATGGCCATGATGCGGCTATCAACATTATGCGTCGAATTTTACAATCAAGCGGTGCAGAGGTCATTCATCTTGGTCATGACCGCAGTGTTGAAGAAGTTGTTAATACCGCTATTCAAGAAGACGCTAATGCCATTGCCATGACTTCATACCAAGGTGGCCACAATGAATACTTTAAATATATGTATGACCTACTAAAAGAGCGTGGTTGTGAGCATATTCGTATTGTTGGTGGTGGCGGTGGTGTAATACTGCCTGAAGAAATCAAAATGTTACAAGATTACGGTATTACTCGCATTTACTCACCTGATGACGGTCGCTCTCTAGGTTTATTAGGCATGATTGATGACATGCTTGAGCGTTGTGATTTTAAAACCGGCGTTAATGTTAAAAAAGATGATGTTGCCAGCTTAAAGAAAAATGATAAGCAAGCAATTGCCCGTTTAATTTCTGCAGCAGAAAATGCGCCAGAAGAAAACAAAGCGGCCTTAGATAAAATTCGAAAAATAGCCGCTACAGCAACGACTCCTGTGTTAGGTATAACAGGTACGGGTGGTGCGGGTAAATCATCATTAGTTGATGAATTGATCCGTCGCTTTTTAATGGCATCACAAGACAGTAAAATTGCCATTGTTTCTGTAGATCCGTCTAAACGTAAAACCGGTGGTGCATTACTTGGCGATCGTATTCGAATGAATGCGGTAAATAATGACCGTGTTTATATGCGCTCTTTGGCTACTCGCCAATCAAACCTAGCGTTATCGGTTTATGTTAACGACACCCTCGATATTTTAAAAGCGACAGACTTCGATCTGATCATTTTAGAAACTTCAGGTATTGGTCAATCTGACACTGAAATAGAAGAGCACTCAGATGTTTCTTTATATGTGATGACACCTGAATACGGTGCTGCTACTCAGCTAGAAAAAATCGACATGCTTGATTTTGCTGACATCATTGCTTTAAACAAGTTTGATAAGCGTGGTGCACTTGACGCCTTGCGAGATGTGAAAAAACAATACAAACGTAACCGTGGTATGTTTGAAGCAGGTGATGACGAAGTACCTGTATACGGCACTATTGCTTCACAATTTAATGACCGAGGTATGACCGAGCTATACAACGCGGTTATTACTGAGCTAAATTCAAAGTCAGGTTTGATTGTTGGTGACGTTTTATCGATTGAAGGCACACTTGCTAATAAGAGTAGTGTTATTCCAGGTAGTCGTATTCGTTACTTATCTGAAATATCAGAAAATAACCGTGGTTATGATGCTTGGGTAGAGAAGCAAGCTCAAGTTGCGCAAAAGCTTTACGGTATTCATAAGTCAATTGAAACGGTGAAGGAAACTGACTCAGATAATTCAGCGCAATTGATTTCACAACTGCAAGCCTTATATACAGAAGTTGAATTAGATTTAGATCCAAAAAATAAACTCTTGCTTGAAGAGTGGCAGACCAAAGTACAGCGATATAAAGATCCAGAGTTTAAATTTAAAGTTCGTAACAAAGAACTGTCAATTCAAACGCATTCAAAATCCTTATCAGGCTCAGATATTCCAAAAATTAGTATGCCGAAATACCAAGGTTGGGGCGATATCTTAAAATGGAGTCTGCAAGAAAATGTGCCTGGAGAGTTCCCTTACACTGCGGGCTTGTTCCCATTCAAACGTGAAGGTGAAGACCCAACACGTATGTTTGCTGGTGAAGGTGGCCCAGAGCGAACTAACCGTCGTTTTCATTATGTTTCTAAAGGTATGCCAGCGAAACGTTTATCAACCGCATTTGACTCTGTAACCTTATATGGTAACGATCCTGCGATTCGTCCTGATATTTACGGTAAAATTGGTAACGCTGGTGTTTCAATTTGCTGTTTGGATGATGCGAAAAAATTGTATTCAGGGTTTGATTTAGCGCATGCAATGACATCAGTATCAATGACTATTAATGGTCCAGCTCCTATGTTGCTAGGCTTTTTCTTAAACGCTGCAATTGATCAACAGTGTGAACGTTACATCACAGAACAAGGTCTAGAAAAAGAAACCCAGGCTTTAATTAAGAAAATTTACCAAGAAAAGGGTTGTGAGCGTCCAAGTTACCAAGGCGAATTACCTGAAGGTAATGACGGTTTAGGTTTAATGTTGCTAGGTGTTACCGGTGATCAAGTATTGCCAGCACCTATTTACCAAGAAATTAAGGCGAAAACATTAACCTTAGTACGCGGTACGGTACAAGCGGATATTCTTAAAGAAGACCAAGCGCAGAATACGTGTATTTTCTCTACTGAGTTTGCCTTACGTTTAATGGGGGATGTTCAAGAATACTTCATTGAAAAAGGAGTACGTAACTTCTATTCAGTCTCAATTTCTGGTTACCATATTGCTGAAGCAGGCGCAAACCCGATAACGCAGTTAGCATTAACCTTAGCGAATGGTTTTACTTTTGTTGAGTACTACTTAAGCCGTGGTATGGATATTAATGAGTTTGGTCCAAACTTATCGTTTTTCTTCTCAAATGGTATAGACCCAGAGTATGCTGTTATTGGCCGTGTTGCTCGTCGTATTTGGTCAAAAGCGATGAAGAATAAATACGGTGCTAATGCCCGCGCACAAATGTTGAAGTATCACATTCAAACATCAGGCCGTTCATTGCATGCACAAGAGATTGACTTCAACGATATTCGTACAACACTGCAAGCGCTTTACGCTATTAATGATAACTGTAACTCTTTGCACACTAATGCTTATGATGAGGCTATCACTACACCAACCGAAGATAGTGTCCGTCGTGCAATGGCAATTCAATTAATTATTAACCGTGAATTAGGTTTGTCGAAAAATGAAAACCCAATTCAAGGTGCTTTCATTATTGAAGAGCTGACAGACCTAGTTGAAGAAGCGGTATTAACTGAATTTGACCGTATTAATGAACGTGGCGGTGTACTTGGCGCGATGGAAACTATGTATCAACGCGGTAAAATTCAAGAAGAAAGCTTACATTATGAACACTTAAAACATTCAGGTGAGTTCCCTATTATTGGTGTAAATACTTTCTTAAGCTCTAAAGGCTCACCAACGGTTGTCCCTGATGAAGTTATTCGTGCGACAGAAGAAGAGAAAAACTACCAAATCGAAATGTTAGCAAGCTTACAAAAAGCCAATGCAGCCGAAGTAAAAGTATTATTGCAAAAGCTGCAAACTGCGGCGATTAATCACGACAACATTTTCGAACTAATGATGGATGCTTGTAAAGTCTGTTCATTAGGACAAATTGTGAGTTCATTATTTGATGCCGGCGGTCAATACCGTCGCAATATGTAGGTGGAAGCAAAATGAGTAATTACCAAGCACCAATGCGTGATATGCAGTTCTTATTACATGAAGTATTCAACGCAGAGCAATTATGGCAACGTATGCCTGCGGTAGCTGAATTAATTGACAAAGACACCGCTGATGCCATTTTATCAGAAGGTGCTAAGCTGACTTCTGAAGTGATCGCCCCTCTAAATCGTAATAGCGATGAACAAGGTGCTACTTGGACCAACGGTGATGTAACTACGCCAGATGGTTTTGATAAGGCTTATCAGCTTTATTGTGACGGTGGCTGGGGAGGATTAAGTGGTGATCCTGAGCATGGCGGCATGGGAATGCCAAAAATGTTGCAATCGTTTGTCGAAGAAATGACGCAATCTGCATCTATTTCATTTGCGCTGTACCCTATGTTAACAGCTGGCGCTAGTTTAGCGCTGTCTGCGCATGCTTCAACAGAAATGAAGCAAACTTACCTGGAAAATATGTATTCAGGTAAGTGGGCTGGCACCATGTGCTTAACGGAGCCTCATGCTGGTAGTGACTTAGGCATAATGACAGCTAAAGCTGAGCCCCTTGATGATGGCAGTTTTGCTTTATCTGGCACTAAGATATTTATTACTGGCGGCGAGCAAGATTTAACCGAGAATATTATACACTTAGTGTTGGCTAAAATACCGGGCGCACCAGAAGGGCCGCGTGGTATTTCTATGTTTGTCGTACCTAAATTCTTGTTAAATGACGATGGCAGCTTAGGTGCTCGAAATCCCGTTACTTGTGGTTCAATCGAGCACAAAATGGGCATCAAAGGCTCTGCAACTTGTGTCATGAACTTTGATAGTGCGAAAGGCTTTTTAGTCGGTGAAGAAAACAAAGGCTTAAACTACATGTTCACTATGATGAACTATGAACGTTTAGGGATGGGCATTCAAGGTGTAGGTGCGGCCGAAAGTTCTTATCAGCAAGCAGCAGAATATGCCATTGAACGTATACAAGGGCGCAGTGCTACGGGTGTAAAATCAGCAGATAAAAAAGCAGATTCACTTATTGTGCACCCAGATGTTCGTAAAATGCTATTAACGATGCGCGCTTTTAATGAAGGTGGTCGTTGTTTCTCAACTTATGTTGCTAAACAGCTTGATATTGTTAAATTTTCTGATGATGACAATGAAAAAAAACAAGCCGAGCAACTCGTTGCATTGTTAACACCTGTAGCTAAAGCATTTATGACCGATATGGCCTATGAAAGTTGTAATCTAGGGCAAATGGTTTTTGGTGGTCATGGTTATGTACGTGAATGGGGTCAAGAGCAACTAGTTCGTGATGTACGTATTGCGCAAATCTACGAAGGCACTAACGGGATCCAAGCGCTTGATTTATTGGGTCGGAAAGTCGTTGCTAACCAGGGTAAATTTCTTGAGTTATATTTCACAGAAATAAGCAACTTCATCGAAAATAATGCTGAACAACAAGCATTAGCTGCTTTTACTAAACCATTGGCAAGTGCTTTACAGAAATTAAAGGCGATTACTCAGTTAATTATTACGCTACAAAGTGATGATAAAGATATGGTGGGTGCATCTGCAACCGACTACCTAGCAGCTTTTGGTTTGTTAAGTTATGCCTACATGTGGGCAATGATGGCAGAAAAGTCATCTGACCAAGCCGATGAAAATTTTTATCAAGCTAAGTTGTATGTTGGTGAATTTTTTATTGCACGATTATTGCCACGAATCGATGGACATATTCTTGCTATTGAAGCAGGTAGTAAAAGCTTAATGGCTATGCCTGAAGGGCTGTTTAATTATAATCACTGATTAATCGACTTATGCTTAAAGCAGAGTCCTTAAGTGTGACTGTGCTTTAAGCATAGCTATAAAAGCATTAACGATTGTATTAATGAACTATGTTGAGCAATGTGGTTATGTCGACGCCAGTGCAAGCTTTTACCAAGTTAGAATTAGCTCATCTGTGTAAACAGCTTACTGAGCGGCTAAACAAATAATAAAGGGGTGTATTATGTTGTCAGTTCCGGAAAAATTTACTGCCTTTCGTATTCATAAAAATGACAAAACAATTACCAGTGGTTTTGAGCAAATTAGTCTTAATGACTTAACTGCTGGCGAAGTTGTGATCAAAGTTGCTTATTCAGACATTAATTATAAAGATGCATTGGCAGCAACAGGTAAAGGACGCATTTTACGTACATACCCTTTAGTGGCTGGTATTGATTTATCAGGTGTTGTGGTCAGCTCAGAAGACACCCGTTTTACTACCGGTGATAAAGTTTTAGTTTGTGGCGCACAACTCTCTGAGCTTTATGATGGTGGCTATAGCGAATTCGCCCGTGTTAAGGCTGATTCTGTGGTTAATTTACCTAACGGTATGAGTTTACGTGATGTGATGGCATTAGGTACTGCGGGTTATACTGCCGCGCTAGCGATACAGCGTATGGAAGATAACGGCCAAATTCCAGAGCGTGGACCTATTGTGGTTACTGGCGCTACAGGTGGTGTCGGTAGCTTTGCTATCAATATGTTGAGTAATATCGGTTATGAAGTGATTGCCTATACTGGTAAAACAGAACAAGAGCCTTACTTAAAAGCGTTAGGGGCAGTTGAGCTTATCAATCGCAATGATATTGAAATGGGCACCAAACCGCTTGAAAACGCACAATGGGGCGGGGCAGTTGATAATGTTGGTGGTGAGACCTTAGCTTGGTTAACTCGCACAACTAATGTCTGGGGCAATATTGCTTCTATCGGTCTTGCTGGTGGTTTCAAACTTGAATCGACTGTCATGCCATTTATTTTGCGCGGTGTTAGTTTGCTTGGTATTAACTCGGTTGAAATGCCATTGTCGGTTAGGGCAACAGCATGGCAGCGTTTAGCGAGTGATTTAAAACCTAGTCAATTAGCACTTATTGCGCCAACAACAATTAAATTTTCTGATTTACCAAATGCATTTGACGCCTATGTTAATGGCACGGTAACCGGCAGAACGGTTGTTGAAATTGACGCAAGCTTAGCTTAATACAATGTGAGCAATCTAGTGTCATAAAATGGTTATACCGATTGTTATTAAATTTACGATAAAAGCGGCTATAAAAACCCAAGCAAGTAATCATATAAAAATTACCTAAGAAGAGCGTGAACTATGTCTGTTGTATTATTTAAAGAGTTAGTGACTAACAATGATAAAAAAATAGCGATAGCTGAATTAAATTCGCCAAAATCTCTAAATGCATTAAGTTTAGAAATGATGACGTTATTAATCACGCAATTAACACTTTGGCAAGATGACGACGATGTTGTTTTAGTCATATTACAAGGTGCTGGTGATAAAGCATTTTGTGCTGGTGGCGATGTCGTTAGTTTATATCATGCGTTAACAGAGCAACGTAAAACGGTGCAGCCAAATGAAGAATTTGTTGTGCTTGATGAAACAACCATTCGTGATAACTTAGCGTATGAGTTTTTTACCAAAGAATACTATTTAGACCAATTTATTCATGAATACAGTAAACCCGTTATGGTTTGGGGTGATGGTTATGTTATTGGCGGAGGAATTGGCTTATTCTCTGGTGCAAGTCATCGAGTAGTCACTGAAAAAACATTATTAGCTATGCCAGAAATTACCATTGGCTTATATCCAGATGTTGGGGCAAGTTGGTTTCTGAACAAAACGCCATCTAATATTGGTTTATTTTTGGGATTAACCGGTGCTATTTTTAATGCTGCTGATGCAAAGTATATTGGTTTAGCTGACGCGTTAGTCAATAGCACAGATCAACAAGCAATTATTGATCGTTTAATCACGGTGCAGTGGCAAGATAATGAAAAAAATCCGGCGTTATTATCAGAAGTTTTAACTGAGTTTTCTGCAAACAGCGAAACTGAACTCGCTTCAAACGTTAAAAGTAATGAAGCGCTTATCTCAAGGCTAACTGCTTATAATAATTGTGCTGATATTCATCACGCCATTATCAATGAAGAATTTGATGATAAGTGGCTGCAAAGTGCACAAAAGAAATTAAAAAACGGTAGTCCTTTATCTGCAGCACTGATTTATCAGCAATTAACATCGAGTAAAGACTTTACGTTAGCGGAATGTTTTGCCAGTGAATTGAACTTGAGCTTACGCTGTTGTCAATATCCTGAATTTTCAGAGGGCGTTCGCGCATTACTGGTTGATAAAGACAAATCACCTAATTGGCGCTATGAAAACATAAACAACGTTCCTGAAGAAACGGTTGATTGGTTCTTCACACCGTTTACCTCATAATTAACACACGTGCGTGATTCCACTTTAACGGAACTGCGCCGAAAAATTGAATATTAAAGGAAAAAAAATGAATTTGAATGATAAAACAATTGTTGTTACGGGTGGTGGCCAAGGTTTAGGTCGTGCTATGGCATTAAACTTAGCAAAATCTGGTGCTAAGTTAGCCTTGATTGATCTCAATGAAGAACAACTACAAACAACGGTTGCTTTAATTGAAGAAGCAGGTTCACAAGCAAAGTACTACTTAGCGAATGTGACGAATGAAAGCGAAGTAGAAGCGACGTTTGCAAAAATTAATGACGACTTCTCAGGTATCGATGGCTTGATCAATAATGCTGGTATTTTACGTGATGGCATGTTTGTTAAAGCGAAAGACGGTGTTGTTAGTAAAAAAATGTCATTAGATCAATTTCAATCAGTCATTGATGTCAATTTAACTGGCGTGTTTTTGTGTGGCAGAGAAGCTGCAGTTCACATGATCGAAGGTAAACGCAAAGGCGTTATCATCAATATGTCGTCAATTGCCCGTGGTGGTAATATGGGGCAAACGAATTATGCCGCATCGAAAGCGGGTGTCGTTGCAATGACAGTTACATGGGCAAGAGAGCTGGGTCGTCACGGTATTCGTGTTGGTGCAATTGCTCCTGGTGTTATTCGCACGGCAATGACAGATGCAATGAAACCTGAAATGCGTCAACGCTTAGAAAGCATGAAGCCGGTTGGGCGTTTAGGTGAAGCGGATGAAATTGCTCATACCGTTAACTATATTCTTGAAAATGAGTTTTTCACCGGCCGAGTAGTAGAAATTGACGGTGGTCTTTGCATGTAAGTTTGAGCATGCTTACAGTAAATGCAATGAAAGACGAGATTTTCTCGTCTTTTGTTCATATACGCAGCGCTAAATTTGAGAGTTAAGAAGAGTTAAATGAATAAAGCACTATTTTTAGATAGAGATGGCATCATCAATGTTGACCATGGCTATGTACATAAAATTGAAGATTTTGAATTTGTTGATGGTATTTTCGATTTATGTCGATTAGCCGTATCTAAAGGTTATCAAATTTTTGTCATTACCAATCAGGCAGGTATTGCTAGAGGCTATTACGACAAAGTCACCTTTGAGACATTATCTAACTGGATGGTCGATGTTTTTAATGATCAGGGAATAACGGTTAGTAAAGTGTATTATTGTCCTCATCACCCTTCAAAAGGGGTAAATGAATTTGTTATGCCCTGTAATTGTCGAAAACCTGAACCTGGAATGATCATACAAGCACAACAAGAGTTTTCTCTTGACCTAACTGAAAGTATTTTTATTGGTGATAAACCTTCAGATATGCAAGCGGCAAGTAATGCAGGTATTAAAACTAGAATTTTAATTGATAGCCGCTATACTAATGAGCCACATAAAGTGCAACTTTCAGACATTATTAAGCTTGATGCGTTAAATCAAGCGAGTAATTACCTAAAGTAGTGTTGATTTATCAGCGTATTGTTCAATAAAAAAGCAAACAAACCACTTTTATCAATTTAATTGCAATTAGCGGTTGACGTGGGGCGATAAATCTCTAAAATGCGCTCCACTTCTTCGGGACAAGCCGAAGAGGCGGTTTTAATAAGTTATCGTACGCAGTTTAGGCTGATTTGATTAACTTAACGTTTTAAAGATAGGTTTTAAATATTCTGAAAAGAAAGTTTAAAAACTTTCAAAAAAACGTTGACATTAAAACCTGAGAGCGTATTATACGCCTCCTGCTTCGGGGCTACAGCAACGAAGTCAAGTAAATAACGAATGAGATTATTTACTACTTATCTTAACGATAAGTTTCTTTAACAATTAGTTATCATGCAATTTGTGTGGACACTCACATTAACGTTGATTTTACATAGTTACCTATTTCCTCGGAAAGAACGTAACAAAAAAACAGCTTAATATGATGTCACACAAAAATAAGTATCATTTAGGCCTTCGGGTTTAAATATACGTTTTATGTAGTTTTTATCTTCTTTAGTCGGATAGATAGAAACACGACAGAATTCATTGAGCAGCATCACTTGTTGATGCACAAACGATTT
>NZ_MUZV01000020.1 GCF_002000025.1 Cognaticolwellia aestuarii
ACGTCACTCGCATACAGGCGGTGTTTCACCTGCTAAGTTTGAGGAAGCGTATTTTTCTGAGTTAGAAACTGTCTAGTGAAAGCTGGGAAGTCCAACTGTTTTGATCATTGATATAATTAAGTTTTAACAGTATCTTCGAAATTACAAGTTTCATATGTAGAAGTAATGCCATGATAAATATTGTAAATTTTGAACATGATAAGTTAGCCATTAAACACTGGCAATTACTGGAAAATGAAAATTGGTGTGTTTTAGGGCGCAACGGCTCAGGAAAGCAATACTTTAATCAACTATTAATTGGTGAGTTATTACCGACAAGCTGTGAGCAGCTTGCATTACCGCCCAACGATAAAGTTACCATTATTTCTTTTGAAGCCCAGCAAGATATCTACGAAGCTGTGTTAGAAAAAGTTTCACCTGATTACGCTGATATTAATCAAGCGATGATTAAAGCGAAAAACTTTTTACCTGAAAATAAATGGCACGATCCTCTTGTGACTGAATTCGGCTTAAGCCAGCGTCTTGATACTAGCTATTTACAACTCAGCACTGGTGAAAGTAGAAAGCTGTTAATACTGCAAGCGATATTTCAAGGGGTTGATTTACTTGTTTGTGATAACCCGTTTGATAGCTTAGATATTGCTTCTTGTACTGCTTTATCTAGTGCCTTTGCACGTTTATCTCAGGCCGGTATTACCATTGTCTTGTTGTTAAGTAATCGCCAAGATATTCCGCTATGGTTTGATAATATTGCCTTTATTGAACGTGGACAATTTTCGGTTTTGGGTAACTTAACGGATGACAGTACTAAGCATCAGCTTGATGCCTTACTTACGCCTGCAGCGGACGAGTTACCTTGGCCAGATACCGTGCAGCAATTAGCTGATTACCAACATACCTTTTTAGTCGAACTGATTCAGTGTACTGTGCGCTATGGCGGTGTCAGTGTTTTTGAAGATATCAATGTGACTATTAAACCTTTACAGCATACTTTGATCACCGGTGCTAATGGCAGTGGTAAATCGACCTTGATGCAACTCATTACGGGGGATTGTCCGCAATGTTATAGCAACAACATTCATGTTTTAGGCTACAAACGTGGTTCAGGTGAAAGTATTTGGGAACTTAAAGCACAAATGGGTATCGTGAGCGCCGAATTGCACCGGCAATATAGAGTCAGCGTTGATTTGCTTACCGTGGTTCTTTCGGGGTTTTACGACTCTATTGGTTTGTATCAAGCCGCAACGCAAAAGCAGCTTGCTATTGCTGCGCAATGGTTAGATAAAATAGGTTTATTTGCACAAAGACATCAATTATTTCAGCAATTGAGTTATGGTGAACAGCGGCTAGTTTTAATTGCGAGGGCACTAGTTAAGTCGCCATATTTACTTATTTTAGATGAGCCTACACAAGGGCTAGATGAGTTAAATAGACATAGGGTGCTGAATTTTTTAGAGCACTTAGCTACGCAAAAGCACAGTACCATGTTATTGGTCAGCCATAGGCAAGATGAGCATTTATCAATATTTGAGCAGCATATAAAGCTATAACGCACTTATTTTCTTCGCTTTGTCTTGATAAAAGTGATTAACCAGAGCTAAGGCTGGCTTTAGGGTAAATATCGCTAGCTGTCATTTAAATACTGACTTGATACAATTTGGAGTTAATCAATTGAAGTTAAAAATCTGCTTTATTTTATTATCACTTTTATCTTTCAATAGTGTTGCCGCCGCTGAGCATGAAATTGCTCACCTTTTGAAGTTTATCGAAGTGAGTGAATGTAAATATGAGCGCAATGGCACTAAGTACAAAGGGGCTGAGGCGGTAAAACATATTAATAGAAAATATCAATATTATTTTGATGATATTAAGTCGACAGAAGACTTTATTAAATACGCAGCCACTAAAAGTGCAATGTCAGGTAAACATTATAAAATTTATTGTCCTGATAGCACGGTGATAAAAAGTCGAGACTGGCTTTTGATTGAATTAAAAAAATACCGACAATTAGATGCTCCATTGTTATAACGCTATTCGCTAACTATTATATGGCTATGACTCAATTTGCTTAAAATATCAGTACAGTCGCTTTTCTTAATTTGCTAGTATCTATAGTTACTAAAACGTTTTAACTTTAAGCTTCGCCCTTGGCCACATCTTTAGTTCTTTTTCGTGATTGTAGATTAAAATAAGTAAGGAATTATGTCGTTGATTGATTTAGATAATAAAAAGTTAGCTTCGGCAGTTTCTAGTTTTCAGGTTCCTGCTAAACCTCAAATCCTTATTGATATTCAAAAGCTGATGGCAGAAGATGAACCTGATATTGATAAAATTGCTTTGTTAATTAGCAATGATGTAGGTTTATCTTCAGCAATTTTAAAGGTAATTAACTCACCACTATATGGTGTTAATCGTAAAGTATCCAAAATTAAGCATGCCGTAATGGCTTTGGGGTTGCGAGGGGTTAATGGCTTGGTAGTCGCCTTATTGCTTAAATCATCAATTCAGGGCACTTCTAGTATTTCGCTTGAGCACTTCTGGGATAATGCTATTGATATTGCTAACGCGATGTCTTTTATTGGCGGTGAAATAGACAGTAAAATACCTGTTGATACCCTCTATAGTATTGGGCTTTTTCATAACTGTGGCATGCCAATTCTAGCGCTAAGATATAGTGATTATGATGATATATTAGCTGAAGCAAGTCGTTTAGCGCTGAACTCGCTAGCACTAGAAGAGCTGCACTATAATACCAATCATGCGGTGTTAGGTTACTATGTTGCAACGTCGTGGAATTTACCGAGTGAAATCTGTCAAATTATCTTACGTCATCATGAAGTCGACTACTTAGCTGAGATCACTGATAGCAAAGAGCAACTTGCATTCGCAATTTTAAAAGCGGCGGAAAACCTCATTGAGCAAGTTAGACGACAAAGTGTCACGCCTGATTGGCAATATGTTCAAGAAGCGGTGTTTGACGTATTAGGGATTTCTGCCATGGATTATTCTGATTTGGAAGATGGTTATACATTGGTGTATTAAGTTTACGCAATATTGTACAGCCTGAGCAACGTAATGAGTTGTTCAGGCTTTGTTTTCTAGCGTTTATAACTGATCACAATGAGGTATGTGGACCAAACACTTCATAATGAATATTACTTTCACCTACACCTAGCTTTAATAATTGCTGTTTAGCAAATTGCATAAAAGCAATGGGACCACATAAATAGAAGTTGCCATTTTCTGTCGGTAAATCAACAGTAGTTAAATCCATCATGCCTTTATTGATATATGGTTTTTGTGCTTCTTCAGTGCTGTACCAGATATTCTGTTGCCAATTATTTTGATTGATAAGTTCACTCGTTCGTTGTGCAAAAGAATGTTGTTCGCTTGCCTCACAAGCATGTAAAAAGTGTACGGGTTGGTTATGATTATTTTCAGCTAATGTTTCTAACATACCTTGCATTGGCGTAATACCCACGCCAGCTGAAATAAGCACTGTAGGGCTTTGGCGGTCAACAAAGAAAAAGTCTCCTGCGGGTGCATACAACTTAACTTCATCACCAAGGTTAACAGCATCATGTAAGTAATTAGATACTTTACCGGGTACACCTTGCTGCTCACGCTTTACTGAAATTCGGTAATTTTTACCGTTAGGTTTATCTGATAATGAATATTGGCGTATCTCTTTGTAGCTATTACCTGTTGGCTGCACTTCAAGACCTAAATATTGGCCAGGTATGAAGTCAATAACGGCTTGTTGATCGATTGGTGCAAAAATAAAGCTTTTGACGAGCTCTGATTCGGTAATTTTTTCGATGACTTTAAAGGTTCTCGTACCTTGCCAACCTCCAACGGCAGCTGAACGTTGGAGGTATAGCTGCGCTTCACGGTTAATAAATATGCCCGCTAAAAATTGATAAGCATTTGTCCAAGCCTCTTCAACATCACCAGTAAACTCTGCTGTGGCGAGCTCTCTGAGGGTTTCAATCAGATGGTGACCGACAATAGCATAATGTTCGGCTTGTATATTAAAGCTGGTATGCTTTTGTGCTATACGCTCTACAGCAGAGGTTAAAGCACTGAGGTTTTCAATGTTTTTAGCATAGGCTGCTATTGCTTCAAATAATGCAACCTGTTGTCGGCCAGTGTGCTGGTTCGACATATTAAAAATATCTTGTAGCTCAGGATTATGAGCGAACAGTCGTTGATAAAAGTGTGCGGTCATTGCTGAGCCCGCATTTTCTAATAATGGAATGGTACTTTTAATTATCTCAATGTGCTTATCAGTTAGCATTATTGCTCCTAAATTAACTGAAAGGTAAAGTAGCTGATGAATTTAGTGTAATGACACTCATCAATCGTTATAAATTGCCTCGCGCTATTTAAACGAGTTTGTTTAAAAGTATGCTTAGCTAATGGTAGTTTCTATTTTATCTCGTTGCAGTAATTGTTTAGCTTCGAGCCTTTTCATAGCGCTGAAACTGCATGTTTATTGGCTGTATCTATTTCGATTTATTAAAAATCTTTTTCACCAAAGCCGTGTAGCGCGATACAACGCAATACATAGCCTAGCTTCAAAGCGGCAGCAAAAATAATGGTAGCGATATGTGCAAAAATTTGCAGCGACATAGCAGCGTAGTCATCAAGGGCAAAAGTAATGGCTATGCAGCATGCAATGATAATAAAAGATAGCAGCATCATGTAGTTACCTAATACTAAGCACTTTTGAAAATGTAATGCGTGTTTTACTTCAGGTAGGTGGTTAGCGATAGAAAACTGTGAGTACATCATTTACTCCTATTTGCAGATCTTAATTGCTGGACAGTGTTTGTCATGATTATTTTTGGCTTAGTAGTATTACTTAGCTTTACGGACTTAATTTATTGTTTGCAAGGTAGGTGCCATATTAATAAATAGATATTTATCATGGTGTTATTGATTTTTTTGTTTGTTGTGTTGTCAAAATGACTGCTTTATTTTGTAGTCGATATGACTCTTATGTGTTATTTTGTATCGCTAGTTTGTCAGTCACGTATAGTGATATAGGAAATTTACCATGAGTCAAATATCATCAACGGCAATTATTGAGTTAGCATTAGATTTAGCGAGTAGCCTTAATAGCACCGATCGATTTGATCGTTTGCTTGCCACCGTGCGAAAAACGATTAAGTGTGATGCAGTGGCATTACTTTCTTTTCATGGTGATATTTTAACGCCTATAGCTTTACAAGGTTTAAGTCGAGATACCATGGGGCGGCGATTTTATGTTGCAGAGCATCCAAGGTTTACAGCACTTTGTCAATCTAAGCAGCCTATCCGTTTTCCAGCAGACTCTCCATTACCTGATCCTTATGATGGACTATTGCTTGATCGTGAAGATGACTTACCCGTGCATTCCTGCATGGGGCTGCCACTATACTATGATGATAAGTTACTTGGTTTGTTGACCATAGATAGCCTAACACCCCATGAGTTTGATGATATTCCTGAACGTACTTTAGTGGTGATCTCGGCTATCGCGGCAGCCACTTTAAATACCGCTTTTCTGATTGAGCAACTAGAATCGCGCGCGGATCATTCAGAGCAGGTTGTCGCCGAGTTAACTGAAGAAGCATGGAAAAGAGATGGGGGAGAGTTAATTGGTGAAAGTCCAATTATGCAGCAGTTAAAAGAAGAGCTTATTATTGTGGCAAACTCTGACTTTAATATTTTAATTTATGGTGAAACGGGGGTTGGCAAAGAGTTAGTCGCCCGAACTTTACATCAGAAGTCAGCTCGTCAACATGGTCCTATGGTTTATGTTAATTGTGCCGCATTACCCGAAAATTTAATTGAAAGTGAGTTGTTTGGTCATGTAAAAGGGGCTTTTACTGGTGCAGATAAAGCGCGAGCAGGTAAGTTTGCTTTAGCGGATACCGGCACGCTATTTTTGGATGAAATTGGTGAATTACCTCTGGCGGCGCAAAGTAAAATATTACGTGCAATTCAAAGCAATGAAATTCAACCTGTCGGGCAAGACAGTGTTGAGCAAGTCAATGTGCGTATTATTGCAGCAACGAATAGAGATTTAAAAGAAGAAGCTGAAGATGGACGTTTTCGTGCTGACTTGTATCATCGACTCAGTGTTTACCCGATCCGTGTTCCCCGATTACAAGAGCGTGTTGGCGATGTGCAGATACTCAGTGGCTATTTTGTTGAACAAACCAAGCGTAAACTTGGCGTGGTACAGTTAAAAATAACCACAGAGGCTATTCGTCATCTTGAGCAATATAATTGGCCTGGTAATGTTCGTGAATTGGAACATGTTGTCAGCCGAGCGGCACTAAAGGCTAGGGCAAGGCAAAAGGGCAAAGCAATTATTGCTATTGAGAAACAAGATTGTGGCTCTCTTATTAACTTGCAAGTGGTGCCGTTAGACCAACCCATGATTAAGCCTCAAATCGCTGAAGATATACAGCTTATTCAGCGCAATATTAATTTACGTACTGAAACTGAGCAATTTCAACGACAACTTATAAAACAAGTCTTAACGCAAGAGCAGGGTAACTGGGCTGCAACGGCAAGAAGGTTGTCGCTAGATCGAGCCAATCTTAACCGTATTGCGAAAAGGCTTGATATTAAAGTGGTTAAAAGTGTTGTTATGTCGATTAACTAATACGGGTTGATGGGTTTTAATTTCTGCTTTTGCACAACCCGTCTGGTTTTATCGTTAAAAAGCCGAATATGATCTTCGGCTTTTTGGTGAGTATTTATGGCTTAAATAAGCCGTAAATAGCCTTGAGTTGTCTATTTTACATGCTTATGACCAAGCCATAAGCTGATTGAAACGAGTAAGACAATAATGGCTAAGTAAAGCGTTTCAATGATTGATGAAGGTTTCATCTCAACAAAATATGAAAACAATTTAACCACCAATAGCATGACAATAACATTACCTAGCTTAGACTTTAGTTGGTCGATGCTGTTGATTTGAAACGCCTGTGATGTATGCGATGAAGATTGTTCAATAGAGCTAATGAACAGTTCATATAAACCAAAGGAGAATATAAACAGTATTGATGAAATCAAGAACGTGTCTAATATTTCGATAACACTCAGTATTAACATTCCTCTTGAAATTTCGCTCGTCGAGTTAAATAAATAGCCTATAAGGTTACCGACAAAGTGCAGCACTTCATAAACACCTAAGCCGACTAAGGCAACAGCGGTTATCACACAACAAATAACAGCAACAAGCAAAACCAAACGACTTTGCCATAAAAATGATTCAAAAAACTTTTCCATAAAACTCTACTTATTATTTAATTAGGTTGATTTAGCAGATCACGATATCTGGTATTTGTGAACTACCGTTTTTATCTGCTCTCAATTGCTTTATTGCATTGATGAAAGGGGTGAAATGGGCGTGCTCATTCGTGATAAAGTGGTGGCTCTTGTCATCAAGTATCATACCTCCGGCCATATGAGCATGTCCGCCACCAAAGCCCCGTTGCTTTTGGTTTAAGGTCTGTCTCAATAATAAGCCAACGTTAACTTTAGGGCATTCAGAGCGCAAAGATAATTGTATTGCTTGATTATATTTCATCGCCACAATAACAATATCGTACTCGTTCACACTCAATAGAAAGTCAGCCAATACGCCCAATAAATTTTTAGCACAAGGCTCTTGCAATAAAACAATGGCAATACCGTCAGTGCTTTCTACATTATCACACAACTGCTGAAAGCTTTTTAGTTCGCTTTGTACCAGCGAGTTTCGGCAAACTCTATTGACGAGTGTTAAGTCTGCAATCTGATTTAACCCCAAAAAAGCCTTTAAATCAGCATTACAAAAACCGCGGGTGAGATTGGCTGTATCGATATTGAGTCCAACCAATAGCGCAGTCGCAACCTTTTCAGGTATCTCTATGTTAAGAGAACGGAAATACTCATAAATTATGCTTGCGGTAGCGCCATAATTACTCCGTACATCACAGTACCATAAGCCTTTTGGCGGCGTAACGTTGTGATGGTCAATAACCGCAATTTCTTCACCTTGAATATCAGTAACGTTTTTTTCACCAATGCAACCATCGACAGTGATGATCTTATCGTGAGCCGTTAAGTTGGCTTTATTACAATGTACAACTGGAATTTCTAGCCATTCAATCATATTGGATAATGATATTCTATCGATATGTCCGTTGTAGACAATAAGGGTGTTCATACCCATCGATTGCATTAACGTTGCTAAACCATAAGCGGCAGCAATCGCATCATGATCAGGAAAGTCATGGGCTTGTATTACCACTCGCTGCAATGGTGTTAACAATTGCAAAAACTTATTTAATTTTTGTGTTGCTGTATTCACGGTTAATCCATTAAGGAAAAATGTAAAAGGGGAGCTAGCTCCCCATATAAGGTCTATTTTTGGGGTTTAGTTAGTCATTGACTTTATTGAAGAGTTAATTGAGCAAATATAACTCTCACACTTACCAGAGAGCATAATGATCATGCCTCTTTTAATTAACGGCGCAACGTCACTATCAACTTCAACATAAGACTTTTTACTAAAGACGTTTTTCGCTCCCATCATTTCACCTTCCGCTATCATCACCATTTCACCGTCAATCATTTGGTAAATAGCGATTGGTGCGTCTTCTTTTGCACCGTTGAGTCGACCTAAATTAGTTTCAAAATACAGCTTACCGTTGTAGGCTTTGGCACCGGTAATTAAGCCTCGTGAACCAACGTACTTGCTTAACGTTATGTAGTCGTCATCACCTTTCTCAAGTAAATCAGCAACGGCACCGGCAACAACACCGTTATACATGCTTTGTTCTTTACAAGAGCTACTTGGTGGGTTTTCTTTACTACTGCTTGAGCGGCCTTTGACATTAAAAGAAACAACTTGCCTCATAGAAGGTAGCTCTCTTATTTGTATGTTACCTTTTACTTTCGCAGAATAATCACATTCGGCAGGATGACGTTTTGTTTCACCTTTTTTATTTTTAGTGGTGTAAGATTTTTCATATTCACCACCAAACGACATATCAGTAACGGTAGGGATCACTACAAATTTAGCTTCTACAGGGCCTTGGTAAGCATTGTAGTTTTCGCTTAAGTTTTCTTTTAATTGAATTTCATCGATAAAGCGTGAAGCTAATTTTCTGTCAATTACTTCAGAGCCACTATCAATAATAATGGTGCTCATTTCATTGGCAAAGTAACCCTGGACAAATTCAGGTATATCAGATTTTATGCCCGGTGCCACAATGATATTGTTACTATTTACCTTTAAGTCTTGCTCTGAAAAACCGTCAATTGATGTTAGATTTACTGAAGGTAGTGTTGGCAATGGCGGTAGTGTGCTACCACAACCAATAACCACAACAGATATCGCAGTTAAGGCGATAGTTTTAATAGAACTTTTCATGTAGATTCCCTTTTATTAAGACTTAATGATGTGTGTTTCAATTTTATTAATGAGGTTTATCACGGCTTTTTTATTTGCTTCTGCTTTATTATTAAACGATGAACCTTTACTCTTAAGTTTTATAAACTTAATTTCGTCGTCGAACTCATCTGAAATAATAAACTCTGCATTGATAATGTTTAAATGGTTTTTAAACACATAGCTTTGTTTTTCTGATAATTTTACTTTTATATTACCCGTATCTTTTTTCTGATTAGTAACTTTAAAGCCTTGGCTTTTGATTAACTGCTCGAACGCTCTTTTAAAGTCAGTTGAGGCTTGAGCAGGATACGTAATGGTATATTTATTTTTATATTTACAACGCTTAAATAAACGCTCAAAAGCTTGTGCTTGTTGAGTATATTGCTGTGCACTTTCTTCTGCCATTCCACTGCCAATGTACGCTGGAATTAAAGCGGCTAATTTTTCTTTTTTATGATTGTTTTTTGTTAGCGCGTGCCAACAAGCAGGGCCTTGAGACTCACTGAAATCTTCGATAATAAACATAAGTTCATCATTTATTGATTCAAGTTGCTGCTTAAGTGATAGTTGGACTAATTTTCGTTCAACTCGAACCAGTACGCGCCATTTATGGTCAATTTTACTATTGTTTATGACTTGAATATTAGGTAGTTCAATTTCTTGAGAAATCGCTAACGTCTGCTGTTTTGTGCTTGTGGTGGTGCTATTTCCGGTTTTATGTTGACTGATCCCGACACTTGATTGTATTCGTGTTGACAATTTTTGTGTAATGTCAGCTAAAGCTAGCTTTTGGGCATTACTGTGATCTAGATCGATTCCTAGACCATATATGTAGTTTTCGTCATCAGCGGGTATTGTTTCAACCGCAAATACTAGCGGCTGCAACAATAGCAGTAGAATACAGGCGACAAATCTCATTTCTACTAAGCCTTTTGTTGTGAAAAGTACTGTTTACTTTCAAGCACTTTATCTAAATATCGTTGAGTTTCAGTATGGGTGCGTTTTTTAATAACGTCGTAAACTTCATCAGGGGTCATGCTATTGATTACTTTCATGGCCTTAAGACGGCCTTTTTTGCCTTTATTAAAGGCTCTAGCAAGGTTGCCTATGCCCGTATTATAGGCCGCAATAGCGCAATAAAGTCGGCTTGTTGGGTTTTCAATTTCTTTTAAATACTGTGTCATTAAAATATGAATATAAGCGGCGCCGTATTTGATATTATCACGACCACTAAACAGTACTTCAGGGCTTGGTTTTTCTTTCACGCCAAGAATGCGATTATTGACATCTGCGCCGGCGGTAGCAGGAACTATTTGCATTAAGCCATAAGCAGGTATATATGATTTAGCTAATGGATTGAAGTGGCTTTCAGTTTCCATGACCGCGAGAATAAATTGTTTCGACAATTGCCACTTTTCAGCATTACTTTCAACATATTGCAAATATTGCTCAGCTTTTTTATAACGATCTCTGTTCAGGCTAACTTTATAGGTTTTAATGTTTTTTGTAATTAATTCATCTACATCGCGCTTAATCGCTTGTTGCTCTTTTTTCAGGCTGACAACAAGTGCTTTTGGTGCTTTTGCTTGTTCGGCAGTAATGTCATCATTATCCAGAAAATTTTCGATATTTGTGACTTGTTTGTCCAAGCGAACTTGCGTACGTTTTACCACGATTTGCTGTTGCGTTTTTACCGGAACGGTGGCTACTTTTTTTAGAATAGTATCTAAGCTTTGCTCAGAGTCTATACCCAAATGAGCTAAAACTGTTGGCGCTGGGGTGGCTGCTTCTTTGGCCTTTGCAGTTGTCGTATCAAACTCAACTTGTGTGCTGGCAATGGCTTCGGGTTGGTGATCTAATGAATCAATGATTGCAGCGCGTATACGTTGGTCTACTTCGTTGTCTGATAAGTTGTCAGTATCGAGCAGGCTAACTTCTATGGTATCGTTTTCAAAATCAGTTAAAACTTTGCTTTTATTTTTTTCGTTATAGTGTACATATTCTGTCTTAGAGCTTAACTCAGCAACGCCCCATTTTTCTTTGACTTCAGCACGATATTTTTCATAGCGGTTAAGATAATCTGCTTTAAATTGCTTATATATCGCTTGTCGATTTTTACTATATTCGGCAAAGCTAGTACTTTTTTTCTCTGCTGCTAGCGCGATTGGGCTTGCAAAGCCAACGATCAAAAGAGCGGCGGTGACTCTAGAAAAGCTAGACATAATATATCCTTATGATTACTGCTGTCAGTTTTACTGTTTATAGTAAAATGAATATTCAAAGTTGGTTAGAACGGAATCTGCGATAACCGATAAGTCGACTTCACCGGCGCCAAAAAAGTTATTTCTCGCTTTCTGGCTGAGTTTTAACGCATGTTGCTGAGTTGCTCTGCTATTGTCTTCTGCTAAGTTAACTTCGTTGTATAGTTTTCGAAGCTCATCAGCACTAATATTTATGTTCTTTTTATAGCCGATAGCACCAAAGTATTGATTCATAAATAGTTTGTCTTTACCTAGTTCTTCTCGCGTTAAAAAGAAGTCGACATTGTTATGATCTAAAGTGAAGTCAGTCATATTACTGGTGTTATCCGCAACGCTTAACTTATTTTCAGAAGGTTGTTTATTGAGCAAGTTGTTAGGCGCAAAATCATCTTCTAATGCACTGATGGTGTAAGCGGTAACTCTGCTGTCTTGCAAAATTAAGGTTAATATATATTTTTCATTGAGATAATAAGCGAAGCTGATGTCGTCAATGTACTTACTTTTCTTTATTAATTGCGGGGAGCCTATTTGCTGTGAAATATACGCCATATTGCTACCCACATTGATCTTATTTAATGCTTCGTATTCATATTTATGCGTAAAGTTTGAAATGACCGCGACATAAGCTTCTTGAGCCAGTTCTTTTGAATCAGACCATTGACCAAGCGCCATAATAGCAATAGCTACAAAAAGGAACTTATCTTTAAAAGTTCCATTTTTAAATTTTATTTCTTCCCAGAAAAACATAACTAACCTTATTTTTTTTATTAATGTGTACTTTAATTAGAGCTGTTTTCAGACTTCATAAAGTTTAAGTACAGTAAGGTTTCGTTTTCAGGAGATAACTTAATTGGGGCTTGCTGTAACAATTGGCTAAATAGTGCTTTGCTTTTTGCTTCTGATAAAGTCACTAAAGTACATAAGTTTTTCACATTATCCATTTGGGCATAATCAACTTTAACGACTTTTGAACCTCTAAGAAATTGATCGGTCAATTGCGCGCTAGTTAGGCTAATTTTACTTTCAGTATTGGTTTCACCCATAGAAGAAATTTTTGTGCTGTACTCTTCTTGTAAGCTAGACACTCGGGTTTCAATTTGGCTTGCTAATTCTGCTCTAGCTTGTGTTGCTGCTTGCGACTTATCCATTGAAAAACTGTTTGATGCAGTAACACATGATGCTGCAGCTAAACCGTTTTCAGACGTTGGATTTAATACCCATTGTGGAATGTTCATGCCTAATTCTGCTGCATTAGTTTCTGGTGTAGAGTTACAACCGGTTATAAATAGTGAAATTACAGCAATTGAGGCGACAGTTAAGTTACGTTTAAGCATTTCAGTCCTTTAATAATGTTAAATAAGTGAATTTATATCTACTTATTATTGTACTTTTGTTTGGCTATAGTAATAAGTTCCTGAAATTTTTCAACATATTGTTACATAAAATTGATTTATATTAGGGATGTGAATAAATTTTCACTAATATGGGGGAGGCGAGTAGTATAAAACTGTCATATAATATCTACTCGCATAGTTTTTGATATGCAATTAATGGCAGCAAAACTTTAACCCGCCCTCATGCTTTCGTTGTTTTAGCTATTGGTTTTAGCTATTGGTTTTAGCCATATCATCTTTGGGTAAAATTAAGTTTAAACCGATAGCAACTAACGCGCACAAACTTATTCCTTGAATGCTATAACCACCAAAATTCAGTGCCATGCCACCAATACCAAAAACTAAGACAATAGCAAAAATAATGAAGTTTCTCGGCTGATCAAAGTCGACTTTAGCTTTGACTATACTACCCAAGCCAACACTGGCAATTAGGCCGAACAATAACAGCATAATACCGCCCATAACTGCACCAGGTATGGTTTGTAATAAAGCGCCTAGTTTACCAACAAAAGCCATGATAATTGCCGCACAAGCTGCCCAAGTCATAATTCTTGGATTAAAGGCTTTTGTCAGCATTACTGCGCCAGTAACCTCTGAATAAGTGGTGTTTGGAGGTCCACCCAGCATTGACGCTGCTGTAGTAGCAACACCATCACCGAGCAACGTGCGGTGTAAACCTGGCTTTTTAATATAGTCTTTACCTGTCGCAGAGCTGATCGCTAAAACATCACCTATGTGTTCAATCGCTGGTGCGATGGCAATAGGCAGCATATAAATAATGGCGTGCCAGTTAAACTCAGGTGCGGTGAATTTTGGTATGGCAAACCAAGCAGCAGTTTGTACAGGGGTAAAATCAATAATACCGTGATAAAGTGATAAAATATAACCAACAACAATTCCCGATAATATTGGCATTAAACGCATAAAGCCTTTACTAAAAGCGGAAACTAATAGAGTGGTTAGCAAGGCTGGGAGTGAAATACTTAAGGCCAATGACTGATCAATTAATTGCGCTGAACCATCGCCTGTACGTCCTAGTGCCATATGCACAGCAACCGGTGCTAATGATAAACCGATCACCATGATAATAGGGCCGGTAACAATAGGCGGCAAATACTTGCTGATAAAGCCAACACCACGCATTTTAATTAAGCCACTAAAGCAAGCATAAACAACACCAACAACTGCTAGCGCTCCCATAGTTGCTGGAATTCCCCATGTTTGTGTGCCGTACATAATAGGAGCTATAAACGCAAATGAAGAAGCTAAAAATACCGGTACTTGGCCTTTGGTGACAAGTTGGAATAACAGGGTACCTATACCTGCTGTACATAATGCGACGTTAGGATCTAAGCCGGTTAGTAAAGGCATCAATACCAAAGCACCAAAAGCGACAAATAACATTTGGGTGCCAGTGAGTACCTCTTTAAAAAGTGATAAATTATTTTGCGCTAAATCATTAGGTAATGGGGTATTTGAACTCATATTTTACTCAATAAAACTGCCAGCAAGCCGGCAGTAAAGTTAATGTGTGATTTCTGATGTTTGTTACAAGCAGCAAAGATAATAGCGGGGATTACTTTGTGCCGAAAATCTTATCTCCAGCATCACCTAATCCAGGTAATATATAGCCGGCATCATCTAAGCGATCATCAACAGAAGCGGTATAAAGCTCAACATCTGGATGTGCTTTTTCTAATGCTGCGACACCTTCGGGCGCGGCAACTAAGACTAATGCCTTAATGTTTGTTGAACCACGCTCTTTTAATAAATCTATCGTTGCTACCATAGAGCCGCCTGTTGCCAGCATAGGATCTATCACTAACGCTAAACGATCTTCAATTTGTCCGGCTAACTTTTCAAAGTAAAATACAGGCTCAAGTGTTTCTTCGTCTCGGTACATGCCCACAACTGAAATACGCGCACTGGGAATAAGCTCTAACACGCCATCCATCATACCTAGACCTGCGCGTAAAATAGGCACAACAGTAACTTTTTTCCCTTTGATTTGTTCAACTTCTATTTCGCCATTCCAGCTATTGATGGTGGTTGTTTCTACTTCAAGATTTTTTGTTGCTTCATAGGTTAATAGGCAACCAACTTCAGAGGCAAGTTCGCGAAATCGCTTTGTGCTAATGTCAGCTTCACGCATTAAGCCAAGTTTGTGTTTAATTAGGGGATGCTTTACTTCAATTACGCTCATCTTTTACTCCAAAACTCGATGAAAAAACTATTTTTGCATATTATATGTTATCTATGCACTTATGTACTTAACTGCTATAAAAAAATAATTCAGACTTGTTATTGATCAATAAACCACTTTGCTGCAGATACAGCATGAGTTCGTTCAATATAAGGTAAAAAATCGATATTTAATGAGCTAGCTTGCTGTTGATTAAACGTCATTAGCTGGGTTTTATTGGGTAATGGGGCTTTACTGATCAGCACAACAATATTCTTATAATCATTAAAATCAATTAACGAAACATGTAAATGTAAACTCCGCAGTATGGTTAATAGACGAGTTAATTGCTCTGCATTACTGTTGATACTGATTAAGGCACAACCTGTTGGCGTTAATTTTTTTGATAAGTTCAGGTAAAATTTGCTGTGAAATAATGCTTGAGGTGTTCGTTCATGTTGATATATGTCGCAGAGAATAACGTCAAAGCTGTGATGTGTTTTTGCTAGAAAAGACTCTGCTGTATCAGCAATGACCTGCACCTTATCTGGTAAATTAAAATAATGTTGAGCCATCGTTATTATTTTAGCTTGTTGCTCAACCACGGTGATATCAAAGTCATGATGATGTGTTAACGCACGCTCTAAACCGCCGGCCCCTAGGCCTAGGTTTAATACGGTTTTGGCTTTACTTTGCCATAAGACAAACATCATCAGAGCTTGTGGAATAGCTAATAATATCGCCTCAGGCTGAGCTTTTGCCATAATGGCTTGAACAACGTCACCGCCTAAGGTAAACCAACGATATTGAGTATTTTCAAATACTCGCAATACTTGTTTATCAAGTGTTTGATGAAAAATCACTTCCCCTTCTAGCTGGAGTAGCTGTGCAGCACTGAGCATAGTTTTTTATGTTTAGCTAATTAATGACGAGTTAGTGTAATTTAATGCCTTGGAAAGGCAATCAGTAATTTTTTGTTAAGTTTGCTATGCCAGTGTTTATTCTCATGCTAGTGCCAGCAGTAGGAGGCAACTCAAACGTGCATCATGTCGAGGTTTAGAGATAAATTTAATCGAAAACGAAAATCTTCTTTCGCTATTTTATCTTTACACAACAATCAAGTATGCTTAAATTATCGGCAGTACTTACAGTAGTTGTTAAATTTATGGTGACTCAATCATTATTATGGCAATCAGAGCAGCAGTCATCAGACTTTGCTGAACTTTGTAATGCCCTATATGAAAGAGAACTGATAAGTTTGGCTCGTGATAAGCAATCGACACTGCTGGGGGTGCAAGCAAAAATTAATAGTTTGCCACATTACGTTAAACGTACGGCATTTGCGTTGTTAAATGCTCATAGTCCACTGGCATTGGATGTGCAAAATGCTAGCTGGTCAGCTAAGCAGGCAAGCATTTCGCCTTCAATAAGCCAATTAATGGCTTATGATAGCAATGTCCTTTCATGGTACAGGCAACAAGTATTAGTGCATGGTTTAGTTGTTCCAATTGCATTAGAGCAAAAAATTGTGATTGACTGTATTGATAGAATTGATATCAAGCAACAGCGATTTCGTACGAATATTTATGGCTGGTTTAATTTGGCCGAAAGCGATTTGAATGATGTTATTACATCTGTTAATGCGAGTTTACTCAAGCCAACGAAGAAAGTTATGACAGCAGCGTGTGCTGGGCATCGTTGGCAAAATAGTCAAAAAGTGCAACCATCAATACCTTCCTTACGGGAACTGTTACTGTCTTGCACAATTAATTGGCGTAATTTTAAGCAGCCAAGAACGAATATTGCACACAATTGATTTTTAAATCTTGTTGGGTGTTTACAGCAGGCGGTACGCATTTATAATAGCGTACTGATATATCTTCGATAGCGACGTTAATTAATTTATGCGGCTGATCACAGCAGTTTTATTACTTTTTTTACTCCTTTTGCAATACCGACTTTGGTTCGGTAAGAATAGTGTGCCTGACTATATGGCACTGGAAGAAGAAGTTACTCGTCAGTTAGCAAACAATAATAAGCTTAAACAACGCAATAAATTGCTTTATGCCGACACTGATGATTTGAAATCGGGTACCGAAGCGATTGAAGAGCGTGCTCGCCATGAACTGGGCATGATCAAGCAAGGTGAAACATTTTTCCGGGTTATTCCTAACGACGATGCTGATAATAAGGAACGATTGCGATAATGAGCAATTCACTTGGGCAATTTACCGTAGTCTTGCCCGCTGCAGGTGTTGGTAAACGTATGCAGTCATCTTGTCCTAAACAATATTTAGCCATTGAAAATAAAACTATCTTGGAGCATACCGTAGCACGCCTTCTTAGTCATGAGGCTATTGCTCATGTCGTCATTGCTTTAGGTGAAAATGATGAATATTTTCAAAGCACCTCACTGGTAAATAATAAAAATATTACCTGTGTTGTCGGCGGAAAAGAGCGTGTAGATTCAGTTCTCGCAGGTTTGAGGTCTTTAAATAGCAACAATCAGCCATGGGTGCTGGTACATGATGCTGCTAGGCCTTGTGTAAAACATCAAGATATAACGCAATTAATATCATACTGTCTTGCGCATGACCATGGCGCAATATTGGCAAGCCCAGTACGTGACACTATGAAGCAAGCGAATAGTGAGCAGTTAGTGGCAATGACTTTAGAGCGAAGCCAGATGTGGCATGCTTTGACACCGCAAATGTATAAAACGGCTGAATTAACCGCAGCAATAACTTCGGCTCTAACAAACGATATTGAGATTACTGATGAGTCATCAGCGATGGAAGCTTTAGGTTATGCAAGTGGTTTAGTTAAAGGCAGTAGTGATAATATTAAAATTACCCAACCAGAAGATATAGCGCTTGCAAAATTCATTCTTAATCAACAAAAATCTAATGTATTAACAGAGGCAATATGCGAATAGGGCACGGTTTTGATGTTCATAAATTTGGCGGTGAAGGGCCATTAGTTTTAGCCGGTGTTGCTATTCCTTATGAATTTGGTTTTATTGCTCACTCTGACGGTGATGTGGCTATTCATGCCTTATGTGATGCTATTTTAGGGGCGTTATGTTTGGCAGATATTGGTAATCACTTCCCCGATACTGATGGTCAATATGAAAATATATCCAGTCGTATTTTATTGCGTCATGTGGTCGGCTTAATGCAAAGTAAAGGCTACTGTCTTGGTAATGCCGATATTACTATTTGCGCACAAGCGCCAAAGGTTGCACCGCATCTGATGGCTATGCGAACCTGTTTAGCTCAAGACTTACAAGCAGACATAGAGCAAGTCAATGTTAAAGCGACTACCACAGAGAAACTTGGCTATGTTGGTCGAAAAGAAGGGGTGTCGGTACACGCAGTTGTACTGTTAACAAAATCTCAAAACCTCAATGAACTTCAATCAGTCGATAGTTCAGAGCGAAATCATAATACCCATACTGACGCTAGTGTTGCATGTGAAAAAAACACGCTTGACCAAGCAAATATAAATACCAGTGCTCAAGCAGAAGAGAAAACTGCTTTGAGAGCGCCCCCTGAGCCTGCTAAAGAGCCAGTTGTCAGTGCCTTACCTGAATTTGCTTATTTATACGGCAAACCGGCTTCGAATGGTTTATTGCGGAGTGAAAAATCTGATTTTAAAGTGTTTGAACAACTGCCATTTTTGCCTTGTGGTGAAGGTGAACATCTGTTTATTCATATCCGTAAAACAGGTGCTAACACGGCATTTGTTGCTAAACAATTAGCAAAATACTTTTCTGTTAAAGAGTCTCTGGTTTCATATGCAGGCTTAAAAGATAGGTTTGCCGTGACCGAACAATGGTTTGGTGTACATGTTCCCGGTAAGCAAGTTTATGACTTAAGTGATCTCGATATTGAAGGTGTTGAGGTTTTGTCTTACAAGCGTCACAACAAGAAGCTACGCATTGGTGGCTTAGACGGTAATCGATTTGAAATTACCTTGCGTGATGTTACTGAGCTTGATGAGTTAGTTCGACGCTGGCATGTCGTGAGTAATTATGGTGTACCTAATTACTTTGGTGAGCAGCGCTTTGGCATTAATGGCGGTAATATAGCCCAAGCATTGAGTCTGTTTTCTGGCAGGAAAGTCAATGATAAGAAAAAGCGAGGTATGTATTTATCCGCAGCACGTTCATTGATCTTTAATCAAGTGATCAGCCAGCGTATTGAGCAAGAAAAATTTGAGACGTTAATAATGGGTGATGTATTAATGCTTGCTGGTACACAATCGGTATTTTTAGCTGATAATATTGATCAAAGTTTAATTGATAGACATGTTAACCATGACGTCGATATAACGGCTCCTATGTGGGGGGCGGGTGAATTAATGACCTGTAAGCAGGCGCTAACTTTTGAAGAAAGTGTCGCAGAGCAATTGACTGAGTTTTGCCAAGGATTACCACGTTTTGGTTTGAAACAAGAGCGTCGTCGCATTCGCCTAGTAATGAAAGAGCCAAAAATTGATATTGCTAATAACAATGTTACGTTATCTTTTTTCTTACCTGCCGGTGCTTATGCGACCACCATTATGCGTGAATTAATTAATTATACAGATATGACCGAACGAGTCGATGTATCTTCAAAGCTTACAACTGATAATAAATCAAAAAAATAAGGTCAGTCATGAGAATATTATTGAGCAATGATGACGGTGTTAATGCCGAAGGTATTAAAGTACTTTATGATGAGCTAGCAAAAGTATTTGATGTTACTGTAGTCGCACCGGATAGAAATTGTAGTGGCGCAAGTCATTCATTAACATTATTAAACCCGTTACGAGCACAAGCATTAGACAACGGTTTTATTTCTGTTAATGGCACACCAACAGATTCGGTACATTTAGGTGTGACGCAATTAATGCAGGGGCAACTTGATTTGGTTGTGGCAGGTATTAATCATGGCGCTAATTTAGGTGATGATACGATTTATTCTGGTACAGTAGCCGCTGCAACTGAAGGTCGTCATCTAGGTATGCCAGCAATAGCGGTATCATTAGTATCTAAGAGTCCCGTAAACTTTAAAACGGCGGCAGTAGTTACCGCTAAATTTATTGAACGCTTACAGTTACACCCGTTACCAAGCGATCAAATTATTAATATCAATGTTCCTGATATACCTTTAAATGCATTAAAAGGTATTCAAGTGACTCGTTTAGGTCATCGTCATAAAGCGGAAACAATGACAAAAATGAAAGACCCTTGGCAGCGGGATATTTATTGGTATGGCCCACTAGGGCAAGAGCTGGATGCAGGTGTCGGCACTGATTTTCATGCCGTTACCAATGGATATGCGTCAATTACCCCGTTGACTATCGATATGACGGCCTATAAAAGCATGGCACAAATGACAGAATGGATTAATGAACTCTCACTATGAAACAAAGTACTATCAACGCCAGAGCCGGCAGTAGTATCGGCGGAAAGTCGAGTCGCAGTGGCGAAATATTAGCGCAAAAATTACTGCTTGAAGGCATTCGAAACCAACAAGTATTACAAGCTATAGCTCGCTCACCACGTCATATTTTTGTGCCTGAAATTTTAGCGCATAAAGCTTATGACAATACTGCACTACCTATTGGTCAAGGACAAACCATATCACAACCTTATATTGTCGCTAAAATGTCTGAGCTTTTACTCGCCGATGGTGTGCCTGAGAGTATTTTAGAAATTGGTACTGGATCGGGTTATCAAACTTCTATTTTAGCGCAACTAACGTCGAAGGTGTTTTCTGTTGAACGTATTAAGTCACTGCAGTGGCAGGCAAAGCGTCGATTACGTAGTATGGATTTACATAATGTAGCCATGAAGCATGGTGATGGTTGGCAAGGGTGGCAAAGCAAAGCACCATTTCAAGCCATTATTGTTACGGCGGCCCCAACTAAGGTGCCGACTGCGTTGCTTGAGCAACTCGCCGATGGTGGTCGGTTAATTATTCCAGTTGGCGAGCAAAGCCAAATTTTAAAATTAATTACCCGCCATGGCGATGAGTATAAAGAGCAGCAAATTGAAGCTGTTCGTTTTGTTCCTCTTGTTCCTGGCGCTTTAGGATAGTTTGTGAAAATATTTTCTGCGTTATACGAATGGACACTTAAATGGGCTGAACATAAGTTTGCACCTAGAATTCTCGCATTATTAACTTTTGCTGAGTCTGTTTTTTTTCCTATTCCCCCTGATGTTTTACTTGCCCCTATGGTATTAGCACAGCGTGAAAAAGCTTGGCGATTTGCTACGTTGACAACCGTAGCATCGGTTATTGGTGGTGTTGTTGGTTATGGTTTAGGCTATATGATGTTTGAACCTTGGATCCAACCTCTAATTACAGAGTTTGGCTACCAAGCTAGGTTTGACAAAGCTATGCTTTGGTTTAGTGAATGGGGTGTTTGGGTGGTTTTTATTGCAGGTTTCTCTCCTATCCCGTATAAATTATTTACCGTCAGTGCCGGTTTTTTACATATGGCTTTCCTGCCCTTTTTATTGGCATCAGCCATTGGCCGCGGTATGCGATTTTTCTTAGTTGCAGGTGTTATTCGTTGGGGCGGAGCACCAATGGAGAAAAAAATTAGACAATGGGTTGATGTTCTAGGATGGCTTGTCGTTAGCGCGATTGTTATTGCTTATATTGCCACACGATAAAGGATATTTTGTTGGTTATGACGAAATGGTTACAAGGTAGCTTAATAAGTAGAGATAGTTTATTCGTGCTAATAGTTATATTAGCACTTAATGGTTGCTCTAGTCCTAGTAAGCCAGCCCCCGTGGTTGATGTTCAAGGCTCACTTCCTTTGAGTCAACGTATTAAGAATAGTGTTACGGGCACTGAATATATAGTCAAAAAAGGTGAAACATTATACTCAATAGCCTGGCGTGCTGATGTTGACGTTCGTACGTTAGCTGCAATTAATAACATTAAAGCCCCTTACAATATTTATCCTCAACAAAAATTATTTTTAACCAAAAACTCTAGCAAGGCAAGTCATGGTAAGCCTAAGAGTAAAAGCTTTAACCCATCAAAACAAAAAGTTATAAAAAAACCTATTGCACAGAAGAAAAAGCAGGAGTATGGTGGAAATGTAGCTGAACAAAAAACAGCCAAAAAAGTTCAGCAACAAAATGACACCTTCTCGCAAAAAATACGAAGGTGGCGGTGGCCAGCAAATGGAAAAGTTATTCATAAGTTTTCCACCGCAAAGCAAGGAAATAAAGGAATCGACATTGCGGGGCGACGCGGTGATTCGGTAAAAGCAACTGCAGACGGCAAAGTAGTTTATGCCGGTGATGCGTTACAAGGATACGGTAAGTTAGTCATAGTTAAACACAACGATGATTACCTTAGTGCTTATGCCCATAACGATCGCATATTAGTTAAAGAGCAGCAGGTTGTTAAAGCCGGTCAAGTGATTGCCAAAATGGGAGATACTGACGCTGAAAGAATCATGCTTCATTTTGAAGTTCGCTTTCGCGGAAAATCAGTTAATCCTATGAAGTATTTGCCGAAATAATAATAAAAAGTTATTAAAAAAATAAATAATAAATTGGAGTCAAAGTGAATATTTAGTCAGTAAGTTTAGCAAAATGCTAATAGCGGAGAGATAACATGGGCATAAAAAAACAAATAGAATGTTCTGATGTTGCAGAGAAAGAGCAACCCAAAACAACAAAGGCTGATATGCCTGAGGGTAGTCATTCTAACTTAGATGCAACACAAATATATTTAAGTGAAATCGGTTTTTCTCCATTACTAACTGCAGAAGAAGAAGTCTACTATTCTCGCCTCGCATTGAAAGGTGATGAAGCATCTCGTAAACGAATGATAGAAAGCAACCTTCGTTTAGTCGTAAAAATAGCCCGTCGTTATAATAATCGTGGTTTACCACTCCTAGATCTGATTGAAGAAGGTAACTTAGGTTTGATCCGGGCAGTTGAAAAGTTCGATCCTGAACGAGGATTCAGGTTTTCAACTTATGCTACTTGGTGGATACGTCAAACCATTGAACGTGCGATTATGAATCAAACCCGTACCATTAGATTACCCATCCATGTCGTGAAAGAACTCAATATTTATTTACGTACTGCGCGTGAACTAGTGCAAAAATTAGATCATGAACCTACAGCTGAAGATATCGCCTTTGAGCTAGATGTACCTGTAGAAGATGTCAGCAAAATGCTACGTTTAAATGAGCGTATCGCTTCCGTTGACTCGCCATTTGGTGGCGATGGCGAAAAAGTTTTATTAGATGTTATTCCTGATGAAAAAGCCGGTGGTCCTGAAACAAAATTACAAACCAATGATATTAAACATAGTATTGTCGATTGGTTGAATGAACTGAATTCTAAGCAACGTGAAGTATTAGCAAGACGCTTTGGCTTACTCGGCTATGAAGCGGCAACATTAGAAGATGTAGGGGTTGAAATAGGCCTGACACGTGAGCGTGTACGACAAATTCAAGTTGAAGCGTTAAAACGATTACGTGATATTCTTAGTCAGCAGAATTTATCTATAGAGGCGTTATTTCAGGTCTAAGCGATGCTATAGTATTTACAAAATAATCTTATAGTGCCAAAAAAACCAGCAAATGCTGGTTTTTTTAGTGCTGCTATTTTTCTACAATTGCTCTTTCAGTTTATATAATAAATCCAGTGCCATTTTAGGGCTCAGATCATCGATATCGACCGCGTTGAGTTCATCAATGACCGGGTGATTTGCTTCCATTAATGACAACTGTTCAAAAGCTTGAGGTTCATTATTCATGATTGAAGGGGCTTGCATATTTTCAAGTTCGTGTAAGCGCTGCTTTGCTCGTTGAATCACAGTTTTGGGCACACCGGCAAGTTGTGCCACTTGTAAACCAAAACTCTTACTAGCCGCTCCCTCTTGTACTGTGTGCATAAAAACAATGCTATCACCATGTTCAACGGCATCTAGATGTACGTTTGCTAAGCTATCAATTTGCTCTGCTAATAACGTAAGCTCAAAATAATGGCTAGCAAATAAGGTAAATGCTTGGGTTTTTATTGCCAGCATTTCAGCACATGCCCATGCTAAAGACAGTCCGTCGTAGGTGCTTGTACCACGACCAATTTCATCTAATAACACTAAGCTTTTATTCGTCGCATTATGTAAAATATTCGCCGTTTCAGTCATTTCTACCATAAAAGTTGAACGACCACTGGCTAAGTCATCGGAAGCACCAATACGGGTGAAAATTCTATCCACCATACCAATTTTTGCTGCGCTTGCCGGGACATAACAACCAATATGGGCAAGTAATACGATTAACGCAGTCTGACGCATATAAGTTGATTTACCGCCCATATTAGGACCGGTAATAATTAACATTTTTCGACTATCAGTGAGCATAACAGGGTTAGCAATGAAAGGCTCGGTAGTCATTTGTTCCACAACGGCATGTCTACCAGCATCAATAGTGATCCCACTGGCTTCTTGCAGTTCAGGTTTAACATAATTTAACGTATCGGCACGCTCAGCAAATGTGTTAAGTACATCAACTTCTGACAGAGCTTGAGCCAATAGCTGTAACTTTTCTAATTCGGGTAATATTAGATCAAATAATGCTTCGTATAAGCGCTTTTCAAGTGCTAGAAACTTACTCTGGGCAGACAATACTTTTTCTTCGTGTTGTTTTAACTCTTTGGTAATAAAGCGTTCATTGTTTTTTAGCGTTTGACGACGAATATAATCATCAGGTACATCAATAGCAGAGCTACGACTCATCTCAATGAAGAAACCATGAACTTTATTGTAGCCGACCTTCAGTGATTGAATACCGGTTCGAGCTTTTTCACGCGCTTCTAATTGCGCTAAAAATTCAGTGGCGCCATCGCTTAAATCCCTTAGCACATCTAATTCTTCATTATAGCCGGGCGCAATAACGCCACCGTCACGAATTAATACTGGTGGGTTTTCGACAATGGCACTTTCTAATAAAGCTTGTATTGTCGGTAATGGCTGACACTGACTAATCAGTGATGATAAATGTACTTGAGAGCAGTTTGTCATCAATGTTTGCAGTTCAGGTAAATGCATCAAGGCATTGCGCAGCCGAGCAAAGTCGCGAGGACGAGCTGAGCGTAAAGCCACACGTGCGACAATGCGCTCAATGTCACCAAACTGCTTTAAATTACTATTTAGTTCAAATGATAAATCTTGCTGTAATAGCTCTTCAATGGCATTTTGACGATTATTTAAGGTATTGATATCACGCAGTGGAAAGTGCAGCCAGCGCTTTAATAACCTTGATCCCATGGGGGTTGCTGCTTTATCAAGAATTGCAGCTAGGGTATTTTCACTACCACCTTGTAGGTTTTGTGTTAACTCTAAATTGCGGCGAGTGGCAGCGTCAAGGATCACAGCACTTGAAGCACTTTCACCAATAATTGCCCTAATATGCGGTAATGCAGTGCGTTGGCTATCTTTGACATATTGAAATAAGCAGCCGGCAGCAGCAATACCTAAAGGTTTATCTTCAACACCAAAACCAGATAATGACAGGGTGCCAAACTGCTTGTTAAGCAAGGCCTTACTTGTTTCTAAATCGAACTCCCAATCAGGGCGTCGACGTAAACCTTTGCGACCAAGAATAATATTGTTAGCTGCTAAGGATTCTGGATATAACAGCTCTGCCGGTGATAAGCGCTGTAACTCCGCTTGTACTTGCTCTTCAGTTCTGGGCTCTACTAAAACAAATCGACCACTGGTCATATCTAAATAGGCTAAACCAAAACCTTGTGATGTTTGATGTACAGCAACGATCAAATTATCCTTTCTATCAGTTAAAAGCGCTTCATCACTGACTGTGCCAGGGGTAACAACACGTACCACTTTTCGCTCAACAGGACCTTTACTGGTAGCGGGATCACCTATTTGTTCACAGATAGCAACAGACTCACCGAGTTGAACCAGTTTCGCTAAATACCCTTCTACAGCATGATATGGAACCCCAGCCATTGGAATAGCATTGCCACCCGTTTTCCCTCGGGCAGTTAATGAAATATCGAGTAATTCAGATGCTTTTTTAGCGTCATCAAAAAATAACTCATAAAAATCTCCCATACGATAAAAAATTAAAATATTAGGAAATTCTGCCTTAATGGTCAGGTACTGGCGCATCATCGGGGTGTGAGTTGAGAGGTCTTGCTTAATTGTTGTCATTGAAATGCCGTAACTCAAAAATATGTAAAAAGATTAATTACCTAGATTATGCCACAAGGCACATAATCAAATCTTTCTATTTTTATAAAATGCTCGACAAGTAAAGCAAATATAAACGACTGTATAGCGCCTGTTAATTAGCTGAGTAACTTTTTTTATAGCAACTGCTAAAAGTTACTAATTAGTAAAAAGTCATTGTTTTTCAATACTTAAAAAGTATCGGTAAATTTATTTTTTCGCGCATATAAAATAAATCAATAAAAAACTTGATACTGTACGACTATACAGTATACTTGCGTCATTGAAACGAATTAAGCACCTAAATCATCGTGGAGCATTTTATGAACGATAACAAAGAAAAAGCATTATCAGCTGCCTTAAGCCAAATCGAACGTCAATTTGGTAAAGGTTCAATTATGAAATTGGGTGACAATCGCAGCATGGATGTTGAAACTATTTCAACAGGTTCATTAGGTTTGGATATCGCACTAGGTGCGGGTGGTTTGCCGCTTGGCCGTGTTGTAGAAATTTACGGTCCAGAATCCAGTGGTAAAACTACATTAACATTGGAAGTTATTGCTGAAGCGCAGCGCAATGGTAAAGTATGTGCCTTTGTTGATGCTGAGCATGCACTTGACCCTATTTATGCTGAAAAACTCGGTGTTAATATTAATGACTTATTAGTTTCTCAACCTGATACCGGTGAGCAAGCACTTGAAATTTGTGACATGTTAACGCGCTCAGGTGCTATTGATATCATCGTTGTAGACTCGGTTGCTGCGTTAACACCAAAAGCGGAAATTGAAGGTGACATGGGTGACTCACACATGGGCTTGCAAGCACGTATGCTTTCACAGGCTATGCGTAAGTTAACAGGTAACCTTAAACAATCAAATACCATGATTATTTTCATTAACCAAATTCGTATGAAAATTGGTGTTATGTTTGGGTCACCGGAAACCACTACAGGTGGTAATGCGTTAAAATTCTACGCTTCAGTACGTTTAGATATTCGCCGTATTGGTGCGGTTAAAAACGGTGATGAAATCGTGGGTAACGAAACTCGTGTTAAAGTGGTTAAGAACAAAATTGCTCCACCATTTAAACAAGTTGAGTTCCAAATTTTATATGGTGAAGGTATTAACAGCTTAGGTGAATTGGTCGACTTAGGTGTTAAACATGAAATGGTTGAAAAAGCAGGCGCTTGGTATAGCTACAAAGGCGATAAAATTGGTCAAGGTAAAGCAAATGCTGCTAAGCACTTGAAAGAAAACCCTGAAATAGCCAAAGAGATTGACACGCGTTTACGTGAATTATTGTTGTCAAAAAATAAAGTGCTTGAAACAACTGACAAAGTTGAAGCACCAGCTAAATAAGCATTAATTAACTTATTTATAATCAAGCCACTGCCAAGTGGCTTTTTTTTATTAAAAAATAAAGGCTAATTAATATTGTTGATTAGTTTTATGTCGTAGTAGTTTGAATAAAATCACTTAAAGCATACAAGTTAATTGCATTTAGCCATTTATTGAGCTTGAATATGTTTATATAAAATCGATTTGGAAGAATGAGTGAAGAAAATTCTCGTATTTTTTTTCTTGTTGTTACTCGCTAGCAAAACTACTTACGCCAACACATTTAGAGAAAGTGTTGCTTTTACCCAGTTAAAACAAAAAATATTACTTAAGCAAAGTGGTAGCGCTTGGCAGCAAGCTAAGTTACTTGAAGCTGAATACTTAGGTGATGAAGATTTTGACTTTCTATATGGCCTTGCTGCATTGAAAGTGCAAGAAAGTGAACGGGCATTATACGCTTTTGAGCGTGTTGTTGCTAACCGGCCTAGTTGGTTAGATGCTCAGTATTATCTTGCCCATGCCTATTTTGCTATGAAGAACTACCAAGCCGTCATAGAAGTTACTGAGTCGCTTAATGAGAATGAAAATGTTTCTTTAAAATTAAAAGATTCAACGACACAACTTAAAGCCCTAGCTGTTGCTTTATTAAGTAAGCAGTCATTAAATATTATGCAATCAGTAGATGTTAGCTTAGGCTACGATTCAAATGTGAATGCCGGCACTAGTGAAGACAATATATTTTTACCTTTGTTAAACCAAGACATTATTTTATCTGATAATAGTAAAGAAAATAGTGATAGTTACTTATCTGTTGGCTATCAGCTCATAGCAAATAAAACGCTAACTCAATCATCAAGACTCTTTTTCTCAACTTTGGGCAAATTACATTATTTTAATCAGGACAATGATTTTAATCGCTTTTCAATTCGTAATAACTTGCAGTATAAGAAAGACTTTGCTGACTTAAGTGCGAGTGTTGGTATAAGGATCGTGCCTTTGTGGCTTAATGATCGCTACTATCGTACTAAGTTTGGTGCTACGGCTGGTTTAAGTAAATTTATTGATAAGCGCTGGTTGCTTTCATCTGAAGTTTTTTTGGGCCAGACTAAAAATGACGTTAATAGCCAATTAAATACCGATGACGCTTCGATACAACTCAGTGCACAGTATGTTGATAAAAGGTGGCGACACGCACTTTCGCTTGTTTATTCACAAGAACAAAGTATGTATAGCGAAAGTCAGCATAATGATAGAAAAATCCAAGCTTTAAATTATACGGCCGACTTTGCTTTCAATCAGTATTGGCTGGCCAATGCTAATATAAGTTATCAGCATCAGGCTTACCAATTTGATCATCCATTCTTTTTTGATAAACGTAATGATGATATGTGGCTGCTGGGGACATCAATCCAATATCAGGATTCCAAAGCATGGTCTTATCGTTTAAGTGCATCAATCCAAGATAAAGACAGTAATTTGGCGCTTTTTTCTTATCAGCGTGCTGATATAAACTTATCCGCACGTATGAGCTTCTAGGTGAACAATATGAATAATTTTACATTTATAGTACAAAAACCAAGTTGGAATTTTCTGGTTTTACTTAGTTTGTTCTTATTATTGATGACTACCCATTATAGCTCGTATGCGAATATTGCTGCGGGTAAAACTATTCTAGCCAAAGGTAAAGTCGAAGCACAACATCAAGCAAGTAAAGAGAAAAGGCCCTTACGACGCCGGTCAGAAATATTTGATGTTGATAACATTATCACTGGTGATAAAAGCAAAGCACAATTTAGTATGTCTGATGGTGGCTTGATTACCTTAAAAGAAAATACTGAAATTTTGATTAGCAATTATAAGTTTAACCCTGAAGCTGGTGAAGGTTCAGCGACATTAGAGATAATCAGTGGTGGCTTACGCTCTATCAGCGGCTTAATTAAAAAGTCGGGCGGTGATTATCAAATCAAAACACCTGTTGGCAGTATTGGTATTCGAGGCACTCACTTTGCTGTAGAAGTGATTGACGATGAGGTGTTATTTGCCGTTTATAGTGGCAATATTGATGTTGAGTTAGCTGATCAAACCACTTTGTCTTTAGGGAGTTCAGAGGATTTTTCATTCGCTTCTGTTAATAATCAAGGGGTTGTTACTCGAATGATCCAGGCTCCTGCTAGTATCTCACTAGGTTACTCTACGACTGCCCCTAAGAAAGCTGATGAAAGTGCTAAAAATGAAAACTCAAAGGATGATCAAGCCTCAGGTGTTGTGGTTGCAAACACTGATGCAGCTCCAATTTCTACAGATGCTTTAACATATGATGGCAATGAACTTGATGATAAAGGTATTTATGGTGAGTCTGAATGGCAAGGAGTTAAAGATCTACCGATAGCTGAGTTGATCTCTGAGCGCACAGGTACACTTTCTTACAGTAATGTTAGTGAGAGTATTGTTAATTCGAGTGTTGGGCAGGTTAGTGATTTTACTATGAGCATGACAGTTGACTTCGATAATGCTTCGGTACCCGGCGGAACATTGAGTTTTAGTGACAGTGAAGGGGAGTGGTTTGCTGCTTATTCTGGACTTATCAATATTGATCAACTTGAGTTGGGGATTAATTTTGCATCTCATGGTGACAACCGAGCTGATGGCTCAATTTTTGCTGCTTTTTCAAATGGCTTAGATGAGCTCGTTGGAGGCTTTTCGTTACAAGAAATCAATAACCCCTCAGTGAATGCTGACGGCTCATTTAAGATTCAGCCATAGGCTCTAGGATTAATAAAAATGTTTAGTAGTAGATGTATGTATATCATTGTTTTTCTTAGTCTAACTGCCTGTGGTGGGGGCGATTCAACCTCATCTACTACGCCTAATAATACTGCGCCAATAACGGTGCCACCAGTAACCAGCCCATCCGAACCGACAATGGATTTATCTGGTCAAACAGGCAATCAATTACTAGTGGCTAAAAAAGTTAATGGGATAGAAACTAATAGCCTCGCTAATATCAACAGTAGTTTTTCAAATGCGGTGGGGGCTTTAAGGCATGTAAACACTTCGACGAACATTGAAGGGAACTTAACTTTAGGTGTTGTTGCGTCAGATATTGATGTGATGAAACAGGTTTCACTATATTTGCCAAATGTTGAGCGGAATTTTATTTTATGTCTGAATAATTGTCGCCCAGATTTTCAATCGACGATCACAGGGTTTAACCCACAATTAGCTGGAGAAATAGCGGGGCCTTTGCGCATAGAGCTTGTTGTTGAAGATAGTTTGGGTAATAGCGCTGTTGTTGATGCATTGAATGTAAATTGGCAACCAATTCAAATATCAGCCATTAATGCCAGCAGAGAAAACGGTATTGTTTCTGTTTCATGGTCAGGTAACGATAAAGTTGAGCGTTATAATTTATATGCTGCTACCGAACTTGGCTTAACGACTTTAAATGCGCTGCAACTTGATAATGGTGTGCAGCGCCTTGCAATTAAAGCTACATCAGCGCAATTTACAGATGGTGAATTGAGCAAAGATTACTCACTGCTAGTTACCGGTATTGATAATAGCGGTGAAAGTGGAGCCTCTGTGCCTCACATTCTTCCAAGGGTAGGCGGGACCCCTAATTTACCACCGATTGCAAATAATGATAACTATCAGTTAAATGAAGATGAAGCACTAACGGTTAATGTCTTGGATAATGATCAAGATCCGGAAGGACAATCTATGGTACTAGATAGCATTTTGTTACAACCTGCTAACGGTACCTTGATTGTTAATGGCAACCTTTTAACCTATACGCCACATGCCAACTTTTATGGTAGTGACAGTGTAAGTTATCGGGTTGTTGATGCTGAAGGAGGTAATGCTTCAGCTACAGTTGTTTTTGATGTTTTACCTATAAATGATCCACCAATTGCTATTGATGATTCTTACCGTGTAGATACTACTGGCTTTATTGACTTTGATATAACTAACCTATTAAGTAATGACTATGATGTTGATGATACTGTTTTGAGTGTATCAACAACGCCTGTAGAAGCACCAAAAAATGGTACTTTAATACTGAGAAATGATGGCACATTTTCTTATCAATCATTTGCGCCATTATTAGAAAATGATGAATTTATATATCAAATATTGGATAGCCAAGGTGCGTCGGCATATGCAAAGGTTAAAATATTAGCCAACGGAGATATTTTACCACCTATTGCGCAAAATGATGATTACACTATTGATGAAGATACAACCTTAGTCATCGATACGGTTAATTTGGGAATTTTAGCGAATGATAGTGATCCTAATGGCTTAACCTTTGAGTTAGTAGCCAACTTACTTTCGCAACCTCAGCATGGTCAGTTAAATCTTGCCCTCGATGGTACTTTCACTTATATCCCAAACAGTAACTTCTTTGGTGTTGATCAATTTCAATATCAAATTAAGAATTCAGCAGATCTTTATTCACAAGCCTCTGTGACTATTACTGTTCGGTCAACGGCAGATATCCCTATCGCTCTCGATGACAATTATCAAGTAGATGAAGATAGTAATTTACAGGTTGATGAGGGAGCAGGGCTATTATTAAATGATATGGACTTTGATAGTTCCGTTTTAAAAGTTAATACAACACCAGTAACATCGCCACAAAAAGGCACGCTAGTATTAGAAGAGAATGGTAGTTTTAACTATACCCCTAATGCTAATTTTAGTGGGATAGACAGTTTTACATATGAGATTATAAACGGTAACCAATTAACCGATACTGCCAATGTCAATATCACTGTTATGCCGTTAAATGATGCCCCTACGGTAAATAATGAAACTGTTACTATTAATGAAGATACGACGGCAGTAGTTGATGTGCTCGCGAATGATAGCGATGCAGATGGCGACCAATTATCACTAACATCTGTAGATGTTGATAGTGGTAATGCAGTTATTGTAAATAATGCAGTCCATATTACCCCAAATATTGATTTTTTTGGTCAGATCACTGCTAGCTATACGGTTTCTGATAGCTTCAATGCAACCAATACCGGAACGTTAACGGTAACGGTTTTACCGGTAAATGATAATCCCATCGCGATAAATAATAGTTATTCTTCTCCTGAAGATGTGAATGTGATCGTATCAATTAACAATCCCAACCATTTACTGGCGAATGATAGCGATGTCGATGGTGATACTTTAACGGTCAATACAACGCCACTAACGAATGTCAGTCATGGTAGCTTGACACTTAATAGTGATGGCTCGTTCAGTTATACCCCCAATAGTAACTTCAATGGCGTTGACAGTTTTACCTATCAAGTCAGTGATGGCAATGGTGCGACAGCACAGGCCAGTGTGTCATTAACCATTAACGCGATTAATGATGCGCCTAATGCAACCGCTAATAGTTATAGCCTTGATGAAGACTTGAGCTTAACTAAGTTGGTGACTGACAGCGACCATTTACTGGCGAATGATAGCGATGTCGACGGTGATAGCTTAACTGTGAATACAACGCCACTAACGAATGTCAGTCATGGTAGCTTGGCGCTCAATAGCGATGGCTCGTTCAGTTATACCCCCAATAGTAACTTCAATGGCGTTGACAGTTTTACCTATCAAGTCAGTGATGGCAATGGTGCAACAGCACAGGCTAGTGTGGCATTAACCATTAATGC
>NZ_MUZV01000021.1 GCF_002000025.1 Cognaticolwellia aestuarii
AAGTGGTTTTAAAGATTGTAGTTAAGTTTGACTAAACACTCGCAAGAGTGACACGTACATAAAGCATTGAATAAGAGTTCGAAACACGTATTTATTATCATTAAGACATGTCTTAATAAACGGCTTTCAAGATTGTACCCTTTTTGTCTAGCGACAATAGCGACATGGCCCCACCTGATCCCATTCCGAACTCAGAAGTGAAACGTGTTAGCGCCGATGGTAGTGTGGGAGTTCCCATGTGAGAGTAGGACATTGCTAGGCTTCTTTTCAGAATACCCAGCTTATTGCTGGGTTTTCGACCCTGTGGAGGGGTTCCCGAGTGGCCAAAGGGATCAGACTGTAAATCTGACGGCTCAGCCTTCGGTGGTTCGAATCCACCTCCCTCCACCATCATTTTAAAACCCGTAGCTCACGCTACGGGTTTTTTCGTTTTTGCTATTCATAAAAAATCCCCCCATAATTTAGTGACTTCTGCGACAATTTGTCACTTGTTAATTCGTGTAAGTTACATAATAGATACAATTATCCTGGCTTTGAGTATTGTTGTACGAGGATAAAAGGAGGAAAATCAATTGATATGTGACTATTCTTTTAGGTTAAGTAATTGTGAACTAGATGAAATTTGCTAAATACGAATTAAGGAACACCATCATGAAAGAAGTACTAATTATAGAAGATGATAAATTGGTGTCTCTTACTTTAAAAAGCCAATTGGAAAGCAAAGGTTTTGCTGTTACTCAAGTTTTTAACGGGTCGAATGCTTTGCGTAAAGTCATCAATACTTTTCCAGACCTTATTTTGTTGGATATAGGCTTACCAGATATCAATGGTTATGAGGTATGCAAGCAACTTAGGGAGTTTTATCAACGCCCAATTATTTTCATCACTAGTCACGAAGATTCAATAGCTGAAATAAAATGCTTTGAAGTTGGGGCTGATGACTTTGTGCTGAAAACAGCGCCGTTTGAAGTGTTATATCAACGAATAAAGCGCTTAGGTGTTAGGCCAACCAAATATCAGCCAGACGATATTTTAGCTTTTGGAGATGTAAAATTTATTCCTGCATCAACCGATTGTTTTTATCAAAGAAAAGCACTCGGCTTAACGCAAGAGGAGTATGAGTTATTTTACTTCATTGCTACAAAGCATAATAGTGTGGTATCTCGTCAAGTTATTCTGAAAGTTTTAAAAGGGGCTGATTACGATGGTATTGACCGCTCTATTGACATTAAAGTCGCCAGAATTAGAAATAAACTTAAAGCTGTTGGGTTACCGGCAAATATTATTCAATCTGTTCGCTCTATAGGCTATCAGGTGTGTTTCTCAATAATGTCTGAATCTGAAATTGCTAATTAACCAAGTTTTTGATTTTGATGACACAAAATAAAGTGGGTGCTATATTTTGCCATTAGTTAGGTCACGGCATTATTCATTTTAGTGGTGATTAATAATTAATGTTACTGCTTTTAGGCACCACAAGTGTTTTGTTAATGGCTCCGAATGACTACTATCATTGCACTGAAGCTGTCTATACTGTATTCTGCACCGCCGTTTGACATTGGCTCAAACCCCAGCGAGAAGAGTACATTCTATGAGTTTTACCGATTTAGGTTTATCTGCCCCAATTCAAAAAGCTATTGCGGAAAAAGGTTACGATACACCATCGCCTATTCAAGCTCAGGCGATTCCTGCGGTACTCGCTGGTAAGGATGTCATGGCAGCTGCGCAGACGGGCACAGGTAAAACAGCAGGCTTTACTTTACCTATTCTTGAGTTGCTATCGAAGGGCGAGAAAGCACGGCCCAATCAAGCCCGTACTCTCATTATTACGCCAACGCGAGAGCTTGCTGCTCAGATTGCTGAAAATGTTGAAATGTATGGTAAGCACTTAGACCTTAAATCAACAGTAGTATTTGGTGGGGTAAAAATTAATCCGCAAATGTTACGTTTACGCCAAGGTGTCGATATTCTAGTTGCTACGCCTGGGCGATTGTTAGATTTATATAATCAGAATGCGGTACGTTTTAATCAATTAGAAGTTCTGGTACTTGATGAAGCCGATCGCATGTTAGATATGGGCTTTTTACGTGATATTAAGAAAATTTTATCTTTATTACCAAAAAAGCGCCAAACACTACTTTTTTCTGCAACCTTTTCGCCTGATATTCGTGAGCTAGCTAAAGGTATCGTTAATGACCCTGTAGAGATTTCAATTAGCCCAAAAAATACCACTGCCGAAACCGTTGAGCAGTTAATCTACCCTGTAGATAAGAATAAGAAAGCCTCACTATTAACTCACTTAATTAAAGCTAATGACTGGCGACAAGTTATTGTTTTCATGAAGACTAAGCATGGTGCGAATAAGTTAACTAAGCAACTTGATGCTTCAGGAATAAAAGCTGCAGCTATACATGGTAATAAAAGCCAAGGCGCCAGAACAAAGGCCTTAGCACAATTTAAAGAAGGCAGTATCAATGTTTTAGTTGCAACTGACATAGCTGCACGTGGTATTGATATAGATCAGTTGCCTCAAGTGGTTAACTTTGAATTACCTAACGTACCAGAAGACTACGTGCATAGAATTGGACGCACTGGGCGAGCTGGAGCGACAGGACAAGCGGTATCATTAGTTTGCGCTGATGAAATAGACCTTTTAAATGATGTTCAACACGTAATTCAAAGCCATTTACCAAGAGAGGTCGTGGCTGGTTTTGAACCTGTAAATGCTTTACCTGAGTCTCGTAAATTAAGGCCGTTAAAAGCGAAAAAAACCAAAAAAATCAAATGGGATAAACCAGAACACAAAGATGGACAACGTTCAGGGGATAATGCACGCGGTCATAAGCCTACTGGTAAAAACAGACGTCATACAGGTAACAGCACCAAGGTTAACCCATATGGGAATAGCAGCTCAAATAAGACTGGCAAACATCACGCTAAGCCATCAGCTAATAAATAGTAATCAGCTAGCTTCTGCCTGTACTTGTTAATAAACTACAGGCAGCCAATAGGCTAGCTTAAATATGTGACTGTTGTGCTAGTAATTTATCAAGATTATTAGCAAATGCTTGTCGATCTGCTTGGCTAATGGGTGGCGCGCCACCTGTTTCGATACCACTAGAGCGCAAAGTATCCATAAAGTCACGCATATTAAGACGTTGACGAATGTTGCTCTCGGTATAAAGCTCACCTCTTGGGTTTAGCGCTAAGCAGCCTTTTTCGACAACTTCCGCGGCTAAAGGGATATCTGCGGTGATCACTAAGTCATTGGGCTCGGCGCGTTTAACAATTTCATTATCAGCCACATCAAAGCCAGCACTCACTTGTACAAAGCTGATCACTTTTGAAGGTGGTACTTTTAAATAATGGTTAGCCAATAATGTTGTAACTGTTTTCGTTCGCTCAGCGGCTCTAAACAATATCTCTTTAATGACTACTGGACAGGCATCGGCATCAACCCAAATTTTCATGCTTTCTCTTTAAATTTTAACTATGACTTAACTGGTGGTAATGTACCTTTAAATAATCGGTATTGTAAGTTTTGTTAAAGGTTAATTAGACTGTAATAACGACTTATAGATAGGAAATATAATGAAGCAACCACAGCGTGATATAACTTTAAGATTTTTGGCTGAACCTCAAGATGTCAATTTTGGCGGTAAAGTGCATGGTGGTGCGGTGATGAAATGGATCGATCTGGCTGCTTATGCTTGCGCTGCTGGTTGGAGTGGCCGTTATTGTGTTACTGCTTATGCTGGTGGTATTCGCTTTATTGCTCCGATCCATGTTGGCAGTTTAGTAGAAGTGGAAGCAAAGGTTATTTATACCGGTAAATCTTCAATGCACATAGCGTTAGAAGTAAATGCCTGTGATCCTAAATCTTTAAACCGACGATTAACCACACACTGTATCGTTATTATGGTGGCTGTTGATCAAAATGGTCAATCGGAACGCGTTCCCGAGTGGATTCCGCAGTCAGAAGCAGATAAAAAACAGCATGAAAGTGCGAGAAAATTAATGGAAATGCGTAAACAGATCGGCGAAGAGATGCAAATTTTTGTAGAATAGCGCCTTATTTAAAAATAAATTTCAGCAGGACTTCATGTGTTAGAGCCAGAAAAAGTTAAGCAAATATTACAAATGGATGATGCGCAACGCGCTGTTTATTTTGTTAATGAGACAGTCACTCAAAACCAGTTATGGATTTTAACTGACGAGCATGGTTGTGTAATGCTCAATACAGAAGATGAAGATTGTGTACCTGTTTGGCCAAACGAAGAGTTTGCCCAAGCTTGGGCGACCGAACAATGGCAAGATTGTCGCCCAGAAGCTATTTCTTTAAATAAATGGTTTAGTCGTTGGACTCATGGGCTTGCAGATGATGAACTTGCGATTGTGGTGTTCCCAAGCCAAGACGAGCAAGGACTTGTTTATTACCCTGATGAACTTGAGCATGAGCTTAAGCAGAAGCAACATTCCGTTAAAAAGCGATAAATTATCATGAGTTTCTCTTCCTTAGCACTAGATAAGTCACTGACTGATGCTGTTAAAGCTTTAGGTTATGAACAACCTACTCCGATCCAACAGCAAGCTATTCCCGCGATTCTAGCTAATAAAGATATTATGGCCGGAGCACAAACGGGAACGGGCAAAACAGCAGCCTTTGCATTGCCAATTCTCCAACGTTTAAGCCAGAATATTCCAGCACAAAGACCTATTAGAGCCTTGGTATTAACACCAACCCGAGAGCTTGCCCAACAAGTGTATAAAAGTTTTGTCAGTTATGCGGAAAATACCGAGCTAAATATTGCTGTTGCATATGGTGGAGTAAGTATTAAGCCGCAAATAGACGCTATTGAAAAAGGTGCTGATGTACTTATTGCTACACCAGGGCGATTACTTGATCATATTATCAATGGTAGTGTACTGCTGATCCATCTTGAAACTATTGTCTTTGATGAAGCTGATAGAATGTTAGATATGGGCTTTAAAGATGAAATTGACCGGATTCTTAACCGTTTACCTCCAAAGCGACAGACCCTACTTTTTTCTGCAACGTTTGACGATGCTATTTTTAAACTCAGCAAAACCTTACTCAATGAACCTGAACTTATTGAAGTTAGTGAACGTAATACGGCAGCTAAACAAGTCGAACAAATAGTTTATACCGTTGATAATGATCGCAAACGCGAGTTAACATCGTTCTTAATCGGTTCGAAAAACTGGCAGCAAGTGCTTATTTTCACACGTACCAAACAAGGTGCAGATGAACTTGCGAAAGAAATGTCGAAAGACGGTATTAAAACCCAATCTATTCATGGTGATAAATCGCAAGGCGCACGAGATAAAGCGCTAGCTGAATTTAAAGCTGGAAAAACGCGAGCGTTAGTTGCTACCGATGTTGCAGCTCGTGGCATTGATATTCATGATTTACGTTATGTTATTAACTACGAACTGCCTTATATTGCTGAAGATTATATTCATCGCATTGGCCGAACGGGTCGAGCTGGTAATGAAGGGTTAGCTATTTCATTAATGAGTCCGTCTGAAGCTTGGTTGTTAGAGGCGGTAGAGAAAGTATTAGATACGCGTTTAATGCAACAGTGGCTACCTGGTTATGAGCCCGACTTAACGAAAACTGATACCCCAGCACGTAAAAATACTTTAGGTCGACAGAAAAAACACGGCCGTCAACAAGCCTTTGGTGATAAGAAAAAGAGTAAACCGAATAATAAACATCGCCGACGTTAAAAAGACGATGAATTAAAACAAGCCGACACTTCAAAAGCGTCGGCTTTTTGTTTTTAACAGTAGTCCAGTAGCAATATCTGCATGCGATATCACGTTAGGTATTTGCTAAAACCTACAGCGTAAATAAATACGCTACTAACTCACTATACTCAGCAAAAAAGTTATTACGATCGAGAGACTTACTATTAATTAAATATTTACCGTTGACTACCATGGCAGGTACGCTAGTCAGGTGATTATTTGCTGATAACTCATCTTGAACTTTCTTTTCTCTTTTTGCCTGACCGATCACCGAAAAATTTTTCATACCTTGATCGAATTTTTTACCATCACCACCACTGAGCACAAAAATATTTCGAATATCTTTTTCATTATCAATAGTGGCTCTATCTGTTTGTAGATAGTTAAAGACCGCAGAAGAAAATTCCCGATCAATGTCAGTTTTCTCAGCAATGATTAATGCTTTACTCAACATAAATTGAGTATCTGCAGATGCTTGCCTCATGAAATCAACATGTACTTTATTGAACTTAGCTTGTTCAGGCATCATTTTTTTTATGCCGTCAAGGTAAGGCTCATAGGCACGACAAGCTGGGCAATAATAAGAAAAGTATTCACTCAATTCTGGCGTCGTTGTTTTATTTTTTGCCACTATTTTGTAATGTTTTCCTTCTTCAAATGTTGCAGAAAAACTACTAAAACTAATACTGAGTAATAGTGTTACTGTGAATGCGGAAATGAGTTTTATTATTTTTGTCATAAGAGTCCTTAAAGCATGCTTTTGAGTGAGACTTTCACAATGGTTTATTTCAAGGTGTAAATGATAACGAAAAGTAGACATTTATTAGCCATAAATGTTCAGTCGGAAATGTAAAAATTAATGTCAGTGTGTGGTTAGTGCTAGCCAATAAAGTCGAAATTTGTTTTTATAGCATAGCGGTTTAATTTCGGTTTATATGAGATATTAAAAACCAATAGCAAAGTTAACTAAAGATAAATGTAGCCATAGCATAAGGATAGACAATGCGAAGTGATGAAATAGATTATCAAATTATCGGACACTCAATGCAGTTAGTTGAAGTAACGTTAGATCAGGGAGAAACCGTTGTCGCAGAAGCTGGTGCGATGAATTATATGGAAGATGGCATTGAATTTGAAACGAAAATGGGTGATGGCTCAGATGTTAATCAAGGCATCATGGGGAAGTTGTTTTCTGCGGGCAAACGCATGCTGACGGGTGAGTCAGTGTTTATGACTCATTTTTCTAATCAACACCCACAGCGTCGTATAGTTGCTTTTGCAGCACCGTATCCAGGGTCAATTATTAGCATTGACCTGGCTGATATTGGCGGTGGCGTTACTTGTCAAAAAGATGCTTTTCTTTGTGCAGCATTGGGCACCAAAATAGATATCACCTTTAGTAAACGTTTAGGCAGTGGTTTTTTTGGCGGTGAAGGTTTTATCTTAGAACGCCTAGAAGGTGACGGTTTAGCATTTTTGCATGCCGGGGGTACGATTATCGAAAAGGAACTAAATGGCGAGGTATTACGCGTAGATACGGGTTGTTTGGTGGGTTTTAGTGATGGTGTTGATTACGACATTGAATTGACTAAAGGCTTAAAGAGTATGTTATTTGGTGGCGAAGGTTTGTTTATTGCCACGCTTTCTGGTCATGGTAAAGTCTGGCTACAAAGTTTACCTTTTTCTCGATTAGCTGATCGAGTTATTCAGCATGCTCCTATACATGGTGGCTCAAGTAAGGGAGAGTAATGCCTGAGTATACAATAATTTAACTTCACACCTAACAGCATTCATTGGGCTGTTAGGTGTATGCATATTAGATTAAATGCCAAACCTGTGTAGATTGAGAGCTTCTTTTGCGTACGCTATCATTGTAGTTAATGCCATCGATACTGTGCCTTATATCTTCGTTAACCGTCGCCCATAAATAATAACTATGCTCGGTAACTCCGCCGACAATTTTAGAGCAATTTACTTGATTAACTTTGTTGTGTAACTGTAAAGGTCTAGCGCAACCATTATGGCCTAATCGATCAATATTTCCTTTGGTGTAATCAGAAATATACATGGCCAGATCACCATTGTTGTAATAAACCGTGACCTGGCGAGCTAGTCGATGCAAATTGGCCATTGGTTGTTCTTGTTCGAAAACATTATCATCAACATCAGGTGCGCACATAAATATATGTTGAAATAACTGTGGTAAATGCTTCTGGTTATTAAGTTTAATTAATGCTGTAAGAGCATGCTGTAAAACATAATTGCCCATAGAATGGCAAAGTAGGTGTAGCTGTTGACCACATTCTTTTAATGCAATGTCATCATGTTTGGGCCGTAGTGTCATTAGAAAATCACGTAATTTCAAGAAGCCACGTGCTACAGCAATACTTGAGTCTTCAGCATCACTACGATCAGACAAATAAGCTTTGTTTCTCATCATTTTGCCATTGGAAGGCCAAGAAAAAAGAAAAACACTAGTATCTTTTAAATCATCATTATCATGAGAATGGCGATTAAGCATCAACTCTAACGCCATTGCAGAGGCTACTGCTTCAAACCAATCAACATTAAAACCATGAATGAAAATTACTAGATCACGCTTTGCCTCCATCTGCTTTTTTAATTCATGAAAGGCTGTTGTCGAAGCCAGGGGCTGGGGCGCGCTTATCGAATCGGTTGACTCTTCAGGTTCTTTAAATGCAGATATCAGGTGTTTTTTGCGTAATTTTTTTTCAATATAAGCCGATAGGCCTTCACCATCTCCTGCGCGGTTATCGACATTATGCGCTTGAAAGTACTTTATTTTTTCACGGCTTACTTCAACTGTTATGCGACCAAAACGTAGATTGTTGGAGCGATCAGCACTAAAATCTTGACCGTAGCTTTTCGGTGACCAACGTGGGCCAATATGATTTCTGTTGGTGGCATAATAGAGCGTTAAGGTAAGCATATAAACATCCTGTCGATCTCGAAGAGTTGTCTACGACAAGTGTAGCTAAGTTTGATTCACTAACAAGCTCGCAGTTGAGTTATCTTGAGGTGAACCGCTGGAAAAATTTTGTTATTGGCCCTGTTTGAGCTTGCTGCAAATCTGCATCGTTATAATTGGTATGTAATATTCTAATACGTATAGAGTAAGTTGCGCCATGGCCCCAAGGCCACCAAAAAAGTGCTATCGCAGGTGTATCTACTGTAGCTGGTCGGGTGAAAATTAATTGTTCTTTAGTTAATTTTGTCAGTTCTCCAAGTTCAGCTTTAATCGCTTTGGGCGATTTTTTAATATTTTTATGGCTCCACTCTTCACTAAATAATTGCCGTAATACGATTAAAATACGCTCTGTTTTTTCCCAAGAAAATTCGGTAAGTAACATCGATAGTTTATCGTCCCAACGCCAAGTTAGCTCATCACCCAAGGGGACAGTTATTGCATTAAATATGACGTTTTTTTGCGGATTGTCAGACACTAAAAGTCCTTATAGATAAGTTGGTTAGAGTGATGATTTAAAACTATACAATATTCTGTTGTTACTTGTTACGACTTATCGATAATTTCTATTGAGTTAAATTTGTCGATGCACTTTTGACAGATACATGATTTTCTAGATAATTCGGCAGGTACTTGCTTTAGTAAACCTGGTTGTATATCACTCTCGACACACCAACAGGGCTCAGTACTTTTTATGCCACAAAAGTTATTTGCTTGGCATAATGGGCAAATACTATCATTAATTACTGTAGTCAAAATAACTTACTTTCACTTTAGATACACGTTAATTTGAGTGTACCTTAGTTGCTTATTTTGATAAATCATCATTTGAGCGGCTATCACCGTAATATGTAATCATGGTTACAATTTGTTGCAGCAACTAGTGAAAACATTAACAGTTTTTTTAACCCAATTGATTAAAATACTGCCATTTTTTAGCTATATAGGGTGCATGATGCAATCGAAACTTGAGCCAGCAGGGACAGTAAAAGAAGTCACTATTATTTATTACGGTGAATTATCTTTGAAATTACAGCATAGTGTTGAGCACTTTGTGCAATTAGAAAATGGCCGAGTGATTATTCCTGACAGTTATAAGCAAGATAAGTCTATTATTGCGGTTTGCGACGGCGCGGTGAATATCCTTAATAAATTTGGTGAGCGTATCGAATTTACGCCTTATCACAGTAATACTGTATAAACTTCAGCTAAGCGGATTTTCGTTATTTCTCACTTTTTTTGTTAATAATTTTTAACTACCTCCCTTGACCCTAAACCATTAAGTCCGTTACTGTTGCTGTAGTTATCTTGATGAAAGTACAGTAAATTTATGGTTAATGTTGATGTAATGCAAATGGTTGCCGCGGCGCCAAATGAAATCAGTAAGCTACTACTTGATCATCAGCAATTGCATCGTTTTTTTGATGCAAAATTTGCTGTTGCAAAAACGGCTGATGATGGAGAGCCCGCTGGTGGCAAAGGGGCAATTCGTAATGTTAATGTTGCTGGAGTGAAATTTTCAGAACAAGTATTGTTTACTAGCTCAAATCAAATACGTTATGCCATTGTCGGAGATAAGCCATTAAGTAACCACCAAGGTAATATTTACCTGACGGAACAAACCCCAACACAAACTTCTGTACGTTATACTATTGTTTGCAATGGACCTAAATGGCTACCAGATAAATGGGTCGAATTTTTATTGGCGCAAGCAATGAAGAAAGCTTTAGTTAAGATTAATCAGTACTTTTTATCGCAGAAAAAATAGGCGAACTGTGTGATGAAACCTCAATATTTACTGGCTATCGATCAAGGTACAACCAGTAGTCGCGCCATTATTTTTACTCTTGCTGGCGAGCTTATTGCCAGTGCCTCAGAAGAGTTTGCCCAAATCTATCCTCATGATGGTTGGGTCGAACATGATCCCCAGGCTATTTGGCAAACAACGCTAGCAAGTTGCCGACAAGCGCTGACTAAAAGTGATCTGGTAGCTGAAGATATTGCCGCTATCGGTATTACCAATCAACGTGAAACGACTATTGTTTGGGACAAGAGTACTGGTGAAGCAATTTATAATGCCATTGTCTGGCAAGATCGACGAACCGCTAAACGTTGTGAAAATCTGCAAAAAAACGCTGAAATCGCAGCGAAAGTAACAGCGAAAACAGGGCTATTAATCGACCCTTATTTTTCAGCCAGTAAAATTGAATGGTTACTTGATAATGTTGCCGGCGCACGAACCAAAGCAGAGGCAGGGCAGTTATGTTTTGGCACAGTAGATACTTTTTTACTGTGGCACTTAACTGAAGGTAAAGCGTTTGCCACAGATGCCAGTAATGCATCTCGAACCTTGTTGTTTAATATTGTAGAAAATTGTTGGGATCAAGAGTTACTCGCGCTGTTTAATATTCCACAAGCAATGCTACCCGAGGTCAAAAATAGTGCCGATAATTTTGGCCAAACGACAAAGCAACTTTTTGGTGGCAGCATTGCGATTAATGCCATGATAGGCGATCAACAAGCGTCATTGGTTGGTCAAGCATGCTTCGAAAAAGGCATGATGAAAGGTACCTATGGCACAGGTTGCTTTGTTATGGTGAATACGGGAGCAGAAATACTTTATTCGCAACATAAAATGTTAAGTACCGTGGCTTATCGAATCAATAATAAAAGCACTTACGCTCTTGAAGGTAGTATTTTTATGGCGGGAGCTACTATGCAGTGGCTGCGTGATGGTTTGCAATTACTAACGAATGTAGACTGTAGTGCTGCCATCGCGCAATCTATGCAAAGTGAAAATCATGTTTATTTAGTACCGGCTTTTACTGGGCTTGGCGCGCCACATTGGCAGCCAGATGCACGTGGTGCAATCATAGGCTTAACACGTGACTCGGGTATCAAAGAAATAGTCACAGCAGGCTTAGCATCAGTGGCGTATCAAACTCGTGATCTATTAACGGCTATGGCACAAGATGGTATTAACACCACGCGACTTAGAGTGGATGGCGGTATGGTGGTCAATCATTGGTTATTACAGTTTTTAGCTGATATTTTAGCCATTACCATTGAGCGACCAAAAATTACTGAAACGACAGCCCTGGGAGCCGCATTACTGGCAGGATTACAACAAGGAGCTTTTGACAGCATTGAACAAGCAGCACAGTCATGGCAGTTACAGGATAAATTTGACAGAAAAATGACTGAAGATAGTCGAAATAGGCATTATCAAGGCTGGCTAGCAGCACTACAGCGAGTTTTAGATTAACATTAAGCCCACTTAACTGTATAAATAAACAGTTTTAAGTGCTAGGCTATTTAACAAGTTCGATAGTATTTGCTGCACAGATAAGTATTCACCTTGAAATTATATATTGCTGAAAAACCAAGCTTAGGTCGGGCAATTGCCGCGGCGTTGCCTAAACCACAGAAAAACCGCCAAGGCTATATTGAGCTTGGCAATGGTGATGTGGTGAGTTGGTGTATAGGTCATATTCTTGAACAAGCCAATCCAGAAAATTATGACCCCGCGTTTAAGAAATGGCAAATGGCTCATTTACCCATTGTACCTGATCAGTGGCAATTAAAACCTAAAACGCAAACACGTGCGCAACTGACGGTATTACGTAAATTAGTCAAGCAAGCAGATGAAATTATTCATGCTGGCGATCCTGACCGTGAGGGGCAGTTGCTGGTAGATGAAGTGATTGACTTTTTGAAGGTTTCAGCACAAAAGAAGCAAAATATTAAACGTTTATTGGTTAGTGATTTGAATTTACCAGCAGTGCGAAGATCACTTGCCAATATGCAAAGTAATCAATTGTTTATGCCGTTGTCTATTTCGGCTTTAGCACGCTCTAGAGCCGATTGGCTATACGGTATTAATTTAACGCGAGCTTATACAATACAAGGCCAAAAGGCTGGTTTTAATAGTGTATTATCGGTTGGCCGAGTGCAAACTCCCTTATTGGGTTTAGTGGTGCGACGTCAACAAGAAATTGATAACTTTGTCGCCAAAGACTTCTATGATGTGCACGCACATTTAACAAGTAATACTCAAGAAAACTTTATTGCTAAATGGCAACCAAGTGAAGCATGTCAACCTTATATGGATGAGGAAGGTCGTGTACTTAACCGCGCTTTGGCTGAAAATGTTATTGGTCGTATTGAAAACCAACCTGCAGTTGTTAGCTCGGTAGTCAAACAAGAAAAAAAACAAGCTGCTCCACTACCTTATAATTTATCATCGTTACAAATTGACGCAGCAAAAATATATTCATTAAATGCTAAGCTGGTGTTAGATGTTTGTCAGGCTTTGTATGAAAAGCATAAAGTGATCACTTATCCGCGTTCAGACTGTCGCTATTTGCCAAAAGAGCACCATGGCCAAGCTAAAGGCATTATTGCTATGCTGGCAAATGGTGATGACAGTTACTCTTTATTTGCGCAAGGAGCTAATAGCTCTTTAAAAAGTAAAGCTTGGAACAGTGCTAAAGTAACCGCGCATCATGCCATTATTCCGACCGAGAAATCGGCGTCGACATTATCGTTAAATCCATTTGAAAAGAAGGTTTATTTTCTAATTGTTCGACAATATTTAGCGCAGTTTTATCCTGCTTACCAATATAATCAGACGCGAGTGGAGGTATTAATTGCTGGTGGTAAGTTTTTAGCCAATGCTAAAACACCGGTAGCCCAAGGTTGGAAAGTGCTATTTCAACGGGCGAAGAAAAAGCCTGAAACAGCAGGGCAAGGTGAAGATGTTGAGCAGCAATTAACACATCAATTATTACCTCAGTTAGTTGAGGGGGAAAAAATATTATCTCGTCATGGTGAACTAATTAGCCGTATGACCCAAGCCCCTAAACATTTTACCGATGCTAGCTTGTTAAGTGCTATGACGGGAATTGCTCGATTTGTTAGTGATAACGAGATTAAAAAACTCTTAAAAGAAAATGATGGTTTAGGTACTGAAGCAACACGAGCAGGTATTATAGATTTACTCTTTAAGCGTGATTACTTAAAGCGGCAAGGAAAGAATATTCATGCAACTCTGGTGGGAACGTCGCTGATCAAGGCTTTACCTATTGCTGCCACAATGCCAGATATGACGGCACACTGGGAAGCAACATTAACCAATATTAGCGAGAAAAAAAGTCGTTACCAAGATCTGATTAACCCTTTAACCGCGACTATAACTCAGATGATTGAGCAATCTGAGCAGCAATCTTTTGCACAACTACCTAAAGTGCCATTTAAACGTAAATCAAAAGCAAAAAAATTCAGCGCACGCAAAAAAAAATAATTATATAAAGCTCAATTAAAGTGAAACTTTCTTGCGGTTGTGTACTACCTGTTGGCTAAAAATACTGCCGTGAACTCATATCAAATGTGACTTTAAAATCAAATTATATTTACTTACCATTTGGTCAGCGGTTAAAAAACCTTCATTTTTCCTTAACAATAATTTAACATTTAACACACAAAATGCCATTAGGTCATTTTGCATAATAATAATTTGGGAGTGTGTGTGGTGAATATTTTCTTTCGGAAAAAATTCAGTGGTGTTAAGTCAAACCTAGCGAGTACCGCGGTATATACTATTTTTACCGGTAGCGTACTAGCTTCGTCAATGGTTAATGCTGATGAAATATGGAGTGAGAATTTCGATGCGGCAAGCATCGATGGTAAAGGTGCTGTTTTTAATCAAGTCGATTTATCAGGTGTAACCAAATGGTCAGTTGATGTTAGTTCGGCTGCGCTGACTGCGACATCTGATTGGTTTAAAGTAAAAGGCGGCAAGTTTGAAGGTCGCGACCTAGACGGCCCTGCTGTATGGCAATCAGAAACAATCGATATTAGTGGTTTTTCTACGGTTAATTTAGCGGTAAATGCCGCAGAAAATGGCAATCATGAAGGCACTGACTTTCTTGATGTTGCTTACGCAATTGACGGCGGTGACTTTATCACGGTCGCAAATTGGCAGGGTAAAGGTAGCGACTCACATACTTTAGTTGACGACTTTACCAGTGCGACAGTCTCTGCCGCTATTGCTTCTGGAAGTTCACTTGTTGTTCGTATTAGTATGAAAAACAATGCCGGCTCGGAATACATTACTTTTGATAATGTGTTAGTAACGGGCAATAACGGTAGTACTGAGCCACCGGTTGATCCGCCAATTGACCCACCTATTGATCCACCCGTTGAGCCTCCTGTGAGCGATACGATTACGGATGCTTGTTTTAATTGTCCAGATTTAACAAAAGTAGCGGCGGCTAGTGATTTCGATGACAGTATTTATTATGCTGATGTCAATGCTGCATTAGCAAATCAAGCTTCAGCAGCTGATTTACGCACTGCTATTAACGGCGCAATTAGTATTAATCATAACGTACTAACGTACTCAGAAGTTTGGACTGCGCTAACGCAAACTGATGAAGACCCACTGAACAGCGATAATGTTATTTTATTGTACCGTGGCCTTTCATTAGCGAAATTTTCAAACGGTAGTGGTTCACAATCTTCGAATCCAGATAATTGGAATCGTGAGCATGTTTGGGCAAAAAGCCACGGCTTTCCAAGTTCAAGTGCTTCAGCATACACCGATATTCATCATTTAAGACCTACCGATATTTCAGTTAATTCATCACGCGGGAACTTAGATTTTGACTACAGCGACAATGCCTTGTCAGAAGCGCCGCAAAACCGCGTTGATGGTAATTCATTTGAGCCACGCGATGCGGTTAAAGGTGATGTTGCTCGTATGACCTTTTATATGGACGTACGTTATGAAGGTGCTGATCCGCAAACACCAGATTTAACCTTAGTTGATATGCTAACTAGCACAGGTCAGCCTCGTTTAGGTAAGTTATGTGCTTTGCTTGCTTGGCATGTTGCCGACCCCGTTGACAGTTACGAGCAAGAACGTAACAACCGTATTTATGAATTCCAAGGTAACCGTAACCCGTTTATTGATCACCCTGAATGGGTAACGCAAGTATTTACCAATGCTTGTGATGGCACTACTCCTCCGGATCCGATTGACCCGCCACCTGTAGATCCCGTTGACCCCGTTGACCCACCATTGGATCCGGTAGACCCTACACCGCCATCAAGCAGCTCAGCCTTATTTATTTCAGAATATATTGAAGGCAGCAGCTACAACAAAGCGGTTGAAATATTTAACCCAACTAATACCACGGTATCATTATCAGGTTACCAGCTTAAACTTTATGGTAACGGCAATACAGAGCCAACAACAACAACGGATTTATCCGGTGAAATATTGGCTAATGACGTTGTGGTACTTGGCTCAACGCAAATTACCGAAGATAGCGCATTAAAACCATTGGTAGACATAGCTGTTAGCGCCGTTAACTTCAATGGCGATGACTACTTTGAGTTAGTAAAAGATGGCGAATTGGTTGACTCTTTCGGCGTTAAAGGCGAAAGAACGAGTTGGGCAGCTAATACGACTTTAGTGAGAAAACCGACTGTTGCTAGCGGTGATAAAAATGTTAGCGATGCTTTCGTTATTTCGAATGAATGGGATAGCTATCCGTCGAACACTTTTAGCTTTTTAGGCTCTCACAGCTTTGATGGCACCGTGGTTGACCCAGGCCCAGATCCAGAGCCGGAAGAGCCATCGTTAATTGGCATGTGTGGTGATGATGCTGAGCTAATTAGTGCTATTCAAGGTAATGCTGATGCTTCACCTATGGTTGGACAAAGCAAAGTTGTTGAAGGTGTTGTTACCTCGGTTGTTGATAGTTTGTCTGGTTTCTTCCTGCAAGAAGAGTCACAAGATAACGATAATGATACTGCAACCTCTGAAGCTATTTTTGTTTACTTAAATGGTAATAGCGCAGCGCCAAGTGAAGGTTCAATAGTACGTGCAAAAGGTGAGGTTAAAGAATTCTATAATCGCACCCAGTTAACGTTAAGTGAAAGTGTGGTTGATTGTAATACCACAGCCGACATTGCTGCAGTGCATGTAACTATGCCAGTTGCCAACATCAGTGATTGGGAAGCAATGGAAGGCATGAAGGTAGCGTTTGAGCAGTCACTTCATGTGTCTGACAGCTATGATCTAGCACAATATGGCCAGTTAACCTTGTCATACGGGCGTTTAATGATCCCAACCAATGTTTATACGCCAGGCTCTAGCCAAGCAATAGCGTTGGCAGATAGAAACTTGCGTAATACTATTGTGCTTGATGATAAAAACAACAGCCAATATCCAGAGTTTATTCCATTTCCAAATGAAGGCTTAAGCTATAACAGTACAGTTCGCTTAGGTGACAGTGTAGAAAACTTAAGCGGTATTTTAGACTATAGCTACAGTGCTTATCGTATATTACCGATCACAGCACCAACATTTAATGCGACCAATGCTCGCGAGCAATCGCCTACTATTGGTTCAACAAGTGAAATCAAAGTAGCTAGCTTCAATGTGCTAAATTACTTCAATGGTGATGGTCAAGGTGGTGGTTTTCCAACCTCGCGTGGTGCCGACACCTTTGAAGAGTTTACGCGTCAAAGTAACAAAACAGCTGCTGCGATTGCCGAGATTAATGCTGATGTTGTTGGCTTAATGGAAATCGAGAATGATGGTTATGATGAGCTTTCGGCAATAGCTGATTTAACAGATAAGTTAAACAGCATAATGGGTGCTAATACCTATCAATATATCAGTATTGATGCCAATCAGTTAGGCGGTGACGCTATTGCAGTAGGTTTACTTTATAAGCCTAGTTCAGTAACACTGGCCGGTAATACCATGACCACCAATGAAGCACCATTTGATTTTGGTAATCGCCAACCATTAGTTCAATCATTTACCTCTAATACCAGTGGCGAAGCATTTACAGTAGCCGTTAACCATTTTAAATCAAAAGGTAGCTGTGGTAGCGCGTCTGGCGGTAATGCTGACCAAAATGACGGCCAAGCCTGTTGGAACGAATTAAGAACACAAGCGGCAACAAAACTTGTTTCTTGGTTAAATACTAAACCAACCGGTGTTGAAACCGATCACATTTTAATTACGGGTGATTTAAATGCCTACGGTAAAGAAGACCCAATTGAAGCTATTACAGCAAGCGGTTACCGTAATTTAATTGCTGAAAAGGTAGGTCCTAATGCTTACTCATACGGCTTTGGCGGTGAAGTAGGGTATCTTGATCACATGTTAGCGAGTAATGCATTAACAGTGCTAGTTGATACCGTAGATGAGTGGCATATCAATGCTGATGAACCGCGTGCTTTTGATTACAACATGGAGAAAAAGTCTGACCAACAGCTAGCGTCTTATTACGGCAGTGATGCTTATCGCGCCTCAGATCATGATCCTGTTATTGTTTCATTCACCTTCAATGTTGCAGCACAATTAATTGGTGACTTTGACAATGACGGCGATATCGATATTAATGACGTACGAAGCTTTATTAGCCAACTCAGATCAGGTGTTAGTTTCGAGCTTGACTATGACTTTAATAACGACGGTACGGTGAGTAGTTCAGATGCCCGAGCATTAATGGCTAAATGTACTCGCGCAAGATGCGCAAGTTAAATAAAAATAAACTTAATAATCTAACTTTAAACAGGAAAATAACATGAAAAAGCTATTAATATTGTTGGCTCTATGGTGTACAACAATAACGGCAAATGCTTCACTAATCGTTGATATTGAAGATAAGGTATATGACATTGATGATACCTTAACGGTAAATGTTTATATCTCAGATCTCAATAATGGCTTTCAGAAGTTTGTGTCTGAATTTTCATTTAACTTATTATCAGAAGATAGCTTGTTAACATTTCAACAAGCAACATTTGGCACTAAGTTAGATGTTGATATGTTTACTTTTATACCAAGTGATAAGGTAGTAGATAATAGTGCAATGAATAACTTATTTATCAGTGAGTTTTCATACGCAAACTCATTTGATTTATTTGCTGCGCAAGATGGCTTAAGTCGATTTTTATTGGCATCTATTGATTTTAAAGTAGCTGATTTAGGTTTAGCACAGTTTTCATGGGGCGATATTAAGGCCTCTAATGAATTTGGAGTTGCATATAATGATATTACTGCTGACGACTTTAGTGTTCAACTGGGCAGCCAAGTGAGTGTACCAGAGCCAAGCTCAATAGCTATTTTTGCTTTGGCATTAGCCATGCTAGTTCGTTTAACGAGAAAAGCACAGCACTAACAATACCTAGATAATCATACCTACTAGCCAGAATGCTTTTCTTTCAGTATTTGCTAGTAGGTATTTCTCTTAAGAACAACCAATTTACTCCAACTAAACAAGGCTTTTGTTCTGCTTCGAATGCAGGTAAGCTATCAGACGAAAATTCAACAAGTTAATAGCTTAACGTGTATTACGAATAAGGACATCAGCATGGTGCTACGCGGCATTTTTATAAGTTTTATGGGCTTTTTTTGCCTTTCTCTTTCAGCTTTTGCACAAACAAGTAGTATTGGGCCCAGTGTTGAGCAACTATTAGCCAAGCGAGCGTTAGCAACTGAATCATTCACCAGTAGTGCGGTTATTTTAAGTCGACGTGGTGAAGTGGTTATTGATAAAAAAGGCTTTGAAACAAGTCGATTTTATAACGCTATTTATATTGTTGATGAAAGCGCAGTAAAAGATTACTCAAAGCTAATTAGTCAGTTCAACTCTTATTACCAAGAAAAACAAATCGATTTTGCACGTGTTATTACCCCTGAAGGAAAGATCATTGAGATGCAAGAAGACGCCATCACTCTGGTGTCTAGCGGTAACGATGACTATTTTGATGAAGGTAAGCAATATGAGTTTGCCTTACCACAGTTAAAAGCGGGCAGTATTATTGAATACCAAGCAACAACACATCAAATAAAACCTTTTATTGAAAATGAATGGTTCTCTAGTATTAGCTTTCATTTTGTAAAGTTTTTACCTAGCGTAAATTGGCTCAGAATTGACCCTGTTCTGGCAACACACAATACACTGACTTTACCAGTAGATACCGACATCTCAATTGTTAATTATAATATTGAAATTGAACCAACAGTCAATAAAACTGCAGAGAATAAAACTTATACATGGCAAACAACGCTTCAGCCAGAGGTAGTTTTAGAAGTTGAAATGCCTAGTTTGGATGACATTTTACCTTCAGTTCATCTTTCTACCATAAAGCATTGGAGCACTGTTAATCATTGGTTTAATGACTTGTATCTACCAACGCAAAAATCAGATGAAAAAATTATAGCTTTGGCTAAAACTATTTTTCGGCAAGAAATGAGCGAAGAGGAAAAGGTTAAAGCTGTTTTCAACTATATTCAAAAGAATGTTCGCTATATTGGCGCCCATGTTAACCGTGGCGGTTATAAGCCACATTTAGCGAGTGAAGTGCTAAGCCAAGCTTACGGGGACTGTAAAGATCAAACGGTGCTCATCATTGCCTTGTTAAAGCAGGCAGATATTCAAGCTTATCCCGCGATGATTAATACTTATCCCGGAGCAAAGTTTGACGATGAATTACCGATGTTAAATTTTGACCATATGATCACTTATGTTGAAACTAAAACAAAAAAATACTGGCTTGATACTAGTGGCCAAACAGGAACATTTCCTGGCGTAAGTCTTAATTTGGAAAATAAAAAAGCCTTTGTGGTGAATGAAAGTGCGGGTGCGATCATCACACTACCAGAAACAACAAGCGCTGATAATGTTGCTACGATCGATATCGACTTCTCTTTAGCTAAAACAACCTTAAATGCGCAAGTATCATTAGACTTAGTCGGTCATGTGGAAACCAACTTACGTAATTTTATTCAGTATTCACCTAACGCTTTAGCAGCAGCAGAGCAAATAATTTCTCCTTTACTGTTTAATAAGCGTATTAGTGACTTTACAAACTCAGATCCAATCGATATCACTACACCATTTACACTATCGGCAAATTTTAATGATATAGCTGAAATTACTCCGGATATTGACAGCTTCAGGTATAGCTATGATTTTAGCTCGATATTAAGTGTTTTTAGTTCGTTGAATAACCTTGCTCCCGTTGCAAGTCGAAAATTCGATTTTACTATTTTCCAGCCGATAACTGTGGTGATTAATTCGTATTACCCACAACCTTGGCCTAAGGCTAAAATTGCTTATAGCTTGCCTGCTAAAAATATTGAACATGAGTTTTTCTCGTTGACCCATCAAGTACAAGAAAAAAGCGATGGCCTCTATATCACTTCAAAATTTGTCTTGCCTAAACAGACAATAAGTATTGCTGATTATGCTGATTTCTACCAGAAGGTGGATAGTTTCCCTAGTCATTCGCAAAGCTTATTTATTTATCAAAAACCGAATAAATCAGACCTTGTTGTGACGAATAATAGCGCGGACGCAAAAGATAAAATTAAGCAGGCGAAAAGCTTATTAGAACAGTCTCTGTTTGTTGAAGCGCTTGTTGCTATTAAAGAAGTTATTGCTGCAGATGAAAATAATGCAGAGGCACAATACTTGTTAGGTTTAGCATTTGGTTTTACAGGTGATGACCTTCAGTCTGAGCAAGCGTTTGAGCGTGCTGAACAACTTGGCTATCAGTTTTAGGAGCACAGTGATGAAAATTATTTATAGTTGTGCATTAGTGGTTTTGCTAAGTGCTTGTGCAAGTACAAAAAAAGAAGCATCAACAAGTTTACCGACTCTGGGTTCTAAAGAAGAGCAACTTGTTTATAATGTCAAAAAGTATCCTAAAGACACAGTAGCGTTAACTAAATTGACTACACTGCATATGCAGCAATATGAAGCGAACGGAAATTTGTTCTTTCTAAACCAAGTGCTCACGTCTTACGAAGAACTGTTGAGGCGCCAACCCTATAATTACGACGCATTACTACAGTTTTATCGCCTAAACCTTTTTAAAGCCTTAATAACTAATAAATATGATATGGCACATTGGCAAAAATTTTATCAACAACAACCATTTTTACAAAGTACAGATATTGCACCACCTGTTTATATGGAGTTATTACTCGCTGATAAAGATAGCTTGAGCGGTGATGAACGTATTGATATTTTGCAAAAAACTATCAAAGCTAATCCAAACTTTGTCAATGGATACTTAGCTCTTACCGCAATGTATGCTTCTCGTGATAAAATGCAACTTTCATCTTTTTTGCTCGAAACAGCGAATAAATACAGCCCAAACAACCTTGAAATTTTAGCGCCACTAAATGAATTTAGAGTTGAAAGTTTTTTTGATAAGTTGTGTCAAAGTGATATTTCAACAGAATTAGAGCAGGCGTTTACTGACTATAAATTATTAGCAAAAAATGCCCCAGAAAATGCGTATCATCATCTGCAATTAAGTACAGTATTACGTTTAATGGGACGTATGCGTATGTCATCGTTTTCGGCTAAGAAGGCTGCGTCTATTTCCGCAGAGTTTCAAGGGCCATTAGCCGAAGCGCAATTTTGGAGCGGCAATAATCAAGCGGTAACAGAATACTTTGCCACTAAAGATGTTCATCACTTGAACACAGATGACCTGTATTTGAATATTTTGTTTAATGTGGTTAACTTTAATTGGCAGCAAGTTGCCGCTTTAATGGATGAATATATATCACGTGACGATATTAGTTTTTACGGTATTCTTTATGGTGCGCATGCCTACAAAATACTGGGGCAAGAAGATATTGCTCAGCAAATAACAACAAAAGGTTTGGCAAAAATAACGCTAAAGCCTTGGCAGCAGCAGATGCTGAATTTTGCTAGTCAACAGATTACAGGTAACCAATTGATGGCTGAAAGTAAAAATAAGTGTGATGCAAGTGAAGCTCATTTTATTCAAGGCTTACAAGCAATGCAAATAGGCAATATGGCTGAATTTGAGCAACATATGACTGAAGTTGTTGAGCTGAAAATTTATCCTTTTTATGAATATGCTGGAGCCAAAAGCATCATAAAGCGGCTAAAATCTGTTGCTCCTTAGTCTTTAGAAATTTTAGCTCTTGAGTGGAAAGTAATATCCTCTACCACTCAAGAGTTCTGTATATTTAACTAAAGTAGGGCTTTCGGACTAGCGATAAATACTTTAAACGGTAACGGTGCTTCTAAAGCACTATCATCAATGGCTAGGTAATGAAAACCTGACTTTTCAAAAAAAGCGCTTAATTGCTCATGGTTTAAATCAGTCGCTGCCAAGTCCATCGTTTGATAATAAGCCGTGTTTTCTTCGCTTTCACAATCTTCTGCATCAACAAATAAACTCATTGGCATGCTTAGGACTGAAATAGATTGTACCTTGCTGTAATGCTGAGCTATCTCACTTAAAAGAAACTTCGCCACGCCTTGCTGGCGATATTCAGGTAAAACACTAATGGCTTCAATTAAAATATGATCTTTAGCTTTAGTATCCACTTTTACTTGTAGTTTTTCGACTAAATCAGCAGTAATATTCTGTTTCTTAAAGAATAAGTTTAACGGTACTTCCCAGTCAGTAGCGCCTTGCTGGCTTAATAATTCATAACTTTCATCTGCACCACGGTGCTTATTTAAAGTAATAATTTCGATTTCTGCTTTGGCAATAACCTGTTGTTGGTCATTTTTAACATTAATTTCTTGTATTAATTGCCAGTCAAAAGTACTTTTAACTTCTGGTTGTTTAAATTCTATAGTTAAGTTCATGTTATTTCAGTGCTTTTCTAGTGATTTTATTATGCTAGGTAACAAGCAACTGCCTTAAGGTTATTGGCGTAGTAAGGTTAAATCACTACAGGTTGTCATTATATGGCGCGGTTATATCATTAGTTGAACTGCTAAGCTACAAGTTGCTTTGACTTTATCCTCCTAATTTTACAATTAAGTATCATCAGTGGGTTAAAAAATATTCTCGGTAGTATTGAATAAAAGCAGGGTTAACGCGTTCGGTTTCTCGCCATGCTGTAATCGCAGCCTGATATTCTGCAGTAGGCTTGATTTTTTTGAGTATCGTATTAACTTGCTGAATAACTTTTTTGCCCCAAGCATTTTTAGGGCAAGCAACAGCACCGATATTGTAGGCCGGTATATTCGCAATAGTATAAGCTGCTAGCTGGCCAGTTGACTGAGGGTTGTTTTTTAAATAATGATGTATTTCAAAGGGGTAGGCGATACTCAGATCAACACGCTCTCGTTCAATCATTTGGAACAGTCGACTTAAGTCAATATTATCAATCTGTAGGATATTTTCAGCCTGATGATACTTTTTAAAAATATCGTCAATTGCATTACCGTAAGAGCGGTTTTTCACGTGACCGAAGATTAAGCTATTTTGCTGAAGTATTTTTTCTAAACTGACTTGCCCATTATCTAAAAAGGGTAATATTTTTTCTGGCCTTGCTATCACTCGATTATTGGCATTAAGGATCGAAGCATTTGAGAAAATCATCTCTTTTTCACGTTCTGGCGTTATATAAAGTGCAGGATGACAAGCTTTTTTACCTGCTTTGATATCGGCAATTGCCCTGGCTAAAGTGGTGATGGGCATTTCATGTTGATACTCCGGCATTTGTTCAATAATCATTTGTAGACTTTGTTGCACAAACCCTTGGCCTTTATTCTCTCCAAAATTAAAAGTACCAGGGGGGCGATGATAGGTTTGCCATAAAATAGTGTCATTTGCTGGCGCATAAAAAGGCAGCATTATTAACACCAATAAATAACAAAAAAATCTTGTGAACATTTGCTATTGAACCATAAAAACAAATAAATGTAGGCAGTAATATACGAGCAATTCTGACACTTGTGCAAGTTTTTGTAGGAAATATGAGCAGTGAAGTGTTTTATTTAGCTGTTTTTGCTTTTATTTTTTTCTTTTTATTACTTTGTGCTATCTTTTATAAAATATGCCCTCCTTTTAGATTAGATCGCAACTTAATTGCTCGGATTACATAACTTTATGTCAAATAAGTTTCATTTTATTTCAGGCCTTCCTCGCTCTGGCTCTACTTTACTTGCTGCTTTATTAAAACAAAACCCACAATTTCATGCGGCCATGTCTAGTCCTGTTGCACCTATGATGAATAGTGCCTTAGAACAAATGGGCGCAGGTGGTGAATTTTCTGCTTTTTTTGGTCAAGAAAAGCGCAAACGAATCTGTCGAGCTTTATTTAGTGCTTATTATCATGAGCAAGCAGATAAAAATGTTATCTTTGATACTAATCGTATTTGGACTGCACGTTTGCATCAACTAGTTGAGTTATTTGATGATGTTAAAATAATTTGTTGTGTTCGTAATCCCGCTTGGATTGCTGATAGTTTTGAAGTGATATATCGCAAAAACCCTTTTGATTATAGCCGTATGTATTCTGCTCAGTCACGGCAAACGGTATATTCTCGCTGTGAAAGTCAAATGAGCGCAGGTGGAACGATAGGTAGCGCTTGGACGGCATTAAAAGAAGCTTATTATGGTGCGTATTCTGAAAAAATGTTATTGATCGACTACGATCTACTCACTCAATACCCAGAACGTGCTATTGAATTGTTGTATCAGTTCTTGGGTTATGAAGCATTCGGTCATGATTTTGGCAATATCGAATACCACGAAAATGAGTTCGACCAAACATTGGGCGTAAAGGACTTGCATACGGTGAAAAAGAAGGTGGAATTTACACCAAGACGAAGCATATTACCGCCAGACTTATTTCAAAAATATAGTGAAATGGCTTTTTGGCAAGATACCACTGGTACTGCAGCGAATATTATTGCGCCTAAAAATAACAACTAATTGTGTTTTTAAGCAATTCGTACTTTTTTGGGGTGTTAGTAACATTATTGAAAAAAATGAAATAAAAATACAGGAATGTAAATATGAATAAACATCTACTAAGCACGGTTGCAGCAGCCATGTTACCAATAGGGGCGACGAGTGCATCGGCACACACTGCAGGTACTTATTCATATATAGGTAATCGAAGTTCTAATAATAATGTATATCAGACATCGACCAACAAAAGTAATGAATATAAACAAAAAGCGATTCAGAAAAATAAATTAGCGTTAACGCGAGATAAGCCTGATGATGTTATCTCAAGCTTGTCATTAAAACCAGTGGTTATGCCCGAAGTGGAGTTAACTCTGTCAACCGCTGACGACCGTTTGTCATTGCAATCTACCAATGTTGCCATGCTGAAAAGCTCGGTTAATTCTGAAAAGTTAAATATTGTTAGTCAGCACCCTATTAATGAGCTTATTGTTATTGATGCGGCAGTACCTGATACACATGTGTTTTATCAAAGCTTAAAACCGGGTGTAGATGTTAAAAAAATTGTCTCAGGGCAGGACGGTTTACAACAACTAAACGATATTTTATCGGATTACCAGAATCTTGATGCATTGCATGTGGTTTCACATGGTGATGATGGTGTTATCTATTTAGGTAATACTCAAGTGACCGAGCAGTTATTAAAAGAGAAAGTAGAAACGTTTTCGGCTTTAAATAATGCATTAAAAGAAAACGCTGATTTATTACTTTATGGCTGTAATGTTGCAAAAACAGCAAAAGGAGAATCATTTTTAGAGTTGATTGCTCATAAGGCGAATATAGATGTGACCGCATCTAGTAACCCAACAGGAAACGTAACTCAAAGTGCGGATTGGAATTTGGAGGTTGTGCGCGGAAGCATCGAAACCAATTTACCTTTTTCTTCTTTAGCACTTAAAAGTTTTAGTGATGTATTAGCTATCACTGATGGTAGCGGAGCGACAATTGACTTAGGAAATTTCCCTGTTCCTAATAATAGTTATCATTCCTCTATGACATATACAAATGTGCTAAATTCTGGCTCCAATCTTATCATGTCTGTAGCGGCAGGAGGCAACGGTAATGAGCTTGGGGGAACCGCTTACAATTATGTATCGGTCGATGCATTTGGAGAGGATGATGTACCAAAAGTTTATTTATATTTTGCTGGCGGAGAAACTTTTGACGCATCTGCTATTAAGATTTATAACGGGCAAGTAACTACAGACACTTTTAAAATAAGCTCAGATGTTGCAGGGCAAAGCCAGAATCATAGCATTAATAATAATTCTTCTGATATTGTTACACTTACTGGTTTTACGGGGGTTACTCGGTTAACTATTGAAAACCTTGACGCTTCTAATATGGGGTGGATACAGCTTGATGATTTTACAATTGCTAATGTTACCTCTTCTTCCCCAGAAATAAATATTCAAGGTAATGGCAATAGTATTGTTGATGGCGATGCAACTCCAACCACTGCTGACCATACAGATTTTGGTTCGCACACTGCTGGCGGTTCTAATCTTTTACGTACTTTTACTATTCAAAATACAGGAACAGGGGCACTTGATCTAACAGGTGCGCCTAATGTGGTTATAACGGGGTCCAGTGATTTTAGTGTCACAACTCAACCTGCATCCGACCCTATTTCCGCCGCAGGCTCTACTACCTTTCAAGTCACATTAGATCCAACCTCGGTAGGCACACAAAATGCCAGTATTTCTATTGCGAATGATGATTCGGATGAAAATCCGTATAACTTTAGTATTACAGCGGTAATTAGTGCAGCAATAGACTCTGATGGTAACTTAACCACTGCTGCTGGCGTTATTGAACCGATAGGTTTAGATACCGTTATCGATACAGTTGGTGAAGCGGTTGATGTTTTCGATTTCACCTTAACTGATGGCGGAACGGCAGATGGCAATGCCATGGCTGTTTCGCAAATAGTAGTCAATGTTTCAGGTACAACAACTGATGCAGATCGGGCTAAGATTACTTGGCGTTTGAATGGTAATGACGTCAGTAATGTGGTCGGAGTATATAGTGCTGGCGCGAATACGATTACCTTCTCAGGATTAGGTATTTCAGTGGCTAATGGCGCGAATGAAGTGTATACCGTCAATGCTTATTACAACGATAATACGGGTATTACAGATGGCCGTACTTTTATCTTAAGTGTTGATGGCGATACTGATTTAACGGTTGGCAGCAGTGGAACACAAATGGGTGCAACCGCTGCAATCACCAACGGTGCTGGTGGTAGTTTTGATGTTACTGCAACGGCGTTAGCTTTTGCAACACAGCCAGCAGGATCAGTTTCGGGGAGTGCATTAACAACGCAACCTGTGGTCAGAGCGCGCGATGCCTTTGGCAATATAGATACTGATTTCACTGAAACCATAACACTTACAGAGGCTAGCGCAGGGAGTTTAACAGGTGGCTCTGCAGCTGCTGTAGCAGGGGTAGCAACGTTTACTAACGTAAGGTATACCGCAACGGCGGATCAACAAAGCTATACCTTAACCGCGAATGACCAAGATGGCGTGGATAGTAATTTAGCAACGATAGATGCCAATGCGGTAACTGCCGATGTTGTGGCAACTCAATTAGTCTTTGATACACAGCCAACCCCTTTATCGGTTAATAGTGGCATATCCACAAATTTTACAACGGTTCCTGTGGTTTCGGCTCGCGATGTTAATAACATTGTAGATACTGGTTATAGTACGAGTATTAGTATCAATGAGGTTAATGGTGCAGGTTCGGCGACGATGACTGCCACAGGCGATACTGACGGCAGCAGTTCTTTAGTCACTATAACACCAAGCTCTGGTGTGGCTACTTTTACCAGTATGCAAATTAATTACACCGCTTCAGGTGGTAGTAGTGAAAACTTTAATTTACAAGCCAGTTCTGGGGGGCTACCTACGGTAAATAGTAGCCAATTAACGGGGGTGGTTGATTCAACACCTCCAACAGTTTCTTCCGTAAGTGCCAGTAGCGCAAATGGTAGTTATAAGTTAGGGGATGTGCTTGCTGTCACCGTTAACTTCAGCGAAGCGGTAACTGTAACGGGCACACCACAACTCACCCTAGAAACAGGTACAACAGATAGAACCATTAATTACAGCAGTGGCTCAGGCACAAGCACGTTAACGTTTACTTATACGGTGCAAGCAGGAGATGTTAGCAGCGATTTAGATTACGTTGCCACCAACTCCTTAAGTTTAAATAGTGGCACTATTAATGACGGGGCAGGTAACGCAGCCAGCTTAACCTTGGCAACACCGGGAGCGGCTAATTCTCTTGGCGCTAATAAAGCGCTTGTTATTGATGGCGCCGTACCAACGGTTTCTTCTGTTTCAGTTCCATCGAATGCCACATACATTA
>NZ_MUZV01000022.1 GCF_002000025.1 Cognaticolwellia aestuarii
GTAGAGCTTATCAACCCAGTAGCGATGGACGAAGGTTTACGCTTCGCGATTCGTGAAGGTGGTCGTACAGTTGGTGCTGGTGTTGTATCTAAAATCATCGACTAATTAGTCAGATTTTAGTGCTCATTGAGCCTATAAAGAAAGGTCGCTATATGCGGCCTTTTTTGTTTTCAGTAGGAGCAACTTCACGGGTTTATTCGTGATGAAGAAATACGTTAGTAAAGTAGTCTCAATGGACTATTTTTAGTGATTTTTGCAAGCAGGTCTGGTGCGCAGCTGAAAGTCGTGCATTTAGTACTGGTGCTGTATCTACAATCATTACCTGGTTAGTCAGATTTTGGTGGATAGTAGAACTGAAGAAAAGAGTGCTTCGGCGCTCTTTTTTGTTTTGTGCTACTGAGTAGATTTAACGAAGATTACTGTTCAGTAGGTATTTTTGTATCGCTGATTCTTAGTTCGAAAAATGCTTAATTCATCTCCATTTCATGACAAATATCTAGGCGAAATTTTCTATTAGATTGTATTTATTAGTTTTATTTCTAACTAAATTGATGGCATTAAAATGAAAAACACCAATAAAAATACTAAATATGCGTAATATTTGTTAAATTGAGCTCATGTTCAGCACTTGAAATGGCAATGTTTACCCAAAACCTAAGCGTTAGTTACTCGTAATGCAAGTAAAAGGCTTAACCTATTGAGGAGTATAAGTCGTATTTTACGGATAATGGTATGCTTTCCACATAGGCTTGGTGGTCTATTACAACTAAAGGGAGTTCGATGTGTTTTTTATTGACCAAATAATACTGTTGACTGCTGTTTTGATTTTACTCGGTATTATTTCGAGTCAATTATCGGCTCGATTGGGGCTTCCTGTGCTGGTGCTCTTTCTCATTGTTGGTATGCTGGCAGGTGAAGATGGCCCCGGAGGGATCTTTTTCGATAACGCGGAAGCGGCTCATTCATTAGGTACATTAGCATTAGCACTGATCTTATTTGATGGTGGCTTACAAACTCCAGTCAAGGCTATAAAGCAAGTTTGGAAACCCGCATCTGCGCTAGCAACGTTAGGGGTATTAATTACCGGAGCGCTCACTGGCGTTGCGGCCGCCTACATTTTAGAAATACCGATATTACAAGGTTTATTGTTAGGGGCTATTGTTGGTTCAACAGATGCTGCTGCTGTATTTGCTTTGCTACGAAATGCGGGTATTCACTTAAATAAAAAGCTAAAAGCCACTTTAGAAATCGAAAGTGCTTCAAATGATCCTATGGCGATATTTCTGACTGTTGGGTTACTAGAAATTCTAGTTAATGAAATGAAACCTGGCACTGGATTACTCATTATGTTTTTATCACAAATGGGCTTGGGTGCTGCTGTTGGGTTAGCCGTTGGTTGGATGTCAGTACGACTGATTAATAAAATTCAGTTAGCAGCCGCAGGGTTATACCCTGTACTGGTCTCTGCTTGCGGTTTATTGTCATTTGGTATTACCGCTAATATTGGTGGTAGTGGCTTTTTAGCCGTATTTATAACGGGTGTCGTGATCGGCAATAGTCGATTTGTTTTTCAACGCAGTACTTTTCTATTTCATGATGGTTTAGCCTGGTTGAGCCAAATAACCATGTTCGTGGTATTAGGGCTATTGATCACACCTACATCACTATTTGATGTTTGGCTTGAAGGACTAATGATAGCTTTTGTGTTAATTTTTATTGCAAGACCTATTGCTGTTATGCCGGTTTTAGCTGTGTTTGGTTTTAATTTGCGCGAAATGACTTTAGTTTCATGGATAGGCTTGCGTGGCTCTGTACCAATAATATTGGCGATATTTCCGCTGATTTTTGGTTTACCAGGTGCTGATCTTATTTTCAATGTAGTCTTTTTTGTTGTGTTGATATCAGCAACGCTACAGGGCTCTAGCTTAGCTTGGATGGCAAGGAAACTGAAGCTAACGCTACCTCCGCCAGTAACACCTGCAGCAACATTAGAAATTACTGCGTTAGGCGATGTAGATGCCGATATTGTGGAATACACTTTAGGTAAAACATCTCGTGCAGTTGGTTGGCGTTTATCGCAATTAGCATTACCTGAAAGTACTGTTGTCGCGATGATTTCACGAGATGGAAATGTAATTGCACCTCGAGGTTCAACCTTACTTCAGGCTGAAGATCAGCTATTTATTATCCTTAAACCGCATACTAGAATATTTGTTGACTGTGTGTTTTCAGGGAAAACCTATGGCGAAAAAAATGAATTATCTACTCAAGAGCTTAGGGTAAAAGGTAATACTAAAATCACAGATATAGCACGCTCATACAATATTGATATAGTTGGTGCTGCGCAAGATACGTTAGAGCAAGTAATAAGGTCGACACTTAATACTTTACCTAATATTGATGCTGTTGTTGAACTAGGCGACGTGAAGTTGTATGTGCGTGATATGGTAGCGCAGCGTATCATCACGGTCGGTGTCTTAGTGACAGGAGATAAACTCAAGGCGCTAAATTAATATTTTACCTCTGGTTTAAAGTGTATTTTGCATGAATAGGCATAGTGGTTTGCTGGCTACGTTGTTAATAGTTTAACCACATTAAGCTTCTTAAAGGTCTGTTAATGTGGTTATTTATATAAGCATTGTTCAATATTTTAGAGTTGTCTGATTTAGCCAACTCAGTTGCTAAAGATTATCTTGTAAATTTCCCTTGAGTAAAATCTTTTGCTCAGTATAATAGCGCTTCACTTCTGAGTATCTCTTAATTTTCCCAAACAACTAAGAATCACTCGGCAAGTGTAAGTACAATTTACAGGGGTATAGTTCCAATTGGTAGAACAGCGGTCTCCAAAACCGACGGTTGGGAGTTCGAATCTCTCTACCCCTGCCATTTTTAGTAAAGTGCTTATAAGTTAATTGTAGGGGCTTTAGATTTTAACCTCGATAATATTGGGGTTGTTTTGTCTTAGTTTAGACACGTAATTACAGGTAGTAGATATGAATGCAAATACTGAAACTGAGCCAAGTGGTTCATTAGATTTCTTAAAGTGGAGCGTAATTGTTTTACTTTTAGCTGGCGCTGTTGTCGGTAATTACATGTTCGCTGAGCAATCAATTCTTGTTCGCGCTTTAGCAGTAATTGCTGCTATTATTGTTGCAGGACTTGTTGCTATGCAAACAGTTAAAGGGCGTACTGCTGTTGCATTTGCAAAAGAATCACGTACTGAAGTTCGTAAAGTGGTTTGGCCGACACGTCAAGAAGCGGTGCAAACAACCGGTATCGTTTTAGTCGCAACATTAATTATGTCTTTACTACTATGGGGCTTAGATTCAGTTCTGTTTTGGGTAGTGGGATTGATCACCGGTTTAAAAGTAGGTTAAAGGTAATATCATGACTGAAGAAATAGTAAATACAGAGACGCCTGAAGAGACAAACAAATCACATTTACGTTGGTATGTTGTCCAAGCATTTTCAGGTTATGAAGGTCGCGTACAAAAAACTTTAGCTGAACATATTGAAATTCATAACTTACAAGATAAGTTTGGTCAGATCTTAGTACCAACTGAAGAAGTTATTGAAATGCGTGCAGGTCAAAAGCGTAAAAGTGCACGCAAATTTTTTCCTGGCTATGTGTTAGTACAGATGGCGATGGATGAAGAAGCATGGCATTTAGTAAAAAGCGTGCCACGTGTATTGGGCTTCATTGGTGGTACTAGTGATCGTCCAGCACCAATAACACAAAAGGAAGCTGACCGAATTTTACAGCGCCTTGAAGAAACAGATAAGCCTAAGCCTAAGACATTATTTGAACCAGGTGAAGTGGTACGTGTTATTGACGGTCCATTTGCTGACTTTAATGGTGTGGTCGAAGAGCTTGATTACGAGAAAAACCGTATCAAAGTATCGGTACTTATTTTTGGTCGTTCTACGCCAGTTGATTTAGAGTTTGGCCAAGTTGAAAAAGGCTAAAACTTAAGATAGCAATAAAAACCAGAGTCTATACTCTGGTTTTTTTATGGCTAAATTTTACTATTGGTAAACGGAAATCTGACTCAACACCCTTAGACTAATACTGTCGAGATAGTTCAGACACAGCGGTTAACTTCATACTTTCTGCTATATGCTTGGTGGTTACGTTCTTTTTTTGAACAAATTAAGCATCTTATCTTGCACTAGCGCCTTTGAATAATATATAATCCGCTGCCGATTTTATCTGATAAAGGTATAATCGATTTTCGTTAACGGGGAGCTGATTATAATTATTAGCGTTTGAACCCAAACTATAGGTATTAAAACCATGGCTAAAAAAGTCACAGCTTTAATCAAGCTACAAGTTGCTGCTGGCGCAGCAAACCCGTCACCGCCAGTTGGTCCTGCACTAGGTCAACACGGTGTGAACATCATGGAATTCTGTAAAGCGTTTAACGCAAAAACAGATTCTTTAGAAAAAGGCGCTCCGGTTCCAGTAGTTATTACTGTATATGCTGATCGTTCTTTCACGTTCGAAACAAAAACTCCACCTGCTGCTTATTTATTATTAAAAGCTGCTGGTATCAAGAGTGGTTCAGGTCGTCCTAACACTGAAAAAGTTGGTACTGTTACTACAGCACAACTTGAAGAAATCGTTAAGACAAAAGAATCAGATCTTACTGCTGGTTCAATGGAAGCTGCAGTGCGTACCATTGCGGGCTCTGCTCGTTCAATGGGTTTAGTGGTAGAGGACTAATCAATGGCTAAATTATCAAAACGCGCTCGTCTTATCCGTGAAAAAGTAGACGTATTAAAAGAATATGACATCAATGAAGCACTTTCTTTATTAAAAGAATTAGCTACGGCTAACTTCCGTGAAAGTGTAGATGTTGCTGTAAATCTTGGCATCGATGCTCGTAAATCTGACCAAAACGTACGTGGCGCAACTGTGCTACCAAACGGTACTGGTCGTGATGTACGTGTTGCTGTATTTACACAAGGTGCAAACGCAGACAAAGCGAAAGAAGCTGGTGCTGACATCGTAGGTATGGAAGATTTAGCAGAGCAAGTTAAAGCCGGTAACATGGACTTTGACGTTGTAATTGCTACTCCAGACGCTATGCGTGTTGTTGGTCAACTAGGTCAAATCTTAGGCCCACGTGGTTTAATGCCTAACCCTAAAGTTGGCACAGTAACTCCTGATGTTGTTACTGCTGTAAATAACGCTAAAGCGGGTCAAATTCGCTACCGCAATGACAAAAACGGTATCATCCATACTACAATTGGTAAGGCTGATTTCGAAGATGCTAAATTGCAGGAAAACCTTGAGTCATTATTGGAAGCGCTTAAAAAAGCAAAACCAGCTAATGCTAAAGGCCAGTACATTAAGAAAGTTTCTGTTTCAACTACTATGGGTGCCGGCGTTGTCGTCAACCAAGCTAGCTTGACACTATAATTTTCTGTGAAGTGTCGATAATCGATGCTTTACAAGGGTGAAATTGTAGACTATAATTTCGCCCCTTAAATTTTGGTAGGTGTTGTCTGTATATTCGCATTAAATTGCGTCAGGCAGCCCCGTCAAAGACCGTAGGAGCTGAAACGATTCTTCGTTGCAAGCTTAATTTTTCCTACGTAGATGGTGATTACCCAGTATTTCCTAATTCTGGTCCTCGCCGTAACGGCCTAAGCAGATAATAATTTGCCTAGGGATAGTAAATACCGGTTTTTTATCGCCGGTGAACCAGGAGTAAAGCCAATGGCTATCAATCTTGATGACAAAAAAGCAATTGTTGCTGAAGTTCAAGAAGCTGCCAATGGCGCTCAATCAGCTGTAGTCGCGGATTCACGCGGTGTTTCAGTTGAAGCAATTACTGTATTACGTAAGCAAGCTCGTGAAAATGGTGTATGGATGAAAGTTATCCGTAACACATTAGCACGTCGTGCATTACAAGGTACTAGCTTTGAATGTGTTACTGACACATTAGTTGGTCCATCATTAATTGCATTTTCAAACGAGCATCCAGGTGCAGCAGCACGCTTATTCACAGACTTCGCTAAAACTAACGAAGCTTTTGAATTAAAAGCAGCAGCATTTGAAGGTAATGCAGTAGACGTAAACATGTTAGCTAAGCTACCTACTTACGACGAAGCAATTGCACGTTTAATGAGCGCTATGAAAGAAGCATCTGCAGGCAAACTTGTCCGCACTATTGCTGCAGTACGCGATCAGAAAGAGCAAGAAGCTGCTTAATAATTGTTTACCTCTTAATAATAAGAGCACAATTCGCACTTTTTGTATTTATAGTTATTTATAACAGTCAGAAAGGCTGTTACTTAAAACAGGAAATTTAAAATGTCTATTTCTAAAGACGATATCCTAAACGCAGTTGCTGAAATGTCAGTAATGGACGTTGTTGAACTAATTGAAGCAATGGAAGAAAAATTCGGCGTATCTGCTGCTGCTGCTGTTGCTGTTGCTGGCGATGCCGGTGCTGCTGCTGAAGAGCAAACTGAATTCGACGTAATCTTAACTGGTTTCGGTGAGAAGAAAGTTGCAGTAATCAAAGCGGTTCGTGGCGCTACAGGTCTTGGCTTAAAAGAAGCTAAAGACTTAGTTGAATCAGCTCCTAAAGCACTTAAAGAAGGTGTTGAAAAAGCTGAAGCTGAAGAACTTAAGAAAGCTCTTGAAGAAGCAGGTGCTTCTGTTGAGATCAAATAGTCTGTTATTAAACAGATTATTTGCCTGAAAAGGCAATGGCTGGTGATTTAAACGTCACCGGCCTTTTTGCGCTAAAGAAAGTGGTTTTTTTTTAAACCAAAACAGTGCATTATTTGATGCTTGATGTAGAAAGCATCACTGCAATATCCTGTCCTGATACCAATTGGATTAGATAATTGTTAATTACTTTTGTGTAATTTACACCATTATTTAAATCCAATTGGTATTTTAAGGCAGATTCGGCCATAACCAGCAAGCTGAGGAACCCCATGGTTTACTCTTACTCTGAAAAGAAACGTATTCGTAAGGACTTTGGTAAAAGTGTACAGGTAATGGATTATCCATTCTTGTTATCAATCCAACTCGAATCTTTCCGTAAGTTTATTGATATTGATCCAACAGGTGAAACAGGCCTAGAGGCTGCGTTTCATTCTATTTTTCCAATTAAAGCTTATTCTGGTAGCTCAGAATTACAATATGTTAGCTACCGTTTGGGCGAGCCACTATTTGATGTTAAAGAATGTCAAATTCGTGGTGTAACCTATTCTGCGCCGTTACGCGTTAAATTGCGTTTAGTTGTTTATGATAAAGAAGCAGCAGCAGGCACAGTAAAAGATATCAAAGAACAAGAAGTATACATGGGTGAAATACCATTAATGACTGACAATGGTACATTTGTCATCAATGGTACTGAGCGTGTTATTGTTTCTCAATTACATCGTTCTCCTGGTGTGTTTTTCGATCATGATAAAGGCAAAACACACTCTTCGGGTAAAGTGTTATATAACGCTCGTGTTATTCCTTACCGTGGTTCTTGGTTGGATTTCGAATTTGATCCTAAAGATAATTTATTCGTCCGTATTGACCGTCGTCGTAAATTACCTGCATCGATCATTTTACGTGCCTTGGAATACTCTACAGAAGAAATTCTAGATATTTTCTACGATACGACTAATTTCGAGATTAAAGGCGATAAGTTAGTAATGGATTTAATTCCAGAGCGCTTACGTGGTGAAACAGCAACTTTCGACATTAAATTACCAAATGGTGATGTACTTGTTGAGCAAGGTCGTCGTATTACTGCTCGTCATATTCGTTCTCTTTCAAAAGAGAAAATGACTACTTTAGATGTTCCTGCGGAATATATCGTTGGTAAAGTGCTTTCTAAAGCCTATATCGATGAATCTACAGGTGAAGTCATTGCAGAAGCGAATGCTGAAATTACCTTAGAAATGCTAGCTGAATTAAGCCAAGCAGGTCATAAAGTACTTTCTACTCTATATATGAACGAATTTGATGTTGGTTCTTATATGTCGGACACTTTACGCGTAGATAACTCGACTAACCGCCTAGAAGCATTAGTTGAAATCTATCGTATGATGCGTCCTGGTGAGCCACCAACAAAAGACGCTGCAGATACATTATTTAATAATTTATTTTTTGCACTAGAGCGTTATGACTTATCAACAGTAGGTCGCATGAAGTTCAACCGTCGTGTCGGTAACGCTGATGATGTCGGTACTGGTGTTTTAACTAAAGAAGATATCATTTCAGTTATGAAAACCTTGATCGACATTCGTGACGGTAAAGGTGAAGTGGATGATATTGACCATTTAGGTAACCGTCGTATCCGTAGTGTTGGTGAAATGGCTGAAAACCAATTCCGTGTTGGTTTAGTTCGTGTTGAACGTGCTGTTCGTGAACGTTTAAGTCTTGGTGATTTAGATGCGATCATGCCACAAGATTTAATTAATGCTAAGCCGATTTCTGCTGCCGTTAAAGAATTCTTCGGTTCATCACAATTGTCACAATTTATGGATCAAAACAACCCGTTATCAGAAGTAACGCATAAGCGTCGTATTTCTGCTTTAGGGCCAGGTGGTTTGACTCGTGAGCGTGCAGGTTTTGAAGTACGTGATGTTCATCCAACGCATTATGGTCGTGTATGTCCGATTGAAACCCCTGAGGGACCAAACATTGGTTTGATCAACTCACTTTCATGTTACGCACGTACTAATGATTATGGTTTCTTAGAAACACCATACCGTAAAATTGTTGATGGCTATATCACAGACGAAATCGATTACCTTTCTGCAATTGAAGAAGGTAACTTTGTCATCGCACAGACAACGGCTGAAGTTGATGCCGATCGTAAATTAGTTGATGGCCTGGTAGCTTGTCGTCATAAAAACGAATTTACCTTAATGTCTGCTGACCAAGTTCAGTATATGGATGTTTCTCCACAACAAATCGTATCAGTAGCGGCGTCATTGATTCCGTTCCTAGAACACGATGATGCTAACCGTGCCTTAATGGGCTCGAACATGCAACGTCAAGCGGTTCCAACATTAATTGTGGATAAGCCACTTGTTGGTACCGGTATGGAGAAAATTGTAGCGGTTGACTCTGGTGTAACAGTTGTAGCAAAACGTGGCGGTGTTATCGATTACGTTGATGCATCACGTATTGTTGTAAAAGTTAATGAAAATGAAATGGTAGCTGGTGAAGCTGGTATTGATATTTACAACTTAACTAAATACACCCGCTCAAACCAAAACACTTGTATTAACCAGCGTCCATTGTGTCGTATGGCTGAGCCAGTGGTTCGTGGTGATGTGTTAGCTGATGGTCCTTCAACCGATATGGGTGAATTGGCACTTGGTCAAAACATGCGTATTGCTTTCATGCCTTGGAATGGTTACAACTTTGAGGATTCAATGTTGTTATCTGAGCGTGTTGCTACTGAAGATCGTTTTACCACGATTCATATTCAAGAGTTAACCTGTATTGCTCGTGATACTAAGCTTGGTAGTGAAGAAATTACTGCTGATATTCCAAATGTTGGTGAATCTGCACTCTCTAAATTAGATGAAGCAGGTGTTGTTTACATTGGTGCTGAAGTTAATGGTGGCGACATCTTGGTGGGTAAAGTTACTCCTAAAGGTGAAACGCAATTAACGCCAGAAGAAAAACTTTTACGTGCCATCTTTGGTGAAAAAGCGGCTGATGTTAAAGACAGCTCTTTACGCGTACCTAACTCTGTTTCAGGTACTATCATCGATGTACAAATCTTCACACGTGACGGTGTAGAAAAAGATGCTCGTGCTGTTGAAATCGAAGAAATGCAACTTAAACAAGTTAAGAAAGACTTGGGTGACGAGTTCAGCATTTTAGAAGATGGTATTTACGCACGTGCTAAAAAATTATTGTTAGCATCAGGTTTAAATGAGTCTGATCTTAATAGCATGTCACGTGATAAGTGGTTAGTTCAAAACTTAGCTGATGAAGGTCAACAGTCAGAGCTTGAGCAAATTGCTGAGCAATACGACAATATTAAAGCTGACTTTGATAAGAAGTATGAAGTTAAGCGTCGTAAGATCACGCAAGGTGATGATTTAGCACCAGGCGTATTAAAAATCGTTAAAGTATACTTAGCGGTTAAACGTCGCATTCAGCCAGGTGATAAAATGGCTGGTCGTCATGGTAACAAAGGTGTTATTTCAAACGTAGTACCTGTTGAAGATATGCCATACGATGAGCACGGTGTACCCGTTGATGTTGTGCTTAACCCATTGGGTGTACCTTCACGTATGAACATCGGTCAGATCCTAGAAACCCATTTAGGTATGGCTGCACGTGGTATTGGTGAAAAAATTAACCGCATGTTGGAAGCTCAACAAGAAATTCAGAAATTACGTGAATTCTTGAAAGAAGTTTACAACTTAGGCGAATCTCGTCAAAACGTAGATATTGATTCATTCTCTGATGATGAAATTATGCGTCTAGCGGGTAACCTACGAGCAGGTCTTCCGATTGCTACACCAGTATTTGATGGTGCAAGCGAGAAAGAAATTAAAGAGTTATTTAAACTTGCTGATATGCCTGAAAGTGGCCAGTTCACTCTTACTGATGGCCGTACAGGTCGTGAATTTGAGCGTCCGGTAACTGTTGGTTACATGTATATGTTGAAACTGAATCACTTGGTTGATGACAAAATGCATGCGCGTTCTACAGGCTCTTACAGTCTTGTAACGCAACAACCATTAGGTGGTAAAGCACAGTTTGGTGGTCAGCGTTTCGGTGAGATGGAAGTGTGGGCACTAGAAGCATACGGTGCTGCTTATACCTTGCAAGAAATGTTAACGGTTAAATCTGATGATGTTAACGGTCGTACTAAGATGTACAAAAACTTAGTTGACGGTGATCACAGAATGGAACCGGGTATCCCTGAATCATTCAATGTATTGTTGAAAGAAATTCGTTCGTTGGGTATCAACATCGAATTAGATCAGGACTAGGCTACCTTAAGCTACATTGCTGACATTGAGCTAGCGCTGAAAGTCAGTACAGGGAGAGAGCAGGAAACTGTTCTCTCCGGTATTTAACTCCGACAGGAGATAGAGTGTGAAAGATTTACTTAAGTTTCTTAAGCAACAAAATCAAACAGAAGAGTTCGATGGTATTCGCATCGGACTAGCTTCGCCTGACATGATTCGTTCATGGTCATTTGGTGAAGTAAAGAAACCTGAGACGATTAACTATCGTACTTTTAAGCCAGAACGAGATGGCTTGTTCTGTGCGCGTATTTTTGGTCCAGTTAAAGACTATGAATGTCTTTGTGGCAAATATAAACGTCTGAAGCATCGTGGTGTTATTTGTGAAAAATGTGGCGTTGAAGTTACATTAACAAAAGTTCGTCGTGATCGTATGGGTCATATCGAATTAGCAAGCCCAGTTGCTCACATTTGGTTTTTAAAATCATTACCATCGCGTATCGGTCTATTACTAGACATGACATTACGTGATATTGAGCGCGTGCTTTACTTTGAATCTTATGTTGTTACCGAGCCAGGTATGACAACATTAGAGAAAAGCCAGATCCTAACGGAAGAAGAATATCTTGACGCGTTAGAAGAGCACGGCGATGAGTTTGACGCCCTAATGGGTGCGGAAGCGGTACTTGCGTTATTGCAACAAATCGATCTTGACGGTGAAGTAGCGCAAATGCGTGAAGAATTACCAGAGATTGGTAGCGAAACTAAACGCAAGAAAATCACTAAACGTTTAAAATTAATGGAAGCATTCGCAGCTTCAGGTAACAAACCTGAGTGGATGATCATGAACGTTTTACCAATTTTACCACCGGACTTACGTCCATTGGTACCATTGGATGGTGGCCGTTTTGCAACGTCTGATTTAAATGACTTATACCGTCGTGTAATCAACCGTAACAATCGTCTAAAACGTCTTCTAGATCTAGTAGCACCAGATATTATCGTACGTAACGAAAAACGTATGTTGCAAGAATCTGTTGATGCATTATTAGATAATGGTCGTCGTGGTCGCGCAATTACTGGTTCTAACAAACGTCCTCTTAAATCTCTTGCCGATATGATTAAAGGTAAGCAAGGTCGCTTCCGTCAGAACTTATTGGGTAAACGTGTTGATTATTCTGGTCGTTCAGTAATCACCGTTGGTCCAACGCTACGCTTACACCAGTGTGGTTTACCTAAGAAAATGGCACTTGAGCTATTCAAGCCATTTATCTACGGTAAATTAGAAGCACGTGGTTTAGCTACAACGATTAAAGCAGCTAAGAAATTAGTTGAACGTGAAGGCGCTGAAGTTTGGGATGTATTAGACGAAGTTATTCGTGAACATCCGGTTATGCTTAACCGTGCACCAACTCTTCATAGATTGGGTATCCAAGCGTTTGAACCTGTATTAATTGAAGGTAAAGCGATTCATTTGCATCCATTGGTTTGTGCGGCATATAACGCCGATTTCGATGGTGACCAAATGGCGGTACACGTACCGTTGACAATCGAAGCACAAATGGAAGCGCGTACGTTGATGATGTCAACGAACAACGTTCTTTCACCAGCTAACGGTGACCCAATCATCGTACCATCGCAAGATGTTGTTTTAGGTTTATATTACCTAACACGTGATCGCGTAAATGGTTTAGGTGAAGGCATGGTATTTACCGATACGAAAGAAGCCGAAAAAGCTTATCGTACGGGTGTTGCTGAACTTCATGCTCGCGTTAAAATTCGTATTACCGAACATGTTCGTAATAGTGAAGGTGTATTTGAACCTAAAACTACCTTACGTGATACCACAGTTGGCCGTGCAATTTTATGGCAAGTTTGTCCAGACGGTATGCCTTATGATCTTATTGATCAGCCGTTGGGCAAGAAGCCTATTTCAAAACTGATTAACCATGCGTACCGTAATTTAGGTCTAAAAGATACTGTTATCTTTGCTGACCACATTATGTACACAGGTTTCCATTATGCGATGATCGCAGGTGCTTCAGTTGGTATCGACGATATGGTTATTCCGGAAGCGAAATACACTATTATCGAAGATTCAGAAGAAGAAGTTAAAGAAATTCAAACCCAGTTCGAGCAAGGTCTTGTAACACAGGGTGAGAAGTACAACAAAGTTATTGATATTTGGTCATCTGCCAACGAAAAAATCTCGAAAGCGATGATGGACAACTTATCGAAAGAAACTGTTATTAACCGTGACGGTGAGCCAGAAGAGCAAGACTCTTTCAACTCAATCTATATGATGGCCGATTCAGGTGCACGTGGTAGTGCTGCACAGATTCGTCAGTTAGCCGGTATGCGTGGTTTGATGGCTAAGCCAGATGGTTCAATCATCGAAACACCAATCACCGCTAACTTCCGTGAAGGTTTGAACGTATTACAATACTTCATCTCAACACATGGTGCGCGTAAAGGTTTGGCTGATACGGCATTGAAAACGGCTAACTCGGGTTACTTGACCCGTCGATTAGTTGATGTAGCACAAGATTTAGTCGTTACTGAACATGATTGTGGTACACATGATGGCTTGTTAATGACACCATTAATTGAAGGTGGTGATGTTGTTGAACCACTTCGTGAGCGTGTTCTTGGTCGTGTAGTCGCAGAAGATGTTGTTAAACCAGGTACTGATGAAGTATTACTTCCACGTAATACATTAATTGACGAAGCTTTATGTGATTTCATTGAAGAAAATTCAATTGATCAAATGAAAGTGCGTTCAATCATTACTTGTAAAACTGACTTTGGTATTTGTGCTCATTGTTACGGCCGTGACTTGGCTCGTGGTCATATGATCAACCAAGGTGAAGCGATTGGTGTTGTGGCAGCACAATCAATTGGTGAACCTGGTACACAGCTGACCATGCGTACGTTCCACATCGGTGGTGCTGCATCTCGTGCATCAGCTGAAAACAGCGTACAAGTTAAAAACACAGGTACACTGAAATTACAAAATGCTAAGTTTGTAACTAACTCTGAAGATCACTTAGTGATTACATCACGTTCATCTGAACTGACGGTAATTGATGAGTTAGGTCGTGAGAAAGAACGCTATAAAGTGCCTTATGGTACCATTCTTAGTAAGAAAGATGGCGAAGTTATCAACGCAGGCGATATCATTGCTAACTGGGATCCACATACGCATCCAATTATCACTGAAGTAGGTGGTAAGGTTCAATTCGTTGAATTGATTGATGGTGTTACTATGGTTCGCCAAACTGATGAACTTACCGGTCTATCAAGTATCGTTGTAACTGAAGCAGGTCAACGTAACTCTGCGGGTAAAGAAATGCGCCCTATGGTTAAATTGGTTGATGCTAAAGGCAATGACGTAATGATCGCGGGTACAGAAATTCCAGCACAATACTTCTTACCAGGTAACGCAATTGTTAACTTGGAAGATGGTGCGGAAGTTGGTGTTGGTGATGCGTTAGCACGTATTCCACAAGCTTCATCGAAAACTCGTGATATTACCGGTGGTTTACCACGTGTAGCTGATTTATTTGAAGCGCGTAAGCCTAAACTACCAGCTATATTAGCTGAGAAAACAGGTATTATCGGTTTCGGTAAAGAAACGAAAGGTAAAGTACGTTTATTAATTACTCAACCGAGTGGTGAAGTATACGAAGAGATGATTCCTAAAATGCGTCAATTGAACGTGTTTGAAGGTGAATCTGTACTTAAAGGTGAAGTAATCGCCGATGGTCCAGAGTCTCCACATGATATCTTACGTTTACGTGGCGTAGCACCAGTTGCTAATTACATTGTTAACGAAGTACAAGAAGTATACCGTTTACAAGGTGTTAAAATTAACGATAAGCACATCGAAGTTATCGTGCGTCAAATGATCCGCAAGTGTGAGATCTTAGATGCAGGTGATAGTAACTTCCTGAAAGGTGAAATCGTTGAAGTTGCACGTGTAAACATCTCAAATCGTGAGTTAGAAGCTGCAGGTAAGCAACCAGCTGAATATGAAATGCAAATGATGGGTATCACTAAAGCATCTTTAGCAACTGAATCATTCATTTCAGCGGCATCTTTCCAAGAAACAACGCGTGTACTTACTGAGGCAGCGGTAGCTGGTAAGAAAGACACACTTCGTGGCTTGAAAGAAAACGTTATTGTTGGACGCTTAATCCCAGCCGGTACTGGTTATTCTTACCATCAAGAACGTGCGCGTGCTAAAAACGCTGTTCCTGTTGAAGAAGTAACTGTATCAGCTGATGAAGCAGCGCAAGCATTAACTGACGCTTTAAATGCAGATTTAAGCTCTACGAGTGAATAGTAAAGCTAAATCGGTTAAAAGCAGATGATTAGCCTGTCTAATGCGAGTAAAGCTTGACAGGTTAAAGCTTGACCTATAGAATTCCGCGACCCTATATTCCGTACCATTGTGTATTGAATCTAGAGTCGCGGATTTTCACGTTTATAAGGGTGTAAATTTCCCCATTGATTGGAATTTACACAAATTTAACTAATCGGGAGCTATTTAATGGCAACTATTAACCAATTAGTACGTAAACCACGTGTAAGACAAGTAACAAAAAGTAACGTTCCAGCGTTACAAGCTTGTCCTCAACGTCGTGGCGTATGTACTCGTGTGTATACAACTACACCAAAAAAACCTAACTCAGCACTACGTAAAGTTGCTCGTGTTCGTTTAACTAACGGCTTCGAAGTAACTTCATACATCGGTGGTGAAGGTCACAACTTACAAGAGCATAGCGTTATTTTGATTCGCGGTGGTCGTGTTAAAGATTTACCAGGTGTGCGTTACCACACCGTTCGTGGTGCACTAGATTGTTCAGGTGTAAGCGACAGAAGACAAGGCCGTTCTAAATACGGTGCTAAACGACCTAAATCTTAAGTTTCCCTTTCTTAGCTTATGAAATGAATGAGCTAAAGAATAGAAACGTTAAGTAAGGCCAAATAACATATTACATTTTGGGTTTATCCTGAATATAACGGAGAATTAAGATGCCAAGAAGACGCGTCGTAGGGCAACGAAAAATATTGCCAGATCCTAAGTTCCATAACGAACTTTTAGCAAAATTCATCAACATCCTTATGGTTGATGGTAAAAAATCTACTGCAGAAAAAATTGTTTACGGTGCATTAGACATTTTGACTGAAAAGAACTCTGAAAAAACTCACCTTGAGTTATTCGAAACAGCACTTGATAACATCCGCCCACAAGTGGAAGTTAAATCACGTCGTGTTGGTGGTTCTACATACCAAGTTCCAGTTGAAGTACGTCCAGTGCGTCGTAATGCACTAGCCATGCGTTGGTTAGTTGAAGCAGCTCGTAAACGTGGTGAAAAATCAATGGCTCAGCGCCTAGCTAACGAAATGTTAGATGCGTCTGACAGCAAAGGTTCAGCGGTTAAGAAACGTGAAGACGTTCACCGTATGGCTGAAGCTAACAAAGCATTCGCTCACTACCGTTGGTAGAAGCTATCAACTAGCAGTCATTGTTAGTTTGGTAGTTGAGAGTGTTATGCCGTGGTTATCATCTAGTATCAAAATGGATACTGAATGATAGCCACAACTGTTTTATAATCTGAGAAAAATCTCAGAAAGAGGATGTAATTGTGGCACGTATAACCCCTATTGAGCGTTACCGAAATATTGGTATCTGTGCTCATGTCGATGCCGGTAAAACGACAACAACAGAAAGGGTACTTTTCTATACTGGTCTTTCTCATAAGATCGGTGAAGTTCATGATGGCGCAGCTACCATGGACTGGATGGAGCAAGAGCAAGAGCGAGGTATTACTATTACCTCTGCGGCTACAACTTGTTTCTGGAAAGGGATGGAAGCACAATTTGAAGACCACCGCATTAATATCATCGATACCCCTGGTCACGTAGATTTTACTATCGAAGTAGAAAGATCTCTGCGTGTATTAGATGGTGCGGTATTAGTATTATGTGCATCTTCAGGAGTTCAGCCACAAACAGAAACTGTTTGGCGTCAAATGGAGAAATATTCCGTTCCTCGTTTAGTATTTGTCAATAAGATGGATCGAACGGGAGCCGATTTCTTATCCGTTGTTGAACAACTCAATTCTCGCTTAGAAGCTAATGCAGTGCCAATTAACTTACCTATTGGTGCGGAAGAAAACTTTGCCGGTGTTATCGACTTAGTTAAGATGAAAGCCATTAACTGGAATGAAAATGACCAGGGCATGACCTTCACTTATGAAGATATTCCTGCAGATATGCAAGAACAAGCCGATGAATGGCATGAAAAACTTGTTTCTGAAGCAGCTGAAGCCTCTGAAGAATTAATGGATAAATACCTTGAAGAAGGTGATTTATCCGAAGCAGAAATTAAATCTGCACTACGAACACGTACGCTAAACAATGAAATTGTCCTTTGTTCTTGTGGCTCTGCTTTCAAAAATAAAGGCGTACAAGCAGTACTTGATGCAGTCATTGAATTTTTACCTTCGCCAATAGATGTAAAGGCGATTACAGGTATTAATAATGACAAAAACGAAACTGAAGGCTGTCGTGAAGCTGATGATAAAGCACCATTTGCTGCTTTAGCATTTAAAATTGCGACTGACCCATTTGTCGGTACGTTAACATTCTTTCGTGTCTATTCAGGTGTAGTAAAAACTGGTGACAGTATATACAATCCTGTTAAAGGCAAAAAAGAGCGTTTAGGTCGTATTGTTCAAATGCATGCAAATGACCGTCAGGAAATTAAAGAAGTACGTGCTGGTGATATAGCTGCGGCTATTGGTCTTAAAGATGTCACTACAGGTGATACTTTATGTGATGCGAATCATGTGATCACACTTGAGCGTATGGTTTTTCCTGAACCAGTTATTTCTGTAGCAGTTGAGCCAAAGACTGTCGCTGCCCAAGAAAAAATGGGTATTGCGCTAGGAAAGTTGGCCGCAGAAGACCCATCATTTAGAGTAGTCTCTGATGAAGAAACGGGTCAAACCATCATTTCTGGTATGGGGGAATTGCACCTCGATATTTTAGTTGAACGTATGAAGCGCGAATTTAGCGTTGAATGTAATGTTGGTAATCCACAAGTGGCTTATCGCGAAACTATTCGTTCATCTGTAGAAGTGGAAGGTAAATTTGTTCGTCAATCAGGTGGTCGTGGTCAATTCGGTCATGTTTGGTTGAGAATGGAACCTTTGCCTGAAGGCGGAGGATTCGAGTTTGTCGATGAAACAACTGGCGGTTGTGTTCCAAAAGAATATATACCAGCAGTCGAAAAAGGTTGTCGTGAGCAAATGGACAGTGGTGTTTTAGCGGGTTATCCGTTATTGGACATTAAAGTTACGCTTTATGATGGCTCTTTTCATGATGTCGATTCAAACGAAATGGCGTTTAAGGTCGCTGCATCAATGGGCTTCAGACAAGGTGCGCTAAATGCGTCACCAGTAATTCTTGAGCCGATGATGAAAGTTGAAGTTATCACGCCAGAAGCAAACATGGGTGATGTCGTGGGCGATTTAAATCGTCGTCGCGGTATGATCGATGGCATGGACGAAGGTCCAGCTGGTTCTAAGGTAGTGAATGCAACTGTACCACTATCGGAAATGTTTGGTTATGCTACGGCTCTGCGTAGTGCAACACAAGGTCGTGCATCATACTCGATGGAGTTTCAGCAGTATAGCGAAGCACCTAAAGCTGTTGCCGACAAAATAATTGAATCTTAGTAAGGCACTCACTTATAGTTAGTGAAAGTCTGGCTCGGTCTAATTGGCTGCGCTTTTAATAAACTTTAAGGTAATTGAAAAATGGCTAAAGAAAAATTTGAACGTAATAAACCGCACGTTAACGTTGGTACTATCGGTCACGTCGATCACGGTAAAACAACTTTAACAGCTGCTATCTCTGCTGTACTTACAAAAGTTCACGGTGGTGAAGTTAAAGATTTCGCACAAATCGATAATGCTCCAGAAGAGCGTGAGCGTGGTATTACTATTAATACTTCTCACATCGAGTACGATACAGAAACACGTCACTACGCACACGTAGATTGCCCAGGCCATGCTGATTACATCAAAAACATGATCACAGGTGCAGCACAAATGGATGGTGCTATCTTAGTAGTTGCTGCTACAGATGGTCCAATGCCACA
>NZ_MUZV01000023.1 GCF_002000025.1 Cognaticolwellia aestuarii
AAACCGCCTCTTCGACTTGTCCCGAAGAAGTGGAGCGCATTTTAGAGATTTATCGCCCCGCGTCAACCGCTAATTGCAATTAAATTACAGAAATGCGACTGTTTGCTGATTAATTAAGCCAACAGCTCAATTATAAAACTAAAATGATTTATTTCTGTTGTTATTAGTTAATAAAAAGCGAAATATTTCATGGTTAATTTCGTCATAATAAAAAGCTCATCGCCTTTCAAGCGTGGGTAAACTGTTAAACCAGCCCAAGGTATTGCTAAATAGTGAGTTTAAACCTGCAACTCATTAACTACCTATATTAAGCCATATACACAATTTATTTAGCATATAAATAATTAACGACTATCATTATTCACAATAGTGCAAAAAATTTAAAAACCTATATATAAGGATAAATATACGTTGAATGAGTCACTTAGATTGCTACACAACAACACTTTCCCAATGTTGTTAATAGATAGCAAGGGACTTATTAAAGCGGTTAATAGTGCTCTTACCAAATTTCTTAATGTTTCAGCAGATGATATTGAGCAAAAATATTTATTAGAGTATTTCACCCCTTTAGAAAATAACCCCAAGAACACCATTACAAACAATTCTCAAATTTACATTTATGCAAGTGAAAGTCGAAATATAAATAAAATAATGCGGTTGAATATCAACGGTAATATTTCTGGTCAATTTTATTGGGTATTACTTACCAAAGAAAAAAACTGGCAACACGACTATTGGGAAATAGAAAAGTCACTTTCTAGGCTTACAGATACCATATCTGCAACTAATTTTGGGATATGGGAGTACAACATTAATGAGAAAGAAGCTACTTTTTCAAATAAATTTAAAGAAATCATCCAGATTAATACAGAACAACAACTTACCTGGAAAATGTTTATTAATGCTATTTACATAGAAGACCAATTACTTTTCAGTAATAACCTTAAAACCCATATTAACTCCTTAACACCATTAAACTTTGAATTTCGTATGTTATTAGAAAATGAAATTCATTGGTTCAGCATTAAAGGTGAAACCTTTTTTAATGACAATCAGCCAATATGTACTATGGGGACACTTTCTGATTGCAGCCACAGAAAAAAAATTGTTCACGAATTAAATAATGCAATTGAAAGTAATAATATTGCTATGGAAATAAGTAAAGTAGGCACTTGGTACGCTGAATTAAACTTACACAACGACTGGGTTTGGAGTTGGGACTTATTAACAAGACAAATGTTTGGTTTCGAAGATAAGGCTCCTGGCATAGATGATTTCGATAAGTGGGCTACTTGTTTGCACCCAGATGATGAAATGAGAGTTACCTCTACTTTGTTAAACTCATTAGAAACCGGCAAGATATTTTCAGAAAGCTTTCGTGCCGTTCTGGCAAATGGCAAAACAAGATACTTTATAGGTAGAGGACGCGTTAGGCAGAATGAAAACAATGAGAATTATCGTATTGATGGCATTTTTTTTGATGAAACCCCAATACAGAGTACCCAAAGAAAGTTAAAAAACCTTAATTTAAAACTAGAAGAAAGGGTTAATGAGCGAACACTTGAGTTAGAGCAAGCCAAAATTAAAGCTGAAAAAGCGAGCCAAATAAAAACTGAATTTTTGTCTATGATGAGCCATGAACTGCGAACTCCGATGAATGCGGTTATCGGCTCACTCGATCTACTACAGTCAACTAAGCAAGATTATGAAGCAAAAGATCTTATAGATACTGCAAAAACCTCAGCCGAAAACCTCGTATTTATTCTAAATGATATTTTAGACATCAACAAAATAGAGGCTGGTAAACTAGACATTGAAGAGCTAACTTTCTCGATATCTGAAATAGTAGATAATGTTATTAAAGTTTATATTCCCGTAGCGATCAAAAGCGATATTACCCTTAATGTTGTTGAGTCACCTTTCTTACCACACTTTGTTAAAGGAGATGCGATGCGTGTTAGGCAAATTTTATTTAACCTAATTGGCAATGCATTAAAATTCACCACGACAACAAAAGAAAAAAAAGGCGTTGTCACACTTACAATTGATGAAATAGAGAAAAATGACTACGTTAGCAATGTCAATTTTAAAATAAGCGACAATGGTATTGGTATTAACAAAGAAAACCAACAGAATCTCTTCAAGCCATTTACTCAGGCTGAGCGCTCAACCACAAGAAAATATGGTGGTACTGGATTAGGTTTAGCTATTTGCGGAAAACTATCAAATTTGATGGGAGGTCGAATAACCTTAACCAGTGAGCTAAATTTAGGCTCAACATTTGATGTTGATATCCCTTTCTGGAAATCTCAAGAAACTAGAGCAATGGATATCACCGAACTTGACTCTATTCACGTGAAAATGGTTAGCTTTACAATTCAGGACAATGAAAGAGAAATGCGCATCAAAAACCACTTAATTAGAGAAGGTGCTAATGTAACGTCGGTTACGCCCCCGAAAGATGCAATATCCCCAGAAAAAAGCGATGTTATCTTAATTATTATCAATGATTTATTTAAGGAAGAAGAAAGGTTAACCGCCCTACTTCACGATATCAGACAATATCAAAATATAATAATTACCTTAACGACTCAAGATATGGAACGAGGCCGCCAGAAATTTAATAAAACTAGACTGATAAATATAGAGTCACTGACCCGACGACTTTTAATTGAAAACATTTATCAAACAAAGCAACAAAGTTTAGAGATTAATATCGACAATTTAGACCTAGATTTAGACCTAGATTTAGATTTAGACTTAGAGCAGTTAACAGCAGTATCAGATGGTACAACAAACAAAGCTCAAAAAAACATCAAACAAAATAATCACAAATTGAAAACCGGTATTTTAGTTGTTGAAGACAATCCAATGAACCAGAAACTTATTACCATGCAATTAAAAAATATTGGTTATCACTGCGATGTCGCAGACAATGGTGATGATGGGAAAATTAAATGGCAAAGTGGTGACTATAAATTAATAATTACGGACTGCCATATGCCGATTATGGATGGCTATGAGATGACTCGGGGTATTAGAGAGTTAGAAGCAGTTCACAACAAAACAGCCATCCCCATAGTTGCTGTTACTGGTGCTGCTATGACAGGAGATTCACAACATTGTTATGACTCTGGTATGAATGACTTTGTCAGCAAACCTATTCAACAAAGTGATCTGCGCACAATATTAAAGAAGTGGTATCCACATGAGTAAAGACCAAGCACAAGTTTTAAATAAAGATGTCATGATCAATTTAATTGGCAACGAACCAGAAACGATTAAACAATTTGAAGTTGACTTTATAAAGCAAGCACATCAAGCAATGAAGACAATAATCACGCAATATAATACAAATAACTTTACGGAAATAAAAGAAACTGCACATTTTTTAAAAACCTCAGCGCATGCTATTGGTGCTGAACAAACTGCAGCTTTATTAGAGAAGCTTGAAGAAATTAGTGCTTCGCATGACAAAGAAAAATGTAAGGAATACATAATTTTGATAAACAACGCAATAAAGCAAGTGTATAAGGTGATTATAGATGAAAATTAAATCAGCCCCACTTTCAACACGTCATCCACAAGTGGTAATGGTTTTCGAAAAAGAAGACGATATATCAGGTATATCAACAATCATTTCCAATAACATTAATGATTACAGAGCGATTCTTTTAGATGATGATACTAATAACTTCCTTGATGAAACTAAGCCTTCAATCATCATATTTGCCTTATCAACAGTTGATAAATGTATAGAGTATTATTCTGAACTTTTGGCCGAACAGCATTTAAAAAGTCAGCATTTTGCTATTTTACTTTGTAAAAACAAAGAGTCTGGTCTCGCTTTTCGTTGCTGTATGAAAGGCCTTTTTGATAACTACTTTATCTTCCAACCATTGTTTGAAAAGTTAAGGCTATTGATGATCATCCAAAGCGGCTTAGTGCAATGCAAAGTTAAGGACTCTATTGATGAATTTAACAGTGCAACCTTTGAACAGTTTGATGAAGACATCACAAGACTAATAGATGAGAGTAGCCAATGTAAACGCGATTTACTTGAGAGGTTAGATAAACTAGATAATGGTATAGAACAAGTCGAACAGTTAGATATTAGCAAGTCAAAAATTAGTGATGAACAGCTAAGTTCATCACCACAAGAGTTAATTTCTTCGATAAAGCAAAACTGTGTAGACCCATTATTAAAACATCTTGAGGATGATATAAAAACCAGCTTAGACAATATCATTCAACAATTACTTACTCAGCAAATAGCAATAAAAACAGCGGCGACTAAATCCAAAGGCTTAATACACCACGTACCTTCGATAAAAAACAGAAACACACTTAAAGAAGAGTTAGATAATGAACAAGAGAAAGAAAAGCACGCAGAAGCCTCAGGAGGAAGCAAAGGGTTAATACATCATACCCCTTCATTGAAAAAAAGAGACGAAACAGAGGATCCCAGCAGTGATACTGGAGAAAGTGAGCAATGTATAGCACCAATAACTGAAGCTGTCGCAGTTGAAGGGAATAAGAAAAAAGTGCTAATTGTTGAAGATAATGCTTTGTATAGAGAGCTGCTAAAAAGCGTACTAGGTAAAGAGAGCTATGAAATCACCGAAGCAGAAGACGGTCTGCAAGCACTCAAAATAATTAAAGACAATACATTCGATTTAATTATCATGGATTTATTTATGCCAAACCTTGATGGGTTAAATGCGACCAAACAAATACGACAATTGTCACAAGGAATAGACATTCCCGTTATTGCATTAACCGGTAATAAAAACAAAGAAAATGTAAAAAAATGGGCTCATTACGGGCTAAAAGGCTACATCATAAAACCATCAAACAGAGAAGAGATTTTAAAGACTGTAAAGTCAGCTCTCATTAGCGTTTAATCATATAGATTTAAAAATTCACCATGGTGTTTTTATTGGCTAATAATCTAAATTGGAGTGGCTATCTATGTTGTGGAATCAATTAGAATAGGAAAGTTTGTTATTTATTAGATAAAATATGGCGGTGAGGGAGGGATTCGAACCCTCGAAGGCTTGCGCCTTACACACTTTCCAGGCGTGCTCCTTCGGCCACTCGGACACCTCACCATGATAAAACTATTGTGTAAGTTAACGTGCTACAACACG
>NZ_MUZV01000024.1 GCF_002000025.1 Cognaticolwellia aestuarii
TGTGTGGAGTGGTAGTTCAGTTGGTTAGAATACCGGCCTGTCACGCCGGGGGTCGCGGGTTCGAGTCCCGTCCACTCCGCCAATTGTTTCAAAGGAACGAGTCCTTAAACTCAAAATAAATACGCGGAGTGGTAGTTCAGTTGGTTAGAATACCGGCCTGTCACGCCGGGGGTCGCGGGTTCGAGTCCCGTCCACTCCGCCAATTTATTTAAATTTTTTCAATTCTAATTCCAATTCATCAAATTCCAAAAACGTCTCATTACTTGATCATTCAGTTACGTCATTGTAAATGACTTAATGGACTAGTAACACCGTTAGCTCCTGTTGTAATACATGTGTATAAATTTGAGTTGTTTTAACGTCACTATGACCTAATTGTGCTTGCACTGTCCGAATATCGGCGCCACTTTGTAATAAGTGTGTAGCAAATGAATGACGAAAAGTGTGAGGCGTTACTAGCTTATTGATCTTAGACTTAACGCTTGCTGATTTTACGGCCTTTCTGATGCTGGAGTGATCAAAGTGATGCCTTCGAATTTCTCCTGTTTCTGGATCTACGCTAAGCTTGTGGGAGGGAAATATAAACTGCCATTGCAGTGACTTGTTGGCATGAGGATACTTTTTACTTAACAGGTGAGGCATCCATACTCCAGCGTACAGTTTATTTGCTCAATCTATTTGTAAGTACTCATCCACCTGACAAATTTGATTTCTCAAGGCAGGAATTAACTCTTGTGCTAAGGTTACTATGCGGTGCTTGTTGCCTTTACCATGCCAAATACGAAGACATTTATATTCAAAATCAATATCTTGAACCCGTAATTTCACTGCTTCCATGAGGCGTAACCCGCTACCATACAATAAACTAACAACCAAAAGATTACGCTTACTTAAATGTTGCATAAGCCTAGATATTTCAGACTGTGTTAACACGATAGGTAGTTTTTGATGACGGCTGCTTTTAATAAAATTCAACTCCAAGGTTAATTCGTTTTGTATAATATGTTTGTACAAAAAAGCGAGAGAATTAAGTGCAGTAGCCTGTGTTCGAGCTGCAACATTTTTAGTGACGACTAAATCATTTAAAAATAGCTCAACTTCACTATTGCCCATAGAGGCAGGGTGACGCTTTTTGTGAAAGTGTATATAAGCTGCTATCCAACCAATGTAAGTCTCGATAGATTTTTTCGCATAATGGCGACTATACATGTACTCGACAACACTATTTAGAAAAGGTGATTTTGTCTTCATTTTAACTTCCTTACTACACTGTTTTTATATACAGTATTGCGGCATTTCCACCCAAGTCAAGAAATGAGGTATGTTGCCTCATTACGTCTAAAAACAAAAACATTGTATTTAACTGTAGCTAAGAGGTGGTATTAGCTGCAAGGATTTGTTATTAATATGTAAAATAAATAAGGTGGAAACTCTCTGGTAGGAAAAGAGGCAAGTTGCCTCCTATTAAATTGTTAGCATTACAAGGAGTACATATGAAATCTACAGGGACTAACCAACTCACACGCGGTAAAACTTTTATTGCAGGTGGTGTTTGCTCTGGATTAGCAAATCATTACGGGTTAAATAAAGGCGGAATTCAGGCATGCTTTGTTATTGGCAGTTTGTTTTACGGAGTCACAGTTTTTTTGTATTTAGCTCTTTGGGTTATTTTACCTAACAAACCTAGTATTGCATAAATGTACTGCTAACAAGTAATTAAACAAGGACTAAAAACAGCGGTCACTTTTTCGCTCCGCTCAAGTTTAGCCCACTATTTTTAGCCTGTTAATTGGGCTACATGGACTCCCCTTTGTCAAGCAATAGCATCTCTTACAACAAGAAGATCTGACAGCAGCTCTACATTCGGCGTTTATTAGTTTTGTTACGCTATCGCCCTGATGATTTGCGCTTGAGCAATGCCTCATTCGTTAAACAGAGTCTTCTCTTTAGAGAAACTCTTCCCGATTAAACAGGCTTTCTTGCTCTCGGTCTGACCGTGTTATCGTCAATTGCTAATGCACAGACTCGGTGGGGTTAACCGTTTGGTTTAACCTCTTACTTCATATGAAATTATTTTACATAATCTACCTGATATTCTTTTTCTGAGTGTAACAGTGCCCAAATTAGTCGGGCGTTTTTAGCCGCTAATGCGACCGTTGCTCGTTTAAAACCTCGTCGCTGTACAAGATCTTTTACCCAAAGGCTAGTGCGGTCAGTTTTATTTTTACAGTTAGCAATAACGGCTCTTGCACCATGAATGAGTGAGGTACGAATATGTTTCTCGCCTCGCTTGCTAATTCTGCCTAAGCGAGCAACCCCGCCAGTTGAGTACTGCCTTGGTACTAAGCCTATCCATGCGGCAAAGGAACGACTACTGTCAAAATGTTTTGCATCATTGACGGTAGCAACGACAGCGGTTGCTGTGATTTCACCAATACCCGGAATACTCATTAAGCGTTTAGCGTCTTTCATTTTATTCGCTAGCGCGTATAGTTTTCTATCATATTTGAGTACTTCTTCATTCAAGGCTTTAATGCTTTGCCATAAATCATTGAGTAATTCACGAGCAAGGAAGGGTAAATTGTTTTCAGCATCTTCCAAAATACCTACAATGGCTTTTTGTGCAGGATAACGGCCTTTAGGCATGATAATGCCAAATTCGGCGAGTAGGCCTCGCAAACGGTTTATCCGTGCGGTTCTATCTTTGATAGCGCCTTGGCGAATACGATGCAAACATAATACGGCTTGTTGCTCTTCGCTTTTGATACTGACAAAACGTGTCTTTGGTCTGGTGGCTGCTTCACAAATAGCTTCGGTGTCATTGGCGTCATTCTTTTCGTTTTGACGATAAGGAATAACAAATTTAGATGCTATGATGCGAACATCATGGCCAAGTTTCTTGAATTCCCTTGCCCAGTAATGTGCTCCCGAGCATGCTTCCATGGCAATAATGCACTTTGGTAGCTTTGCTATTTCTGCTAACAGTTTGTTTCTTTTGATAGTTTTTCTTAATTTACACTTGCCATGTTGGTCAACACCATGAATACTAAAAACAAGTTTGGCTAAATCGATGCCAACGACTTTAATTAAGGACATATGGACTCTCCTTTATTGAATGTATTTAACACCTTTCAATATGGCACATAGATGCCGATTAGTAGGGGAGTCCATATCATTCGTTATGAGCCATTAGGGATAGCCTCGTGAATTTCTTCAAAAGATGGATAATTAAATCACTTCTCAAGAAACCTGCTCCAGATAGGATTCCTAGATCTGGAGATAAAGCTAAGAGCGTTGATTGCAATGTTGTCTATATTCGAGCTAAAGACGAATCTTGGACTATTTTCTGTAATGAAATTGATTCGAAAGGAGTTACTGGTAAATATTGGCTTAATAAAAAAGATTATGGAGAACTATCAATTCCTTGGACTTGGCTCACTGACTATGAGTTAGATATAACGCACTTTTACGGCACATACGACTTGCGTTACTCTTCAATTGTACAGTATTTTTTTGAAGGCATATTACCTTGGGATAAATTAAAAATTATTCTTGGTAAAGTTCAACAATTTTTATTTAATCGTAAGGAGTTGGTGCGCTCTGAAAGGATAGAGACGCTCAAATTAATTCTTGAAGAAACAATTGAGAATAGGAATTTTACTGTAAGTTCAGTTTCTTTATCTGGTCTTTTATATACACAAAAGTGGGTGTTTCATCCTGACAAATCTCGACAACTTGCGTACAACGATTTACTTCTAAAATCACTTGCCGAGAGTGGAGAGTTAACTTCGGTTCAATACGGCTTTAAACTGTCACCTAAAGCTCTGGTGACAATATCTGAATATGAAGAAGATCAAAAAAGACACAGAGATAATTTAGCTCAGTCAAGCGCTACAAAGTGGCTAACTTTTGCATTAATTATTGTAGGGCTTGTACAGGCAGGTGTTACTTATTATGGTGTGTATAAAAATGGCTCATAACAAGTTGCTCAAGTTCGTTCGTAAACTCACTGGGACAATTAACAGTTGGCTTGGCGCTTCGCGCAAGTTTAGCCAACAGTCAATTGCCCCTTAGCAAAGCGTTATACATACTTTAGGAGTTGCGCTTGAATCTGGATGATTTAATTCCCCAATATAAAGGACACCCATCCTAAATTGAACTAACCTAGTCTGTGTACTAAGCTCAGATGACCCTTTCTTATTTATGTCAGGTGCGTGATGACTACCCCCAGAAAGCAACAAATTAGTTTAGCGGATACCCCTTATTATCACTGTATGACACGCTGTGTCAGGCGTGCCTTTTTATGCGGTGAAGATAAGCACTCAGGGCAAAGCTTTGAACATCGGCGAGGTTGGATAGAAGAAAAACTGCACTTCCTCACCACGGTTTTTGCTGTTGAAATGTGTGCTTATGCGGTGATGAGCAATCATTATCATGTGGTGTTATTTGTTGATGAAGACAAAGCCAAGCAATGGAGCATGAATGAGGTACTTGAGCGCTGGCATCGGTTGCACAAAGGTACGCTATTAACCCAGCAATACCTCAATGGTGACAACCTTGCTACGCCACTAGTGGATATGGTTAACGCAACGGCTGAAATATATCGCCAACGCCTCATTGACGTCAGTTGGTTTATGCGTGAAATCAATGAAAAAGTTGCCCGTCAGGCCAACCAAGAAGATGATTGCAAAGGCCGGTTTTGGGAAGGGCGATTTAAATCCCAAGCTTTGTTAGATGAAACAGCGCTAGTGGCTTGTATGGCCTATGTTAATTTAAACCCTGTTCGCGCCAATATTGCAGATACACCCGAAACATCAAACCACACCAGCGTTAAACTGCGCTGTGAGCAAGCAAAAGCCAGTGAGAAAACCCATCACAAAGCCAATAAAACAGACAATATCAGCAACCAACCCCACACACTATTGCCTTTTGTTGGTAACCCAAGAGAAGATATGCCCCAAGGCCTACCGTTTGACCTAACAGATTACCTGCAACTTATGGATATTACTGGGCGTAGTATCCGGGAAGACAAACATGGCTTTATCGAGCAAAGCCAACCAGAGATACTAAAACGCTTAAATATATCAGCAGCGCACTGGTTCATTATTACCACCGAATTTAGAAC
>NZ_MUZV01000025.1:0-1743 GCF_002000025.1 Cognaticolwellia aestuarii
TATCAACTCTTATTCAAGACACACTTTGTGTGCGTGAAAATGTCAGACTTTACAATTGGGAAGGTTTTGTCACCTTCTTGTACTTTGTTTTCTTTCGAGACTACTTAGGGTTGTATGGTTAAGTGACTAAGCGTATGTGGTGGATGCCTTGGCAGTTAGAGGCGATGAAGGACGTGTTAATCTGCGAAAAGCTTTGGTGAGGTGATAAAAACCGTTATAGCCAAAGATGTCCGAATGGGGAAACCCACCCGTCGTAAGGCGGGTATCGCTAAGTGAATACATAGCTTAGCGAGGCGAACCGGGAGAACTGAAACATCTAAGTACCCCGAGGAAAAGAAATCAACCGAGATTTCCTTAGTAGCGGCGAGCGAACGGGAATTAGCCCTTAAGTGGTTTGTAAGTTAGTGGAAGCTACTGGAAAGTAGCACGATACAGGGTGATAGTCCCGTACACGAAAATAAACTTATCATGAAATCGAGTAGGTCGGCACACGTGAAACGTTGACTGAACATGGGGGGACCATCCTCCAAGGCTAAATACTCCTAACTGACCGATAGTGAACCAGTACCGTGAGGGAAAGGCGAAAAGAACCCCTGTGAGGGGAGTGAAATAGAACCTGAAACCGCATACGTACAAGCAGTGAGAGCCGGATTTAGTCCGGTGATTGCGTACCTTTTGTATAATGGGTCAGCGACTTATATTCTGTAGCAAGGTTAACCGAATAGGGGAGCCGTAGCGAAAGCGAGTGTTAACTGCGCGTTTAGTTGCAGGGTATAGACCCGAAACCCGGCGATCTACCCATGGGCAGGTTGAAGGTTGAGTAACATCAACTGGAGGACCGAACACACGTATGTTGAAAAATGCGGTGATGACTTGTGGGTCGGAGTGAAAGGCTAATCAAGCCGGGAGATAGCTGGTTCTCCCCGAAATCTATTTAGGTAGAGCCTCGCACGAACACCATTGGGGGTAGAGCACTGTTAAGGCTAGGGGGTCATCCCGACTTACCAACCCTTTGCAAACTCCGAATACCAATGAGTGATATGCGGGAGACACACTACGGGTGCTAACGTCCGTTGTGAAGAGGGAAACAACCCAGACCGCCAGCTAAGGTCCCAAAGTACTAGTTAAGTGGGAAACGATGTGGAAAGGCATAGACAGCTAGGAGGTTGGCTTAGAAGCAGCCATCCTTTAAAGAAAGCGTAATAGCTCACTAGTCGAGTCGGTCTGCGCGGAAGATGTAACGGGGCTAAACTAGTCACCGAAGCTGCGGATTCAAACTTAGGTTTGAGTGGTAGGGGAGCGTTCTGTAAGCCGTTGAAGGTGTGTTGTAAAGCATGCTGGAGGTATCAGAAGTGCGAATGCTGACATGAGTAACGATAAGGGGAGTGAAAAACTCCCCCGCCGAAAGACCAAGGTTTCCTGTCCCATGTTAATCAGGGCAGGGTAAGTCGGCCCCTAAGGCGAGGCGGAAACGCGTAGTCGATGGGAAACAGATTAATATTTCTGTACTTCTATATATTGCGAAGGAGGGACGGAGTAGGCTAGGTGAGCACGGCGTTGGTAGTCCGTGTGAAAGTATGTAGGCGGTTGTCTTAGGTAAATCCGGGACTTCATTAACGCTGAGATACGAGACGAGACTCTACGGAGTTGAAGTCATTGATGCCATGCTTCCAGGAAAAGCTTCTAAGCTTCAGATATATAGGAACCGTACCCCAAACCGACACAGGTGGTTAGGTAGAGAAT
>NZ_MUZV01000026.1 GCF_002000025.1 Cognaticolwellia aestuarii
GCGGTTGAGCCAATAGTATAAGTCACACCACCAATACTGAATTCGGTGATCGACAATGGGCCATCAGTGCTACTTGCATTATCTAAGACATTGCCGGTAACCGGAGTATCTTCTGCCGTTGTTAATATTTCATTATCATCAAATAAATCAGACACTGGCGTGACTGAAATAGTTAACGTCGAATTGGTCACATCACCAACACCGTCTATCACGGTATAGGTCACGACTGGCACTGGGCCATTGTAATTTGCATTCGGCACGAAACTGTAACTGCCATCAGCATTTAAGGTTAACTCACCTTCTGCTAATACTGCGGTTGAGCCAATAGTATAAGTCACACCACCAATACTGAATTCGGTGATCGACAATGGACCATCAGTGCTGGTGGCATTATCTAAGACATTGCCAGTAACAGCTGTATCTTCTGCCGTTGTCACTATTTCATTATCATCAAGTAAATCTGACACTGGCGTCACTGAAATAGTTAACGTCGAATCCGTCACATCACCGACACCATCTAGCACCGTATAGGTGACGACCGGGACTGGGCCATTGTAATTTGCATTCGGTACAAAGCTGTAACTGCCATCGGCGTTAAGGGTTAACTCACCTTCTGCTAGTACCGCGGTTGAGCCAATAGTATAAGTCACACCACCAATACTGAATTCGGTGATCGACAATGGATCATCAGTGCTGGTGGCATTATCTAAGACATTGCCAGTAACAACTGTATCTTCTGCCGTTGTCACTATTTCATTATCATCAAGTAAATCTGACACTGGCGTCACTGAAATAGTTAAGGTTGAATCTGTTGCATCACCGACACCGTCCACCACGGTATACGTGACGACAGGTACGGGGCCGTTGTAATTTGCATTTGGCACGAAACTGTAACTACCATCAGCATTTAAGGTTAACTCACCTTCTGCTAATACCGCGGTTGAGCCAATAGTATAAGTCACACCACCAATACTGAATTCGGTGATCGACAATGGGCCATCAGTGCTACTCGCATTATCTAAGACATTGCCGGTAACAGCTGTATCTTCTGCCGTTGTCACTATTTCATTATCATCAAGTAAATCTGACACTGGCGTCACTGAAATAGTTAAGGTTGAATCTGTTGCATCACCGACACCATCTAGCACCGTATAGGTGACGACCGGTACGGGGCCATTGTAATTTGCATTCGGAACAAAGCTGTAACTGCCATCGGCGTTGAGGGTTAACTCACCTTCTGCTAGTACCGCGGTTGAGCCAATAGTATAAGTCACACCTGCAACAGTAAAACTGGTTACTGAGAGCGGACCATCAGTGCTGGTGGCATTATCTAAGACATTGCCGGTAACAGCTGTATCTTCTGCCGTTGTCACTATTTCATTATCATCAAGTAAATCTGACACTGGCGTCACTGAAAT
>NZ_MUZV01000027.1 GCF_002000025.1 Cognaticolwellia aestuarii
CAACAAAAAAGTAAAGGAAAGCCGCACAATACTATTATAAGAGCACTGGCTTTTAAGTGGATAAGAATACTGTTTCGGTGTTGGAAAACGAAGACTGCGTATGATGAATCAACGTATTTCTAAGCCCTGAAACGTAAGGGTTCTCCCTTGTTGAAATATGCGATGGAAAGTAAGTTTTAGGACTTGCGGTCCACCTCAGGGCGTGTTGTTAGGTGCACTTTTTAGCACTGCACCTTATTAAATACTCTGCTTTAAACTGAGGTGCTTTTTGAACACCGTATCCGTTTAACCAAGTAGGAAATGCAAAAACAGAATTAGTAGGTAACTCAACTTCAATTTTTTTACCGTCAAAATCCAACGAACCCCTGATTGCCCAATAATAACCATTTGAGCCCCATGGATATTGAACCAACTTGGTAACTTTAACAATAGAACCTTTTGGCAATGGCGAAATAATAGAACGCTGTTTTTCAAATGCTAATGTAGTAAATAGCTTTTTATCCCATTCTTCTTTTGAAGCTAGGTACTCTTTGTAATTTATGGGTGTCTTAAAATTCTCATTACCCGAGTCAAATGCTTGAATACCAGTACACCACTCTGTTGACTGAACCGAAGCATTTACATCAGCGCAACGAGCCTCGTACAAATATCCATTTTTCGCAGTTTGGTAAAAAGATCCTACGACATTTTTAGCTATCGGTGCGTTGGATTTGTCGTGCACGACAATGCAACCGGATAATAACAAAACTATAAACATTACTAGAAATTTCAAATAAACCTCCTGTGCACCTAACGCCCAAATAACAGGCTAAGTAATGGTTGGCTAAAATTGTGTAGCGAAGCGAAACGTAGCCAACTGTTACGTGTCCTTGTTGATTTTCTTGATACTAATTGAGCCTTCTCCCCGAAGTCTAGCACTGAGCTAAACTTCAAGGCGACCAAACCAAAAGGAGAAAGCTCAATGAAATTCTATACTACTTTACATAAATATTATTGCGGAATCGATCTACATGCACGACTTTTATATGTTTGCAAACTTGATGAACATGGTAATAAAGTCGTTCATCAGAAAATAAAAGCCGATCCTCATCAGTTACACAAGCTACTCAAACCCTATATTGGACAGGTGGTGGTTGGGGTTGAGTGTATGCATTGCTGGTATAGCACTAACCAGCACTAAGGACACCCAACTCAATATTAACTAGCCCGTCGTGCTCAATAAAGCTTTTTAATATTAACAATGAGCACTCATCTTAATGAAAGTGA
>NZ_MUZV01000029.1 GCF_002000025.1 Cognaticolwellia aestuarii
ATCGACCAGCCTACGATGCGCCTAGAGAATAAATCCATGACAGTTGCTACATACAAGAAGCCTTCATAGGTTCTCACATAAGTAATATCACTTACCCAAGTTTGATTCGGCGCAGGAGGATTAAACTGACGAGCCAGCAAGTTATCTGCAATGCGTGATGTTTTACCGCCTTTAATATGGCGACGTTTATAGCCTATTTGCGCTTTGAGTTTATGTTGGCGCATGATCTTAGCTACGCGATTAACACTACATTGCTCACCAGCTTCACGTAAATCTGCGTGTATCCAAGGGCTACCGTAAGTGCCACCACTGGCAACGTAAAACTCTTTAATAAGCTTAAGCAAACGATTATCTTCGATTGCTCTGTCACTCAATGGCTTCTTTAACCATGCATAAAAGCCACTGCGGTGTAGCTTAAATAGTTTACACATCGCAACAATAGAAAACTCATTTTGATGCTCACGAATAAAAGCGTACTTTACTCGGGGTTGCTGGCAAAGTACCTTGCGGCCTTTTTTAGAATGTCGCGTTCCTCCGTGACACGTTTTAGCTCGGCCTCAAGCTTGGCGATCCTTAGCTGTTCATCTGATGATTTGGTTTGTTTGGGTTTCTCTGATAACTGGCTTCGCCAGTGATATAACGTTTTGGTACAAATATCTAATCGTTCTGATACTTCAGCAACTGAATAACCACGTTCAGTGATTTGTTTAACTGCTTCTATTTTAAATTCTTGGGTATACCGTTTGCCTTTGCTCATAAAACACCTCTTTTTAGAAGTTACAATGTAACTCATTAGGTGTCTAGCAAACTATGGGAAGTCCA